>NZ_PION01000001.1:0-1227609 GCF_002810615.1 Klebsiella sp. G-Nf4 | reverse complement strand
AGAAAACTCTGGCGGCGCAGTTCAACCGTCCGGGACACGACATCGTCGACCACTACACCTACGCCTTCATGGGCGACGGCTGCATGATGGAAGGCATTTCTCATGAAGTGTGCTCCCTGGCCGGTACCCTGAAACTGGGCAAACTGGTGGCCTTCTATGATGACAACGGCATCTCCATCGACGGCCACGTTGAAGGCTGGTTCACCGACGATACCGCGAAACGCTTTGAAGCCTACGGCTGGCACGTGGTGCGCGGCGTTGACGGTCACGACGCTGACGCCATCAAACGCGCGGTTGAAGAAGCGCGTGCGGTCACCGACAAACCGTCCCTGCTGATGTGCAAAACCATCATTGGTTTTGGTTCGCCGAACAAAGCCGGTACCCATGACTCCCACGGCGCACCGCTGGGCGACGCAGAAATCGCGCTGACCCGCGAAGCGCTGGGCTGGAAACACGCGCCGTTTGACATCCCGTCTGACATCTATGCGCAGTGGGATGCAAAAGAAGCTGGCCAGGCAAAAGAAGCCGCATGGAATGAGAAGTTTGCTGCCTACGCGAAAGCCTTCCCGCAGGAAGCAGCCGAATTCACCCGTCGTATGAAAGGTGAGATGCCGTCTGACTTCGACGCCAAAGCTAACGAGTTCATCGCGAAGCTGCAGGCGAACCCGGCGAAAATCGCCAGCCGTAAAGCATCGCAGAACGCGATTGAAGCGTTTGGCCCGCTGCTGCCGGAATTCCTCGGCGGCTCCGCTGACCTGGCGCCGTCCAACCTGACCCTGTGGTCTGGTTCTAAGCCGATCAACGAAGACACTGCCGGTAACTACATTCACTACGGCGTGCGTGAATTCGGTATGACCGCTATCGCCAACGGTATCGCGCTGCACGGCGGTTTCCTGCCGTACACCTCCACCTTCCTGATGTTCGTGGAATACGCGCGTAATGCGGTACGTATGGCCGCGCTGATGAAACAGCGTCAGGTGATGGTCTACACCCACGACTCCATCGGTCTGGGCGAAGACGGCCCGACTCACCAGCCGGTAGAGCAGGTGGCTTCCCTGCGCGTGACCCCGAACATGTCCACCTGGCGTCCGTGTGACCAGGTTGAATCCGCGATTGCGTGGAAATATGGCGTAGAGCGTCACGACGGCCCGACCGCGCTGATTCTGTCCCGTCAGAACCTGGCGCAGCAGGAGCGTACCGCAGAGCAGCTGGCAAACGTCGCTCGCGGCGGTTACGTGCTGAAAGATTGTGCCGGCCAGCCGGAGCTGATCTTCATCGCCACCGGTTCAGAAGTAGAGCTGGCGGTTGCCGCGTGGGACAAACTGACTGCCGAAGGCGTGAAGGCGCGCGTGGTCTCCATGCCGTCCACCGACGCGTTCGACAAGCAGGATGCCGCTTATCGCGAATCCGTACTGCCGAAAGCCGTTTCTGCCCGCGTTGCGGTAGAAGCCGGTATCGCTGACTACTGGTTCAAATACGTTGGCCTGAACGGCGCGATCGTTGGCATGACCACCTTCGGTGAGTCTGCGCCGGCTGAGCAGCTGTTCGAAGAGTTCGGTTTCACCGTCGACAACGTGGTTGCTAAAGCCAAAGCGCTGCTGTAAATCCCCGCCGCTATCGCCCGGCCCGCTGCCGGGCGATACCCGCCCAGAGCAATGACCTGCCTGTTATGATTTCGTCTTTTTCCTCCTGAATCATTTCTCACTCTATTTTGTGCGTGACCGCTGATTTCTGTACGTTTTTTTGTGCAGACCGGCAAATGTAGACCAGATTCAATAGGCGCCCGCACGATCGCGCCGCGACCCTGTTCCCTGCCGGAAGTCTGTAAAGGAGACCCCGTAATGCCGTCACCGATGATTTATCAGGATCTCACCACCGCCGCGCTGCTCGGCCATGCGGCGCAATATCACAGCGAGACCGAGATTGTCTCGGTGAGTACTGGCGGTGAGAAGGAGCGCAGCAGCTGGGGGGCGGTGGCCTGCCGTGCTCGGCGGCTGGCATCGGCGCTGGCGTCGCTGGGGCTGCCGCCAGGCGCCCGCTGCGCTACCCTGGCATGGAATAATCGCCGCCACCTGGAGATCTATTTTGCCGTCGCCTCCGGCGGCTGGGTGACGCACACTGTCAACCCGCGGCTGTCGGTTGACCATCTGCGGTATATCCTCAACGACGCTGCCGACGAAGTGCTGTTTTTTGACCAGACCTTTCTGCCACTGGTGGCGCAGCTGCTGCCGCAGCTGCCGACGGTGAAACACATCGTGCTGATGGAACCCCGCAGCGAAGCGGCGCTCAGCCAGCTGCCCTCATTGCTGTTTTTTGACGATCTGTTGCAGCAGGGGACAGTAGACTATCGCTGGCCGACACTCAATGAACTGACCCCAGCTTCGCTCTGCTACACGTCGGGGACCACCGGCCGGCCGAAGGGGGTGTTGAATACCCATCGTTCGCTGGTCCTGCATGCCCTGAGCGGCAACCAGCCGGACGCCGCCGGCATATCGGCGAAGGACAGCCTGTTGCCGGTGGTGCCGATGTTCCATGTCAACGCGTGGGGGACGCCGTTTATCGCTGCCATGGTCGGCGCGCGGCTGGTACTGCCGGGGCCGCAGCTCGATGGCGACAGCCTGCTGCAGCTGCTGGCCGCCGAGAAGGTAACGGTGGGGTTTGGCGTGCCGGTGATCTGGGCCGGCTTGCTGGCGGCGATGCGCCGGACAGACGTCCGATTGCCTGAATTTAAACGTGCGCTGGTCGGCGGCTCCGCGCTGCCGCCGTCGATGGCCGAGGCCTTTCAGCGTGATTACGGCATTGCGCTGACCCACGCCTGGGGAATGACCGAAACATCGCCCATCGGCACCATCAACACGCCGTTGAGCAAACATGATGCGCTCCCGGTGCAGGAGCAGCAAAAGCAGCGTGCCGGTCAGGGGCGGCCCATTTTCGGCATCGAACTGCAGGTAGCAGACGTGGATGGCGAACCGTTGCCCCGGGATGGTCAAAGTCAGGGGTATCTGCAGGTCAGAGGGCACTGGGTGGTGGAGCAGTACTATGGTCAGGACGCGAGCGCCCTGACCGCGGCAGGCTGGTTTGATACTGGCGATATCGGTACGCTCGACGCCAATGGTTATCTGGTGATCTGCGATCGGGCAAAGGATATTATCAAGTCCGGTGGCGAGTGGATCTCCACCGTTGAGCTGGAGAATATCGCCATCGCGCATCCGGCGGTGCGCAGCGCGGCGGCCATCGCCGCCCGTCATCCGCGCTGGGACGAGCGGCCGGTGCTGCTGTGCGTTCGCGCGGAAGGGGGCGAAGTGGAAGAGACCGATCTGCTGACCTGGTTTGAGACGCGGGTGCCAAAGTGGCAGATCCCGGACCGGGTGATATTTGTCGACGCGCTACCGGTCAGCGCCACGGGTAAGGTGCTCAAAAATCAGCTGCGCCAGGCCTATGGAGAGATTTTAATGAGTGAGGGAAAATGAGCCATGCGCGACCCGGTCTGACGACCTGCTCTCAGTATGATGCTGCCCTGCACGCCTTGTCGGCGGCGCGCCAGCGTTGGGCGGAAACCTCGGTGAACCGTCGTCTGGCGCTGTTGCGTCAGATCAAGGATGCCCTGGCCGGCGTTGCCCCGGCGTGGGTGGCCGCGGCGGCGGCGGCCAAAGGGCTGCCGGCGGGCGATCCGCTGGCGGGGGAGGAGTGGCTGGCGGGCCCCTGCGCGCTAATGGTCGGCTGCAACGGGCTTATCGCCACCCTGGAGCAACTGGAAGAGAAGACCTTTCTGCGGCGGATCCCGCTGCGGACGCTGGCGGATGGCCGCCTGGCGCTGCGGGTGGTGCCCGGCACGCTCTGGGATCGGCTGCTGCTCTCCGGCATTCGCGCTGAGATATGGATGCAGCCAGGCGTCACCCGGGCCCATCTCGACCGCTATGCGGCGCGGGCATACGACATCCCGCCGGCCGCGCGGCAGGGCAAGCTGGCGCTGGTGCTTGGCGCCGGCAATGTGGCCTCGATTGCGCCACTGGATGTGCTACACAAGTTGTTTATTGAAAATCAGGTCTGCCTGCTGAAGCTCAACCCGGTGAATGATTATCTGCACGATCTGCTGGCCCAGGCCCTGGCGCCGCTGATTGCCATGGATGCGCTCCGCATCGTCACCGGCGACGCCCAGGCGGGAGCGTGGCTGACCACCCATCCCGCCGTCGACGAGATCCATATCACCGGCTCACGCGAGACCCATGACGCCATCGTCTGGGGCGACGGTGAAGCGGCTCGCCAGCGTCGGGCCGCCGGGACGCCGCTGAACCCGCGTCGGGTGACCTCGGAGCTGGGCGGCGTCAGCCCTACCATTATCGTACCGGGGCCGTGGAGCGAGGCGGATATCGCGTTTCAGGCGCAGCAGCTGGCGACGCAGAAGATGAACAACGGCGGGTTTAACTGCGTGGCCAGCCAGGTGCTGATCCTGCAGCAGGGCTGGGAGCCAGCGACGGGCTTGCTGAATCAGCTGTACCGACTGATCGCCACGAATACCCGCCCGGACTACTACCCCGGCGCTGAAAAACGGCTGACCGACTTTCGCCTGCGCGCCCGTCAGCCGCTGGAGATAGCGCGTGGCGACGCGCTGCCGTTGATTGTGGCGAACACCGAGGATGACCCGGCGTTCTGTCAGCAGGAGGTCTTTGGCCCGGGGCTGTCGGTCACTCGTCTTGAGGCCGACAGTGCGGAAAGCTTTCTGCGCCAGGCGATCGGCTATGCGAATCAGCGGCTGCAGGGCACGCTGGGGGCCAATATTGTGATCCACCCGCGCACCCGCAAAGCGATTGGACGTAAGCGTTTTAACGCGTTAATCGCTGAGCTGCGCTACGGCACGGTGGCGATCAACTGCTGGAGCGGGGTGGCCTTCCTGTTAGCCCCCTGCCCGTGGGGCGCGTTTCCCGGCCACACGCTCGACGATATTCAGAGCGGGCGGGGCAAGGTGCATAACAGCTTTATGCTGGAGAAAACCGAGCGCACGGTGATTGAGGCGCCGTTTCGGCCGTTTCCGCGCAGTCTATGGCATGGCGAACTGACGCTGATGCCCCTGCCGCCCTGGTTTATTACCCACCGGGGGCAGGAAGCGGTGGCGCAGAAGCTGGTGGATTTTTATCATCGGCCGCGCTGGCGCAAGCTGCCGGCGATCCTCTGGCGCGCGCTGAGGGGATAAGGTGAGAGCAAAAAAAAGGCGGAACCGCGGTTCCGCCCTGCGGGATTAGCGGCCCGCTTTCAGCTTCTGGTAATACTCTTCATAAATGGCGCTGGCGCTGCCGACGTCATTCTGCCATTCGCCTTTCTCAATGGTCGCAGCGTCCGGATAGAGCGATTTATCGTTGGCCACTGCCGGGCTGAGCATTTTGCGCGCCGCCAGGTTTGGCGTGGGGTAGCCGATGGTTTCCGCGACCTGTTTGGCGACATCCGGGCGCAGCAGGAAGTTAATCAGCTTCAGCGCGCCGTCGACGTTTTTGGCATTCGCCGGGATCGACAGGCTGTCCATCCAGAAGATGCCGCCTTCTTTCGGCCAGATCACTTCCAGCGGGGTACCGGCCTGGCGGGCGACGTAAGCCGAGCCGTTCCATACCATCCCGAGGTTCACTTCGCCTTCCATATACGGGTTCGCCGGGTTATCGGAGTTAAACGCCGCGACGTTAGGCATTAACTTTTTCAGCTCGTTATAGGCGGCTTCAATCTCTTTCGGGTCGGTGGTGTTGCCGGAATAACCCAGCTTACGCAGCGCCATCTGGAACACTTCGCGCGCGTCGTCGGTCAGCAGCAGGCTGCTTTTGTATTCCGGTTTCCACAGGTCGGCCCAGCTGGTGATGGTTTTCGGGTCAATCGCATCGCTGTTGACGCCGATAGCCGTCGCCCCCCAGATATAGGGAATGGAGTAGTCGTTATTCGGATCGAACGGTTTGTTCAGCATCTGCGGATCGAGGTTGCTGAAGTTAGTCAGCTTGCTCTTGTCGATCTTCTGCAGCATGCCTTCTTTGCGCATCTTGTCGACGAAGTAGGTCGACGGGACGACCAGGTCGTACGCGCCGTCTTTATAGGTCTTGAGCTTGGCGTACATGGTTTCGTTCGACTCATAGGTCGAATAGATAACCTTGATGCCGGTCTCTTTGGTGAACTGCTCCAGCAGGCCCGGCGGTACGTATTCGGTCCAGTTATAGAAATAGAGCGTTTTGCTATCGTCCGCGTGCGCGGCGCTCATGCCGATTGCCAGAGCGCCGGCTGCGAGCAGGTGGCGTGACCATTTTTTCATTTTAACGTCCCCTGAGTTTTATCACGTGCAATTAACTGACTGGCGATGACCATCACCAGCGACAGAACCAACAGAATCGTGGCCAGGGCGTTCACCTCAGGCGAAACGCCAACCTTGACCATCGAATAGATCTTCAGCGGCAGGATTTCATACCCTGGACCGGTCACGAACGAAGAGACCACCACGTCATCCATCGACAGGGTGAAGCTCAGCAGCCATCCGGCAGCCACCGCTGGCATCGCCAGTGGCAGGATGATTTTGCGCAGGATGGTCATCTCACTGGCACCGAGATCTTTCGCTGCCTCCAGCATCCGCACATCAAAGCCTTTCAGCCGGGAGAACACGGTGACCACCACAAACGGCAGGCAGAAGGTGATATGCGAAAACAGCAGCGACCAGAAACCAAGCTGAATACCAATCAGCATAAACAGCACCAGCAGGGAGATGGCCATGACAATATCGGGCGACATCATCACCACAAACAGCATGCCGCTGACAAACGGTTTGCCACGAAAGCGGTAGCGGTACAGCGCCACGGCGGTCAGCGAGCCGATAAGGGTGGCGAAGGTTGCCGACAGCACCGCCATGGTCAGGGAGTGCTGGGCGGCCTGCAGCAGGCTGTCGTTGTTCATCAGCAGGCTATACCAGTCGGTGGTGAACCCCTGCCAGTTGATACCGAAGCGCGACCGGTTAAACGAGTTAACGATCAGAATAATAATAGGGATGTAGAGATACGCGTAGATGGCGGTCATAAAGCCGCCGCGCAGCAGTCGACCAATCATTCCAGCTCCACCTTTTTATTCAGCAGGCGCGCCGCGCGCCAGTAAATCAACAGCATCAGGCCCATCACCAGGGTTAAGGTAATGCTGGTAGCCGCGCCGAACGGCCAGTCGCGAATATTCAGGAACTGACTCTTGATCACGTTGCCGATCAGCAGGTTCTTGGCGCCGCCCATCAGGTCGGAAACGTAGAACAGCCCCATCGCCGGCAGCATCACCAGCAGACAGCCGGCGATGATCCCCGGCATAGTCAGCGGGATGATGATGCGGATAAAGGTCTGCAGCTTACTGGCGCCGAGATCTTTCGCCGCTTCCAGCAGCGGGCGATCCAGTTTCTCAATGCTGGAGTAGAGCGGCATCACCATAAACGGCAGCAGGATATACACCAGACCGATAATCACCGCCGAGGGGGTGAACATAATGCGTATCGGCGTGTCGATCACCCCTAACCACAGCAGGAACTCGTTCAGATAGCCTTTGGTACTGAGGAAAATCTTCAGCCCGTAAATACGGATCAACGAATTGGTCCAGAAGGGGACGATCAGCAGAAACAGCAGCAGGGGGCGCACCTTCTGCGGCAGCCGGGCAAGGAACCACGCAAACGGGTAGCCCAGCGCCAGGCAGGCGAGGGTCGCCAGCAGCGCCATGTTCAGCGAATGCAGCAGCACGTCGTAGTAGAGCGGATCCAGCAGCCGCGAGTAGTTGTCCAGCGTGAAGACCAGCTTGACGAAGTTGGCGTCGTCGCGGGTCAGAAAGCTGGTGGCGATGATCATCAGGTTGGGCAGGAAGACAAACAGCACCAGCCAACCGACGATGGTGGCGATCACCACATTCTGGAATTTACTGGAGTTCTTCATCGGCCAGCACCACCTCCCAGCTCTCCACCCAATTGATAGACATTTTCTGATCAAGAGAGTGGTCGAAATCCGGGTCGTCTTCGTTAAAGAACTCGCTGACCATCACCATTTTGCCGTTTTCCAGCTCCACCACCGACTCAAGGGTCATCCCCTTATAGTTACGCTCGCGCACATAGCCGATCAGGCCGTCGGCGTCGCTGTTGTGGTGGATCTCATCGACGCGCAGATCTTCCGGGCGCAGCAGGACGTGCAGACGCTGGCCGGCCTCCACGGCAAAATTGACGGTGATGTTGCACTCCCGTCCTTCGACACTGGCGCGCACGCGCTGCGCGTCGAGGCGCTCGATCACGGTGGCGTCGAAGATATTGATCTCGCCGATAAAGCTGGCGACGAACAGGTTTTTCGGCTCTTCGTAGATCTCTCGCGGGGTACCGTCCTGTTCGATTTTTCCATCGCGCATGACCACGATGCGATCGGACATGGTCAGGGCCTCTTCCTGATCGTGGGTCACGAAGACGAAGGTGATCCCGAGCTTACGCTGCAGCGCTTTCAGTTCGTTCTGCATCTGCTTGCGCAACTTGTAATCCAGCGCCGAAAGGGATTCATCGAGCAGCAGCAGACGCGGTTTGTTAACCACCGCGCGGGCGATGGCCACGCGCTGCTGCTGGCCTCCGGAGAGCTGGTGCGGTTTGCGCTGGGCAAAGTCTTCCAGCTGCACCATCTTTAAGGCATCCAGAACCCGCGGGGTGATTTCCGCCGCCGGGGTTTTCTGCATCCGCAGGCCAAAGGCGACGTTCTCGAATACCGTCATATGCGGAAACAGGGCGTAGCTTTGAAAGACAGTATTGACGTGGCGGTTTTCCGCCGGGACATGGGTGATATCGTGATCTTCGAGATGGATCCGTCCGCTGTCGACGTTTTCCAGACCGGCGATAAGGCGCAGAACGGTGGTTTTACCGCAGCCAGAGGGGCCAAGCAGGGTGAGAAACTCACCATTGTTGATGGTCAGGTTAAGGTTATCGATGACCGTTTTACCATCAAAGCTCTTGCGAATTCCCGCCAGTTGCACCAGCGGCGAACGCGAACGCGGTTGTATATTCAATTTTTGACTCTGTCCCATGTAGACGCAACGGAAACTTCCGACCGCTGCGGGGTTTGTGATTAACCACCTTTGGGGTTGCACGTTTTTAATAAGGGCCAGCATTCTACGGCAAACGAGGGTAATCGCCAATCCTTGATACGCCTGCATAGTCTACCTTTACACCATAACGTCGGTTCCGTTATTAAATTTCGCTTTACGGGCTAAGAATGACCTGACGCAATATTTGTCTTTTCTGGCTTATGAATAATGTTGTCACAAAAGAAGAGGGTGGCTACATGGATAAATTGCTTGAGCGTTTTTTGCAGTACGTTTCTTTGGACACGCAGTCGAAGCCTGGCGTTCGTCAGATCCCCAGCACGGAAGGGCAGTGGAAGCTGTTACGCCTGTTGCAGGCGCAGCTGGAAGAAATGGGACTGGTCAAGGTAACGCTGAGTGAAAAAGGGACGGTAATGGGAACCCTGCCCGCCAACGTGGAGGGCGATATCCCGGCCATCGGCTTTATCTCTCACGTCGATACTTCCCCGGATTTCAGCGGTAAAAACGTTAATCCGCAGATTGTCGAAAACTATCGCGGCGGCGATATCGCGCTGGGCATCGGCGATGAGGTGCTCTCCCCGGTGATGTTCCCGGTTCTGCATCAGCTTTTGGGACAGACGCTGATCACCACCGACGGGAAAACGCTGCTGGGGGCGGACGACAAGGCCGGCATCGCCGAGATCATGACCGCGCTGGCGACCCTGCAGGCGAAAAACATCCCCCACGGCGATATCCGCGTGGCCTTCACCCCCGATGAAGAGGTCGGAAAAGGGGCGAAGCATTTCGATGTCGAGGCCTTTGACGCCCGCTGGGCCTATACCGTCGACGGCGGTGGCGTGGGGGAACTGGAGTTTGAAAACTTCAACGCTGCCTCGGTGACCATCAAGATTGTCGGCAATAACGTGCATCCCGGCACCGCAAAAGGGGTGATGGTCAACGCGCTGTCGCTGGCCGCGCGCATTCATGCCGAAGTGCCAGCCGACGAGGCGCCAGAGACCACCGAAGGTTATGAAGGCTTTTATCACCTCACCAGCATCAAAGGCAGCGTGGATCGGGCCGAGATGCACTACATCATCCGCGATTTTGACCGCAAGCACTTTGAGGCGCGTAAACGCAAGATGATGGAGATCGCCAAAAAGGTCGGCAAGGGGCTGCACCCGGACTGCTATATCGAGCTGGTAATCGAGGACAGTTATTACAACATGCATGAGCAGGTGATCGCCCATCCACATGTGGTCGATATTGCCCGCCAGGCGATGGTGGACTGCGATATTGAACCGCAAATGAAGCCGATCCGCGGTGGCACCGACGGCGCGCAGCTCTCGTTTATGGGCCTGCCGTGCCCGAACCTGTTTACCGGCGGCTACAACTATCATGGCAAACATGAGTTTGTCACCCTGGAAGGGATGGAGAAGGCGGTGCAGGTGATCGTGCGTATCGCCGAGCTGACGGCGGCACGAAAAGGGAAATAGCCTTCGCAACCAGCCCGGTCATTCTGCGTGTCGCACAAGATGCCGGATGGCGGCTTCGCCTTATCCGGCCTACGTAACCCGTGCTGTTTGTAGGCCCGGCAAGCGCAGCGCCGCCGGGCAAAAGCTTTTAGGCTGGCAATGAGGAGGGAACCTCACATGTCTGATTATCGTCGCAGTTATCTCCCCGGCGGCTGCTGGTTCTTCACCGTTAACCTGCAAAATCGCCACAGCGATCTCCTGACGCGGCATATTGATCATCTGCGTGCCGCTACAGCGTTTGTTAAAAGCAAAAAACCTTTTCTGATTAATAGCTGGGTGGTTTTACCAGAGCATATGCACTGCATCTGGACCCTGCCTGAGGGGGATACCGATTATTCTGGTCGCTGGCGGGATATTAAAAAAACGTTTACCCGGGCGCTGGCACAGCGCTCTATCTGGCAGCCGCGCTTCTGGGAACATGCCATCCGTAATGAAGAAGATTACCGGCGGCATATGGATTACGTTTATATCAATCCCGTTAAGCACGGTCATGTCCGTCGGGTAGAGGATTGGCCGTATTCGACCTTTCATCGCGACGTGCGCCGGGGAGGGTATCCGCCGGATTGGGCGGGTGAGGTAAGCGAATTTGATGCAGGCGAGAGGCGATAATGCTCGGGTAAGACATCGCCGCCATCGAAACCACAAAGTGCCGGATGGCGGCTTCGCCTTATCCGGCCTACGGTCCAACCGGTGACCGCAGAACCCGTAGGCCCGGCAAGCGCAGCGCCGCCGGGCAGGATGATGGCTCAGTCGCCAAAGAACCAGTAGCCGCTGTTGACCAGCGCTGCCAGCATGGCGAGGAAAGAAGGATCTTCCAGCGCATCGCCAAAATGGTCGGCGCGCAGCGTCAGATGGGTGGCTAAGGCGTCCAGCGCCGGGCGGTGCGGGGAGTTGATCTTCTCACCATTGACGAACACCTCGCCGTCAATGCGCAGCACCCGCAGGCCGCCCAGCCGTTCCAGCGTGTCGCCCTGCTGCAGGGCATCGTAAATTTCATCTGGCTGATACGGCGGCTCCGGCGGCGCGACGTCGAGCTCATGACGCGACTGGGTGATAAACTCGCCGAACCACTGTTTAAAGTGCTCTGGTTGGTTAATCAGCCCCAACATCATCTCGCGCAGGCGGTCGAGTTCGACGGGTAAAATATCCGCCGGATGGTCGCGCGACGGCACGTCCGGATCGGCGTAGCGCTGGCTGCCCAGTTCGCGCTGGAGAACGTAGTCGGCAAAGCCGCTGAACAGCTCGCGGGCATTCGGCGCGCGATAGCCGACCGAATAGTTGAGCGAGTTTTCCAGCGAATACCCCTCATGCGGGAATCCTGGCGGAATATAAAGAATATCGCCCGGCTCCATCTCTTCATCGATGATCGCCTCGAAGGGGTCAACCTGCAGCAGGTCCGGATGCGGGCAGTGCTGTTTCATCGGCACCTTTTCCCCGACGCGCCAGCGCCGACGGCCGGTGCCCTGAATGATAAACACATCATACTGATCCAGATGCGGACCGACGCCGCCCCCGGGTACCGAGAAGGAGATCATCAGATCGTCGATACGCCAGTCCGGCAGAGCGCGGAACGGATGCATCAGCGCCGCTGAGGGTTCATGCCAGTGGTTAACCGCCTGCACCAGCAGGGACCAGTTGTTTTCACTCAGGTGATCGTAGCTTTCGAAGGGACCGTGACTGACCTGCCATTTTCCATCCTGATGGCTGACAAGGCGGCTATCGACCTCGCTCTCCATGGCCAGTCCAGCCAGTTCGTCCGGGCTTAGGGGGTCGATAAAATTGGCGAAGCCGCGCTTCAGTACCACCGGCCGTTTTTGCCAGTAGCGTTCGATAAAGTCGGGCCAGTTAAGCGTTAATTGATAATCCATATTGATATTCCACTGCAGGTGTCTGACAGGGATTATAACGGATGCGGCGCCCCGGCGATGCAGGCGCCGTTAAAAAACTCAATGATTAACCCTGTTTATCTTCCATCAGCTGGCGGCCAAACACCACCTCCATGCAGGCGCCGCCGAGCAGGCTTTCGCCGGCGATAATCTCCCCGTCATATTGTTCGACGATTTCGCGGGCGACGGAGAGCCCCACACCCTGGCCGGGACGCAGCGTATCTGCCCGCTGGCCGCGGTCAAAGACGGCGCGGCGTTGGCTCTGCGGGATCCCCGGGCCATCGTCTTCCACCAGAATATGCAGATGGCTGTCGGTGGTTTGGCGCACGGAAACTTCCACGAACTCCAGACAGTACTTACAGGCGTTATCGAGAACGTTACCCATCACTTCCATAAAATCGTTCTGCTCGCCGACAAAAGTGATCTCCGGCGAGATGTCGAGCGAGATATTGACCCCTTTACGCTGATAGACCTTGTTGAGGGCGGAGGTCAGGCTGTCGAGCAGGGGGGCGATCGGGTGCAGTTCCCGGCTCAGCAGGGTACCGCCGCTGCGCATGCTGGCGCGATGCAAATAGTAACCAATCTGCTGCGAAATGCGGCTTATCTGCTCCAGCATCACCGGCTCCGCCTCGTCGACGCTGATCTTCTCGCCGCGCAGCGAGCGAAGCGTACTCTGCATCACCGCCAGCGGCGTTTTGAGGCTGTGGGTGAGATCGGTGAGGGTGGTGCGGTATTTGTCATAGCGTTCACGCTCGCTGCGAACCAGGCGGTTAAGGTTGCTGACCAGCCGGGTCAGCTCGCGGGTGGTGTTGGGATTGAGCTTTTCGCGGTGGTGCTCCTCCAGCTCACGCACCTCTTTCGCCAGCGACTCGATAGGCCGCAGGCTCCACCAGGCGGCGACCCACAGCAGGGGGATCACCAGCAGCAGGTTGGCGGCCAGCACGTAGATAAACCAGCTCCATACCATATAGCTGCGCTTGAGCTCCACCGGAATGGTATCGACCACCACAATGCTGAGCTGGGGCATTTTGCTGGTGGCCGGGTAGAGGTTGATCGCCACCGAGTGGGTCATCTCCGAATCGTCGCCCTGCTCGCGGATGGCGTCCAGCTGTTCCTGAATCTCGTGGTTGTTGCGCAGCAGCATGCTACTGCTGTCGACATCGGCTTCGATCTCATGGAAACCATTGCTCTTCAGCCATTCCGGTTGAATGCGTTTCGCCAGCCAGGGGACATCGCGCTGCGCCCACAGCAGTTTACCCTTCTCATCGTAGATAAGGGTCACCGTCGGGCTTTCCATATTCAGATTTTCCGGGATATCGACGTCAATAGCGCCGTTCTCCCATTTCGCCAGCATATAGAAGAGATTGCTCTCGCCGCGCAGCAGGCGGAAGGTGGTTTTATCGAAGCTGACGCTGTAGCCCACCAGCGCTACCATGCCATAGGCCAGCGACAGCACCAGCACGACCCCGGCGGTCGCCAGCAGGAAGCGAACCCGTAATGACAGCGGGAAGATATGTCGCAACAATCCCTTCATCAGCGCAGTTCGAACAGATAGCCCTGGCCGCGCACCGTGGTGATGACGTCCTGTGGGTATTCAGCCTGAATTTTCTTGCGCAGCCGGCCCATCAGTACGTCGATGGTATGGCTCTCACGCAGTTCGGCATCCGGGTAAAGCTGGAGCATCAGGGAATCTTTGCTGACCACTTTGCCGCGGTTGCGGATCAGGGTTTCCATAATGGTGTACTCAAAGGCCGTCAGCTTGATCGGCTGGTCATTCACCGACAGCTCGCGCCGGGAGAGGTCGACCTGGAACGGCGGCAGGGAGATCACCTGCGAGGCCAGGCCGCTGTTACGGCGCAGCAGCGCCTGCATGCGGGCGGCAACCTCTTCAATATGGAAAGGCTTGGTGACGTAATCATCCGCCCCGGCGCTCAGCACTTCCACTTTATCCTGCCACCCTTCGCGGGCGGTCAGCACCAGCACCGGCAGCGACACATCGTGGCTGCGCCAGCGGCGGATCAGCGATAGTCCGTCTTCATCCGGCAGGCCGAGGTCGACGATGGCGATATCCGGGAGATGTTCGCCCAGATAGTAGTCCGCTTCCCTGGCATCTTCCGCCGCATCGACCTGATGGCCCAGCTCCTGCAGCTGAACTTTGAGGTGGTGACGCAGCAGGGCGTTATCCTCAACCACGAGTACGCGCATGACTGTTCTCCCTTCCTGTGTTGATAGTAATCTGACGCTCATTATATACGCAAAATATAAACAGCTGTTAAATAAAGCTTTTTATACCAACGGCGCATAACACCGCCAGGCAGGCCAGCATTCGGTGATGCCCTTTGCGCATAGTGCATGGAACTCCTTCATTCTATGCGTTATTTCAGCAAACGCCCAGCGGCGGGCGCGGGCAGTGCGCGGGTTGGTGATGTTAATTTTTTGTGTAATAGTGCTGGGATCACCTCTCAATGTCGCCGCAGGTTATCCATTATGTCTCAACAGAAAAGTGCGGACTGGGTCAGGCTGGCGCAGTCGCCCAGCCAGACGGAACGCATCGAAGCCTTCTTCGGCGGCCACGGCTACGAGCCGCACCGGCATGATACCTATGCTATCGGCCAGACGATTGCCGGCGTGCAGAGCTTTCACTATCGCGGCGGGCAACAGCACAGTCTGCCTGGCGGGACGATGGTGCTTCACCCGGACGAAATACACGACGGCGAGGCGGGCACCGAGGCGGGGTTTCACTACCGCATGGTCTATATCGAACCGGCGCTGATCCAAAAGATACTCGGCGGCAGGCCATTGCCGTTTATCCCCGGCGGCCTGTCGGCGGATCCGCGTCTGCGTTGCGCCGCGCAGCCGTTGTTAAAAGCGGTCACGGACACCTTCGAGCCGCTGGAGGAAGAGGATGCTCTGTACGACCTGGCGCAGACCCTGGCTGTGGTCGGCGGGCAGCGTTCCCGTCGCCAGGCATTTGACTATCAGGCGGCGGAGAGGGCCCGGGAGTATATCCATGCCTGTTTTATGCAGGATATGACCCTCGACACCTTATCGCAGGTGAGCGGCCGGGACCGCTGGAGCCTGAGCCGGGATTTCAGAACGCTGTACGGCACCAGCCCGTGGCGTTACGTCATGATGCGCCGGCTCGATTTTTGCCGCCAGCGGATGCGCGCCGGGGAACGTCTGGTGGATATTGCCGCCGACGCGGGCTTTGCCGATCAGAGCCACATGACGCGCCAGTTTATCAGCCGCTTTGGTCTCTCTCCGGGCCGCTGGCTGCGGGCGATCCGCGGCTAGCGCGGTGCAGGTTGCACAATCGTTCAAGCGTGACCGCGGCGAGGCGAACTATGCTGACTGCCTTTATCACAAGGAGACAGCCCATGTATCAACTCGTTAATTTTGCTCAGAAATTTTCCCTGTTCAGCGAACAATGGCAGCCCAAAGTGGTGGCTGAGATGAACGACTATCAGTTCAAGATCGTGCGTATCGCCGGCGATTTTATCTGGCACAGCCACCCGGAAACCGATGAGACATTGATGGTGGTGGAGGGGGTATTACGCGTGGACTTCCGCGACGGACATGTGCTGGTGAAGGCCGGGGAGATGATCGTCGTGCCGCGCGGGGTGGAACATAAGACCTCGGCGGAGACGGAAGCGAAGCTCATGCTGATTGAGCCGCGTGGCGTGCTGAATACCGGCCATGAGGGCGGCGAGCGGACGGCGGTGAACGACGTCTGGATCTGATTGCTTTCCGGCGACAAAACGCCCCTCTTTCCGCCGGAAAGAGGGGCAAGGCGATTACTTCAGCTCGTCAACCATGGTGGTTGCCCGACCGATATAGTTGGCCGGAGTCATCGCTTTGAGGCGCACTTTTTCGTCTTCCGGCAGGGTGAGGCTGTCAATAAACTGCTTCATCCCTTCCGCGTCAACGCGTTTGCCGCGGGTCAGCTCTTTCAGCTTCTCGTACGGTTTTTCGATACCGTACCGGCGCATCACGGTCTGGATCGGCTCAGCCAGTACTTCCCAGTTGTGATCCAGTTCGTCCAGCAGGCGATCCTGGTTCAGCTCCAGCTTGCTGATCCCTTTGAGGGTGGACTGATAGGCGATCAGCGCATAGCCGATGCCCACGCCGAGGTTACGCAGGACGGTGGAGTCGGTCAGGTCGCGCTGCCAGCGGGAAACCGGCAGTTTGCTGGCCAGGTGCTGCATGACCGCATTGGCCAGGCCGAGGTTGCCTTCGGAGTTTTCGAAGTCAATCGGGTTCACCTTGTGCGGCATGGTGGAGGAGCCGATCTCTCCGGCGATGGTCTTCTGTTTGAAGTGGTTGAGCGCAATGTAGCCCCACACATCGCGATCGAAGTCGATCAGAATGGTGTTGAAGCGCGCGATGCAGTCAAACAGCTCAGCGATATAGTCATGCGGCTCGATCTGGGTGGTGTACGGGTTCCACTGAATGCCCAGCGAGGTGACGAACTCTTCGCTGAACTGATGCCAGTCGACTTCCGGGTAGGCCGCGATGTGGGCGTTGTAGTTACCCACCGCGCCGTTGATTTTACCGAGGATTTCCACCTGGTTCAGCTGACGGTACTGGCGCTCCATACGGTAGGCGACGTTCGCCATCTCTTTACCCATGGTGGACGGCGTTGCCGGCTGACCGTGGGTACGGGAGAGCAGCGGCACATCGCGGTACTGGGTTGCCAGATCTTTTACCGCGTCAATCAGCTTGCGCCAGTAAGGCAGAACCACTTCGTCGCGGGCGGTTTTCAGCATCAGCGCGTGGGAGAGGTTATTGATGTCTTCAGACGTACAGGCGAAGTGAATAAACTCTGATACCGCGTGCAGCTCGGCGACGTCAGCGACTTTCTCTTTCAGAAAATACTCTACCGCTTTCACGTCGTGGTTGGTGGTGCGCTCGATGGTTTTGATGCGCTCAGCGTCTTCGACGCTGAAATCGGCGACGATTTTGTCAAGGAAACCGTTTGCGTCGGCAGCAAAAGCAGGAACTTCCTTGATCGCTGCGTGGGCGGCCAGTTTTTGCAGCCAACGTACTTCCACCTGAACGCGGAATTTCAGCAAACCGAATTCGCTGAAGATACCGCGCAGCGCGCTGACTTTATCGCCGTAGCGGCCGTCTACAGGGGAAACGGCGGTCAGTGAGGATAATTCCATAGATCACAACTCCGGGGTTAAATGAGCAAGAATTTGCTTTGCCTGGTTAACCAGACGATTACGGGAAAACATAAGCTGCAGACGTCCGCCGCCCACCTGATGCCAGAGCACCGCGGCGCGAATACCCGCCAGCAGCGCTGAGCGAACTTTCGCCTGCACCTGCGGGCTTTGCAGCACGGCAGGGGAGCCGGTCACCTGAATACGCGGCCCCAGTGGGCTTATCACGTCAACATAGATGCCTGCCATGGCGCTGAGCAGCGTTTCGGACTGCAGGTCAAAATGTTCCAGTTGACGGTGCAGGCCAGCGATGCGGTTGCCGAGCGTGTCCATCGCCCCTTTACTGGCGGCGAGCTTGCGCTCCAGCACCATCAGGCTCAGGGTATAGCGCGTCAGTTCAGCATTGAGGCCCTGACGGCTGCTGGTATTGAGCACCCCGAGCAGCGTTTCAAGGCCGAGGCGAAGATTGGCTTCACTGCCACCGAACACCGCCAGCGTCGACTCGGGATCGAGGTCGATGATGCTGTTCAGCGACACATGCAGGGCATCGCTGTCGCAATGTCCCTGATGCGCCAGTTGCTGAACCAGTCGTGCCGCCTGGCAAACGCCAGCCAGCGCCAGCGTGATGTCATAGTAATTCTTCGCCACACATACTCCTTGTCAGCCGTCGGGCGGTTCGTCCCGACGGAAATAACGCGCGTTCAGGACTGCAGAGGCAGTCGTTGTTCAATAATACCGCCGCCGAGGCATACTTCACCTAAATAGAACACCGCGGACTGGCCCGGGGTGACCGCCGCGACCGGCTCATCGAAGCGAACTTCGATACGGTCTTCATCCAGCGCGGTGACGGTGCAGGGGATATCGGTCTGGCGATAGCGGGTTTTCACCGTGCAGCGCAGGGTGCCCCGCAGCGGTTCACGGTCAACCCAGTGCAGCTGTTGGGCAATCAGGCCGACGGACATCAGGCGCGGGTGGTCATGGCCCTGGGCGACGACAAGAATATTGTTCTCAACGTCTTTATCCACCACGTACCACGGATCTTCGCTACCCTCTTTGGTGCCGCCGATACCCAGCCCTTTACGCTGGCCCAGCGTATGGTACATCAGCCCCTGATGGGTACCGATCTCCTCGCCGTCGACGGTGAGGATTTTGCCCGGCTGCGCCGGCAGATAGCGGCCAAGGAAATCGCGGAATTTACGCTCGCCGATAAAGCAGATGCCGGTGGAATCTTTTTTCTTCGCGGTGATCAGATCCAGCTCTTCGGCGATTTTACGCACCTGCGGTTTTTCCAGCTCACCCACCGGGAACAGGCTCTGGGCAATCTGCTCGTGGCTAAGGGTGTAGAGGAAGTAGCTCTGATCTTTGTTACCGTCGAGGCCGCGCAGCAGCTGGCTTTTGCCGTCGACATCGGCGCGGCGCACATAGTGCCCGGTGGCGATGTAGTCGGCGCCGAGGTCTTCGGCGGCAAACTCGAGGAAGGCTTTAAACTTGATCTCTTTATTGCACAGAATATCCGGGTTCGGCGTGCGGCCAGCTTTGTACTCTTCCAGGAAGAGCTCAAAGACGTTATCCCAATATTCGGCGGCAAAGTTAACGGTGTGCAGTTCAATGCCCAGCTTATCGCAGACCGCTTGCGCGTCGGCAAGGTCGGCGGCGGCGGTGCAGTATTCCTCGCCGTCGTCTTCCTCCCAGTTCTTCATGAACAGGCCTTCCACCTTATACCCTTGCTGCAGCAGCAGGTACGCGGAGACCGAGGAGTCGACGCCGCCGGACATGCCGACGATCACTTTTTTCTGGCTTTCTGACATGGAAATACTCGCTACATTGAACTTCGAGGCGGCGTATTCTAGCACGCGCTCACCGTTCATTCACCCCCTGTGAACGGCCAGTTAAATGCGCCAATCAGCGACAGCGGCTGGCGCGGGTCCTGCAGATAACTGCGAATGCTTTCGGCAACCAGCGGTGAACGCAGGTTCGGCGCGTTAAGAATTTCCTCAGCACTGAGCCACAGGCAGCGATCGATATCGCTGTCATGCGGTTCGGTGGCGCACAGATCGCTAAGTTCGATGGCGAACAGGAAGCGCAGAAATGGCGTGTTATCGGGAGCGACCCACTGGTGCATGCGGATGAAGTGCTGCGGCGTGGCGCGAATGCCGGTCTCTTCCCACAGTTCGCGTTCGGCGGCCTGCAGCAGCGTCTCATTGGCCTCCAGGTGGCCCGCCGGCTGGTTCCACAGCGCTTTGCCGTTAATAGTCTCTTCGACGATGAGGAATTTATCCTCGGCGTGGACCACGCAGGCTACAGTAACATGAGGTTTAAACATCGCTTTTCCTTTTCGGTTATTCGGCTCTACGCCATTCGCCATTCGCCAGCCCGTCAAGCGTATAGCCGCCCATGGCGTAGCGGATCAGGCGCAGGGTGGGGAAGCCGACGTGGGCGGTCATCCGGCGCACCTGGCGGTTACGTCCCTCGTAGAGGGTGATTTTCAGCCAGCAGGTGGGGATCGATTTGCGCTCGCGAATAGGCGGGTTGCGCGGCCACAGCCACGCGGGCTCCTCCACCACTTCCACGCCAGCAGGCAGGGTGGGGCCATCATTGAGCGTGACGCCGTTGCGTAGCGCGGCCAGCGCCTCGGCGGTGGGTTCTCCTTCCACCTGGACGTAGTAAATCTTGCCGGTGCGTTTACCCGGCTGGGTTAGCTTCGCCTGCAGCGCGCCATCGTTGGTCAGCACCAGCAGGCCTTCGCTGTCGCGGTCAAGACGACCGGCGGCGTAGACGCCCGCCACGGGGATAAAATCTTTCAGCGTGCTGCGCCCGGCTTCGTCGGTAAATTGTGGCAACACATCATAGGGTTTATTGAACAAGATCACAGTTTTTGGCTGGTGTTCTTTACGTTGTCTGGTGACTTGTTGTGTGCTGAATCGCTCAACGCGATGTTTTCTAAATGAAGTTTTCTGCATGGTATTTTCAGGCTCTATCAATTGCCGCATTATAGCCTAATTACGAATGCCTTTCATGGACGCAAACATTCAGGTAGTATTGACATGCTCATTACAAATTATTAACAAAAAATTGCTCAAACCGATTCGCACTACAGGCAGGAAGGCGACACGGACGCGATAGCTCCGCTTAGCGGGAAAACCCGGTACGCTGGAGCTGGCCGACTCAGCCAACACCAGGCTCGCGTGAAGAGGGAAGAGCAGAACCAGAAGCGCTCGAAGGAGAGGTTAATGGAAAGCAAAGTAGTAGTTCCGGCGGAAGGTCAAAAAATCACCCTGCAAAACGGCAAACTGAACGTCCCTCACAATCCGATTATCCCGTTCATTGAAGGTGATGGTATCGGCGTTGACGTTACCCCAGCGATGCTGAAAGTGGTTGATGCCGCCGTTGAGAAAGCCTATAAGGGCGAGCGTAAAATTTCCTGGATGGAAGTTTACACCGGTGAAAAATCGACCCAAGTCTATGGCCAGGATGTCTGGCTGCCAGCTGAAACCCTCGATCTGATTCGTGACTACCGCGTTGCTATCAAAGGTCCTCTGACCACCCCAGTCGGCGGCGGCATCCGTTCTCTGAACGTGGCGCTGCGCCAGGAGCTGGACCTCTACGTCTGCCTGCGTCCGGTACGTTACTACCAGGGCACCCCGAGCCCGGTTAAGCACCCTGAACTGACCGATATGGTTATCTTCCGTGAAAACTCAGAAGATATCTATGCAGGTATCGAGTGGAAAGCCGACTCTGCTGAAGCAGACAAAGTCATCAAATTCCTGCGCGATGAGATGGGCGTGAAGAAAATTCGCTTCCCGGAACATTGCGGTATCGGTATCAAGCCGTGCTCTGAAGAAGGCACCAAACGCCTGGTTCGCGCCGCGATTGAATACGCGATCACCAACGATCGTGATTCCCTCACCCTGGTGCACAAAGGCAACATCATGAAGTTCACCGAAGGCGCGTTCAAAGACTGGGGCTACCAGCTGGCTCGCGAAGAGTTCGGCGGCGAGCTGATCGACGGCGGCCCGTGGGTGAAAATCAAGAACCCGAACACCGGCAAAGAGATCGTGGTGAAAGACGTGATCGCCGATGCGTTCCTGCAGCAGATCCTGCTGCGTCCGGCGGAATACGACGTTATCGCCTGTATGAACCTGAACGGCGACTACATCTCTGACGCGCTGGCGGCACAGGTTGGCGGTATCGGTATCGCCCCGGGCGCCAACATCGGTGACGAGTGCGCGCTGTTCGAAGCGACTCATGGTACTGCGCCGAAGTATGCTGGCCAGGACAAAGTGAACCCGGGCTCCATCATCCTGTCCGCAGAGATGATGCTGCGCCACATGCAGTGGTTCGAAGCCGCAGACCTGATCGTTAAAGGCATGGAAGGCGCTATCGCCGCCAAGACCGTGACCTATGACTTCGAACGTCTGATGGAAGGCGCTAAACTGCTGAAATGTAGCGAGTTTGGCGACGCGATTATCGCGAACATGTAATCCCCTTGGTGGATTAAGTAAAAACGGGAGCCGATGGGCTCCCGTTTTTTTGGCGTCTGGAAAATCTTTTCCAAAACTCACCCCAAATTTCTCCCCAAAACTGATTGAAAATCACACTGCTTTTTTCCCCACTCCGTCAATAAAGAACCCACTAAAGCCATGACTGTTCGAGAACTTTATGTCTGGATTTCCAACAGTCAAAGCCTTCATCCCTGTAGAGGGGCAGACAGACAGGATTATTTGTAATACAATTAAAGGCGTAATTGTTATGAGGTTTTTGTATGAAAATTTATCAAGCCCAACCACATGATGTGGATACCCTCCTTCCTCTGTATCTCGGTTATCGTCGTTTCTACGAGGTCGAAGAAAACGCATCGCAAGCCAGAGATTTTATTCTCAAGCGCCTGCAGCTTAATGAATCCGTGATTTTTTACGCCGAGGTTGATGGAAAAGCGGTAGGCTTTACGCAACTCTATCCTTTGTTTTGCTCTCTCGAGATGAAGCGTATCTGGTTGCTTTATGATCTGTTCGTTGATGAATCCGCTCGCAAGCTCGGTGTTGCACAGACGTTAATCTCCCGGGCGGAGCAACTGGCGAAGGAGAGCGATTCGGCATTTATTATGCTTAGTACCGCGACAGATAATACCCGAGCACAAGCGCTGTATGAGCGTAATGGCTTTGTACGGGATACTCAATTTTTCGTCTATAACAAGCTGCTGTAATTTGCCTGCGCTTTAACGCGTTAAGTGATATTGCATGATTGATTTTGCAGGCATGATTGCAGAGCAAACGCCAGCGATATTATTCGTTTTCTGCTAAGGAGCGAGAATGGCTTTGGCTATCCGCTCACCTTCAGATTAAACAGCCGGGACAGCGCCGCTCTGCCGCTATCCGTCACTTGCACTTCCCGATATCCCGGCGTGCGGGTTATCCATCCTTTCTGCTCAAACAGTGCCATCAGCGACGAACCGGCGTCACCTCCCAGATGAAAACGTCTTTCGCTCCAGTCAAGACAGGGGCAGCAAGGCTTACGTCGTGGGCGGGTGTTCAGTACTGCGCCAAGGCGTTCAAGCTGGGCTTTACCGGCTGATGTCAGGGCCAGTCCATCGGCCGCCAGCCATTTTTCCCGCAGCATAAACTCATAAATTTTCACCGCCAGCTCGCCAGCCAGATGGTCGTAGCAGGTGCGTGCGTAACGAAGGTTAACCGGCGTGCTGGGGAGAAGCGTCTTATGCGCCTGCATAGAGACGCCCATCAGGTTTTCCAGCAGCGCGGCGATATGCGGGCCAGCCAGGCGGTAATAGCGGTGGCGCCCCTGCGCGAGACACACCACCAGCCCGTTGCTGAGCAGTCGGGCAAGATGTCCGCTGGTGGTGGAGGCGGACACCTCGGCGACCGTACTGAGTTCGGTTGCCGTCCATGCGCGCCCGTCCATCAGCGCGCACAGAATACTGACCCTTGACGGGTCAGAGAGGGCTGAGGCTACCATCGCCATAGCGGTTTCCAGCGCCTCCTCTGGCTCACTGTCTTGCTGCGTTTTCAGGAGATTCATTCAGAAAGTATGGCCCATTTTTTGGTCACTTCCGCTGCCCGGGTGTCATCATCGGTAATGAGAATGAGCCGGTTACGGTGGTCGCTGTACTGTACCAGAATATTAATGCCGTTGCGGGCAAGGGTGTCTGCGATGTCGCCCAGTTCCCCTGGTCGCTCCTGAGGTAACTTTCTGATCAGAGGATGGCATACGCTGCTGACGACAAAGCCGGCCTCGATCAGTACCCTGCGGGCTTTCTCACCGTCTTCCACCAGAAAATGCGCATGTCCGGCCTCAGGCGTGGTGAATACGCCACCGCCTTCGAGGCCCACGCCGTTGTTACCCAGTGCCATACCCATTGCGCCTAGTGAGCCCGGCGTGTTGCTGAGAATTACGTGAATGTCATACATCTGGCTGCGCTCCCCGATCCGATGCGTAATCCCGGAACACGCGGGCAACGCGTATTCTGTAGTAAGAAAAAATCGATGCTTTGCCTTCGCGCTGAGCAGCCAGATGCCGCTCATTTTGCTGCCAGTTGGCCACCGATGCTTCATCTTCCCACCAGGATAGCGAGAGGATTTTGCCGGGCGTACTCAGGCTCTGAAAGCGCTCAATGGCAATAAACCCCGGCGTGTCTGAAAGCAAAGGCGTCAGCCCGGCCGCAAGCTGTAAATATCTTTCCTGTGCTTCTGGTAAGGCGTCGGCCTCAAAAAGTACCGCAATCATCAGTCTGCTCCGTGGTGAATTTCCCCTCAGTCTACTGACGGCCCGAGCAGGATGCTTCGGTCTGTAGCGAAATATGCCTGAGGGGGATACCCTCAGCCACAGCGCTTGCGCGCCGAATTACCGTCCCAGAAACGCGTTACTCTGCGTTAAAGATAATAAATTCAGGCTGGTAACTGACCGGGAAATTGACCGAACGGGCGATAAAACAGACGTGATGGATCTGCTGATGAATGGCCGTGGCGGCGTCGAGATCGGTACCTGGTAGTACGGTGATTTTCGGCCTGAGGGTGGCAGAAATAAAGCGACCCGCGCCCCCTTTTAACACTTCACCCATTGCCACCGGCGAGTCCTGATATTCCATGACCGTAATGCCGGCATCGGAGGCCAGATGTAAGTACCACAGCATGTGACAGGCTGAAAGAGAAGATAGCAGGAGATCTTCCGGGTTCATTTTGCCGGGATCGCCGCCCAGCAATGGGTCATTTGAGCAATGAATGGGTTTTTTTCCCTTTACCGCGATATCCCAGGTCCGGGCATAAGCCTTGTAACCCGAAGTACCCGTGCCCTGATTGCCGGTCCATGTGATATGGCTGGTATAAGCATGTTGCATAGGTTTGCCTTTTCTCTGTGGAGGGGGGATTTATGCGCTTTTCATCGCTGAGGCATCTTCCCGTTTTATTGCGTTGCCTGAGCGAAGCTGCCGTTGGAATCGCAAGGTTGTCATGACGCTGATGCTAATGGCATAATGGTATACCATTTATGCGTGATGTAAAGAGAGTCAAATGAACACCGCTTCCCGTTCGACCGCCGATATTCTTGCCGGTGAGCTAAAAACCTTAATCAACAAGGGGACGTTGCGAGATGGCGACCGTCTCGTTGAGAGGGACCTGGCCAGTCAGTTTGCGGTCAGCCGTATCCCAATGAGAGAAGCGATACAGCAGCTTGAGCGCGAAGGTCTGGTTGAGATTTACAGAAATCGTGGCGCGGTGGTGAAAACGCTGACGGCCGCTGATGTCGATGAAATTTATCAGCTGCGGGCACTCCTGGAAGGTGAAGCCATTTTTCATAGCCTGGAGAATATGGACCCGGAAACGCTTGCCCGGGCAGCGCTGGTGCATCAGCTACTGAGCAGCGCTTCTGAACCCGAGCAGCAGGGGAGATATAACCGGGAGTTTCATGAACTGCTTTATCGGAAGTGCAATAATCAGCGCCTGCTGAAGATGATCGGTGAATTGCGCGAGCAGATTGAAAGATATGAGCTTTTTCAGAACAGACTGCTGTCGGATACGCTGAAATTCCAGGATGAGCATCAGCAGATCCTGATGGCCTGCCAGCAAAATAATCCACAGGAGGCGCGGGCGTATACCGTGAAACATATTCTCTCAGCAGGTGAAATCCTTCGCACTTATATCTTAAGCCGTTAATGGTTGTGCAAAGCGGCTGCGTTGATCGCGCATAAATTGCCATCCGTATCTGCTCAATGCTATAAGAAAAGAGCCGTTTTAATGGTGCTTATGTTTTATCGGTAAGGAATCAGTGAAGGTCAGATAATGATTACGTCAGTTCAGCCTACCACCACCGTCACCACCACCACGACCGTAACCTGCGGTGATGTGGGCGTATCTGTGACCGGCTCCTGACAAACAGATCCTCACTCCCCGCCAATGTGGACGGGGAGAGACCTCTCCGTTCGTGACACACTGAATGGAGACCCATCATGATTTCATCTGAGCATGCCCTTTTAATTATCGATATGCAGCAGGGGCTTTTCCATAGCCCGGTTTCTCCGTATCAGGCCGATGCGCTTCTGGCGAACGTTTGCCTGCTGATTGAAAAAGCGAGACAGGCTGAGGTGCCCGTCTTCTTTGCCCGCCATACCGGGCCGGACGATTCTCCGTTCTCAGCACAAAGTCCATTAACCCAACTGCTGCCTGAGATGGGTGTTAACGGCGAGCGGGATATCGTCTTTATTAAAAAGTACCCTTCCTGTTTCCAGCACACTGACCTTGCACATCGGCTCGCCCAGGCCGGCGTAAAACAGCTGGTTATTGCCGGGATGAAAACCGAATTCTGCGTGGACACGACCTGCCGTGCGGCATCGGCGCTGGGATGGCGGACGGTGCTGATCTCGGATGCGCACTCAACCATGGATAACGAACGGTTGTCAGCGCCTGACATTATCGGCCATCACAATATCACGCTTGCCGGGCCATTTGTGACGCTATCGACCGCCGCAGAGTGGCACTTTTCTGCAGAGAAATAAGGGTGAAGAAAGGGAGCTCGATGGCTCCCGTTTGCCACGCCAGTTCATCCGATTTTACTGTGCATGGCGGCGCAGGGTGGAGGCGGGGTGCCGCCGCAGCGCCTCTTCCGGACGCACAGGGCGCCGCACCAGTTCGCCGCCACAGTTTGGGCAACGACCGTGCAGCCGCGCCGTCATGCAGTCCCGGCAAAAAGTACACTCGAACGAGCAGATAAACGCCTCGGGTGAGTCTGGCGGCAGATCTTTATCACAGCATTCGCAATTCGGGCGTAACTCGAGCATTAACTTCTCCTGTGGTTAACGGCTGTATCAGCGACGGCGGGTCAACGCATGCTGTTTTTATATCACGGCCCGAACTGGCTGCCGAGAAGGGCGGATTAACTTCCGCCTCAAAGCGTTGCCTTCCCGGGCCGCATCCCCGGCACAAGGATGACTTTGCGGCATGCCTCTTCGCGTTTCTCAAAGATCTGATAGCCGCGCGCGGCCTCCTCCAGCGGCATATGGTGAGTGACGATCTCCTCCGGGGTGAGCAGCCCTTGCTCAATTAGCGCCAGCAGGTCCGGCAGCCAGGCATGGACGTGGGTTTGCCCCATCCTGAAGGTCAGCCCCTTATCAAAGGCATCACCAAACATAAACCCATGAATGAAACCGGCGTAAACCCCGGGCACGCTGACGATACCGCCGCGGCGCACGGCGGCGATGCACTGGCGCAGGGCTTTTCCGCTGCTGCCCTCGATTTTCAGGTTGCTGAGGACGGTTTCCGTGAGGCTGCCTTTCGCCTCGAAGCCCACGGCGTCAATCACCGCGTCGACGCCGCGATGTCCCGGCGTGTTATCGATAATCCACTGCGCCGGGTCGTCATGGGTGTCGAAGTTTATCGGGATCGCGCCATAGCGCTGCTGCGCGAAATCGAGTCGGTAATCGTTATGATCGATGATAAATATCTGCTCTGCGCCATTGAGCCTGGCGCAGGAGGCGCACAGCAGGCCTACCGGGCCGGCGCCAAAAATAGCCACGCTGCTGCCGGGTTTGATCTCGGCGTTTTTTACTGCCTGCCAGGCGGTGGGCAGAATATCTGACAGAAACAGCACCTTTTCATCGGGTAAGGTGTCAGGCACTTTAAATGGTCCGGTATTGGCTTTGGGGACCCGTACATATTCTGCCTGGCCGCCCGGGATGCCGCCGTACAAATCGCTATAGCCAAACAGGGCCGCCGGTGGCGAAATGCCTTTTCGGTTGAGCGTCGCCCCCTGGCCGCTATTGGTGCTTTCGCAGGCGGCATACTGCTGCAGACGACAAAAGAAGCAGTCTCCGCAGGCGATCACAAACGGGATAACCACCCGGTCGCCTTTGCGGACCGCGGTGACCTCGGAACCCGCTTCCACCACTTCCCCCATAAATTCATGGCCGAAAATATCGCCGTGGTGCGTGCCGGGGATCTTTCCGCGGTAAAGATGGAGATCGGAACCGCAAATCGCCGTCGCGGTGACGCGCAGTATAATATCGTCCGGCGCTTCAAGGGCCGGGTCGGGCATGGTGTCGACGCTGACATGATGGGGACCATGATAAGTGAGTGCTTTCATAGCGTAGTCTCCTGGAGAGAACGGCTGACCGCATCAGGCGCAAAGGCATATTGACCTGACGCGATGGCCACCGATAAACCACCGTAAAAATAAAGCGTAGAGTACAAATAATGGAAGCGTGTGATATTTAAATTGCTGAATGGATTTTACGCTTCGCTTATTTCACGTTTGGTTTGTTGGGTTATTTGCATATTAGGATGAAGAAGACTAGCCTTAATCAGGTATGATATTCGCTCCATTTTTTTATTTGATAGCCGCTCCCCCAGCGGCTTTTTTTATTGGTCATCTTTAGAAAACTTCTGAATTTCATGCCGACGAAGCCTCACTGCACCGCTTCGTTATATACCTCAACAGGGGTACTTCGTCTGTATAGATAACGTGAGGACTGCAGGTATTATTTTCCTGAACACAGTAAGTTAGCGGTGATGTGCCGTCTGGTTATTTTTAATGTGTGTTGTAGAATTATTCCGAATTACTGCTGAAAGACGTCGTGAAAACGGAATAATAATTTGACTAACCAGCATTACCCGCTAGAGTTAAATATCGAACGACGAGTGATACGGAATATTTTCGTATCGTACTGACATAACCAATATACATGAGGTGAAATATGGCAGAGCATCGTGGTGGTTCCGGTAATTTTGCTGAAGACCGTGAAAAAGCTTCTGAAGCAGGTCGTAAAGGTGGTCAGCACAGCGGCGGGAACTTTAAAAATGATCCGCAGCGTGCGTCCGAAGCGGGTAAAAAAGGCGGACAAAACAGCCACGGCGGTGGCCGCAAGTCCGATAATTCCTGATTATCCTTTTCCTTGCACCCTGAAGTGAAAGTATCTCCTGCGAGTCTGTATAGACTCGCAGTTATTTTCTGACTCCAGAAGGTATTTCTATGAATATGAAAAGCATTGAAGATGTATTTATTCACCTGCTCTCAGATACCTACAGCGCAGAGAAACAATTAACCCGCGGGCTGGCTAAACTGGCCAGAGCGGCGTCCAGTGAAAAACTCAGCGCGGCGTTCAATGCTCATCTCGAAGAAACCCAGGGCCAGATTGAACGTATTGACCAGATTATTGAGCAGGAATCCGGCCTGAAAATCAAACGCATGAAATGCGTGGCCATGGAAGGATTAATCGAAGAGGCCAATGAAGTTGTTGAGAGCACGGAAAAAAATGAGGTACGAGATGCTGCGCTAATTGCCGCTGCGCAAAAGGTCGAGCATTACGAAATAGCCAGTTACGGTACCCTGGTCACCCTGGCAGAACAGCTGGGCTATAAAAAAGCGGTCAAATTGCTGGCCGAAACGCTGGAAGAAGAAAAGCAAACCGACGTTAAATTAACCGATTTGGCGGTAGGTCATATTAATAAAAAAGCGGAAAAATAAACGCTCCCTGACACGAGGAAATGACGATGAATCACGTTGAACATTATCATGACTGGCTACGCGATGCGCATGCCATGGAAAAGCAGGCAGAATCCATGCTGGAATCGATGGCTGGCCGTATCGATAATTATCCGGATCTCCGTGCCAGAATTGAACAGCATATTAATGAGACCAAACGGCAAATTACCGTGCTGGAAGAGATCCTCGACCGCAACGACATTTCGCGCTCGGTGATTAAAGATTCGATGAGTAAAATGGCGGCTCTCGGCCAGTCCATCGGCGGGATCTTTCCTTCCGATGAAATCGTCAAAGGCTCGATCAGCGGGTACGTCTTCGAGCAATTTGAGATCGCCTGCTACACCTCTCTGCTGGCGGCGGCTGAAAAAGCGGGCGATACCGCCTCCATCCCGGCTATCGAAGCCATTCTGGCAGAAGAGCAGGCCATGGCTGACTGGCTGATCAAACATATTCCTCAGACCACGGAACAGTTTCTCCTGCGTTCAGATGCTGACGGCGTAGAAGCGAAAAAATAACCCAGGAGGCAGGCCTATGTTTCGTCATGTGAAACAACTGCAGTATACCGTGCGCGTTGCTGAACCCAATCCGGGGCTCGCGAATTTACTGCTCGAACAGTTTGGCGGTCCTCAGGGCGAGCTGGCCGCCGCGTGTCGTTATTTCACTCAGGGATTAAGCGATGACGATCCCGGCCGCAAAGATATGCTGATGGATATCGCGACAGAAGAGCTGAGCCATCTGGAGATCATTGGCACCCTGGTCGGCATGCTGAATAAAGGGGCCAAAGGAGCTCTGGCGGAGGGCACCGAGAGCGAGGCGGAACTCTATCGTTCGCTCACCGCCAACGGCAATGACAGCCATATTACCTCGCTGCTGTACGGCGGCGGTCCCCCGCTGACCAACTCGGCGGGCGTGCCGTGGACGGCGGCCTACATTGATACTATCGGTGAACCCACCGCCGACCTGCGGTCGAATGTTGCCGCAGAGGCGAGGGCGAAGATCGTCTATGAACGCCTGATCAACGTGACCGACGATCCCGGCGTGAAAGACGCGCTGGCGTTCCTGATGACCCGCGAAGCGGCGCATCAGCTCTCTTTTGAGAAGGCGCTGCAGTCGATTCGCAACAACTATCCGCCGGGCAAACTGCCGCCCATTAGCGAGTACGCTAACACCTACTACAATATGTCTGAAGGTGGAGAAGTACGCGGCAGCTGGAACAGTGACAAACACTTCGATTATGTCAAGGATCCGCAGCCGGCCGTGGATGGCGGAGATGGCAGCGCTTCTGTCGGCCTGACGCCAGAGCAGGAAGCGCTGTGCAAAGCGATGCTGAAGCGAACGCAGTCTGACCCGCAGGGTGATCCTTTGACCGGCGCCGAACTCGGTGCTGGTAAGCAAAACACGTCATCATCGGCTAAGTGATGTTCGCATGAGCCCCGGCTGCCGCCGGGGCGATTCACAATGATGGGTGCGGATTATGTTTGAATTTGACGCGTTTCATCTGGCCCGACTGCAATTTGCCTTTACCGTTTCCTTCCATATCCTGTTTCCGGCTATCACTATCGGCCTTGCCAGCTACCTGGTGGTGCTTGAGGGGATGTGGCTGCGAACCCGGGATAATGTCTGGCGTTCACTCTACAATTTCTGGCTGAAAATTTTTGCCGTCAATTTTGGGATGGGCGTGGTTTCCGGATTAGTCATGTCCTATCAGTTCGGCACCAACTGGAGCGGATTCTCCCAGTTTGCCGGCAGCATTACCGGCCCGCTGCTGCTGTACGAAGTGTTGACCGCCTTTTTCCTCGAAGCGGGATTCCTCGGGGTGATGCTGTTTGGCTGGAATAAAGTGCCGCCGGCGCTGCATTTTTTTACCACCTGCATGGTGGCGCTTGGCACCCTGGTCTCCACTTTCTGGATCCTCGCCTCCAACAGCTGGATGCAGACGCCGCAGGGTTTTACCATCGAAAATGGCCATCTCATTCCGCAAGACTGGCTGGCGATTATCTTTAACCCCTCGTTCCCGTATCGTTTGTTTCATATGGCGATAGCCGCGTTTCTCAGCAGCGCCATGTTCGTCGGGGCCTCTGCCGCGTGGCATCTTCTGCGTGGCAACGACTCGCCGGCCATCCGCAAAATGCTGTCGATGGCGATGTGGATGGCGCTGCTGGTGGCGCCAATCCAGGCGGTGGTGGGGGATATGCATGGTCTTAACACCCTTGAGCATCAGCCAGCGAAGATCGCCGCCATTGAGGGGCACTGGGAAAACCGACCCGGCGAGGCCACGCCGCTGCTGCTGTTTGGTCTGCCGGATATGGAACAGGAGCGCACCCGCTATGGTCTGGAGATCCCCGCTCTCGGCAGCCTGATCCTCACCCACAGTCTGCATAAGCAGGTGCCGGCCCTGAAAGACTTCCCGAAAGAGGACCGACCCTATTCGCCCGCCGTTTTCTGGTCGTTTCGCATCATGGTTGGGATGGGAATGTTGATGATCGCCTTAGGGATCTGCAGCGCCTGGCTGCGCTATCGGCGGCGACTGTATCACTCGCGTCCCTTTCAGTGGTTTGCGCTCTGCATGGGGCCTGCTGGCCTTATTGCCCTGGTCGCCGGGTGGGTGACCACCGAGATGGGCCGCCAGCCGTGGGTGATTTACGGCTTGCTGCGCACCCGGGATGCGGTGTCGTTGCACAGCACGCTGCAGATGGCCATCAGCCTGCTGGTGTTTATCGTGGTCTACTGCGCGGTGTTTGGCGTGGGGTATTACTACATTTTCCGGCTTATCAAAAAAGGGCCGCAGCCGGTGACGGAGCTGACCTCGCAAACCGCCGGCACCCCGGCGCGTCCGCTCTCGGCGGCAGAGCCGGTGCGGGATGAGGAGAACGCATCATGAGCATCGATATCTCGGTGATTTGGTTTGTCATCATCGTCTTCGCCACGCTGATGTATATCGTGATGGATGGTTTCGATTTAGGTATTGGGATGCTGTTCAGCGTGGTGCATGATGGCGAAGAGCGCGACGTGATGGTCAACAGCGTAGCGCCCGTCTGGGATGGAAATGAAACCTGGCTGGTACTCGGCGGGGCAGGGCTGTTCGGCGCCTTTCCGCTGGCCTATGCGGTGATCACCGATGCGCTGGTCATCCCGCTGACGGCGATGCTCATCGGACTGATTTTTCGCGGCGTGGCGTTTGAATTTCGTTTTAAAGCGGTTCCCTCACATCGTACCTTCTGGGACTCTGCCTTCGCCGGCGGCTCGCTGCTGGCGACCTTCAGCCAGGGGATTGTCGTCGGCGCGTTTATCAATGGCTTTGCGGTGGCTGACCGCCGCTTCGCCGGTTCGACGCTGGACTGGCTTACCCCCTTTAACCTGTTCTGCGGTCTGGGGCTGGTGGTGGCCTATCTGCTGCTCGGCACCACGTGGCTGATCATGAAAAGCGAAGGCGCGCTGCAGCAGCGGATGCGCGCGCTGACCCGCAAGGTGCTGCTGGCGCTGATGGTGGTGATCGCGGTGGTCAGCGTCTGGACGCCGTTGGGCTGGCGCTACGTGGCGGAGCGCTGGTTTACGCTGCCCAATTTCTTCTGGTTCGTGCCGGTACCGATTCTGGTGTTGGCGCTGAGCCTGTGGATCTGGCGCCTGAGCGCGCGTCCCGCCAGCCACGCTCGTCCCTTTATCCTGACGCTGGGCCTGATTTTCCTCGGCTTCAGCGGGTTGGGGATCAGCGTCTGGCCGAACATTATCCCACCGAATATCTCCCTGTGGGATGCTGCCGCGCCGCCCTCCAGCCAGGTATTTATGCTGCCGGGGGCGCTGCTCATTATCCCGGTGATCCTGATGTATACCGCCTGGAGCTATTACGTCTTTCGCGGCAAAGTCTCCGGCAGCGAGGGCTATCACTGAGCCTGATTCGCGCCGGCAGGTGAGGATTTGCCGGCGCGCCGCGCCAACCGCGCGGGAATGACTGAGACAGTCGCGGACAAACCGGCGACCCGTTCCACCCCCTCGGGCAGGGTATCGATATGGATGCGCACTGGCACACGCTGCGCCAGCCGCACCCAGCTGAAGGTCGGCTCGACCTGCGGCAGGCCCAGGGCGCCGGTCTCATCACTGGTATCGCCGATCCCGTGTCCGATACTCTCCACATGGCCGGTAATGACCGGATCATACCCCATCAGCGTGATGTGTGCGGTATCGCCAACGTGGATGTGGCGCAGGCGGGTCTCTTCAAAATACCCCACCACCCAGAAACTCTGGCCATCGATAATGGCCACTTTCGTCACCCCAGCGGTGGCATAGTCGCCCGGGCGTAGCCGCAGATGGGTGACGTACCCGGCCACCGGCGTCCGCACGGTGGCATGCGCTAAATTCAGTTGCGCCAGCGCCAGTGCCGCCAGCGCGCCCTGGTAGTTAGCGGCCGCGACGCTGGCCGCGCTGGTGGTCTGTTTCAGATCTTCGCTGGAGATGACGCCCTGGATCTGCGCCCGTCGTCTGGCGGCATCCTGGCGCATCGCCATCTCCTGGCGTCGGGCTTCCACCTCCGCCTGGGCGCTACTGACCGCCAGCTTCAGCCAGCGCGGATCGATGGAATAGAGCACATCTCCCCGATTGACCCACTGGTTGTCTTTCACCGCCACGCTGGCCACCGGCCCCGAGACATCGGGGGCGATCTGCACCACGTCGGCCCGCATCCGACCATCGCGGGTCCAGGGCGTTTGCGCCTCCTGTTTCCAGAGAATGAAAGCCAGTAGCGCGGCGGCGGCAACGGCGCCTAAGGTCAGGGCGTAGCGGCCCAGAAGAGTGAGATAAACTGTCATACGGCAAACCCCAGCGTGTTAACCTCCTGCAGGAGCAGGAAAAAGAGTGCGATATAGAGGGAAAGCCCCCACAGCGGGCGGCAGGGCAAGCGGCCCAGTCCCCGGGTGGAGAAAATAAGCGGTTGCAACAGCAGCGTCGCGAGCAGGGCGATAAGGCCGACAACCAGCAGGCCGGGGAAAAATACCCCGCCCATCGCGAGATCACGCATGGCTTTGGCTCTCCTCAGGCCGGTGTAAGGCGCAATACAGGGAAATGAGCGCTTCCGCGCGCTCATGTGAGGCGGCATCAGCCGGTAAACCGTGGGCCAACAGCGCGTCAACAGGCTGCGCGAGGGCCCCTATATCAGGCTCCTGCTTAAGGGCGTCAAGCAGCGTCTGCACAGCGGTAGCCGCTTCTCGATCCATCGGCTGATAGCTACGGCGCAGGTGGATCACCGCCAGGCCGGTACGAATATCGTGCAGCATCTTGTCCAGCAGTTGACCTGCGGCCGGCCCGCTCTGCGGTAGCCGCGGCAGCAGTAAAGCGGTCCGGTCGATCATCAGATTGGTCCAGCGGTGGGCATTGTGCGCCAGTCGGCCCCGCGCGGCGCGGCGGATATCGCGACGGCACAGCGTCAGCAGACGATGGACAGCGGCATCGGCCTGCACGGTTTGCAGCAGGCGCATACCAAACGCGGCATAGCCGATGGCGACAAACAGCGCGATAGAGGTATTCATCGCCGTCGCGAAATCCCCCTGGTAGCTGGGGCCCAGTTCGCACATTATCGGCAGCGTCAGGGTGATGCCCATCGCCATAAAGGTGGTGGGCGGTCGCGCCTGCAGCGAACCGGCCAGCAGATAGACCGGGGCGAGCATCGCCGCCAGCAGGGCAAATTCGCTCACCTGCGGCAGCAGGGCGAAACTATACAGCAGGCTGAACAGCACGCCCCACACGCAGCCGATCAGGTATTTCACCAGATGCGCCGCCGGTGCATCGAAGCTGGCGAACAGGCTACAGCAGACCCCGAGGATCGAGACCGCGGTGCCGCCATCGGGCCAGGCAGAGCCTATCCAGATAAGGCAGCCGCTGAGGATGATGACGAAGGCACCGAAGGCGGTCCGCAGGGCGCTGAGCGGATCGCGATGGAAAACATAGCCCTTTGCCGAGCGGGCGTCAGGGGGAAGGGCTGGCGAGCGCCGGTGATAAATCGCCTTCGCCAGCCGTTCGATCTGCTGCAGGAGACGGATGGCTTCCGCCAGGTGGCGCACCAGGCTAACGCGCAGCGCCTCGTTCAGCGTCTGCGCAGGGGCGTACCGGTTGATGAGCGGCTCGCAGCGGGAGAGTAGCTCGTCGGCGGAGAGCGCCGTTCTGTGGGCTTCCTGGCCTCTCAGCCAGCTCTCTGCTTCCGCCAGCAGCATCTGCAGGTCAGCTGGCCGCTTTCCGGCTCTCTGTAAACGGTCGTGCAATTCGCCATTAACGATCAACAGTCGTGCCAGCCGGTCGTGGATCGCTTTTCTGGCCTGGCGGTGGGGAACCGAGAGGTCGTCATCCCAGGGAAGATGGTGGTTGATGCCCTGCAAAAACTGCAGGCTCAGTGCCAGCCGCAGCGTTTCCGCCGCCACCGGCTTACCGGCCAGCGTATCGGCGATCCGCTGCCGGGCGGTTGCCAGCGTCTGTGCCAGCGTGCTGTTAAACCGCCCGGCGATGCGCACCGGCAGCACGAAGCGGTGAATCAATCCGGCGCACAAGATACCGATGGCGATCTCTTCCACCCGAGTGACCGCGAGGTCAAAGATCGTCCCGGGCGCGGAGACGGCGGGAAAGCCAATCAGGCTCGCGGTGTAACCCGCCAGCAAAAAAGCGTATCCGCGCGGCGTGCGCTCAAGTAGCGACAGACACAGGCAACCCGCGATCCACAGGGCCAGCATGGCGCTACACAGGATCGGCTGGTTGACGAAGGTGGGCACGATGAAGACGGTGGCCGCCGCGCCGACGAGGGTCCCGACCAGGCGATAGACGCTGCGGCTTAGCGATGCGCCCACCGAGGTCTGCGACACAATATAGACAGTGATGATGGCCCACGAAGGCCTTTGCAGACCGATGAATAGCGCAAGATAGTACGCCAGCATCGCCGCGGCGAAACTCTTTGCGGAAAAGAGTACCGCCTGGGCATCACTGCGCAGGACGGCTGAAGTCGATTGCGGCATGAAAGGGCGCGCGACGGCGCCTGCGGCACGCAGCCAGGAGGCCTGGCGAAAGCGGTTAATGTTCATGCCGCGGATTATTGCTGGCTTGCGCTTGCGGCGAAATACTCTATTCTGTCAAAAAATACCTGAATCTGGCCAATCATATGCCATCACCTTTTGCCAATACGCTATACGATCCGGACGCCGCGTCCTGTCCGGCCGTCGCCTGTCATCTTGATTTTGTCGAGTATGAAGCGGAAGTGCCGGTGCATACCCATCGCAAAGGGCAGTTGATTATTGTGCTGTATGGTGCGGTGAGCTGTCGGGCGGAAAATAACCTGTGGATTGTGCCGCCTCGCTGCGCGGTATGGATCCCGGGCGGTATTCCGCACAGTGTGTCCGCCACCTGGAACGCGCGCCTCAATTATCTGTTTATTGAACCCGGCGCTGCCGCGCTGCCTGGCAGCTGCTGCACCCTGGCGCTCTCTCCCCTGATCCACGAGCTGGTGGAGCGACTCACTCGTGAGGGGGCGGATTATGTGGCGGATAGCCATGCCGGGAGACTCACCCGGGTGACCCTTGACGAACTGGCGACCATGCCGGCGCAGCGCCTGAATCTGCCCGTCTCAGCACATCCCAAAATTCGTGCGATGGCCGACCGGCTGGTCAGCCATCCTGACGATCGCAGTACCCTGTCGGTGTGGGCGAAGCGTCTGGCGCTGAGTGAGCGCTCGCTGGCACGGGTGATGCTGCGGGAGACTGGCCTCACCTTCGGGCGCTGGCGTCAGCAGCTGCATTTGATTATTGCCCTGCAGGAGCTGGCCAGCGGCGTTTCGGTACAAAACGTGGCGACTAAGCTGGGGTATGAATCGGTAAATGCCTTTATTACCATGTTCAAAAAAACGATGGGGGCGACACCGGCGCACTATTTTGCCGAACGTCAGACCGCGGCTCGTTAAGAAAACCTTGTCGGGCCGCGACGGCTGGCGTGACGCCCAACAAGGTGGCAGGGGGGCGCTTACGCTTTCGGCGGCTTGATCTTAATAATAAATCGCTCGTTGACCCGGGTGATCTTCGCGCCAATATCGCCAAACTCGGTGGCGATTTTAAAAAAATCGTCCGCGTCGACATCAAAATCGAGTTCGATTTTCGGGTGTTGTCCTGTCGCCAGTAATTCATAGAAATGGTCAAGACTGCGGGCTTTTTCGCTGGGCATCTTATTTCTCCATGGTAAACCAATCAGCAGGGCGTTTATTGTTTAAAGCGTTTTCCGGATTATTCAGCAGGATGACAGTGGCGCCTGATATAAGATGATGCAATGTCATTAAGGATACGGTGGGGCGATATTATTCCATGTTGTTAAACCTGTGGCCGCGCGTTTCTCCTGGATGCCATGAGGCGCGGGGCAACCCTGCGGCGCGGGTTGATGATAGACATTTTATGATGACAAATTGATGACAGTGAAATGAACGTACAATAGCGCCGGGGTTTCTTTTCACTAAATAATGTTATTCGGTGGCTGTTAAGGCAGAACTTAACTACTTTATGGTGATAGGGCGTCATTTGGCGATGGCTAACAGTGAGGGAGCAACGATGCAATTACTTGATTTATTCGCAGGTTTATTGTGGTTAAGCAGCGTTATTTTCCTGCTGTATGTCCTTGATGTGGTCATCACCCGTTATCTGTATCGTAAATAACCGGGAAGGGGATGCGCGAGGGCGCTCGGCATAGGGTACTGCGCCAGAGGATGTTATTATGACGCCGGACTGATTCAGAAAGGAATGCGCGGTGGCCGGGAGAATTGATTACGATATTGAAAAATACCAGTTTACCGAAGCCGGTGAGTCGCCACGGCTCAGAGCGCAGTGGCGTGAGGTCTATCTGGAGTGTCGTCAGCTGCAGGCTGGGGCTGAGGAGCGTCTGCGCATTGCGCTATTGAACGTCGACTATGTCACCAGCTTCGAACTGCCTTTTCGCCTGCTGCTGGTGCGCGCGCCACAGCTGATCGCGGATTTGCGCGAGGCGCTGCAGCTCAACCGTAAAGCCGCCGTTTTCAACGGCAAACGTTACGGTTGTGTCTACAGTCTGAAGCAGGATTTACAGGCGATTCCGGAGACCTTCCAGTACCACCTGTCAAACCGTATCCGTCGCGTCGATCCGCAGGGACCGACGGCGGCCCCGTACCAGCAGATTGCCCGCGAGATAAAGCCGGCCCGGGAGCGACTTCGCCATGCGCTACTTGCCGGCTTGCCGGTTACCGCGCTTGATGCGCTATTCTGGTTCGGCAGTCAGCGGGTGGCGGCGGACATTGCGCAATTGCGCCGGTCCGGCATGGGAATTGTCACCGAAGAGGTGGAAGTCAGCGACAATCTGTTCAACAGCCTCCGACGGGTACCGGTTTATCGTCTGACCAGCGAATGATGCGGTGAGCCTTCGCCCAGCCGTTGCTTTTGCAGGCAGCTCACCATTGCCCCGTCAAACCAAACGCACTGCATTCTGCCGGTGTGCCGCGGCGCAGGTCCCAGCCACGCGCTGGCGATGAGCATGAATAGCATCAGCCCCAGCGGAATCACGTTTATTTTTTTCACTGCCTGTCATCCACTTCACTCTTCCTCGTTGCAGGGTAGCGGGAAAGTATGACGTTTTGTCGACGGGATCACATTTTTTTATTGAGGATTCATGACATGCCAGGCGAAGAGGCGCCGCAGAGACCGGCGTTATTCATATTCGGCATAATGATATGACTAAAATTGGCGGCTTGTATTTTTCATTTTTATTACACCTCACTTTTTTACCTGGCGGGACAACGCGTGAAGTGACCATGCTTTACGCAGATTGCTCTGGTAACTGGCTGGTTTGAAACGATATTTTAATTGACATTTAAGAGGGTGTTACAGCAGTGGCTAATTTATATTAATTCAATTTACCGATCAATAAATTATATCTTGATAGCTTTTAACTATCGAATGATTATTATCGATCACTTTAAACTATTTTTGTTGGCGGAAAATATATGACATGCTTTAACCCTTTCTTATTTTTGGTATTTTTTAAATGGTTGAAGAAAACGTGAAAAATACCTCTTATCGCTTCGTTCTGGAGCCCGCTATTAGCGACGATGGCGGCTACCACTCGTGGGAATTGCTCACTAAAGATATTATAGCACCTGCACAAAATACCACCTCTGCGTCGACGTTTTCTTTCTCCACGCTCACCGAACGCGACAAGCTTGCTCTATTTATTCGGCAAATCGAGTTACTTTCCGTATTTGATTTCGCCCGGGTCGATAATAAGCCGATATCGCTGAACATTGATGATTTATTAAGCCACTTTATTCTGACGGATCGCTATCTCTGTGATTTCCTGCGCTCCTGTAAACACATTGCTCTGGAAATAAATGAGAACTTTCACGAGTTTATCGCCGGACGTGAGCTGACGGCGCTGAGCACGCTGGCGGCGCTTTGCCCGGTCTGGCTGGATGATTTTGGCCGCGGACGGACGTCCTTCCCGCTGCTCGAGCGCTTCCGCTTCGATTGCGTCAAAGTGGATAAAGATTACTTCTGGGATAAAGAAAACGACCCCGCTTTTCCCGGGCTGTTGCAGTCTATTCATACCCTGACCAGCCATGTGATCGTTGAGGGTATTGAAACCGAAAAGCAAAAACAGTTAATCAGCGCCGCCGGGGATATCATTGGACAGGGCCGTTACTGGAAGGATGAATATATCTTTCTGTGCTGCTGACTCGGGATCTGATTTCTGTTTCTTACCATCCTTTTTTTATCCAGTTTTAAATTAACCCTTTGTTACAGATAGTCTTTATTAGCGCAGTGATAATCGCCTCTCATTTTCTTTTCTGAAGGATCATTCACTGTGAATACTTGCTTGCGTAACACCCTGCTCGCCATTGCGCTGACCACCTGCTTTACGGCAGCCAGCCAGGCGTCGACCTCCGCCGACGTACCGTCTGTCTCGCAGGATCCGGTCGTCCAGCACCTGAAGCTGAGTGAAGAGCAGGTCGCCAAAATCCAGGCGCTGCGTCAGGGATTCGAAAATAATGTAAGCCAGATTAAAATCAGCGGCTATCAGGATGGTGCCCTGGCAGACGTTATTCACTCCGGAAAATGGGATGACGCTAAGGTCAAACAGCAGCTGGCCGCCTTTGGCCAGCTGGACCAGCAGGTGCGGTATTATCGTGTGAAATACTACTTCGACGTGAGCCAGGTGCTGACCCCCGAGCAGCGTGAGCAGGTGAAAAAAGACCTCTCCGCTGCGATCAACTAACCCTGCCTCAGCCACCCGCTGCAGGTGATACTGGCTCGGAAGATGCCGCCGTGCTCCGGCGGCTATCACCTGATTTTACTGACCGTGGTTTTTTTCCAGCCGGGCAAAATACTCCGGCGCAAACGGACGCGGATCGACATCGGCAAACGGTGCGCGTTCGAAGTGTGATTTTAACGCCCACGGCACCGTGCAATCGAAAATCGTCTTGCAACTGATACCCTCTCCGCGGATCGACGGGCTGTATGCCGGGGTCTGGGAAGGATCCAGCTGGTGACCACGGATGCCGGGGATCGTCGTGATGCTGACATCCCCCTGCATGCGGGTGGTCATCGCCCACAGGATATCGTCGCTGTCAAAGATATCGACATCTTCATCGACCAGAATGATATTTTTCAGCTCGGAATAGGTCGCCAGCGCTACCAGCGCGGCCTGCCCCTGACGCCCTTCGTCGGCGGGCTGGCGTTTTTTCACCTGCAGGATCCCGAGGAATTTGCCGCCGCCCGCGGTGTGGGCGTAGACATTTTGTAAAAAGCCCGGGATAGCGGCTTCAACGGCATTCCAGATACTGGCTTCCGTTGGCAGCCCGGCGAGGGTGGTATGCTCTTCGCCCGGCCCTACCAGCGTCTGCAGAATCGCATTGTTTCGCATGGTCACCGCTTTGACTTTAATGACTGGCAGCGATGGATTGGCACCGCCGCAGTAGCCAGGAAACTCCGGCATCGCGTGGCCGCTGTTGGTGTGCTGATCTTCTCTGACGCGTACGCCCGGCAGCAGTTCCCCTTCGATAACGATCTCGGCGCGAGCGATGGCTTTCTCCGGGACGCTGACGCCCTGTACCAGCTCTACCGGACGCTGACGCAGCGCGCCGGCGACGCCCAGTTCGTTATAGCCAAACGGGGTGGTCGGCGCTTCAAAGCAGGCGCCGATATAGATAGCCGGATCGAGACCCATATTGATGGTTATCGGCAGCGGTTTGCCAGCGGCCTCGGCTTTCTGACGAAACACTTCGATATGGCGGCCAGCGGCGAGAAACATCGACAGCTCATCCCGGCCCTGGACGCACAAGCGGTGGATGGTGACGTCGGTGAGCGAGGCGTCGTCGGGATCGCTGGCCAGCGCCAGGCCCAGGCAGAAGAAGGGACCGGCGTCGATCGGGGTGTTGGTGGGCGCCGGGAGCAGGGTGCGCAAATCAAAATCCGGATCGTCGGCCAGAAAGACCTGTTCCTGACAGGGGGCGCTGCTGGCCGGAACGACCACCGGCGCGACGGGTTTTTTCACCGCTTTGCCTACTTCCAGCGCCAGCTGTGAGGCTTCGCAGCCCAGCAGCAGCGCGGCCCGCTGGCGGCTGGCGTGCATGCCCACCAGGATGCGCGAGTGCGGATAGCCCTTAATATTGTTAAACATCATCGCCGGGCCGATGCGGGTGGGGCGCTTCACGGTGCCGCCCGCGCCGATGTGGCGATAGACGCCGGCCAGCTCTGCGTTAGGGTCAACCGGATGATCGGTTTCGAGGTACTGATTGTCATGCTGTTGCAGCAGCGCGATAGCGTCGCGCAGATCCTGAATCGGTGCGGTCATGATGTTCTCCTTAGCGTGTCGATGCGGATAGTATGCTTCGCAGGCTAATGGTTATCAATTGCATCATTCATGCGTTATTGATAATATTTTTATTATCAATTTACTCCGCGGAGTTCGGCCATGTCTTTTCGCGCGTTACGCCATTTTGTGGTCGTTGCTGAAGAATTACATATGCATCGGGCGGCGGAGCGGTTACATATCGCCCAGCCCGCCCTCAGCCAGCAGATTAAACAACTCGAGCAGCGCCTGGGCGTGGTGCTCTTCTCTCGCGCTAACCGGCGCTTGACCCTTACCGCCGCGGGCGAGGCCTTCTTGCAGAAGACGCGGCTGGCGCTGGAGATGGCCGATCAGGCGGTCCTGGACGCCCAGCGCACCGCGCGAGGCGAGCAGGGGAGATTGCATCTGGGCTATGTCTCCAGTGCGATGTATGACAGCAAACTGCCGGGGCTCCTGCGCGAGCTGCGCACCGACTGGCCGGGGATTGAGCTGTCGCTGGTGCAGGGTGATGTGCAAATGCTCTACGAAGCGCTGCTGGATCTGCGTCTGGATATCGCTATCATCCGCGCGCCGCTGGCTTCACCACCGGACGCGCTGGTGGTTAGGCCATTTGTGCGGGAAAAACTGTGTCTGGCGCTCTATCAACAGCATCCGCTGGCAGGCGTGGGGGCGCTCAATCTGGCCTCGCTGCGCACTGACAACTGGATCTCGCTTGACGATCCGCAGGGCACCGGACTGGAGCAGGTGTTTATTGACGCCTGTCGCGTCGCGGGCTTTACGCCGCAGGTGGTGCAGCGAATTAACGACGTCACCTCGATGATTAGCCTGGTCTCCGCTGGGGTGGGGGTGGCGCTGGTTCCGGTCTCGGCGCGGGCCTTACGCCTTGATAACGTGGTGTATATCGATCTCCAGGACCGGCTGGCGGAGAGCGAGCTGAGCATGGTTTACCACCGCCATATCCGTTCGGCGGTGGTGCGGAAAGTTATCTCGCTGCTCAATGCCGCTGAGCCATAATCCCGTTTAGCCGGTCTTCAGGCGACCAAAGCTGACAATTCTTGAGCGGCCCAGCTCTTTCGCCCGGTACAGCGCGGCGTCCGCTGCGCGCAGCAGGCTGTCGCTTTGGGTGTGCTGCGGGTAGCTGGCGATGCCAATCGATACATCCACCTGGCCTATCTCGGTCAGACCATCGCGCAGCGTCATATTGTGCACCTGGGTGTAGATCTCGCTGGCGCACTGGTGTGCCTCGGCTTCGTCAATGCCGGGGAGCAACACTAAAAACTCCTCGCCGCCGTAGCGGAAAGCCATGCCGATATCGCGCACCGCGCGCTGCACAATGGTCGCGACGCTCTTAATCACCAGATCCCCGGCCTCATGGCCGTAGCGGTCATTGATGGCTTTGAAGTGATCGATGTCAATCATTAGGCAGCTCAGCGGGGTGTGGGTATGGACCGCCAGCGCCATCTGCGAGTGCAGCGCTTCGTCAAGATGATGGCGGTTACGCAGGCCGGTCAGCGAATCGAACAACGCTTTTTCCAGCAGGGCGCTGCGTAAACGCTGATTGGCGAGCGCCAGTCCCAGCGCTTCGGCCATCAGCTCCAGGTAAGCCCGGGAAGGGGCGTCACTGGCGGTGACGTTCTGAAAGCTCAGCAGACCGATCGCTTCGCCCTGGGCGATGAGCGGTACGCAGAGCGACTGGCCGGCGTGCGCCTCCGGCAGATGATAGCAGGTGATATCGGGCTCACCCTGCACCGGCGGATGGCTGAGTCCCCGACGTATCGCCCAGCAGTCGTCGGGAGCAAAGGGCGTCGTCTCCTCGGCGGGCGACAGCCACTGCGCCACGCAGCGCATCTGCCACGGATCGGTATCCAGAATATACAGTTTACCGGGGATCGTCGGGGCGATGTTCGGCGCGAACAGCTCCGCCACCTTAATCACATCCTCAATGGTTTCACAGCCCTGCAGACGCTGGGTCATACGCGCCAGCAGTTCACGGATCGCCCAGTCGGCGTCGCGTTGCTGTTCCAGCTGCTGGCGGGCCAGACCGTTCTCGCGAAAAATGCGGATAGCCTGAGCCATATCGCCAATCTCATCCACCTGGGTGAACTGCGGCGTCTCCACCGCATAATCCTGGGAGGCGAGACGCTGCACCACATCGCTCAGGCGCACCACCGGATACAGTACCCGGCGTTTGAGAATGAAGCCGAGGACAAACAAAAACATCAGGGCGGTCAGGCCGACCATGATTTCCGACAGGGTGCGCCAGGTCCGCGAGCGCTCGGTGGCCTGGTCAATGGCGGCGGAGGCGCGATGCTCAAGCATCAGGCGGAAGTGATCGATCTGCGTCTGCATTCGTTCCAGTTCGGTCTCATACGCTTTGCCGTACAGCACGGCGATGGCCGCTGGCGCATCGCCGCGGGCGACATGCGTCAGGGCCGCCTGCTGCTCATCCTGCAGCTCATCGGCGATCTGCAGGCCATCGTGCAGTAGCGCCAGCTCCTCGCGGCTGGCGCCGTTATCTTTCAGCCTGGCCAGCCGCTGCTCAATGCTCTTGTTGGCCTGCTGCAGCTGCTGATATTGCGTAAGCGTCTCCGGCGAAGGCTTAACCACGTACAGCCGGGCGAGGTCAGACTGCGCCCAGGCGTCGTTTTCCACCTCGTCGGAGAGGGTATCAAAGGCCTGGCGCTGCTGTACCGCCTGGCGTTCGACGCGGTCGGCGCTGGAGGCCATGAGCATGGCGCTGCCGGATGCCAGCGTCAGGCCGACGGTGATCCCGTAAGCCCAGTTGGTGATGGTGGCGATTCTCACCCTGTATTTCCTTGCATGCAGATGAAGCTGTTTTAATTATAGAACTCGCCCCCCGCCTTGACGGGGCCCGCTTCAGGGGCGGTGCTCGCTGCGGGGGTGTTCGAGGGCCTGAAGAATGATGGCGTGCAGCGTTTCTGCATGGTGGCGCAAAACGAGAAAGACATCGCTATCCAGAGCGCCATTTATAACATCCGCTTCGATGATCTGTAAGGCCTCCTGCCAGGCCATCCCTTTGCGATAAGGGCGATCTTCGGTCAGCGCGGTGAAAATATCGGCGATAGAGATAATACGGTCGGCGAGGGTCAGATGATTTTTTTCGAGATGCAGAGGGTAGCCGCTGCCGTCCAGTTTTTCATGGTGATTCGACGCCCAGTTAATTATGTCGCCAAGTTCGCTGTAGTCGCTGAGGATCTCGCCGGTCATATAGCTGTGCTCGCGCACCTGGTTCAGTTCGTCCTCATCCAGCTCGCCCTCTTTTTCGAGGATGGAGAGCGGGATATAGACCTTGCCAATATCATGCAGGTAGCCGGCAATCTGAATTTGCTGGCAGGTGGGCTCCGGCAGCGGCATCCAGCGGGCAAGCTGGCGGGCAATTTCCCCCACCATGATGCTATGGCTGGCGGTAAAGCTGCTGTAGGTGTCGACAATTTTGGCAATCAGCAGGCAGACATCTTTCAGACCATGAATATCCAGATACAGCGTGTTGATAGGGGCAATGATCTCCAGCAGCCGTTGAATATGGCCGGGATGAAGATGCTGCCAGAAGTTCGCATTTTCAGCGACCTCACACAGCATATCGCACAGCGGTGGATCGATTTCCCGGTGCACAGACACGAACTGCTCCACTACTGCCCGCGTGGGCCAGGCGGCCACGTGACTCCCGGCAGGCAGCAGCCGTTCAAAGGCATCGGCAAAGTAGACAATATGCTGTTCGCGGCTACCCCGGTGGTCCGGGCTAAAATGGTGATCGCGAATGAAGGGGACAATGGGCAGAAAGGTTACTAACCCTTCCAGCATCGCCGCTCCCTGGCGCTGATGCGGATCGTAGATGTTATCGATGGCATCCAGCGAATGAATGGTGCGTTTATCTCCCAGCACGCCGATATCATGCAGCAGCGCGGCGCAAAAAATGGTCTGTTGCCGCTCGGCAGGCAGCCCCAGCCTCTGCGCCAGCGTTAGGGCGATTAAGGCCGTTCGTTGCATATGCCGGTGCAGTTCAGGGTTAATGATCTGAATGACTCTGGTCGTCAGCATCAGCGCTGACTTCAGGGCAATACGCATTTCTGTTCTCCGTACGCGTTACCTGGCGGGCAAAAATGACCTCGCGGGTGACGGAAGTGTCGATAATCTGATCGCAATGCGTGTTGTGTTGTTTGTTGCTGAACAGGTTAGTACCCAGAATGTATCAGGTTCATAGCGCCTGCCCGGTTCAGAGCCAGCCGTGCACCAGATTTGGGCGATGTTGATGCGAGAACCTTATTATTGTCTGATAGTTAACCATTTCCCCCCCAAAAAATAAATAAATTCTGGCAAGCCCTTTGCATTAAGCAAGCGTTAGTTTGATTAATGTCTATGAAGGGAGTGGCCTGTATGAATTTTAGAGCATTACTTACCATTGCGTTATTGACGATGAGCAGCCTGGCGTTTAGCGAGACGCGTCTACCGCATATCGTTATTTTAGCCACCGGCGGGACGATTGCCGGTTCGGCTGCCAGCAATACCCAGACAACGGGTTATAAGGCCGGGGCGATTGGGGTGCAGACGCTGATTAACGCCGTACCGGAAATGAGTAAAATCGCCCACGTCGAAGGCGAGCAGGTGGCGAATATCGGCAGTGAGAATATGACCAGTGACATTATTCTGGAACTCTCGAAGCGGGTGAATGCGTTATTGGCCCGGGATGATGTCGATGGCGTGGTGATCACCCACGGCACGGACACCCTCGATGAAACCCCTTATTTCCTCAATCTCACGGTGAAAAGCAACAAGCCGGTGGTCTTTAGCGCGGCGATGCGTCCGGCGACGGCGATAAGCGCCGACGGGCCGATGAACCTGCTGGAAGCGGTCACGGTCGCTGCCGATCCTGATGCCCGGGGACGCGGGGTAATGGTGGTGCTGAACGACCGCATCGGCGCGGCGCGCTTCGTCACCAAAACCAATGCCACTTCGCTGGATACCTTCCGGGCGCCGGAGGAGGGCTACCTTGGCGTCGTGGTGGGCGGAAAACCCCAGTTCGAGACGCGCGTGGATAAAATTCACACCCTGCGCTCGGTGTTCGATGTCCGCCAACTGAAGACCCTGCCGAAAGTGGTGATCATTTATGGTTACCAGGACGACCCGGAGTATATGTACGATGCGGCGATCGCCCATCATGCCGACGGTATTATCTATGCCGGAACCGGGGCGGGGTCGGTGTCGGTACGTAGCGCTGCGGGCATCAAAAAAGCGCAGCAGGCGGGTATCGTGGTGGTTCGCGCCTCCCGTACCGGCAGCGGTGTCGTGCCGCCGGATGACAGCCAGCCCGGGCTGGTGTCCGACTCCCTCAACCCAGCGAAAGCGCGTATTCTGTTGATGACCGCGCTGACGCAAACGAAAGATCCGCAGCTGATCCAGCAATATTTCCACACTTACTGATCCTCTGCGGCCAGGGCGTCGTTCACGCCTTCGCTGCGATTTGCCCCACAGTGACCCGATGTCGGGTCACTGTCCGCGCTAAATGCCGCGCTTTATGCATATAAGGCGTAAAGAAATATTTTTTTTACGGCGGGTGAGGGCGGTATTAAAGTGCAAACAACTGGCAAGACGCTTATTTTTAAAGCATCTTTAAATAAGTCTATTCTTAATTATTCCCTTAAGGCGATTTTAATATTCCTTATGCCGACGGATAAAAAATGTTTCACTCTGAAGCTGGAGCGCTTTAATTCTTTCGCGGTACAGCCGACTATCCTGGTGAGGCGGGCAGGCTGCGGGCCACGTGGCTGAGCGGGCTCAGTCCCCGGCAGACAAGGCGTTCTCGCGGCGGGTTTCGGTTATTCTGATAGTAACGCTGATGATTAGCGTGAAAATGATATGCACGATGAATATATTAAGAGAGGGGTAAGATTTAAGTTTACATTTGGTAACATATGTGCCGCAATTATGTTTTTTTGTCAGCAAGTTGTTTTTTACTTGCCGGAGTGAATTTCAGCGGATTAGTATTGTCGAAGTTGCTGTACGTACCGCCTAATGATGATAAATGGATTCTGTTTTCCTTAAGCGTTACCACATAATGAATGTTTACAGGAAAAATCATGGCCTGCGTATTTAATAAACAACTTTTACACCCGCGCAACTGGCTGACCTGGTTTGGGCTCGGCATCCTCTGGTTAATCGTGCAACTGCCTTATCCGCTGCTGCATTTTATTGGCACCAGCGCGGGTCGGCTCTCCCGACGCTTTCTCAAACGCCGCGAACATATCGCCCGGCGCAATATTGAGCTCTGCTTCCCGGACATGTCGCCGGCGGCGCGCGAGACCCTGATCGATCAAAACTTTATGTCGCTGGGAATGGGGCTTATCGAAACCGGCATGGCCTGGTTCTGGAGCGACGAGCGGGTCAAGAAATGGTTTGATGTCGAAGGATTCGCCAATCTTAATCATGCGCTTAGCGGCGGCAAAGGGGTGATGGTGGTCGGCGTGCATTTTATGTCGCTGGAGCTGGGCGGACGCGCGATGGGACTGTGCCGTCCAATGATGGCCACTTATCGTCCGCACAACAGCCCGCTGATGGAGTGGGTGCAAACCCGTGGTCGCCTGCGTTCGAACAAAGCGATGATCGATCGCAACAACCTGACCGGTCTGGTGCATGCCTTAAAATCAGGCGAAGCGGTGTGGTTTGCTCCCGACCAGGATTACGGTCCTAAGGGCAGCGTGTTTGCGCCGTTTTTCTCTGTCCCGCAGGCGGCGACCACCAACGGCACCTATGTCCTGTCCCGTTTATCGGGTGCGAAAATGCTGAGCATCAGTATGGTACGCAAGCTGGGTCGTAAGGGCTACAGTCTGCACATTAGCGAAGTGATGAATGATTATCCGGGTGAAGATAAGCAGATCGCCGCTGGCTATATCAACAAGGTCATCGAGCGCGAGATTTTGCGCGCCCCCGAGCAGTATCTGTGGGTACACCGTCGATTTAAAACCCGCCCGCTGGGTGAACCTTCCGTCTATTAACCTTCCCGCACAGGCTGCGCTTTCAAAATCCCGACAGTTGGGGTAACGTGAGCCGGATCATGTTTTAGTCGTGCGCGAAGGAGTGCAGAGTGTTCGCTGAGTTTGGTGTTCTGAATTATTTGACCTACCTGGTCGGGGCGGTGTTTATCATCCTCGTCCCTGGTCCTAATACGTTTTTTGTGCTGAAGACGGGCATTGCCCACGGCGTGAAGAAAGGCTATCTGGCAGCGGCGGGCGTCTTTATTGGCGACGCGGTGCTGATGTTTCTGGCCTTTGCCGGCGTGGCGACGCTGATTAAGACCACGCCGGTGCTGTTTAACGTCGTCCGCTACCTCGGGGCGATCTACCTGCTGTGGCTGGGGGGCAAAATGCTCTACGCGGTGCTGACCCAGCGCGATGGCCAGACCGATGCCAGCGCGGAGCCGGCGAGCGCGATCCTCAAGCGCTCTCTGACCCTGAGTCTGACCAATCCGAAAGCGATTCTGTTCTATGTGTCGTTTTTCGTGCAGTTTATCGATGTTAACGCCAAAGCGCCCGGCGTGGCGTTCTTTATTCTGGCGCTGACTCTCGAGGTGATTAGCTTCTGCTATATGAGCTTTTTGATCCTCTCCGGCTCGTTTGTCACCCGCTACGTCAAAACCCGTAAGAAGCTGGCAAAACTGGGCAACAGCCTGATTGGTCTGGTTTTCGTTGGGTTTGCCGCGCGCCTGGCTACCCTGCAGTCCTGATCCCCACGGGCCGGTTACCCGCTGACCGGCCCGCCGTCTCTTATTCTGCCCTGTAACAAAAACCCTTCATTTTTTATTGCATTGGTGTTACATATACAGCCGTTTATCGCTCAGCAAAAAGGAAGCCCCGATGATTCTGCAAAAACTCCTCAGCAATAAAAACTGCAAAAAATACTGTCTGTCGCTCGCGGCGGTGTTTGCTATCGCGCTGGCGGTAGTGGGGCGGGCGACCTTCGGGGGCGTGGTGAGCGAGTATAATATGCCGTACTCGGAGTGGACGACGTCCATGTTCTTCCTGCAGGGGGCGATGGTGACGGTTTACAGCATTGTCTTTACCGCGCTCTTCGCTATTCCTCTCGGCTTTATTTTCCTTGGCGACGAGCGCCAGGATTAAGCGTCAACGGGCGAACCGTGGTTCGCCCTGTCTTATCGGCCCATCAACAGCTTGAAGGATTAATCATCGTCATGATAGTGATGATGGTGGTGATGGCGATGGGCGTGGTACCCATCGTCAATAATGCATCCCGATAACAGCGTGCACAGCGCAATAATCAACGGTAACACGATCGGTTTTTTCATCCCTTACTTCTCCCGCTATTCTGCTTTCCCCGGGGCAGAGAATGCCGCGGTGGATAACGTGAGTGTAAAGGGTTAACTTGTTGATGGGATAGGATAACTCCGCAATATCGCCGCCGCGATCACCACCAGCCGAACTGGCTGCCAGCCACCGCCACGATGGCGACAACCAGCATGATAATGGTGCTTTTTTTCATTATGCCCCACCCGGCGCCGCATAGCCGCCGACGAAAAACCAGCCGAGAAAGACGACGGCGATGATAAAGATCGCCACCGGGAAAAGAATACCCAATTTCATGATAGTGTCCCTGTACCCACGAATGATGCCCAGCATGATACTGGATATCACGGTACTTTAGTCAATATGAATGAAATTCTCCTGACGGCGGGACTTCTTATCCTGGTACATCGCCTCATCGGCGGCGCGCAAGGCCGCTTCAACATCGATACTCTGCGGATCGCAGATGATCACCCCGAAACTGGCTCCCTCATAGTCGATACGCTGCTCGCCGAGGAAGTAGACACCGCACAGGGCCTGGCGCAGGATCGCGACATACGCTTGCTGCGCCGCGGGATCCTGGGCGCTACCGACGATCAAAAACTCATCGCCGCCAAGGCGACCAACGATATCCTCACGGCGCGCGACGGCAGTGAGTCGTTCGCCGACCTGCACCAGAAAGCTGTCGCCGCACGGATGACCGAACCGATCGTTAATGGCTTTGAAACCGTCGAGATCGATAAAAATCAGCGAGACTTGCTGCTGCTGGGCGCGGGCGGAGGCAAAGCGTAACGCCAGCTGCTTAAACAGCGCACGGCGATTAGGAAGCTGGGTGAGTTCATCGGTCGACGAGTGCAGCTCCAGCGCGACGTTAGCCGCCTGCAGCTGTTGCACCAGGGTGTCTTTTTCCACGTAGTGGGAAATGAGCTTCGCGAACAGGCCCATCACCTGTTCACCTTCGAGATTATAAGGTTGCTTCTGTCGGCTGGTGGCGCAGAGGGTACCGAACAGAGAGCCATCGGCCAGGCGGACGGGAATGCTTAAAAAGGTGGCGATCCCCAGCTCCTGGGCGGCGATGCAGGAGTGCCAGCGATGGGCCACGTCGTTGCTAAACGTGCACTGATCCTCAAGGGCGCGTTTGCACAGGGATTCATCCCAGGGGACGGAGAATCCTTCCGGGATCTGCATTTCGCTGCTGTTGTGGGCGAACATCACCTGCTGCCGCTGGGCGTTGATATCGATGCGGGTAAGATAGGTGGACTCCATTCGGGTCACCGCCTCCAGCATCTCCAGCAGCTGGCGCACCAGGGTTTCCAGGGACTGTTCCGCAGCGAGGGTTTGCGACACCCGGGCAAGAATAAAATCTGACATGAATAATACAGCTCCAGCACGCCAAACGTCACCCCAGCATAATGGGCTGCAAACGGACATCAGCGTCGAATAAACAGTGATATTTTTAAATTTATCACATCTGTTTGGGGAATACTTGTCCACGCGGCAGGAAAAAAAGCCCCGTCGGGGGCGACGGGGAAAAACTCATTGATTATGGAATGATCTGTTCTCTGGTCAGTTCGAGAACAGGGACTACTCTACGGGGGAAAAGTGCAGGCAAGATGGAGAAAACGTGGAGATTCAGGCTAAAATCCCCGGGCATTCAGGAAAGGGAGGAACGATGAAAAAGTTACTGGCTATTCTGCCACTGGTATTAGCCGGCTGTATCCAGCCGCAGTCCACCGCGCCGACGAAAACCATCGGCATGGCCAATCCCGCGGCGGTGTACTGTCAGCAATCCGGCGGCACCCGGGTGCCGGTGCAAACGCCGCAGGGCGTCAGCACCCAGTGCAAACTGCCCAGCGGCGAAACCCTCGACGAGTGGGCGCTGTGGCGTCGGGATCATCCGACTAAATCGTAACCGGCAGGGCCGCCAGCCAGGCGGCCAGCACCCGGGCATGATTCTGCTCGGTGTTCTTCGCGGCGTACAGCAGCGTCAACGGCTGGCGCTGCGCCAGCGCCGCCAGCCGCAGTCCCGTTTCACGATGGGCGTCGAGCTCCTGGCGATAGCGCTGGCTGAAGTGGGCGAAATCGATCTCCTCGCCGTGAAAGGCTTTTCGCAGCTCAGCGGAAGGCGTTAACGCCTTACACCATTCATCACAGGCCAGCGCCTCTTTTTTCATCCCCCGCGGCCAGAGACGGTCGACCAGCACCCGGTAGCCGTCGCTGCTTTCCTGCGGGTCATACACCCGTTTACATTGAATCATCATCCTGCTCCCTCTGTGCCATCCAGGCGAGCAACTGCGGGATTTGCCCGTCGGAAAATACCGTGATGCCGTGGGCGCGCAGCAGATCGGCCGCGACCCCGGCGCCCGCTTTGCGTCGTCCGTGAAAAGAACCATCATAGACAAACTGGCTGCCGCAGGTAGGGCTGCCATCGGTGAGTAACGCTGCCTGACAGCCCGCTTCCCGGGCGGCGCTGAGCGCCAGCCAGGCGGCCAGCTGGTAATGTCCCGTGACGTCGCGGCCGTCGCTTTCCACGATCCGCGCCCGCCCGGCAAGTACATCCCCGCCGGCGCCGCCGACGATCTCCGCCGGCAGACGGGGCGTGGACAGACCGGCCGCCAGCTCCGGGCAGTGGATCACCAGCCGCCCCGTCTGCTGCCAGCGGGACAGCGTCGCCGCCAGCTGTGCCTTCTCGCTACCGTTATACCGCACCTGGAATCCCATCAGGCAGGCGCTGACCAAAAGCTTACTTTTCATCCTTTCTCCCTTTCACGCTTGCTCCAGTATACCTTACCCGCCGGCGGGGGCGGTGGGGCGAAAATAAGGATTGTGTTCCACAGGAGGGATCGCTATCCTGACGTGCCTTGTGCTGCTCGTCTCGTCCAGACATAAGGAACCTGCTATGAAAACCCCTTTACGCCTCGCCCTCGTCGGCGATTATCACCCCGATATTGTTGCCCATCAGGCCATTCCCCTGGCGATAGACGATGCTGCCGCCGTGCTGGAGCAGCCGGTGAAATATGACTGGCTCGCCACCCCGTCGATTGTCTCCGGCGATGTGTTGGCCGATTACGATGCCGTCTGGGTCGTTCCCGGTAGCCCGTATCGTCATCCGCAGGGGGCCTTTACTGCGATCCGCTATGCCCGCGAAAACGGCATCCCTTTCCTCGGCACCTGCGGCGGCTTTCAGCACGCGGTGATTGAATACGCCCGTAACGTGCTCGGCTGGCAGGATGCCGGCCATGCGGAAACTGACAGCGAAGGGCGGATGGTGATCGCTCCCCTTAGCTGTTCGCTGGTGGAGACCTCCGCCGTCGTCGAGCTGCGGGCGAATACGCTGATTGCCCGCGCCTATGGCCGGGAGAGCATTGAAGAGGGCTACCACTGCCGGTACGGGGTGGACAGCGCGTTTGCCGGTGAGCTGGAACAGGGCGATCTGCGCGTCACCGGCTGGGATGAAGAGGGTGAGATCCGCGCCGTCGAGCTGGTGACGCACCCGTTTTTTGTCGCCACGTTGTTCCAGCATGAACGCCACGCGCTGGATGGGCGTCCCTCGCCGCTGGTCCAGGCGCTGATTCGCGCCGCGGCACAATAAACCCACCGGCAGCGGGCGCTGCCGGTCATCTTCAGGAATGGATTTCCCGGTCACGTCCGGCGAGGGCGCCGCAGACCGCCATCACCAGCGAAATCAGCGCCACCGCCAGCAGCGGAATATGCCAGTCGCCATTAGCATCGTGGATCTTACCCATCAGCGGCGGCCCGCAGGCGGCCAGCAGATAGCCGACGCTCTGCGCCATCCCTGACAGCGCCGCGGCCTGGTGCGCCGAGCTGGCGCGCAGGCCGATAAACGTCAGGCCGAGGATCATGGTAGCTCCGGAGCCAAAGCCGAACAGCAGCGTCCAGCCGATCGCCAGCCCTGGCAGCAGCCACAGCCCGGCGGCGCTGATGGCGCACATCAGGGCGACCAGCACCGCGATCCCACGCTGGTCGCGCAGCCGATGCAGGATCAACGGTATCGCCAGACCTGGCGCGGCGGTCGCCAGCTGCAGCAGGCCATGCAGCGAGCCGGCCTGCGCTTCGCTATAGCCCATACTCTGTAGAATCGACGGCAGCCAGCCGATAATCACGTAATAGACCAGCGAGTTGATGCCGAGGAACAGCGTCACCTGCCAGGCCAGCGCCGACCGCCAGATCCCCCGATTATGCATGGCGCCTGAGCCGGTCAATGGCGCCTCCGCCCGGCGCCGGGACTGTGGCAGCCAGCTGAGGAGCGCCAGCAGCGGGAAGACCATCAGCAGCAACAGCGCGCCGCGCCAGCCGAATCCGGCCATTGCCACGGGAACCACCAGCGCCGAGCCGAGCGCCGCCGCGCCGCCCATCGTCAGGGAATAGGCGCCGGTCATCCGCGCGACATGCTGCGAGAAATCGCGTTTAATCAGTCCGGGCAGCAGCACGTTACCCAGCGCAATACCGCAGCCGATCACCGCCGTACCGATAAACAGCAGTGCAGCGGAGGGCAGGGAGCGCAGGGCAATGCCGGCGCAGATCAGCAGCATCGCCAGCAGCAGGCTGCGTTCCATGCCGAACCGGCGGGCAACTCCTGCCGCCAGCGGCGAGACAAGGCCAAAGGCCAGCAGCGGCAGGGTAGTGAGCAGCCCGGTCTGCGCGGTGGTCAGGCCATAGTCGCTACGAATCGCGTCCAGCAGCGGCGCCGCGCCGGTAAAGACCACGCGCAGGGTGGTGGCGATGAGCAAGATACCGGCAATCAGCAGCGCGGGGCGGCGGCCGGTAGAGGAGATCACAGAAGACATATCATTCTCAAGGTAACTAACGAGGGGGTTACGATAGCGACTTTGTCCCCTGTTTAAATCAAGCTAAAATGACAGATTATCGCTAATATCGGACAACATGATGATCGGACTGGGTCTGGATGGTTATGAACCGGACAGTGGCCACGAATCGGCCATTGCCTTTCGTATTCAGGTGGTGGAGGCGGAGCAGTATATTCCGGCGCATTCTCACCGTAAGGGGCAGCTGATCCTCGCCCTGCACGGCGCCTTGACCTGCGAGGTGGAGAACGCGATGTGGATGGTGCCGCCGCAGTATGCGGTGTGGGTCCCGGGACAGCTTTCCCACAGTAACCGCGCCACCCCCGGCGCCCAGGTGTGTTTCCTGTTCATCGAACCGGGCGCCGCGCCGATGCCGGACCGCTGCTGTACGTTAAAGATTTCTCCGCTGGTGCGGGAGCTGATCCTCACCCTGGCGGAACGCGGCGGGGAGTTGCTGGCCGCCCCTGCCACGGCCCGGCTGGTGCAGGTTCTGTTTGATGAGCTGCCCCGGCAGCCGCAGGAGCACCTGCAGCTGCCGGTATCAAACCACCCGAAAATTCGTCAGATGGTGACGATGATGGCCGAGGATCCGGCGCGCTGGCAGACCCTGAGCCAGTGGGCGGCGGTGTTTGCGATGAGCGAGCGCAATCTGGCCCGCCTGGTAGTGCGCGAAACGGGGCTGAGCTTTCGCCGCTGGCGCCATCAGCTGCAGCTGATCCTCGCGCTACAGCTGCTGATCCGCGGGCAGACGGTGCAGCAAACGGCTCAGGCGCTGGGCTACGATTCCACCACCGCTTTCATCACCATGTTTAAAAAAGGGCTCGGACAGACGCCGGGCCGCTATCACGGCAGCCTGGCTACGACTTCCCAATAAACAATGAGATGATCCCGGCGGCAATCAGCGGTCCGACCGGGACGCCGCGAAACAGGGCGACGCCGAGTACCGTGCCGACCAGCAGCCCGGCCACCAGATGCGGCTGGGAGCCCATCAGGGAGACACCGCGCCCGCCGAGCCACGAAACAAACACCCCGACCGCAATCGCCAGCAGTGATTTCCAGTTCATAAAGGAGTGGATCAGCGTCGAGGGCGGCAGCGTACCGCTGGCGATAGGCGCCATCACGCCGATGGTTAAAATAATGATCCCGACGGTCAGCCCCTGTTTCTCAATCCAGGGAAAGAAGGTGTTCAGCGGTGTAACGCGCACGATAATCAGCACGAGGATAGAGATCGCTACGGTGGTGTTATGGCTGATAAAGCCGAGCGCCGCCAGACCCAGCAGGATCAACAGGGTGGTATCAAACATGTACAGAGGTCCTTGCCAAAAAAAGAAAGCCAAAAAATATCCCGCTTACTCTACGCATCGTGGCGTGAATAAACAGGATTTTTACGCCATGCGGCGAAAATCAGGGCGGATGCCCGGTTAGCTAAGGCGGCGAAAGGTCGCGATCTCCGGTCGGGCGATATGTAAATAATCCTCGGTATCGAGAATGATCGACCGGTCCAGGCGTCCGGCGTTAAAGGCGATTTGTGGAAAGCGCTCAAACAGCAGCGGGTCGGCCACCAGCCGCAGCGCCGGATGGAAGCTGAAGGGGGGAATGGCGCCGAACACGCAGGCGGTGAGGGCATCCACTTCCGCCGGACTGGCCAGCGAGGCTTTGCTGCCGCCGATATGCCGGGCCAGGCTGGCGAGATCGGCCTGCTGATCGGCGGCGAGGATCGCCAGCACATGCTGGTTGACGCCGTTTCCTTTTACTTTACAGACTAGCGCTTTTGCGCCCTGGCCAAGCGCGGTGCCGCGGATCGCCGAGACGGCTTCGCACTGGCCGACCGCGTCATGCGCCATCACCCGGTAGCGCGCCTGGTGTTCGTCGAGCAGCGCGCACAGCCGCTGGTGGATATTACCTTCTACTGCTTTAAGCATAGCGTCCTCCTGACATCATCAAGCCGCCAGCTTAGCGCTGTTGCGTCAGCCTGCCAACGGTGGGCCGGGAAATTCACCATTCGCTCATTATTGCTTCACAGTGCTGTGGTGCAATCTCGCAGGCGCAGATGAGTTTTGTAAATAAAAAAAAGAATGATTTTCATTTTCAATCGAACTTTTTTTATTTCGCTCAGTCTCTATCGGACGACACAGAATATTAATAATTGCCGTAATGAGGTTAGGATGATGCACGATGCAACCATGCAGGGTTCCCCACGCAAGAAGTTTAATAAAATAAGGGAGCTCAACAGACGGCGGAATTACTTTACTAAGAAAGTACGTAATGCCCTGCGGGTGGGAGTGGCGAAAGCGCTCTGGGACCGCCGACGCCGTCAGCCGGTGGATTTGTCGTCCGCGAAAACTGTCTTACTCATGCGTAATGAGGGGGCGGTCGGCGATGTGGTGGTGGATTCCGCGCTGGTAAAATGCCTGCATCAGTCAGGTTATATCGTTGATTTTCTGCTGACGACCTCTAACAGCCAGGTGATGCGCTATAACCCGCGGATCCGCCATATTTATGAAGCTGAGCCGGTCAATTCCGCTGATTTTTTGCGTAAATTTAACCATAACGTTCCCCGCGACGTCATTAATGAACTGGCTAATAATAAGTACGATATTATTATTGACCCTTCGCTGTTCGATATTCCCGTGCATCGCCTGCGGCTTTTTCGACAAATAAAAGCCAAATCAGTGCTCGGGTTTAATAAATGGCCATCGATTAAACATTACTCTCACTCTTTTGATTTTGACTGCCAGCGCTGGCACGTAACGAAGACGTTCGCGTTGATCGCCGACTATCTCCAACTGGACACCCGCGCTCTGGACACTTACGACCTGGCGGTGCCCGGGCCGATTATGCAGGAGGTGGCGCAGTATCTGGCGTCGCTGAGCGGAAAAGCGGTAGTGATTAATATTTTTGCCGGCCATGCCGACCGGAGTCTCTCCCAGACGCAGCTGGCCGAACTGCTCGACAAGCTGCGGGCTCGCCATCCGGGGCTGGCGGTTATTCTGCTCGATCACCGGCGTGAGATCCGCATCTCGCTGCCGCCGGAGGTGGTGATTAATCCGTTTAACACGCTGCACCATGCGATGGCGCTGATTGCCCAGGCGGAGCTGATTATCTCTCCGGACACCTCGGTGGTGCATATGGCGGCGGCGTGGAACAAACCGCTGATCGCGGTCTATAAGGACGTTCTGCTCAATAACCGGCTGTGGGCCCCGGGCTATGACAACGCCAGGCAGATCATTGTTAAATGCGGGAAGGTCCATCAGCATCGCGAGCTGGTGGATAGAATTATAGCGGCGCTACCGGAGACGCTGTGAGGGCGATGAGGGGAGGCTGGTAGGGCTCACCTGCTGACCGTATGCAAGAGCCAGCAGGTGAGCGAAGGTTGCATTGCCAGTCTGCAACCGCCGCTATTGTACTGTTGCCCGCTGCTCTGACACATCCGGGAAAGCTCTTAAAGAGATGGCCGCCGCCAACGACGGGCGGCATCACTCTTCAGTGAGCCACATATCCGCTTCTTCAAACATCTCCTGCACCGTACGGCTGATCAGCTCTTTTTCATGCTTGCTGGCGTCGGTGTTGATCGCCGGCAGCGTCATCATCGGCTTCACCCGCACTTCCGCTTCCGGGAAAATGCGCTGCATGCGTTTGGTCAGTTCGTTAAGAATGGCCTCTCTGGCACCCGGCAGCCCGGCAAAATTGCGCTTGTCATAAATCAGTTCCACAAACATCTTCTGTCCTCTGTATGCTGATCGCGGGCGATAGTTTTACTGTATTAATGTACAGTGTCAAGCGAATGCCGCGGTGCTGCTCATCCGCAACCTCGTGCGGTAGACGGGCTGCGCGCAAAAGCAGCACCTCGTCCGCCGGCGGTCAGGCAGGCCTCACTGACGAGCGGAGGGGATTTCCGCGCTGCAAAGGCGTTATCGCTGATTGCGTAGGCCTGGTAAACGCAGTGACCTTCACCCGAAGCGATGTCATTACCTGCGTACATTCATTTCGCGACGGGTAGGTCTGAATATCGGGTGGTGTAAGCCGGGGAAAGCATTTCACGCTTCATCGCCCAGGATTTTTCGATCCCCTGACCGGCAAACCAGACCTTTCCTTTCCCGGATTGATTTAATTGGTCGATAACGTCCATTAACGCAGCACTATTTTTGCGCGGAGCGTTATCGTCAAATAAGTTTAGCTGCGCTATGCCATTACTGAAGAAATCAGCAAGCATAACACCGGCTTTCATATATCGATAACCATCAATCCAAATTCTCTGCAGGCAGTTTGTGGCACAATTTATAATGTCACGGGTATCATTAGACGGCGTTAATAGCTTCATTGACGCTTGGTTGCCATAATATGTTTCATTAACGGCGTGCGGACTCGTCCGGACAAATACGCTAACGAAGCGGCAAAATTGATGCTCACTGCGTAATTTTTCTGCTGCTCGCTCAGCATAGGCGCAAATGGCTTGATGCATATCTGAATACTGCGTTACCCGGTTGCCAAAAGAGCGACTACAAATAATCTGTTGTTTTGTTGGGGAAAATTCTTGTAGCTCAAAACATGGCTCACCACGCAGTTCGCGAACGGTCCTTTCCAGCACCACATTGAAGTGCTTTTTTATGACCCATAATGAGCTTTCTGCCAGATCCAGAGCGGTATTAATACCCATTAAATTAAGTTTTTTACTCATTTTTCGCCCAACGCCCCAGACCTCTTCAACAGGGACAAGGGCGAGTAGCCTGCGTTGGCGCACAATATTGGATAAGTCGACAACGCCGCCCGTGCCGCGCCATGTCTTGGCGGCATGGTTAGCGAGCTTGGCTAATGTCTTGGTTTGCGCAATACCTACGCCCACCGTTAAGCCAGTATTTTTCAATATGTTAGTTCTTATTTCATGGCCGAAGGTGGATAAGGGGACGCAATTCATTACTCCGGATAAATTAATAAAGGCTTCATCGATGGAGTAGATTTCTATTGACGGAGACATTGCCGTGAGCGTTTGCATAACACGGTCACTGAGGTCGGCATAAAGCGCATAGTTAGAACTGAAAAAATGAACACTGGAATAATAAGGGTTATTTTTTATTTTAAAGAAAGGTTCGCCATTTTTTATACCGAGGGATTTTGCTTCGGCAGAGCGAGAAATAATGCAACCATCGTTATTGGACACGACCACAATAGGCTTCCCCTTTAAATCAGGGCGAAAAACCGTTTCACAAGAAGTATAGAAATTATTGACATCGACGAGGGCAAACATAATTATTTATGCGCTTTAATGCTAAAAATGACCACGCCAAATATTTCTAATTCTTCGGCATTATGAAACGAAATGGAAGCGTAATCGCGATTGTGCGGCACTAGCTGTAAAAAAGGATGAGTGCGAAGTTCTTTCACGGTGAATTCACCTGCGATAGCCGCAATGACGATATCACCATGTACGGCAGACAGTGAGCGGTCAACCACTAAAAGGTCTCCATCACTGATGCCGGCATCACGCATAGACTCTCCGCTGACTTTGATGAAGTAGGTAGCACTCGGATGTTTTATCAATAATTTATTGAGATCCAGCCTGTCCTCAACATAATCCTGAGCGGGGCTGGGAAATCCGCAGGGCACCCTCTCGGAGAAGAGGGGGAGCATGAGTGGGGGCGAAATCTCAGTTGGCCGAGTAAACTGCATGGTATCGATCCTCGAATACTGTTTTTATATACAGTATTATTGAATGTGCTGATGGATCAAGGCGCACGTGACGTTGTTTTTATAACTACATGAATATAATGATGATTTATGTAAAGCATGCCATGTGGTGCTGTTACTGAACTGCAATCGCTGTGTAGCGAGACCAGTACGTCAACGTTGACGTTTGCCCGGTAAGACGACCGCGGTATTACATGGAGCATGATCGACTCTTTTTTCACCCTATCTTCGGTATTTAATGTTATTGAGAAGACAATAAGATATGAGAATATCTCATTAAAAGATATTTATAAAATATTGTCGCCTTTACTTTACAGAATAAAGAAACATTATTTATTTTAACTAAAATGGCTTGACAAATTTGATGTTGAGGATAAATTTGAGCAAGTGCTCTAATTTATCGTCATCATCTGCGGGATCCGAAAGTGATACGCTGTGATTAACCATGACACTACATAACCAGGGGATCTACTGACATGAAAATTTTTTTCCAGGGCACCAGACTTAAAAAAGCAAAAATACTAACGGTTGCCTTTTCTTTCGCCTTTTTCACCGCATCGGTGCAGGCAAAGTCCTCGCAATCAGAGAGTTATCATGTCGCCGTTTATCGCGGGGAGGCCGGGTGCCCAGGCTGTTCTGAAATGGTGGTAAAATCGCTGGTCGCGACAGGTCTGCCTCTGCACATTTCTTATGTTGGTGAAAAAGAAAAGCTGAAATTAAATGCGCAAACACTGAAAAAGTTCGATCTCTATATTCAACCTGGCGGCGGTCAGGATATACCCGGATCTTATCAAGCCCTGGGTGATGAAGGGGCAGAGGCTATCCGTAATTTTGTGAAAAGCGGCAAATCCTTTCTTGGTCTTTGTATGGGGGCCTATCTTGCCGACAAAGACTGGATAGGGCTTATTGATGCGCCTTTAGAGTCAGAGGTGGGGAGACCCGGTTCGCAGGCCGTTGATGAAGGCGATTATACCCTGCAACTGACATGGAATAATAAACAAGAGCCTTTTTACTACCAGGATGGGCCTTATCTCAACAGTAGTATCTCAAGTACTGGATTCCAGCCGATCGCGTACTACAAGAATGGAGATATCGCCATTGGTAAGTACCGGTATGGCAAGGGAAACATCATCCTGTCAGGTCCGCATCCTGAAGCCGATGAGACCTGGATAGACAGTACTGCGTCAGGAAATACGACGGCAGAAAGTAAAATGCAGCGTATTTTGAGTTATCTCAATATAAAAAAGGGTTAACTGATACGCTACCTTGCTTCACCCACTCAGAAATTCTTTTTAAGGATTTTAAAGGCAAGCTCAGATATTTCATTAAGAAAAATGCTGCGTCTGTCTTCTGAATAATCGAGGATCAGCAAGCTGGAATACCCATCAATTAATGTGTTTATTTGTCTGGCTGAGGTAGCGGCGTTTTCCGCAAGGAACTCGCCTTCCTGCATCCCTACGCTAATGATGCCTTCAATAATAGTGATCCATTGCAGGGAGTGATCGTGCACTAATTTAGCATAATCCGCATCGCGTGCTGCCATTGGCCATAGTTCAAGGTAGAGCAGCCAGTGTGCCGAAGGTGCATCGGGTAACAGCGTTCTGATATAGAGGTTTACTCTTTCACTAGCGCTCATTTTTTCTGACGCGTTTAAAAACGCATGACATTCTTGTATGTCATTTTCAAACATATACTGAATAGTGGATTTCTTGAGTGTTTCCCAGTCTCGATAATAGTGATAGATATGACTTCTGGAAATATTCATTTTTTGCGTCAAATCACGGGTTGAGACATTGCTAAACCCTTTTTCTCTGAACAGTTGTAGCGCTGCTATTTTTATCAACTCAGAAAAATTGGCCGTTTTCAATATTTCAACCTTAATCACTATCCATTAAAGCGCAAACTATATCATAATTTCTGAAACCTTGCACGTGTTCAACATTCGGGGATAGCTGTTAGCATTGTGTTTTATATAGCATAAACAAAATAACGAAAATCTATTTTGTGGGTCTGGTATAAATTCAGCTGCAAGGAGGTTGCTTTATTATTAGCTATGCGCAGGATGCTATTCCTGCCGCGTGCGGTGGTGGCCGCAACGGTGGAGTGGAAAACCGGGAAAGAGAATGTCGCGATGACCCGGCGAGCTATCGTGATGACAACGTGCTTATCGGCAAGGTAGGCGATAAGCACGGCATTTTTCAGACCGAGCGTGGTTTGCCGCCGCGTGGGTAGCCGCTGCGCCAGCACACGCCTTTAACGCAATTGCGCGCAGGCGCCCGCTATCCGCTGGCAGGCTTGAGTCAGCAGGCCATCTTCTACCGCATACGCAATACGCAAATACCCCGGCATTCCAAACGCGGAGCCGTGTAAAACGGCCACCTGGGTTTGTTCTAATAGCCAGTTCGCCAGCGCGCTGTCGTCGCGAAGGATTTCGCCGCCAGGGGTTACCCGGCCCATAAGCGCCTGGCAGTTGGCAAACACATAGAATGCCCCCTGGGGAGTGGTGGCGCTCAGGCCATCGGTGGCGGCAATCATTCCCAGCACCTGTTGGCGGCGTTTATCTAACACGTTGAGCCAGCCGTCGAAGAAATTGGCTGAATGGGTAAGCGCTGCGACCGCCGCAGCCTGCGAAATACTGCTGGGGTTGGAGGTACTTTGTGATTGCAGGATCTGCATGGCGGCAATCAGCCATTGCGGCCCTCCCGCATAGCCCAGACGCCAGCCGGTCATGGCGTGGCTTTTGGACACACCGTTTACCGTCAGGGTACGCGAAACCATCTGCGGGGCGGCCTGAGCAAACGTGGTGAACGGGGTATTGTCGTAACGCAGCGGCTCATAAATGTCGTCGGCCATCACCAGCACCTGTGGGTAATCCGCCAGCACCGCAGCCAGGGCACACAGCTCCTGCTCGCTGTAAATCGCCCCCGTCGGGTTGCCCGGCGAGTTGAGGATCAGCCAGCGCGTTGACGGGGTGAGGGCGGCGGCCAGTTGTTCCGGCGTCAGCTTCCAGCCGTTTTGTTCATCACAGGGCACAATCACCGGTTCGCCATCGGCCAGAGAGACCATATCCGGATACGAGACCCAGTAGGGGGCGGGAATGATGACCTGCTGCCCGGCGTCGAGGGTGGCCAGAAAAGCATTGAAAATAAGCTGCTTGGCGCCACTGCCAGCGATGATCTCTTGCGGACGGTAATGCAACTGATTGTCGCGAGCGAATTTGGCGGCAATGGCCTCCTTTAACGCGGCGGTGCCGGAAACGGCGGTATACTTAGTCTGATGATGCACGATCGCTTCAATGCCCGCATAGCTAATATGGGCCGGGGTAGCAAAATCCAGTTCTCCTTCGCCCAGGTTGATAACCGGCTTGCCTGCGGCTTCCAGTGCCCGTACCTGGTCAGAAATGGCCGCTGTCGGTGAAGGGCGTACAGATTGCATACGACGGGCGATTTGACTGTTATTCATAAATCCTCTTTTGTATCTAATGATTCAATTAATACAATTAGGTCCCCAACCTCAGCAGGAAACTCGCCGTGTCACCGATCTTTATTCTCGATAACACCTCTGTGCCCGCTCGCTACGGTATTACCGCCAGCCTGTGGGCTAATCGTCTTGGACTGCCTCTCTGGAGCCTTCGCCCCGACTTCGCCGGGGATGTTCCCGACAGCCATCAGCACGTCATTCGGGCCGGGTACTGCGTGACCAGCGGCCTCTGGCGCAGCGATACGCTGCGTGAAGAGGTACGCGATATCGCCTGCCTGCCTGAGTCAGATGCTGTCATTGTGCTGGCGTCCTCGCAGGCAGCGCTTATCGCCGACCTGCCGGGCCAACGGCTGTTCAGCGATGACCGCAACCACCGCCTGACGCTCAGCGACGGACAACATACGTTGTTAGACCTCACCGCCGATCGCTATGGTCGCTGGGATGCCGGGGAGCCATCGTCTGCCGGGACGTCCTTGCGCATCGCACTGATTGGCCGTGAGTCAGACCACCGTCTGGTCTTCCCCGCCACGCTTGGCTCACTGGGTGATGCCGCGGCGTCGCTGGGGCTGAACCTGGATGTCCATTTCTTCGCGCCAGTCAGCCTGTCCCCTGGATTACACGTCCTTCACGACGTCCAGGGCGTCGTGTTGCCAGGCGGTTCCTCGATGGCGGCCGTCAAGGGACAAATCCGCGTGGCGGAAGATACGCTTGCCCGCGGACAGCCCACGCTGGGGTTATGCCTGGGAATGCAGAGCATGATGACCGCAGTCGTGCGCCGGCGTCCGGGTTGCGAATCGGCCATTCCCGCGGAAGTGGCTCCGGATGAGGCTCTACACAGCTTTGTTCCCTTTGTCGATGGCCGTCATCGCTGCGGCGTCTTCCCTTTTTCCTTCGGGTTGATCTCCGGTGATATCCGCGAAATGCACTACAACCATCGCTACTGCTTTAACACCGACTTATTGCCGGCGCTGGATCGCAGCGGGGTCAGCGTCAGTGCGCAAACGGACGATATCGTGGAGGCCATCTCCCAGCCGGAACTGCCGTTCTGGCATGGTGTGCAGGGGCACCCGGAACTGATGTCCCGCCCGGATGCCCCCCATCCGCTGTTCGTCGCCTTTTTACGGGCGGCGCTTAACGCACAAGCGTAACGCCGCTACGGCTGTCGCTGGCAAGCGCCGACATGACGTGAGTCAGCTCCACCAGCGCCGCGTCGTCGATCGGTTTTAACGGTGCGCGTACGGTGCCGCCGTTAAAACCGCGCAGCGCCATCGCCGCTTTCACCAGCTGCGGCTGACCATGTTTGCGCGCCAGCGCGCGATACGCGTACCACAGCTGATGCAGATCGCGGGCCGTGGCGGCATCGCCCTGTTCCACGGCACGGAAGGTATTGATAATCAGCTCCGGCAGCGCGCCGCTGTTGGTGGTGCTGATGCCGTCAAACCCGGCCATCATTGGCCCGAGGAAGGCCAGATCGGATGCACAGAACAGGCGCAGACGTCCACGCAGGCGGTTGGCAATCTGGTCGATGGCGGTGGGGTTGAGGTCGCCCTGTTTGATGCCGACCACGTTGGGGATCTCTGCCAGTTGTTCCAGCAGCGCCGGGGAGAGGGTGATGCCGATGCCCGGCGCGTTGTACACCAGGATGCCGGTCTTGGATAAGGGAGCCATCTCTTTGAAGTAGCTGACGATCTGTTGGTCAGTGATTTCGCTGACAAAGGGCGCGGTCACCATCGGCAGGCCGCCCAGCTCGCTTGCCAGCAGCGTCAGCTCACGGGCATCGCGCGGGTCGGCGCTGGCGCTGCACAGCATGACCGCCACGCGGTCATCCACACAGGCCATGACTTGATGAAACAGCTCACGGCGTTCTTCGACGGTCATCACCGGGAATTCACCGTAGGTGCCGCCAATCAGCAGACCGTCATAACCCAGACCAATCACGCGTTCAATATTTTCACGTAACGCCGGAAAGTCGATCGCACCGCTGGCGGTGAACGGGGTGACGGTGATGTTGAAAATACCGCGCAGGCGTTCACGGCATTCATTGATATCTTTCATTTTTCTTTCCTTACAGCAGTGTGAGAGGGCGAGCCAGGGAACCCAGCTGACGATATCCGGTTTCGGTCACCACCACGGTTTCACTGACGCCGACGGTAAATTGACCGTAGATCCGCAGAGCCGGTGGAATGTGGAAGGTCATTCCTGGCTGCAGCTCAGTGGTGACGCCACGATACAGACTGAGAATGCCGCCTTCGCCCCAGTCCGGCGCAAAGGCGATACCGATGGAGTAACCGGTGCGTTTTTTGAAGTTTTCGGTGAACCCGGCGCGATCAATCACCTTCTGGCAGGCCAGGTGCGGCGCTTCGCAGGTGGCGCCCGGACGAATGGCATCAAGGGAGGCCTGCAGGGCTTCCTGACACACTTTTTCCATTTCGATGGCGATAGCGGGCGGCCGCCCCAGCCAGGCGGAGCGCATCATCGCGGCGTGGTAGCGGTCGTGAGCCGCTGACATTTCGAGAAATACCGGGTCGTTATCCTGCATCACCCGACGACGCCATGTGCCATGCGGCACGCCGCTGCGTGGGCCGGTCGAGACCAGCGGTTCCATGCCGACATACTCGGAACCGGCGGCAATGGCGGCCCCCATCATCGCCGAGACCAGCGCGTTTTCGTCTGCGCCGCTGCGAATCGCCGCCATGCCCGCGCGCATGCCCGCGTCCACATAGCGCGCTGCGATGGCGATTTTTTCCACCTCCGCCGCCGATTTCACGGCGCGCAGCGGCTCGATGACGCCCGCGGTATCGGCAATGGTGCCGAGCCTGGCCTGCAGGGCTTCATACACGGCAACCGGCAGGAACCAACCGCGTTTGTCCAGCCCAATCCGTTTGTGGAGCCAGCCGCGCTGTTGCAGCATGCCCACCAGAAAATCCACCGGGTTATCGCCATCCTGGTAGATGGCGGCGTCAGAAATAAAGGTGTTGGCGATAAAGTTAAAGTATTCGAGCTGGCGAATCACAAACACCGGATCCCCTTCTACCGGCAGCAACAGCGCCTGGAAGGTGTAATAGCCCGGTGTTTGCTGACCGGTGAGCCAGAAAATGTTTTCCGGGCCGGTAACGATCATGACGTCCACGCCCGCGCGGCTTAAGCGTTCGCGGGTGCGTCGAATGCGTTGCGCATATTCATCAGCGCTAAAGGCGGACTCACTGCCCTGAATCACATTGTTAACATCTTGCATGAGTAAACTCCTGGAGTAAGTTGGCCTGCGCGGCATCAAACTGCACGCCCAGACCGGGTGAGTCATTGACGGTGACCAGGCCATTGCGGTATTCCAGCCCGCTGACGGGATCATCCGTTAAGCCATCGGCGCCATACAGCTCGGCAAATGCCGGTTGCACGACACGACACAGCTGGAGCGCGGCGGCGGTGGCAGCATGGCCTTCATTCATCTGGCCAATCATGAATGGCACGTCGGCGAGTCGCAGCCGGTTGGCGGCGGCCAGCGTCGGCGCAAGGCCACCCAGTTTCACCAGTTTGAGATGCCCCCACAGCGCACCTTTGGCGGCGATCAGCCGGGTGATGGCGGCGTCACTGTTGAGGCTTTCGTCGAGCATGATCGGGATGCCGTAGGCGTACAGCTCCGCAAGCTGGCTGTCGTTTGCCGGGCTTAACGGCTGTTCGATGTAGCTGAGCTTCAGCTCGCGCAGAGACGGGAATGCCGCGTGAGCCTGCGCCAGAGACCACTGGCCGTTCACGTCAATCGCCAGCGAAATCTGCTGGCCGAACCGCTGGCGCAGCCGTTGCAGACGGGCCAGGTCGGTAGCGAAATCTGCCACGCCTGTGCGCAACTTCAGCTGGGTGAAACCGCGATCGACATAGCGTTGCGCCTGCTCCAGCATCTGTCTCTCGCTGCCCCAGAACAGGGTCTGGTTGGTGTGCCACGCAGGCAGGCCATCCCGCGCCCCCAGCCAGGCGGCAACGCTTATCCCTTGCTGACGCGCCAGCAGGTCGTGCAAGGCCATATCCAGCACCATGCGCGATGGCGGCAGGAGCGTGCAGTCTCCATCATCTAACGCGGCGAGTCGCGCGGCGGGCGCCTGGCGCCAGTCCCAGCGGCGAAGTATCTGAAGCAGGTTGTTCAGCACCTGCTCTTCGCGGTAGCCATGCAGGTAGCGAATGTTGAGCCGCACTTCGCCAATCCCGATCACTCCCTGGTCTTCCAGACGCAGCCAGAGCGTATCGAGCGCCGTTACCGGACCAGAGGCAGCGGTATGCAGCGTCACATCGGCGTAATGCAGATCTCCCCGAAAGAGCTGTGCTTTCATAAACCGGGCTCCGGCGGCAGCATGGCGAGCGCAATATCGAGATAGAGGTAGGCCGCGGCGATAAATTCATCGACAGGGACAAATTCATCGGGTTTGTGAGCCACGGCCAGCGAACCGGGGCCAATCACGACGCCTTTTGCGCCCAGCGAACGGAAATGCACCAGGTCACATCCCCCCTGAAAACCAAACGGGCCGGGTTCGCTCTGCCCATGACGGCGACAGGCAGCAAGGCTTTGCTCGACAATCGCTTCGCGGCTGTCGGTTTGCGTCGCGCCGCCGGTGGTGGGCTGCCAGGCGATAATTTCGGCTTCCACACCTGCATGTGCGTACGCGTGGTCGAGCAGTTGCTGCAGTTCGGCTTTGACGACCTCTTCGTCTTCGCCCGGAACCATGCGACGGTCAAGCAGCAGCTCACAGCTGTCTGGCACCACATTGTCCGCATGGCCGCCGTGGATGCGGGTTACCGTCAGGCTGGCGTTGCCGACCAGATCGTGGCAGCGGCAACGCACCTGCTGGTGGTGGGCTTCTTCAATCAACCCTAAAAGGCGCGCCGACTGGTAAATCGCGTTAATCCCCAGCTCCGGCGTACCGGAATGCGCGGTGACGCCTTTAACCCGCACGCGAGGACGTAAGCTGCCTTTGTGGGCGGAGAAGGTGGCATTCGAGGTCGGCTCGCCAATCACCGCGAAATCAATCGCCGGTGGATTATCGCGGACGTAGAATTTCGCCCCTTCGCTGGCGACCTCTTCATCGGCGGTGAACACCCCCATCAATGTGCCGGACCACTGCTGACGGTTGGCAGCCAGCAGACGCAGGGCTTCAACCATCGCCACCAGCGGGCCTTTGGCATCGCAGGCGCCGCGTCCGTACAGGCGTCCGTCACGCTCGGTGAGCGTGAAGGGATCGCTGGCCCAGCCGCTGCCCGCCGGAACGGTGTCGAGGTGGGTGTTAAAGGCGAAACACGGCCCCGGTCCATTGTTCAGGACGGCGATAACGTTGGTCCGCCCCGGTGCGTATTCGCTAAAGGAGAGATCGAACCCGGCGGTCAGCAGCCAGCCTTCCAGACATTCGGCGGCTTCGCGCTCATGGCCCGGTGGATTCTCCGTGTTGATGGCAACCAGCGTCGCTAAGTCCTTTTTCATACGTGCGCTGTCAACCTGATAACTGGACATAGGAACTCCGTGATTAATGTAATATTTGCGTCAGGAAGCGCTGTGCGCGGTCGCTGACATGGCCGGCGAAGAAATCACTGGTGTTGGCGCGATCGATAATTTCGCCGTCTTCCATAAACAGAATCTTGTTAGCGGCCCGACGGGCGAAGCCCATTTCGTGAGTCACCACCATGCTGGTCATGCCTTCCGCGCTGAGCTCCGCCATCACTTCCAGCACTTCACGGATCATCTCCGGGTCGAGGGCGGAGGTGGGTTCGTCGTAGAGCATCAGCTCCGGCTTCATCGCCAGCGCCCGGGCAATCGCCACGCGCTGCTGCTGTCCGCCGGAGAGCTCGTCCGGAAAATGGTCTGCACGTTCGTTGATGCGCACTTTTGCCAGCAGGTTGTCCGCCAGTTTGCGGGCATCAATACGGTTCATTCCCAACACCGTCATCGGGGCCAGCATGATGTTTTCCGCTGCGGTCAGGTGCGAGAACAGCTCGTAGTTCTGGAACACCATGCCAATGCGCTGACGCAGTTTGTGCGCCGGCACGTCGCCCCGGCTGATGTGCTGGCTGGCGAAGAACACATCGCCGCTGTCGGCGGGCGAGAGCATGTTGACGCAGCGTAGCAGGGTGGATTTTCCCGAGCCGGACGGGCCAATCAGCACCACGGTTTCTCCGCGTTGCACGGTAAGAGAGCAGTTTTTGAGTACGGTCTGGCGACCAAAAGTCTTATCAATGCCGATCATCTCCAGCAGCGGTTTCTCACTCATGGTTCCTCCCGGACGGTTTTCGGTAATTTAAACAGGCGAGTTAGCCGCTTCTGGCTTTTGCTGCGGCGCTGCCTGGGATCCAGCACGCGTTCCAGCCACGACTGGAAGATCATGAACAGGCTGGTGAGCAGCAGGTAATAGATGCCCGCGGCGCAAAGCGCTTCGAAGTAACGGAAGCTGGCGCTGGCGGCCTGGTTAGCGACCAGCAGCAGTTCCTGAACGGCGATAACCGAGACCAGCGCGCTCGATTTCAGCATGCTGATCATCTGGTTACCCATCGGCGGCAGAACGATGCGCGCGGCCTGGGGCAGAACGATTTTTCGCATGATCTGGCCATGAGTCATACCCAGCGCCATGCCGGCGGTGCGCTGGCCGCTTTTCACCGCCTGCAGGCCAGAGCGCAGAATTTCCGCCATGTAGGCGCCTTCATTGAGCGAAAGCGCCAGCACTGCACAGGTAAACGCGGAGAAGCGTAAGCCGAAGCCTGGCAGCACGTTGTAGACAAAGATTATCTGGAACAGCACCGGCGTCCCGCGAAACAGCCACAGGTAGAAAAAGGCCAGCCCTTTCCCGGCGCGAAACGGCGCTTCCTGCAACAGCGCCAACACCAGGCCCAGCACCACGCCACACAACAGTGAGCAGAGGGTAATCAGTAGCGTCATCCACGCACCCCGAATAAATTCGGGGGAGAGGAAGTACTGCCACATTAAATCGATCGACATAGCGTTCTCCGGTTAATGGCAAACGGGTTAGAAAAGGGCAACGGAGTCTGGGAAGTTCCACTTCTTAATCAGTTGCGCGTAGGTGCCATTTTTGACGAGGCTCTGCAGACCTTGCTCCAGCAGGGCCTGGGTTGCGGTATCGCCTTTACGCACGGCAAAGGCGATGTGAGTATTCGCTTCGAACTCGGCGCCAACCGCTTCGAACATGCCAGCTTTTTCGGTAAACAGGGCGACGGTGCCCGGCGTGGAGAGGAACTCGGCATCGGCACGTCCCTGGGCGACGGCCACGGCGGAATCGGTGGCCGCGGGGAACGTCATGACGTTGATGGCCGGTTTTTTGGCCTCCAGGCAGCGCTGATTGTCTGCCCGGGCCTGGCTCTCTTCGATCCCGCCGAGCGTCACGGCGATGTTTTTGCCGCAGAGGCTCAGGTCACGTCCGGTGATGTTGGCCGGGTTACCTTTGCGGACCACCACGCGGCTGCCGATTTTCAGATAGGGTACGAAGTCAACCTGCTCGGCACGGGTCGGATTGACGTACATGGCGGAGTTGATGATATCCAGACGTTTACCCTGCAGCGCCGGAATAAGCCCTTTGAATTCCATCGGCATTGGCGCTGGCGTCAGTTGGATCTCTTTGCTTAGCGCGTTAATCAGGTCGATATCGAAGCCGGTAAGCTTGCCTGCTTTCACGTATTCAAAAGGCATGAACGTCGCTGCCGTTCCATAGGTCAACTGACCCTTGGCGATGGTTTCCACCGCCGCATGGCTGACCAGTGGCAGGGCGGTCAGCGCGAACATCAAGGTACGCACGCGGCGAAACAGAAAAGAATTGCTGGACATAGTCGTCTCCTGGCTAAGGTTTAAATTGAATTTAGTGAGTCAATAAATACAATTATGCGTATGAAAAAAATGTCTCATTCTGGTGCGTGTTGCACGTTAAGCGTGCACTCCTTGCTTTACTTTGCTGCGTTTTGTTGGTCGTGATATTGTATATATCGACCACAACAATGCATTTCAGGGAATCGTGAATTCATGCAGCCTGACTCCACTGCGAGCAGTCGCCGGATAGCCCGGCAAATACTCGACCTGATATCTGAAGCAAGATTCGATCCAGGTCATCATTTACGTGAGCAACATCTTGCCGATGCGTTGGGTGTTTCGCGTACGCCGGTACGTGCCGGGCTCAAGGAACTGACCCGCATGGGGGCGGTTGAAGCGCGGCCAAACCAGGGTTTTTTCCTGCTTAAACGCAGTAATGAGCTGGATCAGCTGGAGATTGAGCAGTCCAAGAGCAATGACCAGAAGTTGTACGAGCAACTGGTCCATGACCGCATTGCAGGTATCCTGCCGGAATCCTTTACCCAGACCGAAATCAGCCAGCGCTATGATGTTGATCGCGGCGTGCTGACCCGTACGCTGGTGAAGCTATCGGAGGATGGCCTGATTGCCCGCAATGCAGGGCATGGCTGGCGCTTTCTGCAAACCCTGAACTCCGATATCGCTCTGCGCAATAGCTACGGTTTTCGCCTGATGATTGAACCGATGGCGTTGCTGACGCCCAACCTGCATGTTGACCGGCAGATGCTTAAACGTCTGCGCGCCCGGCATCTGAGACTCATCACCCACCCGGACATTACGCAGGTCCCGGCCAAAGAGATTTTCGAAACCGATGCGGCGTTTCATGAGTTGCTGGCAGAGGCCAGCGGCAATCTGTTTGTATTACAGGCCATTCAGCAGCAAAACCGGCTGCGCCGCCTGCTGGAATTTGGTAGCTATCACAATAAGCGTCGCGTGAAAGAGTGGTGCGAAGAGCACGTTGCCATCATCGATGCCCTGCGAGAGAACAAGCAGGAACAGGCGGCAGAGTTGATGAGAAAACACCTGCAATACGCGTTTGACCAGGTCAATGTAAAAAGCCCACGCGTATAACTGGCATCACTATTGCACATAATGCTCCTGAAAATACAATCAGGAGCATTTATGAATTTGCAGATACAACAGCGTGTGGCACTGGTTTGCGGTGCGGGAAGTGGCCTTGGACAGGCTATCGCCTGCTCACTGGCGCAGGAAGGCGTGAAGGTCGCCGTGACAGGCCGCAACAGAGAGAAGCTGGCGCAAACGGTGGAACGCATCACTCAGCTGGGCGGTACCGCCCGCGCCTGGCCGCTGGATCTTGCCGTCCCGGAACAGTTTGATACGGTCATCGCCGATATCCGCGAGCACTGGGGCGACATCAATATTCTGGTCAATAATTCCGGTGGCCCACCGCCCACGCTGGCACAGGGGACGGACGGCGCCGTCTGGCAACAGCAATTTTCAGTGATGGTCGCCTCGTTAATCCAGCTCACCGATAAACTACTGCCCGCCATGCGCAGCCGTGGCTGGGGACGCATTATTACCACCACTTCGTCCGGTGTGATTGCCCCGATTCCGGGTCTCGCCCTGTCGAATGCGCTACGCATGAGCTTACTCGGCTGGTCGAAAACCCTTGCCGCTGAAGTGGCGGCCGACGGCGTCACAGTGAATGTGATGGTGCCTGGGCGCATCGCTACCGACCGGGTGGGTCAGCTGGATGCTATCAAGGCGAAACGGGAACATTCCACTGCGGAAGCGGTCGCGGAGAAGAGTCGTCTGAGCATTCCGGCGGGACGTTATGGCCACCCCCAGGAGTACGGCGCCACCGCTGCCTTTTTGGCAAGCCAGCCTGCCAGCTACATTACCGGGGCGGTGATCCGGGTCGATGGCGGATTGATTGGTTCGATTTAGTGGGGCGTCGCGTGCAATGCCAGTCGCTGGTGCCGCTGACTGGCATTCACGCCTCTCACGCGCTCATTCAGCATGAGGTGTTAACTATTGCGTCTCGGGTGCGGGACAGGACGCCAGACCGGTTATCTTGTTTCTTCTCGCGTTGATGAACCCTGATGGTTCACCATGAAAAGTGCTGAAAGCGTGAGTAGTATGGCGCCGCTGATCAGTATCCACCCGGCGTGCTGAAAGGCGGCTAAGCTACCCTGCGTATGCGCCAGTCTGACGTAGCACGCCGTCACCAGGGCCGCGCCAGCCATCGCGCCAACACGCTGCAGGATGTTGAGAATCGGTGCTGCATCAGAAACATGACGGGTACCCGCCATCGCCAGGCCTGCCGCCATCGCCGGCACTGTCGCAAGGGCTAAACCGAATCCCCTGATAGCGAGTGCGCTACCGACCAGGGTGTAGCTACTGCCTCCATCAATCATGGCCAGCGGCCATGTCGCCAACACCGAGAGCAAGCCGCCAACGATCAGCACCACGCGAGGACCCAGCCGGTCTGAGAAATAACCGGCGACCGGGAATCCTATGGCAGAACCGATTAACTGCGGAGTAAGGAGCAAACCCACGTCAGCCAGTGCTTCATGGCAAACGTCGCGGAAATACAACGGGAGCAGGAACTGCCCACCAAAATTCACCGCACCTCCGATAGCCATCAGCAACGCCGATAATGTGAAGCCACGATGTTTGAAAAGGCTGAGATGAAGTAAAGGCGAGTCAATGCGAAAAGAGCGAAAGATAAACAAGCCGATAAACAGTGCGCCCACGCTGAGTAAGATAATGTTCCCGCTATTTTCACCACTATTCAGGCTGACACCTTTAATACCCTCCATGAGCAGGGGAAGGCTACAAAGAATCAGTATTAACCCCATCCAGTCCAGGGAGAGCGGCTTATCATTTTTTATTGTCGGGCGAGGGAGTAATTTCCATCCCGCAAGCCATGCACAGAGAGATAAGGGGACATTAATAAAAAACAAGACTCGCCATCCGCAGACCTGAAGCAGAACGGCACCCAGAGACGTTCCCAGTAAGGGCGCAATGACGATAGCCACGCCTATCGTACCAATGATCCGCCCGAGGCGCTCACGACCGACCACCAGACCCAGGATCGTCTGCCCGGCTGGCACGAGTAACCCGCCTGCCAGACCTTGCATTATTCTGGCGGTGAGCAGCACCTCGATATTCGGGGATAACGCGCAAAATGCCGAGAAAACACCAAATAAAATAAGTGCATAGAGCCAAAGTTGGGTGGCGCCAAACCGTTTTACCGCCCATGCGCTAACCGGAACGCCTGCGGCCAGAGCCATGAGGTACGCGGTGGCTATCCACTGGATGGAGGCGTCCGTCACCCCAAGGCCCTTTGCCATGGCCGGAAGCGCAGCACTGAGCATGGTGGATGAGAGCATGGTAGCGAATGCCCCAAGGGTGATGATGGCGGCTTGCAGCCACAAAACCGGCGGGATGGCATTGATGGGGCCAGCATGGTTTGTTTTCTTTACCTGCGTATCTCGATTGATATTCATGGGATGACCTTTAGGTGCGATGCGTTAAAAATCTATCATTGATCAATTTTTCTATCAATGATAGATTTATTTTCATCAATGGCGCCGGTAGGCTCCTGGTCAGGAGAAGATCTCTTTTTATCTACCACGGGCTCGGTTGGATGCATTAACAACAGGATGAACACCATGGCTAAAATTCAGCGGGATCAGGTCATTAATGCTGCATTAGCACTCTTAGATGAAGTTGGGCTGGAAGCGATAACGACGCGAAAGCTGGCGCAAAAGCTGGGGGTAGAATCCGCAACGCTGTACTGGCATTTCAGGAACAAGGCCAGCTTACTGGAAGAGATGGCCGCAACTGTTTTGGCCAGGCACCATTCGCTTCCGCTGGCTGAAGACACGGCCGAGTGGGCAGACTGGCTGGCAAATAACGCGCGCAGTTTCCGCCGCGCGCTTCTCGCTCATCGGGATGGCGCACTGCTCCATGCGGGGACAACACCGGCGCGGGTAGGAGGGGAAACGTTCTACCCAAAGGTGGCTTACCTTATGCGGGCCGGCTTTTCTGAGGCCGAAGCCGCAATGATATTACTCACTATTAGCGAATATACCCTGGGATGCGTATTAGAGGAGCAGTCTCGTACAGACAGACATGATGATGAAAGATTGTCTACACCCTCAACAGAAATCAGTCGTATCGATGCGCTTACCCACCAACATCCGGATACCTGTTTTGAGTTCGGTCTGTCTTTGATCATGAAGGGGTTATTAAAATAACTCGTTCCAGATTTCAGCTATTGCGACAGCGTTTTAATGATTTTATCTCCGGAGCGTTATTCTCCGGACATCCTGAACGGTGACCTCCCGATAGCGGGAGGGTTATTTGTTCATGGCGCAAAAATCACCGCAGCGTTGGGGGATCAGGATCCCGTTTTATATTGATTAAAAAAATGCAACAACGCGTCGGGTGTCTCGTCCCCAAAGAGAATGCCAGCCATTGCCTGCGCGTCGTTGGCCGCGGTTTCGACGCGGATAAACATCTGTTCTTCATAAGCGGACAGCGCGGCTTCAGGATTATCTGCATTGGCCGCAATCGCGAGTCCCAGCTCAGCGCCATCCTCTAACGCGAGATTAGCGCCTTCGCCGAACGGCAGCATAAGATGCGCGGCGTCACCCAACAGCGTTACGCCTGCTGTTCGCGGCCATCGAAGTCCGGGAGGTAAAAAGTGAATAGGGCGCAATACGGGCTCACCATCACCCTCAGTGATCAATGTTTGCAGTGGATGCGCCCAGCCATCGAATTCATCGACTATGCGTTGCACGTCAACCTGTGCATTAGCGGACGTCACGTCAGCGAACCAGGCCTGGGGTCGGCACAGAGCAATGTAAACGTGGATCACGCCGCCAGGCTCCCGGTGCGCCATGATACCCTTGCCCGGCGAGAGCGCAAAAAATGAGCCGCGGCCTACTGCTTGCGCGCAAGCCAGATGATCAGTATCAACGTGACTAAGCCAGCGCTCGACATACGAAAATCCCGCATAGGCAGGCACAGCATCGGTGACCAGAGCACGGACACGCGACCAGGCACCATCTGCGCCCACCACCAGGGAGACCCTGGTGGTGGAGCCATCCGTAAAGTACAAACTATGCGTGCCGTCATCATGGGGGACGATATCTGCCACTTTACGGCCCCATTGCACGGTGTCCGCAGGAAGCGACTCCAGCAGCAGCGTGCGAAGCGCGCCGCGAGAGACTTCTGGTCGGCCGCCCAAACCATCATCGAACTGCTCGAACAATACGTTGCCCGCTTTATCGAGTACGCGCGTGGATTGACCACCAGGAAGAATAAGGGCCCGGAAGGCATCGTACAGGCCTGCCGCTATCAGCGCCCGCTGGCCATTATGATCGTGGATATCCAGCAAGCCACCTTGTGGGCGGGCCTCGGGAGAGGCTTCAGCTTCGTAGACCACAGAGGAAATGCCGTGGACATGTAAAATACGTGCGAGCATGAGGCCGCCGAGTCCTGCTCCGACGATGGCAATGGATGAGGTCATTTTTTCGCTCCAGGTAAGGTATGGCGGGTGTCGTTGTCCGGCTGTTCCTGGTTTCGATACCGCGCGAATAAGGGGAGTGGACGTGAAATCTCATCCCGGGGACCGACGGAAGCCTGAGGGTATGCTGAGCGGTATTGCCCATAATGTTCCCGGACAATTGGGGGGCCGGGCCCCCCGCCTGACTGTCCTCTCTGCGCTCAGCTTACACTTAGACGAGTAAGGTTCTCTATATTGACCATTGCTGGTTAATCGTCAAGGCCGTCATTCAATACCCCTCCAGCGGACGCCTGCCTGTGGCCATGGTCACCGAACTTCACCCACTCAGGTTAAACGACGTCGATGACGCGGATCCCTCTGTTTTTCGCCATCTTTATGCACTCCGCCGTATCTTCTCCGCCAGGAAAAGCCAGCAGTACGTCAGGGCGGCTATCTTCCAGCATAAACAAATTGCGCCTTGTCTCTGCATATTTTCCGTGCAGCGCCCAGTTTGCCGGGTAGCGGATCACGTGAACGTCGATCCCGCGCGCCCAGTTTTCTATCGCGCCGCCCAGCGCCTGGTGCCCTCCGTGAATCAACACGTTAATCGTCTGTGTACGGGCATAGAGATCCAGCACATGGGTGATGGTATGGGTGTCGGCATAAAACCGACCCGAGCAGATTAACACTCGCATTTTTTGTACCTTAACGTTGCTTGCCTTGAAAAGGATCTCGTCCGCGCGCTGGCGGTTATTGTTTTTTAAACATCCGGCGGCGTTTCAATAAACCGCAGCGAGGTATCGCCCAGGCGGTCAATGACCGGGTAGGCGACGGCGGCGATATGGTGATGCACGCGGCGGTAGTCCCGTAGCACCCGCTGGAAAATGTCGCCGGATTCCGCCCAGGCATTCTTGTCCTCCCGCAGTTTTTTGAAGTGCTCGCGGCTGGCGGAGGCCTCCAGCTGGCGGATGGTTTCTTTGCGCTGCACCAGCTGGTGGGCAGCAGACAAGTCTTCACGCAGGAATGCCGCTATGCCTAAGTTCAGGCTGGTGAGGAGCTCCGCATGCAGCAGGCGAATATGGTGTAATTCAAAGTCGTTAAACTGCTCTCCCCGGCGTGCGCGGCGCGTGGCCAGCTGGGTCAGATTGCTGGAGAGAATGTCGCCCGCGTGCTCAACATTGATGATGAACATCAGGATCTCCTGGGCACGATCGGCATCTGCATCATTCAGCCCGTCCTGACCAATGTCGGCGAGGTAGGCGCGAACCGCCGCGCTCAGCAGATCGACCGACTGCTCCAGCTGGCGGATGTCATCGGCAGCCTGTTTTTCCTGGGTCACAAACAGCACCAGCAGTCGGTCCAGCATGATGGTTAGCATGTCGGCGGCGCGCAGCGATTCGCGAACCGAATTGGACAGGCCGATATAAGCCACTTCCAGACCCGCATCGTCGAGATACATTGGCATACCCGGGTCGCCTACGCGCTCTTCTTCCGGAAACAGTCGCTCCAGGAAGCGAGCCATTGGCACGTTCAGGCCGATAAACAGCAGCGCGAGCGCCACGCTAAAGGCGGTATGAAACCACACCACCAGCTGCGGCGTGTTCAGCCCGGATTTACGGGCGATCGCCATCAGCAACGGCAGAAGCAGTAATGCCAGCGCGCAGCCGGACAGGCGGACCATCAGGTTGCCAACCGGCAGGCGGCGGGCCACCGCGGACCCGGCGTTTAACACTGGCGGTAACGCGCCGCCGATGTTGGCGCCAAGCACCAGCACCAGGGCCGTAGCCGGGGTCAGCGTGCCGGTACCGGCGAGGGAGACGATCAGCAAAATCATCGCCACGCTGGAGTGGCACAGGAGCGTCAGGAGCGCCGCCACCAGCAGGGCAATGAAAATATCGCCCTGTAGCCCCTGCATCACGGCATGAAACACCGGCGTGACCTCAATGTCCTGCAGCGTGCCGCCCAGTAAATGCAGCGCCAGCAGCATCAGGCCGAGGCCAATCAGGGCGCAGCCCACACTTTCAAAGCTGGAATGGTCGCGTAGCTTGAAAACCACAAACCCGGCCAGCAGAAGCAGCGGAATGGCGATTTCCATGTTAAAGCTCATCAGCTGGACCACCAGCGTGGAGCCGATGTTGGCGCCGAGCATCACCGCAAGCGCGGGGGCAAGGCTTAGCGTACCTGCGGCGGTAAATGACGTCGCCATCATACTGACCGCCGTGCTGCTTTGCAGAATGCCGGTAATGCCAATGCCGGAGAGCAGGGCGGTCCAGCGGTTAGTGAGGTGGCGTCCCATCCAGTTGCGCAGCGGCGTGCCGAAGCCGCGCTGCAGCGCCGTTGAAATCATATGGCTGCCCCAGAGCAGCAATGCGATGGCGCCAGCCAGGTTAATTAACAGAGTGGTTCCGGACATCATGAATTCCCCCTCTACAGGGCGGGTAGTGAAATAAAACGCAGTAACCTGATCGAAAAACGATGTATGGCGCTGGCGAGGTTCAGTAATGCTTTAGTGTGTTGATAGTTAATCTTCCCTCCGGCGTACCATGCCAGGGCACGGACGCGAAGGGTGCGGGTTATTTTCATTAAAAATAAGACAATCAACGCGATGGTCTTATTTTTAATCAGGAAAATGATGGAATGTTGCTTTTCCATAATGCTTCCAGCCTGTGTGGCCTGCCTGAAAGGTGCCGCCGAAGCGGCACGTGAATCACTGTCTTTAACGCAGAATTAGTGCCACTGCCTGAAGCGACGGATGTAGAACGTTTTCATGCCCTGGGCCACGCAGCAGTAGGCGAGCAGGGTGCCGACCAGCCACGGGAAGTACTGCCACGGCAGTGCCTGCAGCCCAACCAACGGCCCAAGCGGAGAGAACGGCACGTAAATTCCAATAGCCATAATCAGACCGGTCATCATCAGTACCGGCCAGGCGGCGGTGCTCTGAATGAACGGAATTTTCTGGGTACGCAGCATGTGCACCACCAGCGTCTGCGACAGCAGGCCTTCAACGAACCAGCCGGACTGGAACAGGGTCTGCATGTGTTCGCTGTTGGCGCTGAATACAAACCACATCAGCGCAAAGGTCGTCATGTCAAAAATGGACGATGTCGGGCCAATCCAGACCATAAAGCGGCCGATGTTTCTTGCATCCCACTTGCGCGGTTTGCTCAGGAACTCTTTGTCCGTTTTGTCCCACGGCAGCGCGAGCTGGGAGATGTCGTACATCAGGTTTTGCAGCAGCAACTGGATCGCGAGCATCGGCAGGAACGGAATGAACGCGCTGGCCACCAGCACCGAGAACACGTTGCCGAAGTTGGAGCTGGCGGTCATGTTCAGGTACTTCATAATGTTGCCAAAGGTCTCGCGGCCTTTGATGACGCCTTCTTCCAGCACCATCAGGCTCTTTTCCAGCAAGATGATGTCGGCCGATTCCTTGGCGATATCGGTGCCACTGTCGACCGAGATACCCACGTCGGCATCGCGCAGAGCAGGGGCATCGTTAATGCCGTCACCAAGAAAGCCCACCGTATGACCGTTGGCCTGCAACGCCTTCAGCACGCGTGATTTCTGCAGCGGCGTTAGCTTGGCGAACACCGTGCGCTCTTCCACCAACTGCTGCAGGGCCGTGTCGCTCGACGACTCAATCTGCGGGCCGAGTACCGGTTCGCCTGGTTCCAGTCCCACCTGGCGGCAAATCCGCGTAGTGACAATCGCGTTATCGCCGGTCAGCACTTTGACTGCGACGCCAATATCCATCAGGGCAGCAATCGCCGGACCCGCGCTCTCCTTAGGTGGATCGAGGAAGGTGAGGAAGCCGCGGATAATCAGATCGTGCTCATCAGCGGTGCTGTACAGTCTTTTCGCTTCGGCTTTCGGAATGTCGCGCGTAGCGACCACCAGAACGCGGAAGCCGTCTTTGTTGTAGTCGTTCGCCATCGCCAGCATGGCGTCACGGCGCTGATCGTCGAGGGGGATAACCTTGCCATTCTCTTCCATGTGGGAGGCGATGCTCAGCATCTCCTCCACGGCGCCTTTGCACACCAGCAGATGATTGCTCTGGCTGTCTTTCACCACAATCGACAGGCGACGGCGCACGAAGTCGAACGGCATCTCATCGACTTTGCTGTACCCCTGAGGTTGCACAAAGCCCGACTCATTTTCAGAGAAGTAAATGACCGCCTGATCCATCAGGTTTTTGATGCCGCTTTGATAGTGGCTGTTGAGCCAGGCCAGCGCCAGCACGGACTGATTTTTCTGACCGTGCGTGTCGACGTGGTGCTCAAGGATGATTTTATCCTGCGTCAGGGTGCCGGTTTTGTCGGTGCACAGCACGTCCATCGCGCCCAGGTTCTGAATCGCGTTAAGGCGCTTAACCACGACTTTACGCTTCGCCATAGCCACCGCGCCCTTGGCTAGGTTGGCGCTGACGATCATTGGCAGCATTTCTGGCGTCAGACCTACGGCGACGGCCAGAGCAAACAGCAGGGCATCCCACCATTCGCCCTTCATCAGGCCGTTAATCAGGAACACCACCGGCACCATCACTAGCATAAAGCGGATCAACAGCCAGCTGACGCTGTTCACCCCGCGGTCAAACGCCGTTTGCGCCCGGGTGCCGACAATCGCTTTTGCCAGTGAGCCAAAGTAGGTCCTCGGCCCGGTCGCCACCACGACCGCCTGAGCGGTGCCGCTGACAACGTTGGTCCCCATGAAGCAGATGTTAGGCATATCCAACAGGTTCTCGTTGTCAACCGCCTTGTCGTGTGCGGATTTCTGCGCCACGTCGCCGAGGGTGTCGTACTTCTCAATCGGCAGCGCTTCGCCGGTCAGGACGGCCTGACTGATAAACAGGTCGCGTGATTCGATCAAACGGACGTCGGCCGGGATCATGTCGCCCGCATAGAGCTGCACGATATCGCCCACCACCAGCTCGCGCATCGGGATTTCACGTGGCGTTCCTTTTTGCCCGGCGTGTTCGCGACGAACGACCGTCGCGGTGGTGCGAACCATCGCTTTCAGCGCTTCGGCCGATTTGGCCGAGCGGTGTTCCTGCCAGAAGCGCACCAGTCCGCTGAGGGCAACCATGGTACCGATGATTATCACCGTCGTCAGGTCGCCGTCTTCGCCATGGCTGGTGGGCAGCCAGTAGTCGGTGAAGAAGCTGATCCCGGCGAGAATGGCGAGCACATAAATAAACGGGTTGTTAAACGCCATCAGCAGCTGGATCAGCGCATGCGGCGGCTTGTCATGAGTCACTTCGTTCAGGCCATCCCGCTCCAGCCGGGCATTTGCCTGGGCTTCCTGCAGCCCTTCCCGGGTAGTGTTGAGGTTGACCAGGGTTTCTGCGATACCGTTTTGGGCTTCCTGGGCGGCACGCATAGACAGCGTGCTTTTTTTATTTCGGTTCTTGGTTTGTACAGTCATGGTGCTGCTCCTGTCGCCGGGCGGCAGCAGGCTTTTTACGGTAAGACCCGGATTAAGGGCGGCCGAAAATAGCCCGATGTCGCATCAGCGATCGGTTTTAATTAATTTCGCACAGGGCTTCCCGCTGTTTATTATTAAAAATAAACAGGCGTGAAGTTTATATTTTGTTTTATTTGGACGTGATTATTCCTGCCGATGTACAAATATAAATACATCAGTGAATAAACAGGTACCAGCAGTGACGTAACTCAGCGTGACGCACGAAAACGGGCTGCGGCATAGCGCGCAGACACGGCCTACGGCGTAACGGCTGAATCAGGCGACGAAGGGGCGACTTTGTGGGTCTTCGCCATCAGAGAAGCGGCAACGACGCTCCAGCTGGCCGGTGACAGGACTGACGCGCCAGTTAGTAATGCGTTGATTCAACTCGCTGATTTTAGAAGAGAATATAGAGCTTTGCTGTTTTTTACGCGCAGACGACGCCCGATCGCGGGGCGGCCGGACACGCAGCGTTGATGTCATGGTTTTGACACCAGGAAAAAGGGTAGATTTGAAGTTCATAACACACCTCGGGACCGTGAAAACTCTGGTCGAGGTGGGACAACACGAGAGCATCAAGCTCCGGCGAGACACACCAAAACGAAGAAGTGATCACAATCGATTTTATGTTTACTTGTCCGAATAACCGTTAAGGCAATATTCGGACCGCTACTAAATTCAGTATCCATTAGTCTCTTATGTCAGATTAGGAAAGGCCACAACTTAGGCCCATGAAATCTACCCATAGCCAATGTTATTGTCAACCCATTCATATCAATTTAAATCTTCGTTTATATTTTGTGTAGAAACATCAAATCGTCGATTTAATCAGCGATGTTTTCGGACGGTCGTAAAAAGGATAATAGCGGTCAGTGTGTTCATTTACGGCCCCCCCCTCGGCGCGGCGTCAGATAACGCGCTTTATCCCTGCACCGCAGCTGGAAAAACCGCCGCCAGCCATTCAATAAAGACGCGGAGCCGGGGCGGCACGTGCCGGTGCCGGGCATAGACGACGTGAAAGGGATAGGGGGCCGGGCGCCAGGCGGCGAGGATCTCCACCAGCTTGCCACTTGCCAGCGCGGGTTTTAGCGAATAGGTAAAGGTTTGCACAATGCCTAAGCCCGCCTCGCCAGCGGCAATATGCGCGTTGCTCTCATTGATGCCGAGATGGGGCTCTGTCTTGAGCTCGGTACTGACGCCGTGACGCGTAAAGCGAAACGGAAACGCTCTGCCGCTGGCCGGCGACAGATAGCTGATGAGCTGGTGGCCATGATGGAGTTCATCCGGCGAGGCGGGCGTGCCGCAGCGCTGAAGATAGCCAGGGGTGGCGCAGGTGACCAGCGTCGCCTCGCCGATTTTACGGGCGATCAGCGTCGAGTCATCCATCGGCCCGCCGCGGATGGCGCAGTCAATATTGCCGCTGATGAGGTCCGCGGGTTTATCGGCCACCTGTAAATCGATACGGATATCCGGCCAGGCGGTCATAAAGTCCGCCAGCAGCGGGATCAGCACATCGCACGCGGTCGACCCACCGATGGCGATCCGTAGATGGCCCTTCGGCTTATTGTGGGCGGTATTGAAGGAGGCGTCGATCTCTTCCAGGTCTTCCAGCAGGCAGCGAGCTTTTTCATAGTACTCCCGTCCTTCCGGCGTCACGGTAATACGCCGGGTGGTGCGCTGCAGGAGGGAAACCCCCAGATGCGCTTCCAGTTGCTTGATGGTTTTGCTGAGCGTGGCGTTGGGCATATCCAGCGAGTCCGCGGCGCGGGTAAAGCTGCCGGCTTCGACAACGCGGGTGAAGGCTTTGAGGGCTGAAAATCGGTCCATTATTCGCAGTATCCTGGTTAGCGGGCGTCCATTATCCACGGAGGGGAAAAGTGTTTTTCAGATTAGGCCATTTTTCCGCCTCTTTGAGGCGATTACAGTGCTTTCCATACCCGGCGGGGCGCTTTCGCGAGCCTGGCCTGTTTATACTCTAACCAAGGAAATGCACCATGAGCAAAAAACTTGCGGATAAAGTGGCGTTAGTGACCGGCGGCAGCACCGGGATTGGCCTGGCGTCGGCGAAAGCGCTGGCGGAGCAGGGCGCGAAGGTGTATATCACCGGCCGCCGACAGGAGGAGCTGGATGCGGCGGTAAGATTCATCGGGCCCGCCGCCCGCGGGATCCGCGCCGACGCCGCCGTGTTAAGCGACCTTGACGCGGTATTTGCGACCATTGCCGACGAGTCCGGCCGCCTGGATGTGCTGTTCGCCAATGCTGGCGGCGGGGATATGCTGCCACTCAGCGCCATCACCGAAGCGCACATCGAGCGGATATTCGCCACCAACGTGCGCGGGGTGGTGTTCACCGTCCAGAAAGCGCTGCCGCTGCTCACCGACGGCGCCTCGGTGATTTTGACCGGCTCTACGGCGGCGGTCAAAGGGACGGCTAACTTCAGCATCTATAGCGCCAGTAAAGCGGCGGTACGCAGCCTGGCGCGCTCCTGGGCGCTGGAGGTGAACGATCGCGGGATCCGCATCAATGTCGTCAGCCCGGGGCCGGTGCGTACCCCGGGTCTGGGAGGACTGGTCGCGGAGGCGGACCGTCAGGGCTTGTTCGACGCCCTGGCCGCCAGCGTACCGCTCGGGCGGCTGGGCGAGCCGGAGGAGATTGGCAGGACGGTGGTATTTTTAGCGTCTGACGAGTCGAGCTTTATTAACGCCGCAGAGATCTATGTCGACGGCGGAATGGCGCAAATCTAAGCACAGTCTGTCGCCAGGCGAGCCGCCCCGGCGGATACCGGGGCGGCTCGTGGTTATGGCGATCGCTTACTCACCGTCCGGGTGGGCAGCTTATTGCACGCCCAGCTGTTTCATCAGCGTCCGGTTATCTTCAATATGCCAGTTGGCGGCAATTTTACTGCCGCTGATCTGATAGATATCGGTGGCAATAAAATCGATATTTTGTCCCTTACCCTTCCGGGTGCCGAAGGTCCCGGTAAAGTGGCCATGAAAATGTAAGTGTGAGACCACCCGGTCACCGGCCACAATCATTTGTTCGACATCACAGCGTAAATCCGGCACCGCCTGACGAAATGCTCTGGAGGCGAGGATCGCGCCTTCCGGCCCTTGTCGGCGCCCTTCCGGGGGCGTTTTATCGATAAAATTCCCCGCCAGCGCCGCCCGGGCCAGCGCTTCATCACCGGTATTCCAGAACGTGGCGTATTGTCTGGCGACATATTCATTGGCGGCGCGTGTGGCAGGGGGAAGGCCGCTGTCAACGATGAGCTGGGCTGGCTTCAGCAAACCCTGCGGGGCTGAAAACGCGGAGCCGGATATCCCGGCAAGCAGCAGCGCTGTGGCGCAGCGCCGCAGCGTGATGCCGTGTCTGGCCTGCGCGCAGACAACAGCGACACCAAGGCTGGCAGGTAACATTTTGCGGGTCATTTTCACTCTTTATGCTCCGTTCATTTTCACTCTTTATGCTCCGTATAGAAGGGATAGTCGGTATAGCCCACCTCTGTCCCGCCAAACAGCGTGGCGGGATCGCTGACGGTCGCCAGCGGCCAGCGGTGCTGAAGCCGCTGCGGCAGGTCAGGATTAGCAATAAACGGGCGGCCGAAAGCCACCAGGTCGGCGAAACCGGCGGTGAGGATACGTTCCGCCTTTTGCTGATCGTAATTGCCGGCCATGATCAGGGTGCCGCTGAAGGTCGCGCGCAGCGTGTCACGAAAGTGCTGGGGAACGGCTGGCGCATCGTCCCAGTCCGCCTCCGCCAGGTGGATAAAGGCGATACCCTGCTGTTCGCACCAGGCCGCCAGGGCAAGGATGGCGTCGATCACTTGCGGGTCGTTCATCCCGCGCTGGGTAATGTAGGGGGAAAGGCGGATGCCCGTCCGCTCGCGGCCAATAACGTCGCCGATGGCGGTCAGCACCTCCTGGGCAAAACGGATCCGGTTGCTCAGGCTACCGCCGTACTCATCAGTACGCTGGTTGGCGGTACGCCGCAGGAACTGGTCGATCAGATAGCCATTGCCGCCGTGCACTTCCACGCCGTCAAACCCCGCCGCTATCGCATTGCGCGCCGCCTGACGGTAATCGGCGACAATACGCTGAATATCCGATCGGGAGAGCGCCCGCGGCGGTGGGCAGTCCACCATCTGGCCCCGGCCTTGCTCATCCACCACCCAGACCTGGGCGTCCGGCGCCAGCGCCGACGGGGCCACGGGTTGCCCATCCGCATGAAAACGAGCGTGCGACATCCGCCCCACGTGCCAGAGCTGAGAAAAAATAACGCCGCCAGCCTGGTGAACGGCCCCGGTCGTCAACTGCCAGCCGGCAATCTGCTCAGCGGAATGCAGGCCAGGCGTCCAGGAGTATCCCTGTCCCTCAGGAGAGATTTGCGTCGCCTCCGTGACGATCAATCCGGCGCTGGCGCGCTGGCGGTAATATTCTGCCATCAGCGCGGAGGGGATATTTCCGGGCTGCAGGGCGCGCGCCCGGGTCATGGGAGCCATGACGATGCGGTTTTTCAATGGCAGCGTGCCGATGCGGTAACGATCGAAAAGTGAGAGGCTGTTCATACGGGTGTACCTTGCGAGTGGAATGAAAATCACTTTACAGTCGGGATCTGATTTTGATAATTAGGCTAAAAACAGATTCACTTTTCAGGAAATACGAAAAATGGGCAAGCTGGAAGATATGGCGCTGCTGGTGGCTGTCGCCGAGGCGGGGGGACTCTCCGCCGCCGGCAGACGGTTATCGCTCTCACCGGCCACCATGACGGCCCGCCTGAAGGCGATGGAAGAGCGTTACCAGACCCGCCTGTTCCATCGTTCCACGCGCGCTATCACCCTGACCAGGGCGGGGGAAGATTTTTATCATGCCGCGCGGCGCGTACTGGAGGAGGCCCGCCACGCCGAATCGTTGCTGACGCAAAAGGAAGGCGTGCTGAGCGGCAATATTCGTCTTTCCGCCCCCTCCGACTTTGGCCGACAGTATCTTAGCCCGGCCATCGTCGACTTTTCCCGCCGTCACCCCGAGGTCACGTTTTCCGTGTTCTTAGGGGAGCGCGTGGAGGATCTGGTCGCCAACCGGCTGGATATGAGTATTCGCGTCGGTAACCTGCCAGACAGTAGTTTGGCGATCCGCCATATCCGCCCCAACCACCGGGTGCTGGTGGCTTCGGAGGCTTATCTTGCCACTCACGGAACGCCTGCCGCCCTCGACGAGTTGCACCATCACCGCTGCCTGGCGCTGGAGCGGCACGGTGTGGTGATGAATGAATGGCGCTTTGAGGAGGCGGGAAAGGAGCGCGTCGTGCGGGTGACACCGGCGATGGTCTGCGACGATGGGGCACTACTGCGGCAGTGGGCGCTCAGCGGGGCGGGGATCGCCGGTAAATCATGGTGGGATGTGAAGAGGGATGTCGAGGAGGGACGGCTTCAGGTGCTGTTTGCCGAGCGCTTCACCGGATTCAGCCCCTTAGACCGTAAGGAGGTCGGGCTGCAGTTTGTCTTTCCCCAGCGAAAGCTGCAGCCCCCTCAGGTATCGGCGTTTATGGCGTTTTTTATCGACTGGCTGGGAGAGTCATCCCCCTCCAGCGCGAGGCGAAAGTGAGCAGAACATCACCTCAGCGCATCTGGCTGAGGATAATACGATCGAAAAGACGGTCGCCCAGCCAGACACGCATCCGGATAAGCAATTTGGCATACTTACCGACGGCATAACGGGGGCGTGGATTTGAGGCATTCACCGCGACCAGGACCACCTCGGCGATCGTCTGCGGGTCGCTGCCGGTGCCATGGCCGTACGTTTTTTGGATCGACAGGGCGACCCCTTTTACCAACTGACCATACGGTCCTGTGGCCGAACGTTTGACAATACTTTCACTGGCCGCATCGCCGAAGCCGGTTTCAATCACTCCAGGTTCGATGATAACCACCTTGATGCCGAAGTCGGCAACTTCCAGCCGCAGGCAGTCTGACCATCCCTCAAGTGCATGTTTGGTGGCGTGGTACCATGCGCCGAGGACGCTATACATCTTGCCACCCATGGAAGAGATATTGACAATATATCCGCGACGGCGGGCGCGCATCGCGGGAAGCAGTAGTTGCGTGAGATGCGCCGCGCCGAAGAGATTGACCTCAAACTGGTAGCGAGCCTCATCGATACCGATCTCTTCGACCGGGCCATACAGGCCAAAACCGGCATTATTGACCAGTACATCGACCCCTCCGGTCTGAGACAGAATGGTGTTCACGACAGCCAGCCGATCGTCCTGCCGTGAGAGATCCATCTGCAGGCATTGGGCCCCTAGCGAAGCCAGATCGTCCATTTTCCCGAGCTGCCGGGCAGCAACGTAAACCTGGTAACCCTCCTGGATAAGACGACGGGCAATGGCTTTCCCCATCCCTGACGATGCGCCGGTGACCAGCGCGGTTTTATTTTCCTGAATAAACATAAGCACCTCGGCAAGTAGACTGCGCCGAGTGTGCCTGCTGTCAGGCGCGGTGTCGCTGGCACGGTGCGCCACAATACTGGCAAAGCGCGCCATGACGCGCGCTTAGTTGAGGCGCATCATGTCTCTGAGGGTTTCTGGCGTCTGGCCGGTCCACGCCATAAAAGCCCGGTAGAAGGAATTCGGATCTTCAAAACCGAGCAGAAAGGCGATCTCATAACCGGAAAGCGTGGTATTGAGAAGATAGTGGCGAGCCAGCGCTTCGCGACAAGCGTGAACAAGGGCGCGATAATTCTCTCCCTCCTGCTCCAGCCTGCGCTGCAGGGTGCGTTTACTCATTCCCAGACGTTGCGCCGTATTGTCGATAGAGGCGTCGTTGCCCGGCAGAAGCTCCAGCAGAACTGCATGAACACGTTCAGCCGTTGAGGCCTGATCGCTAAGCTGGCTGAGACGACGCTGCAGCTCCGGCTCAAAGACCTGCCACATACCCTCGTTCACCGTCAAAAAGGGCCGCAGGGCATCAGCGGCGGCAAAGCTGATGGTCGCCCGCTTTCCACGCTGTATGGTCGTGCCGAAGAAGGCTGAAAAGTGGTGGGTCTGCTGGCGGGTGAGGGGCTGTGAGAGCGTCACTTTCACGGCCTGAACCGGTTCGCGGGTGGCCAGTCGGTTCAGGCGAAGTAAAAATGCCAGTTCCGCCACTTCCAGAGAGGCAGGGATTTCTGTTGCTCCCAGCCAGCGCGGAGACACTGTCAGCGTGCCGTTCTGCACGACCGTCGTCTCCAGCACCATGGGGGCAATAAGCAGTTTATACTTGGCCAGCCGCTGGACCGCCTGCATCATGTGGGTACTACACAAGGCGGCGAACAGCGGGGGATCAAACACTTCCGCAGAGACCCTTTCTACAAAAGGCAAAGGAAAGGCCTGGTCGTCGCTTTCTTTTTCTAGCACGCGCCAGAAACGCAGATACTCATCGGTAGTCAGACCGCGATTGGTGTCTGAAAAGGTGTCGTCCGGCAAATTGGCCTGGCGGAGGAGATGTTCAGGCTCCATCCCTGCGTCTTTGAGCAGCGCTCGCCAACGGAGATTGAGAGAAAAAGTGCGGTTGCGTGCCATGGTGAGATTTCCAGCAGTGAACAGGGCTTTGATGTGCAACGCCCCCTGATAAGAGCATACCTTTTCCCACCGGCCAGTGACATTCCTCTTGCGCCATATTTGAAGTAAAGCACGCCAGCAACGAGAAGGGGGGACGGATGTGACCCGCGAGGTCGTTAGCCACCTATAGAGTCTTGATCTCAAATATGATTAGATAGCTTTCACTTAAAACCAGTAAGTAGCTGCCATGAATCTCAGGGAAAAAATCATTAATGAATTCGGCGGGTTGTCGCCCGAGCTGCAACGCGCCGCCGAGTTCTCACTGCAAAATGCCAGCCAACTGGTGGTGTTATCGATGCGTGCCTTCGCGGCGGAAGCCGGGGTAAAACCGGCGACGCTGCTGCGTCTGGCGCAGCGGCTGGGTTACCGCGGCTGGAGCGAGCTGAAAAGCGATTTCATTGACGACCTGGGGCTGCGCAATGATACGTACGTATCAAAAGCGGAAAAAATGATGGCCCGCGGCACGCAAACGCAGCTGTATAAAGAGGTTTTTCAGGCGCATCAGGCGAATCTGACCTTTACGCAAAACGAAAATGCGCAGGAGATGGAGCAGGCGGTGACCTTGCTCGATAGCGCGGAGAATGTCTATATCTGCGGATTCCGCGCCAGCTTTCCGATCGCGTGGTCGCTGTTTTATGTCTATCGACTGTTCAACCGGCAGGTATCGTTAATCGACGGCCTGGCCAGCAATATCGAAGTTTTCACCCGCGAACTGACCAGCCGGGATTGCGTCTTACTCACCAGCTTTGCTCCCTATTCACGCGAATCACTGGATGTTTTACAGGCAGCCCGGCAGGCAGGGGCGAAGATCCTCGCCATCACCGACTCGCCGGTTTCCCCTTTAGCGCAGGCGGCAGACTGCACGCTGCTGTTTTCCATCGACAGTCCATCATTTTTCCCTTCCGTGGTCTCCGGCATGGGGCTGGCAGAGTGTTTACTGGCGATGCTGGTGGTGCGCCACGGCCGTGAGGCGGTGAGTAAAATTGAAAGTGCCGAACGCTATCTTATCGATTCTGGCGCCTATGTGATCCCCGGTAAATCCTGATAAATGATTCAAATGTATCTGGTATAAGAATAACGGATGCATTCATATCTTTATTTCGTTGACGTGATCCAAATGGATCCTGCAAGATACGCTCAATTAATGTAGCGGATTCAGGAGCAGAACCCAGTATGAGTCATGTCATTCACCGCAGCCTGCGTAGCACGCCGATCGTGGCCTCCCGTGCCCAGGGGGCCTATATCTTTGATGCCCAGGGAAAACCGTATCTTGATGCCTGCTGCGGGGCGGCGGTTTCCTGCCTCGGACACGCACACCCTGATGTGCTGGCGGCGATGCACCGCCAGATCGATCAGCTGGCCTATGCGCATACCAGTTTCTTTACCAGTGATGTCGTAGAGCAGCTGGCCGACCATCTCACCCGCACGGCACCCGGCGAGCTTAACTATGCCTACTTTGTCTCGGGCGGATCCGAGGCAATAGAGACGGCGCTGAAGATGGCGCGGCAGTACTTTGTGGAGATCGGCCAGCCATCGCGCACCCGATTTATCGCCCGTAAACAGAGCTATCACGGCAATACGCTGGGCGCGCTGGCGGTGGGCGGTAACGAATGGCGCCGTCGCCAGTTTGCCCCCTTATTAATGGATGTTATCCGCGTCTCAGCCTGCAATGAGTACCGCGATCGCCGGGCTGACGAGACCCAGCAACAGTATACCGAACGTCTGCTTAATGAGCTGGAGCAAGCCATCCTTGAGGCCGGCCCGGAAACGATTATCGGTTTCTGTGCGGAAACCGTGGTGGGGGCGACGACGGGGGCCACGCCGCCGACGCCGGGCTATCTGAAGGGGGTGCGCCGCCTGTGCGATAAATACGGCATCCTGTATATCGCCGATGAGGTCATGTGCGGTATGGGGCGGACCGGGACGCTGCACGCGTTTGAACAAGACGACGTGGTGCCTGATTTAGTGACCATCGCCAAGGGGCTCGGCGGGGGTTATCAGCCGATTGGGGCGGTACTGGCGAGTGAGACCATTGTTTCCGCGCTGAAGGCGGGCAGCGGGTTGTTCCAGCATGGCCACACTTACATTTGTCATGCTACCGCCGCGTCGGCAGCTCTGGCGGTGCAGCAGGTGATTGCGCGCGATAATTTACTGGCTGCCGTCAAACAGCAGGGCGCCTATCTGCAACAGGCCCTGCGCGAGGTGCTGGGTGAGTTACCGCATGTCGGCGATACGCGCGGGCGCGGCCTGTTTGCCGGCGTCGAGCTGGTGCGCGATAAAGACAACAAAACCCCGTTCGATCCTGCCCTGAAGCTGCATGCTGCGATCAAAGCAAATTGTATGGCGCGTGGGTTGATGGTCTACCCCATGGGCGGCACGATCGATGGTCAGTATGGCGATCACATCCTGATCGCGCCGCCGTTTATCATCACCCCGGCGCAGATCGACTTTGTGGTCGATACGCTGAACAGCGTGATCCGCGAAGAGACGGGAAAATTATGATCAATCGTTTACCGCCCCTGGCGGAACAGGAATGGGACGAGCAGCAACGTCAGTTAGCGGAAGAGATCATCAATGGGCCGCGCGGCGCCTTACTGCCGCCTTTTGAGCCGCTGCTGCGTAGTCCCGAGCTGATGGCGCATGCCCAGCGTATGGGGGAGTATTTACGTTATCGCAGCGCGCTGGGTCAGCGTCTTTCTGAACTGGCGATTTTGCTGACCGCACGGCACTGGTCACAGCCGGTAGAGTGGGCGATCCATGCGCCTATAGCACGTGAGAAGGGCATCTCTGCCGCGGCGGTGCGGGCGATTAAGCAACAGCGTTTGCCAGACGATCTCCGGCCCGATGAGCAGGTGATCTATGACTTCTGTCAGCAACTGCATCAACAGCAAAAGGTGAGTGATAGCACCTGGCAACAAGCCGTTGATTTATGGGGTGAGAAGGGCGTGGTGGATCTGATTGGGATAAACGGTTATTACAGTTTTCTCTCCATGGTGATGAACAGCGCCCAGACGCCCGTACCGGATACCACCGATTCTCTATTTTCTGAATAAGTTAGCCTTTTCATTCGGGCGCATAATAATGCGCCCTGCATATCAAGTGTTGTTATTGGTTCTTCCGGCGATATATATCGCAGGCTGATATTCGTTGCATGCCATTTCATTGACGCTGAGGGTAATTATGACTGGACTATTTAATAAATTAAAACTGACGCTGGCTTTGGTTATTTGTTCTGCCAGTTTTGTGACAGCAGCCCAGGACAAAATAACGGTGGGCGTGGATACCGCTTTTGTCCCTTTTGAATTTAAACAAGGTGATAAATATGTCGGCTTTGATATCGATTTGTGGGACGCTATCGCAAAGAAAATGCATATCAGCTACGAATTAAGGCCGATGGATTTCGGCGGCCTCATCCCCGGACTGCAGTCGCGTAATCTGGACGTGGCGATGGCCGGCATAACCATTACCGATGCGCGTAAACAGGTCGTGGATTTCAGTGATGGGTATTATAATGCCGACCTGTTAATAGCCGTGAAAAGTACTGATAATTCCATTGCCAAATTCAGTGATTTGACCGGGAAAAAAGTTGGCCTTAAGCAGGGGACGGCGGCGGCCAGCTTTATGAAAAGCAAATATAAAGCGAATTATATCGAGTTCCCGAACATCGATAACGCCTACCTTGATCTGCAGGCCGGCAATCTCGATGCCGTCGTTCACGATTCGCCGAATGTCCTTTACTACGTGAAGACGGCGGGTAATGGCAAGGTCAAATCCACCGGTGAGACGGACAGCATTCTGCCACAGCAATATGGGTTTGCGATGCAGAAAAACAGCAGCCTGACGCCAAAAGTGAACCAGGCTCTGCAGGCGCTGCGTGCCGATGGTACCTACGACAAGATTTACGTTAAATGGTTTGCTAAGCAGCCGAAATAACCCTGCCAGGTCGGAGCGATCCGGCCTCATTTCTTCTTGACGGGTAGAATGATGAATTTTGACAGTCGCTATATTTGGGATGCTTTACCGCTGCTGATGCAGGGCTTGCAGCTGACGCTGATTATATCTTTGTCCGGTTTGTTAGGTGGGTTAGTCATTGGCTTGCTGGCGGGTACCTGCCGCGCATTAGGGGGTAAAATATCAAAAACGGTATCGCTGGTGTTTGTGGAATTAATTCGTGGAACGCCGATCATGGTGCAGGTGATGTTTATCTACTTCGCCCTGCCGATGGTGTTGCCGGTGCGTATTGACCCGGTTCCTGCCGCTATTATCACCATTGTGATTAACTCCGGTGCTTATATTGCCGAGATCACCCGGGGCGCGATTCTGTCGATCAATAAAGGTTTTAAAGAAGCCAGCCTGGCGATGGGGTTATCGCCACGCAGCACCCTATTACATGTCATTATGCCGCTGGCTTTTCGGCGAATGATCCCGGCATTAGGCAATCAGTGGATTATCAGTATAAAAGATACATCGCTATTTATTGTGATTGGCGTGGCAGAATTAACCCGCCAGGGACAAGAGATTATTGCCGGTAACTTTCGGGCGCTGGAGGTGTGGACGGCGGTGGCGATGATTTATCTGTTTTTGACATTGTGTCTGAGCTTCCTGCTGAAACAACTTGAGAAAAGGATCCATATTTTATGAGCATGGTTGAATTTAGCGCGGTGGCGAAAAACTTCGGCGCCACTCAGGTGCTGCACGATATCAATTTAAAGATTGAAGCGGGCGAGGTGGTGGTGATCATTGGCCCCTCCGGCTCGGGAAAATCGACCCTGTTACGCTGCATTAACAAACTGGAGGAGATCTCCTCGGGAACGCTGCTGGTGGCGGGCATGCATATTACGGATCCGCACGCGAATGAGTGTGATATTCGCCGCGAAGCCGGTATGGTGTTTCAACAATTTCATTTGTTCCCGCATCTGACCGCCCTTGAGAATGTCATGTTCGGTCCGGTTCGCGTGCGTAAGCAGAGTAAGGCCGCGGCGCGGGAGCAGGCGCTGGCGTTGCTGGACCGCGTGGGTCTGCGTGAACGCGCCAACCACTATCCGGCAGAGCTCTCAGGGGGGCAGCAGCAACGCGTGGCGATAGCTCGTGCCCTGGCGGTAAAACCCAAAATGATGTTATTTGATGAACCAACATCCGCCCTCGATCCCGAACTGCGGCATGAGGTGTTAAAGGTCATGCGCTCGCTGGCCGAAGAGGGCATGACGATGGTGATTGTGACCCATGAGATTGGCTTTGCCAGAGAGGTGGCTTCCCGGTTGATCTTTATTGATGGCGGCACCATTGCCGAAGATGGTTCACCTGAGGTGCTGCTCACTGCCAGCAGCAATCCGCGTCTGCAAGAGTTTTTGCAACACGTATCCTGAACATAAGTGAATGATGACAATATGAAAACAATCGCAATCCGTGGTTCCGCCTATGCGGTGGGTCAGCAGCTTGGCGCGTTTGGTCGTGAGGCCTGGCATACTAAAATCAGGCAAACAGCGCTGTGGCAAACCGTAACCGCCATGAAAACGGCGGAACAAACCCAGCGCATGCGCGCAGCCGTCCAGGCTCAGTTCCCGCTGATCTGGCAGGAACTGGAGGGCATGGCGGAGGGGCTGCAGGCGCCGGTGGATGAGGTGTTTGCCTGGAACTGTCGCGGCGATCTGGTGCGTTCGACGTCAGATGGCTGCACTACCCTGGCGGGGATAAGCGCTGAGGGCGAGTTAATTATTGCGCATAATGAAGATGGCTTCCCGCAGCTGCGCGGTGACTGCGCCATCGTCCACGTGACACCGGATGTGGGCCTCGCCTTCACCAGCTTCGCCTACCCCGGCTCCCTGTGCGGGCATACCTTCGCGGTGAATGAGAAGGGGATAGTCAATACGGTCAACAATATTCGTGCCGTGCATCGTCCGGAGGGTATGCCGCGCCAGATTCTGGCCCGCGCATCGCTGAATGCCACCACGTTAGATGACGCCATTACCCTGCTGACCGCGACACCGCGCGCGGGCGCGTTTCACCACACGCTGGGCCAAATGGGCGATAGCCGTCTGTTTAGCGTTGAAGCTACCGGCTCCGGCAGCTCAGTGCGCCAGCTGACCACCACCTTTGGGCATGCCAACCATCTGATCCATCCCCAGCTTGAGACCATTGAACAGATCGTGACCGGGAGCTCCGGCTCACGCCAGCAGCGCCTGGACGCGTGGCTGGCGACGAACCCGTCGCTGGATGGGGTAACAGCGAAAGCGATGCTCTCCGACCAGCATGATCCGCTGTTACCGATTTACCGGCTGTCTGCGGAAGATCCGGATGACGAAAATACGCTGGCGACGGCCATTTTTACCCTGAGCACGACCCGGGTCGCGTGGCAGGTCTTCACCCTGGATCGTGAAAACGCGGTTTTACAGGGCAGCCTTTAGCGGTCCGAGGGCGCTTTCAGCAGGGCGATCAGCAGCGTACTGCACGCCATGATCCCCGCCGCCAGCCACGCCATGCCTGACAAGCCCGCGGTGGCGATCAGCTGGCCGCCGACAAGCGCTCCGGTGCCGATGGCGGCATTAAAAATAGCCACGTAAATGGCTGACGCCGGCTGGGCGACCGCGCCTGCGCTGCGCAGCAGCCAGGTCTGTAAGCCGACGAACACAATCGCGATACCGGCGCCCCACAGGGCTAACAGCAGCCCGCTAAAACAGAAAGGCAGGGGCGCAAGTCGTCCGGTGCCGAGGATCGCCAGCGCGCCCCCGCTCAGCAGCAGTGAAGCAAAAATAAGCCCCTTCAGATGACGATCGATAAGCTTACCGGCGATAACGTTACCCACCAGCCCGGAAACCCCTGATAACAGCAGCAGGCCGGAGAGGGCGGTCGCGGGTACTCCCTGCAGTGTTATCAGCAGCGGTTCAACATAGGTGAAGGCGGCAAAGTGAGCGGTAATGATGCAGGCTGTGGCGCCATAAAGGCCGCAGAGCAGCGGATTACGAAAGATCTCGCGATAAACACCTAGCCTGACCGGGGTGGACGCGGCCAGCGCGGGCAGCGTCGAGCATAGCACTGCCGCTGCGGCCAGTGACAACAGGGCCACCGCCAAAAACGCGTGTCGCCAGCCCGCCAGGGTGGCGATAAAGCTCGCCAGCGGTACCCCCACCACGCTGGCCGCCGACACGCCGCCAAAAATGATTGCCGTAGCCAGCCCCAGCCGGCGCGGCGGGACCAGCTGCGCGGCGACGATGCCAATTAAGGCCCAGAAGGCGCCATGCGCCAGGGCGCCAATCATGCGGGCGCTCATCAGGGCGAACATGGAATAAGACCGGGTCGCGGCGAGGCAGGAAAGCGCCAGGGTCAGCATGAGCCCGACCAGCAGCGCCTTGCGTGAAATACGCGCCGGCATCGCGCCGGAAAGCAGGGCCGCCAGGGCGCCCACCCAGCCGTAGGCGGTGACGGCAAGGCCCATGCCGGATTCCGTCTGGTGAAAATCCGCCGCCAGGGCGCTGAGCATGCCCACCGGAGCCAGTTCGCTGGTGACGATCGAAAAGGCGCAGATCCCGAGCGCAATGACGGCTATCCAGACGCGCGTCGGGGTTGGGTTAAGGGGTAAAGTAATCTCTTTCATGTCAGGCGTATCCTAAGAAGAGGGAAGTCGCGCATGGTGCACGGACGTTCAGGTGAGGAGAGAATTGGCGATCGGATGGCCAGTTTGTCTCCGCGAGTGGCGTGCAGTATCATCCCTGCGAAAATGATAAAAAAGAGCAGAAAACGGAGATCCGTTTTCCATAAATGGAAAAGAGATGACGGCAGAGTTTAACTGGGACGATGCGCGCATATTCCTCGCCATCGCCCGGGCGGGAACGCTAAGCGGCGCCGCCGACAAGATGAACATGGGGATTGCCACGGTGTCCCGCAGGCTGGATCGGCTGGAACAGTCGCTGAAGGTCCCGCTTTTTAGCCGCCATCAGAGCGGCTATCGCCTGACCGACGATGGCGAAGCCCTGCTCGCGCGGGCGGAGGCGCTGGAATACGCAGGCCTGGCGTTCGGCGAGGCGGCGCAACTGCAGGGGCATGTCGCCGGGGTTGTCCGCCTGGCTACCTCGGATAACCTGGCCACGCATTTTATTTTGCCGTCCCTGAAAGGGCTCCTGGACCACTATCCTGACCTGCGGGTGGAGGTGCTGAGCGGTGTGCAGCCGGTGAACCTGCACCGTCGGGATGCCGATCTGGCGATCCGCATGGTTAAGCCTGACGCCGGGCATTTGACCTTAAAGCGGCTGGGGACGGTGGGGTTTGGCGTCTATGGCGCCGCCGGCTATCTGGCCGGTGCGGACGGCCTGTCGCTGAGCGAGGCGGACTTTGTGGGGTGGCCGGAGACTCACCAGCACCTGCCGGCCGCCCAATGGATCACGCGCACCCTGCGAGGGCGACCGTGTAAAGTCGAAGCCAATACGCTCGTGGCCCAGGTTTCCGCGGTATCAGCGGGACTTGGACTGGGCGTCCTGCCGCACTTTATGGCGCGGGCCAACGGGCTGCAGTGCCTGCAGCCGGAGATCGGTGCGGATCAGACACTTTGGCTGGTGATGCATTCCGACCTGGCCGGGTCCAGACGCGTGCGGGTTATCGCCGACCATCTCATCACCCTCTTTGCGGACCATCAAGATCGGCTGGCGTTGCCCTGACGCTAACGCTCAGGGGATCACCCGCGCCGTTCTCAGCTGCGAAAACAGGCTGAAAAACATCTCGTCTGTGGCCTGCATCCGCTGGAAGCCAGCCCGGCGCAGTTTACTGCCATCGCCAAACATGTCGTACTGCCAGCCGAACACGAAATCGGCAAACTGACCGTCGCTCAGGCGCAGAATATCCGTTTCCACCAGCCGCTCTGCGGCCAGCTCGCGCCAGACGGCACGGTAGTCACTGAATAACTGATGAAATGAGAGCCTGACCGGCGGGGCGCATTCCAGTTCAAACCACTGCGCGATGCGCGGCCACAGCTCGCACCAGCGCCAGATATCACCATTATTGACGTTGAAGGCCTCGTTTTCGCCCGCCGGTGAGGTGGCGGCCCACAGCGTGGCCTCCGCCAGCAGGTCGGCGTCAGTATGATCGACAATGCTGTGCCAGGTGGTTAACGTGCCGGGAAAGCGCAGCGGTAAACCCAGAGCTTTGCACAGTGACGCGTACAGCGCGATGCTTAACGCAAGATTCATGGCGTTACCCGGCACCGGGCTGCCCACCACGCCGGGCCTGATAGCGCTCCAGTGCCAGGTTTTGCCTTGTTGAAAGTGGCGGAGCCACGCAAGTTGAGCGGCGTTAAATTCAGCCCCGGGTACGCCGGGGTCGCTTTCCCGCGCCGGGGTTTTAAAGGGGCCAAGATGGGCGCCATACACTTTATACCCCTGCATCAGGCTGACCGTCTGCAGCGGGGCGTTTTGTTCGACGTGGCTGACCAGATGACGCAGCATGGTAACGTTCGGTTCCACCATTTCGCTCCAGTTTCCGGCATTCATCCAGGCACTGTAAAAAATGTGGGTCACGGTGGACAGCGGCTGGAGCGCTTGCGCACTGTGCCGGGCATCGCGTAAATCGACGTGAATCATCGGGATCGCCTCCGGTTGCGACGGGGCGCGGTGGCTGAGGCCGATAACCTCCCATCCACGATGTAACAGGGTGTTGACCAGCTGGCGACCAACGATGCCGCTGCTGCCAGCGACCAGTGCGACCTGAGAGGATGTCTTGTTCATGGTGTTTCTCCTGGGAAGGTGACCGACACAGTGTGCTAGATTATTTTTTTGCCACCTATCCCATGAAACGGATGACACTTATCAGCAGAATCATGAAATGAATAATAAGCTCATCGCCATCGCCACCTTTCTGCGCGTTGCCGAAGCCGGCTCATTTTCCGCAGCCGCCCGGCAACTCGGGATGAAGCAATCTGCCGTCAGTCAGCAAATCGCCGCGCTCGAACAGGAGCTTGGCGTGGTATTACTCCATCGTACGACGCGGGCCATGATGCTCACTGAACAGGGTGAACATTACCGGCGTGATATGCAGCGGGTGCTGAACGCCATGCAGGAGGCGGAAAGGCGGCTCAACCCGGCGGAGCCTCAGTTTCAGGGGCGGGTGCATGTCCAGTTGCCAAGCGGTCTTGGCAGTCTTCTGCTGCCGCATCTGCTGGCGCTGCAAAAACAGTATCCTGAACTGCACCTGATGCTGTCGCTCGACGATCGGATCGCCGATCTGGTTACCGAAGGGGTGGATGTGGCGCTGCGTCTCGGCCATGAGCCGCCGCCATCCCATGCTGCGCGGGTTCTGGCGCGGATTGAAACGGCGCTCTTTGCGGCACCAGGTCATTACGCCGTCCAGTCCGTGGACGACCTGGCGGAGTATCCACACGTTCGGTTTAGCGGCATCCCGCTTGATGCTCCGCTGCGGATAATTTCCGCAGACGAGACGAGAGACGTGCAGGTTAAGACCGTTTTTCGGGCCAACACCAGCGATGCGCTGTTGCAGGCGCTGGAATCCGGTATCGGCATCGGAGGGATGCAGCGACCGCTGGCGGCCAGGGCCCTCAGGGCTGGAAGGCTGGTGCCGATCCTGGCTGACTGGCGATTACCGGACCGCTTCCTGTATGCCGTCTATCCCGATGCGCGTTTTATTCCGCCGCGGGTCAGAAGCGTGATCGCTTTGATTGAGGCGCGACTGCCGGAGATAACCGCGGGGGCAGAGGGCGAGGTGCCACCGGATTCAGAGCCGTGCGCGGTATCTCGACGCTCCCCTACAGGTGGTTTCTGATGTTAAGGTGAGACGTTTATTACCACAGGAGAATGCAAATGATTGTCAGGACCTGGCACGGCTGTGTGCCATTGCAACATGCCGAGGGGTTTGCCCGCCACCTTGAGCTGACCGGCGTGGAACACGCCCGGGGTATCCCCGGCAACAGAGGCGCGCTGGTGCGCCAGGAAAACCAGGGCGAATGGGCGCATTTCTTTCTCGCCACCTACTGGCAGGATCTTGCGGCGGTCAAAGCCTTCGCAGGCGAAGACTATCACGTCGCGGTCACCTATCCGGACGACGACGCATTCGAACTCCTCTCCGACCCCTACGTGTTTCAGCATGAAGTTGAGGCCGTGTCGCCGCTGTAGGCTGATGACCGGGCAGGAGGAAGATTGGCCAGCAACAGACGGTTGCTGGCTGCGTGCGATCGACTTCTACCTTGCATGGGCAGCCAGTCACCGGTGGGTGAACGTGGCAAGACGGGAACACTCAGCGCGTGAGGGCCGCGACAATGGCGTCCTCCATTTTCTCCGGCGTCGTGAACGGCGCAAAACGCGTGAGGGGTGTGCCGTCGCGAGCGATGAGGAACTTGGTGAAATTCCACTTGATCCGTCCGCCGAGCACGCCGGGCAACGCGTGTTTCAGATAACGAAACAGCGGGTGTGCGGCGGGGCCGTTGACGTCCACTTTCGCAAACATCGGGAAGCTCACGCCGTAGTTAACGTGACAGGTCTGCTCAATTTCATCCGCGCCGCCGGGTTCCTGCTTACCAAACTGGTTGCAGGGGAAACCAAGCACTACCAGCCCCTGAGCCGCGTACTTTTTGTAGAGCGCTTCCAGGCCAGCGTATTGCGGTGTGAAGCCACAATGGCTGGCCGTATTCACCACCAGAACCACCTTGCCAGCATAGTCAGACATGGAGAGGGGCTGGCCGCGCAGGCGGGTAGCCGTCAATTGGTAAAAAGGGGGCATAGCAGGCTCCTGAGAGTAGAAACAGTTCAACGCTGACGATCGCGCGAATGTTTGAAGCAGATTAGGCAGTTATGATACACAGGGTTAGGGATTTGTACCTGGAGTGTTAAAAAAACGCCAGATGTCATAGAGAAAATCGCGAACAGGAACGGCTGAAAATGATGAAATATGTCTTATCGCTGGTGGTGGCAATGCTCGCAGGATGTACCAGCACGCCAAACTTACCGCCTACGGATACTATTGTGGCGGTGAAACCCTCAGCGTCCGGTATTGTCGCCAGCTCAGCGAAATACAGTTACCGCTTTGTCCGTGACGGTGTGCCTCAGGAATATCAGCGTTATCAGACCTTTTATGAACGCTTTCACCAACAGGCTTCCGGCGTGCGGGTTAACTTTGTCGTGGAACAACATGAGGTGACGGCGGAATATCTGGTGGTGATGGATCAGCGCAAACTGGATGCCGGGCAGCATAGCGAGCTGGTGAATCAGTATCATGCGGTGCAGATTGATAACGATCGCCTCGGGGTGTTGTTTAAAGCGACAGGATTTTGGACTGCATCGGATGCGTCAGATCTGGCCGCCGCCTACCAGCTAGCGCACCCCGTTGTGGTATCAATCAATGATAAGACCAAAACGATTAGCTCGCTTGGCGCCGTCGCCCTGGCTCCGTTGTTTCCGTTTTACATGATGTATGGATGTGCCATCGGGCCTTGTGTCTGAGGAAAACAGCCAGCAAGTCACTCGACTCACTGGCTGAGTATTTAATTAAGCTTCACTTTTAGATGACTGCTTGTGAAACAGTTCGCGGAATACCGGGTAGATATCTTCCTGGTCACGAATATGCTGCATGGCGAAATTATCAAAGGTCGCCTGCAGATGTTCATACTCGCGCCACAGGGTTTGATGCGCCCGGCGGGTAATTTCGATGTAGCTGTAATAACGCACCACCGGCAGAATTTTCTTCGCCAGCAGTTCGTGGCACAGCGGGGAGTCATCGGCCCAGTTGTCGCCATCCGACGCCTGGGCGGCGTAGATGTTCCACTGCGCCGGGTCATAACGGGCCTGCACCACTTCATCCATCAGCTTCAGGGCGCTGGAGACGATGGTGCCGCCGGTTTCCTGAGAATAGAAGAATTCGTGTTCATCCACCTCTTTTGCCTGGGTATGGTGGCGGATATAGACCACATCGACGTTTTTATAGGTCCGGCTGAGGAACAGATACAGCAGGATATAAAAGCGCTTGGCCATGTCTTTGGTGGCCTGGTCCATCGAGCCTGAGACGTCCATCAGACAGAACATCACTGCCTGGCTGGAGGGCTCCGGCCGTTTTTCGTAATTTTTGTAGCGCAAGTCAAAGGTGTCGATAAACGGCACCCGTTCAATTTTGGCGCGCAGCTCGGCAATCTCTTTGCGCAGGCGTTCCTCCTCCAGCAGCTGCACCGGTTCGCTGCGGCTGATGGTCTCCAGATCCTCCTCCAGGGCGCGCAGTTCACGGCGCTTGCCAGCGGTCATCGCCGTACGCCGGGCCAGCGAGTTCTGCAGCGAACGCACCACGCTGATGTTGGCTGGCACCCCATTCGAGGTAAAGCCCGCGCGATGGGTTTTAAACTCGTTCAACTGCCGGTGCTGATTCTTCTTCAGGTTCGGCAGGGCGAGATCTTCAAATAACAGATCCAGGTACTCATCTTTCGAAATCTGGAAGACAAACTCATCCTTCCCTTCGCCGTCGGCGCTGGCTTGCCCCTGACCGCCGCCACCGCCGCCTCCACCTCCCTGCGGTCGCTCAATCCGGTCGTTTTGCACAAAATGGTCGTTGCCCGGGTGGACGCGGTTGCGCAGGCCGCCGCGACCCTGATGAAACATCGGCTCGTTGATATCGTCCGTCGGGATCGAGACGGATTCTCCGCTCTCAATATCGGTCACCGAGCGCTTGTTGATAGCCTCGGAAATCGACTGTTTAATCTGCGCCTTATAACGGCGCAAAAAGCGCTGGCGATTGACGGCGCTTTTGTTTTTCCCGTTCAGGCGTCGGTCTATGAACCAGGTCATATGCCCTCCTGTACTGCATTAGCCAACTTTGCTTATCATCATTCAGCTGCAGTTGACCCGGCGGCGTGCCGCCGGGCTTGACGCATCAGGACGATTTACGAACCCGCAGGTACCACTCGCAGAGCAGGCGAACCTGTTTGCGGGTGTAGCCTTTTTCCATCATGCGGTCGACAAAGTCGTCGTGTTTTTTCTGCTCATCGGTTGATGTTTTGGCATTAAACGAAATGACCGGCAACAGCTCCTCGGTATTAGAGAACATTTTCTTCTCGATAACCGTGCGCAGTTTCTCGTAGCTGGTCCAGTTCGGATTACGTCCGCTGTTGTTGGCTCTGGCGCGCAGCACAAAGTTGACGATTTCGTTACGGAAGTCTTTCGGGTTGCTGATCCCGGCCGGCTTCTCAATTTTCTCCAGCTCCGCATTCAACGACTCACGGTCAAACAGCTGCCCGGTGTCCGGATCGCGATACTCCTGATCCTGGATCCAGAAGTCGGCGTAGGTGACATAGCGATCGAAAATGTTCTGCCCGTACTCGGAGTAGGATTCCAGGTAAGCGGTCTGGATCTCTTTGCCGATAAACTCGGCGTATTTCGGGATCAGATAGCCTTTGAGGAACTCCAGGTAGCGCTCGGCGTTCTCCTGTGGGAACTGTTCGCGCTCAATCTGCTGCTCCAGGACATAGAACAGATGCACCGGGTTGGCGGCCACCTCGACATGGTCGAAGTTAAACACCCGTGACAGGATCTTAAAGGCAAAACGGGTGGAGAGCCCGTTCATCCCTTCATCCACCCCGGCGTAATCGCGATACTCCTGATAGGATTTCGCTTTCGGGTCGGTATCTTTCAGGCTTTCGCCATCATAGACCCGCATTTTCGAGTAGATGCTTGAGTTTTCCGGCTCTTTCAGACGCGACAGAATCGAGAAGCGCGCCAACGTTTCCAGGGTGCCCGGGGCGCACGGCGCGTGGGTCAGCTCGCTGCTGTTGAGCAATTTTTCATAGATGCGGATCTCTTCAGAGATACGCAGGCAATAAGGCACCTTGACGATATAGACGCGGTCGAGGAAGGCCTCATTGTTCTTGTTATTACGGAAGGTCACCCATTCCGATTCGTTGGAGTGGGCGAGGATTATCCCGTTAAACGGCAGGGCAGAGATCCCTTCGGTCCCGTTGTAGTTCCCTTCCTGGGTGGCGGTCAGCAGCGGATGTAGCACCTTAATCGGCGCTTTAAACATCTCGACGAATTCCATAATCCCCTGGTTGGCACGGCACAACGCACCGGAGTAGCCATAAGCGTCCGGGTCGTTTTGCGCATAGTGTTCCAGTTTACGGATATCCACTTTACCCACCAGCGCCGAAATATCCTGGTTGTTTTCATCACCGGGTTCGGTTTTGGCGATGGCGACCTGCTCGAGAATCGATGGCCAGACTTTGACCACGCGGAATTTCGTGATATCGCCGCCAAACTCGTGCAGGCGCTTGGCCGCCCACGGCGACATGATGGTGCCGAGGTAGCGGGTGGGCACGCCATACTCTTTCTGAAGGATCTGGGCATCCTCCTGCGGATTAAACAGGCACAGCGGGTGATCGTTGACCGGGCTACGCTCGCCGTTGGCGCTCAGCACATAGATGGGCACGCGCTGCATCAACGCTTTCAGCCGTTCAGCCAGCGACGATTTACCACCGCCCACCGGCCCCAGCAGATAGAGGATCTGTTTCTTCTCTTCCAGCCCCTGGGCGGCATGCTTGAGATAGGAAACGATCTGCTCAATGGCGTCTTCCATACCGTAAAACTCTTCAAAGGCCGGATAGCGTGCGATGACCCGGTTTGAAAAGAGACGGGATAGCCGCGGCTCGAGAGCCGTATCAACCATGACGGGTTCACCAATGGCCATCAACAGACGTTCTGCCGCATTGGCATAGGCACTGCGATCTTGCCGGCAGATGGTAAGAAACTCCTGCAGTGTGAACTCTTCGTCCTTGGCAGCTTCATAGCGCTGGCGATAGTGATCGAATATATTCATGGCATGCCGTCCTTTCGTTTTTTAGCACAGGTTGAGAGCCGTTCATATGAGTAGTGGGGGCCCCCGGAAGACATAAGCTGAACGTCGCTCTCCAGATATCCAGCAACCCTTATGCCAGGTTGCGGGTGGAGTAGCGTGAATGTGCCCTGCAATTACACCTTCTAAATTTAAGCGTAGATGCATTTAGAAATCTTGCATGCCGCAGAAAATCAATTTCAATGACATATCAATAACTCATCCTGAAAATGACGCTTTTTGACACGCCAGGACGCGAAGCTGTCACCGGGCTGTCACCTCATGGTAAGAGAAGGGTGGGAAAGTGAACGATTTGTGTCATGTCGGGTAAAGAATTTGAGGCATGAGGCCTACGACGGTAAACTGCACGGGCTGATAATTTGACAACGGGAATATGGATTGTGACTAAAATCAAACTTCTGGCACTCGGCGTGCTGATTGCGACGTCCGCCAGCGCGGCGCATGCCGACGGGAAGTTCACTCTTGGGGCTGGCGTAGGCATCGTCGAGCATCCGTATAAGCAATATGATGCGGATGTCTACCCGGTGCCGGTCATTAGTTATGAGAGCGATAACTTCTGGTTCCACGGTCTGGGCGGGGGCTACTACCTGTGGAACGACACCAACGATAAGCTGTCAATAACGGCCTACTGGTCGCCGATGTACTTCAAGCCGGGCGACAGCGACAGCGCGCAAATGCGTCAACTGGATAAACGTAAATCGACCGTGATGGCCGGTCTGTCTTATGTCCACAACACGCCCTATGGTTTCCTGCGCACGACGATTGCAGGCGATACGCTGGATAACAGTAATGGTATCAACTGGGATCTCGCCTGGCTGTACCGCTACACCAACGGTAACCTGACGCTGACGCCGGGCATTGGCGTGGAGTGGAACAGCGACAATCAGAACGAATACTACTATGGTGTCTCGCAGCATGAGTCCCGTCGCAGCGGCATGCGCAGCTACGATCCGGACAGCAGCTGGAACCCGTATCTGGAGCTGTCGGCTAACTATCGCTTCCTCGGCGACTGGAGCGTATACGGCATTGCACGCTATACCCGTCTGTCGGATGAAATTACCGACAGCTCGATGGTGGACAAATCCTGGAGCGGCCTGATCTCAACCGGGATCACCTACACCTTCTGATTGTGCATCATTACAGTGCGCTTTATGCATCAAAACAGGGCTTCACGCCCTGTTTTGCTTTATGGTGGTGCAGAAAGCTAAAGAGGAGGAGACGGTGAAAAAAACAGTACGCTTTGGCGAGCAGGCGGCGGTTCCGGCCATCGGGCTGGGCACGTGGTATATGGGCGAAAACAGCGCCCAGCGTCCGCAGGAAGTGGCTGCACTGCGCGCGGGCATCGACCACGGACTGACGGTGATCGATACGGCGGAAATGTATGCCGACGGTGGGGCGGAAGAGGTCGTCGGGCAGGCGATCCGCGGCCTGCGCGATCGCGTGGTGCTGGTGTCCAAAGTCTATCCCTGGCACGCCGGCGGAACGGCGATGCGTCGCGCCTGTGAAAACAGCCTGCGCCGGCTGCAGACCGACTATCTCGATATGTATCTCCTGCACTGGCGCGGGGATATCCCGCTGCAGGAGACGGTCGAGGCGATGGAGAGGCTGGTGGCCGAGGGCAAGATCCGCCGCTGGGGCGTCTCTAATCTGGACACCGATGATATGCAGGCGCTGTGGCGGACGGCGGGTGGCGAACGCTGCGCGACTAACCAGGTACTCTATCATCTCGCATCGCGGGGCATTGAATACGATCTCTTGCCCTGGTGCCAGCAGCACACTCTGCCGGTGATGGCCTACTGCCCGCTGGCGCAGGCGGGGCGCTTACGCGATGGACTTTTTCAGCATAGCGATATCATTAATATGGCTAACGCGCGGGGGGTGACAGTCGCGCAGCTGCTGCTCGCCTGGGTGATTCGTCATCCCGGAGTGCTGGCGATCCCGAAAGCGGCCAGTATTGAGCATGTGGTGCAGAATGCAGCCGCGCTCGATATCGTCCTCAGTGCGGAGGAGCTCGCGCAGCTGGATCGCCTCTATCCGCCACCGCAGCGAAAAGCCCGGCTGGATATGGTTTAATCAGCGCCTCAGCCAGCGAAGAAAAAAGCCCCGTCTGAAACGGGGCTTTTTGCTGTTAGCGTTTTTTCAGGCTGATGGTCTGCGCCAGGCGAGAGGGGGTCTCTTCGCTGGCTTTCTGCGGCTGGGTCACGCAGCAGGTTTCGACGCAAACGAAGGTTTTGTAACCATCGTCCGGCATGTCGCCCATGCTGACGGACAGCGCCGGGCCCGGGTTCCAGGCCACCACGTTGTGCTGATGATGGTGCACGACGTCGATAGTGCGATTAAGCGCATCGTCATGGATCACGCTGCAGCTGTCGGCGTTGAGATAGACGCGGTCGGTGCGGTCCGGGAAGGTCTGCACGCCATTGCTCAGGACGCCTTCTTCGGCATTCTTCACTTTATCGATATAGCGCTCGCCAAGACCGCTCACTTTCACCGCCGCGATATCGCCGACGTTGAAGTAGGTATGCAGGGCAGAGGTGGTCTCGAATTCACCGTGGGCTTCCAGCTCGATTTCGCAGGTCTTGCCCAGCTTAAAGCGGGCATAGAGGGTGAATTCGTGCGGCCAGAGCTTCATGGTTTCGGCGCTGTGCTGGAGCGCAAAGGTCAACATGACGCCGCTGTCGTCTTCGTCATGACCTTCCAGGGTCCATGGCAGATTGCGGGCAAAGCCGTGCGACGGCAGACCCTGCTGCGAAGAAGGACCAAACCAGGGCCAGCAAATCGGCACGCCGCCGCGCAGGGCGACGCCCTGTTTAAACGGGGTGTTGTTGCTCAGCCACAGGACTTCTTCTTCACCGGCGGGTTTCCAGGAGAGCAGGTGCGCCCCCTGCAGCGCCACAGAGGCTTTCACCTGCGGATGGTCGATGACAATCAGCTCCAGGTCGTCCAGCTGGCGACGGGAGATCACGGGAGAAATGGTTTCATTCACCGGGAGAGCAAAAATTTTATTTATCATTGTGCAATCCTATCTCTGCAGACAAAAAAAAGAGCGACCGAAGTCGCTCTTACAGATTACTTTTTCATCTCAACTTATTTGGAGATGTGAGCAATCAGGTCCAGAACTTTGTTGGAGTAGCCAGTTTCGTTGTCGTACCAGGAAACCAGTTTCACGAAGTTGTCGTTCAGTGCGATACCTGCTTTAGCATCGAACACGGAAGTGCAAATTTCGCCGTTGAAGTCGGTAGAAACAACGTCGTCTTCGGTGTAACCCAGAACGCCTTTCATTGCGCCTTCAGAAGCGGCTTTGATGGCTTTCTTGATTTCTTCGTAGGACGCTGCTTTTTCCAGACGAACGGTCAGGTCAACAACGGATACGTTCGGAGTCGGAACGCGGAACGCCATACCGGTCAGTTTGCCGTTCAGTTCTGGCAGTACTTTACCTACTGCTTTAGCAGCACCGGTAGAGGACGGGATGATGTTCTGAGCTGCGCCGCGGCCGCCGCGCCAGTCTTTGTGAGACGGGCCATCAACGGTTTTCTGAGTAGCGGTGGTAGCGTGGACGGTGGTCATCAGGCCTTCAACGATACCGAAGTTGTCGTTGATAACTTTAGCCAGCGGTGCCAGGCAGTTGGTGGTGCAGGAAGCGTTGGAAACGATGTCCTGGCCAGCGTAAGTTTCGAAGTTAGCGCCGCGAACGAACATCGGAGTGTTGTCTTTGGACGGGCCAGTCAGAACGACTTTTTTCGCGCCAGCGGTGATGTGTTTACGAGCGGTTTCGTCGGTCAGGAAGATACCGGTTGCTTCAGCAACAACGTCAACACCAACTTCGTCCCACTTCAGGTTAGCCGGGTCACGTTCAGCGGTAACACGGATTTTTTTACCGTTAACGACCAGATGACCGTCTTTCACTTCAACGGTACCGTCGAAACGACCGTGAGTGGAGTCATACTTCAGCATGTAAGCCATGTACTCTGCGTCTAACAGGTCGTTGATTGCAACGATCTCGATGTCAGAACGTTTCTGAGCAGCACGGAAAACAATGCGACCGATACGGCCAAAACCGTTGATACCTACTTTGATAGTCATATATTCCACCAGCTATTTGTTAGTGAATAAAAGGTTGCCTGTAAAATTACAAAAACCTTACGCAGCGTCAAGCGGAATCGTGTCAATCATTGCGACAAATCAATCCTGAGCAGACCTTGCGCGATTGATTTGCCTCACTCTCCCTTTGAGCCCAATTCCATATGGGGGCTGCGCGCGGAATTTTAAAGGGCATTTAAGATAAAAACGTGATTTAAGTCACAATTATCTGGCTGCCTGTTGGCACCGCATAAGTTTAGAACAAAAGTGCACGCTTCATTGTTAATGTTTTGTTAGAATTGGAGCGAAAGTTGTCCATTGCAAAGCGAGATATAAGCCCATGGCGAATAAACCCTCCCCGGAAGAGCTGAAAAACGGCTTAAGCGAAATGCAGTTTTACGTGACGCAACATCATGGCACGGAACCGCCTTTTACCGGACAGTTGCTGCACAACAAGAAGAATGGCGTGTATCACTGCCTGGTGTGCGATGCGCCGCTGTTTAACTCCCAAACCAAGTACGACTCCGGTTGCGGCTGGCCGAGCTTCTACGAACCGGTGAGCGAAGAGGCCATTCGCTACCTGACCGACAACTCGCACGGCATGCAGCGCATTGAGATCCGTTGCGGAAATTGTGATGCCCATCTCGGCCACGTGTTTCCGGATGGCCCGCAGCCGACCGGCGAGCGCTATTGTGTGAATTCGGCGTCGCTGAGCTTCACTGATGAGCAGAATGGCGAGCAGATTAAGGGTTGAAGAAACGATTCAGCAAATTATTCCAAGCGGAGTGGAGCGGAAGATGGATATTGAGCAAATTATCGACAGTATGACGCCGGAAGTTTACCAGCGTCTGGCGACGGCGGTGGAGCTGGGAAAATGGCCGGATGGCGTGGCGCTGACGCCGGAGCAAAAGGAAAATAGCCTGCAGCTGGTGATGCTGTGGCAGGCCCGGTATAACACCGACGCCCAGCACATGACCATCGACACCCGCGGGCAGATGGTGATGAAGAGCAAACAGCAGCTGAAGGAAGATTTCGGCATCGTGCCGAAGCCGATCGCCACCGTTAAGCTGCAATAAACCGCCAGCCGGCGGCGCGTGGTTCCGGCGTCGGGGTCACCCCGCGCCGGACGGCGTCAGCGTGAACGACCGCGCGCAGCGGCCGAACCGGTCTGCTTACTTTTTGTTCATCATCGCTTTCAGATCGGCAAACGGATTGTAGGTAGCCTCGCCGACGCTCTTTTGCGCATCTTCGCCCGCCACCACCGTGGAGCCATACTGATCGGCTTCGGTGTACTTGGAATGTTCGTGATCGTGACAGTACAGGCACAACATCTCCCAGTTGCTACCATCTTCCGGGTTATTGGAGTGGTCGTGATCGATGTGGTGCACCGTCAGTTCGCGTAGATTTGAATAGACAAACTCCCGCGAGCAGCGTCCGCACACCCAGGGAAAAAGCTTGAGCGCCTTTTCGCGGTAACCCACTTCCAGACGCGCGTAATTTTTGGGGATATAGGCCATGGCCCCCTGCCTCCTGTCAAACGGTTAAGCTGCGCCAGCGCGTGGCGCAGCGGATAACAGGCATCATAACCTATCCCGGGCGGCGCGATATACCTGCATTGCAGGCGATGTTGCCTGCGTCACGCAGCCCGAGGGGGGGATGGGGTGGAACCGTCGCGGTTAGTGTTTGATCCCCAGCGATTCCGCCAGCTGACGGGCCAGCTGATTCTGGTCATCGGCGCCATATTCCCAGAACATGGCCCCGGCCAGGCCCTTCGCCTTGATATAGTCCGCCTTAATGGCCACCGAGCGCGGGTTCTCATACGACAGGGCGAACAGCGGCTTGCCCTCCGCCGACTGCACTGACAGCCACGGAACCTTCGCTTCATCGTCCCAGTGCTCGGTAAAACGCTTCTGCGGATCGTTGAGCAGTTTGCTCACGATATCGTTGTATTTCACGTAGGTGTCTTTGCTCAGGTCATAGCCCAGCGAGGCAAACAGCGCGATCTGTTGTGGCCCAAAATAGGGTTGGGTGACCGGATTGTTTTGCGCATCCGCTTTCGTCCAGTCAATCCCCGGCTCGACAGCCCGTTTCGGTACCCGGCCATAAAAACCAATCCCGAGGTTCATCTGGCTGGGTTTAAGCCCGGCGGCCAGGTAATTGTTGACCACAAAATCGGCGCTGTATTTATCAGCCGCGGCGACCGTCGGCCAGTGGCGGGAGTCATACAGGTTCGAGTTGAAGTACTGCGTGCCGTAGGCCATGTCGTAGGTCATCAGGTTGATGTAGTCGAGCGATGGCGCAATCGCTTTAACGTCCACCCAGCTTTTCGGGCTTTCTGCGTTAGCCCCCACGGCAATAGTCACCAGTTTCTTCGTACCAAACGCTGCGCGCAGCTCTTTTAACAGCGCGGTAAAGTTATCGCGATCGGCCGGTTGACTGGCAACCAGCCCCCAGGCGCCGTTGACCGGAAACTCCCAGTCGAGGTCAATCCCATCCAGACCATATTTTTCAACTATTTCCTGCGCAGACTGAATAAACACCTTCCGGGTTTCTTTGCTTGCCGCCGCGCCGGAGAATCCGCGCGCCCCCCAGCCGCCGACCGACAGCAGGACCTTGAGGTCCGGGTTCTGTTTACGCAGGGCCGGGAGCTTTTGCAGATCCTCCTGCACCTTCGGCGACAGCCAGATCTCGTGCAGATGCGCAGGATCCTTCAGGGCCGCATTGGTCTCGTCTTTTTCATCGTTATAGATAAGACCAAACGAGTAGTTGAGATGCGTGATCTGCCGGACGTCCAGCTTATCGATATCGCCGCCCGGCCCGGCAGTGACGTCGCCGCCGCCGTTGAAATAGCCGACGGACATCAGGGGTTGGGCAGAGAGCGCAGAAGCGCAAAGCAGGGGCAAGGCTGCCAGCAAGGGCAAACGTTTCATGGTGGTTCCTCTTTGACATATAAAAATAACCACGCCACGGAAATGGCGTGGCGAAAAAACAGCCTTGCCAGACTACCAGCAATAACCTGTTGAAACTGCGAGAGAGTTCAATTTATGGACGATAGCGAGGCGGCAGAAGAAGACCCGGCGCGAGGGCGCCGGGAGAGAGGATCAGGCCTGAGATTCCCGCCAGTCATCGAGGGTATACAGCGTGGCGCCCGCGGCGGCCATCTCCATAAACGCCTGGCTGCTGTCCTGCGGCTGCAGATTAACGCCGCGACAGCCGTCGATGATGACATTGACCGTATAGCCCAGCGCGAGGGCATCCAGCACGGTGAATTTGACGCAGTAATCGGTGGCGAGGCCGAGCACGGTCAGTTCCACGATGCCCTGGCCGCGCAGCCAGCCGTCCAGTTCAGTTTTCTGCCGGTGACCGTTGTCAAAAAAAGCGCTGTAGCTGTCAATGACCCGGTTTTGCCCCTTATGGAACACGGCGTTGATCGCCTGCTGTTTGAGCAGCGGATGCAGCGCCGTGCCTTCGCTGTGCTGTACGCAGTGATCCGGCCAGAAGGTCTGCGCCAGGCCGTCGAGTTCGCCCTGGGTGTAGGGTTCCACCTGGTGCTGGCTGGCGAAGCTGCCGTGATCCGCCGGGTGCCAGTCCTGGCTGGCGACGATGGGCTCGCCGCGCGCCAGGCTCCAGTCGATAAGCGCATTAGCCACCTCGACGGTACTGTCGCCTTCAGGAACCGCCAGCGCGCCGCCGGCGCAAAAGTCGTTTTGCAAATCAACCAGTAACAGCGCTCGATGTGCCATACGTCCTCCTTAAGCCTCGTCGGGGGTGAGTTCGCCACGCAGATTTTGCTGCATCGCCGCGCGAATGGCGTCAACATCCAGCTGCTGGCTAAGCAGATAGTGTAGCTTGGTCAGCGTCGCTTCCACCGTCATATCGAAACCACTGATGACCCCCGCCTGGGCGAGGGCGTTGCCGGTAGCATAGCCGCCCATGTTCACTTTCCCGGACATGCACTGCGTCAGATTGACCACCACAATACCGCGCTGGCTGGCTTCCGCCAGCACCTGAATAAACTCGCCATTCTGTGGGGCATTGCCGACGCCATAGGAGCGGAGGATCAGCGCTTTCACCGGCTGGCGCAGGAAATTGCGCACCACGTCGGCGGAGATGCCGGGGTAAATCGTCACCACGCCAATCGGCTGCGGGGTGATGGGGTGCACGATAAGCTCCCCGCTGCCCTGCGGCGCCGGCGGGGTACCGAGACGGCGAATATGGATCCCGGCTTCCAGCAGCGGCGCGAGGTTTGGCGAGGCGAAAGCGTCGAAGCCGTCGGCATGGGCTTTAGTGGTGCGGTTGCCGCGAAACAGTCGATTGTTGAAGAACAGCGCCACTTCGTTAATCGGATAGTTGGCGGCGACGTAGAGGGCGTTGAGCAGGTTAATCTGACCATCAGAACGCAGCTCGGCCAGCGGGATTTGTGACCCTGTCACAATGACCGGCTTGCCAAGGTTTTCCAGCATGAACGACAGCGCCGAAGCGGTAAACGCCATGGTGTCGGTACCATGGAGGATCACAAAGCCATCATACTCATCGTAATGGCTGCGGATATCGTCGGCGATGTGCTGCCAGTCCTCAGGGGTCATATCGGATGAATCCATCAGCGGATGGTATTCATGGATCGTGAAGTCCGGCATCTCCGGACGATGGAACTCAGGCATCAGCGCCAGCTGACGCTGCAGATGGCCGGAAACGGGTACATAGCCGTGTTCAGAGCGCTGCATACCGATGGTCCCACCGGTGTAGGCAACGTAAATCGATTTTTTTTGCATAGCATCGCTTAGGTTGGTCGTAGACAGGCGCAGTATAAAGAGACGCAGGAAAAAATACAGTGTTGGCCGCTCGCTTTGTGGCGGCGCTGGCAGGTGCGGGAAAAAGGCTGCCCCGGGAGACGGGGCAGCCGCTGCGTATTAACGGATGTTGGCGCAGGTCAGGCAAAAGGCATAGCGGTTCTGCGGGTCGTTAAACGCCGCCAGCTTGTCGCTCTCCGCTTTCACCGTCTCGGCCGCCGCGGCGACTGGTGCAGGCAGCCAGGCCTGAATGGCCGCAGGCAGCGAGGCGCGTACCGAGCCGGTCAGGCTATCCAGCACCATCGAGAAGAAGGTCGGCTCTTCCTGATAGTAGTTGAGGTGCCAGGTTTTCAGCTTCGCCAGCTCGGCGGCTTTAGCCACCGCATCGTCGAAGTCGCCGAGGCTGTCGACCAGGCCGTTGGCTTTGGCATCTTCCCCGGTCCAGACGTGTCCCTGGGCAATCTGGTCGATTTTCTCCGGCGTGCTCTTACGGGCGTTAGCCACCAGGGTGATAAAGCGCTGATAGCCATTCTCAATGCTCAACTGCATCAGCTGCTGCACTTCCGGCGGCAGCGCTTTGGTGCTGGAGACATCCGCCAGCGGCGACGTGGCGACGCCGTCGGTATGGACGCCAATCGACCCGAGGGTATTTTCCACGGTGTTGATTACGCCAAAGATGCCGATGGAGCCGGTGAGGGTGCTCGGGTTCGCGACGATGTAATCCGCTGGGGTGGAGATCCAGTAGCCGCCAGATGCAGCCATGCCGCCCATCGAGACCACTACCGGTTTACCGGCGGCTTTGGCTGCCGCCAGCTCTTCACGGATAATTTCTGAGGCGGTCACGCTACCGCCCGGGCTGTTAACGCGCAGAACGATGGCCTTAATTTTCGGGTCGAGGCGCGCATCGCGAATTTGCGCCGCCGTGGTATCGCCACCAACGTTGCCCGGGGTCTCCTCGCCATCCATGATGGCGCCGTTGGCAAAGATCACCGCAATGGCGGAACCTTCGTCAGACGGTGTCTTCACGTTGTAGTCGTAATAGCTGATCGCCCGGTAATTGTTATCCGTTTTGCTCCAGCCAAACTGTTTGGTCAGCGCCTTTTCCACTTCCGTGGAGGTCGCCAGCTCATCCACCAGCTTATTGTCCAGCGCATATTTTGCCGTATCGCCGCCCACTTTACGCAGGCCATCGATAATGCCCTGGGCGCCCGGGAATAGCTGCTGGGCGGTGATCTGGCGGTTGGCGGCAATGGTGTTGAGGTAGTTCTGCCACAGTTCGCCAATCCAGCGGCTGTCCGCCTCGCGGGCGGCAGGGGACATATCATCGCGAATGAAAGGCTCGACGGCGGATTTATAGGTGCCGACGCGGAAGACATGGGTGGAGACCTTCAGCTTATCCAGCAGTGATTTGTAGTACAGCCCATTGGTGGCGAAGCCGTGCAGGTCAACCTCGCCCTGTGGTGAGAGCCAGATTTTGTTGGCAAAGCTCGCCAGGTAGTACTGGCCCTGGCTGTAGCTGCTGCCGACGGCATAGACCGGTTTGCCGCTGTCGCGGAACTCACGCAGCGCTTTACCTATGTACTGCATGGACGGCTGATCGCCGCCGACGAAGTTTTTCAGATCCAACACAATACCGGTGATATTGCGGTCATCTTTCGCCTGGCGAATGGTCTGCACGATATCGAACAGAGAGTTCTCCTGCAGACGGTCCGAGCTGGCGCCAAACAGCTGGCGGCCAATTACGCCGAGCTTGCTGCTGGCGGAAGGTTTATCCACCACCACGCCGGTAATATCCAGCAACAGCGCGCCGCGCGCGGCATGTTCGCTGGTAGTGGTGCTGAACTGGCTCCAGATACCGATACACACCAGCACCAGCACCAGGAAGATCGCATTCAGAGCCAGTTTGCGAATAAAGTTGAGTATCCGCCACGTCCATTTAAAAAAGCTGGCAATCAGTCGCCAAAGGGTTCGCATGTCTTCTCCCTAACGTTATCTAAAAAGGGCAGGCCGCAGGGGCCGCCGCGTCTGGCTATCCTAAAGAGTGAGCCGTCGGTTGTCAGCAGGAATCACCGACCACGCTGTAACAAAATCCTTGTGCATGTTAATTTTATGAAAAATGACATCACAGGAGTTATACAGATGGATGCTCTCGATCTACTGCTTAATCGCCGGAGCGCTTCTCGCCTGGCGGAACCTGCCCCGGCTGGCGAACAGCTGGAAAACATTCTGCGCGCCGGGCTGCGCGCCCCGGATCATGGCACCCTGCAGCCGTGGCGCTTTTTTATTATCGCCGATGACGGCCGCGAGCGCTTCAGCCAGCTGCTGGAAAAAGGGGCCACAGAGGCCGGCCAGGATGAGAAGGGAATAGAGAAAGCCCGCAATGCGCCGTTCCGCGCGCCGCTGATCATTACCGTAGTCGCGCGCTGTGAAGACCACCCGAAGGTGCCGCGCTGGGAGCAGGAGATGTCCGCTGGCTGTGCGGTGATGGCGATGCAGATGGCGGCCCTGGCCCAGGGATTCAATGGCATCTGGCGCAGCGGAGCATTGACCGAGAGCCCGGTGGTGCGGGCCGGCTTCGCGTGCCGCGAGCAGGATAAAATTGTCGGCTTCCTCTATCTGGGGACGCCGCAGCTAAAAGCCTCAACCACCATTGCCCTGCCGGATACCGCGCCGTTTGTGACGCGCTTCTGAGTCGGTGCTTGTGATGCCGGGTGGCGGCTGGCGCCTTACCCGGTCAACGCATCCGGCTCTGACTGTCTGTAGGCCCGCGCAAGCGCAGCGCCGCCGGGCGATGGCATCAGGCTTGGAGCCGCATCTATGCCGGGTGGCGGCGTACGCCTTACCCGGCCTACAACCCCTACCATTCGAATCAATCGCGGTTTTTGTAGCCCGGACAAGGCGCGCCAGGCGCCGCCTCCGGGAGTTCAACGGCGATGACGTTACTTCTGCGTTTTGGCGAATTCGTCTTTGGCTTTCTGCAACTGCTGCTGGAAGGCCGGGTTGGTGTGCAGCGTAGCGACCACTGCGGAGCCGACGATGCGCGCCGCATCGACATCGCTCTGCCAGTGATAGCCGCAGATCACCCGGCTCTCGCCGAGCTCATAGCCGCGCTTCAAAATTTCGTTTTGCCGTTGCGGGTTGATCTCCGCCAGCACCAGGGCGGTGGCCCAGCCGATAGAGGTATGCCCGGACGGGTAAGAGCCGTTTTTCGACAGCTTGTCCTGCTCGGTGGTGTTGCAGGTGGAGACGCCATAGAACGCAAACGGACGAATGCGCATGTATTTCTCTTTCGCCCCGCGGGTCGCCAGATCGCCGGCGTCTTCAATCATATTGGTCAGCAGTTTGTGGAGCTGAGGCGCGTCTTTCTCGGTGATTGGGGAGCCAAAGGCGCTGGAGAAGGCGTTAGCCACGCCGCCCGCGCTGAGGTTGGCATCCTCTGCCGCCAGCTTCCCGCGCTCGGTATTGCGCAGCAGACGCCCCTGCTCATACATCGCCTGATCGTTTAAGAACGCGATACTGCCCACCGCCGGTGGCGGCGGCAACAGCGCCAGGCTGTCGATGGCCTGGGCGTTGGTCAGATAGTAGAGATCGGGCTTGGTGGTGACATCGTTCCCGGGGGGAACCAGAGCAAAGGCGCTAACGGAGAAGAAACTGGCCAGGCAAAGGGCAAGAACACGCTTTTTCATTAGAATTTCCTTACGTCATAATCAGTCCAGAGAAGACAGCGCTGTGTTGTCACATTTCTGTCATCTTTAAGTAAAAGTGAAAATGGTCGGGAAAAAATTGTCGCATCTCGCAAAAACGGCTTTTTGTCTGCTTAATGAGCAACCATACGCGATTTCAGACTGTCGTACTTACCACCCTGACGTTTGGGCGCTAACATAGCGGGATTGCAATGACAGGAGATGTCCATGAGCGAGCAAGCCATTCGTTTAACGCAATACAGCCACGGAGCCGGTTGTGGTTGTAAAATTTCCCCGAAGGTGCTGGAAACCATCCTGCATAGCGAGCAGGCGAAGTTTGTCGACCCGAACCTGCTTGTCGGCAACGAAACCAGCGATGATGCTGCCGTCTATGATCTTGGTAACGGCACGTCAATCGTCAGCACCACCGATTTCTTTATGCCGATTGTCGATAATCCGTTCGACTTTGGCCGCATCGCTGCCACCAACGCCATCAGTGATATTTTCGCCATGGGTGGGAAACCGATTATGGCGATTGCTATTCTCGGCTGGCCGATCAACACCCTGGCGCCGGAAATTGCCCGTGAAGTGGTGGAAGGCGGGCGCTTTGCCTGCCAGCAGGCCGGGATCGCACTGGCGGGTGGCCACTCCATTGACGCTCCGGAACCGATCTTCGGTCTGGCGGTCACCGGCGTGGTGCCCACCGAGCGCATCAAGAAAAACAGCACCGCGCAGGCGGGCTGCAAACTGTATCTCACTAAACCGCTGGGCATTGGCGTACTGACCACTGCGGAGAAAAAATCGCTGCTCAAGCCAGAGCATCAGGGACTGGCGACGGAGACCATGTGCCAGATGAACCTCGCCGGCGCTGCGTTTGCCGCCATCGACGGGGTGAAGGCGATGACCGACGTTACCGGCTTTGGTCTGCTTGGCCATCTCAGCGAGGTGTGCCGCGGGGCCGGCGTGCAGGCGCAGCTGCGCTATGCCGATATCCCGAAACTGCCGGGGGTGGAAGCCTATATCGCCGCCGGTGCAGTGCCGGGCGGCACCGGGCGCAACTTTGCCAGCTACGGCCATCTGATGGGTGAGATGCCGGCGGAGTGGCGTGACCTGCTGTGCGATCCGCAGACCTCTGGCGGCCTGCTGCTGGCGGTAACCCCGGAAGCGGAGGCGGAAGTACAGGCGGCCGCGGCGGAGTTCGGCATTAAGCTGGCCGCCATCGGCGAGCTGGTCACCGCCCGTGGCGGACGACCCATGATCGAGATCCGTTGATTCGATGCGGTTGTTTATTGCAGAAAAACCGAGTCTCGGTCGGGCGATCGCCGATGTGTTGCCTAAACCGCACCGCAAAGGCGATGGCTATATTGAGTGCGGCAACGGGCAGGTGGTCACCTGGTGTATCGGCCACCTGCTGGAACAGGCGCAGCCGGACGTCTATGACAGCCGCTATGCCCGCTGGAATCTCACCGACCTGCCGATTGTGCCGGAGAAATGGCAGCTACAGCCCAAACCCTCGGTCACCAAACAGCTCAATGTGATCAAGCGCTTGCTCGGCGACGCCGAGCAAGTTATCCATGCCGGCGACCCGGACAGAGAAGGGCAGTTGCTGGTAGACGAAGTGCTCGATTACCTGCAGCTGGCGCCGGAGAAGCGTCAGCAGGTGCAGCGCTGTCTGATTAACGATCTCAATCCGCAGGCGGTGGAGCGGGCGATCAACCGCCTGCGCGCCAACAGCGAGTTCGTGCCGCTCTGCGTGTCGGCGCTGGCGCGGGCGCGCGCCGACTGGCTGTACGGCATCAATATGACCCGGGCCTACACCCTGCTGGGGCGTAACGCCGGCTATCAGGGGGTGCTCTCCGTAGGGCGGGTGCAGACCCCGGTACTTGGCCTGGTGGTACGCCGCGATGAAGAGATTGAAAACTTCGTCGCCAAAGATTTCTTCGACGTGAAGGCGCATATCGTCACGCCGCAGGAAGAGCGCTTTGTCGCCACCTGGGTGCCGAGCGAAGCCTGCGAACCTTACCAGGATGAAGAAGGGCGTCTGCTGCATCGTCCGCTGGCCGAGCACGTGGTTAAACGTATCGAAGGCCAGCCGGCGCTGGTGACCGCCTATAACGATAAGCGCGATTCCGAACCCGCACCGCTGCCGTTCTCGCTGTCGGCGCTGCAGATTGAGGCGGCCAAACGTTTCGGCTTCAGCGCGCAGAACGTGCTGGATATCTGCCAGAAGCTGTACGAAACCCATAAGCTCATTACCTACCCGCGTTCGGACAGCCGCTACCTGCCGGAAGAGCACTTCGCCGGCCGCCATGCGGTGCTGAATGCGATTGCTGTCCATGCGGCGGACCTGCTGCCGCAGCCAGTGATGGATCCGGAGATCCGCAACCGCTGCTGGGATGATAAAAAGGTCGATGCGCACCATGCGATTATCCCGACCGCCCGCAGCAGCCAGGTCAAGCTCACCGATAACGAAGCGAAGGTTTACCACCTGATCGCCCGGCAGTATCTGATGCAGTTCTGCCCGGACGCGGTGTTCCGCAAATGCCAGATTGACCTCGAGATCGCCAACGGTAAGTTTGTCGCCAAGGCGCGTTTTCTGGCAGAGGCTGGCTGGCGGACGCTGCTGGGCAGCAAAGAGCGCGATGAAGAGAACGACGGCACGCCGCTGCCGGTGGTGGCCAAAGACGATGAACTGCTGTGCGAGAAGGGCGAAGTGGTGGAGCGTCAGACGCAGCCGCCGCGCCACTTTACCGATGCCACGCTGCTGTCGGCGATGACCGGGATTGCCCGTTTCGTACAGGATAAAGATCTGAAGAAGATCCTCCGCGCCACCGACGGTCTCGGCACAGAAGCGACCCGCGCCGGGATTATCGAGCTACTGTTTAAGCGCGGTTTCCTGACCAAAAAGGGGCGTTATATCCACTCATCGGATGCTGGCCGGGCGCTGATTCACTCCCTGCCGGAGATGGCCGCGCGCCCGGATATGACCGCCCACTGGGAATCGGTCCTGACGCAGATCAGCGAAAAGCAGTGCCGCTATCAGGACTTTATGCAGCCGCTGGTGGGGACGCTGTTCCAGCTGATCGATCAGGCGCGGAGCACGCCAGTGCGTCAGTTCCGCGGCCTGGCCGCGCCAGCCGGGGCGAAAAAATCGTTCACTAAAGGTAAAGGCAAGCCGAAAGGGAAAAAAGCAGCAGACGATGCTGCGCCGCCGCCGCAGTAACCCGCCGGTGGTCGCGAGGATGTGAATCCCCGCGGCCACCGCTTCTCCGCCAGCCAGGTCAATGGTCTACACTAAACAGCCGGGCAGGGCTTGACGACTTTTCCCCCTGAATGCGTCTTCGCGCTTCCCGATATCATTGCTCATTTCTCTCACCGGCGATAAGAAGGGCCCGTGAAAGATATCGCTATTAGCCAACCGGGCGGCCCGGAGGTATTGCAGATCCGCGAAGGAGAAATCCCTGCTATTGGGGAGAATGAGGTGCTCATTGCGGTGAAAGCCGCCGGCGTCACCGGCTCAACCATGCGCGGCCGGACGGCGGCGGAGAAACAGGAGGTTGCCGAGGCCCATGCCTGTCTGGACAGTGGTCAGCATCTGGGGAAAGTGGTGATCACGATGACGTCGTGAGACGCATCCCGACGGTTGCCCGCCGGGATGGAGTCAGGGGAGGTTAAATCACGCCCTGGGCCAGCATGGCATCCGCGACTTTCACGAAACCGGCGATATTCGCGCCGCGCACGTAGTTGGTCTGCTTCGCTTCGCCGCCGTACTGCACGCAAGCGTGGTGGATATCCAGCATGATGTGATGCAGACGGGCATCCACTTTTTCCGCTTTCCAGCCCATGCGCGCGGCGTTCTGCGCCATCTCCAGGCCGGAAGTCGCCACGCCGCCGGCGTTGGCCGCTTTGCCCGGGGCAAACAGCACGCCAGCTTCCAGGAACAGGTCGGTTGCGGCGATGGTGGTCGGCATGTTGGCGCCTTCCGCCACGGCCTTGACGCCATTGGCAATCAGCTGGCGGGCGGCATCGACGTCCAGTTCATTCTGGGTCGCGCAAGGCAGGGCGATATCCACCGGCACTGACCACGGCTGCTGGCCTTCAAGATAGGTGAGGCCAAATTCGCGGGCGTAGTCGGCCACGCGGCCATGGGCACGCTCTTTAATGTCGATCAGGCGGGCCAGTTTTTCTTTGGTGAAGCCCGCTTCGTCAACGACGGTGCCGTTGGAGTCGGAGGCCGTGACCACCCGTGCGCCAAGCTCCATCGCTTTCTCAATGGCGTATTGCGCCACGTTGCCGGAGCCGGAAACCGCCACGCGAGCGCCTTCAAAGCCGAGGCCGTGACGTTTGAGCATCGCTTCGGTGAAGTAGATCAGACCGTAACCGGTGGCTTCCGGACGGATCAGGCTGCCGCCAAAGGAGAGGCCTTTACCGGTGAAGACGCAGGCGCTGTTGTTGGAGAGCTTGCGCATCATCCCGGCCATAAAGCCGACTTCGCGGCCGCCGACGCCGATATCGCCCGCCGGTACGTCGGTATCCGGGCCAAGATGGCGATAGAGCTCGGTCATCAGCGCCTGGCAGAAGCGCATCACTTCGCCATCGCTCTTGCCTTTGGGATCGAAATCGCTGCCGCCTTTTCCGCCGCCCATCGGCAGGGTGGTCAGGGCGTTTTTGAAGGTCTGCTCGAAGCCAAGGAACTTGAGAATCGACAGGTTAACCGACGGGTGGAAACGCATCCCGCCTTTATACGGGCCGATGGCCGAGTTGAACTGCACGCGCCACGCGCGGTTGACCTGGACCTGATTGCGGTCATCCACCCACACTACGCGGAACTGGATCACGCGCTCCGGTTCCACCAGACGTTCCAGCAAAGCAAGCTGACGATAGCGCGGATTTTCCTCAAGGAAAGGCCACAGGGTGGTCATCACCTCCCGGACGGCTTGAGCAAATTCGGTTTGATGAGGATCGCGCTGTTGAACGCGGGTGAGAAAGCCTTCCAGAGTGCACGTCTGATCCATAGATATAAGGTCCCCTTATGGTTGTGGTTGCATGTATTTATTATGATTCGGTCCTTGAAAAAACCGATTTTCCGACTATAACACCGCTAATCCTTAGGCAAGCAAGGAAAAATTAAGCCGACAACAAAATTTATAATTGGCCGCCAGTCATAACTAAAAGCGATGACGAGGCGGCGGGCGGATCAGCGGACGGAAAGGGAGGGACGCTGGGAAATAAAGGCGTGCAGTAGAGGGATATCGGCCGGGGCGAGATCGAGGGCCAGCGCTTCTGTGGGAAGGCACCAGCGCAGCTGACTATGATAGTGGGCCTGCGGTATGCCCTGAAAGTGCGGTACCCACCAGGCGTGCAAATGGATCTGGCGGCCGGAGACTTCCCGCTGATGGCTGGCGATATAGCATGCCGGGTGGGCGATGATACCCATCTCCTCCTGTAGCTCGCGGGCCAGCGCCTGCGGCTGGCTTTCACCAGGCTCCACTTTGCCGCCAGCGAACTCCCACATCCCCGGCTGGTCGGCGTGGGGTGGACGCTGCGCCAGCAAAATCTTGCCATCCTGTTCAATAATGGCCGCGACAACATCAATCATTTTTAGCATAAGCATCAACGTTAATAGGACGAATCTGGCCTATTATCACCGCCACAGACCTTGACTGACAACCGCCAACCCTGCTGGAGACCTCCGTGCTTGATAGCCACCTGCATCCGCGCCTCAAACCCCTGCTTAACGCTGTCGCCGGCGCGCTTGACCGCCCGGGTATTTCACCGGACGGGCTGACGCTGCTCGGTTTTGCCATCGGTGTGCTGGCGCTGCCCTTTCTGGCGCTGGGGTGGTATAGCGCGGCGCTGGTCGCTATTCTCCTCAACCGCCTGCTGGATGGTCTGGACGGCGCTCTGGCGCGGCGGCGCGGGCTCACGGACGCGGGGGGCTTTCTCGATATCGCACTGGATTTTCTCTTCTACGCCCTGGTGCCGTTCGGCTTTATTCTGGCAGATCCGCTGAACAATGCCCTGGCGGGGGCCTGGCTGCTGTTTGCCTTTATCGGCACCGGCAGCAGCTTTCTCGCCTTTGCCGCGCTGGCGGCCAGGCATCAGATCGCCAATCCCGGCTACGCCCATAAATCGCTGTACTATCTTGGAGGCCTGACGGAGGGGACGGAGACCATCCTGTTGTTTGTCCTCGGCTGCCTGTTTCCGGCGCATTTCGCCTGTCTGGCGTGGCTGTTTGGCGCGCTGTGCTGGCTGACGACGGCGACGCGTATCTGCAGTGGCTACCAGACCTTAAAGCGGGTAACGACCACAGCGTAAACGGGGTATCGCGCGTCGCCGACAAAGGGCGACGCGCTGAGGCGGGACGAGTTACTGACTGCTTTCCGGGCCACGTTCTCCGTGGGCGACCGGATTGTGCGGGTTGCTGCTCCATTCGTACCAGCCGCCGTCGTACACCGCGACGTGCGGCCAGCCCATGACGCGGGCATACATAAAGGTTTCCGAGGCCCGCCAGCCGGTCCCGCAATAGAACGCCACTTGCTGGCTCGGCAGAATGTTCCACTGGCGCCACAGGGTAGCGATATCGTCAGCGCTGCGCATGGTGCCGTCCGGGTTATGGAAGTCTTCCATATGCGTGGAGTCGCTCCCGGCGTGGCCCCAGCGGGCGCCAGCGATGTCACCCTTCGGCTTGATATAGCTGTAGCCGCTGGTGGTGCCGATAAACTCCGGCCACGAGCGGACGCTGACCAGCGAGGCGTCCTGACGATGCAGCAGCCCGCGGGCTTGTTCGGTATCCAGCATCAGCTGCGGCTGGCCGGGGATCGGCGCGCCGAAGTCCTGCGCCGGCTGCTGCGCCGGCGGCATGCCGCGCTCGACCGGCAGCCCGGCGTCGGACCAGGTCTGCCAGCCGCCGTCAAGCAGGCGCACGTCTTTGACCCCGGCGTACAGCATGATCTGCGCCACCCGCGCTGCGGCGTAGACGTCGCGACCGTAGAGGATCACCGTGGTGTCATGCCGGATGCCGTGCTTCGCCAGCATCGCTTTCAGCTGTGCGTCGGACACTTTATTCCACAGCGGTTCGCTTTCCACCTCATTGGTATCGATATAGCCCGCGCCAGGGATATGGCTCAGCAGATAGAGTTTCGGCGCTCCCCACGCGGCTTCGAACACTTTCCAGTCGCCGGTCGGGGCGGCGGCTACGCGTTTTCCCTGCTGCAGGTCGTGCAGCCACTGGGGGTAGACCAGCTGTTCAAAGTGCGGCAGCTTTTGCAGGCGGTCGGTCTGGCTCAGCGCATCGCTCAGGGTGCTGAGCCGGGTGAAGCCCGCTTGTTTCAGCCGCGCCGCGACGTTGGCATTATCTTCCGGGTTGCCGTACAGCGCGACGGGGGTATCCGGCTGGATCTGGTGCTGCTTAGCCCAGGCGCGGAGCTGATCGTCGCTCATGGCGCCGAGCCAGCGGGCGGAAAGATTCAGGGCCTGCGGCTCATGACCTTCGGGGCCGTTGGCGCGCTGAGGCCAGCCGTTGTAATAAGCGCTCAGGCGGGTGTCAATGGCCACGCCGTGCTGCTGTTGCAGGTGGGAGAGAGTGAGCGCTGGCATGGTTTCAGCGGCGCAGGTGGTGGAAGCAGCAAGCCCCATAAGCAGGGCGAGTGCGGTCAATTGAGAAACACGTTTCATCGAAATGCCCGACGGTAAAAAGTGGAGGGCGTATTCTCCGCTCGCCAGGCGCTGATTTCTTTGCGGTAACGCAGGTTTGCACGCTATTGCTCTTCATTGCCAGGTCTCCATCGCCAGGCAGCGTCCCGCCGGCGGACCGTCCTCGCGATCGTGGGTCACCAGGATCGCCGGAATGGCCTGGCGGGCCAGTTCCTCAAAAACCCAGCGGCGGAACGCGGCGCGCAGGGTGGCATCCAGACGGCTGAAGGGTTCATCGAGCAGCAGCGCCTCGGGGCGCGCCAGCAGGGCGCGCAGCAGGCTCACCCGCGCCCGCTGCCCGCCGGAGAGCGTGGCCGGGTCGCGTGGGGCGAAGCCATGCAGCCCGGCGCGGCTGAGCGCTTGCTCCACTGCGGCTTTTCGCGCCTCGCCGCGCACACTCTCCGGCAGCGCCAGCTGTAAATTTTGCCCGACGCTGAAATGGTCGAACAGTAACGGGTCCTGAAACAGGATGCCGATGCGTCGATGCTCCGTCGGCAGCGTATCGCAGCGACGTCCATTGAGCCACAGCTCGCCCTCGGCGCGGAAGTCGCCGGCCAGGGCGCCAATCATCCAGGCAAACAGCGTCGATTTTCCGCTACCGGAGGGGCCCATCAGCGTCAGCACTTCTCCAGGCGCCACCGAAAAGGCGACCTCCCGCAGCAGCGGCTGACGTTTCACGCTCAGGGTCAGATGGTTTACTGTTAGCACTAGCGAAGTCCTCGTCGATAGCGGCCCGCCAGCCAGGCGAGAAGGGCCGTCAGGGTAAAGCATACCGCCGGCAGCAGTAATTGCCACAGCGCCTGGGCGGCGAGCGTCTGCGCCTCGCCACCGCTGCTGAGCGCCACCGCCTGGCTGGTGAGCGTCGGAATTCGGCCAGCCCCCAGCCATAGCGTCGGCAGATACTGCGCGATGCTCACGGAAAAGCCCACCGCCAGCGCGGTCAGCAGCGGCCGGGTCAGCGAGGGCAGGGTCAGCAGCCAGAAAATACGCGTCGATCCCCAGCCGAGCGTGCGGGCGATAATCGCCATCCGCGGGTCGCGTTGTCGCCAGGCCGGGCGCAAAATAAACAGCATCCATGGCACCACCCACAGCAGATGGCCCCACAGGACGGTCCACCATTCGCCATCAAGCCAGGCATACAGCGCCAGCCGGTACTGGCCAGCGGCCAGCGGCAGGGCCGGCAGGACCAGCGGCAGCCAGACCCAGCCATCCCCTCGTGCCGGACCACAGGCCAGCCACAGCAGGCAGACAGCCGCGCCGAGGGCGCAGGCCGTCAGCGCCAGGCCAAGGCTGTTGCCCAGGGCATCCATCTGCGGCGGCGCCGAGCGCGCCAGCCCCGCCAGCAACAGGGCGCCCAGCAGACCGCTCAGCGGCAGCAGCGTCGCCAGCAGGCGGCCGGGCAGCGCATGCGGATGAGGATGACGCACACCGCGCAGATCGGGCTGGTACTGGCGCTGTATCCGCCACCCTCCCCATGCCACCAGCGCCAGTCCGCCAAGAATCGCCATCAGCAGCAGGCTGGCCAGCGCCCCTTTGGCCTGCTGCAGGTCATCGCCCTGGCTTAACCACTGCCACGCCAGCACGGCGAGAGTGGGCGGATTGCCGGGCCCCAGCACCAGGGCGACATCGACCGCCGACAGACTCCAGGCGGTGGTGGCCAGCAGCACCATGCCGAGGGCGGGCAGCAGCGCGGGCAGCACCAGCCAGCGCAGACACTGCCAGCGGCCGTAGCCGAGGCTCTTCATCGCGGTCGCCTGGTCGGCGAGGCGTTTCTCCCCCAGCAGGCCATAGATCACCCACAGCACAAAGCCACTCTCTTTCAGGGCCATCGTCAGGCCAAGTCCGATGCCATACCGGTCAACCGGCGGCGTCAGAAGCGGCAGCCACTGCCAGATCCAGCCCCCTTCGGCGAACAGCAGCAGCGCCGCCGTCGCCAGGGCAAGATGGGGCACCGCCAGCAGCAGCGGCAGACGGGAAGCCAGTCGACGCCAGCGGGCCGAGGGCCAGAGGGCCGCGACGACGGTCAGGGCGATCAGCAGCGCGCCGCCGACGGAAAGCAGCGTCGAAACGAGCGTGGCGGCCAGCGCCTGGCTCAGTTGCGGGTCGGCGAACAGCGCCCGCCAGTGGGCCGGGGAGCGCGCAGCGCCCACCAGTTCCCCGGCGGCGGGGAGCAACGGCAGATAGATCGCCGCCATCGCCCCCCAGGCCAGCAGGAACAGTGGGTACCGTAGCGGCGCAGCCATTCCTGCTCCAGCGCGTCAACCCACGCCGCATGCGGCTCGGCGAGCACCGGCGGCAGATCCTGCGGCACGGTAGCCGCCAGCGCCTGGCGCTGGCCGTCAGGCAGACGCTGCGGGTCCAGTACGCTCGGATCGCCCCAGACGGCGGCATCGGCCTTGCGCAGCTGCGCTTCAGGCGAGAGCAGGAAATTGGCCACCACTTTGGCGCCTGCGACGGCGCGGGCGTTAGCCGGGATGGTGACGAAATGGACGTTGCCGAGGGTCCCCGCGGTAAAGCCGAAACTGTAGCTGTCCGTCGGTAATTCGCCGCTGGCGGCTTTCTGCCGGGCGTGCAGCGGGTTAAACGTGAGCGATAAGCGGAGGGTGCCATTGTTGAGCATGGCATCCATGCGGGCCGGCGACGCCGGGAAATCCTTGCCCGCCCGCCACAGGGCCGGGTGCAGCTCATCGAGATAACGCCACAGCGGGGCCGTGACCGTCGCGAAGGTCGCCGTCTGCGGCGGCTGGCGCAGGGCGGCCGGTTGGTCGGTGAGGGCGATCAGAAGTTGCTCCAGCAGGGCGGTGCCAGTGAAGTCCGGCGGCCGCGGGTAGGTCACGCTGCCGGGATGGGCTCTGGCGAAGGCCAGCAGCGCCTGCGGGCTGGTGGGCGGCTGCGGGGTTTGCCCGCGGCGGGCGATAAACGTCAGCTGGGCGCTGCCCCACGGCGACTCGGCACCGTCGGTGGCGACAGAAAAATCTTCCCGGACCGGTTTTTGCAGATCGACGTAGCGCCAGTTGGGCAGCATTCCTGCCCAGCCGGTAAGCAGCAGGTTGGCCTGCTTAAGCGTGCGAAAGTTTTCGCCGTTGATCCACAGCAAATCTATTGATCCGCCCCGCTGACGGCCAGCCTGCGCCTCGCTCTGGATACGTTTCACTGCGTCGGCGGCGTCGGCGATGGGGACAATACGCAGGTCGATCGCGTAGTGGCGTTTGACCTCCTCGCTGACCCACGCCAGATAGCGGTTGACGGCCGGGTCCCCGCCCCAGGCGTTAAACCAGACGGTCTGCCCGCGGGCATCCGTCTGGATCTGTCGCCAGCTGTCGTCGGCATTAACCGCCAGCGGCCAGAGTAGCAGCAGGCACAGACAGAGGCTGTAATCACGCAAACGGCGCATCGTTACTCCTTATTCTGCGAGGAAGAGGTGGGCATCTGACACAACCCCTGGGCCGGGATCGCCATCGCGGCATTGAACCGCGCCGATAAATTTTGCAGGCCAATCAGGGCGGTCAGCTCGGTGAGCGCCCGGGCGTCAAAATGCGCCGCCATCGCGCTGCGCAGGGCATCATCCACTGCCGGGGGCGTCTGGGTGGCGGCTTCGGCATAGGCCAGCGCCAGACGCTCTTTGTCGTTGAACAGCGTACTGCTGTGCCAGTCGGCGACCGCCAGCAGCTTGTCCTGGCTCCCGCTCCGCGCAGCGAGTGTCATGCTGGTGATATCGATACAGAATTCGCAGTGGCACAGCTGGGCGATGCGGGCGCTGACCAGCGATCGCAGAACTGGATCCAGCGGCGAGCGGCGGCGTTCAATGTAGCCCACGAACAGCGAAACCAGGTAAAACAGCCACGGGATCCGTCCCCACCAGCGAATGGGGCTCAGCACCTGGCCGTAATGCCGGCGGTGCAGCCAGGCCTGCGGACGAAGGATCAGGGGGACAGAATCCAGCGGGGGTAAGCTCATGGCGACGATCTCTTATGACGTTCACGGTAAATATTTTTGGCGATAGAGATGACCACCGCTAGGGCAAAAAGCAGCGAAAGCCCGGTGGCCAGCCAGAAGGTGCCCCCGGTGAGCAGACTCCCGGCCCAGGAATAGACGATAGTCGCCGGCAGCTGGCCCACGCCGGTGGCCAGCATAAAGGGCCAGAAGCGCAGCGAGGTTAGTCCGGCGGCATAGCTGACCGGGTCAAACGGGACAAACGGCAGCAGGCGGCAGACCAGGATCGTCTGCGGGCCAAAGCGAGTGAAATAGCCGTCGACGCTGCGCAGCACCGCGCGGCCGGTGAGTTTTTCCACCACTTCGCGCCCCAGCGCTCTGGCGATGCAGAAGCAGAGCCCGGCCCCGACCATGGCGCTGAACCACGACAGCGCACCGCCCCAGAAGGCGCCGAACAGGGCGGCGTTCGCCAGGGTAATCAGGAAAGCCGGCAGCGGAGCGACGATCGCCTGGAGGATCATCAGCGCAAATGAGACCAGCGCGGCCTGCGGCCCCCAGGAGGCGATAAACCCTCTGACATGCTGCGGATCCAGCGACGCTAACGCCGTCAGACTCTGCTGCAGAAAGGCACGCCCGCCGGGTAACCACCACCAGGCGGCCAGCCCGGCGACGGCCACCACCGCAAGGGCCAGCCGGGAGCGGCGCAGGTGACGGCGATCAGGTTGGGTCATGGCGAACCTCCTCGCAGGGCGTTGCCACACGGCGGGCGCGGGCAAACCGTTTGCCCATCTGCACCAGGGCAAACAACAGCCCGCCGGCGAGGCTCAGTTTGAGCGCGAAGGCGAGGGTCACCCCCTCGCGGGCCAGTTCGCTGGCCATGACTGAATAGATGACCAGACCTGGCAGGGTGGTCACGGCGGAGATCAGGATAAAGGGCCAGAAAGGGATCGCCGTCAGGCCGTAGGCGTAATTCTGAATGTTGTAGGGAAAGAGCGGCACCAGGCGGGTGAGGATCAGGAAATCGCAGCCGCTGCGGGCGATACCGCGCTCAATTGCCTGGAAGACGGCGGTATGGCCCACATAGCGCTGCAGCAGATCGCGCCCAAGCCAGCGGGCGATTAAAAACGACAGCGCGGAGGCGAGGGTGGCGGCGGCAAACGAGAGCAGGGAACCTGTCAGCGGGCCGAAGAGCATCCCGCCGGCGATCACCAGCAGGCTGCCGGGGATCAGACACAGGGTGGCAATGATAAACAGCGCGACATAGACCAGATACCCCCAGGCGCCCTGATGGCGCAGGGTGTCCTGAAGCAGATGAAGGTGAGTCAGCAGATCGTGGAGACCGACGCGATGGCTGATAACGGCCAGCGTGGCCACCAGCGCGAGAAGTCCCAGCCCTTTACCAATGGCCGGATGACGGCTTCTTTTGCATGAGGGGTGCTCCTGTACAGTCTGGACGCAGTGGACATCAAAAAGTGCGCGCGACAGTATCCTGTTCCGACGACCGTCACAATGGTTTACCGTCGCTTTGTTGATTTTGCTCAGGAAATTCTGCCCCCCGCACAGCGGGAGGCGAGAGAAGGGCGTAAATTATGGCCGGAAGGTGGCCCACACCGGCGCGTGGTCGGACGGTTTTTCCATTCCGCGGATCTCATAATCGATTCCGGTCTCCACGCAGCGCTGGGCCAGAGGCTGGCTGGCCAGCAGCAGGTCGATGCGCAGCCCGCGGTTATCGTCGAAGCCTTTGGAGCGGTAATCGAACCACGAGAAGTGCTCCTGATTGTCCGGATTAGCCTGACGCCAGGTATCCACCAGGCCCCAGCCCAGCAGGCGATCCATCCACTCCCGCTCTTCCGGCAGGAAGGAACATTTGCCGGTACGCAGCCAGCGTTTGCGGTTCTCTTCACCAATACCGATATCGAGATCGGTGGGACTGATGTTCATATCGCCCATGATCAGCACCGGATTCTCTTTGTTGAGTTCGGTCTCCAGATAGTTCTGCAGATTCTGATAGAACGCCGCTTTGGCCGGGAATTTGGTTTCATGATCGCGGCTTTCACCCTGTGGGAAATAACCGTTAATCACCGTGACGTTGCCGAAAGGCGACGGGATCTCCGCCATGATGATGCGGCGCTGAGCCTCTTCGCCATCGTCCGGGAAACCGCGGCGGACGGCAATCGGCGTGTCTTTGGTCAGCAGCGCGACGCCATAATGGCCTTTTTGTCCATGATAAAAGACGTTATAGCCGAGTTTGGCGACCTCTTCGAGAGGGAACATATCGTCGTGAACTTTGGTTTCCTGCAGGCCAATCACGTCCGGCTGGTGTTTTTCGACGATGGCGGCCAGTTGGTGTGGGCGGGCGCGCAGGCCGTTGATATTAAAAGAGATGAATTTCATAGTCGCTGCCACTGTGCAAGGTGAATAGTGCAGGGATGGTAGCAGAAATTCGCCTGGCTGGCTGCCACCGGATGCGTCATTCTGCCAATCGCTGCGCATGAGCGTGCCGTGGTTGCCCCTTTTACGGGCATGCCGCGCCAAAAAAGGGCAAATAGCTACGATAAATTTCGCAGAGGATCACAATTACAGAATTATATCTTACCGTTGCATAACTTATCTTCTTTAATCACTGTTTATCCCCCTTTATCGGATACTTATTCACTAAATATGCATTTTATGTGAATAGCGTTCGGCTGTAACTCCTTGATTCTGCGTTATCTCAACCGGTTTATGCATTTTTATCGCTGGCTGGCACGAACCGTGCAATCTACATTTACAGCGTAATAACTCATATTTATTAACATTATTGCTACTTTTAATTTACCGGAAGAGGTCGATATGTCTCAGTCAATTACGCGTAACCACTTTGATGAATGGATGATGCCGGTCTACGCGCCAGCGGCGTTTATTCCGGTGCGGGGCGCCGGGTCGCGGCTGTGGGATCAGCAGGGCAAAGAGTATATCGATTTTGCCGGCGGCATCGCCGTGAACGCGCTGGGGCACGCCCATCCGCGTCTGGTGCAAGCCCTGACTGACCAGGCCAGCAAATTCTGGCATACCGGCAACGGCTACACCAATGAGCCGATCCTGCGTCTGGCCAAAATGCTTATCGATGCCACCTTCGCCGACCGGGTCTTCTTCTGTAACTCCGGCGCTGAGGCCAATGAGGCGGCGCTCAAGCTGGCGCGTAAATATGCCCACGATCGCTTTGGCAGTGAGAAAAGCGGCATCGTCGCTTTCCAGAACGCCTTCCACGGGCGGACGCTGTTCACCGTTTCGGCGGGCGGTCAGCCGGCCTACTCCCGGGATTTTGCCCCGCTGCCGCCGCAGATCCAGCATGCGGTGTTTAACGATCTCGAGTCGGCAAAGGCCTTAATCAATGACCAAACCTGCGCGGTGATCGTCGAGCCGGTGCAGGGCGAAGGGGGCGTGGTGCCGGCCAGCGGCGAGTTTTTACGCGGCCTGCGCCAGCTTTGCGACCAGCACAACGCCCTGCTGATTTTCGATGAAGTGCAGACCGGGGTCGGGCGCACCGGCGAGCTGTATGCCTATATGCACTACGGCGTGACGCCCGATGTGCTGACCACCGCCAAAGCGCTGGGCGGCGGTTTCCCTATCGGCGCGCTGCTGGCGACAGAGGCCTGCGCCAGCGTGATGACCGTCGGCACCCACGGCACCACCTACGGCGGTAACCCACTGGCCGGGGCGGTGGCCGGCGAGCTGCTGTCGATCGTCAACACCCCGGAAGTCCTCTCCGGCGTCAGACAGCGCCACCAGTGGTTTTGTGAACGTCTGCAGGCGATCAACGCCCGCTATGGCCTGTTCAAGGAGATCCGCGGCCTGGGACTGCTGCTCGGCTGCGTGCTGAATGACGCCTGGGTCGGGAAGGCGAAAACGCTCAGTAACCTGGCGGCGGAAGAGGGGGTGATGATCCTGATCGCCGGCGCTAATGTGGTGCGTTTTGCGCCGGCGCTGAACGTCAGTGAAGAAGAGGTGAACAGCGGGCTGGATCGCGTCGAGCGGGCCTGCGCGCGTTTCGTGGCAGGAGTCTCATCATGATGGTTATTCGACCGGTGGAGCCGGGCGATTTGCCCGGGCTGCTGAAGCTGGCAGCGGAGACCGGCGGCGGGCTGACCTCGCTGCCGGTGGATGAAGCGACCCTCGCGGCGCGGATCGCCCGCTCGCAGCAGACCTGGCGCGGCGAGCTACCGAAAAGCGAGCAGGGCTATGTCTTTGTGCTGGAGGAGAGCGAAAGCGGCGCGGTGGTGGGCATCTGCGCGATCGAGGTGGCGGTGGGGCTCAACGATCCCTGGTATAACTACCGGGTCGGCACCCAGGTCCATGCCTCGAAGGAACTCAACGTCTATCAGGCGTTGCCGACGCTGTTTCTCAGCAACGATCATACCGGCAGCAGTGAGCTGTGTACCCTGTTCCTCGACCCGCAGTGGCGCAAAGAGGGTAATGGCTATCTGCTGTCGAAATCGCGCTTCTTATTTATGGCCGCCTTTCGCGAGCGCTTCAATGAGAAGGTGGTCGCCGAGATGCGCGGGGTGATTGACGAGCAGGGCTACTCGCCGTTCTGGGAGAGCCTGGGCAAACGCTTTTTTGCCATGGCGTTTTCCCGCGCCGACTACCTGTGCGGCACCGGACAGAAGGCTTTCATTGCCGCCCTGATGCCCAAGCATCCGCTGTATATCGATTTCCTTTCCCCTGAGGCGCAGGCGGTGATCGGCAAGGTTCATCCGCAGACCGCCCCCGCCCGGACGGTGCTGGAGAAAGAGGGATTCCGCTATCTGAACTACATCGATATATTCGACGGCGGCCCGACCCTGGAGTGCGACATTGACCGGGTGCGGGCGATCCGCAAAAGCCGTCTGGTGACCACCGAGGCAGGTGAAACCCCACCCGGCGACTGGCCGCTGTGCCTGGTGGCGAACGAACAGTATCACCAGTTCCGCGCTCTGCTGGTGCATGCTGACCCGGATGGCGACACCCTGACCCTCAGCGCCCGCGAGCTGGATATGCTGAAGTGTCATGCCGGCGACCAGGTGCGCATGGTGCGCCTGATCCCTGAGGAGAAAACCGCATGAGTCTGTGGATTAACGGCGAGTGGCGGCCCGGCCGTGGGCCAGGTTTCAGTAAACAGGATCCGGTTAACCTGAAGGTTGTCTGGCAGGGCGAAGCGGCGGATGCCGGACAGGTTGCCGAGGCGGTAGCGGCTGCCCGCCAGGCGTTCCCGGCCTGGGCGCGGCTACCGTTTGCCACCCGTCAGGCGATCGTTGAAAAGTTTGCCGCCCTGCTGGAGGCCAGCAAGGCGGAGCTGACGGCGATGATCGGCGCCGAGACCGGAAAGCCGCGCTGGGAGGCGGCCGGGGAAGTGACGGCGATGATCAACAAGGTGGCGATCTCGGTGAAGGCCTACCACGTCCGCACCGGCGAACAGCACAGCGAGCTGCCCGACGGCGCCGCCACGCTGCGTCACCGGCCACACGGCGTGCTGGCGGTGTTTGGCCCCTATAACTTTCCCGGCCATCTGCCGAACGGGCACATCGTGCCGGCGCTGCTGGCGGGCAATACCGTGGTCTTTAAACCCAGCGAACTCACCCCGCGCAGCGGCGAAGCGGTGGTGAAACTATGGCAGCAGGCCGGCCTGCCCGCCGGGGTGCTCAACCTGGTGCAGGGCGGTCGGGAAACCGGCGAGGCGCTCAGCGGTCAGGCGGATATCGACGGGCTGCTGTTTACCGGCAGCTCAACCACCGGCTTTCATCTGCATCGCCAGCTGGCTGGGCAGCCGCAGAAGATCCTCGCGCTGGAGATGGGCGGCAATAACCCGCTGATCGTCGACGACCCGCGGGACGTGGATGCCGCGGTGCATCTGACCATCCAGTCCGCCTTTATTACCGCGGGCCAGCGCTGCACCTGCGCCCGCCGTCTGCTGGTCCGACGCGGAGAGGCGGGCGATGCCTTCCTCTCCCGGCTGGTGACGGTGAGCCAGCGGCTGATCCCGGCGGCGTGGGACGCCGAGCCGCAGCCGTTCCTCGGCGGGCTTATCTCGGCGCAGGCCGCGCAGAAAGTGCATCAGGCCTGGCTGCAGCGGGTCGCTGCTGGCGCGGCTACACTGCTGGAGCCACGTTTGCTGCAGGCAGGAACGTCGCTGTTGACGCCGGGTATTGTCGACATGAGCGACGTGGCCAATGTCGAAGATGAAGAGGTGTTTGGCCCGCTGCTTGGCGTCTGGCGCTACGACACGTTCGAGGAGGCGATTGCCCTGGCCAACGCCACCCGCTTCGGGCTCTCCTGCGGGTTAATCTCTCCGGAACGGGAGACGTTTGATCGACTGCTGCTCGAAGCGCGGGCGGGGATAGTTAACTGGAACAAACCGCTGACCGGGGCGGCGAGTACCGCGCCGTTCGGCGGCACCGGGGCGTCCGGTAACCATCGTCCGGGGGCCTGGTACGCTGCCGATTATTGTGCCTGGCCGATGGCCAGCCTTGAATCGCCGACCCTGACGCTGCCCACCAGCCTGAACCCGGGGCTCGACTTTCTGGCCGGGGAGGCGTCATGACCGCCCGCGAAGTTAACTTTGACGGTCTGCCCGGGCTGACCCATCACTACGCCGGGCTCTCCTTTGGCAACGAGGCTTCCACCCGGCACCGCCACCGGGTGTCGAACCCGCAGCTGGCGGCAAAGCAAGGGCTGAAAAAAATGAAAGCCCTCGCCGACGCCGGCTACCCGCAGGCGGTGATCCCGCCGCAGGAGCGACCCAACGTGCCGCTCCTGCGCCAGCTGGGCTTTAGCGGCAGCGATGAGCAGGTGGTAGCCCGGGCGGCGCAGCAGGATCCGGATCTGCTGTCGGCGGTGAGTTCGGCCTCGGCAATGTGGGTGGCGAACGCGGCGACGGTCTGTCCCTCCGCCGATTCGCTGGATGGCCTGGTGCACCTGACGGTGGCGAATCTGCAGGATAAATTCCACCGCGCCAGCGAAGCACCGACCACAGAGGCGCTGTTGCAGGCGATTTTCCCGGACCGCACGCGATTTGCCATCCACCCGGCGCTGCCCGCCTCGGCCTGGTTTGGCGACGAAGGGGCGGCGAACCATAATCGTCTCGGCGGCGAGTATGGCGCCCCCGGCGTCCAGCTCTTTGTCTATGGCCGCCGCCGGGGGAGCGAGGAGGCGCCGCGTTGCTATCCGGCACGGCAAACCCTTGAGGCCAGCCAGGCGGTGGCGCGCCTCAATCAGGTCAATCCCCGCCAGCTGATCTTCGCCCGCCAGCATCCGGCGGCGATCGACACGGGGGTGTTCCATAACGACGTCATCGCGGTGAGCAATCGTCAGGTCCTGTTCTGCCATGAGCAGGCCTTTGCCGACCAGACCGCGCTTCTCCAGCAGCTGGCGCAGCGGGTGCCGGGCTTTACGCCGCTGGTGGTCCCCGCCAGTCGGGTCACGGTGGCAGAGGCGGTTGCCACCTATCTGTTCAACAGCCAGCTGCTGAGTCGGGCGGATGGCAGCATGGCGCTGATCCTGCCCCACGAAGCGCAGGAGCATGCCGGCGTCTGGGAATACCTCAATGCGCTGCTGGCCGGGGACAACCCTATCGCCGCGCTACAGGTGTTCGATCTGCGCGAGAGTATGGCCAACGGCGGCGGTCCGGCGTGCCTGCGCCTGCGGGTGGTGTTGACGGCCGAGGAGTATCAGGCGGTCAATCCGCACGTCCTGATGAACGATACGCTGTTCGCCACCCTCAATGACTGGGTGGATCGCTACTATCGCGATCGTCTCACCCAGGCCGACCTCGCCGACCCGCAACTGCTGCGGGAAGGGCGTGACGCGCTGGACCGGTTGACCCAGATCCTGCAGCTCGGTTCGGTTTATCCATTTCAGCAATAAGGGGGCGCGGTGGAACATTTTCTGGCATTAACCCTGGCGGGGCGTTTGCCTCACCATTTTCACGGCGAGACGGCTCACTTTCGCTGGCACTGGTTGGGAGAGGGGATCCTCGAGCTGACGCCGCATGCGCGCTGCGAGCGCGGGCTGGTACTCTCCTGCGCCATTCATGGCAACGAAACGGCGCCGGTGGAGATAGTCGACCACCTGGTGCAGCGACTGGTCCGGGAGGCACTCCCGCTGCGCTGGCGGTTGCTGGTGATCGTTGGCAACCCACCGGCGCTGCGGGCGAATAAGCGCTATCTGCACAGTGATATGAACCGGATGTTTGGCGAGCGCTGGCGGCAGTTTCCGCTCAGTGAGGAGACGCAGCGGGCGCAGCGGCTGGAGCAGGCGGTGGCCCGCTTCTATCGCGACCACGATGGTCCGCGCTGGCACCTCGATCTGCATACCGCGATCCGCGGGTCGCTACATCCGCGCTTCGGCGTGCTCCCGGCCCGCGATACGCCGTGGGAGGAGGATTTTCTTCACTGGCTGGGCGGCGCCGGGCTTGAGGCGCTGGTGTTTCATCGCCAGCCAGGCGGGACCTTCACTCACTTCAGCTGCGAACGGTTCGCGGCGCTGGCCTGCACCCTTGAGCTGGGCAAAGCGCTGCCGTTGGGTGAAAACGATCTGACGCAGTTTGCCGCCGCCGAAGGAGCGCTTTCCCGGCTGCTGGTGGGGGATCTGGCCATTGCCGATGATCCGGCGCCGCTGCGCTACCGGGTGGTACAGCAGATCACTCGCCATAGCGATGATTTCCGCTTGCATATGGCGGATCAGACGCTGAACTTCACCCCCTTCGAACCCGGCACGCTGCTGGCGGAGGAGGGCGAGACGCGGTATGTGGTGGGGCCTGAGCCGGAGTATGTCCTGTTTCCCAATCCGACGGTGGCGAAGGGGCTGCGCGCTGGCCTGATGCTGGAGAAATTATCCTGAGGGCAAGCCGTCCGCCGGGCGGCCTGCTTTATTTCGCGCGTCTTTTTTCGCCATCTTATTTTTTCGTGCCCCAGTGTAAATTTGCAGATTATTCCTGGTAAAATGCTTTGTTTTTAATCTTTCCTCTTTTATACTCTCCATAATTTCTCTGCAAAACAGAAGGTTATTTATTTTTCATTGCAATTCTTCGTCAGAATTCCTTATTTTCTCCATAATTGGTGAGAAACTGTTTTTTACACTTTCATTGTTTTACTCTTGCTCTGACTAATTGACGATTAACGTCGTAAAGTTAATCTCGTCAACACGGCAACGCGCCGTAAGAATAACGTAAAGTAAGGATTGAATGATGAAGAAACTCACTGCACTGTTTGTTGCCTCTACTCTGGCTCTGGGCGCGGCTAACCTGGCACACGCCGCCGATACCACCACCGCGCCGAGCGACAGTAAGCCGATGATGATGCATCATAAAGGCGGCCCGGGTCAGCATGACATGATGTTTAAAGGCCTGAACCTGACCGATGCGCAGAAACAACAGATCCGCGACATCATGAAGAGCCAGCGTGAGAACATGAAGCGTCCGTCCCTCGACGAACGCCGCGCGATGCACGAGCTGATCGCCAGCGACACCTTCGATAAGGCGAAAGCGGAAGCGCAGATCGATAAGATGGAAGCGCAGCATAAAGCGATGGCGCTGTCTCGCCTGGAAACGCAGAACAAGATCTACAACATTCTGACTCCAGAGCAGAAAAAACAGTTCAATGCTAATTTTGAGAAGCATCTGACAGAACGCAACGCGCCGGCAGGTAAAATGCCTGCACCTGCTGAATAATTTAGCGAACTGAATCAAGACCGCCGGTCTTGCCCAATAATGCCATCAGGCGTTGGGCAGGGCCGGCGGTTTTTTTATTGGTGGTTTCTCAGCCAAGCGGGTGCAGCGGATAGTGACCGCTGAGCAAAGGCTTACAGAGGATCTTGTAACCATCCTGGTCGAATCCGGCGGGCAGACGGGTCAACTCCGCGGCCTGGTCGAGCGAGTCGACGGCCCCCAGCCACAGCCAGTTATGAATGACGTGATACTGCGTCATATCCGGGCCGCGCTCCTCCAGCGCCACTGGCCCCGCCCACGGCCAGCACACCAGCTGCAGTTTACTCATCTGCGCCAGCAGGCGCTCGCTGTGCGCCTCCACGCTCTCCTTTCCACAGCAGGCGCCGGCGCAGCGGCCCAGCGCGGAGCGAAAGCAGGCGCGGCCGCGGCTGAGCGGTTCCAGACCAAGCAGGCCATAACAGAGGCGCTGTTCGTCGGCAAGGCTCTGCAGCATCTGCAGCGCCGCCCGCCGGTTGGCGAACAGGCCATAGAGATGCTGCTGGTGCGAGAAATCAACCTCGCGGGCATAGACAATCTGCGGCCGGTCGTCTGCAAGTAGCCAGGCGCAGAGCTGCTTGTTACGCCGTAGCCGCTTGTTAAACAGCGGCTGCTGCTCTTTAATCAGCCGCGCCTCCAGCAGCAGCGCTCCCAGCTCGCCTGCGGTGCGCTGCCAGGTGATACGCCGCGACTGACGCAGCATCGCGGCCTCTTCGGGCGTGCGCAGGTGGGATAACACGCGGCTGCGGAGGTTGACGCTCTTACCGATATAGAGCGGCATTGTGTCGCTGTCGCCGTGAAACTGATAGACACCCGGCAGCTTTGGCAGTGCCTCCAGCCACGGGCGAAGATGTTCGGGATATTCATAGATCGCCGCCGCTTCAAACTCCAGACGCGGGGCAGATTGCTTTCTGGCCACAATAACTCCTGATACTGTCTATCTATCCAGTATAGCAGGCGGTTTTTGCGGCGAAAAGCGCAAAAAATAACCCCGGCGCGGGCCGGGGCGGGGAGGGACTATTTTTTCCAGAAATCGTCAAAGACGGTGATCGGTGGCCGACGCTTGTGTTCGGTTTTCAGATACCAGCCTTCGATCGTTTTAGCGATACTGGGGTCCAGCGTTTTGCCTTCCAGATAATCGTCGATGTTCTCGTAGGTGACACCCAGCGCCACTTCATCTGGCAGGGAGGGGCGATCGTCTTCCAGGTCGGCGGTCGGCAGCTTCTTATACAGATGTTCCGGGCAGCCGAGATGGGCCAGCAGCTGTTTGCCCTGACGTTTGTTCAGGCGGAAAATTGGGTTGATGTCGGTGCCGCCGTCGCCATATTTGGTGAAGAAGCCGGTAATCGCTTCCGCCGCATGGTCGGTGCCGACCACCACCCCTTTGGTCATTCCGGCGATGCTGTACTGGGCCTTCATCCGCTCACGGGCTTTTTCGTTACCGCGAACAAAGTCGCTCAGTTCGATCCCCGCTTCGCGGAGCGCCTGTTCACTGGCCAGTACTGAGGCTTTGATATTCACCGTCAGCACCCGGTCAGGCTGGATAAAGGCGATGGCGTCCTGGCAGTCCTGCTCATCCGCCTGCACGCCATAGGGCAACCGAACGGCAATAAACTGCAGGCTGCTGTCGCCCGTTTCGGCACGCAGTTCATTAATCGCCATCTGGCACAGTTTCCCCGTCAGGGTGGAGTCCTGGCCGCCGCTGATACCCAGCACCAGCGATTTAATAAACGGGTAGGTCTGCAGGTAGGACTTCAGGAAATCGACACTGCGGCGGATCTCGCCGGCGACATCAATCTGCGGCTTTGCGCCCAGCGCCTGAATAATCTCTTGTTGTAGCGTCATCGCGCCCTCCGAAAGTGAATCTGTTTGGCAAGCTGTTGGCTTAAAGCTACCTCTTTGCCGCTGAAACGACAAGGACCGGGGTTTTGACTGCCGGAAAAGAAGGCAATCAATGACATAGGATTTCATTATAGATGCCACTGCGCGGGAGAAACCGCCGGTCGGCAGCGGCGCGTCAATCCTGTTTACGCAATAACACAATCAGACATGATTTCGCTGTTCGGCTTGAAAAATAACACTATTTATTCCAGGCTTATCGTTACACAGTAGAAAAGAGGAACCAAAATGAACAAAAGCTTAGCAGGAATACTGGGCGTCACCGTCGCGTTAACCTTACTGGCGGGCTGTACCGCTTACGATCGTACCAAAGACCAGTTTACCCAGCCGGTGGTGAAAGATGTGAAGAAAGGGATGTCGCGTCAGCAGGTGATGCAGATCGCTGGCAAACCTTCAACGGAAGTGACCATGGTTCATGCCCGCGGCACCTGCCAGACCTACATCCTCGGTCAACGGGATGGTAAAGTAGAGACCTACTTTGTGGCCCTCGACGACACCGGCCATGTGATTAACTCCGGCTACCAGACCTGCGCCGAGTATGATACTGACCCGCGCAACGCCAAGTAAGCTTCCTACTGTTTACTGAGCCCTACGTAAGCCCGACCACTGGTCGGGCTTTTTTGTGAGTACTGATGCTTATTTAATTGCGCGAATTATTTGGGTGAAAATGTGAGGGTAGTCAAAACCAGAGGTCAATGAGAGACAATTCTGTTCAACAGCGAATTATCCTGGCGGCTCAGCTTGCCGTATACTCAACCCATAAACAGAATTAACCGGATGTTACCAGTCTTACCGGCTCTCAGCGGTTACTGAAGGCCCTGGTCTCACACATTGAGGAAGCGTTCATGGAAAAGAAACACATTTATCTCTTCTGCTCGGCAGGCATGTCTACATCACTGCTGGTCTCCAAAATGCGGGCGCAGGCGGAAAAATACGAAGTCCCGGTCATTATTGAAGCTTATCCTGAAACCCTCGCGGGTGAAAAGGGACCGGAAGCCGACGTGGTATTATTAGGGCCACAAATTGCGTATATGTTACCGGAAATTCAGCGCCTGCTGCCGAATAAACCGGTAGAAGTCATCGATTCTCTTCTGTATGGCAAGGTGGATGGTTTAGGTGTATTGAAAGCCGCCGTCGCGGCCATTAAGAAAGCTGCAGCACAATAATTTTAACTTTTAAAACTCGATGTATTTTGACGCCTGGTGGCACCCTGTTGCCGGACGTCAAAAAATAAAGAGTTTATTTTCCCGTCAAAGAATAATTTCATACATCATCGCCGTAATAGTTTATTGCGGCTTTTAAGGGTATTGACTATGAGTAAAGTGATCGACTCGCTTGAAAAGGTACTCCTTCCTTTTGCAGTGAAAATAGGAAAGCAGCCGCATATTAATGCGATTAAAAACGGATTTATTAAATTAATGCCGTTGACCCTCGCCGGGGCCATGTTTGTATTAATTAACAACGTTTTTCTGAGCTTCGGCGAAGGCTCTTTCTTTTATTCTATGGGCATTCGACTGGATGCCTCCACCATTGAAACCTTAAACGGCTTTAAGGCTATCGGCGGGAACGTCTATAACGGTACCCTCGGCATTATGTCGCTGATGGCGCCGTTCTTTATCGGCTCCGCGCTGGCGGAAGAGCGCAAAGTCGACCCGATGGCCGCGGGCCTGCTGGCGGTGGCGGCCTTCATGACCGTGACCCCGTATAGCGTGGGTGAAGCCTATGCGGTGGGCGCCAACTGGCTGGGCGGGCAGAACATCATCTCCGGGATGATTATCGGTCTGGTTGTCGCGGAACTGTTCACCTTCGTGATCCGTCGTAACTGGGTGATCAGACTGCCGGACAGCGTGCCAGGGTCAGTATCGCGCTCTTTCTCCGCGCTGATCCCGGGCTTTTTGATCCTCTCCATCTTCGGCATTATCTCGTGGGCCCTGTCGAGCTACGGCAGCAACTTCCACCAGATCATCATGGACTCTATCTCCACGCCGCTGGCGGCGATGGGCAGCGTAGTCGGCTGGGCATACGTAATCTTTAACTCCCTGCTGTGGTTCTTCGGCGTGCACGGTTCCCTGGCGCTGACGGCGCTGGATAACGGCATCATGACCCCGTGGGCGCTGGAAAACATCGCGCTGTATAACCAGTACGGCTCTGTTGATGCGGCTATCGAAGCAGGCAAACAGTTCCACTTCTGGGCCAAGCCGATGCTCGACTCCTACATCCTGCTGGGTGGCTCCGGGGCAACGTTGGGTCTGATTATCGCCATCTTTATCGCTTCCCGCCGTGCTGACCATCGTCAGGTTGCGAAGCTGGCGTTGCCGTCAGGCATCTTCCAGATTAACGAACCGATTCTGTTTGGTCTGCCGATCATCATGAACCCGGTGATGTTTATCCCCTTCGTGCTGGTCCAGCCGATTCTGGCAGCCATTACGCTGGCGGCTTATAGCCTGGGGATTATCCCTCCGGTGACCAACCTGGCGCCGTGGACCATGCCGACCGGTCTGGGAGCGTTCTTTAACAGTAACGGCAGCGTGGCCGCCCTGCTGGTGGCTCTGTTCAACCTTGGCGTCGCGACTCTGGTCTACCTGCCGTTTGTGGTGCTGTCGAATAAAGCGCAGACCGTCATCGAGCAGGAAGAGAGCGAAGAAGACATCGCTAACGCACTGAAATTCTGATACCGCGCGGTACGGGCAATGTCCCGTACCGCCTGATAAATGAGGGAAATATTATGTTTGATCTGGACAACATCGACGCGGTAGAAACCCCGGAAAATGACCTCGAAGAGGTGGTGATGGGGTTGATTATCAACTCCGGACAGGCCCGCAGCCTGGCCTATGCCGCCCTGAAGCAGGCGAAGCAGGGCGATTTTGCCGCGGCGAAAGCGATGATGGAGCAGTCGCGTCAGGCGCTGAGCGAGGCGCATCGTGTGCAGACCCAGCTTATCGAAAGCGACGAGGGCGAAGGCAAAATGAAGGTCAGCCTGGTGCTGGTCCATGCTCAGGACCATCTGATGACCTCGATGCTGGCCCGCGAGCTGGTCGCCGAATTGATTGAGCTGCACGAGAAGGTACAATAGGCCATCGCGACGATGAGGCAGCCCAGGATGATGACCACCGAGATCAGTACCGCCAGAGAACAACAGCTGTTCAACGGGAAGAACTTTCATGTGGTCATCTATAACAAAACGGAAAGCGTGAGCGGGCTTCACCAGCATGATTACTACGAATTTACCGTGGTATTAACCGGGCGCTATTACCAGGAGATCAATGGCAAACGGGTGCTGCTGGAGCGCGGGGATTTCGTCTTTATCCCGATGGGTTCGCACCACCAGAGCTTTTACGAATTTGGGGCGACGCGCATCCTTAACGTCGGCATCAGCAGACGCTTCTTTGAGAAACATTATCTGCCGCTGCTGCCGTTTGGCCTGGTGGCGTCACAGGTTTACGCCGTGCAGAGCGCTTTTCTCGGCTACGTTGAGTCGGTCATCGCCTCACTCAATTTTCGCGAAACGGAATTTGACGAATTTATCGAGCTGGTTTCCTTTTATGTCATTAACCGTTTACGCCACTATCGCGAAGAGCCGGTTGCCGATGTTATTCCGCAATGGTTAAAAAATACCGTTGAGGCTATGCACGATAAACTGAAGTTCGGTGAGGGCGCGCTCGAGAATATGGTTCAGCTTTCGGGGAAAACGCAGGAATATTTAACCCGGGCAACCCAGCGCTATTATGGTAAAACGCCGATGCAGATAATTAACGATATCCGTATCAACTTTGCTAAAAAGCAGCTGGAAATTACCAACTATTCGGTGACGGATATTGCGTATGAATCAGGCTACAGTAGCCCGAGCCTGTTTATTAAAACCTTTAAAAAACTGACGTCGTTTACGCCGAGCAGTTATCGCAAACATTTGACCAGTATTAATTAAACCCGCGCGGTTTTAGCCGCCCGGTTTATACCGTAAATCATTCAAGTTAACTGTCCGCATTGTTGCGGAGAGCGGCCTGCGTCCAGGCGTAGCGCCCAAGGGAGAAAAAGATGAGCCAGAAATTAAAAGTAGTCACTATTGGCGGCGGCAGCAGCTATACCCCGGAATTACTGGAAGGCTTTCTGAAACGTTACCATGAACTGCCGGTCACTGAACTGTGGCTGGTGGACGTGGAAGAGGGCCAGGAGAAGCTTGATATTATCCATGCGCTGTGCGAGCGGATGGTGGAAAAAGCCGGCGTGCCGATGAAGGTCTATAAAACGCTGGATCGTCGTGCGGCGCTGCAGGGCGCGGATTTTGTCACCACCCAGCTGCGCGTGGGCCAGCTGAAGGCACGTGAAAAAGATGAGCGTATTCCGCTGAGCCACGGCTACCTGGGCCAGGAGACCAACGGGGCGGGCGGGCTGTTTAAAGGGCTGCGCACCATCCCGGTGATTTTCGATATTGTGAAAGATGTGCAGGAGATTTGCCCGGACGCGTGGATCATCAACTTCACCAACCCGGCGGGCATGGTCACCGAGGCAGTCTATCGCCACACCAGTTTCAAACGCTTTATCGGCGTGTGCAACATTCCTATCGGCATGAAGATGTTCATCACCGACGTGCTGCAGCTGAGCCCGAGCGATGAGCTGAATATCGACTTGTTCGGTCTGAATCATCTGGTGTTCGTCCGCGACGTGCTGGTTAACGGCGTCTCGCGCTTCGATGAACTGCTGGACGGCGTGGCCTCTGGCCGCCTGACCGCGAACTCGGTGAAAAATATCTTCGACCTGCCGTTTAGCGAGGGGCTGATCCGCTCCCTGCGCCTGATCCCGTGCTCCTATCTGCTCTACTACTTTAAGCCAAAAGAGATGCTGGCGATTGAGATGGGCGAGTACTATAAGGGCGGCGCGCGCGCTCAGGTGGTGCAGAAGGTGGAGAAACAGCTGTTTGAGCTGTATAAAAATCCGGATCTCAAGGTCAAGCCGAAGGAGCTGGAGCAGCGCGGCGGCGCCTATTACTCCGATGCCGCTTGCGAAGTGATCAACGCTATCTATAACGACAAGCAGACTGAGCACTATGTGAATATCCCGCATCATGGCCATGTCGATAATATCCCGGCGGACTGGGCGGTCGAGATGAGCTGCACCTTAGGTCGCGACGGCGCGAAGCCGACGCCGCGCATCACCCATTTCGATGAGAAGGTACTGGGGCTTATCTACACCATCAAGGGGTTCGAAGTGGCGGCCAGCCAGGCGGCGATCAGCGGCGAGTTGAATGACGTGCTGCTGGCGCTGAACTTAAGCCCTCTGATCCATTCCGATCGTGACGCCGAGCAGCTGGCGCGGGAGATGATTCTGGCCCATGAGAAATGGCTGCCGAACTTTGCGGCGACTATCGAAAAACTGAAATCTTAACAGGAGCGGCCAATGGAACGCGTATTGATCGTCAATGCCGACGACTTCGGCCTCAGTAAAGGGCAGAACTACGGCATTATCGAGGCCTGCCGCAACGGCGTGGTGACATCGACCACGGCGCTGGTCAACGGCGCGGCCATTGACCACGCCGCCCAGCTAAGCCGCAGTACCCCGGAGCTGGCGGTCGGCATGCACTTTGTGCTGACGCTGGGCGAGCCGCTGTCGGCCATGCCGGGATTAACCCGCGAAGGCCGGCTGGGCAAATGGATCTGGCAGCAGGCAGAAGAAGGTCGCCTGCCGCTGGAGGAGATCGCCCACGAGCTGGCGTGTCAGTACCGTCGTTTTGTCGATCTCTTTGGTCATGAGCCGACGCATCTCGACAGCCACCACCATGTGCATATGATCGCCCAAATCTATCCCATCGTGGCGGCCTTTGCCCGCGAGAAGGGTATCGCGTTACGTATTGACCGCCAGGTGGCGGCGCAGAGTGGGCTCGATCAACAGGCGGCGCGCAGCAGCGCAGGCTTCAGCAGCGAGTTTTACGGCGAAGCCGTCTCTGAGGAACTGTTTCTGCAGACGCTGGATGCCTCAATGGCCCGCGGGGAGCGTTCCCTGGAGGTGATGTGTCATCCGGCTTTTGTCGATCAGACCATTATGGGCAGCGCCTACTGCTACCCGCGGCTGGGTGAGCTTGATGTGCTGACGTCAGCCTCGTTGAAAGCGGCGGTGGTTGATCGGGGTTATCGCCTGGGAACCTACCGCGACGTCTAAGCCCGAGGGTGGAAAGGGAAAGTGAATCAAGCCCGGCACCGTGTGCCGGGCTTTTTACTACGCCGGAATAGAGGCGATTTTTGGACTTCTCGACCATACGCGATGCGCCGTCATCAGGGCGAGCAGTGTGTCCGCCGCTGGCGTGTCGAGAGCATCGGTGACGATGACCCCCTCTTCACCCTGGGCTGGGACCTGCAAAACGGACGTCAGCTGTCGCGCATCCCCTGCCAGCAGGATCGGCTTCAGATGCTTATAGGCTTCCAGCAGGTAATAGCGCGCGTCGCCGCTCTGGCTCAGGGCGCTGAGGTCGCCGCCAGGCACCACCACAGCATCCACCGTCAGCGATGGGGAACCGGCGAAGGTGCCGGCGATCGGCACGGGAGATCCGTCGTCGGCGATGACCTCGCCCATCCGCGAGTAGAGCAGCTTGCTGTGCACGCCCTGGGCCTGCAGCGCCTGCAGAAGATGGACCAGATCCTGCGCCGAGGTGCATTCGTTGAGCAGGACGGCCACTACGCGACCTTTCACATCCCCTTCGGCGTCGGCGTAGAGGCTGAGGCTGGGGTCTTTCTCCACGCCATTGACCGGGGAGGGCAGGGTAATGTTGCGCTGATCGTCGCTCAGTTCGATACCTAAATTCGCCCCGACCGCTTCCGCCAGTTTAGTATCAATATGGGCCAGATGATCGACCACCCGCTCGCGGATCCAGGTGCGGACCACTTTGCTGAGTTCGAAGCTGAAACCATCGATAATATGCTGCTGCTCAATCGGCGTCTGGCTCAACCAGAACAGACGCGGCTGGGCGTAATATTCGCCGAACGAAGGACTGCGCTGGCGGATTTTTTCGCCGTCGACGCGCTCGGCGAGGGACTCAAAGCCGCCGCGTTTGGCCGCTGGCGGCGTCTCGCGCGGCCAGTTGTCGTTAATGGAGTTGGGCTCGTAGTTGGCCGGATTGGTGTCAATGTCCATCCGGTGCATCCCGTCGCGCTGGAAATTGTGATACGGGCAGGTTGGACGGTTGATGGGGATTTCATGGAAGTTCGGCCCACCCAGGCGGCTAATTTGCGTATCGGTGTAAGAGAAGAGGCGCCCCTGTAGCAGCGGATCGTTGCTGAAATCAATGCCCGGTACGATATGCCCGGGATGAAAGGCCGCCTGTTCGTTTTCGGCAAAGAAGTTGTCCGGATTGCGATTGAGAACCATCTTGCCAACCCGTAAGACCGGCACCAGCGCCTCGGGGATCAGCTTGGTGGGATCGAGCAGATCGAAGTCAAAATCAAACTCGTTCTCCTCGGGGATGAGCTGCAGGCCAAGCTCAAATTCCGGGTAGTCCCCGGCTTCGATGGCCTCCCACAGGTCGCGGCGATGAAAATCGGGGTCGCGACCGGTCAGCTTCTGCGCTTCATCCCACACCAGCGACGCCTTGCCGGCCACCGGTTTCCAGTGGAAGCGGACGAAAGTGGCTTTGCCTTCGGCGTTGATCAGGCGGAAGGTGTGGATCCCAAAGCCTTCCATGGTGCGGTAGCTGCGCGGGATGCCGCGATCCGACATCGCCCACATCACATTGTGCAGCGTTTCCGGTTGCAGGGAGACATAGTCCCAGAAAGTATCGTGGGCGCTTTGCCCCTGCGGGATAGCCCAGTGGGGCTCAGGCTTCACGGCGTGGACGAAGTCGGGAAATTTCAGCGCGTCCTGGATAAAAAAGACCGGGGTATTGTTGCCGACCAGGTCGAATATCCCCTCGTCGGTGTAAAACTTGGTGGCGAAACCACGAATATCGCGGACGGTATCCGCCGATCCTGCGCCACCCTGCACGGTGGAGAAGCGCACAAAAACCGGGGTGATCTTATCGGCTGCCGAGAGAAAATCGGCTTTGGTCAACGCCGCCAGGCTTTTGTAGGGCTGGAAGTAACCGTGGGCCGCTGAGCCGCGGGCATGAACGATACGCTCAGGAATACGCTCATGGTCAAAGTGGGTGATCTTCTCCCGCAGAATGAAATCTTCCAGCAGCGTTGGGCCGCGGGCGCCGGCGCGTAGCGAATTCTGATCGTCGGCAATACGTACGCCCTGGTTGGTGGTCAGCGGAAAGTCTTCTCCGCCTTTACGCTGCGGCTCAAGGGCGTCAAGTTTGCTGCTGTGGGTTTCCGGTGCTTTCAGGCTGCCGGGGGCGGTCGGTTCGGCGCCTGGGGCGGTGGGTTTCGGCGTGGGTCGCCACTCCCGGTCATCCGGCGCCAGCGAGTCGAGACCCGGTTTCGCTTCCTCGCTGTCGTGGACCGGTGCCTGCTGGTGGTGAGGGTTTGGGTGCTTATCAGACATTACTCGTCTCCTGCTTTCATTGCTAAAAGTGGTCGTTGATAAACCAAAACCCTTCTAACTATAGAACATTACGCTGCCTGCGCCCGGCGCAGGGGCATGGAGTTATCCTAAAATGCGCATCGGCGGCAGGGGGGCGACGAACGGGTCCACAATCGGCTATGATAGAGGTTTCTGTTTCCCGCTCTGTTTAGTGAATCCATTTGTTATGAAATCATTGCGCCAACAAAATCGCCCTGTCATTAGCTACGTGCCGCGCGTGGAGCCTGCGCCCCCGGAACATGCCGTGAAAATGGACCATTTTCGCGATGTCTGGATTTTGCGCGGGAAGTATGTCGCCTTTCTGCTGATGGGGGAGCATTTTCGCCGCTCACCGGCGTTCAGCGTGCCGGAGTCGGCCCAGCGCTGGGCTAACCAGGTGCGTCAGGAAGGTGAGATTGAAGCCTGAGTCTGCTGCAGAAATAAAAAAACCGCTGATAATCAGCGGTTTTTTTGTGCTTACCGTTTAGCGATGCGCCAGTTCGGCCTCTTCTTCGCTATCGAAAATCGACTTGTCGGTCTGGCGCAGCCACTGGCTGGTCAGGGTCCCGGCGGTCATTGAGCCGTTAACGTTCAGCGCGGTACGCCCCATGTCGATCAGCGGTTCGACGGAGATCAGCAGCGCTACCAGGGTCACCGGCAGGCCCATCGCCGGCAGGACGATCAGCGCGGCGAAGGTGGCCCCGCCGCCCACCCCGGCGACGCCCGCCGAGCTGACGGTGACGATGCCCACGAGGGTGGCAATCCACATCGGATCCAGTGGGTTGATGCCCACGGTCGGCGCGACCATGACCGCCAGCATGGCCGGGTAGATACCGGCGCAGCCGTTCTGGCCGATGGTGGCGCCAAAGGAGGCGGAGAAGCTGGCAATTGACTCCGGCACGCCCAGGCGTCGGGTCTGGGCTTCCACGTTCAGCGGAATCGACGCGGCGCTGGAGCGGCTGGTGAAGGCGAAGGTGATCACCGGCCAGACTTTACGGAAGTACTTCAGCGGGCTGACGCCGTTAATCGCCAGCAGCAGGCCGTGGACAACAAACATAATGCCCAGCGCAATGTACGAAGCCACCACGAAGCCACCAAGTTTGATGATGTCCTGCAGATTCGACCCGGCAACCACTTTGGTCATCAGGGCCAGTACGCCGTAAGGAGTCAGCTGCATCACCAGACGAACCAGCTTCATCACCCAGCCCTGCAGGGTATCGATGGCCGTCAGCACGCGCTGGCCTTTTTCCACATCCTCTTTCAGCAGCTTAAGCGCCGCGACGCCGAGGAACGCTGAGAAAATGACGATGCTGATGATGGAGGTTGGGTTAGCCCCGGTCAGGTCAGCAAACGGGTTCTTCGGCACAAAGGAAAGGATCAGCTGCGGTACGCTAAGATCGGCCACTTTCCCCACATAGTTGCTCTGGATGGCGTTCAGACGGGCGGTTTCTGCGCTGCCCTGGACCAGACCCTCGGCGGTGAGGCCGAACATATTGGTCACCAGCACGCCAACCAGCGCGGCGATAAGCGTGGTGAACAGCAGAGTGCCTATGCTCAGGAAGCTGATTTTTCCCAGCTGAGAGGCATTATGCAGCCGGGCCACCGCGCTCAGGATCGAGGCGAAGACCAACGGCATCACAATCATTTGCAGCAGCTGGACATAGCCATTACCGACGATATTGAACCACTGGATGGAATCCTTCAGCACCTGGCTGTCAGACCCGTAGATCAGCTGCAGCGCGAGACCGAAGACCACGCCAATGGCCAGACCAACCAGCACTTTCCTGGCCAGGCTCCACTGTTTATGGCGAGTTTGCCCCAGCGCAAACAGTAATACGGCGAACACGACTACGTTCGCTATTAATGGAAAGTTCATCCCCGTTCTCCTGATATTTTTATAACCTGGGCTGGTCGATAACCAGCTCTTATGACGGCAAGGTTAGCAGAAGGCGTTATCAAGGACTTATATTCAAATGGAATGGGTTATAACCAAATTGCGTTTTCCGGCGGTTTATCGGCCACTCTGGTGACTAATAAAGCGATTGAAGGTGATTTGCAGGGAATTGATCACCCCGGAAGACCAGCGTATCGCGCTGTTGTCCGCCAGCGTCTGCGGCATCCAGACGGCATAGACGAACAGCGCCATGCATAAAGCGCGTTCCAGTTGGTTACCCTTGCGCGGTGCGAGGATCGGCAGCCGGAAGCGCCAGCGGCAGGGCCACAGCAGCGGCACCCCGGCGGGGGTGAGCATATCGGCGAGGATGTGGCTGAGATAGCCCAGCACCAGGCCCTGGAGGGCGTCCGCCGGGACAATCCAGCTGTCAGGCACTTTCAGATAGAACAGCGTCAGCGCGCCAAAGACGGCCAGCAGGCTGTGGGTAAAGCCGCGGTGGCCAAAGGCCCGTGCCACGGGCTTTGAGATCCAGCTCAGCCGCTGGCCGAGAAACGACTTAGGGTGATCGATATCCGGCAGCAGGCAGGTCAATACCGCAGAGGGCACAATATGCCACCAGTCGCCCTGCGCCAGCACCGGCGTTAACTCTGCGTTTTTGGCAAATACTGCGCAGGCGATTGAAAAGAAGAGATGGCCTTCCGCCGTCATGATAACACACCCTAAACTGTCGATTCATACAGTATAGGGTTTTTATACAGTGTACGGAAGAGGTGACGGTGTAACTCTTTGTCACAAATTCTCAGCGTGCCAGCCATCCGCCATCGACGGCCAGCGTATAGCCGTTAATATAGTCGGCGGCGGCCGAGGCGAGAAACACCACCGGCCCCTGCAGGTCTTTGGGTTCTCCCCAGCGACCGGCGGGAATGCGCTCGAGGATCGCCTGGTTACGTTCTTCATCTTCGCGCAGCGCCTGGGTGTTATTGGTAGCCATATATCCTGGCGCAATGGCGTTGACGTTGATGCGCTGGCCGGCCCATTCGTTGGCCAGCAGGCGGGTCAAACCCAGCACGCCGCTTTTCGAGGCGGTGTAGGAGGGGACGCGGATCCCGCCCTGAAACGAGAGCATCGAGGCGATGTTAATGATTTTGCCGCCATCGCCCTGGCGAATGAACTGCCTGGCGACCGCCTGGCTGAGAAAGAAAACCGCTTTGAGATTCAGATCGATCACCGCATCCCAGTCACTTTCCGTGAAGGTCAGGGCATCATGGCGGCGGATAATCCCGGCGTTATTGACCAGAATATCGACCCGACCCATCGCCGCGACCGCCTGGTCGACCAGCACGCTCATCTCATCCTGAAGGCTGAGATCCGCCTGAATGGCGTGAAAGCGGCGACCCAGCGCCTGAACCTGTGCCGCCGTGTCATGGGGAATTTTACGGTTGATGCCGACGATATCGCACCCGGCCTGCGCCAGGCCCAGCGTCATTCCCTGTCCCAGTCCGGTATCGCAACCGGTCACGATGGCGACCTTACCCGTCAGGTCGAAGGCGTTCAGTACCATATTCACCTCTGTCAGCTGATCTTCAGGCGTACGATGACGCCACCTGTGACCAGCATAGAGGCAGGAAAACAAAATTACAATTAAAATGAAACGATGTTTTGATTTTATTGCCGGCGGCGTGACAGCGATCGCGTCACCCGCCAGCGGCCTTACCCGAGCAGGGCTTCGGCGGTCAGGGCCTGCAGTGACGGGAGCTTGACGTCCGCCAGCACGAAGCGCGGGTCGCGGCTGTTCTCCGCTTCCGGTACCACGATAGCGCGCATGCGCGCGGCTTTGCTGGCGATCATGCCGTTGACCGAATCCTCCAGCGCGACGCAGCGCTGCGGGTCGACTCCCAGGGCAGCGGCGCAGTTGAGGTATACCTGCGGGTGCGGTTTGCTCCAGGGCAGATGTTCCGCGGAGGCGAGCGCATCAAACTGGTCGCGCAGTTCGAACATGTTGAGCACTTTCTCCAGCATCACCAGCGGCGAGGCCGAGGCCAGCCCTACCTTTAAGCCCTGAGCTTTACACAGGGCCACTGCCTCGCGTACGCCCGGTAGCAGCGGGCGTGAGGCTTCCACCAGCTCGATGGCGCGACGGATAATGCGCGCGGTGGCTTCTGCGCGATCGACGCCGTGCCACGGCTGCTGCGCGTACCACAGATCCACCACCAGGTCGATTCGCAGACCAAGCAGGTCGGGCAGTTCATCGCGGCGGCGGGTATCCACTCCCAGGCTTTCCATGACCTCGACCTCCGCCTGATCCCAGAGCGGCTCAGAGTCAATCAGCAACCCGTCCATATCAAAAATCGCGGCCTCAATGCGGCGCTTCGCTGACATATGTCCTTCTCCTGTTGCGTAATCAGATAAACGAATCGGCATTCATGGTATATCATACCGCGCGTTATTGGGCGAAATTCGCCGTGGAAGATAGACTTATACCCGACACATTCGGGTAAGCGAGGAGCGCCTGCGCCACGCAACAGGCGGCGGGCGAATCACCAACGCGTCTTTAACAAGGGGAACTCATGACGTACCAACAAGCTGGACGCATAGCGGTTATCAAACGCATTTTGGGATGGATCATCTTTATTCCCGCCGTGCTGTCGACGCTGATTTCTGTGCTCAAATTTATGTATGAGCACAGTGAAAAGAAACCCGGCATTGACGCGGTAATGATGGATTTTGCGCATGTCATGATTGAGATGATGCGCTTTAACACGCCGTTCCTGAACTTTTTCTGGTACAACTCGCCGCTGCCGGATTTCCACCACAGCCTGAACATCGGCTTCTGGATCATCTTCATTCTGGTGTTTGTCGGCATGGCGCTGCAGGCCTCCGGCGCGCGGATGGCAAGGCAGGCGAAATTTCTTCGCGAGGGGATTGAGGATCAGCTGATCCTCGAGCAGGCCAAAGGCGCAGAAGGGTTATCCCGTGAGCAGCTCGCTGAGCGGATCGTGGTACCGCGCCATACCATCCTTGTGCAATATTTCCCGCTGTATGTGCTGCCGGTGATCGTGATTATTATCGGTTACTTCTTCTTCTCGCTGCTGGGCTTTCTGTAAGCCAGGTGCCCGGTTAGCCGGGCGCCATCTTATTCTGCCGGCAGAGCCCGCGGTTTACCCTGATTATCGACGGCAACGTAGATAAACAGCGCTTCCGTCGCCTTATAGCGCTGGCCAATCGGTTCAGAAGAGACTTTTTTCACCCACACTTCGATGTTAATCGTCACCGAGGTGTTGCCGCGCTTCACACAGCGGGCGTAGCAGCACACCACGTCGCCGACGGCCACCGGGCGTAAAAAGGTCATCCCATCCACGCGCACGGTCACCACGCGACCCTGAGCGATCTCTTTGGCCATGATGGCGCCCCCGATATCCATCTGCGACATCAGCCAGCCGCCAAAAATATCCCCGTTGGCATTGGTATCCGCCGGCATTGCCAGGGTGCGTAAAACCATTTCGCCCTTCGGGGCAAGATCTGTAGTTGTCATGCTCTACTCTGTTGTGGTCAAAGACGATCAGCGGGATGCTACTATGAAAACGGGGCGGTGAGAATAGGGGAAAGCGCCCGCTGAGGCGGGCGCGGCACTTCAGAAGGAGAGGGTAACGCCGGCGTAATACGCGCGGCCAGGCTCATTGTAGGTCGAGGCGCCGGCGTTTTCGCGATACAGTTGCTTATCAAACAGATTACTTATTCCAGCGTTCAGGCGAATATCCCGGTTTAGCTGATACTGGGTACCGATCCCCACGATGGAATAGGCACCTATCTCGGTGGTGGCAAGGGTCCCGGTTTCGTTGCGAATTTCCGCATACTGACGCGGCTTCTGACGGCCATAAAGCGTCCAGTTCACATTCGCAGACAGGGCATCGTTTACCTGCCAGTCGAGCATCGTGTTAACGGTATATTTCGGGATAACCGACAGCGGATTGCCTGTCTCTTTACTTTCTGATTTGAGCATCCAGGTGGCATTGGTCCGCCAGCTTAGGACATCTCTCAGCACCGGGATCAGCAGATTTCCTTCCAGCCCCTCGACCACGGCTTTGCCGCCGTTCTGCCACTGCAGAATATTATTGCCGCTGGAGGTATAGCCCAGCACCTCGGTTCCGGAGACGATTTTGTTTTTGTAATCGTTGCGGAACCAGGTGACCCCGGCAGCGTAACCATTCAGGTTGAATTCGATACCGATCTCTTTGTTAATACTGATCTCCGGATCGAGGTCAGGGTTGCCCAGCAGATAGCAGCTGCCTTCAGCGATAGTGTTCGGACAACCGTTGCCGCGGGTGGAGAGCAAATAGCCTTCACTGGATTGATAGAGGTTAGGCGCTTTAAACACGCGCGCGATACCGGCCTTCAGCGTGAACATATCGCTCAGCGCCTGAGACAGATTGAGGCTTGGGCTCCAGTTGCTGCCAAACTGATTATGATAATCGAAGCGGATGCCGGGGATCAGGTTGGTGCCAGGCACGGCTTCGATATTATCTTCCAGATAGATACCGGTGAGGGTGGCGCTGTTTTTGGTACTACGTTGCGTAGGGTCGCCCGAGGTCCCAGGGATAGTCTCGCCGTTGCTGTTAGTGGCCTGCATTGATGCCGGGTCGTCGAGCTGGTCATGGTTCCATTCCATTCCCAGCGTCAGCGTCTGGTCCGCCAGCCAGAAGAAAGGCACATTGAATTCCGAGGTAGTACGCCAGGATTCCAGACGGCTGGTGGCATAATCCTCACTGTTGATCATGCCCTCGACGCGGCCGGTGGAGCCTTCCTGCAGGCGGGTATTGTTGGTTTTCTCGTAGTAAACACCGGCTTTGGACTGGCCCCAATCCCATAGACCGTTGTAGGTCAGTCCCCAGGACTGGCGATAGAGGCGATTAGTTTCGTGGCCGTACAGGGAGTCCACCAGCCCGTTCGGGCTAAGATTGCCGTTGCTGTACTGGGTATCACCAGCATAGATATTCCCCTGACGGCTATAGGCGTAGCTGAAATCGAGGATCTGTTGCGGGGTCATTTTCCATGACAGCAAGGCGTTAATATCTTTATTGCGTACCCCTTCGCGCCCCGCAGCGTAAGAGCCGTTTTGCGCATGGTTAATATCCCAGGCGTCGGGTTCCGTTTTATTGATATTGCCATACAGGCGCATCGTCAGCGCCTCGCCGGCGAGTGGGCCGCTGAGATTGAAGTTAGCGCGATTGGTCGTGCCTTCCTTGTTGTTTTCCGGCTGGTTGGTAAAGAAAGACAGCGAACCGTGCCAGTTGTTGGTCGGGCGTTTGGTAATGATATTGACCACTCCGCCCGCCGCGCCGGAACCATAGCGCGCGGCTGCCGGACCGCGGAGAACTTCAATCCGTTCGACCATCTCTGCAGGTACCCAGTTGCTGTCGCCCCGGGTATCGCGTTCACCGCGCCAGCTATAGCGAACCGCGTTACGTGACGTGACTGGTACCCCATCTATCAGGATCAGCGTGTTCTCCGGCCCCATGCCGCGGATATCAATCTGGCGGTTGTTGCCCCGACTGCCGCTGGCGCTGTTGCCGGTCAAGTTCACCCCGGGCATTTTACGGATGATGTCTGAGAGATCGTTGACCGGTGGCTGCTTAGCAATATCATCTGCCGTGATAATCGACACCCCGGGCTGTTGCTTAAGCACCTCTTCCGCCGTACTGCGCACAATCATCGTTTCGGTATCTTGTTCTGATTCTTCAGCAAAGGCGTTAGGGGCGAGGAGACTGGATATGACCAGCGCCAGGGTCGTGGGGACAGAATATTGCGGCGATCTCATGTAAATATCCTTTTCAAAGCAATGCAAAATGAGATCGAGAATATTAATGATAACCATTATCATTACAATGTAACGAGATGAATCTCCATAAAATCCTCACAATTACCGCAACTTTTTATGCAGTTGAGAGAAATCGTGAAGAGAGTCTGCACAGTGTGGCCGGGAAGCTGTCAGCGTATGCGCTGAGGTTGTGTGGTTGCAGGGAATGTTTGCCAGCGCAGTGAGATTATAGGGGGCGAGCGCGGCGCGCGATGGCGCGCCGGCGGAGGGGTTAGTGGTGGTCGTCCTGCGGCATATGGCGGTAGATGTAGATCCCGCTCAGCAGGGTAAAGACCAGTGTGAGGGCGGTTAAGCCAAAGACCTTGAAGTTCACCCAGATATTCTGCGGCAGCCAGAAGGCGATATAGATATTGGCCAGCCCGCAAAGGATAAAGAACACCGCCCAGGCCAGGTTAAGCCGCGACCAGACCTGCTGAGGCAGGGCCAGCTCTTTGCCCAGCATGCGCTGGATCAACGGCTTTTTCATCACCCACTGGCTGAACAGCAGTGCGCCGGCGAACAGGGCATAAATCACCGTCACCTTCCATTTAATAAACTCATCATTGTGGAAGAAGAGGGTTAATCCGCCGAAGACGGCCACCAGCACAAAGGTGATCAGCGCCATTTTTTCGACTTTACGGTAGCGTACCCAGCTGTAGATCAGCACGATAGCGGTCGCGACGATCAGCGCGGTAGTGGCGGCGTAGATATCGTAAAGCTTATAGAAGGCAAAGAAGACCACCAGCGGTAAAAAATCCAGAAACTGCTTCATACATCGATCCCGTCTTTCAGGACGGACCGGGGAAGACCCCGATCCTGGTTAAGATTAGTTGCGGATAAGCATATACACGCGGAATAAATAGATCAGCAACAGGGCGGATATCAGGTTGCTGATGGTATTGATGACCACCGCGCCGATGTTTGGCGTCAGGACAGCAAAGCTGGAAGCGAACAGTAACAGCAGAGTTTTCGCCACCAGCCAGCCAATGATAGCCGGCGCCACCAGCCGCAGATTGGCCCACGCCAGGCGCATGCTGCTGCGCATGGCGCTGAGGATACCCATTTTGTCCTGCACCAGCATGATCGGCGCAAAGGCCAGTACGATGGCCAGTAGCACGCCGGGTACCAGTACCAGCATCATCCCCATCTGCACCAGGAAGGTCGTGAAGAGGATCAACAGCAGCAGCTTCGGCAGCACCGGGGCTGAGGCGCCGATGGCGCGCAGGGCGCTAACGCGATGACCGGCAGAGACCAGCTGGATCAGCAGCAGAATGCCGCCGGCGAGGATCGCATTGCCCACCAGACCCGAGAAGGTAGATGCCGCCGAGGCGCGCAGCAGGATCTGCTGTTGCTCCGGCGTCATGTTCTGCACCAGTTCGAACAGGCCGGCGCTACCGGCGAGGTTGTCGCCTTCGCTGAGTATCGACAGCTGCTCGTCACTGGGTGAAAAGGCATGGCCAAGTACTACCGTAATAAACGCGCACAACAGCGCAATCAGCAAAATGGTAATGAACTGATTACGAAAAAAATTCCCGGTGTCACGGTAGACGGACTTCGCCGTGATAGACATGCATTCTCCTTGAGTGTTGCAGGTGTTAACTAGCCGGCGATTGTACCGCAAATCGTTCCGTCGTAGCACTCTCTGCACCATTCAGGGCAGGTATATCTTTGTAAAGAGGAATCAATGGCGGTAGGCCATAGCGCGCCCGCGCCCGGTTGCAGGCGTCATTTTCCTCACCATTCTCACCGGACATGGTGAATTCACGGCACGGGGAGGGACGGTTTTCATAAATAGTGCAGTGGACGGCGTCACCGATGTCGCCTGACAGCGCCGCGCAGCGGCTCTGTCGCTGGTTGGTGCCGCTCATGCAGCGCAGGAAAGGGGTCAGCGGCTCGGTCAGCGCGGAAGGCACCAGGCCACCCGCATCGTCGGCTTCCGCCCAGTAGAAAGAGACACGAAAATACGCACAACAGGCACCGCACGTCATGCACGGGTTGATTTCACTCATAATTACACCTGAAAAAAACGCATCAACACAGATTGTCGGCAGTTAACTTATCCAGCCGCTTCAGCGGCGGCAAGAGGGGCAGAAATATTTTTTTTCGCGAAAAGTGAAAATTGATGTGAGAAGGATTCAGGGTATTGCGATCGGTATCAAAAATTAATCTGGATCAATAAATGTTAAATCTAAGGTTTTAGTGTGATCTAAAACAGATCAAACGTAACTCGTTATAGGTATATTTGGCCGCGCTGAAAAACCATAATGAGGAAGTGGATATGAAGAAGTTAGCAGCGGCGGCATTAATTCTAAGCACGCTTTCCACCGGCAGCGTCTGGGCGCATGAGGCGGGTGAATTTTTCATTCGTGCCGGGACCGCCACCGTCCGACCGACGGAGGGCTCTGACAATGTGTTAGGCAGCCTTGGCAGTTTCAACGTCAGTAACAACACCCAGCTGGGTTTAACCTTTACCTATATGGCGACCGATAACATCGGCGTGGAACTGCTGGCGGCAACGCCGTTCCGCCATAAGGTCGGTACCGGGCCAACCGGGACTATCGCCACCGTCCATCAGTTGCCACCCACCCTGATGGCGCAGTGGTACTTTGGCGATGCACAAAGCAAGGTGCGCCCGTATGTGGGGGCTGGTATTAACTACACCACCTTCTTTAATGAAGACTTTAACGATACCGGCAAGGCGGCCGGGCTTTCCGATCTGAGCCTGAAGGACTCCTGGGGCGCGGCGGGGCAGGTTGGCCTCGATTATCTGATTAACCGTGACTGGCTGCTGAATATGTCGGTGTGGTACATGGATATCGATACCGATGTGAAATTCAAAGCCGGCGGCGTGGACCAGAAAGTCAGCACCCGCCTGGATCCGTGGGTGTTTATGTTCTCTGCGGGTTATCGGTTTTAAATCCTGCTGAAAACTGGCCAACGGATGGCCAGTTCATTGTCACGTCACATCTGTCTGCCGCAAGCCTTCGCCATCGATAGCGGATCACACTTCCGTCCACTGGCGCAGCAGGTTGTGATACATGTTGAGCAGGGAGAGGACCTCTTCTCCGTCGCCAAAGCGGGCCTTCAGAGACTGGATGGTGCGGTCCAGGTCGTAAAGCATCGCGCGCTGCTTATCGTCGCGGACCATCGACTGGATCCACAGGAAAGAGGCCTGACGTACGCCGCGGGTCACCGGGGTGACGCAGTGCAGGCTGCTGGCGGGATAGAGCACCAGATGCCCGGCCGGGAGCTTCACCCGGTGCTGGCCATAGGTGTCTTCAATCACCAGTTCACCGCCCTCATAGCTCTCCGGATCGCAAAGAAACAGCGTCGCTGACAGGTCAGTACGCATCCAGCCCGCCTCGCCGTTCTGGCGAACGGCGCCATCGACATGAAAACCGTAGGTCTCTCCTGGCCCATAGCGGTTAAACAACGGTGCGGAAATCGTCCGCGGCAGCGCGGCGGAAAAAAACTGCGGATGGCCGTGCAGCATGTCGAGCACAGTGGCCTGCAGGCGGGCATACAGCGGCGTTCGGGTATCGATCTGCTGGTTCTGTTTGACGGCCGCCCCCTGGCTGCCCACCGTAACCCGCCCGTCGACCCAGTCGGCCTGCGCCAGCTGACGGGTAAATTCCGCCACCTGGTCTGCCGAAAGCACGTCAGGAATGTGATACATCATCGCGGTGTTCTCTCTAAAAGGTGGGGCGCAACGGCCCCACGCACAGACTCAGAAGTGGACGTTCGCCGTCAGCATAAAGGTCCGGGGTTCGCCCGGATGATAGCGATAGCCGCTCTTGTTGATGGAGGCCACGTAATCGGTATCAAACAGGTTGTACATATTGAGCTGCAGATCGAGGTTGCTGTTGACCCGATAGCCCAGTTTGGCATCGGCAACCCAATAGCCCTCGGTGTGATCCGGGGTACCGACTGCACCATCGCTGCCCCGGCGCAGGCTTCCGACATAGCGCGCACCGCCGCCGACGGACAGATCGCTGGTGGCCTGATACTGCGTCCACAGCGTAAAGGCATGTTTCGGGGTGTAGGCCAGTGCGGAAGAACCATCCTGCGCCACATTCTGCCCCTCCGTCACCGTCGCATGCTGCTGAGTGTAGCCGGCGATGATCGTCCAGTCCGGGGTCAGGTTTCCGGTTACAGAAAGCTCATATCCCTCCACGCGCTTTTTGCCGTACTGCGACCAGGTCCCGTCATCGTTGGCGGCCACTTCGTTTTCAATATCGGTGCGGAATAACGCCGCGCTGAGCAACAGACGTTTGTCGAAGATTTGCCACTTGGTGCCCAGCTCGCTGGATTTCGCCTTCTGCGGCTTAAAGTCGGTTCGGTTGGCGCTGTTGCCGCTGCCGCTGGCGGCCAGGGCGAAACTGCTGCCCCCCGGCGGCTGCTGTGAGATGGCGTAGTTGACGTAGACATTTCCCTGCTCGGTTAAGCGGTACAGCGCCCCGGCTTTCCAGTTAACCAGATTGCCGGATTTGGCGGTATCCACGGTGGTGACCGGGCTGCCCGTCGACTGGCCGGGCGGGCAGGCGATAGCCCCGCGTCCGCTGCCGCCGCAGGCGGTGGCGCTGTCATATTTGGTATGGTAATTGTCGAGACGCAGCCCGCCGTTGACCTCAATCCGCTCGGTCAGCGCCAGCGTATCGAAGGCATAAATCCCTAAGGTATCGGTCTGGCCGTTGGCGTTCGCGCCGTTTCTGTCCAGCCCGCCAATCGACAGGTTGCTCACCGGATGGTAGAGATTCACCGCCGGCGCGGTCATGGCGTTCACGCCATAGTTGGTCTGGTTTTCCCGGGTAAACTCCACGCCGGCGCTGACGTCATGGCCTATCGAGCCGGTATTGAAGGTCGAGGTGATATTGGTCTGGTTGGTCAGAATGCGGTTGCTGACATCTTTGGTATTAACCAGACGCGACCAGCTCCAGGTGTTGACGTCATTGATATCGGGGGCGGTGATATTGCTCGCGCCGCCCATCACCGCGGTCAGGAGATACTCCTGTTTCACCCGCGACCAGCGGGTGGTATTGCGCACGGTGGTATTGTCCGTCAGATCGTGCTCGAAGCGCAGAGTGCCGCTGTCGGTGGTGGATTTATCATAATCGGAGTCGGTGCCATAAAAATTGCTGGTATCGACCTTACCGGCGGAGTTGAGCGCGGCATACTTCGGCGAAGGCGCCGAATAGCCCGGCAGGCCGACGGTGGGGATCCCGCCATCCGGGGTGTTGTTCTGCCGGACGTGCAGATAGTTCAGATACAGACGAGTTGGGGTATCGAGGCCGAAGGCCAGCGACGGCGCGATGCCATAGCGTTCGTTTTCAATGCTGTCCCGACCGGCGTCATGGGTTTTTTCCCCCATCAGGTTCAGACGGAACGCGGCGTTGTCGCTAAACGCCTGGTTCAGGTCGAGGGTTCCCCGACGCGACCAGGCGCTGCCGATGCTGGCCGAACCGTCGATCCCGGAGTCAAGGCGCGGCTGCTTGCTGATCATATTGATCGAGCCGGAGGGCGCGCTGCGGCCATAGTCCGTGCCGGCGGGCCCTTTGATGACTTCCACCTGCTGGGTATTGAAGGTATCCCGCGTCACGCTCCCGATGTCGCGAATGCCGTCCACATAGATGCTGTTAGAGGTATCCACGCCGCGCATGTAGATGGCATCCCCGGTAGATGAGCTGCCATTCTCACCGGCATAAAACGCCCCGACGCCGGGGACGTTTTTGAGGGCGTCAGTCAGGTTGGTGACGCCCTGGTCTTTAATCACCTGTTCCGGGATCACGGTGATGGTGCGGGTGGTATCGACCAGCGGTTTATTGAACTTGGGATCGGCGGAGACGCCGGGAGAGTAGAGTGAAGGCGGAGTGGCTTCCACCACCAGCGTCTCTTCACTATTTTTGACTGATTTTTCCGCTGCGATGCCCGTTGCCGGTGAGGCCCCCAGACACAGACCCGTAAACAATGCCAATGAGTTGAAACTGCCAAACGGCAGAGAAGCGTTTTTTTCCATGATAAATGCAGGCTTATTTTTTGTTATGAGCACATATCACACCGCGCAAAAGCGACGTTATTCGTCGTCTGGCTTGCGCTGACCCGGTGTGATTCTATAAATGATAAAAAGAATAGTTATCATTCGCCTTAATATTTACATAGAAATGTTGACGTTTAAACATATTTCTTCATCGCAATTTACATAGTTCATAAATTTTGAACGAAAAGGGCGGGGATGAAGCAAAAGAGCGGCAGGATGAGGCCGCTGACAGGCCGCGCCGCGAGGTGACAGGCGCCAGGGCTAACCCGGCGCTTCGTGGTTTTTGGCATAAAAGATGCCCTCCTTCTGCGCGAGGAGAACGCCGTTCTGGAAATTGGTGTAATGAAAAATAGGGGACCACCGATCCCTCTGCAGGCACTGTTCCGCGACCGCGTTATTGGGGGGACGACCAGCGAGCGTTCTCCCGCCGCGTGACGGAGAACGATGCTGGGCCGTATGTCGTCTGGAGCAGGTGCCGGGCCACCGCTGGCGGCGGCAGCTGGTGCGAGAAGTGTGTCGCGAATAAAAAAAGCCCGCACAAGTGCGGGCAAAAATACTGGAAGCAATGTGAGCAATGTCGTACTGAATACCTGAGTTATTTACTCAACTATTCAGTAATGAGAAAGATAATATTTCTCATTTAAGATATCAACCCCATCTTTTGTGCGGAAGCGATTTTTTATCCGAGGGTGAAAACCGTACGCTTCTGACTGTCGTCCCGCGGCCAGGCCGCCGCGATCTCCTGCAGCGGCCGCGGGGTGGTGGCGATGGTCAATTTACCCGGCACCGCCGCCTGCAGCATTTCACCCGTCGCCGCCAGCAGCTGCGGCATCGACAGGCTACCGATACCGCTGCCCATCAGCAGGAGCGGGGCGGAACGCAGAACTGCGCCATTTAACGCGATATCGGCGCCAGCCAGGGACCCCACCTGCACATAGCGTACCGGTCTGCCGGCTGGGGTATATTTCGCCAGGGCCGGCAATAACACTTCCGCGCTGCGTCCCCACAGGTAATCGATGACCACGTCAATCTGCGCGGCGCTGGCCGCTGAAAATTGCCCGCTCAAGGTTTTATCATCAGCGGTTAACTGAATACACTCATCGGCGTCCAGCGCCGCCAGCGCCTGCGCATTACGCCCGGTCGCAATGATTTTTTTTGCCCCCAGATAGCGGGCAATCTGCACCGCCAGCTGACCGGCACTGCCGGTGGCGCCGTTAATCAGCACCGTTTCACCGGCCTGAAGCTGGGCGCGTGTTACCAGCGACGCCCACGCGGACATGCCGGGATTGGCCATCGCCGCCGCGCTAACATCATCGAGCGCATCCGGCAGCGGCAGGCAATTCTGCAGGGCAACCGGCGCCCGCTGCGCCATACTGCCGAAGGGAGCGGTGGGGAAGGCGAAGTAGACGCGCTGGCCCTGAGGTGTGGTGCCGACGCCATCGATACCGGGTACAAAAGGCAGATTGCCGTCGAAGCTATAATGGCGTCCGGATGCCCGGGCCTTAACCACATGGCTCATCGCGGCGGCGCGGACGTCAATGAGCGTGTGGCCGGCAGCGGGCTGCGGCTCGATAAAATCGGCCCAAACCGGGCCTTCTGCGAGGTCAAAAACCACGGCTGCTTTCATAAATTCTCTCCTGTCGGGAATTATGTGTAAAATACACATATTGTTTTGCAGCACTATACGCGGAAAATTAATACATGCAAGATGCACATAATGACTACGACATTACCGATTTTCACGGCGCGCTGCTGGATATCATCAGCGTGATGAACCAGCCGCTGCGCGACGAGCAGATCCTCCAGGCGGCCGGCGTCCAGCTGGAACAGATGCTGTTTCCGCTGCTGGTGGCGGTAGGGCGCCATGGCCCGGTGGGGGTTGTTGAGCTGGCGGATCATTTAGGGCGCGATTACACCACCGTCAGCCGCCAGGTGAAAAAACTGGAAGCCCAGGGGCTCGCCTGTAAGCAACCTAACCGTCATGACCGACGGATCAGCGAAGTGACGCTTAGCGCCAGCGGACAACAGATGATCGACAGTATTGCGGTAGCGCGGCGGCGGTTAATGAATCAGGTGCTGGCGCAGTGGCCGGAAGAGGAAGTGCAGGCGCTGTTTCGCTTAACGCGCAAATACGCCGACAGTTTGCTGCAACCAGGCTAAATTCTCGCGTGTTGCCGCCTGGCGCAACAATCTTCTTTCTCCGTCACAAATCACGGGTCAGCTCGTCGATGTTGTCGGAAAGTATCTCCAGCAGGGATCGTACATAGATATTGTTATTTCCCTGATGCCACATCGCGCTGAGGGGAAGGCCTTCGATATGTTTTTTGGGCGTGAGCGCAAGGTATTTCACGCCGTCCGCATTCATGTCTTTATAGGACGCTGGCACCAGAGCAATGCCGAGTCCAGCGGCAACAAAACTCAGGATAGTCAGCTTCTCTTCAGCATACTGCGCGATGACAGGCATGCTGCCTCCCTCTTTGAAAATATTCATTGTCAGGTCATGGCTGTGACGCCGGGTGCGTCTTTCCGGCAAGATAACCGGCTCGTGTCGGAAATCATCGATACTGACTTCGTCATAACTGACCAGCCGGTGATGAGCGGGCACGGCGAGCACGCAGGTTTCATTAGCGATAAAACGCGCTGTCAGCGTGGCATCAATATGTTCCGGCGGGCGTACAAAGACTACATCCAGCCATCCTGAAATAAGTCGGGGAATCAGCTTGTGAGATTTATCTTCCGTAAGATGAATATCTGCCTCAGGAAAACGTCTGACAAAAAGATTCAGCAATTCAGGAAGTAATCCTTTGGCTGCGCTGTCGATAGCCCCGATCCGCAAAGTTCTTTTCTGTAACAGGCTATTTTTACGGAATCGCTGCCGTAGCGCATCGAAATCAGCAATGACCGTTTTGGCCTCATTTAAAAAGGCGGCACCTTCAGGCGTTAGCGACACATTGCGGGTCGATCGATTCAGTAGCCTTATCCCCAAATCATCTTCCAGCAGTTTGATGAAGCGACTCAGTGACGCAGGCATCATTTCGAGTTTACGGGCAGCCCGGCCAAAGTGAAGCTCATCACCTAATACCACAAAGCAACGTAGCTGATTTATATCCATTTTTTCACCAAAACCTGATTATACAAATTATTTATATAAAGCTGCGCCGATGATAAAGCGATTCAAAACTTCATACTGGGATTATTACAAAACGATAACAACCCTACATCACTATGGAGCATCCCGTCATGAATAACGACCTCGAAAAGAAGGTGATGCGCAAGGTTACCCTGCGCATTATTCCTTTCATCATGCTGCTGTACTTCATCGCCTTCCTTGACCGCGTCAATATTGGCTTTGCCGCTCTGACCATGAACCAGGACCTGGGGTTTTCACCCACCGTTTTTGGGCTGGGCGCTGGCATTTTCTTCCTGGGTTACTTTCTGTTTGAGGTGCCGTCAAACTTAATTCTCCATAAAGTGGGCGCCCGTATCTGGATCGCCCGCGTCATGATCACCTGGGGATTCGTCTCTGGCTGCATGGCTTTTGTGCAGGGCACGACGAGCTTCTACATTCTGCGTTTTCTGCTCGGTGTGGCGGAAGCCGGTTTCTTCCCGGGTATCATTCTCTATCTCAGCTACTGGTTTCCTGCCGCCAGGCGTGCGCAGGTCACTGCCATCTTTATGGCTGCAGCCCCCCTGTCTACAGCACTGGGATCGCCGGTTTCGGCCGCTTTGCTCGAGATGCATGGCTTCCTCGGCTATGCCGGCTGGCAGTGGATGTTTGTCCTGGAAGCTTTGCCGGCGCTGGTGCTCGGTGTTGTGGTTTTGTTCTTTTTGACGGATCGCCCGGCCAAAGCCAAATGGCTGACAGAACAAGAGCGTGCCTGGCTGGAAAACACCATGCACGCCGAGGAGCTGGCGCGGGCGGCAAAACAGAGCCATTCCAGCGCATGGCGGGGACTGGCGGATATACGCGTCCTGGCGCTGGCCCTGGTCTATTTCGGTACCTCCGCCGGGCTGTATACGCTTGGCATCTGGTCCCCGCAAATCATTCGCAGTTTCGGTGCTTCCTCGTTGGATATTGGTTTCCTGAACGCTTTTCCGGCGGTGATCGGCGTCATCGCCATGATCCTCTGGGCGCGTCATTCCGATCGAACCAAAGAGCGGAGCTGGCACGTGATTGGCGCCTGCCTGCTGGCGGCTGGCGGGCTGATATACGCCGGTAACGTCAGCACATTGTTTACCGTAATGGTCGCCTTAACGCTGGTCACCGTGGGGATTAGCGCATCAAAACCCCCGCTGTGGAGCATGCCAACCTTGTTCCTCAGCGGCCCGGCTGCGGCCGCTGGCATTGCCGCTATCAACTCCATCGGCAACCTCGGCGGTTTCGTCGGCCCGATGATGATTGGCGTGATCCGCGAGCAAACCGGTAGCTACAGCTGGGGCCTGTACTTTGTCGCCGGATTGCTGGCGCTCTCGGCCCTCGTGGTCGTGATTCTTTCTGCCAGAGCGAACAAATCGCCGACAGCAGAGCTTCCACATCCTCATACTCATTAACTGGAGAAGTAACGATGCGTCACTACAAAATTGCTGCCATCCCTGCGGACGGTATCGGACCGGAAGTCATTTCGGCAGGTATTGAAGTCTTGCACGCGCTGACGCGCCACGATCCGCAACTGAAATTTGATATAGAGACCTTTGACTGGGGGTCAGACTATTACAAAAAACATGGCGTGATGATGCCGGAAGAAGGACTGAACATGCTGAAAGCATTCGATGCCATTTACTTCGGCGCGGTGGGGGCACCGGATGTCCCTGACCACATCACACTCTGGGGCCTGCGGCTGCCTATTTGCCAGGGCTTTGACCAGTACGCCAATGTGCGACCCACCAAAATTCTGCCGGGCGTCACTTCACCGCTGCGCAACCGCGGGCCGGGCGATCTTGACTGGGTCATCGTGCGTGAAAACTCCGAAGGTGAATATTCTGGTAACGGCGGCCGTGCGCACCGTGGTTTACCTGAAGAAGTCGGTACCGAAGTGGCAATCTTTACCCGTGTTGGGGTAACGCGCATTATGCGCTATGCCTTCAGACTGGCGCAGTCTCGGCCACGTAAACTGCTGACCGTGGTGACCAAATCCAACGCCCAGCGCCATGGTATGGTGATGTGGGATGAGATTGCCGCCGAAGTGGCGCAGGAATTCCCGGATGTGCAGTGGGACAAAATGTTGGTCGATGCCATGACGCACCGTATGACGTTGCATCCCCAGACCCTGGATACCATCGTTGCCACCAATCTGCACGCCGATATCCTTTCCGATCTGGCTGGCGCGCTGGCGGGTAGCCTGGGCGTAGCGCCGACCGCGAATATTGATCCTGAACGCCGCTTCCCTTCCATGTTCGAACCGATTCATGGTTCCGCATTCGATATCACCGGCAAAGGAATTGCGAACCCCATTGCCACTTTCTGGACCGCGGTACAGATGCTTGAACATCTGGGCGAACGCCATGCCGCTGCGCTGATTATGGAAGGCATTGAGTATGTGTGTGAAAAAGGCATTCTGACGCCAGATGTCGGTGGCTCAGCCAATACCGCGGAGGTGACACGCGCCGTGGTGCACTACATTGACGCTATAGCTGACATTGCCGAGACCGCATAACCATGAATAACGAACAGGCTGCAGAGATCCTGCAGGATATCTTTCAACATGCGGTCAACAGTGCCCGTGCCGGGCCGGTGACCCTGGCTAACCTGCCGGAAAAACCTCGCGGCCGTTGTGTGGTGATCGGTGCGGGTAAAGCGTCCGCGGCAATGGCGGCTGCCGTAGATGCGGCCTGGCCGGATGTGGCGGTGTCGGGCGTGGTGGTGACGCGTTACGGTTACGCGGTTCCTGCGGGCCGCATCCGCATTATTGAGGCGGCTCATCCCGTATCGGATGCCATGAGCGAGGTTGCCGCAATGCTGATTGTGGAGACGCTGCGCGGTTTAACTGCCGATGATCTGGTGCTGGCATTGATTTCAGGGGGAGGGTCGGCGCTGATGGCGCTGCCCGCCCCGGGGTTAACGCTGGCAGATAAGCAGACCATCACCCGGGCCCTGCTCCATAGCGGGGCCAGCATCAAAGAGATGAATCTGGTACGTCGTCATCTCTCAGCGGTGAAAGGCGGAAAGCTGGCGACCATGGCGCAACCGGCGCGCATCGTATCACTGATTATCAGCGATGTGCCTGGCGATAATCCGACGGACGTAGCGTCTGGCCCCACCGTTGCCGATAACAGCGCACCACGTGATGCGCTCCGGGTACTGCAGCGGTATGGCATTGCGATCCCGAAGCCCGTTAGCGAACGGCTAAACCAGCCGGCCGGCCCGATGGAAAACGCCGCGACAGGCGAGGTCAGGCTTATCGCCACGCCGGCGATGGCGTTAGCGGCGGCGGGGCTGGCCGCACGACAACATGGGCTCACCCCCCTTATTTTGGGGGATGCGATAGAAGGTGAAAGCAGGGAAGTGGCGGTGGTCATGGCCGGTATGGCGAAATCGGCGAAGCAGTATGGTCACCCGATTTCAGGGCCTGCTGTACTGTTGTCAGGTGGCGAAACCACGGTGACAGTAAACCACACTCAGCCTGGAAAAGGGGGCCGCAATACCGAGTTTTTACTCAGTCTGGCCTGTGCGCTCCAGGGGGAACACGGTATCTGGGCCATGGCGGGAGACAGCGATGGTATTGATGGCACAGAAGATGCCGCAGGCGCGATCGTCTTCCCGGATACGCTTGCGCGCGGCAAGCTGAGCGGTCTTAACGCCGTGCAATATCTGGATGGCCATGATAGTTATTGTTATTTTCACGCGCTTAATGATTTGCTGATCACCGGCCCGACGTTAACCAACGTCAATGATATTCGGGCAATATTGATTGCCTGACTGTATCGCTCTCCTGTGCCAGGGAGAGCGATATTTTTCCCTTTCAACATAGTTCAAATCTTCGGCATCCGCCCGCCATCCATTTCCACGTTAAAGCGCATCGCCTGGCGCCAAGGTGTCGATCATCATTCCGTCTGATGTGTTGGCGTGCAAGATGACATGGAGGGGAAGGTAACGCGAGGAAATCGCCGCCTGGCGCAATACCAGGCGGCTAACGGTCAGGCGGTTTTGGTCGCCGCCTTCAGGCTCTGGACGAAGGCTTTCAGTTCGTCGAGCATGATCTGCGGCTCCTCGAGGTGGCGTTCGATGATTTTGACGATGGCGGAACCGGAGATAGCCCCGGCGGCCCCGGCGTCAATGGCGGCGCTCACCTGCTCCGGCGCGGAGATGCCAAAGCCCTGCAGCGGCGGCGCGGCGTGATATTCCGCCAGCTTCTCCACCAGGTGGTGCAGCGGCAGTGCGGCGCGATTTTCCGCACCCGTCACTCCGGCGCGCGACAGCAGATAGGTGTAGCCGCGGCCATAAGAAGCAATCTGGCGCAGTAAATCGTCATCCGCATTGGGCGGGCAGATGAAAATCGGCGCGATGTTATGGCGCATCGCCGCCTGGCGGAACGGGGCGGACTCTTCCACCGGCACGTCGGCCACCAGCACCGAGTCGACGCCGACGCGTTCGCACTGGGCATAGAACGCATCGATGCCCGGGCTGAAGACGAGGTTGGCATACATCAGCAGGCCGATTGGGATCGTCGGATGCTTCTGGCGGATCGCCGCCAGCATCTCAAAGCACTGCGCCGGGGTCACCCCGGCGGCGAAGGCGCGCAGGGCCGCGCCCTGGATGGTCGGGCCGTCCGCCAGCGGGTCGGAGAAAGGGATCCCCAGCTCAAGGGCATCGGCGCCGCCTTCGATCAGCGCATCGATAATTTTGAGCGACTGCTCCGGTCCCGGATCGCCAAGGGTGACAAAGGGAACGAAGGCGCCTTCCTGGCGATTTTTCAGTTGGGCAAACAGCGTCTCATAGCGTTCCATCAGATTTCCCCTCGCGCTTTCAGGATGTCATGTACGGTGAAAATGTCTTTGTCGCCGCGACCGGAGAGGTTAACCACCAGCAGCTGCTCTTTTTCCGGATTTTCGCGCATCATCTTCAGCGCGTGGGCCAGAGCGTGAGAGGACTCCAGCGCCGGGATGATCCCTTCGTGGCGCGAGAGCGCTTTAAACGCGTCCAGCGCTTCGTCGTCGGTGATCGACACATAGTCAGCGCGACCGGTGCTGTTCAGAAACGCGTGCTGCGGCCCAACGGACGGGAAGTCCAGCCCGGCGGAAATGGAGTAAGACTCTTCGATCTGGCCGTCGGCGGTCTGCATCATCGGCGACTTCATACCGAAGTAGATCCCCACGCGGCCATGCTTCAGCGGCGCGCCGTGCTCGCCGCTTTCGATACCGTGCCCGGCCGGTTCCACGCCGATCAGGCCGACGTTGGTTTCATCAATAAAGTCGGCAAACATGCCGATGGCGTTTGACCCACCACCAACGCAGGCGATCACCGCGTCCGGCAGACGTCCCTCTTTTTCGAGGATCTGCGCTTTAGTCTCTTCGCCAATCATGCGCTGGAATTCACGCACAATGGTCGGGAACGGATGCGGACCGGCGGCGGTGCCCAGCATATAGTGCGCCTTCTCGTAGCTACCAGACCAGTCGCGCAGCGCCTCATTACAGGCATCTTTCAGCGTGGCGGAGCCGCTGTGCACCGGGATCACCTCGGCGCCCATCAGGCGCATACGGAAGACGTTCGGCGACTGGCGCTCGACGTCCTTGGCGCCCATGTAGATACGGCATTTCAGGCCGAGCAGGGCGCTGGCCAGCGCTGAGGCGACCCCGTGCTGACCGGCGCCGGTCTCGGCGATAATTTCGGTTTTGCCCATCCGTTTGGCCAGCAGGGCCTGGCCCAGCACCTGGTTGGTTTTGTGCGCGCCGCCGTGCAGCAGATCTTCGCGTTTCAGGTACAGGGTGGTGCGAGTACCTTCGGTCAGATTCCGGCATTTGGTCAGGGCCGTCGGACGTCCGGCGTAGTTTTTCAGCAGGTCAGTGAATTCCGCCTGAAAGGCCGGGTCCTTCTGCGCACTGACAAAGGCTTCTTCCAGCTGGCGCAGGGCGGGCATCAGGATCTGCGGCACATACATGCCGCCGAATTCGCCGAAGTAGGGGTTCAGTAAAGTGCTCATTATTGCTCCTTAATATGCGCGCAGCGTCTGGAATACGGAGGCCAGTTTGCTGGCGTCTTTAATCCCGGGTTGCGACTCTACGCCTGAATTGAAATCGAGTCCGGCACAGCCGCTTTTGGCCGCTTCCACACAGTTATCGGCACCCAGGCCACCCGCCAGCATGACGTTGCGCAGATCCTGGCCCTGCAGCAGGCTCCAGTCAAAGCGCTGGCCGCTGCCGCCCTGGCCGTTGTCGAACAGGTACTTGTCAACATGGCGGAGCGTACGGGCCGGGAGGGTTTCGCCAACGCTCAGCGCTTTCCAGATGCGGACGTTGTCCGCGAGGGCGTCGCGCAGCGCGTCGATATAGACCTGGTCCTCATCACCGTGCAGCTGCACGGCGGCCAGCCCCAGAGCCTGCGCGCGGGCGACCACCTCGTCCAGCGGCGCATTGCGGAAGACGCCGACGTACTGCAGCGGTGCAGCGGCGATCACCGCTTTGGCCTGCGCGTCATTCACCGCCCGCGGCGAAGTCGGGACGAAAATCAGGCCACCGTAGATGGCGCCGGACTCCCAGGCCACCTGGGCATCCTGCGGGCGCGTCAGGCCGCACACTTTGTTCTCGCCGAGCAGCACGCGTTTAACCGCCGCTTCCAGATCCGCCTGCTCCATCAGGGCGGAGCCGATCAGGAAGCCGTTGGCGAAGTGGCTCAGCTCGCGCACTTCAGCATAGGTATGGATGCCGGATTCGCTGATCACCGTGACATCCGGGCCGAGACGCGCCGCCAGCTGACGGGTGCGGTTAAGGTCAATCGACATATCGCGCAGGTCGCGGTTGTTAATGCCCACCACCTTCGCCTTCTGGGCGATGGCGCGCTCCAGCTCCTCTTCATTGCTGACTTCGGTCAGCACACCCATATTCAGGCTGTGCGCCACCGCGGAGAGCTGGCGGTACTGCTCATCGTCGAGCACCGAGAGCATCAGCAGGCAGGCATCGGCCTGATAGTAGCGCGCCAGGTAGATCTGGTAAGGGTCGATGGTGAAGTCCTTACACAGGATCGGCTGCGGCGCGACCTTGCTGACGATCGGCAGAAAATCGAAACTGCCCTGGAAATATTTCTCATCACACAGCACTGAGATCGCCGAGGCGTAGTGTTTGTAGATGCTGGCGATCGCCGCCGGATCGAAATCTTCGCGAATCAACCCCTTCGACGGCGAGGCCTTTTTGCACTCGAGAATGAACGCGGTGCGGGTGCCGGCCAGCGCGTCATAGAAATTGCGCTGCGTCGGGACCACTTCATTCTGAAAACTGGCTAACGGTTGTTGTTGTTTGCGGGCTTCTACCCAAATCGCTTTGTCGGCAACGATTTTTGCTAAAACGGTCTGCATTCTTTACCCTCTTGCCGCTAAGGCGGTCACTCTGTCATAGGCCGCGCCGCTGTGCAGCACATCCAGTACCTGCTGAGCGTTAGCTTTCAGATCTTCATGCCCGTGTAAACGCATCAACATGGCGACGTTGGCGGCGACGGCGGCTTCGTGAGCGGCTTCACCTTTACCTTGTAGCAAGCGCGTCAGAATGTCACGATTTTCTTCCGGCGTGCCGCCCGCCAGCTGCGCCTGATGGTAAGGCGTCAGGCCGAAGTCGTCAGCGGTCAGCTGATAGCTTTTAATTTCCCCGTTATGCAGTTCGGCCACCACTGTGGGCGCATGCAGCGAGACTTCATCCATCCCACCGCTGTGCACCACCGCCGCGCGCTGATAGCCCAGCACGCGCAGGGTCTCGGCGATCGGCAGCACCAGTTCCGGGCTGTAGACGCCAATCAGCGCCAGCGGCGGATGCGCCGGGTTAATCAGCGGCCCCAGCACGTTAAACAGGGTACGGGTCTTCAGTTGCTGACGGACCGGCATCGCATGGCGGAAACCGGTGTGGTATTTCGGCGCGAACAGGAAGCAAACCCCCAGCTCATCGAGCGCCGTGCGGGATTTATCGGCGTTCATATCGAGATTGATGCCGAAGGCCGCCAGCAGGTCAGAAGAGCCTGATTTACTGGAGACGCTACGGTTGCCGTGTTTCGCCACTTTCAATCCGCAGGCCGCAGCGACAAAGGCGCTGGCGGTGGAGATGTTGATGCTGTTGCTGCCGTCGCCACCGGTGCCGACGATGTCAGCAAACAGGTAGTCCGGGCGCGGGAACGGCGCGGCGTTTTCCAGCAGCGCGGTGGCGGCGCCGGCAATTTCCTGCGGCTGCTCGCCGCGCACTTTCATACTGACCAGCGCGGCGGCCAGTTGCTCAGGCTTCACTTCACCGCGCACGACGGCGGAGAACAGCTGGTGGCTCTCCTGCTGGCTCAGGGTTTCCGCCTGGTACAGCTTCTCAAGGATCGGCTGGAGGGTGTTAGTGTGCTCCAGCTTCTGCAGCGCCCAGGCCAGGGTCTGCTCCAGCAGCCGTGCGCCCTGAGTGGTAAGGATCGATTCCGGATGGAACTGGAAGCCGCACACCCGGTCCGCATCGTGACGCACCGCCATCACCATGCCGTTGAAATTGGCGTTAATCGTCAGCCCGGCGGGAATATTGCTGCCAACCAGCGAGTGGTAGCGCGCCACCGGCAGCGGGTTAGCCAGACCGGCAAACATGGCCTGGCCGTCGTGCTCAATGCTGGAAGCTTTGCCATGGAGGATCTCGCCCGCCTGGCCGACATAGCCGCCGTAGGCTTCAACAATGGCCTGATGACCGAGGCAGATGCCGATGATCGGCAGCTTGCCGCGCATACGGGTCAGCAGCTCCGGCATGCAGCCTGCTTCGCTCGGCGTACCCGGGCCCGGGGAGAGCATCAGCACCGGGTTGGCCATGGTGCCCAGACGCTCAATCAGCGCCTGCGCCGGGACGGAGTTACGGTAAATCACCACGTTATGGCCATTGGCCCGCAGCTGGTCTGCCAGGTTATAGGTGAAAGAATCGATATTATCGAGCAGCAGAATGTCAGCCATCAGAAAATCTCCTTCGCGTGATGGGCCTGGGCAATGGCGCGCAGCACCGCGCGGGCTTTATTTCGGGTCTCATCCGCTTCCGACTGGGGAACCGAGTCGAGCACAATGCCGGCTCCGGCCTGGACGGTAGCGATACCCTCCTGCACGTAGGCGGAACGGATGACGATGCAGGTGTCGAGGTCGCCGTGGGCGGTGAAATAGCCCACCGCGCCGCCGTAGCTGCCGCGGCGTTTACCTTCGGCGGCGGCAATCAGCTGCATGGCGCGGACCTTCGGCGCGCCGCTGAGGGTGCCCATGTTCATGCAGGCGCGGTAGGCGTGCAGCACATCGAGATCCTGACGCAGTTCACCCACCACCCGGGAGACCAGATGCATCACGAAGGAGTAACGGTCAACCTTCGTTAAATCGGCGACATAGCGGCTGCCCGGGGTGCAGATGCGGGCCAGGTCATTACGCGCCAGGTCCACCAGCATCAGGTGTTCGGAAAGCTCTTTATGGTCGGTGCGCATTTCCAGTTCGATGCGGCTGTCAAGATCGCGATCCAGCGAGCCGTCGGCGCGGCGGCCGCGTGGCCGGGTGCCGGCGATCGGGTAGATCTCAATCTGACGGCTGACGGCATCATATTTCAGCGAACTCTCCGGCGAGGCGCCGAACAGGGTGAAATCGTTGTCCTGCATAAAGAACATGTACGGGCTGGGGTTGCTCTTCTTCAGCACATCATAGGCGGCCAGCGGCGACGGGCAGGGCAGCGAGAAGCGACGGGAAGGGACCACCTGGAAGATTTCCCCGGCGCGGATCGCGCGCTGCATTTTACGCACCACCGCACCGTACTCTTCATCGCTCTGGTCAACGTCGCACTGCATTTCGGTCACGGTGGTGACCGGCAGCGGCGCCGGCGGCTCGTTCAGCTGCTGACGCAGCTGGCTCAGGCGCTGCTCCAGGCGCTGCTTTTCACTTTCCAGCGGGGTGAACAGGCTGGCCTGAATGCGGGTATGCTTGGTCTGATGGTCGATGACCAGCAGAGTTTCTGCCAGATAGAAGCAGTAGTCCGGGCAGGCGGTGTCGCTCTGCAGCGGTGGAAGATCTTCAAAGCCGGCGACCAGGTCATAGGCGAACAGGCCGCCGAAGAACATCGCTTCACGCTCGTTGGCCGGGACGGTCACCAGTTCCTGCAGGAGACGGAAGGCGTCAAACACCGACAGTGAGCAGAGACGGGCGTCTTCATCGAGCAGGGTGCTGACCGCGGGGAAGGTCAGGATGCGGCCGTTGGGCTGGCGCTGATTGGCGATCCCGGAGGGCAGCGCGCTGTCCAGCAGTTCCAGCAGCGCGGCGCCGTTAGCGGAAAGGGCCTGAATAGTGACAGTGTCACCAAGGGCGGTGATGCGCAGCGCGCTGTCGACCAGCAGCAGGCTTTTTAAGTCATCTTTGCTGTCGATGTCAGCGGATTCCAGCAGCAGCGTGGCCGGACGGGCGCCGCACAGTTGGTGGAATAACGCCGTCGGGTTCTCCCGGTAGATGGCGTCGCTGGTGAGAAGCTCGAGTGCCGGTTTGGATGTTTGCATTATTGTTCTCGCCTGTTCGTATTATTTTTGTCCAATAAAAAGCCCGCTCATTGGCGGGCCGGGTATCTGTATGCTGAATGCAAAACGCGATCACGCCGCCCGAAGTCAGGAGGTGCGCCACCAGCTGTGCAGAGTGATAACATACGTTTTCATCGTGATACCCCTTCATGTGAACTTGCGTACTAGTTAACTAGTTCAATGGAATAAAGTCAACCCTTGTTTGCAGATTTTCTCTGCCTGTCGGTATGATAATGCGCTTATTTACGTTGATGTCCAGCAGGAGTCCTTTTGAGCGACAGCCAATACGCAGTGATTTACGATCTGCACAGCCACACCACCGCCTCTGATGGGCGGTTGACTCCGCAGGAACTGGTCCATCGCGCCCATGAGATGCGCGTTGGCACCCTGGCGATCACCGACCATGACAGCGTGGCGGCGATCCCGGCCGCCCGGGAAGAGATCGCCCGCGCCGGATTACCCTTAACGCTGGTGAACGGCGTCGAGATTTCGACGCTCTGGGAGAATCACGAAATACATATCGTGGGTCTGAATATTGATATTGCGCACCCGACGATGACCGCGCTGCTGGAGGAGCAGAAAGCGCGACGCCAGCTGCGGGGACAAATGATCGCCGAACGTCTGGAGAAGGCGCGGATCCCCGGCGCCTGGGAAGCGGCGTTACGGCTGGCGGACGGTGGCGCCGTCACCCGCGGCCATTTTGCCCGTTTTCTGGTGGAGGCCGGCCATGCGAAAAACATGGCGGAGGTCTTCAAAAAATACCTTGCCCGCGGGAAAACCGGTTACGTGCCGCCGCAGTGGTGTACAATAAAACAAGCGATTGATGTCATTCATCATTCTGGCGGCAAGGCGGTGATAGCCCATCCCGGGCGCTACGATCTCTCCGCCAAGTGGTTGAAGCGGCTGTTGGCCCACTTTAGCGAGCAGGGCGGTGATGCCATGGAAGTGGCCCAGTGTCAGCAGGCGCCCCATGAACGCGCCCAGCTGGCCACCCTGGCCGTGCAGTTTGGTCTTCTGGCGTCACAGGGATCCGATTTTCATCAGCCCTGTGCGTGGATCGAGCTTGGCCGTAAGCTCTGGCTTCCTGCCGGCGTGGAAGGCGTCTGGCACAGCTGGGAAGCGGCCGCCGAATAAAAATTGAGAGGGAAGTATGAGCCAGTTTTTTTATATCCATCCGGATAACCCGCAGGCGCGGTTGATTAACCAGGCGGTGGAGATTGTGCGTAAGGGCGGGGTGATCGTTTATCCTACCGACTCCGGCTACGCCCTGGGCTGCAAAATTGAAGACAAGGGCGCGATGGAGCGGATCTGCCGTATCCGTCAGTTGCCTGACGGCCACAACTTTACCCTGATGTGCCGCGATCTGTCCGAGCTGTCAACCTACGCTTTTGTAGACAACGTGGCGTTTCGTCTGATGAAAAACAACACGCCGGGCAACTACACCTTTATCCTCAAGGGGACCAAAGAAGTGCCGCGCCGGCTGCTGCAAGAGAAACGTAAAACCATCGGCATGCGCGTCCCGTCCAACCCCATTGCTCAGGCGTTGCTCGAGACTTTAGGCGAACCGATGCTGTCCACGTCGCTGATGCTGCCCGGCAGCGACTTTACCGAGTCCGACCCGGAAGAGATCAAAGATCGTCTGGAGAAAGTGGTGGACCTCATCATTCACGGCGGCTTCCTTGGGCAGCAGCCGACCACGGTTATCGACCTGACGGAAGATACTCCGGTGGTGCTGCGCGAAGGCGTCGGCGACGTGAAGCCGTTTCTCTGATCGTCCTCGTCGGGCGGTGGATCATGCTCCGCCCGACACCCCGCGTTTCCTTCCTGACGGGACGACAATCAACCACAGCGCCAGACCGATCAGCAGTGCGCCGAGAATCAGCCCTTTTTGTATGGCCTCTCCGAGGCACAGATAGCCCCACAGCGCCGCAAAAGGTGGGATCAAAAAGGTCACCGACAGCGAACGCAGCGGTCCTATATCAGCAATCAGGCGAAAATAGAGAATATACCCTGCTGCTGTACAGACCACGCCCAGCATGACTATCGCTATCCACGGCAGGCTCTGTCGCCAGTCTATGACCGGACCATACCAGCCTGACCAGAGAAAGAAAGGCAACAGAAACAGCGTGGCGCCGACCTGGCTGCCCAGCGCAACGTGCTCAGCCTCAAGGCCGCCCCGCTGCTGGATCCAGCGGCGGGTCAGAAAGCCGGCCAGACCGTAACAGGCGGTCGCGATCAGGCAGGCCCCGATCCCCGGCAGCAGGAGGGCGGCGCCGAGGCTGGAGGTTGGGCGCGCAATGACTGCCACGCCAATGGCGCCCAGTAACGCGCCGCCGCCTTTGCGCAGGGTTAACGGTTCTGCAAAGCATAACGCGCCGATAAGCATTCCCATCATCGGCGCCGTGGCATTGAGCGTGGCGGAGTACCCTGCCGGCAGCCACTGTGCGGCAAGACAGTACATCAGAAAAGGAAGGCCTGAATTAATGATCCCCAGCTTCAGAGTGGATATGAATTTTCCCTGATACCCGCTCCATTTACCCTGCACGCCGAGTAACAGCCCGAGCGCGATAGCGGCGAACAGTACGCGAAGAAAAGCGCTGTTCATCGCCCCGAAGGCCGGGGTGGTGATGCGCATAAACAAAAAGCTGGCGCCCCAGAGAGCGGCGAGTAGCAGCAGGCGGCCATAGTCGATAACACGCATGATTGACTCCTTGTAGTCACGAAGGAAGTCAACTGTAGAACTCACGTGCAGCGTCCGACAAACGCGTTATGCTTACATGATTAAGTTATTCTTAACTGAGATGCCATGTTGATGAAACTTCCACCGCTGAATGCGCTGCGCTGCTTTGAAGCGGCGGCACGGCTGCTCAGTCTGAAGCAGGCCGCCAGTGAGCTTTGCGTTACGCCCAGCGCCGTCAGCCAGCAAATTGCCCGCCTCGAGGAAGCGCTAAATACCCCGCTTTTTATTCGTACTCCCCGACAGTTACAGTTAACGGAGGTGGGGGAGATCTACCTGCGGGCCGTTCAGCCCGCGTTTCTCCAGATAGCCGCCGCCACTCATCGCCTGCAGGTGCCCGCGGGGCCAGAAAAGGTGACACTCAGCTGTACCAGCGGTTTCGCCATTCAGTGGCTGCTGCCACGGCTGGCTGATTTTGAACGACGCTATCCGCAGATTGAGATCCAGATCGGCACCACCAACCGGCGAGTAGATTTGTTGAGTGAAGGGATCGATTTTGCCGTGCGTCATGGTGTCGGCGGCTGGCCGGAACTGCAGGCTTACCGCCTGCTGGATGACGACCTTATACCGGTCTGCAGTCCGCAACTGATTGCTCCGCGCCGGACCCTCATCGATGTGAGCGAGCTGCTACAGTATCCGCTGTTGCACGATGAACATCGTGAAGACTGGGCGCTGTGGTGTGAGGCCGTGGGGCTGGAGCCGCACCGCGCGCGCCGCGGCCCGGTGTTCACTGATTCCAACGGCGTGACGGAGGCGGCGTTCGCCGGTATGGGGATGGCATTACTACGACGTTCATTCATAGCGCCTGCGCTGACGCAGGGGCGGCTGATTAATCCTCTGGCTCAGCCCATCGCTTGTCCGCTGGCCTATCATCTGGTTTACCACGAGACCGCGCTGCTGGCGCCTGCCAACCGCTGTTTTCGCGACTGGCTGCTCGACCAGCGCCCGGCAGTTGTGGAGGAGGGCGCGCAGTGAGGGGAGCTCACTGTCCGGTAAAGACCTCCATACGTGAATGTGCACAGGAGAATGAGGAAAATCTGTTCCATACTCAAGGCGCGATGCGGCGAACAGAAGCTTTCCCGACGAAGTTAGTGTAGTATGTTCGGCCACGATTACGGGCTCGCGGTGAATGTTTAGCGCATGTCAGCGAGACTTTACGTAAAAAGTATATACGTAACAATGAGTTGTTGATACAGGCCTCATTGTTTCATAAAGCATACCAGACGCCTGGGAAGGCGACACCTTAAGGAAGCTCAATGAGCGAGAAACTGCAAAAAGTGCTGGCCCGCGCCGGCCACGGCTCCCGCCGTGAAATTGAAGCGAAAATCGAAGCTGGCCGCGTCAGCGTCGACGGAAAAATCGCCACCCTCGGCGATCGTGTGGAAATCGTCCCCGGTTTAAAAATTCGTATCGATGGTCATCTGATCTCGGTGAAAGAGTCTGCTGAGCAGATCTGTCGCGTGCTGGCTTACTATAAGCCGGAAGGCGAGCTGTGCACCCGTAACGATCCGGAAGGGCGCCCGACGGTGTTTGATCGTCTGCCAAAACTGCGCGGCGCGCGCTGGATTGCCGTTGGCCGTCTGGACGTGAACACCTGCGGCCTGCTGCTGTTCACCACCGATGGCGAACTGGCAAACCGCCTGATGCATCCGAGCCGTGAAGTCGAGCGTGAGTACGCCGTTCGCGTTTTCGGCCAGGTGGATGATGATAAGCTGCGTCAGCTGTCTCGCGGCGTGCAGTTAGAAGATGGTCCGGCAGCATTTAAAACCATCAAATTCACCGGCGGTGAAGGGATTAACCAGTGGTACAACGTCACCCTGACCGAAGGGCGTAACCGCGAAGTGCGTCGCCTGTGGGAAGCGGTCGGTGTGCAGGTCAGCCGCCTGATCCGCGTGCGCTACGGCGATATTCTGCTGCCGAAAGGCCTGCCGCGCGGCGGCTATACCGAACTGGACCTGGCGCAGACCAACTACCTGCGTGAGCTGGTGGAGCTGACGCCGGAAACCAGTTCTAAAGTTGCCGTCGAGAAAGACCGTCGCCGGATGAAAGCCAATCAGATCCGGCGGGCGGTGAAGCGTCACAGCCAGACCAGCGCTAACCCGCGCCAGGGTAACAACAGCAACCGTCGTTCCAGTACTCGCAATAAGACCAACGGTTAATGTTATGCGTTCCGGTGGCTTGCCGCCGGAACGCGTACTGCCTTTCGCCGTATCAGGCCCTCAGTAGTCAATTCCCATCTGCGCCTTAATCCCGGCATCAAACGCATGCTTGACCGGACGCAGTTCGCTGACGGTATCCGCCAGTTCAATAATATCGCGATGGCAGCCGCGGCCGGTAATGATCACCGACTGATGGGCAGGACGCTCACGCAGGGCGCTCAGCACCGACTCCAGCGGCAGGTAATCATACGCCACCATGTAAGTCAGTTCATCCAGCAGCACCAGATCGAGCTGGTCGTCAGCAAGCATACGGCGGGCATGCTCCCAGACCGCCAGACAGGCGGCGGTGTCGCTGTCACGGTCCTGGGTGTTCCAGGTGAAGCCTGTCGCCATCACCTGAAATTCGACGCCGTGGGGTTCCAGCAGGTTACGCTCGCCGTTAGGCCAGGTCCCCTTGATAAACTGGATCACGCCGACCTTTTTACCGTGGCCGACGGCGCGGGTCGCGGTGCCAAAGGCGGCGGTGGTTTTGCCTTTGCCGTTGCCGGTAAAGACCATCACAATGCCGCGTTCGTCCTGGGCTGCCGCCACCCGGGCGTCAACTTTATCTTTCAGCCGCTGCTGGCGTTCGCGGTAGCGTTCATCACTCATTGGGCAATTCCTGGCTTACGGCCCGGTTGGGCGTCAAAGGTCATTCCCGTCTTGCGGCGACTGTCGTCACCCATCAGCCACAGATAGACGGGCATGATGTCAGCGGGGGTCTTCAGTTTTAGCGGATCTTCCGTCGGGAAGGCGCTGGCGCGCATCCCGGTGCGGGTGCCGCCGGGGTTGATGCAGTTCACCCGCAGATGGCGGCTTTGGTACTCGTCGGCCAGCACCTGCATCATTCCTTCGGTGGCGAATTTGGAGACCGCATAGGCGCCCCAGTTGGCGCGGCCCTGACGGCCAACGCTGGACGAGGTGAAGACCAGCGAGCCCGCATCCGAACGGAGTAATAAAGGAAGAAGCGCCTGGGTCAGCATAAAAGTGCCATTGACGTTCACCTGCATCACCTGCTGCCAGACCTCCGGCTTCTGCTCGTCCATAGGGCAGATGTCGCCGAGCAGGCCGGCGTTGTGCAGCACGCCGTCAAGACGGGGATAGTGCATACTTATCTGCTGCGCCAGCTGCTGGCACTCCTGTGGTGTGCAGGTTAGCAGGTCGAGAGTAAACCAGCGGACGGGAAGGCCGCCCTCGCGTTCAATCTCCTGGGCGACGGCGCGCAGTTTTTCGTCGTTGCGGCCAAGCAGGATCACGCTGGCGCTGTAGCGTGCGTAGGTCAGGGCCGCTTCACGACCAATCCCGTCGCTGGCGCCGGTGACCAGGATGATGCGATCTTTCAGCAAGTGGCGTTGTGGTTGATAATGCACGGCGACTCCTTGGGCGATCGGTTCCCGATCGCGCTTCATCTTTGGTATCTCACTTTTGCGCTGTTATGCCTGAAAGCGCTCGCCATTGCAATCGGCGAAGCGGAAAGTATTCAGAAAATTAATATCTTGCAACGATTTCAGCCTCGCTGAAAAAAAACGGAATCCGCTGCGCACAAGACACAAAGCACAAAGACTTCTCGCCAGGGGCTGATGTACACTGTGCAGCAACGTCAGTGCTTTACACAAGGTGAAAACGTGGAATTACTTGCTCAGTACGGCTTATTTTTAGCCAAGATCGCGACGGTTGTCGTCGCTATCGCGGTGATTGCCGCTATTATCGTCAACCTGGCCCAGCGCAAGAAGCAACGCGGCGAGCTGCGGGTGACCAATCTTAGCGAGCATTATAAAGAGATGAAGGAATCACTGGCGGTGGCGCTGCTGGACGGGCCGCAGCAGAAGCAGTGGCATAAGGCGCAGAAAAAAAAGCAAAAACAAGAGGCGAAGGCCGCGAAAGCGCGGGCGAAGCTGGGTAACGTGGAGCCGGAAGGCAAGCCGCGCGCCTGGGTGCTGGATTTCAAAGGCAGTATGGATGCCCATGAGGTCAACAGCCTGCGGGAAGAGATCACGGCGGTACTGGCGGCGGCGAAAGCGCGTGACCAGGTGGTGATTCGTCTGGAAAGCCCCGGCGGGGTGGTGCACGGTTACGGGCTGGCAGCCTCTCAGCTGCAGCGGTTGCGCGACAAACAGATCCCGCTGACGGTGGCGGTTGACAAAGTGGCGGCCAGCGGCGGCTATATGATGGCTTGCGTGGCGAACAAAATTGTGTCGGCGCCGTTTGCGATCCTTGGCTCCATTGGCGTGGTGGCGCAGATCCCTAACCTCCATCGCTTCCTGAAGAACAAAGATATTGATATCGAACTGCACACCGCTGGTCAGTACAAACGAACCCTCACTATGCTGGGTGAAAATACCGAAGAAGGGCGGCGCAAGTTCCGCGAGGATCTCAATGAGACGCACCATCTGTTCAAGGATTTCGTCCATCGGATGCGTCCGGGACTTGATATTGAGCAGGTAGCTACCGGCGAGCACTGGTACGGGGTGCAGGCGCTGGAAAAAGGGCTGGTGGATGCGGTTGAAACCAGCGATGAGCTGTTGCTGGGGCTCATGGAGAGCCACGAGGTGATCGGGGTGCGTTATCAACAGCGTAAGAAAATGCTCGACCGCTTCACCGGTAGCGCCGCGGAGAGCGCCGATCGACTTCTGCTGCGCTGGTGGCAGCGCGGTCAGAAACCGCTGATGTAAACAACATAACGCGAGGCCAGGCCTCGCGTTATCGTTTCTACTGGCCTTAATCGACCAGGTGATACTTGTCCGACAGCTCGTGGGCGAGGTACTTAAACATGTTAAATACCGCCGTACTCTTCGGCGTCGGTAAACCTTGCTCGTCAAGATAAAACTCACCGCTAAACACCAGGACATTGTTGCGCTGAACGACGTCGGTGGCTTCGATACCGGCTAACGTATCCTCATGTTCGCGAATAAGTTTGTTGGCTTTTTCGAGCAGCGTCTGGCGATCGATAGGTTGGGTTGTACCTTGCATAACGGACTCCTCTTTTTCTCCGCGCGTAGTTTACGCCGCGCGGCGGCGTGGGGCAAATTTTCCATGGACAAAACAAGGGTAATCGTAACCAGTGGAGAAACAGCCGTTTACTGGCGGGATTCGCTTTTGCATGCTAATAAAGTTGCGTAACGAATTTTATCAGGTACAGTGTGACGCTTTCGGCGATCTGGCAACAGATTTGCTTGACATTCGGCCAAAAATTCTTCGTGCTATGTCACCTGACGAAAAAAAGTCAGCAAACTCAAACGCCTGGTTTTACGGAGATGAAACGGGTGTTCAGGGTTGATATTCACCGACGGTGCCGCAACATATGAGGCAGTCGCCAGTGGAGGGTGTATGAATGTGCGATGTATTCCTGGATGAATCAAATTAGGTAAAGGTGAATATGGGTAAAGCTCTCGTTATCGTTGAGTCCCCGGCAAAAGCCAAAACGATCAATAAGTATCTGGGTAATGACTACGTGGTGAAATCCAGCGTCGGTCATATCCGCGATTTGCCGACCAGTGGATCAGCTTCCAAAAAGAGCACCGACTCTACCGCCACCAAAGGGGCTAAAAAGCCTAAAAAGGACGAACGTGGTGCTCTGGTTAACCGCATGGGCGTGGACCCATGGCATGACTGGAATGCGCACTATGAAGTACTTCCGGGTAAAGAAAAGGTAGTTTCAGAACTCAAACAGTTGGCAGAAAAAGCTGACCACATCTATCTCGCAACCGACCTTGACCGCGAAGGGGAAGCCATTGCCTGGCACCTGCGGGAAGTGATCGGCGGCGATGAACAGCGATACAGCCGCGTGGTGTTCAATGAGATCACCAAAAACGCTATTCGTCAGGCCTTCGAAAAGCCGGGCGAACTGAATATCGATCGGGTTAACGCCCAGCAGGCGCGCCGCTTTATGGACCGGGTGGTGGGCTATATGGTCTCGCCGCTGCTGTGGAAAAAAATTGCCCGTGGTCTTTCTGCCGGGCGCGTGCAGTCCGTTGCGGTCCGCCTGGTGGTGGAACGTGAGCGTGAAATCAAAGCCTTCGTCCCGGAAGAGTACTGGGAAGTTGATGCCAGCACCACCACGCCGGGCGGCGACGCGCTGCCTCTGCAGGTGACCCATAAAGACGATAAGCCGTTCCGTCCGGTCAGCCGTGATGAGACCATGGCGGCGGTATCGCTGCTGGAAAAAGCCAGCTACAGCGTGCTGGAGCGAGAAGACAAGCCGACCAGCAGCAAGCCGGGCGCGCCGTTTATCACCTCCACGCTGCAGCAGGCGGCCAGCACCCGTCTCGGCTTCGGCGTGAAAAAGACCATGATGATGGCTCAACGTCTCTATGAGGCGGGGCACATCACCTATATGCGTACCGACTCCACCAACCTGAGTCAGGACGCGCTGAACATGGTTCGTGGTTATATCAGCGACAACTTTGGCAAAAAATATCTGCCGGAGAGCGCTAACCAGTACGCCAGCAAAGAAAACTCGCAGGAAGCGCACGAAGCGATTCGTCCTTCTGATGTGAGCGTGCTGGCGGAAACGCTGAAAGATATGGAAGCCGATGCGCAGAAACTCTATCAGCTGATCTGGCGCCAGTTTGTCGCCTGTCAGATGACGCCGGCGCAATACGATTCCACCACGCTGACCGTGGCGGCGGGCGATTTCAAACTGAAAGCACGCGGTCGTACCTTACGTTTCGACGGCTGGACCAAAGTCATGCCGGCGCTGCGCAAGGGCGATGAAGACCGGACGCTACCGGTGGTCAAACAGGGCGACCGCCTGAGCCTGGTGGAGCTGACGCCTGCGCAGCACTTTACCAAGCCGCCGGCGCGCTTCAGCGAAGCTTCGCTGGTCAAAGAGCTGGAAAAACGCGGTATCGGCCGTCCTTCCACCTACGCTTCGATCATCTCGACCATTCAGGATCGCGGCTACGTGAGGGTGGAAAACCGTCGTTTCTACGCGGAGAAAATGGGCGAAATCGTCACCGATCGGCTGGAAGAAAACTTCCGCGATCTGATGAACTACGACTTCACCGCGCAGATGGAAGATCGTCTCGACCAGGTGGCCAACCACCAGGCCGAGTGGAAAGAGGTGCTGAACCACTTCTTCGGCGATTTTACCACTCAGCTGGAGACCGCTGAGAAAGATCCGGAAGAGGGCGGCATGCAGCCGAACCCGATGGTGCTTACCAGCATCGACTGCCCGACCTGTGGACGTAAAATGGGGATCCGTACTGCCAGTACCGGCGTTTTCCTCGGCTGTTCGGGCTATGCTCTGCCGCCGAAAGAGCGTTGCAAAACCACCATCAACCTGGTGCCGGAAAACGAAGTTCTCAACGTGCTGGAAGGCGATGACGCGGAAACCAACGCGCTGCGTGCCAAACGTCGCTGTCAGAAGTGCGGGACGGCAATGGACAGCTACCTTATCGATCCCAAGCGTAAACTGCACGTCTGTGGTAATAACCCGACCTGCGACGGCTATGAGATTGAAGAGGGCGAATTCCGCATCAAGGGCTATGACGGTCCGGTAGTAGAGTGCGAGAAGTGCGGTTCTGAAATGCACCTGAAAATGGGGCGTTTCGGCAAGTACATGGCCTGTACCAACGACGAGTGTAAAAACACGCGTAAGATCCTGCGCAATGGCGAAGTGGCTCCGCCGAAGGAAGATCCGGTGCCGCTGCCGGAGCTGCCGTGCGAGAAGTCTGATGCATACTTCGTGTTGCGCGACGGGGCGGCGGGTGTCTTCCTGGCGGCCAACACCTTCCCGAAATCACGGGAAACGCGTGCGCCGCTGGTGGAAGAGCTGTACCGCTTCCGCGATCGTCTGCCGGAAAAACTGCGCTATCTCGCCGATGCGCCGCAGCAGGATCCAGAAGGTAATAAAACGCTGGTGCGCTTTAGCCGTAAAACGAAACAGCAGTACGTGGCTTCCGAAAAAGAGGGCAAAGCGACCGGCTGGTCAGCCTTCTTTATCGACGGTAAATGGACTGAAGCCAAGAAGTAATTGTGCATGACCTGGCAGGAAAAGCGCGCTTTTCCTGCTCTAACGACCGGCAGAAGCAGTGGATGCTTCTGCCGCATCGTTTCCCCTTCTGGATCGGCTTTTCTTCCCCTTATAACCACCTATATTATTTTTCGTTAGTATCTATACACTGTTGATATAAATGATATAGTGGTTATAGTTAATCCCTTTTTTATTATTAAAACGTCTTATACATCATCGCTTTCAGGATGCGTTGCGGCGCCACTATGGCCAACTGCCGGGAGGCCGGGCCTCACGGTCGACAAGTTGCCTGAACGTAAAGTGTATTAAGCGGCTTCATTTTACGCGCAAACGGATATCAGCATGAAACTACAACAGCTTCGCTACATCGTTGAGGTGGTGAACCATAACCTGAATGTTTCATCCACCGCCGAAGGGCTTTATACCTCCCAGCCGGGCATCAGTAAGCAGGTCCGCATGCTGGAAGATGAGCTGGGCATCCAGATCTTTGCCCGCAGCGGCAAACATTTAACCCAGGTGACGCCTGCCGGGCAGGAGATCATCCGTATCGCCCGCGAGGTGTTGTCGAAAGTCGATGCGATCAAATCTGTCGCCGGGGAGCATACCTGGCCTGATAAAGGGTCGTTATATGTGGCGACGACCCATACTCAAGCGCGCTATGCGTTACCGGGGGTGATCAAGGGCTTTATTGAACGCTACCCGCGCGTGTCGCTGCATATGCATCAGGGCTCGCCAACCCAGATTGCCGAAGCCGTATCGAAAGGCAATGCCGACTTCGCCATCGCCACCGAGGCGCTGCATCTGTATGACGATCTGGTGATGTTGCCATGCTATCACTGGAACCGGTCGATTGTGGTGACGCCTGAGCATCCACTGGCCGCGAAGGGCTCGGTTTCCATTGAAGAGCTGGCGCAGTACCCGCTGGTGACCTATACCTTTGGCTTTACCGGTCGTTCGGAACTGGATACCGCGTTTAACCGTGCGGGCCTGACGCCGCGCATTGTCTTTACCGCCACTGACGCCGACGTCATCAAAACCTATGTTCGTCTGGGCCTTGGGGTAGGGGTGATTGCCAGCATGGCGGTCGATCCGGTCTCTGACCCTGATCTGGTGAAGCTGGATGCGAACGGTATATTCAGCCACAGCACCACCAAAATTGGTTTCCGCCGTAGCACGTTCTTACGAAGCTACATGTATGATTTTATTCAACGTTTTGCACCCCATCTGACCCGGGATGTCGTGGATACCGCGGTGGCTTTGCGGTCGAATGAAGATATTGAAGCGATGTTTAAAGATATAAAACTTCCGGAAAAATAACCCTTAAAAAAATAATGGCATTCCCTGTGGGGAGTGCCATTGACTATCATGGTCCCAATTTAACATCTTAAACCTCGAACCAATCACAAAATTAGTAATTTCTGGCAACACGTTTGTCATTATGCCCGCCGCGATCAAATAACCGGTTAAATATATTCCATCAGGCCTAAATTCACTGGATTAATCTTTTATCCATAATTAAGATTTATCTGTACCTGATGATTTGAGCAATTGGTGGTGACAATATGATAAGTAATATCGATTACATGAAACTGGCGATGTCATACGAGAATGACAAAACCGAAATCGATCCCGTTCTGCGTAGTCGCGTATGGGGCGTAGTGTTGGTAGGGCTGGCGATGTTCTGGAGCATCATCGCGCTTACCATCTGCAACATCTGGATTGTCAGCTAAAGCTGTAGGTCATCGTTGTAGATACATGTCATTTTTATGACAGTGAAAGGAAACGGTAATATAAGATCAGTGACCGGCAATACAGGGAGAATATATTTTGCCGCTGGATTCATCCACTCTGAAATCACTCACAAGAGCTAATCATAGCCTGCTGGCCGATTAGCTCTTTTTTTGTCCTCGTGTACTAATACAATATCGGCTTAATCGTCGCTTCTGCACTATTTTGGTGCTATTTCTCCGATTCCAGGATAATTCCCGAATAATCACTCTCGCCATCTGCGCATTTAGCAATTTGGGTTGTTATCAAAGTGTTATGCTCTGCATGTGTTATCTTTAATGGAGACCCTGAGGAGAATCGGGGTATGCCATCCCTGAGATAAAGGAGGAGCTATGTCGTCAACCCTACGAGAAGCCAGTAAGGACACGCTGCTGGTCAACGAGAAAACCTGGCATTACTACAGTCTGCCGCTGGCAGAGAAGCAGCTGGGCGATCTTAGTCGACTGCCTAAGTCGCTGAAGGTGCTGATGGAGAACCTGCTGCGCTGGCAGGACGGTGACTCGGTGACAGAAGAAGATATTCGTGCCCTGGCCGGCTGGCTGCAGCAGGCCCATGCCGACCGGGAGATAGCCTACCGTCCGGCGCGCGTTCTGATGCAGGACTTTACCGGCGTGCCGGCAGTGGTGGATCTGGCCGCCATGCGCGAGGCGGTGAAGCGCCTGGGCGGCGACACCGAGAAGGTGAATCCGCTGTCGCCCGTCGATCTGGTGATCGACCACTCGGTCACCGTCGACCGCTTTGGCGATGACGAGGCCTTCGAAGATAACGTCCGTCTGGAAATGGAGCGTAACCACGAACGTTACGCTTTTTTGCGCTGGGGTCAGCAGGCCTTCAGCCGCTTCAGCGTGGTGCCGCCAGGCACCGGTATTTGTCACCAGGTCAACCTGGAATACCTTGGTCGGGCCGTCTGGAGCGAAGAGGTGAACGGGAAATGGATGGCGTGGCCGGATACGCTGGTGGGCACCGACTCCCATACCACTATGATTAACGGTCTCGGCGTACTGGGCTGGGGCGTGGGTGGGATTGAAGCGGAAGCCGCCATGCTGGGCCAGCCGGTGTCGATGCTGATCCCGGATGTCGTGGGCTTTAAGCTCAGTGGCAAACTGCGTGAAGGCATTACCGCCACCGATCTGGTGCTGACGGTCACCCAGATGCTGCGCCAGCACGGTGTCGTCGGCAAGTTTGTTGAATTCTACGGCGATGGCCTGGATACCTTACCCCTGGCCGATCGCGCCACTATCGCCAATATGGCGCCGGAATATGGCGCGACCTGTGGCTTCTTCCCGATCGATGACGTGACGCTCAGCTATATGCGTCTCAGCGGCCGTAGCGAAGAGCAGGTCGCGCTGGTGGAAGCCTATGCCAAAGCGCAGGGCATGTGGCGCAAACCTGGCGATGAGCCGGTCTTTACCAGCACCCTGGCGCTGGACATGGGCAGCGTTGAAGCGAGCCTTGCCGGGCCGAAGCGGCCGCAGGATCGCGTGGCGCTCGGCGATGTACCGAAAGCCTTCGCCGCCAGCGGCGAGCTGGAAGTTAACCATCTGCAGCGTCAGCGCCAGCCGGTGGATTATACGCTGAACGGGCATCACTATTCGCTACCGGACGGCGCCGTGGCCATTGCGGCAATCACCTCCTGTACCAATACCTCCAACCCCAGCGTGCTGATGGCCGCCGGTCTGCTGGCGAAAAAAGCCGTCGAGCGTGGCCTGCAGCCGCAGCCGTGGGTAAAAGCTTCCCTGGCGCCAGGCTCGAAAGTGGTGTCGGATTATCTGGCTCATGCTGGCCTGACGCCTTACCTCGACCAGCTCGGCTTTAATCTGGTGGGATATGGCTGCACCACCTGTATCGGTAACTCCGGTCCGTTGCCAGAACCTATCGAAGAGGCGATCAAAAAGGGCGACCTGACCGTCGGGGCGGTGCTTTCCGGTAACCGTAACTTCGAAGGGCGTATCCATCCGCTGGTGAAAACCAACTGGCTGGCCTCACCGCCGCTGGTGGTTGCTTACGCGCTGGCGGGGAACATGAACATCGATCTTACCCGCGAGCCGTTGGGGCAGGGCAGCGATGGTCAGCCGGTCTATCTGAAAGATATCTGGCCGAGCGGGGAGGAGATTGCCCGCGCGGTGGAACAGGTCTCCACCGAGATGTTCCGCAAAGAGTACGCGGAAGTGTTTTCCGGTACTGAGGAGTGGAAAGCAATCAAAGTAGAGGCGTCAGATACCTACGACTGGCAGGAGGACTCGACTTATATTCGCCTGTCGCCGTTCTTTGACGAGATGGGCGTCGAGCCGCTGCCGGTGGAGGATATTCATGGCGCGCGGATCCTCGCCATGCTGGGCGATTCTGTGACCACTGACCACATTTCGCCGGCGGGGAGCATCAAAGCCGATAGCCCGGCAGGCCGCTATCTGCAGGAGCATGGGGTTGCCCGGCGCGACTTTAACTCCTATGGTTCCCGTCGCGGTAACCATGAGGTGATGATGCGCGGCACCTTCGCTAATATCCGTATTCGTAACGAAATGGTGCCGGGAGTGGAAGGCGGTATGACCCGGCATCTGCCGGACCGCGAACCGGTGGCGATCTACGATGCGGCGATGCGGTATAAAGCGGAAGGCATACCGCTGGCGGTGATTGCCGGTAAGGAATATGGCTCAGGTTCCAGCCGCGACTGGGCGGCGAAGGGGCCGCGCCTGCTGGGCATTCGGGTGGTGATCGCCGAGTCCTTCGAACGTATCCACCGCTCCAACCTGATCGGGATGGGGATTTTACCGCTGGAGTTCCCGCAGGGCGTCACCCGCAAAACGCTGCAGTTGACCGGGGAAGAGCAGATTGATATCAGCAATCTGCAGTCGCTTCAGCCTGGCGCTACGGTGCCGGTGACCCTGACTCGCGCTGACGGCTCGCAGGAGGTAATCCCCTGTCGGTGTCGTATCGACACGGCGACCGAGCTTACCTACTACCGCAACGACGGCATTCTGCACTACGTCATCCGCAATATGCTGTAAAATAAAGGGCCAGCATCGCTGGCCCTTTCTCTTTGATCCAAACGATTCATTCCGCCGGCTTGCTGTTCAGCAGATGGCCCATTTTGGCAGCTTTGGTGTCCAGGTAGTGGGCGTTTTTGGGGTTGCGCCCGACGATCAGCGGTACGCGCTCCACAATGTTGATCCCGGCTTCGGTAAGAATTTCCACTTTTTTCGGGTTATTGGTTAATAAGCGCACCTGCTCAACGTTGAGCAGTTTGAACATATCGGCGCACAGGGTGAAATCACGCTCATCGGCGGCGAAGCCCAGCTGATGGTTTGCCTCAACGGTGTCGTAGCCCTGATCCTGCAGCGCGTAGGCGCGGATCTTATTCAATAAACCAATGTTGCGTCCTTCCTGACGGTGATAGAGCAGGATCCCCCGACCTTCTTCGGCGATATGCGACAGGGCCGCTTCCAGCTGAAAGCCACAATCACAGCGCAGACTAAACAGGGCATCGCCCGTCAGACACTCTGAATGGACGCGGGCCAGGACCGGCGACTGCCCCGAAATATCGCCATACACCAACGCGACATGATCTTGTCCGGTTGCCAGTTCTTCAAAACCCACCATCAGGAAATCGCCCCATGGGGTTGGCAGTTTGGCTTCTGCCACACGTTTAAGCTGCATGTGATTCTCCAGATTCTGTCAGCACCTGAATGTGCTTTCTGTTTGCCGCTATTTTGCCACAAGGCCGGGACGTTCTCCTAATCGCGAACGGTTAGCCGCGTGGAAAGCGCACAAACGAACTACTTTCCGCTATGATGTTCATCTACAAGGAGAAGGAGAGAAAATGCTGTTGATTGCCCGACGAACCGCTCTCGCGGCGGCGCTGCTGCTTGTTATGCCTGTTACGGTCTGGCTGTCTGGTTGGCTGTGGCAGCCAGGACTGCCGGTTGCGATGTTGAAAACCCTCTGGTGGGTGACGGAAACGGTGACGCAGCCGTGGGGAATTATCACGCATGTCGCCCTGTGCGGCTGGTTTCTCTGGTGTCTGCGCTACCGGCTGCGCGCAGCACTGATCCTGTTCCTGATTCTTGCCGCCGCCATCCTGGCGGGACAGGGGGTTAAATCCTGGGTCAAAGAGCGGGTTCAGGAGCCGAGACCCTTTGTCATCTGGCTGGAAAACTCAAGACAGGTGCCGGTGACGCAATTCTATGCGTTGAAGCGTAAAGAACGCGCTAAACTGGTGCATGCTCAGCTGGCGCAGTCGCAGGACATTCCGCCATTTTTACGCAAGCACTGGCAGAAAGAGACGGGCTTTGCTTTCCCGTCTGGTCACACGATGTTCGCCGCCAGCTGGGCGCTGCTGGCCGCCGGGCTGCTGTGGCCGCGTCGGCGTTGGGGCACGGTCGCCGTGCTGCTGGTATGGGCGACGGCGGTGATGGGCAGTCGCCTGGCGCTGGGCATGCACTGGCCGCTGGATCTCATTGTCGCCACGCTGATCTCCTGGCTGCTGGTCACGGTGGCCTGCTGGCTGACGCAGCGCCTGTGCGGACCGCTCTCGCCGCCGGGGGAGGAGGCGCAGGATATTAAAAAACGGACGTCTGAAGCGGAATAATGTTGATTTTAGCGGCATCCGACCGCATATCCTGTACAGTTGCCATGCTTTTTCATTCCACCGCTGCGGCGAAAATGATACTTTATAGGGCTGAAAGCGGGCTTTTTTACGCGCAACCCACATAACGGGAAGTCATGTGAAATATTTACTCATTTTCTTACTGGTGCTAGCAATCTTCGTCATTTCAGTGACGCTGGGGGCGCAGAATGACCAACAGGTCACGTTCAACTATTTACTCGCGCAGGGTGAATTCCGCATTTCGACGCTGCTGGCGGTGCTGTTCGCCGCGGGCTTTGCCATTGGCTGGTTGATCTGCGGCCTGTTCTGGCTGCGGGTGCGTGTTTCGCTGGCGCGCGCGGAGCGAAAAATTAAGCGCCTTGAGCACCAGATTGCCCCCGTCAGCCCGGCAGCTGCCGACGCAGGCGTGCCTGCCGTGAAGGAATAACCTCTTATGCTGGAGTTGTTGTTTCTGCTTTTACCCGTTGCCGCCGCCTACGGCTGGTACATGGGGCGCAGAAGTGCACAACAGTCCAAACAGGACGATGCGAACCGCCTGTCACGGGATTACGTGGCGGGGGTTAACTTCCTGCTCAGCAACCAGCAGGATAAAGCCGTCGACCTGTTCCTTGATATGTTGAAAGAGGATACCGGCACCGTTGAGGCCCACCTGACGCTCGGTAACCTGTTCCGCTCGCGCGGCGAGGTTGATCGCGCGATCCGTATTCATCAGAGCCTGATGGAAAGCGCATCGTTAACCTACGATCAGCGCCTGCTGGCCGTCCAGCAGCTGGGGCGCGACTATATGGCCGCCGGGTTGTACGATCGCGCGGAAGATATGTTCAAACAGCTGGTGGATGAGACCGATTTCCGCCTGAGCGCTCTGCAGCAGTTGCTGCAGATCTACCAGGCGACCAGCGACTGGCAGTCGGCGATCGAAGTGGCTGAACGGCTGGTGAAGCTGGGTAAAGAGAAACATCGTGGCGAAATCGCCAACTTCTGGTGTGAGCTGGCCCTGCAGCAGATGGCGGCCAACGATCTGGATAAGGCGATGGCGCTGCTGAAGAAAGGCGCCGCCGCAGACCGCAATAGCGCCCGGGTCTCAATAATGATGGGCCGGGTGTGGATGGAAAAGGGTGATTACGCCAAAGCGGTAGAGAGCCTTGAGCGGGTTATCGATCAGGATAAAGAGCTGGTCGGTGAGACGCTGGAGATGCTGCAGACCTGCTACCAGCAACTGGGTAAAGCCGAAGAGTGGGAAGTTTTCCTGCGCCGTTGTGTGGATGAGAACACCGGGGCCACTGCTGAACTGATGCTGGCGCAGATCCTCGAGCAACGGGAAGGGGTCGAAGCCGCGCAAAACTATGTTACCCGGCAGCTGGAACGTCACCCGACCATGCGTGTCTTCCATAAGCTGATGGACTACCATCTCAACGAAGCGGAAGAAGGGCGCGCGAAAGAAAGCCTCGGGGTGCTGAGAAACATGGTCGGGGAACAGGTGCGCAGCAAACCGCGCTATCGCTGCCAGAAATGCGGCTTTACCGCCCATACGCTCTACTGGCACTGCCCATCCTGCCGTTCGTGGGCAACCATCAAACCCATTCGCGGCCTCGACGGCCAATAAAGTCAAAAAAAATCCCTTAATTAGTTACAACATACTTATCGCTTCTCTCCTCTCCAGGCGCGGCCCCGGCTGCGCCATCGTCTGGCCAGCGCCAATACAGCAGCCTGTTATTTTGTTAGCATCACAGGTAGAATGCTGCCCGTTTACCTTTTTTGCGCCGCCCTGGCGCCCATCAACACTAAGGTCTGGTCATGACGTCTACAGCTATCACATCTTCCCGCGCTGTCACATCCTCTCCCGTTGTGGTTGCGCTCGACTATGATAATCGCGATAAAGCGCTGGCATTTGTCGACCGCATCGACCCGCGAGACTGCCGCCTGAAGGTGGGCAAAGAGATGTTCACCCTGCTGGGCCCGCAGTTTGTTCGCGATCTACATCAGCGTGGGTTTGAGGTGTTCCTTGACCTTAAGTTTCACGATATCCCCAACACCACGGCTCGCGCGGTGGCGGCGGCGGCCGAACTTGGTGTATGGATGGTGAATGTTCATGCCTCCGGCGGCGCGCGGATGATGACCGCCGCGCGTGAAGCGCTGCTGCCGTTTGGCAAAGACGCTCCGCTACTGATCGCCGTCACCGTGCTCACCAGCATGGAGGCCAGCGACCTGCAGGATCTGGGCATTACCTTATCCCCGGCTGATTACGCGGCGAAGCTGGCAGCGTTGACCCAACGCTGCGGCCTTGACGGGGTCGTGTGCTCAGCTCAGGAGGCGGTGCGCTTCAAACAGGAGCTGGGACAGGCGTTTAAGCTGGTGACCCCGGGGATCCGTCCGCAGGGGAGCGAGGCCGGGGATCAGCGGCGGATTATGACCCCCGAGCAGGCCCAGGCGGCGGGGGTGGATTATATGGTTATTGGTCGTCCGGTGACTCAGTCGGCCGATCCTGCCGCAACGTTACGGGCAATCAACGTCTCGTTGTCAAAGGAGGCATAATGAGCGATTCCAATAGCCGCCTGGTCTACTCCACGGAAACCGGGCGTATCGACGAGGCGAAACAACCGGCGCCGGTGCGGCCTAAAGGCGATGGTATTGTCCGTATTCAGCGCCAGACCAGCGGTCGCAAGGGCAAAGGCGTGTGCCTGATTAGCGGCATCGATGCTGACGATGCCGCGCTTAACGCTCTGGCAGCAGAGCTGAAAAAGAAATGTGGTTGCGGCGGCGCAGTGAAAGATGGCGTGATCGAGATCCAGGGTGATAAACGGGATTTACTTAAGTCGCTGCTCGAGGCGAAAGGGATGAAGGTTAAGTTAGCCGGTGGTTGAATGCTATTTCGACACTAATTAAATAGAGTGCTGAAATAACAAGGCCGCGGTGAATGCCGCGGCCTTGAATGATTTAACGTGCGTAAGTCAATTCGTGTGAATTATTCTTTTATTTCGTCAGGTAATTATATTATTTGCCAACCTGGTGACCAATAATACCACCGACTGCCGCGCCACCCAGGGTACCGAGTGCGCTACCGTCAGTTAACACCGCACCACCGATGGCGCCGGCGCCAGCACCGATCGCGGTGTTACGGTCGCGTTTAGACATGTTAGAACAAGCGCTCAGAGACATTGCTACAGTGACAGCCAGAACGACGGCAGCCATTTTTTTGCTCGTTGAAGTCATCATTTTTTTCTCCTGAATAATCTATTCATGGATACTACGCTCCTTTAAGCATAGCCTGAAATAGCAGCTTTAGGGCAATTCCATGAAGTTAGGGTGCGCAGGTGTCACGAAAATCACGCAGGTGATAGTCACTTCCTGTTATATCGCTAATAATAATTTTACTTTTTTTTAAATGTATCGTCAGGTAAAAAATCTTAATTAGCGGCTCGGAATACTCTCAGAGCGTAATAACGCCCCGAACGGCGCTATGGCATGGCTCGGGGCAGGGTAAACATCAGGCGTACGGCACAATATCGACGGTCAAGCCGCTGTGCAGTAACTGGTCGCGGCAGGCTGCCGGCAGGCGATCGTCGGTAATAACGCGGTTAAAGCGCCCGGCGGGACCGAGGGGATAGGGATGAACCGCGCTGAATTTTGAACTGTCGCTGAGAATAATCGCTTCACAGTGCTTTTCCAGCACGGCGTTAACCACATCCGCACGCATCATATCGCGACCGGTAAAGCCGGTTTCTGCCTGCCAGCCATCGATCCCGATGAAGGCTTTGCTGAAATGCACCTGCTGGATGAACTGGCGGGTCAGCGGGCCCACCATGCTTTCACTGCGTTTCTGGTAAATCCCGCCCAGCAGGATCACCTCTCCCGGCGTCTCTTTCAGCAGATGGGCGATATAGCTGCTCACGGTAATGATGGTGATATCGCCGCGTTCGGCGAGGGTGCGCGCCAGCAGGGCGTTGCTGCTGCCGTTTTCGATGAATACCGTTTCGCCGGCGCTCACCAGCGCCGCCGCCCGGCTGGCCAGTTCACGTTTAATGGCGAAATGGGTCATCATGCGGGTTTCAACATCTTCACTGTCCAGTGGGACTGCATAGCCATGGGTGCGGCGCAAATAGCTCTGCTTTTCCAGCAGATTCAGATCCTGGCGAATAGTGACCTCTGAGACACCGGTCATCTTCGCCAGATCGGCGACGCTCATCCGGCCTTTATCAATGACCACTTGCAAAATACTTTGTTGTCGGGCGTTCATAGCAACATCACTGTTAGGGGGCTATATGGCGAGCAACCGGTATGAGTCACCGGTTGCGGCATGGGCGATAATCAGATTTCCCAGGGGGCCTTGGGCTGGTTTTTTTGCTCAGCGTCGTCCGCTGCCAGTGCCAGCAGCTCCGCTTTGAGGATTTCCAGATTATGGATCGCAGAGTGGTAATCACCGGCAACCAGAATATCCAGCACGGTATCGATACGTTGGGCGAGCAGGTGGGCATTCACATCTGACATGGCATTATCCTGGTAACAAAAACGAATGAAATCAATGATGCTAAAAATGAGTGAAAAAGAGAAGCGAAAAAAACGCACAACCTTAATCGGTACGACGGAAATCGCTGGATGGAGAGGAAAGAAGCAGCGGTTCCCGGAGGAACCGCTGTGAAGGGGCGTCAGACTGCCGGACGCGCAATAATGCTGCGGGTTTCCATGCGGACTTCAGCGATGGTGACATCGATAACGTCAGTCACTTTGTAGACCACCTCGCCCTTGATCTGCACGGTGCCGTTCTCCTGGCTGCACACCAGTTCGTCGCGTACCGAGTGGAGGAACGGAGCCGGAATAAAGGCGACCGCGCCATTGTCCACCAGGCGCACGCGCATCCCGCCGCGGCTGATGTCGATGATCTCCGCCGCAAAGCGGGTATCGGTCCCGGCTTTATCGTTGAGGAAACGAGCATACAGCCAGTCGGCGACGTCGCGCTCTGCCATCCGGTTAAGACGACGGCGCTCCGCCATCTGCACGGTGGCATCATCTTGCGGGCGCGCAATGGTCTCGCCTTTGATGATGGCCTTCAGCAGACGGTGGTTGATCATGTCGCCATATTTACGGATCGGCGAGGTCCAGGTGGCATAGGCCTCAAGGCCGAGGCCAAAGTGCGGGCCCGGCTCGGTGCTGATTTCCGCAAACGACTGGAAGCGGCGGATGCGGCTGTCGAGGAAACCGGTCGGCTGGGCATCCAGTTCGCGGCGCAGCTTGCAGAACCCTTCCAGCGTCAGCACCTCCGTTGGGTCGACGTGCACGTCGTGGGTTTTCAGCAGCGCCGCCAGCTGTTCGGTATTCGCCGGGTCGAAGCCGGTATGGACGTTATAAACGCCGAAGCCGAGCTTGTCGCGCAGAACGCGGGCGGCACAGATGTTGGCGGCGATCATCGACTCTTCGACAATGCGGTTGGCAATGCGACGTGGCTCCGCGACGATATCCAGCACTTCGCCTTTTTCGCCAAGAACGAAACGGTAGTCCGGACGGTCTTTGAACACCAGCGCATGGGTCTGACGCCATTCGCTACGACGCTGGCACACATCTTTCAACAGCGTAATTTGCTGCGCGATGGCGTCGCTGCCCGGTTGCCAGCTGCCGCGGCCTTCCAGCCAGTCAGAGACGTCGTCATAGGCCAGCTTTGCTTTCGACTCGATGGTGGCGGCAAAGAATTCGATATTGTCTTCGATGGTGCCATCGGCCGCCAGAGTCATCTGGCAGGCCAGCACCGGACGCACTTCGTTAGCGCGCAGGGAGCACAGATCGTCTGACAGCTCACGCGGCAGCATTGGAATATTGAAGCCAGGCAGATAGTTGGTAAAGGCGCGCACTTTTGCGGCCTTATCCAGCTTGCTACCTTCGGCAATCCAGGCGGTCGGGTCAGCAATGGCGACCGTCAGTAGCAGTTTGCCATCAGCAGTGGATTCAGCGTACAACGCATCGTCCATATCTTCGGTGCTGGCGCTGTCGATAGTGACGAAGTCGAGAGCGGTTAAATCGCGGCGCGTCAGCCCTTCATCAAGCATTTCCGTGGCCACGCCGTCCGGCGCTTCTTTTTCGAGGTTATGGCGCGCCAGGGTTACCCACCAGGGGACGAAGTGATCGTCGCTGAAGGTGATGAACTGGGTCAGCTCCGCGTAAAACCCGCGGTCGCCTTTTAACGGATGACGGCGCATCTCGGCGACGGCCCAGTCACCCTGTTTGAAATCATGCTCAACGCCACGGGCGGCGCGGCAGGGAATGGCGTCTTTCAGCAGCGGATGGTCAGGAACGATAGCGAGGCGATCGTCTTTCTTCTGGACTTTACCGACGAAACGGGTCAGGAACGGCTCAATCAGTGATTCCGGTTCGGCGCTTTCGCGATCTTTTTCAGAATGGATCACTGCGACGATACGGTCGCCATGCATCACTTTTTTCATCTGCGGCGGCGGAATGAAGTAGCTCTTCTGAGCGTCCACTTCGAGGAAGCCAAAGCCCTTTTCCGTGCCCTTAACGACCCCTTCAGCGCGCGGCGTCTGGGAATGCAGTTGCTGTTTAAGCTGCGCTAGCAGCGGGTTATCCTGAAACATAATTAGGTATTTTCGTGGCTAAAAGAGCGGCTGACATTTTTACGCGAATATGCCTGCCGCAGCAAGCGCTGTTTCAGCAATTTACGTCTGCTGACGCACATTGCCGAGGGCGATTTTCAGACGATTCATCCATCCGCACAGCCCGCTCCAGGTCAACAGATCGATCGCTTGTTCCACAGAGAGTCCATATTCCGCGAGGGGAGTTAACTGGGCGGCGCTAAACCGGTCCGGCGAGCGGGTTAACAGCTGCACCGCGGTCACGAGGGCCCGGGACTGAGGATGCTGCTGGAGCCAGTGATGGAGGGCCTGGTCGCCCTCCCGCAGATGGCTGGCGAACTCCTCTTCACCCTGCCAGTGGGGGAGCCAGGCGTCAAAACAGGTGGGGCTGCCGTTGGTGCGCGCCGCGAGTAAGGCGACCTGCGGGCCAAAGGTATCATCCGTGCTGAGCTGGCGGATCAAGGTCTCCAGAGGCGTGAACAACGGTGGGTCGCAGGCCAGCAGTGGGGCCAACTCGCCCAGGCCGGGCAGCGACTGCCAGCCAGCGATGCGCCGCTGGCGCTCATCATCGGCATACTGCAGATCGGGGTCCTCAAGGTCGCTCTGCCACTCTCCTGGTGGCGCGGTGAACAGTTCGGCGGGGGCCTCTTCTTGCTGAGGCATGCCGGGGATCCAACGCACCGGATAGCCCAGCGCCGCCTGCAGGACAGCAATCGCCCGGGCCTGGAAGCCGACGAAACCAATAATCTGGTTGATCAGGATAATATCCCGGCTGGTTAAGCCTACTTCGTCCAGCTGGCTGCGTGAGAGGGCGTTAATAACGGAGGGCGAACTGGCGAGCTGACGAGCGTACTGAGTGATCTGCGCCAGGCGACGGTTGCTCTCACGCGAAGAGTCAGGGCCAGGCAAGGGGGCCAGACGGGCGGCATAGTGGTTACACAACCGCTGGACGCCGTAGACCTGGGCGACAGTCAGCGCGGTGCTCAGGCGATCATAGGCGGTAAAAGTTTGCAGTCGGCTCACCGTTACCTGATCGGGAAACAGCCGCACTGCCAGCTGGCGAGCAGGATGTAGCCAGCCTGCGTGGATGTGTAGCCAGGCATCCGGCAGCGTCAGGTCCAGCAAAAAGCGGTCTTCAACATGGGCGGCTTCAGGGACAAGTGGCAGAACATCCACCGGGCAGATTGTTGACTGGGTTTCGTGATACCAGTGGTTTTTGCCATTCACGCGGCGTGGCTCCATGGGCTTTCCTTGTTCGGTATGTGGCGAACCGCCGTTCCGCGGATCGTTTATGCAGAACTATCCTGGCGTAACCCGGAAGCAGGAGAAAATATTGATACGTGCTAACAAATAGCCGATTGGAATAACAAGAGACAGCGCAACGGAAGGGAGTAAGGGATAAGCCCTCCTCACCCGGGTGAGGAGGGTATGGAACTTATTTCAGTTCCAGTTCGTTCATGGCGGCGATGCTGAACCCGCCGTCAACGTGAACGACTTCACCGGAGATCCCCGCAGACAGGTTGGAGCACAGGAAGGCTGCGCTGTTACCCACATCTTCAATGGTGACGGTGCGACGGATCGGGGTGACCGCTTCGCAGTGTGCCAGCATTTTACGGAAATCTTTAATGCCAGAAGCAGCCAGTGTACGGATCGGACCGGCAGAGATGGCGTTGACGCGAATGCCTTCCGGACCCATGGCGTTAGCCATATAACGGACGTTAGCTTCCAGAGAGGCTTTGGCCAGACCCATCACGTTGTAGTTCGGGATCGCGCGCTCTGCACCCAGGTAGGAGAGCGTCAGCAGGGCTGAATCCGGGTTCAGCATGCTGCGGCAGGCTTTAGCCATCGCCACGAAGCTGTAAGCGCTGATGTCGTGCGCGATTTTGAAACCTTCGCGGGTCACGGCATTGACGTAGTCGCCATCTAACTGGTCAGCCGGAGCATAACCGATAGAGTGGACGAAACCATCGAATTTCGGCCAGACTTTTTCCAGCTCGGTGAACAGTGCGGTAATGCTCTCATCTTCAGCAACGTCGCACGGCAGCACAATGTTAGAACCCAGCGCGGCAGCAAATTCTTCTACGCGACCTTTCAGTTTTTCATTCTGATAGGTGAATGCCAGTTCCGCGCCTTCGCGGTGCATTGCTTGCGCAATACCGTAGGCGATGGACAGTTTGCTGGCGACGCCAGTGATCAAAATGCGCTTACCGGAAAGAAAACCCATAGCTTTAATCCTTATCGTTATTGCTTATTTTTACTTTAACAATCATAGCGTTAACATTGTTATTTCAAAATAACTCAAATTTAGCCGGGAATTATATCCCACTGACGACCCCTTGTGTCACGATATTTTTCAGCCGGCCCGCGCCGCGCGGGGCAAAAGCTCATCGCGACGGCTCCAGTATACCATCTCTCCTGACGATTATTTGAGCGCGATCTCCGCCAGCAGCAGACGCCCATTGGCGCTGAGGGGCAATAGCTCGCCAGGGGATTCACCGCGCCAGCAGAGACCGCTGCCGGCCGCGCTTCGCTTCCCGGTCAGATCCCACTCGCCCTGAAGAACATAAGCGACTCCCTCAGTGGCAGGGCGTTGCTGGTCGTTTATCACCTTTACTCTCGCCGAGGCACGTCCGCGCTGAGTCATGATATTGAAGTCCAGCCCTGGCTCAACGATCCCGACGCTGGACAGCGCCCATTCGCCGGGGAACGCCCACGGCTGCCAGAGCGTCAGCGGATGGTCGATGTCCTCGCCGCACAGTCGTAGCGGTTGTCCCGCCAGCAGGGTAATCACCCGGTCGACGCCGGGGAAGGGGGAAAATGGACCATCTGCCTGCAGGGTGGCAATGCTCGCTCGCCAGAGAAAGGGAGCCTCTGTGGAAGGAACGGCGATAATTTCCCGGGTGGCACCGGCACCGTTCTTCCATGGCGTGATGGGTAAGGTGGCGATATCAAAAAAAAAGATCATGGTCTGCTCGGCGGAATTCAGAGGGTGGATGGTATTTGTTACATGTGTGTCTCAACATGCTTACAAATTATTTACAACAGGGCTCACAAATCCATCATCGAGCGCGTGTGTGGGTTTGTCAATGCTTGTATATACATGAGCAGTCATCTGCGAATTATCTTATCGCAGTGACCAGAGCCATCATGACAAAACGCGATCGGGAGAATGAAAATGCAACAGCGTATTACTTTCCGCCAGGCCTGCCTGGTCACCCTGTTTTCGGGGCTACTGCTGTCTGGTGGCTCAACATACGCTAAAGAGTGGAAATCAATCACCATCGCTACGGAAGGCGGCTATGAACCCTGGAACCTGACGCTTCCCGGAGGGAAGTTGAGCGGCTTCGAACCTGAGCTCATGGCGAATTTATGCCAGCGGATGCAGATCGAATGCAAGCTGGTGGTACAGAACTGGGATGGCATGATTGCCGGACTTAACGCCGGAAAATATGACGTGATCATGGACGCTATTGTCGTCACCCCGGAGCGATCGAAGGTCGTGGCGTTTACCCAGGCCTACGCTGCCACGCCAGCCTCGTTCATTGCGGTAAAAGGGTCACTGCTCCCTCCGTCTCCGACGGTCAAGCTTCATGATGATGAGAAAGAGATTCAGGCGGCGATTGCGCCTCTGCGCGCGGCGTTGAAAGGGAAAACCATCGGCATCGCTTCCGGCACCGTGTACACCCCGTTTATTGACAAGTATTTCAAGGATATCGCTGATATCCGGGAATATAACAACTCAGCGGATGCGATCCTCGACCTGCAGGCTGAGCGCATCGATGCGGTGTTTGATGATATTACCTTTGCCAACACCACCCTGTCGCGCCCGGAGAATAGCAATCTGGCATTGAGCGGTCCGCTGATAAGCGGGCCGATCTGGGGAGGCGGTGAAGCGATGGGGGTACGCCTGACCGATACCGATCTTAAAGCGAAACTGGATAGCGCTATTCAGGCGGCGCTGGCCGATGGGACGGTAAAAAAACTGAGTGAGAAATGGTTTAAAAGCGACGTTACCCCCTGAGTGAGGCTGTTATGTTGAATCTTCTGAGTTTTGGTGAAAACGGGTGGGGGACGCTGATCCTCAGTGCCACGCTGACCACCTTGCTGCTGTCGCTCGCCGCGCTGGCCGTCGGTGCGGCGGTGGGCGGCGTCATTGCCGCCGCGAAGCTATCCCGGCACGCGCCAGCGCGCTGGTTTGGCGCCGCCTGGTCGGTGGTATTCCGCGGTATCCCCGAATTACTGGTGATCTACCTGTTTTATTTTGGCGGCTCAGGGATGATTTCATGGGTGGGGCGTCTGTTTGGCGCTGATGGCTTTATTGAGGTTCCGCCCTTTCTGATTGGCGCCCTGGCGATTGGTTTGATCTCCTCCTCGTATCAGGCGGAAGTCTACCGTGCTGCTCGCCTGGCGCTGATGCCCGGTGAAGTGGAGGCGGCTACCGCTATCGGCATGCCGCGCTGGCGGATCCTGCAGCGCATTCTGTTGCCGCAGATTGTCCGTTATTCGCTGCCGGGGTTATCCAACGTGTGGCAAATGAGCCTCAAAGATTCGGCGTTGGTATCGGTGACCGGGATGGTTGAACTGATGCGCGCCAGCCAGATTGCCGCAGGCTCGACCCGCGAATATTTCCTGTTCTATCTCATCGGCGGCGGCGGCTATTTGATCCTGACGCTGCTCTCTAACCGCGCGTTTACCCGGGCGGAGAGCCATCTCAACCGCGCCTGGCTGCGTCGCAGCACCGCGCAGGCGTAAGGAGCCCGTATGTTTATCGATTTTGCCTTCCTCGGTGAGACGTTGTTGAAGCTCGGCGCGGCGCTGCCGGTGACGCTGGGGCTCTTTATTTGCTCTTTTATCCTCGGCGGCGTACTGGCCCTCGGCGTTTTAGCGCTGCGAATGAGCCACTGGCCGCTGGCAAGCGGTTTCGCCAAAGGCTATATCCTGATCTTTCGCGGTTCACCACTGCTGATCCAGTTGTTTCTCATTTATTACGGGCTGGGTCAGTTTGGGGTGATCCGTCACAGTTTCCTGTGGCCACTGCTGCGCGAACCCTTTATCTGCGCCGTTCTGGCGCTGGCGCTCTGTACGGCGGCCTACACCGCGGAAATTCTGCGCGGCGGGTTGCTGGCGATACCGCCGGGGCAGATTGAAGCCGGTCAGGCTTGCGGTATGTCGCGCTGGCTGTTGCTGCGGCGGATCATTGCCCCAGTGATGCTACGTTATGCACTGCCAGCCTACTCCACGGAGGCCATTCTGCTGGTCAAGTCGACGGCGCTGGCAAGCCTGGTGACCGTCTGGGACGTCACCGGGGTGGCGCAACAGATTATTCAGCGTACCTACCGGACGATGGAGGTATTCCTCTGCGCGGCGGCCATCTACCTGCTGCTTAATTTCATCATTGTGCAACTGTACGCCCTGCTTGAACGGCGTTTAACGCCGCATACCCGGCAAAACCCGGCGACCGTGTCGCTCAAGCCGATAACCAAAGGAGAGTAAGATGCTCGATTCACGTCCGGTGACCTTATCGGTCAGCGATATTCATAAGTCCTTTGGCTCCCTGGATGTCCTGAAGGGGATCACCATCCAGGCCCAGCAGGGCGATGTCATTTCGATCCTCGGCGCCAGCGGCTCCGGTAAAAGTACGCTGCTGCGCTGCATTAATCTGCTGGAAACCCCCGATGCCGGGGTGGTCAGCGTCGGGGGAGAGACGATTGAAATGAAGCACCACGCCCGCGGGCATCGGCTGGCGGCGAATCCCCGGCAGATAGAGCGCCTGCGTTCGCGGCTGGGGATGGTCTTTCAAAGTTTTAACCTGTGGTCGCATATGACGGTCCTGCAGAATGTCATTGAGGGGCCGCATTATGTGCTCAAACGGGATAAACGGACCTGCATTGAACAGGCTGAGCAGCTGCTGGAGCGGGTGGGGATGTTGAACCGAAAGGATTTCTATCCGGCACAGCTCTCCGGCGGCCAACAGCAGCGCGTGGCAATAGCCCGCGCGCTGGCGATGGAGCCAGACGTCATGCTCTTTGATGAACCCACCTCCGCGCTGGATCCCGAACTGGTCGGCGAGGTGTTAAAGGTCATGCGCAGCCTGGCGGAAGAGGGGCGGACGATGCTGGTGGTCACCCACGAACTGGGATTCGCCCGCCATGTCTCCAACCGGGTGGTATTTATGCACCAGGGGACGATTGACTGCGACGGTGCGCCTGAGGCGCTATTTGGCACTCAGGGTTCCGCGCGCTTTAAGCAATTTATCTCCAGCCATCAACAGCCAGGACAGGTCGTATGAATATGATCCAGTGGGGCGATGCACCGATACGCTGGCAGGAGGTGGCTTGTGTCGCCCGGGGCGAGGCGACCTTGAGCCTTAGCGAAAGCGCCTGGGCGCGTATCGAGCAGGGACGGGCGATTGTCCAGCATATCGTTAACGCCGGTCAGGTGGCCTATGGGATTAACACCGGGCTGGGGGCGCTGTGCAACATTACGCTGCCGGAAGCGCAGTTACACCAGCTGTCGCGCAATACGCTGCTTAGTCATGCCTGCGGGGTGGGTCCGCTGCTGGAGGTCGCCCCAACCCGGGCCATTATGTGCGCCGCGGTGGCCAATTTCAGCCACGGTAAATCCGGTATCTCCGCCGGAATAGTGCGACAACTGCTGACGTTTTTGCAGCATGGCGTGACACCGCAGGTGCCCTCTCAGGGGTCGGTTGGCTATTTAACGCATATGGCGCACGTTGGCCTTGCCCTGATGGGAGTCGGCGATGTGCTATGGCAAGGGCGAACGTGGTCTGCGGCAGAGGTCCTGTCGCAGCTGAATCTACAGCCCATTGCGCCGGGAGCGAAAGAGGGGCTCAGTCTGGTCAACGGTACGCCGTGCATGACCGGCCTGGCCTGCCTGGCTTTAGACGACGCCGAGCGCTTAATGAACTGGGCCGATGTGACCGGGGCGATGAGCTTTGAAGCGCTGCGCGGCCAGCTTGTGGCGTTCGATGCCGAGATCCTGGCGCTGAAAGCCAGTCCCGGGATCCAGATCAGCGGCCAGCGGCTGCGTGAGCTGCTGGCGGACAGCCATCTTCTGGCCGAAAGCGAAGGTCTTCGCACCCAGGATGCGCTGAGTCTCCGCTCGATGCCTCAGGTGCATGGCGCCTGCCGCGACCAGTTTAGTCATGCAGAGACGCAGATTAATATCGAACTTAACGCCTGTACCGATAATCCCCTAATCCTGGGCACCCTTGAGCAGTGGCGGGTGGTGTCCCAGGCGCATCCCCACGGTGAATCGGTGGCAATGGCCTGCGATTTGCTGGCCATTGCCATGGCAGAGCTGGGCGCTATCGCCGAACGACGCCTTGACCGGCTGGTGAATCCTCTGGTGAGCGGCTTGCCGGCCTTTCTGGTCGCCCGACCCGGGGTGAATTCAGGCATGATGATTGCCCAGTACGTCGCCGCGTCGTTGTGCGCGGAAAATAAGCAGCTGGCGCAGCCGGCGGTGCTGGATAATTTTGTTACCTCGGCTTTGCAGGAGGATCATTTAAGCCTGGGCACCAGCGCCGCGCTGAAACTACAGCGCCTGCTCGGCAACCTCTATCAGATCCTGGGTATCGAATATTTACTCGCGGCGCAGGGGCTCGATTTTCACGAGCCGCAGAAACTGGCGGCGGGGACGCGTCGGGCGCGCGATCTGCTGCGCCAAAGCGTGCCCACCTGGGAGGACGATCGCTGGCTGGCGCCGGATATCGCCAACGCGGTGGCTATCCTCAAGCGGAACGCTGGCCACGCGCCGGTGTGAGGTCACCGGGCGAGGTGAATGAGATGGGGCTATTTCCCGTCTTTGCGCCAGGCGTCGGCGGTGAGGGCTTCACCGAAGTGGCCAGCGATCAGGCGTCGGGTCAGGTCGTGCAGTGGTGAGGCCAACACATCGGCGGTGCTGCCGCGCTCGACCACTTCGCCGTTATGCATCACCAGCACCTGATCGCTGATGTGCTTCATCATTCCCAGGTGCTGAGTGACATAGATATAGGAGATGCCCTGTTTCTCCTGCAGCTCCAGCATCAGGTTAATGAGCTGGGAGCGCATCGACATATCCAGCGAGGCCAGCGCCTCATCGCAGACAATGACCTTCGGGCGCAGGATCAGCGCCCTGGCGAGGCCGAGACGCTGCTTCTGACCGGGTGCCAGCATATGGGGGTAATAGCTGACGTGGTCCGGCAGCAGACCGACCATGCGCAACGTGTCGATAATCTGCTTCTGCCGCGCCTCGGCGTCGAGGTCGGTATTCAGCCGCAGTGGAAAATCGAGGATCTGCGAGATACGCTGGCGCGGATTCAGTGAGGTCGACGGATCCTGAAAGATCATGCGAATCTTCTGGCTGCGGTAGGAGTAATCCCCGAAGGTCAGCGGATGGTCGTCGATCAGCAGCTCGCCGCTGGTGGGTTCCACCATCCCCGCCAGCATCTTGGCGAGGGTGGATTTCCCGGAGCCGTTCTCGCCGATGATCGCCAGCGTCTGCCGTTCGCGCAGAGTAAAACTCAGCGGCTTGACGGCCTCCACCGTCTGGCGGTGAAACCAGCCGGTGCGGTAGCGAAAGGTCTTACTGAGTTGGCGAACTTCCAGCAATGTTTCGACCATTTCACTCTTTCTCCATGTTCAGCGGGAAATGACAGGCGTACAGATGGTTGCGCGCCCCGGTAAGACGCGGCGTTTCAATACACTCGCGCTGGGCGTAAGGGCAGCGCGGCCCCAGCCGACAGCCGATGGGCAACTGCTCCAGCAGCGGGATCGCCCCCGGCAGGGTGTTGAGGCGGCTTTTATGTGGCATGGCGCTGCCAAAATCCGGGATCGCACGGATTAATGCCTGAGTGTACGGGTGATGCGGGAGGGTGATCAGCTCTTCACTCGGGCCGCTCTCTACCGTCTGTCCGCAGTACATGACGTTGATTTTATCCGCCCATTTGCTGAGCATCTGCAGGTCGTGGCTGATCAGCAAAATAGTGGTGTTGTTATTCTGGTTGAGCCGCGTCAGCAGACGAATAATCTGCGCCTGGGTGGTGGGTTCCATGGCATTGGTGGGTTCATCGGCGATCAGCAGACGCGGCTGGTTGGCCAGGGCGATGGCAATCATCACCTTCTGACACTCACCGTCGGTGAGCTGATAGGGGAAGCTGCGCATCGCGTCTTTGTGATCCTTAATGCCGACGCGGTGCAACAGCTCTATCGCCCGGCGCTTACGCCAGCCCAGCCGTTGCCACCAGCGGCCCTTGTAGGTCCAGCCGGGGATACTCTGGATCAGCTGCTGGCCGATGCGCTCAGAGGGATCAAGACAGGACTGCGGCTCCTGGAAAATCATCGACACGTTGTGGCCGATCAGTTTGCGCCGCTCGCGGTTCGACAGCCGCAGCAGGTCGATATCATCGAAACGCATGCGGTCGGCGGTGACCCGCCAGTTGTCTTTGGTCACCCCACAGATGGCTTTGGCGATGAGGCTTTTCCCGGAACCGGATTCGCCCACCAGGCCGCGGATCTCGCCTTCAGTCAGGGTCAAACTGACGCGATCGACGGCTTTCACCCAACCTTCGTTGGTTCTAAATTCGATAGTTAAGTGACGAATATCGAGTAACGGCATTATTGTACCCCGGCAATGATCGCCCGGCGAATACCGTCGCCCAGCAGGTTGACCAGCAGTACGCTGAGCATAATCGCGGCCCCGGGCAGCATCACGGTCCACGGTGCGACATAGATAAGCTCCAGCGCATCGCCCAGCATGGCTCCCCATTCCGGTGAAGGCAGCTGGGCGCCGAGATCAAGAAAGCCCAGCGCGGCAATATCCAGAATGGCCATCGACAGGGCGCGGGTGATCTCGGTCACCAGGCCAGAGGCAATATTGGGCAGAATGGCAAACAGCAAAATGTTCAGCGTCGACGCCCCGTCGAGGCGAGCGGCGATGATGTACTCTTTCTCCAGCTCGTCGTGGACCATGCTGTAGACGGAACGCACCATGCGCGGGAGCAGCGCCAGCCAGACGGCGAACATCGCATGGCTGAGGTGCGGCCCGGCGAACGCGACGACGATAATCGCCAGCAGCAGCGAGGGAATAGAGAGCAGGGTATCGAGAATATGATTCATCACCGCCGAACGCAGGCCGTGGGTCGACCCGGCAATTACGCCCAGCACCAGGCCAAACAGCGTCGCGCCGAGGGTGACGACGAAGGCCCCGCCGACGGTCGGCGCCGCGCCGCTCAGCAGCCGGCTCAGCACATCGCGGCCCAGGTCATCGGTTCCCAGGAAGAAGGAGACTTCGCCATAGCGCGACCACGACGGCGGCAGCAACTGGTAGCCAAGGAACTGCTGATCGATACCATAGGGGGCGAACCAGCCGCCGAAGACGCAGAGCAACAGCAGACCCGCGCAGCCGTACAGGCCGATCATCGCCGTGGTGTCACCATAGAATTTACGCCATACGGTGCGCAGCGCGCCGGGCGGACGCTTTTCCAGATAAACGCTATCGTAGGGCATACCATTCCTTATGTTTCAGCGGGTTAGCCATGGCACCGAGGATATCGGAAATCACGTTGACGATAATAACCAGTGCACCAATCACCATGACGCCGGCGGAGATCGCCGCGTAGTCCTGCTGGCGGATCGCGTTGATCAGCCAGCGTCCCAGTCCGGGCCAGCTGAACACCATCTCAGTGATCATCGCCAGGGTGAGCATGGTGGAAAACTGCAGGCCGAGGCGCGGGATCACCGGCGGCAGGGCGTTGTGCAGTACATGGCGCAGTAAAATTTTGCGTCGCGACACGCCGCGGGTGGCTGCCGCTTTGACATAGTTGGTGTCATACACCTCGCTGGTGCTGATGCGCATCAGGCGGATCACCTCGGTGGTGGGGGCCACCGCCAGGGTCAGCACCGGCAGCACCATATGTCGTGCGGCGCTGACGATCATCTCATGGCGCCATGGCGAGTCCGAGATCCAGGCGTCAATCAGCGCAAAACCGGTGACGGTTTTCACCTCATACAGCAGATCGAAGCGGCCAGAGACCGGAAACCAGCCAAGAGTCAGCGAGAAGAAGAGGGTCAGCAGCAGCGCCAGCCAGAACACCGGAATCGAGAAACCAACCAGCGCGATGGCGCTGATCAACGTATCGGGCCATTTATTGCGCATTACGCCGGCGATCATGCCCACCGGAATGCCAATCAGCAGGGCAAAGCCGAAGGCGAGGATGCACAGCTCCATGGTCGCCGGGAACACGTCGCGCAACTGTTCGGAAATCAGCTGGCCGTTAATGCTGGAGACGCCAAAATCCCAGTGCAGCACCCCTTGAAACCAGAACAGCCACGCATTCCACAAGGAGGCGCCCTGTAGCGGCGCATGAGGGGTAAAATAACTCAGGCTGAAGCCGATAAAGGTCAGAAAAAAGAGGGTGACCAGCAGCAACAGCAGACGACGCAGGGTAAAAATAATCATGGCTTTTTCACCTCTTCGGTTTTCTCCCGCGATACGCCAGCGAACGAAGCGTTACCGAAGGGGCTCAGCACGAGGCCTTTCATATCATAGCGATAGGCCTGCAAACGCAGCGAGGAGGCCAGCGGCAGGACCGGCAGTTCGCGGGCGAGGATCCGCTGCGCCTCTTTGTAAGCGTCCATCCGCGAGGAGAGCTGTTGCGAGAGCAGCGCTTTTTGCAGCACGTCATCAAACTCCCGGTTACACCAGTGGGCAAAGTTGGTTTGCGAGGCGATCGCCGCGCAGCTCAGCAGTGGCCGGAAGAAACTGTCCGGATCGTTGCTGTCCGTCGCCCAACCGGAGAGCGTCAGATCATGGTTCATGTCCATCAGGCGCGCTTCCTGGAAGCGTCCTTCCACCGGCACAATAATCACCTTGACGCCAATCTGCGCCATATCCGCCTGGATCAGCTCCGCCGTTTTCAGCGGGCTGGGGTTCCACGCCTGCGAGCTGGTGGGCACCCACAGCTTGAGGGTCAGGTTTTCCAGACCCAGGGCCTTCAGGCGCGTGCGGGCCTCCCTGGGATTATATTCGGTAATCTTAGCGTCGTTATCATAGGCCCACGAGGCGCGCGGCAGCATGGATGCCGCCGTCTCTGCGGTGCCGTAGTAGATGGACTGCATCAGGCGCTGGTTGTTAATGGCCAGCGCCAGCGCGTGGCGCACCTCGGGGTTATCCAGCGGCGGCTTGGCGGTGTTGAAGGCCAGCCAGGCAATGTTCATTCCCGGGCGTAGCGTCAGGCGCAGGCGCGGGTCGTCGCGCAGGATTGTCAACTGGCTGGCGGCGGGCCAGGCCAGCACGTCGCATTCCCCGGTGAGCAGTTTCGACAGTCGGCCGGTACCGCCAGAGCCAAGGTCCACCACCACCTGCGGCATCAACGGTTTGCCGCGCCAGTAGTCGGGGTGACGCTGCAGACGGATATATTGCCCGGAGCGGTACTCGGACAACTGGAACGGACCGGTGCCGACCGGCTGGCGATCCAGTTGTTCCTGGCGGTCGTCTTGCGTTAAGCGGGCGGCATATTCGGCAGAGGTAATCGACGCATAGTGAGTGGCCAGATGCCAGAGGAACGAGGCGTCCGGCCGCTTGAGGCGAAACTCCACGGTCTGATTATCCAGCTTACGCACGCTCTCCACGCTGTCAGCAAACTGCAGACTGTCGAAGTAGGGGAAGCTGCTGCCGTTGACGTTGTGCCACGGATGGTCGCGGTTAAAAATACGCCCAAAGGTAAAAATCACGTCATCCGCGTTGAAGTCCCGCGTCGGGGTAAACCATGCCGTGCGTTGAAACGGGACATGGCGGCGCAGGTGGAAGCGGTATGTGGCGCCGTTATCGAGGACTTCCCAGCTCTCCGCCAGCTCGGGGACCAGCCGGTAGGTATAGGGGTCGACGTCAAGCAGACGATCGTAGATCTGAGCGGCCAGCGTATCGACAATCAGGCCGCTGCTGACTTTCTGCGGATTAAAGGTATTCACCTGGCCGCTGACGCAATAGACGAAACCGCTGTCGCGGATATCGGCGCGGTCAGGGAGCACAGGGGCGGCAAAGGCCTGCCCACACAGCAGGGAAACCGCTGCCAGGAGAGATGACAATTTCAGGCGCATATTTTCTGTTTGATTATAGAGTTGAACTCTATCTTATTAAGATTAATAGACATTCACCACCGCCTTCAACAAGCCTGAGGGATAATGCGGTCACCGGGAGCGTATAGTATTCAGTCAATTGATTAAAATAGTAGCGGAACCGAGTCTGTATATTGAAACATGGTAACTTTTTATCGCCGATATCGCCAGTCAGGTCTGTTTGGCCGCGGTTTGCAAGACGATGAAACAGGCGCTGACGCCGGGGAGATGTATTCAGTATAGCGGGGAGAGAGCAGAGGGGCTGACGGGCAGCGGGCGAGCCCGTCAGGAAATAAGCAGGGGCCGTGCCTGCTTATGGTGACAACGTCACTTTTTGGTAATCCATGTTCCGCAGGTCCTCCAGCAGCCCGGGGCCAACCGGCTGCCACTGCAATCGCTCACGGGTCCATGCGGAGCTGGCGCGCAGATCGAGAGCGGTAAATGGCGCAAACCAGCCGAACCAGGCGTCGACCTGCGACTCATCCAGGTGGGTCAGCGGCAGGTTTAATCCCTGAGCAATGAGCGCAGCAATATCCCGCAATGCGATCCCCTCTTCGTCCACCGCATGATAGCGCTCACCGGCCGCGCCCTGCAGCAGGGCGCTAACGTACAGTCGCGCGACGTCATCGACATGGGCGGCGGACCAGCGATTGCTTCCCTCGCCGCGCAGGGCCACCGCCCCGTTGGCGACCGCGCGTTCGATGTAGCTGGTCAGTAGCCCCTGACGCACGGTGTCATGCACCTGCGGCAGGCGGACCACCCGGACATCCACTCCCGCTTCCAGCAACTGCTGGCCGGCAAGCTCAGAGGCGGTGCGTGGGCTGGGGTGCCCTGCGTTAAAGCACGACTCCCGGGCCGGGATGCCGCTCCCGTCGTCGCCCATCAACGTGCCGGAGGTGATGATCAGTGGCCGCGGGCTACCTTGCAGCGCCCGACCCATGGTCAGGATCGCCTGGCGGTCTTTTTCACAGTTGGCGGCAAAGCGGCTGAAGTCGTGGTCGAAAGCGGTATGGATCACGGCGTCAGCGCCCTCGACGCCTGCCAGTAGCGACTCCGGGGCGTCCAGCGTGCCGCGGTGCACCTCGACGCCATGCGCCTTCAGGGTCTGCGCTGCGGTGTCGCTGCGCGCGAGGCCGATAACCTGATGGCCCGACGCCTGTAGCGCCGGAAGAATACGTGAGCCGATAAAGCCGCTCGCGCCGGTAAGAAATATACGCATCATGGATCTCCTGAACGGGTTTCAGGCGTATCCTACCCGCGATGCCATACTATAAAAGTAGAGACATTATCGGGGTATAAATTCTAACAGGCAGATCCCACAGGCAGATGATGAACACTTCTGACAACCATGCTTTAGGCGATTTTCTCCGCGCCCGGCGCCAGCGTCTCGATCCGGTGACGTTTGGCTTCCCTGCGGGACGTCGACGCACGCCGGGGCTGCGCCGCGAAGAGGTCGCGCAGCTCGCCAGTATCAGCCCGACCTGGTATACCTGGCTTGAACAGGGGCGCGGCGGGGCGCCCTCCCGCGAGGTGCTGGAGCGGATCGCCTGCGGTCTGCGGCTGACCACCCCGGAGCGCGAGCATCTGTTTATTCTCGCCTTTGGCCATCCGCCGCAGACGCGTCTGACGGTGACAGATGATATGACGCCGCGGCTGCAGCGGGTGCTTGATGCTTTCACCATTCCGGCGATTATCCGCACCGCCAGCTGGGACGTCATCGCCTGGAACGCGGCGGCGGCCAGGGTGCTAACCGACTACAGCCAGCTTCCGCTGGCGGAGCGCAACGTACTGCGCCGCCTGTTTACCCGACCTGAAGCCCGCAGCACGCTGGAAGACTGGCAGACGGTGGGGCAGCTTATCGTCAACGCTTTTCGCGCCGACGTCACCCGGATGGGGGCGACGGCGGAAACTGACCAGTTGATCGCTGAACTCACGCAGCAGAGCGTTGAGTTCGCCCGTTTCTGGCAAAGCCATGACGTCGCCGGCCACGGAGAAGGCTATAAGCGCATTCACCACCCGCAGATGGGCCCGCTCGATCTGGAGTTCACCTCTTTTGCCGTGGAAGGCCGCCCCGATCTTTCGCTACTGGTCTTTAATCCGGCAACGACGGAAAGTCAGCGGAAAATTCACGGTTTGCTTGCGGGGGCGGGATCCTCGCCTGGTGAGCGCTGAGGCGTAAATTCGTACAGCGCCAGAGCATTGCTCTCCAGCGAGTCGACCCGCAGCCAGTGTCCGTCGAGCCGGGCATCTTCCACGCTGAGCGCCGGACGGGCCTGATGCATCAGCCACTGGTAATCCTCGGCGTCAGGGCCGCTGCGGCTGCGAAAGGCGTCGACCAGCGGGAATAACGCGCCATGATGCTGATCGAACAGGTGCTGTTTGACGCGCCAGCCGCCCTCCAGTCCCTGCAGCCGCACGCTGTAGGGCTGGCTGAAGCGCTGGATAAAAGCCGCTTCGCTGGAGAGCCAGGGATTGTAGACCACCGTATTGCGCAGCAGCAGCTGGTAGTGCCCCTGGTGGTGAAGCAACAGCAGGTTTTTATCCTGAAACAGGATCTCGCCGCGTAGCCGCCGCCAGAGCCACAGTACCCAGTAAACCGGGCGAGGCAGGCCATGCAGATAGTGCAGCGCCAGGCTGGAGGTATCGAGCTTCCCGTTAGCACGGGCTTCGCCCTGGAGGCCTGAATTTAACCAGAAGCCCGCCAGCCAGACCTGGTCCGCCACCCCCAGCAGATTATCCATCAACAGCGCGCCGCGAAAAAAGCGGCCGTTGGTATCCCGCGTATCGCCGGTCAGGGTATTCCAGGAGAGCAGCCACAGCGGCAGGTTAAGCTGTCGCTGGCGCAGGGCGCTGTGGATCTGCCGCAACTTGTGCAGCGGATAATGTTCGCTGGACGCCAGGCGGCTGCTGTCTGCCTGCGCCAGATCCAGCTGTTCGTTGGCATCTGCCTGGCAGGCGAGAAAATCCGCCTCCGCCAGCAGCGGTGAGTGAAACAGCGGATCGTTCCCGGGATCGCTGGGTGCAAAGCGGTGCCAGATCCCCAGCTGCGGCTGCGGCAGCAGGCGGTGAAGAACCTCGCGCTGCTGGCGCCAGGCCGCCTGGCGGGCCGCTTCGCTGGCCTGCGGCGACCAGTGCCAGACAAAGCGCCAGCTGTTGAGCGTGGCCGGCGGAAAATGGTTGGCGGCGAGCAGCAGAAACCGCTGCAGCAGGTCGCTGCGGGTGGTGACGCCGGTGTGAAGGATCACGTTCCAGCCCATCGCCGCCAGCCAGCTAAAAATCTGCTGCAGGTTATACCAGCAGGCGTAGCCGGCCATCTGCGGATCGTCCCAGCCGGTGCCGAACAGCCGGCTGCTGAGAAAGGGATCGTTGATATCGATGGCATACACCGGCAGGGCGCGGTGCAACTGCTCCAGTTCCCGGCGCACATCCTCCCGCAGCAGATCGTCCAGCTCGCGCACGGTCACCACCATCCGGGTATGGCGCAGCACGGCGGCGCGCGCCGGGCGTTCCTGCAGGTTGATCTCCCGGGTCTGCGGCGGATTGATCGGCAGCGGGGGACTTTCCCGGTCGCGTGGTTCCGGTTCATTGAGGCGAGCATAGAGCCGGTCGACAGCGACCGGCTGCCAGCGGTCGGCCTGCGGCGGACGCGGCCGGGCAATCTCCCGGGGATGCTGTTCACGATACTGGCGCGGCGTCACGCCGTGCTGGCGCTTAAACAGATCGCTCATCATACGGGTACTGGCGAACCCCTGTTCGCGGGCGATTTGCTGGGCGGGTTTGCGGGTGGTCAACAACTGTTCGGCGGCGTGGCGCAGGCGCAGCGCGGTGAGGTATTGAACAAAACTCACCCCGACCTCTTTGTGAAATAAGCGTGACAGCCAGGCCTCGGAGACAAATTCCGCTGCCGCCACCTCCTGTAACGAGAGGCGGCGCTGATAGTTGGCGTCGATCCGCGCCACCACGCTGGCGATTCGCCGGCTCCAGTTCTCCGCCCCACGGCGTGGCGTGGAGGCGATGGGCTGGCTGAAGCGCGTGGCCAGCAGGAGCGCTATCTCACTCAGCCAGCGATTGGCCTCCAGCCGGTAATGGCCAGGATGATTGACGAGGCCGCTCACCAGCAGCTGGCGCATCAGGCGGCGCAGGCCGTCCTCCGCATCCCGGGTGCGCGGCGTTATCTGGTAATCGACGGCAAAAAAAGCGCTGTCAATGCGGGTCAACCAGCTGGCGGAAAGGGTCAGGAACATCACCGCATTGGCCCCGTCGCCGCGCAGGTTCCAGCGACGATTGCGGTTAACGATCGCCAGCCCGTCGGCGGCGAGCGGCTGCGCAGCGTCGGCCTCCGTCAGCGTCACAGACCCCTCCAGCACCCACAGCAGCGTCAGCAGATCGCTTTCCGGCTGGTTCAACTGACGGACATCGCGCACGGCAACGCTAAAGTCCCCTGAATGCTGCTCCACGTAACACTCCTCCGCAGACAAAAAACAACCCGTTATTTTTTGCCATAACTGATATGTATGAAAAACAGTCATTGATTTCTCGTCAATATAAAACAAAAAAGCGCACCTGAAAGCTGTTTCACCCGCATAAACTCGAAAGTGTCGTGCAAACACAACACAGGAATAACAAAAATGACACATCCGTTGCTTGAAGCCTTGCAGGTCAACGAGGCGCAATTTATTGCCCTGCGTCGCCAGTTCCACCAGCAGCCGGAGATCGGCTTTGAAGAGCATCAGACCAGCAGCGAGGTCGCCCGACTGCTTGGCGAGTGGGGATACGAGGTTCACCGCGGCCTGGCGGGCACCGGAGTGGTGGGCACGCTGCGCGTCGGCCACGGGAAAAAACGCCTCGGCCTGCGGGCGGATATGGATGCCCTGCCGATGCAGGAGCGGAGCGGGAAGCCGTGGGCAAGCCAGGTCGAGGGGCGATTCCACGGCTGCGGCCATGACGGGCACACCACCACGCTGCTCTACGCGGCAGAATATCTGGCGCGCACCCGCCAGTTTACCGGGACGCTGCAGCTGATTTTCCAGCCCGCGGAAGAGTTGCTGTACGGCGGGCGAGTGATGGTCGAGGACGGTCTGTTTGACCAGTTCCCCTGCGATGCCATCTTTGGCCTGCACAATATGCCGGGTCAGCCGCTGGGCAAGATCGGCCTGCGCGACGGGGCGATGATGGCCTCCTCCGATACGCTGCATATTGAGGTGAAAGGCGTTGGCGGCCACGGCGCGGTACCGGAGCATACCGTGGATGCCACGCTGGTCGCCTGCCATATCACCCTCGCGCTGCAGTCGATCGTCTCGCGCAATATCACCCCGTTCGAACCGGCGGTGGTGACCGTCGGCAGCATCCAGGCCGGACACGCGCCCAATATCATTAACGATCACGTGCTGATGAAGCTCACGGTGCGCACCCTCAATGAGCAGGTGCGCGAGACCGTGCTGCAGCGGATCCATGATATCGCCATGGCTCAGGCGGAGAGCTTCAACGCCACGGCCACGCTGACGCACGTCAACGGCAGCCCGGTATTGCGTAACGATCCGGCGGCCAACGCGATGGTGCGGGAGGTGGCGACATCGCTGTTTGGCGCAGAGCAGGTGGGCGAGGTGAAGCCGTTTATGGGCAGTGAAGATTTTGCCTTCATGCTGGAGCAGCACCCGCATGGCAGCTATTTCACCATCGGCGCCGGCGATGAGCCGGATCGCTGCATGGTCCATAACCCGGGCTATGACTTCAACGACGCGCTGTTGCTGACCGGGGCGGCGCTGTGGTGCGGTCTGGCGGAACACTATCTGCGTTAATCACCGGAAACAGGAGGGCCATGCGATGAGCACTGTCACCGTGAGCGACCCCCCCTTTGTCGGCAGCGATCGCCTGCTGGTGGGGATTGTGCTAAGCGTTTTAACCTTCTGGCTGTTTGCCCAGTCGGTGATTAACGTGGTGCCGGCGATGAAAAGCAGTCTTGATATCTCCCTTGAAACCTTAACCCTGGCCGTCAGTCTCAGCGCGCTGTTCAGCGGCTGTTTCGTGGTCGCCAGCGGCGGCCTGGCGGACAAGTTTGGCCGGATGCGGATGACCACCCTCGGACTGGGGCTGAGCATCGTCGGCAGCGCCATGCTGGTGGTCGCTCAGGGACCGGGGCTGTTCCTGGCCGGCCGGGTGCTACAGGGGCTGTCGGCGGCGTGCATTATGCCGGCGACGCTGGCGCTGATTAAGACCTGGTATGAGGGGCGTGCGCGTCAGCGGGCGGTCAGCTTCTGGGTCATCGGCTCGTGGGGCGGCAGCGGTCTCTGTTCCTTCGTTGGCGGGGCCATCGCCACCGGGCTCGGCTGGCGCTGGATCTTCGTCTTCTCCATCGCCGTCGCCCTGCTGGCGCTGTTTTTGCTGCGCGGCACGCCGGAGAGCCGCAGCGCCAGCGCCAGCCAGCATAAGCTGGACGTCGGCGGTCTGCTGAGCCTGATTGCCGCGCTGGTGCTGGTGAATTTGTTTATCAGCAAGGGCCATGGCTGGGGATGGAGCAGTCCGCTGTCGTTGACCATGCTGGTCGGGGCGCTGGCGGCGGGGGCGGTATTTATCCGCAACGGCATGCGCAAAGGCGAGGCGGCGCTGATTGATTTTGCGCTGTTTCGTAACCGGGCCTACGGCGCGGCAGTGCTGTCGAACTTTCTGCTCAATGGGGCGATTGGCACCATGATGATCGCCAGCATCTGGCTGCAGCAGGGGCACCACCTGACGCCGCTGGAGAGCGGGATGATGACCCTCGGCTATCTGGTGACCGTCCTGGCGATGATCCGGGTCGGCGAGAAGCTGCTGCAGCGCTATGGCGCCCGGCTGCCGATGATGGCCGGGCCGGTGCTGACCGCCATTGCCATCGGCCTGATATCCTGCACTTTTCTCGATAAGGCGCTGTATATCGGGGTGGTGTTCGCCAGCAATGTGCTGTTTGGTCTCGGGCTGGGCTGCTACGCCACGCCGTCAACGGATACGGCGGTGGCCAACGCGCCGGAGAACAAAATCGGCGTCGCCTCGGGGATCTACAAGATGGGCAGCTCGCTGGGCGGGGCAATGGGCATTGCCGTGACGGCGTCACTTTTTGCGCTGTTTTTACCGCTGTGCATGGCCCATGCCGCCCAGTATGCCCTGTGGTTCAACGCCGTCTTATGCCTGGGCGCGATGGCGGTGAGCGCGCTGCTGCTGCCGCGCACCTCTCACAGCTGATGCTTTTTCAGTAGCGCGCGGAGCTGGTGATAGGTCAACCCCAGCAGCTCCGCCGCCTGCTTCTGATGATACTTCGCCTGCTCCAGACTCCGCTGCAGCAGGCGTTTTTCCTGCTGCAGCTGAAAATCGCGCAAATCCAGCGGCAGGGCGGGCAGCTCTTCGCCGGACGCGGCTTCCGGCGTGGGTGAGGTAGTCTGGCGGAAAGGATTAAGGATAATCGCGTCCAGCTCATGCTCGCTGTCGCCGTGGCGATACACCGAGCGCTCGACGACATTCTTCAGTTCGCGAATATTGCCCGGCCAGCGGTAGCCGAGCAGCGTTGCGGTCGCCCGCTCGCTAAAGCCGGGAAACAGCGGCAGGCCAAGTTCGCGGCACATCTGAATGGCAAACTGGTTGGCGAGCAGCATGATGTCGCTCTGCCGTTCACGCAGCGGGGGGAGCTGTACCACGTCGAAGGCCAGACGGTCGAGCAGGTCGGCGCGAAAATGGCCTTCCTCTACCATTTGCGGCAGATCGGCGTTGGTGGCGCACACCAGCCGGACGTTAACCTGCAGCGGCTGGCTACCGCCTACGCGCTCCAGCTCGCCATATTCAATGACTCTTAATAGCTTCTCCTGCACCAGCATCGGCGCCGTCGCCAGCTCATCGAGAAACAGCGTCCCGCCGTCGGCGCGTTCGAAGCGCCCGGGATGGCGCTTGCTGGCCCCGGTGAAGGCCCCGGCTTCGTGGCCGAACAGCTCCGAGTCGAGCAGATTGTCGTTCAGCGCCGCGCAGTTCAGCGAGATAAACGGCCCCTGCCAGCGGCTGGAGAGGTAGTGCAGACGGTTAGCGATAAGCTCTTTCCCGGTACCGCGCTCGCCGATGACCAGCACCGGTTTATCCAGCGGGGCCAGCCGGGAAACCTGTTCCAGCACCTCGAGAAAGCTGTTGGCCTCGCCCAGCAGATTATCCTTGTACTGCGCCATGATGAATTTCGCCATTAAGTAGTGTGATTAACCAGGTGACTGTAGCAACGCCTTGCACAATTCGCAACCACTCTGTTTAAAATCAATAAGATAAAAAGTTGGCACGCCATTTGTATTAGCTAAGCCACAGGTGAATACCTGAAACCAGAACTATGAGGATTGAAATTATGGGTATTTTTTCTCGTTTTGCCGACATCGTGAACGCCAACATCAACTCCCTGCTGGAGAAAGCGGAGGACCCGCAAAAGCTGGTGCGTCTGATGATCCAGGAGATGGAAGACACGCTGGTGGAGGTGCGTTCGACGTCGGCCCGCGCGCTGGCGGAAAAGAAACAGCTGTCCCGTCGTATTGAGCAGGCGGTCGCCCAACAGGCGGAATGGCAGGAAAAAGCCGAGCTGGCGCTGCGTAAAGAGAAAGAGGATCTGGCCCGGGCGGCGCTGATCGAAAAACAGAAGCTGACCGACCTGATTGCTCAGCTGGACCACGAAGTGCAGCTGGTGGATGAAACGCTGGCGCGCATGAAAAAAGAGATTGGCGAGCTCGAGAACAAACTCAGCGAAACCCGCGCCCGTCAGCAGGCGCTGGCGCTGCGCCATCAGGCGGCGAGTTCGTCCCGCGATGTGCGTCGCCAGCTGGACAGCGGTAAACTGGATGAGGCGATGGCCCGCTTTGAATCGTTTGAGCGCCGCATCGATCAGATGGAAGCGGAAGCGGAGAGCCACCGCTTTGGCAAGCAGCAGACGCTGGATCAGCAGTTTGCCGAACTGAAAGCAGACGACGAAATCAGCGATCAACTGGCGGCGTTGAAAGCCAAAATGAACCAGTCGAACCAGTAAGTACGATTGCGCGGCGCGGCGTTGCGCCGCGGCTCACCCCCTGTAAGGAGTACACATGAGCATGCTTTTTCTCGCCATTCCGCTGACGCTGTTTGTGCTGTTTGTTCTGCCGGTTTGGCTGTGGCTGCATTATAACAATCGCGGCGCCAACGGCAGTCTGACGCAAAATGAGCAGCAACGGCTGCTGCAGTTGACCGATGACGCGAAGCGGATGCGCGAACGCATTCAGGCGCTGGAAGCGATCCTGGATGCCGAACATCCGAACTGGAGAGACAAATAATGGCCGGACTGGATCTGAATAAAAAACTGTGGCGTATCCCGCAGCGCGGGATGGTGAAGGGCGTCTGCGTGGGCATTGCTCAGCATCTTGATGTCCCGGTGAAGCTGGTGCGACTGATTACCGTGCTGGCGATGATTTTCGGCCTCTTTTTCTTTGTCCTGGTGGCCTACATCATTTTGACTTTTGCTCTGGATCCGATGCCGGACAGCGAGCTGTACGGCCACAAAGCGCCGAGCAATGGCGATCTGCTGGCCGCCGTGGATGCTGAGCTGGCCTCCGGTGAACAGCGTCTGCGTGAAATGGAGCGGTATGTGACCTCCGACACCTTTACGCTGCGCAGCCGCTTTCGCCAGCTGTAAATCCTGTTTTTAACGAGTGAGGCAACGCATGAATAGCAAATGGCAACGCGCCGGGCAGCAGGTAAAGCCCGGTCTGAAAATCGTCGGTAAGCTGGCGCTGCTGACCGCGCTGCGTTATGGCCCGGCGGGCGTTGCCGGCTGGGCGGTCAAATCGGTCGCGCGTCGGCCGCTGAAAATGCTGCTGGCGGTGGCGCTGGAGCCGCTGCTCAGCCGGCTGGCCAACCGCGTCACGCGCGGGATGAAATAATGCCGCCGTGAGGAAATCCCCCAGGGATGAACGTTGCCCTGCTTATCCTCACCAGATAGCTTATGATAACGAGAACCACCTTCAGGGCATAACGGACTGGCGATGAAGCGACTGAAAACTGAATTGAATGCGCTGGTCAACCGCGGGGTTGACCGGCATTTACGTCTGGCGGTGACTGGCCTGAGCCGGAGCGGTAAAACGGCGTTTATCACCGCGCTGGTCAATCAACTGTTGAATATCCACACCGGCGCCCGCCTGCCGCTGCTGAGCGCCGCACGCGAAGAGCGGCTGCTCGGCGTCAAGCGCGTGCCGCAGCGGGACTTTGGCATTCCCCGATTCACCTACGACGAAGGGCTGGCCCAGCTGTACGGCCAGCCTCCTATGTGGCCAACCCCGACGCGCGGGGTGAGCGAGATCCGTCTCGCGCTGCGCTACCGTTCGAATGACTCCCTGCTGCGCCATTTTAAAGACACCTCCACGCTGTATCTGGAGATCGTCGACTATCCAGGCGAGTGGCTGCTCGATCTGCCGATGCTGGCACAGGATTATCTGAGCTGGTCACGACAGATGACCGGACTCCTGCAGGGACAGCGTGCGGAGTGGTCGGCCCGCTGGCGGCAGCTGTGCGCCGGGCTGGATCCGCTGGCCCCTGCCGACGAGGCCCGTCTGGCAGATATCGCCGCCGCCTGGACGGACTATCTGCACGCCTGTAAGCGTGAAGGGCTGCACTTTATCCAGCCCGGGCGCTTTGTCCTGCCCGGTGAAATGGCGGGCGCGCCGGCGCTGCAGTTTTTCCCATGGCCTGACGTCGATGCCGTCGGCGAAGCCAAGCTGGCGCAGGCGGACAAACACAGCAACGCCGGCATGCTGCGCGAACGCTACAAATACTATTGCGAAAGGGTGGTGAAGGGGTTCTACAAAGAGCACTTCCTGCGCTTCGACCGGCAGATTGTGCTGGTGGACTGTCTGCAGCCGCTCAACAGCGGGCCGCAGGCCTTTAACGATATGCGCCTGGCATTGACCCAGCTGATGCAAAGTTTCCATTACGGGCAGCGCACCTTGTTCCGCCGGTTGTTTTCGCCGGTCATCGACAAGCTGCTGTTTGCCGCCACCAAAGCCGATCACGTCACGGTCGATCAGCACAGCAATATGGTGTCGCTCCTGCAGCAGTTGATTCAGGATGCGTGGCAGAACGCCGCCTTTGAGGGGATCAGTATGGATTGCCTGGGGCTGGCGTCCATTCAGGCGACCCAGAGTGGGTTGATTGAGGTGAATGGCGAGAAAATTCCCGCCCTGCGCGGCGATCGGCTGAGCGACGGCCAGCCGTTGACCATCTATCCTGGCGAGGTACCCGCGCGCCTGCCGGGCCAGGCCTTCTGGCAGCAGCAGGGATTTCAGTTTGAAAACTTTCGTCCGCAGGTCATGGATGTCGATCGGCCTTTGCCGCACATTCGCCTCGACGCGGCGCTGGAATTTTTGATTGGAGATAAACTGCGATGAGCGAACCCTTAAAACCGCGGATTGATTTTGATGGCCCGCTGCAAGCGGAAAAAATACCGCCGCTGAAAAGCGCCCGCGCCTTCGACCGCCTCGAGGCGGACAACTTCGCGCCAGCGCGGCTGGTGACCGGCGAAGAGGAAGAGGGGGCGGCGGAAGCGGTGGTGGAGTCGGTCCTGCGACCCAAACGCAGCCTGTGGCGGCGGATGGTCAGCGCCGGACTGGCGATCTTCGGCGTCAGCGTCGTGGCGCAAGGCGTGCAGTGGACGGCCAACGCCTGGCAGACCCAGGACTGGATTGCGCTGGGCGGCTGCGTCGCCGGGGCGCTGATCGTCGGCGCCGGCGTCGGATCGGTAGCTACCGAGTGGCGCCGTCTGTGGCGACTGCGCCAGCGCGCCCACGAACGCGATGAAGCGCGCGATATGCTGCACAGTCACGCGGTCGGTAAAGCGAAAGCGTTTTGTGAGAAGCTGGCGCAGCAGGCGGGTCTGGATCAGTCGCATCCGGCGCTGCAGCGCTGGTATGCCGCGATCCACGAAACGCAAAGCGACCGGGAAGTGGTGAGCCTTTATGCGCAGCTGGTGCAGCCGGTGCTGGATGCCCAGGCGCGGCGGGAAATCAGCCGTTCGGCGGCGGAGTCGACGCTGATGATTGCCGTCAGCCCGCTGGCGCTGGTGGATATGGCGTTTATCGCCTGGCGTAACCTGCGGCTGATCAATCGAATTGCCACGTTGTACGGCATTGAGCTCGGGTATTACAGCCGTCTGCGACTGTTTCGCCTGGTGTTGCTGAATATCGCTTTCGCTGGCGCCAGCGAACTGGTGCGCGAGGTGGGGATGGACTGGATGTCGCAGGATCTGGCGGCCCGGCTGTCGGCGCGCGCCGCGCAGGGCATCGGCGCCGGACTGCTGACCGCCCGTCTCGGGATCAAGGCAATGGAGCTGTGCCGCCCACTGCCGTGGATCGCCGATGATAAACCGCGGCTCGGCGATTTTCGTCGCGAGCTGATTGGGCAGTTGAAAGAGACCCTGCAGAAAAGCAAAACCCGCCCGGAGAACTGATCCCCGCTGAAAGACATTGCCGGGCGGCGGTTTCGCCTTGCCCGGCCGACAGGGCACGTCGGATCCCGGCTCGCCGAGGCGGTCATTTAGCCACTGACCGCCTGACTTTACGGCACAACGCCCATTTTTCCGCCATACTGTCAATAATTGTTGACAGTTAGCTTCCCGAAAACCCATTCCTGTCCTATTATTCTCCCGTCATTGGCACTTTTAGGGTGAACACTCCCATGCGTCTTGAAGTCTTTTGTGAAGACCGTCTCGGTCTGACTCGTGAATTGCTCGATTTGCTGGTGCTGCGCGGCATTGATCTACGTGGTATCGATATTGACCCTATTGGCCGAATTTACCTCAATTTTGCCGAACTGGAGTTCGCCACGTTCAGCAGCCTGATGGCAGAGATCCGTCGTATCGCCGGCGTGACAGATGTGCGCACCGTGCCGTGGATGCCATCGGAGCGTGAACACCTGGCGCTCAGCGCCCTGCTGGTGGCGATGCCGGAGCCGGTGCTGTCGCTGGATACCAAAGGCAAGGTGGAACTGGCCAACCCCGCCAGTTGTCTGCTGTTTGGTCAAAGCCAGGCGAAGCTGCGTAACCATCCTGTGGCCCAGCTGATCGCCGATTTTAACGTTCAGCGCTGGCTGGAGAGCAGCCCGCTGGAGACGCATGCGGAACATGTGGTGGTGAATGGTCAGAATTACCTGCTGGAAGTGACTCCGGTCTATCTGGAAGGGGAGCATAACGAGCGGGTGCTGACCGGCGCCGTGGCGATGCTGCGCTCAACCGTGCGGATGGGACGTCAGCTGCAGACCATGACCAGCCAGGACACCAGCGCCTTCAGCCAGATCCTCGCGGTGGGGCCGAAAATGCGCCACGTGGTGGAGCAAGCGCGCAAGCTGGCGATGCTCAGCGCGCCGCTGCTGATTGTCGGCGACACCGGTACCGGCAAAGATCTGCTGGCGCATGCCTGCCATCTGGCCAGTCCGCGGGCGGGCAAACCCTATCTGGCGCTCAACTGCGGCTCCATTCCCGAGGACGCGGTCGAGAGCGAGCTGTTTGGCGACGCGCTGCAGGGTAAGAAGGGCTTCTTCGAGCAGGCCAACGGCGGCTCGGTGCTGCTGGATGAAATTGGCGAGATGTCGCCGCGAATGCAGACTAAGCTGCTGCGCTTCCTCAACGACGGCACCTTCCGTCGCGTTGGCGAGGATCATGAAGTGCACGTCGATGTGCGGGTGATCTGCGCGACGCAGAAAAACCTGGTCGAGCTGGTGCAGAAAGGGCTGTTCCGTGAAGATCTCTACTATCGCCTCAACGTCCTGACGCTGTATCTGCCGCCGCTGCGCGACTGCCCGCAGGACATTATGCCGCTGACGGAGCTGTTCGTGGCCCGCTTTGCTGATGAGCAGGGGGTCCCGCGGCCGAAGCTCTCCGCCGATCTCAGTACGGTGCTCACCCGCTACAGCTGGCCCGGCAACGTTCGCCAGTTGAAGAATGCCGTCTATCGCGCACTGACCCAACTGGAGGGATTCGAGCTGCGCCCACAGGACATTCTGCTGCCGGACCATGACGTCGCGTCGCTGCCAGTGGGCGAGGAGGCGATGGAAGGGTCGCTGGACGACATCACCCGCCGCTTTGAGCGCTCGGTGCTGACCCAGCTCTATCGCAGCTACCCCAGTACCCGTAAGCTGGCGAAGCGGCTGGGGGTGTCGCATACCGCCATCGCCAATAAGCTGCGTGAATATGGTCTGAGTCAGAAAAAGGGCGACGAATAATCCCGCCAGGCCGGCGACCCTCGTTGCCGGCATCCTGGCCTGCAAAGCGGGCCAAACCTGTATATACTGGTTTTTTAATCCTTTTTCCGGGTGGTGCATCTTGGCGTCGCGTCGCGCGATCGGGCAATGGCTGGCATTGCTGCTGCTCTCTGTTCTCTTTTCCTCGCTGCTGTTACGCCTTCATCTGCCGGCGGCGCTGCTGCTGGGGCCGCTAATCGCCGGCATCATCTTCAGCCTGCGCGGGGTGACGCTGCAGCTTCCCCGCCCCTGTTACCTGGCGGCGCAGGCCATTGTCGGCTGCATGATTGCCCGGGCGATCAACCCCTCTGTTTTTGGTGTGCTGTTCAACAACTGGGCGCTGGTACTGGCGATCCTGTTGACCACCCTGGCGATTAGCGGCCTCACCGGCTGGCTACTGGTTCGCTATAGCGCGCTGCCGGGCGCCACTGGCGCCTGGGGAAGCTCTCCCGGCGGCGCGTCGGCAATGGTGGTGATGGCCCAGGAATACGGGGCCGATGTGCGGCTGGTGGCGCTGATGCAGTATCTGCGGGTGCTGTTTGTCGTCGGCGCGGCGGCGCTGGTGGTGCGTTATGCGTTGGGCAATGAAGCGCAGGAAATGACTCAGGATATTGTCTGGTTTCCATCGTTGACCCTGAATTTCCCTTTCACGCTGCTGCTGACGGCGCTAGCCTGTTGGCTGGGCATGCGGCTGCGCATCCCCTCCGGGGCCATGCTGTTGCCGATGCTGCTCGGCGCACTCGCGCAGGGCAGCGGTGGGGTGATGCTGGAGCTGCCGGAGTGGCTGCTGGCGATGGCCTATGCCGTGCTGGGCTGGACGGTGGGGCTTCAGTTTAATAAAGCCATTTTTCTGCTGGCGCTGAAGACGCTGCCGCAGATTATCGCCTCTATTCTCGGGTTGATCATGATGTGCGCCCTGATGGCCCTCGGCCTGACTCATATTTTGCAGATGGACTTTATGACCGCCTATCTGGCCACCAGTCCAGGCGGGCTGGACACGGTGGCGATTATCGCCGCCGGCACCCGGGCGGATATGTCGTTCATTATGGCGCTACAGACGCTGCGGCTGTTTACCATTTTACTGACCGGCCCGGCGATGGCGCGGGCTATCTCCCGCTATGCGCCACGGCAATAAAAAGCCCCCGCAGAGCGGGGGCTGAGCAAAGAGAATGTCCGCAGGCGCGATGCGCCCGGGCACGCTGTTATCAGGCTTTCAGGGCGGCCAGCGCGGCGTCGTAGTCCGGCTCTTCGGTGATTTCGTTCACCAGCTGGCTGTAGACGACCTGATCGTTTTCATCGATAACGACCACGGCGCGAGCAGCCAGGCCAGCCAGCGGACCGGCGGCGATGGCGACACCGTAGTCAGCGAGGAACGACGCGCCGCGCAGCGTGGAAAGGGTCACCACGTTGCTCAGGCCTTCCGCGCCGCAGAAGCGGGACTGGGCGAACGGCAGGTCAGCGGAAATGCACAGCACCACGGTGTTGTCCAGTTCAGCGGCCAGCTGGTTGAATTTACGCACTGATGCGGCACACACGCCGGTATCAATGCTCGGGAAAATATTCAGTACTTTACGTTTGCCGGCGTACTGGCTCAGCGCGACGTCAGAGAGATCTTTGGCGACCAGCGTAAACGGCTGCGCTTTAGCGCCTGCCTGCGGAATGGTGCCCTGAACAGAAACGGGGTTGCCCTGGAAATGCACGGTTTGTGACATGGTTATCTTCCTGTTTACATATAGTTAACGTCACGAGTAGTGTATGACATCCGCCAGCTACACGGCAAACCCTATTTAACATCTACCAGAGAGGACAAGGGAATGCGCAACGTGCGAGTGTATGAGGAAGCCTGGCCGCTACATACCCCTTTTGTGATCGCCCGCGGCAGCCGCAGCGAGGCAAAAGTGGTGGTGGTGGAACTGGAGGAGGACGGTGTGAAAGGGGTGGGCGAATGCACACCTTATCCCCGCTATGGCGAGAGCATCGCTTCGGTCATGGCCCAGGTGATGGCGATCGGCGAGCAACTGGAAGCGGGCCTCACCCGCGAACAGCTGCAGCGACTGCTGCCGGCAGGCGCCGCGCGCAATGCCGTTGACTGCGCGCTGTGGGATCTGCAGGCGCGGCGCGAAGGCAAAACCTTGCCCCAGCTGCTGGGTGTGGCGTTACCCAACCGGGTGATCACCGCCCAAACGGTGGTCATTGGTACGGCGGATCAGATGGCAGCCAGCGCCGCGGCGTTGTGGCAGAAGGGGGCCCAGCTGTTGAAAGTGAAGCTTGACGACCGGCTGATCAGCGAGCGGTTAATCGCTATCCGTCAGGCGGCGCCGCAGGCCACCCTGATTGTCGACGCCAATGAATCCTGGCACAGCGAGGGGCTGGCGGCGCGCTGTCAGCTGCTGGCGGACCTCGGCGTGGCGATGCTCGAGCAGCCGCTCCCGGCTGACGCCGATGCGGCGCTGGAAAACTTCGTTCATCCGTTACCGATTTGCGCCGACGAGAGCTGCCATACCCGGGAGAGCCTGCCGAGGCTGCGCGGGCGCTATGAGATGGTCAATATCAAACTGGATAAAACGGGCGGTCTGACCGAAGCGCTGGCTCTGGCCGAGGAGGCGGAACGGCAGGGGTTTGAACGGATGCTGGGCTGTATGCTCTGCACCTCGCGCGGGATCGCCGCCGCGCTCCCCCTGGCGCCGCTGGCGCGCTTCGCCGATCTCGACGGCCCGACATGGCTGGCGGTGGACGTTGAGCCGGCGCTGCGGTTCAGCACCGGCGTGCTTCATCTTTAAGCCTGCCAGCGCAGCAGGTCGGTCATCGCCGGCAGGTAACGCTCCGTTGCCTCGTCGGCGGAGACCGGCGGGAACTCGGCGGTGATGCAGGGGAGTCCGATATCGGCGCACCAGCTGCCAAAGGAGCCCGGCGTGTCGTAGCCCACGCTGCCGACCAGCGGCAGGGAGAAGGCATTAGCCAGCCAGTGCCCCAGCGGGCTGTGGCCCGGGTCTTCGATACAGGCCAGCGGATCGTGAAAGGAGACCACCCACGCCGGATGGATCTGATGGATCAACTGACACAGGGCCTGGGTCTCCCGCTCCGAACCCGGCTGCTCGCCGGTCAACAGCACCACGTCGCGCTCCTCTGCCGCGCTGTTCCAGCGATAAACCGTTTCCCCTTGTCGCCAGTTAGCGGCTGGAAAGTTACGGTTGAGGTCAACCCCGCGGGCATTGGCACGCAGCCCGAGCTGACAGCCGTCAGGATTGACCGTTAGCACCACGTGGTGACGGCGCAGCTCGGGTTTCAGGGTGCGCAGGGCGCAGGAGAGGGTCACAATCGACGAATTTTCATCACCGTGGGTGCCGGCAATAATCAGGCCACTGCGACTGTCGGCCTGCGGTGCAGGAAACCACAGCAACGGCGCGCCCAGTTCCGAGCTGCCGTACTGCCGGGTTCCCGGCGGAAAGTCGCCGCGCTGCGGACGAGGACGTGAAATAGACATAGGGCTTCCTGTGTGTCGTTATTATTCAGTGTTGGCGAAAAGCGTGTCGTGATCAAACCCATTCCCTGAGGCGTGAAATCCGACGACACATCAATTTTCTATCATATGTCGTTTGCAATTTCAGGTGATAAAACAAATAATTATCGCTCTGTTGGCGGTATTTTTTTCATTTTAAAGGGGATCTTATGAAGTATCCTGTCGCTTTGACATGCGGCGCGCTGTGGTTAGCCAGCGTATCTTCTTTAGCCTGGGCGGCGGACGTACCGCCGGGCACGGTACTGGCTGAAAAACAGCTGTTAGTACGCCATATCAAAGATGAACCCGCCTCGTTAGATCCCGCCAAAGCGGTGGGCCTGCCGGAAATCCAGGTGATCCGCGATCTGTTTGAAGGTTTAGTCAATCAGGATGCGAAAGGCAACCTGGTTCCAGGCGTGGCGACCCGCTGGCAGAGCAACGATAACCGCGTCTGGACCTTTACCCTGCGCGATGACGCGCGCTGGTCCGACGGCACGCCGGTTACCGCCGAGGATTTCGTCTATAGCTGGCAACGTCTGGTGGATCCGAAAACCACTTCGCCGTTCGCCTGGTTCGCGGCGCTGGCGGGGATCGCTAACGCGCAGAACATCATCGACGGCAAAGCCGCGCCGGAGACCCTGGGGGTCACCGCCGTCGATGCCCACACCCTGCGGGTACAGCTGGATAAACCACTGCCGTGGTTCAGCAACCTGACCGCCAGCTTTGCCTTCTACCCGGTACAAAAGGCGAACGTCGACAGCGGGGCAAACTGGACGCGGCCCGGCAGCCTGGTGGGCAACGGCGCCTATGTTCTGAAAGACCGCGTCGTGAATGAAAAGCTGGTGCTGGTGCCGAACACGCACTACTGGGATAACGCCAAAACGGTGATCCAGCAGGTCACCTTTGTGCCGATCAACCAGGAGTCTGCCGCCACCAAGCGCTATCTTGCCGGCGATATCGATATCACCGAATCTTTCCCGAAAAATATGTATCAGAAGCTGCTGAAGGATATTCCGGGGCAGGTTTATACCCCGCCGCAGCTGGGCACTTACTATTACGCCTTTAATACCCAAAAGGGGCCGACGGCGGACGAGCGGGTGCGACTGGCGCTGAGTATGACCATCGATCGCCGGGTGATGGCGGAGAAAGTGCTGGGAACCGGGGAAAAACCGGCCTGGCGCTTCACGCCGGACGTGACGGCGGGCTTCACCCCCCAGCCTTCACAGTTTGAGAGCATGAGTCAGGCCGAGCTTAACGCCCAGGCGAAAGCCCTGCTGGCTGCCGCCGGCTACGGCCCGAATCGTCCGCTGAAGCTGACGCTGCTGTATAACACCTCTGAGAACCATCAGAAGATTGCCATCGCGGTGGCGTCGATGTGGAAGAAAAACCTCGGCGTGGAGGTGAAACTGCAGAACCAGGAGTGGAAAACCTATATCGACAGCCGTAACACCGGCAATTTCGACGTGATCCGCGCCTCGTGGGTGGGGGATTACAACGAGCCGTCCACCTTCCTGTCGCTACTGACCTCCACCCACAGCGGAAATATCTCGCGCTTTAACGATCCGGCGTACGATAAAATCCTCGCCCAGGCGGCGGTGGAGAATTCGGCCAAAGCGCGTAACGACGATTACAACGCGGCGGAGAAGATCATTATGGTCAAAGCACCGATCGCGCCGATCTACCAGTACACGAACGGCCGGCTGATTAAGCCGTGGCTGAAAGGATACCCGATCACCAACCCGGAAGATGTGGCCTACAGCCGTACCATGTATATCGAGAAGCACTAATCGGTCGTGGTTGCCTGATGATGTCAGGCAACCCTTGCTACGCCGGTAGTGCAAAGCCCATCAGATCTGCCGAAGAGGAGTAATACCGAGCCGTTTCCTCCTCCATCACGCTCGTAAGCAGTTCGTTAACCTTTATCTTATGTCCGGGCAAATTTCGCCGCGCTTTGGCAATAATTTCGCCATCGCTAAGCGGGCGTTCGGCGCTGCCGAGGGGTTTGTAGCGTTCCTGCTCTGCACGTTCACCACAGCTGTTTGTGACCACAACGCGCGCGCCAGGCTGGCGTGCCGGACCGTTCATTCGCTGTGTAAATTCAGGTGTGACAGTGGCCGTGACTTTATCCGCCACCGCCAGCAAGGCTGGGTTTTGCATATTGTCTTCTGTATACCAGCCGGCACCAGGTGGCAGGCCAGCGGCGACCGCTGCCAGCGTCCACGGCAGGCTGAACTGCGCGTCGGTCACCGTTTGCGGCCGGTAGTCCATCATATCGTTGACCAGGCGGGGAAAGCTTTGTACCTCAATGGTGCGGAGATCCGCAACAGACCAGCCGGTCTGCTGCATAATGCCCTCCATGCATTCCAGCGCGCAGGCCAGCCAGCGGCAGGCGGGATATCGCTTAAAGCTACCGTAACCAGCGTACCAGTGGCTGCCGAGATCGTCGGTCAACCTGTCTGGCGCGAACTGGTCAGAGCCAATCATCCGCCAGAAGCCCTGTTCGCCATCGAGTACGTCAAGGCTGCCGCTGAGGCCTTGCTGCGCCATTATCACCGCCTGGACGGCGACTTGCGCGGCGGGCGCCACGGCATCTTTGAGCGACAACAGCGGCCGTTGTCGCCAGTTATACTGGTGCAGGCTGGGGAGCGGGGTTAACGCGGCGGCCAGGCCCACCGCGTGATGTAATTGCTCAGGGTTTAACCCCAACAACCGACCGGCCACCACGGCTGCGCCGATAGATTGGTGCTGCGCCACGCCGTAGACCTGGCTGAAGCGTTCTGCCGAAGGTTGAATGGCGTGGATGAGCCGGTTATTCACCTCGAAACCGGCCGTCAGGGTGGTAATCAGCACGTCCTGAGCTACCGGCTCAGGATTGAGGTCAAGCGCAACCATCGCGGCGGCAACCAGCGTGGCTCCCGGATGGCCGAGCCCTTTTCCGTCGATCTCCACACCGTCATCGTGATCCAGGCCGTTTATCATGGCGGCGTTCGCGAACGCGGCCGCTAATGGGCTGAAACCGGACTCACCGAAGACGCTACAGTGACCGTTTCCGCCAAATAGCCGGGAGGCGCGTATCATCGGTTCACTGACCCGGTGACCACTGGCCGCCCAACCGCAGGCGAGAGCATCCAGTAAATGCAGTCGAATTTTGCGCCGAAGGGGAGCCGGGATAGCTGGCGCAGATAAGGTACTGGCAAAATTGACCAGCTGGCGTGTTGCGGAAATAGTCATGGTTACTCAACGTTTGAAGTAGCGGCTGCGGATCCGGCGCTCGGCATAGCTTGCCAGCAGTGACAGCGGAAGAATGGTGGCGACGAAAAACAGCGCCACAAAAGTCAGTGTTTCCAGAGGGCGGAAGGTGGCGGTACTCAGCCGTTGCCCTTGATAGAGGATCTCACCCGTTGCGATATAACTCGCCAGCACGGAATTCTTAACCGACATCACGCACTGGCTGACAAACGCCGGTAGAATTCGTAAAAAGGCTACCGGCCCGGTAATGCGAACTAATACTTTCAGCGGTGACATCCCCACCGACAGGCCCGCTTCGACCAGACCATGATCGACCGACTGCATACCAGAACGAAATATTTCAGCAAAAAATACGCTGCCATATAACGAGATGGCGAGGACACAGGTCAGATACGAGGAGAGGGTCAGGCCGAACAAAATGGGCAGACAGTAGTAGGCCCAGACAATCAGCACCAGAGGGGGGATTGAACGCACAATCTCAATCAACCCCTGGGTGGGTAAGCGGATGACCGCCCTGGACGCGCCGCGCAACGGGGCCAACAGCGCTCCGCCAAGAATGCTTAACGTGACTGAGGCCAGCACAATTTTAAAAGTGGTCAATATCCCTTCCAGCAAAACCGCGTGATATTGCCACAGTATTGAGAAATCCCAGTGATAAGACATTAGCGCAGCTCCTCTGCCGTTACGCCGGACAGCGTCATAAAGCGTCGGATAGGGGCATCGGGCGGTCGTGACCAGATCTCCTGCGGGGATGCTTCTTCCACCAGTTTGCCATTATCCATCAACAGCAGCCGGCTACAGACCTGCAGGGCAAAACGCATTTCATGGGTAACCACCAGCATGGTGGTGCCGCTGGCCGCCAGTTCGGAAATAACGGACAGCACCTCCCCGACAGATTCCGGATCGAGTGCGGAAGTCGGTTCGTCGAACAGGATCACTTGCGGCGCCATAGCCAGGGCGCGGGCGATAGATACCCGCTGCTGCTGACCGCCTGAAAGTTGCACCGGGAAGTCTCCGGCTTTTTCTTGCAGGCCCATACGCGTGAGCAGCGCCATGGCTTTTTCGATGGCTTTTTTACGCGGCACGCCCAGGACCTGTACCGGACCTTCAATAATATTCTGCAATACACTGCGGTGTGGCCACAGATTAAAGTGCTGGAATACCATCGTCATTGAGGCACGCTGGCGCGCTAATGTGCGCTGTGTGACCTGTTTTCTCTGCGCGCCGTGAAAGCCTATTTCTTCCTCACCCAGCCAGATATGCCCACTATCCGGGACTTCAAGCATGTTCAGGCAACGCAGCAGGGTGGATTTACCCGCGCCGCTGCGGCCAATGATGCCAATCACCTCCGAGGGACGAACCGCGAAGGAAACATCATCTATAATTTTATTACCTGAAAATGATTTGCTAAGCGCTTCAATTTTCAGCAACGGTAATAATGATTGTGGGTTCATCAGAGTTATTTCGCTGGGTGAGTATATTTATGCCAGATTTTTTTCAGCGTGCCGTCTTTATCCAGCTGTTCGAGCCGTCCATTCAGCCACGCCTGTAATTCCGGACGATCTTTACGCAGGCCCATATTGGTTGCCTGTTCTTTGACCGGCTGCGGAATAATCATCGTGCCCTGATGACGCTTTTGAATATATTGCGCCATCTGGATATCGTTAGTGACGATGGCATCCGCGCGGCCGCTCTCCATCTGGAGCTGCATGTTGTCGCTATCGGGAACGATAATCCACTGGGCTTTGTCCAGTTGAGGCTGCAGCAGCGTGACGGCTGCCGAGCCATCAATCGCGCTGAGTCTGGTCTGTGAAGTGTTGATAGTGTCCCAGCGCTGATATTTCTGCGTCTCTTTCTCCAGAGTCAGGACGCCCATCTGGTGCGAGCCCATTGGGCGGGTAAAGTCGACGGCTTTGGCCCTTTCTGGCGTATTATTAAAACCACCTAAAATATCGAAACGGTCAGATTGTAAACCCGCGACGGCGGTGCCCCATTGCGTATCAACGTATTCAATCTTGATATCGGTGTTTTTAAATATCGCCTGCACAACATCCGGAACCAGCCCGGTCCACTGGTTGGTCAGCAGATCTTTCTGATACCACGGCGGTGCGTTGACCGCACCGACGCGGATCACATGGTCTGGCAGAATCGTATTGATTTCTTCCCCGGCCTGAGCAGGAGACTGGGCTAAGAACATCCCCGGTATAAGCAACAATATCGACATGAAGCGTGACGTGAAAAATTTCATTTTATGTCCTCTGGTGAATATAATTATGGATTCTATAACCCTGAGTGCATATTTTTTAAATGCATAATCAGCATATCGTTATCAGGAAAATGGCAATGACACCCAAGCAACTCGAGGTCTTTATCAGTATTGTTCAGCTAGGTTCAGTGACAGCGGCAGCGGCGCAGCTGGCCATGTCGCAGCCTTCGGTGAGTAAAAGCCTGGCGCTTATCGAGCAGCAGATGGGGTTCAGCCTGTTTGAGCGCTATCAAGGCAAGATGCAGCCAACCGCGGAAGCCAGAGCGCTGTATAAAGAGGCGCTGCGCGTGCATCAAGATCGGCTTCGTTTTGAGCGTTTTGTTGATCACATCCGCCAGTATCGCGTTGGTCAGTTGCGGGTCTGCGCCACGCCTGCGCTGGCGCTGAATATATTGCCACTGGCGGTGGCGCGTTTTCGCCAGACCTTTCCCGATTATGGTGTGGTGGCGGATATGTGTCTCAACAATGAAATTGAGACAGCGGTTGAAGAAGGGCGTTACGATCTCGGTTTTCTGGTGAAACCCGGCTACGAACCAGAGGATAACCCGCTGGCCATCTGCCGGGGCGAAATGGTGTGTGTGCTGCCCGAGCAGCATCCGCTGGCGCAGCAGACGGAAATCCGTTGGCAGGATATCCCGACGCGCGACCTGGTGTATATCACGACCGACGCGCGGCTGGTTGCCATGATTGCCGAAGAGGTGCCGGCGTTCCGCCAGCGCCAGGTGGCGGCGGTAGAAACCAACCGCTACAGCATGGCGATTAATCTTGTCAGACACGGCAACAACAGTATGACTATTGTTGACAGTTTTTCTCTACAGGGCGTCGACACCAGCGGTCTGGCGGTGCGGCCGTTCCGTCATGCGTTGCCGGTTTCTGTCGTCGCGGTGACGGATGGACATAGCACCCTGTCTCAGCCGGGCGAAGTGTTTGCGAAAGTGATGACGGAATTAATGGCTGAAACATGAGATCAGCGTGAGGCTCTGTGGCTGGCCGCTCTTGCAGATTCATCACTATTCTGCAACGCGAACTTTCACTCCCAGTCACCGTGGACTAACTCACCGGGAGTGGTGTCTGTGGTTTACCGCCAGGCCGCCTTCCAGTACTTTTGTTGAATAGTAGAGGGAAGGGAGTGGATCGATGCATCTGGATTTTCGCCAGTTACGCAATTTTGTGGCGCTAGTGGAGTACGGCAGTTTTAATCGTGCGGCGGAGGCGGTTTGCCTGTCGCAGTCGGCGTTTAGCCGCAGTATTCAGGCGCTGGAGCAGAGTGTCGGTCATCCTTTATTCGACCGCCAGAGCAAGCTACCGACGCTCACGCTGCATGGGCAAAAGCTGCTGCCTTATGCGCGCCGTTTTCAGGAACTCAATATCGAGCTCAGTAGCCAGCTGCGTGAGGCGGACGATGCGCAAAATGGCGAGGTCGCTTTTGGCTGCGGCCCGGCCCCCGGCGCGAGGCTGATTCCGGCGGCCATCGGTGAGTTTCATCGTCTTTTGCCGCAGGCGAGGGTGCGTTTTCACATTGATAACTGGCTTGCTCTGCATCAGACGCTTACCTCCCAGCACTATCCTTTTGTGGTCGCCGATAGCTGGCAGGCCGAGCTTGACCCGCAGTTACGCGTGCAGCCGCTCAGCCCACAACGCTGTTTCTTTGTCTGCCATGCCGAACATCCGCTGGCAAAACAGGGGACGATCTCGATTCAGGAGATGCTGCGCTATCCTTTTGCCGCCCCCTATTTGCCGCCGGGGGTACGCAAGGTACTGGCAACCCTCAGCCAGCAACAGGACTTTACGCCCGCGATCCAGTGCGACCATATTTACGCGCTGCTTTCCACTCTGGCGCAAACCCACGCGATAAGCTTCGCCAGCGAGGACGGCTTCGCGTTGTGCCAGCACAGCCATCGGCTGGTGAAACTGGAACTTAGCGATCTGCCAGATGAGTGGCGGCTAATGCAGACCCGGTTTGCCATTATCTCCCCGGTTCATGCGATTCAGCCGCCGCTGGTTGAGAGGCTGATTGAGATTATCCTCCACACCGACCGTCAGCATCAGCTTCAGCTGCTGGCGCAGGAGGAGGGGGATTAACCGGCGTTTTTCGCCTCACCTTTGGCATCGTACAGTGGCCAGCGGTTTTCCAGTTGCTGCGTTTTCAGCGCCTGCTCGACAAACTGGCCGTCCACCCACTGCTTAACGTCAAAGGCGCTGCGGATCAGACGACCCGATTTAGCCTGCTCGACGCTACTGCTGAAGCTGTCGGTCAGGAACGGGTCAATACGCGGTGAGGTGGTAAAGTTCAGATCCTGCGGCTGCAGCGCTTCCAGAAATAACGCCTTGGGGATCTGGCTTTGCTGCGCCATCTCGGCAGACCAGGCGTCTCGATTAGCCGGATCGCTGATTTCAGCGGCATTCTTCACCAGCACATTAACGATCTGCTGAGTCGCCTGCGGCCAGGTCTCGATAAACGTCTGCGTGCCGAGGAACCCCGCCTGGGTGGTGTTCTGGCGGCCTGAGTCGCCGCTTTTAACCACCACATCAATTTTGTCGCCGCGTAGCGCCAGCAGGGAGACGCCTCCCCATACCGCATCGACGCGACCGGCCGCCAGCGCTGCTTTACCCGCGTTCCAGTCAAGGTTGATGACCTGCAAACTGCGCTCATTGAGGCCGGCGGTTTGCAGCGCCCGGTCAAAGGCCAACTGGTCCGCCGTACCGCGATAGACCGCTACCCGTTTGCCTTTCAGGTCGGCCAGCGTTTTAATACCCGAGGCTTTGGTTACCGCGAGCCAGGATTCCGAGCCGCGGCTGCCCAGAAGCAGGCGTGTCGGCAGACCATTGGCCTTACCGATAATCGCCGCCAGATCGCCGAGGTAAACAAAATCAAGCTGTCGGTTGGCTAACGCTTCATTCACCGCCGGGCCTGCCCCCTTGAAAAACTGCCACTGCACTTCCACACCCTGCGGTTTAAACACCTCTTCCAGCTGATGGCGGATAAACGCCATGCCGACCGGCCCCTCAATAAAAGGTTGACTGCCTGCGCTCTGATCCGGCACGCCGATGCGAATGGTTCGTAGCGTCTCGGCCTGGGCGTTTGCCGCCAGACCGATGACCGTGACCAATGCCAGCAAGGTGCGGCTAAAAAATGCTTTCATCATAACGTATTGCTCCCTTGAGTTTTTTTCTCACCCTAAAGAGCCGGCGGGCGGTGTGTTAAATGCTTTTATTCGCCAAGCATGGGTGAAAAAAAGCTAAATCAGACGCAGCGTGCCCGCCAGGCTGAAATGCATTCGATGCATCGGGATTATTCACCTTACGCAATAGCGGGGCAGCGTGAGTCACGTTTTCATAGCGGCATCACTTTCCGATGAGTGGACCGATATGTCGCAGATGATCTTAAGAACCGATGCCCCTGGCAGGCCGGGTTTCCGGCTTAACGGCTGGCCGTGGCTGCTGCCAACGCTACTGCTATTGCTGTGGTACATCGCCGCCCGCGAGGGATGGATGCCCGCGCAAATTTTGCCCGCGCCGTCGGTGGTTGCCGATACCGCGTTGTCGCTGCTGAGCGGCGATCTGCTGGCGCAGTGGGGATTTAGCCTCCAGCATCTGGCGCTTGGCCTGCTGCTGGGCGCCATCGCCGGCACGCTGCTCGGGGCGCTGTTTGGCCTGGTGCCAGCGGCCGCGCAGCGGGTGGAACCGCTGTTCTACGCGCTGGCGCAAATTCCGACGCTCGGCTGGATCCCGCTATTGATGGTGCTGTTCGGGATTGATAACGGCCTCAAGCTGGCGGTTATCGTGAAAACCACCGTGGTGCCGATGACCATCAACACTCAGCAGGCAGTTGCCAGCGTGCCGCTGACCCTGAGCGAAGCCGGCAGGGTGATGAACTTTTCCCGCTGGCAGCGGCTGCGCTGGCTGGTGATCCCGGCAAGCCTGCCGGGCTGGTTTACCGGTCTGCGTCTGGCGCTTTCGCAGGCCTGGGTATCGCTTATCGTTGTCGAGCTGTTGGCTTCTTCAGAAGGTATTGGCTACCTGATGGTCTGGGGCCGCCAGCTGTTTCAGCTGGATATTGTCTTCGTCACCATCGCGGTGGTTGGCCTGAGCGGCATGTTGATGGAGTGGGCGGCGAATCGGGCCTGTTCCCGACTGGTGTTCTGGCCGCAGCCAGCCGCCGGACGCCTGGCGTGGAAACCGCAGGCCAGCTGGCGGGCGTTGCAGCTGCCGATAGTCCTGCTGGCGCTGTGGCAGCTGGCCAGCCAGTGGGGCTGGATTGATGGCGGATTATTCTCTTCGCCGCTGGCGGTGGCGGCGCGTTTTGTTCAGGGGATCCTGAGCGGAGAGCTGAGCGCCGCGATGCTGGCCAGTCTGGGGAGAGCGGTTGTCGGCGGCGCGCTGGGGATTGCCGGCGGTTTGCTGTGCGGGCTGTTGCTGGCGCTGCGCCCACGCGCCGGACAAATTTTCACCCCCACGCTTAACGTGCTGCGCCATATTGCTCTGTTTGCCTGGCTGCCGCTGCTGACGGCATGGGTGGGTAACGATAACGGCGGCAAAATTGTCTTTATCGCGCTGGCGTCGTTCTTTCCGATGTTCTTCAGCACCCTGCAGGCGGTGCTTCAGCGAAATCCGCAACTCGATGAAGTCGCCAGGGTACTGCGGCTGGGCGAATTCGCGCGCCTGCGCCGGGTCATTCTTCCCGGTGCCGCGCCGGGGATCTTTGCCGGTCTGCGGCTGGCGCTGATTTACGCCTGGCTTGGCAATATCGGCGCGGAATATTTCATGTCCTCCGGCGTCGGGATCGGCAGCCTGATGATCAATGCCCAGCAGCTGCTGGATATGCCCACTATTCTCTGCGGCATGGTGCTGGTCGGTATCACCGGCGCGGCGCTGGATAAAGCTGGACGTTTACTGGAAATGCGCGCCACCCGCTGGCGTCAACAGGAGCAGTTATGACCTCTTCAACTCTGGTCTCTTTTCGTCACGTGCGTAAATCCTGGCAACAGGTGACGGCGCTACAGAATTTCAACCTGGATATCGCCGCCGGTGAACTGGTCGCGCTGGTGGGCAGCAGCGGCTGCGGTAAATCGACGCTGCTACGGATGCTGGTGGGCCTTGAGTCAGCCACCCAGGGGGATATTTGTATTAACGGCGAGCCGGTCACCGGCGTGGGCAAAGAGCGCGGCATTGTGTTTCAGGAGCCGCGCCTGTTTCCGTGGCTTAACGTGCTCGACAACGTGATGCTCGGCCTGGCGGATGAAAAGCTCAGCCGGGCGACGAAGCGCCAGCGGGCACTGGAGATGCTGGCGCGCGTGCAGCTCAGCGAGTTCGCCAGCGCGCTGCCCGCGCAGCTTTCCGGCGGCATGGCCCAGCGGGTGGCTATTGCCCGCGGTCTGGTGGCCCGCCCGCAGATCCTGATGCTCGATGAGCCTTTCGGCGCGCTGGATGCCCTGACGCGTCACACCCTGCAGCAGGAACTTTTACAGATCCACCAAAGCGCGGGAACCACCACGTTACTGGTGACGCACGATGTGGAAGAGGCCGTCGCCCTGGCCGATCGCGTCGTCGTGCTCTCACCGCGTCCGGGGCGGATACGAGAAATCGTGAACCTGGCGCTGCCTCATCCGCGCCAGCGTGATGATGACTCGTTTACCGCCGCCTGCCGCCACATTCGCAACCTGATTACTTCTGTCTGATTTTATTATTTAAGGAGCAACATATGGGACATCCTTCCGTTTACCCGACCGGCGCCACCCTTTACGATCCGCAGCGCGCCTGGAGCGGCTACACCCTTTTCCAGGCCACCGAACACGGCGCGGTACTGGTGGATATGAATGGTCACGTGGTGCGGGAATGGCCTGAACTGCATGGGTTTCCCAACAAAATTCTGCCCGGCGGTGCCATCCTTGGCCACAGCGGCGAGCGCGACCCGCGCTATGGCATGCAGGATATGCTCGATCTGATCCAGGTGGACTGGGAGGGCAACGTAACCTGGAAATTCGACCGCTACGAACAGGTCAGCGATCCCGGCAACGAAACGCGCTGGATGGCGCGCGCTCATCACGACTATCAGCGAGCGGGTAACCCGGTCGGCTACTACGCACCGGGGCTGGAGCCGCAGGTGGATGGCGGCAATACCCTGATCCTCGCCCACACCAATCTGGTTAATGAAGCGATCTCCGACAAGCTGCTGCTGGACGACACCATTATTGAAGTCGACTGGCAGGGCAATGTGGTCTGGGAGTGGCGCTGCAGCGACCATTTTCATGAGCTGGGCTTCGACGATGCGGCACGCACCGCGCTGTACAATAACCCGAATATGCGCGCCAGCGGCGGCGGAATGGGCGACTGGATGCATATCAACTCGATGTCGGCGCTGGGACCGAATAAATGGTATGACGCCGGCGATGCGCGCTTTCATCCCGATAACATTATCTGGGACGCCCGCGAATCCAACATTATCGCCATTATCGATAAGCAGAGCGGCAAAATTGTCTGGCAGCTCGGCCCGGACTACAGCAAACCGGAGCTGAAGCACATCGGCTGGATCATCGGCCAGCATCATGCGCATATGATCCCGCAGGGGCTGCCGGGCGCGGGCAATATCCTTATTTTCGACAACGGCGGTTGGGCCGGATACGGTGCGCCGAATCCGGCGTCGGCGGATGGGGTGAAAAACGCCTGGCGCGATTATTCACGGATCCTTGAGATCAACCCGCTGACCCTCGATATTGAGTGGCGCTACTCGCCTTATGAAGCGGATCTGCCGCAACCGACCGACTCCTATCGCTTCTACAGCCCGTATATCAGTAATATGCAGCGCCTGGAAAATGGCAATACGCTGATTAACGAAGGATCGAACGGCCGCATTTTTGAAGTGACCCGCGATCACGACATTGTCTGGGAATATATTTCGCCGTTCTGGGGCAAGACGCTGAATAATAATATGGTTTACCGCGCCTACCGCATTCCTTACGCGTGGATCCCGCAGCTTGCGCAACCGCAGGAGACGCCGATTGCGGCAGTCGATGTCCGCACTCTGCGTCAGCCGGGCGCGGCGGCGGCGGGCCCGGCGCAGAGCGTGGTGCGCGTGGCGGGCGTACAGCCGTACAGTAAAAGCGCCGATGCGCTATGCGTAGCTACCGATAACGATACGCTGCGCCGCAGTCCGAAGCTGTTCCGCGTTGCGGAAAGCGCATTCCGGCCGATAAGCGCGGCGAGTGAACTGCAGGGTGAACGACCCGTGCTGCTGTTCGTTGGCGCGGAGCGCTGTGTGCATTGCCGTAAACTCTGGCAGCTGCTGGCCCATGAAAAACTCAGCCAGCGTATTGCTCAGTTTGAAACGCGCTATCTGGATGCCGATTTGCATCAGGAACTGGCCAGCGACCTCGGCGTACGCGGCCTGCCGACGCTACTGCTGATAACATCGGGCCAACCGATATCGCGCGCACCGACGCAATACTCAGTGGAAAGTCTGCTCAACTGGTTGAACAGTGTCAGCCTGTGATGCTATCCGGTTGAGAGGATAACTGTGGCGCTGCGGCTGAGTCTGGCGCAGCGCTTAACCAGCCAGTGATGAGCAGTGGTTGCCTGATGATGTCAGAAAACCATGGTTAAACCTTACAAGGTCGCGACGTGCCGCGACCTTGTACTATTAGCTATCCATGCTATCTCTCGTTTCACTTAATTAAGTCTTAATATTTCATCCTGATAATTCATGTGGTTTTTAACTAACGAGTAATCTGGCGATGAAGAAAATATTATTCCCCCTCGCGCTTCTGCTACTGGCAGGCTGTGCCAGCAAATCCCCGCAACAGATGAACGGTCGTGAACTGGCGCGGTGCGCATGGAAAGGGAATGCTGATTGCAAAACTGAATTGCAGCACCGCCTGCAGATGAAGCAGGGTACGCCAACGGCGGTAAGCTCGCCAGCACCTGCGGCATAAGCTTATTCCTGCTCTTAACGGACGGGAATTATCCCGGATGTGACTCACTTAAATTTAATAATACGGATAACTATGATGAAACAATTCGCAATGGCGCTGGGTATCTGCGCGCTTATGGTTTGCGGCGCCGCCAATGCAGCAAATGGTCAGATGATTTCAAAAGCTAAATCAGCCTGCCAGAATAACCCGACGCAGTGTTCCCAGGCCAAGTCCACGGCAAAAGCGGATGCGCAAAAAGAAGCGAAAGCGGCTAAAGCAGCCTGCGCTAAAAATGAGACCGCCTGCAATAATGCAAAAAATAACGCCAAAAATGCAGTGAATAAATAATAACGAGACGGTGGGGGAACCCACCGTCATCATAGTGACGCTTGTTCTACCATCCTGCCATTATCTTTCAGCAGAACGCTTACGCCAGTCGTGCACCATCAGCCAGGCAATCATGAACATAATCGCGAGCCCGAAAATCAGGCTGGTGAGGTTTGCCCCTAAGCCGATACCACCGTTATCAACCGGTTGTGAAAGTAAATCTCCGCAGGCTGCGCCGAATGGGCGGGTCAGAATATACGCCGCCCAGAAGCAAAATACGCGGTTTGCTTTAAAGATAAAACAGGCGCCGGTGATAATCAGGATCCACGTCCCGAAGAACATTGCCGCACCGTAATAACCCAGACTCACGCCTTCCGCCAGCCAGTCACCTACCGCTGTACCGAGGGCAAATGTGGCCAGAATCGCCAGCCAGTAAAATGATTCACGGCTCCGGCTATCGATGTGATGAATCGACAGCGTACCTTCCCGCCGGTACCACGTGACAAAGATGACCAATAAGAGGACGCTGAACACCAGCGAAGAGAGCGCCAGCGGTACATGCCAGGCATCGGTTAAGTTATCTGTGATCAAGGTGCCGAATACGCTAATAAACACGACCGTGACCCAATACAACACCGGCTGATAGCGTGTGGCCCGCATCTGGAAAAAGAGCGACAATGCCAGCAGCGCGCCAGTTACTATTGAAGTATTGGTTAAACCAAACTGCAAATCCATATTAAGGAAATCTGCCGCCGTTTCGCCAACGGTGGTCGACATCATTTTGATTAACCAGAATACAAGCGTAATCTCAGGTACTTTATTGAGCCACACTGAATGACTTTGCGGAATAGTCATAGGGGTCTTCTCATGTCAGGGAAAAGTGAATTTCCGGAATAAATGTTCTGCAATTATTCGCTTCTGACCATGACCAAAACTCAACGCCCGGATGACAATTTTGTCAGGTTGGCTGGCAACCTCATTACAGGGGAAGTACCAGCGTAAAGCAGCTTCCCTGGCCCGGAATACTTTCCACCTGAACGCTTCCTCCGTGTAATTCGGCAATGGTTTTTACCAGGGCCAGGCCCAGCCCGGTGTTATCCGCGCTGCTGCGTGCCGCATCCACGCGATAAAAGCGGTCAAAAATATGCGGCAAATGCTCCGGACTGATGCCCTCGCCATTATCCTGCACCGCCAGTAAGACTGAGCTGTTCGCCTGAGATGCTTTGAGATGTACCGTACCGCCCGAGCGGGTATGGCGAATAGCATTAGACAGCAGGTTAGAGAGCGCTCGCTGCAAATGCAGAGCATCGGCAGGGAAAGAGACATCCCCCTCATGGGTTAAACGGATGTTTTTATCTTCCGCCAGAATGTCGTAGTAACCGATGAGACGTTCAAATTCCGTGACGCTATTGAGTAACTCCCGGTGCAGCGTTTCGCGGCTGTTATCGGCTCGGGCCAGGAACAGCATAGAGGAAATCATGCGCGACAGTCGTTCGCCTTCTTCGACGATGGCGGCCAGGGTCTCCTGGTACTCTTGCGGGCTGCGGTCTTTACTTTGCGTCACGCTGGCGGCCGAGATCAGGTTGTTAATCGGGCCGCGAAGCTCATGAGCGATGTCGGAGGAGAAGCGGCTTAGCTGTTTAAAGGAGGCTTCAAGCCGGGTCATCATCCCGTCAAAGGAGGCCGCCAGCGCGTTCAATTCTGATGGCCAGTGTTGAGTTGCCAAGCGGGTATCCAGGTCTTCGGCATGAATATACGCAATTTCGCGACTGATTTTGCGCAACGGCAGCAGGCCACGCCGTGCGAGCCAGTAGCCAATGGCCGAAAAAACCACAATGGCCAGCGCTACAGCAATCTGCATCCGCTGCCAGTAATCTTCAATGATTTCATTGTTTCGCGAGACATTCAGCGCAGCCTGAACCAGCCACGGTTGATTGCCTTTCAGGATAAAATTGGTTGACGCGATCAGGTACTTTTCCTTTATCTCTCCTTCGTGATAACGCCATGAACGGTACGTAAAGTCACGGGATGGCGGGGGGAAAACTGCTTCTGGCGCCCGCATAGTCTTCGACTGCGCCCAGACTTTCCCATCAGGGCTGATAATGCGCAGCGAAAGCCGGTCCTGGCGGGCGATAAATTCGAACAGTTCCTGTTGCCAGAGGTCGGTTGGCCCCTGACGTTCGCTGATGGTGGTGGCAATCTCCTGCTGGTACTGCAGGGTGCTGCGCAGTTCGTTCTCATCCTTCTGGCTGAGCTGATTGCGCATAGTGGAGTACAATAGTCCGGAGACGCTGTACAGCACCAGCGACATCGCGAGGGTAAAGTAGAGCGTCAGCCGGAGGGTTATCGACATATTACGCGGGATCTGCATCTTGTCTCTCTTCCAGCACGTAGCCTGCGCCGCGAATGGTGTGAAGCAGTTTCACATCAAAACCATCATCAATTTTGCTGCGCAGACGGCGGATAGCGACGTCAATAACATTGGTTTCCGGGTCAAAGTTCATATCCCAGACCTGTTCTGCCAGCACGGTACGCGATAATACTTCGCCGCTGCGACGCATCAACAGGTTAAGCAGTAAAAACTCTTTCTGCGTCAACTCGATGCGTTTTCCATCACGAATAACGCGATGTTTATGGAAGTCGAGCTGCAGATTGCTGATTTGTAATACGGCGTCTTCCAGCGGTGTGCTATGGACGGTTTGACGACGCATGATGACGCGTACTCTCGCCAGCAATTCGCTAAATGAAAATGGCTTAACCAGATAATCTTCCGCACCCAGCTCAAGCCCTCTGACCCGATCCTCTACGTCATCCCGCGCGGTCAGAAACATCACCGGCGTGGCTTTCCCAGCCTGGCGCGCTAACTCAAGGATTTTCCAGCCGTTCATTCCCGGCAACATCACGTCGAGGACGGCCAGATCGTAGTCGTTGGTCAACAGGTAGTGCAGTCCGTCGACACCGTTATTGGCCACGTCCACGACGAAATCATTCTCTCTGAGCCCTTTTGCGATGTAGTCCGCGGCCATTGACTGGTCTTCTACCAACAGTAGTCTCATTGTTCCTCCAGCAATTGTGCTGCATTCTCCTGTGGACGGGCTTTCCGCTCAAACAGCAGGTATAAAACGGGCGTAATAAACAGCGTGATCAGTTGAGAAAAAAGCAGGCCGCCGACAATCGCCACGCCCATCGGCTGACGAAGCTCGGCGCCCGCGCCCCAGCCAAACGCGATAGGCAGGGCTCCCATCATGGCGCAAAAGGTCGTCATCATGATGGGTCTGAAGCGCTGCAGACAGGCCTGAGTGATTGCTTGATGGGCAGATAAATTATGCTGGCGCTGCGCCGCCAGCGCAAAATCTATCATCATGATGGCATTCTTTTTTACGATCCCGATCAGCAGCAGAATGCCAATCATGGCGATAAAGGTGAGATCCAGATTGCATAGCCTTAACGCCAGCAGCGCGCCGACTGCCGCCGAAGGCAGGCCGAGTAAAATGGTCAATGGGTGGATCCAGCTTTCATACAGCACGCCAAGGATCACGTAGATCACCGCCAGCGCCATCACAATCAGCCAAATCTGGCTACTCTGCGACTGCTGGTACAGCGCCGCCTGCCCGGCGTAGCTCCCAAAGACCGAGGCGGGCATCTGCATGTCGTTCTCGACCTGAGCTATCGCGGCGGTGGCATCCGACAGTGACTTACCGGGCGCCAGGTCGAATGAGACGGTTATCGCCGGCAACTGCCCTTGGTGGTTAACCGCGGTAATTCCTTGCGCACGCGAAATGTGGGTGAAGGTGGTTACCGGTAGCAGTGTGTTGGAAGATGAGCGCACATAGATCTTCGCCAGATCGCTTTCGTTCTGACGAAACGGCTGCTTCACTTCCATAATCACTTCATAGCTGTCTTCCGGGGCGTAGATGGTCGAGACCTGCTGAGTGCCAAAGGCGGCATACAAATTGCTGCGGATCTGGCTGGTATCGACACCGAGCAGTGAGGCTTTATTACGGTCTATCTGCAGATCAGCCTCCAGGCCGTTGAGCTGCGAGTCGCTGTTGACGCCCACAAATACGCCGGTTTTTTTCATCCCCTCCATCAGCTTGTTCGCCCAGTTATTCAGCGCTAACCCATCGCTGCTGTTGACGGATTGCAGCGTGTATTGATAGCTACTTTTCGACGAGCGGCCGCCGATTTTCAGATTTTGTACCGGGCTGAAGAACACGGTGATCCCCGGCATATAGCTGGTTTCTGCTCGCATTTGCTGCACCACCTGCGCCATGGCCGGACGCTGCGAACGATCTGTCAGCGTCAGTACCACCTGCGTGGTGTCATGATCGACCTTGGTGACCATGTCAGCCACGACAGGATCGGCGAGCAACGTTTTGCCGATCTGCTGCGCCACGGCGAGGCGACCGTCATAGGACATGTCCTGTGGCGTATCAATATTCGCTGTGATCTGACCGATATCTTCCTGCGGAAAGAAACTTTTCGGCGCGCTCCAGTAAAGGAAGACCGTCAGCAGTACTGTGGCAAGTGCCGTGAGCACCATCCACATTTTATGGGCGATCGCCACCTCCAGGGCACGTGCGTAACCTTTGAGCAGGGCATCAAATCCGCGTTCGAAATAACGGCTCCACGCAGGCTGCGCTTGCTCAATCTCATGGTCTTTAATCAGCAGCGATACCAGCAGCGGCACCAGCGTTAATGACGCCGCCGCCGAGACCAGGATCGCCAGGGAAACCACCCACGCGAACTCATGGAACAGCAGCCCCAGCGTGCCTGGCATCAGGAAAATGGGCAGGAAAACGGCAACCAGCGACAGCGATATGGAAATGACGGTAAACGCCACTTCGCGCACACCCAGCAGCGCCGCCCGCCATATTGTTTCTCCCTGCTCGCGATAGCGCATGATGTTCTCCAGCACCACGATCGCATCATCGACCACCAGCCCGACGGCGATCGTCAGTCCCATCAGGGAGATACTGTTCAGGCTCATGCCCATCACGTACATCAGGGCAAATGCCCCAAGCAGCGACATCGGCACGCTGAGCGCCGGGATCAGGGTCGCGCGCAGCTGACGAAGGAACAGCAGGATCACCAGAATCACCAGCGCGATAGTCACCAGCAGCGTGATGTTGACGTCATGGATCGCCTGACGGATAGATAAAGAACGGTCGTTGAGCAGTTGCAGGTGTACCGACGGCGGCATTTGTGACTGCAGCCGTGGCAGCAGTGCTTTGATGGCGTCGATAGTTGAGACGATGTTCGCGCCCGGCTGGCGGCTGATGTTCAGTACAATTGCCGTGTGGCCGTTTACCGAGCTGTAGCTCAGGGTGTTCTCAATACTATCCTGCACGCTGGCGATATCGGACAGGCGTACCGGCTGGCCGTTGCGGGTCGCAATAATGACCTGGGCAAAGTCGGCGGCATTACGCAGGTCGCCACGGGTTTGCAGCATCATCATTTGTCGCTTACCGTCCAGTTCTCCAATAGGCGCATTCGAATTTGCCGATTTCAGCGCCGACTGCACGTCAGTGAGCGTCAGGTCCATCGCCGCGAGCTTGTCAGGATCGATTTCAACCCGTACGGCATACTTTTTCTGGCCGCTCACGGTAACTTCAGCCACACCTTTAATCGTGGAAAGTGCCGGAGAAATCAGGTTGTCGCTAAAACGGTTAAGATCCGACAGCGTCATTGAGGGCGAGTCGATGGCAATAATGGCAATGGGGGCATCAGCCGGGTTGACCTTGCGAAACGAGGGTGGGGTGGTCATTTCTGACGGCAGATTTTTCATCGTCTGATACAGGGCGGCCTGTACATCCACCGCGGCTGAATCAATATTCACCGATGGGGCGAACTCCATCACAATGGTGGTGGCCCCCTGCAGACTGGTTGAGGTCAGCGTTGATATTCCGGCGATAGTGGAGAGGTTTTTTTCCAGCGGTGTCGCCACCGATGAGGCCATGGTCTCCGGGCTGGCACCGGAAAGCGATGCGTTAACTTTAATCGTCGGGGTATCAAACTCAGGCAGCGCGGCAACAGGCAGCTTCGTCCAGCAAATGATCCCGGTCACCATCACCGCCAGCCACAGCAGCATCACGGCAATGGGCCGTGACAGACACAATTCAGCAAACTTCATGACCTGGGCTCCTGGGTTGCCGCATGGCTTGCCAGCCTGACGGTCATGTCCGGGCGCAACGCGTTAGCGCCTTCCACGACCACCCGGGTTCCCTGCGCCACGCCATTGACGATCGCCATTCCCTGCTGCATGCGCAACAGCGTGATGGCCTGCGTGGACACGCGTCTGCTGCTATCGACGAGAAAGACGAAGTGACCTTCCGGACCGTTCTGTACAGCCTGAGGTGGCAGTACCACGACATGTTGCGAGCCGGCATCGACGCTGACATCCTCAAATGCCCCCGGCCACAGCAGATGGTCGGCATTCGAAAAACGGGCTTTAAAGACGACAGTGCCGCTATCCGTACTCACGGTGTTATTGATGAAATCCAGTTGTCCCGCGACGTCTTCGCCTCTGGCATTTTTCACCCATACTTTTACCGGTCCCTGGCTTTGCGCGGCCAGTACCGCATTGAGGCTGGCTTCAGGTAAGGTGAACGAAACGCCGACAGGATCGAACTGGTTAATGCTTACCATCGGCGAGGTACTCCCGGGCTGTACCAGACTACCGATGTGGACGTTCAACACCCCGGTTTTACCACTGACGGGGGCATAAATTTTCGTGTAGCCCAGTTGCGCCTGAGCCGTCTCGATATCCTGCTGCGCGGCGCTGCTTTGTGCAGCGTACTGCTGCTGAGTACTTTTTAACGTGTCCCAGTCTGACGCCGAAATATAATTCTTCGCCTTTAAGCTACGGCCGCGGGCGAGATCGTTCTGCGCTTTTGTCAGCTCAGAGTGGGATTCAGCCAGCGTCGCCACCGCATGGCGTAGCGTGGCTTGTTGCGTGCTATCGTCGAGGGTAAACAGCAGTTGTCCCTGCTGAACGAAATCCCCCTCCTTGAAGGCCACCGATTTTACCGTGCCGGTCACCTGAGACTGGATATCGACCTGATTGAGGGAGACCACATGTCCCTGAGTAGAGAGCCGCAGCGGGACGAGTTTCACCTGTGCCTGACTGAGGCTGACAAGCGGTTCGGCGACGTTGTGTGCTGGCGCCGCATCGCTGGTCTGGTGGAGGATACCATACGAAAAAAGGCCAGCGCCTAACATCAGACCAATGATAAGCAGGGGTCTTGTGCGAAGTAGTGTCATGATCATTCGCTGTCTGGAAGAAATAGAGGCAGTCTACTCGTGGGAACCCGACAGAAAGGCGTTAACCAGATGACAATCCTGTCATCTTGCGGTGGAAGACCGAGCAGATAATTCAGTCTGTCCTCGCGGACATGGCTGACGTGAACGCTGCCCGAGGGGGCCGTGGCGGAAGGTGTGGCGTATGACCGTCTGCGATGGCGCAGCACTTTTGACCTGAGTGGGGCATCTCAGCGCACTGCGATTAATGAATTGAATGCATAAGTCAAATCAGGAATGACAGGCTAATCGTGACCGCGTTCCTGTCTTACCATGGTGTTTTAACAAGAGGGGAGCTTCACCGTGGAATATTCCGTATTAAGTAACAACCGTAAAATGCCGATGCTGGGTTTTGGGGTGTTCAAGGTGACCGATAAAGCAGAGTGTAAGCAGTCGGTGCTGAACGCCATTCGTACTGGCTACCGCCTCATCGATACCGCTGCCGTCTACGATAATGAAGATGCGGTGGGTGATGCCGTTCGCGAAGCCATCGCCGAAGGTCTGTGTACCCGAGAGGCGCTATTTATTACCTCCAAACTGTGGGTCCAGGACATGGCCAACACCGGGATGGCGAAAGCCGGGATTGCCGCATCCTTAAAAAAATCCGGGCTGGAATACTTCGATCTTTATCTGTTGCATCAGGCGATGGGCGATTATTTCAGCGCCTGGCGCGCGCTGGAAGACGCGTATGAAGCCGGGAAGCTGAAAGCGATTGGCGTCTCCAATTTCTATCCCCATGTGTTAGCTAACTTCTGCGAAACCGTCAGAATCAGGCCGATGGTGAACCAGGTTGAACTGCATCCCTATTTCGCGCAGCCAGCGGCGCTGGAAACCATGAAGCATTATCACGTTCAGCCTGAAGCCTGGGCGCCGTTAGGCGGCGGGAGACATCACCCGTATGAAGAGGCAATGCTGCAGGGGATTGCCGATGCCCATCAAAAAACCATTGCGCAGGTTATCCTGCGCTGGAACGTGCAGCGTGGCGTCACGGTGATCCCGAAATCCACCCGCCAGGAGCGTATTGAAGAGAACTTTGCCATCTGGGATTTCTCGCTTACCGCGAGCGAAATGGCGCAGATCGGCGCCCTGGATTTAGGTTATGTCGGCGAAGCGGTGAAACACTTTAACCCTGAATTTGTTCGCGGCTGTCTGGGGGTGAAAATCCACGACTGATCGCGGCTCAGCGTGAAGCCGCCTTCATTTAGCCGCCTGAGCTGCGGCGACGGGCTCGGTATGCTGGTTAGCACCCACGCGTTTGCCGCGACGGTTGTCGATGCGGTAGACGATCGTTACGGGCTGCTGGCTGGTGGGGGTGACGGTCAGCTCTCTGATCTTCTGGCCGGCGTCGGGCGGCAGGGTCAGCGTGGTTTCCCCCTGCGTCAGTATCTGGCCATTTTGCCTGACCTGCCAGCTCAGGCGACAATCCTCACAGGCTGCCCAGGTATCGTTAATCGCCCACAGGCGCACCGTCGCCGGGCTTCCCTGACGCCAGCTGGCGGTCACCGGCTCGATGGACGGCAGGATCGGCTGATAGGCGCGCTGCAGGGCATAGTACCCCGCCTTCGGCTGGCGCAGATAATCCACCACCCCCCAGTTGATGGAGGGCCATGTCTCGACAAACATAAAGTGGAACAGGGCGGTCACCGGCTGATAACGCTGGCGGCGGTAGCTCTCCGCCGCCAGTGCCACCAGCTGGGCCTGATACGCCTGGGTATTGGCGATCATTTCCTGAATATTATTTCCCCGCGGAACGCCCGCGAATTTAAAGGTCTGGAAAGGCTGAAAATTATGGTATTTCCATCGCACCCAGCCGGGGTCGTCGGCGGCGGTCGTTTTCGGCCACAGCAGATGAGCCGGGATAATGGTCTTCAGGGTGGAGAGCCGGGGCAGCGCCTGGGCGCCAAACTCGGTAATAATCCCGGTCTTCGCCGGGGCGAGCAGGTCGCGTAGGGTACCGAAATACCAGCCGGCCCAGTAGTGTTCTTCGACGGAGGAAAACCGATGCACGATGCGGGAGGTGTCTTCTGCCAGCGCATCGCCCACCCGCTGCGTCAAGGTCTGGTTTAAGGTTTTATGCCAGTCGGGGAAGCGTTTTTCCATCCACGGCGAGTTCCACGGTGGTTCGTTGTGACCGCCCCAGACAATAATCGCCGGCGAATTGCCGAACTGCTCCATCATCGCCCGGGTCTGGCGCACGGCGTTATCGGCGAAGGCGACGCTGTCATCGTAACCCCACTGCAGGGGGACATCCTGCCAGATCATCAGCCCCATCTCATCGGCCACCTCATACAGCGCGCGGCCCGCCACGTGGCCGTGAACGCGGATGGCATTGGCGTTCATCGCCGTGACAAGCCTGAAATCCCGACGGTACTTTTTCCGCGTCATGGTGCTTAGCCATGGGGAGCCAATATAGTTGCTGCCCTTAATGAACAGCCGTCTGTCGTTGATGCGCCAGCCCTGATTATCCGCCAGCGCTTCCACCTTACGTAATCCGGTGCGGGTGACGGCGGTATCCATCATTCCCCGGTTATCCGTTAGGCTGGCGCGCACCCGGTACAGGTTCGGCTTGCCTGCGCCCACGGGCCACCAGAGCTTCGCGGACGGCATGGGCAGCGAGACGTGCAGGACACCTGCGGTTTTCTCCAGAGTGACCGCGAAGGCCTGTTGAAAACGTGGGCCGGAAAAATTGTCCGGGGTAGCCGTCAGGCGTAGCGTGACGGGGCCGGGCGTCACGGCGCGATAGCGTATTTCGGCACGCAGCATGGGCTGCTCCAGCCCCTGTTGCCAGTCCGGGCGCAGGATCACCTCGTCGATGGTGACGCCGCGGCTCAGATGGAGCTTCACCGGCGCCCAGATCCCCCCGGAGTTGGCATCCTGCCCCTGAACCGACCAGGCGCCGCCCGGGCGGGTGTCGTGCTGATTCAGGATCCCTTTCATCAGCGTTTTGTGCAGCGGCCAGATCTTTTGCGGGTCTTCATAGGGGCTGTCGACCCGCACGGCGAGCTGATTATGGCGGCGTACGGCCCCGCTGATGTCCACCGGGAAGCGCTGAAAATAGCCCTCGTGTCGGGCCAGCGTCTTGCCGTTGAGCGCCACCTCGGCAAAGTAATCGACGCCGTCAAACACCAGCGTCGCCATGGCATCCGGCGACATGCCATGCAGGGTAAACTGATGGCGATACCACAGGGCACCCTGATGATCGTATCCGGCGCTGTACCAGTTTGCCGGTACCCGCAGCGTGCGCCAGTCGCCGTCGGAAGCCTGCGCGCCGTTGAAGGCGCTGTCGTTGGCGTCATGCACCCGCCATTGTCCGGCCAGTGACCAGGTCACCGGCGTAGAACCGGCATGCGCCAGCGGCAGGCAAACGACCAGCAGCAGAAGGCGTCTATGGATCACGGAGGACCTCCTGCGATCTGCGATGTAGCCACCGGTGGCAGCCTGTGGTTGCCTCGGCCAGCGCGTCGCGCAGGTCATCTGGCACGGTCTGGTCGGGCGACGTCGCCTGGCTCTCCAGCTGCTGAAGCACCCCGGCAAGGCGTTGAAAGCCGAGGGTAACCGCCTCGCCGCGCAGCTTGTGGGCGGTACGGCGCCACGTCTCCCGGTCATTGGCGTCAATGGCGTGGGTGAGGGCGATGATTGCGGCGTCAAGCCCTTCAGCGAAGAGTCCCAGCAGCTCCTCGACCAGCTCAGGATTGTCGGCGCACTGTTTTAGCAGGTGGGCCTCGTCCGGCAGGCCTGCCTCTTCGTCCGGACCGCTATCTTCCGCTGCGCCGACGCGGGCGATGGCTTCCTTCAGCGCCTCCTGGCTCACCGGTTTGGCGATATAGTCGTCGAAGCCCATCGCCAGACAGCGATCTCTATCGCCCTGCATGGCGTGGGCGGTCATGGCAATCGCGGGCTGGTGCTCCCGGCCCCGCGCCAGCGTCTCTTCGCGCAGCAGGCGGATGGCGGTTTCACCGTCCATCTCCGGCATTTGCAGATCGATCAGCAGGAGATCCCAGCAGGCGGCGTGCCAGCGCTCCAGCGCCTCCCGGCCGTTATTCACCACTTCGCAGCGGTGGCCAAGCTGTTCCAGCAGTCGTCTGGCGACCTTTTGATTCACCAGGTTATCTTCGGCCAGCAGGATATGCAGCCCGGCCTGGGCCTTGATCGGCACCGCAACGGGGGCTGGCGTTGACGCCGCCACCGGTGCGGGAACCAGAATCCCGGCGATAACCTGATGCAGTTCGCGCTGCGCCACCGGTTTATGCAGATAGTGGGCGATACCGATGCGCTTAAGCATATTGGCGTCAAAATGGCGGCTCATGGAGCTGAGCATAATGATTTGGCTTTGTCTGGCCTCGGGCAGGGCGGAGAGCTCCAGCGCCAGCGACACACCGTCCATATCCGGCATCTGCGCATCCAGCAGGATCAGTGGCCAGGGCGGCCCTTCGGCGGCCCGGCGTAGCGCCTCGCCGGCGTTGTCCACGCAGCTTGGCATCAGCCCCATCTGGCGAAGCATGGTGTCGAGCAGGCGCAGGTTGGTGCTGTTGTCGTCAACCACCAGCACCCGCTGGTTGTTGAAGCGGCTCAGCGGAGCGCTACCGGAGGCCGCGGCGTTCAGGCCTTCCAGCGGCAGGGTGAAGGCAAATTCGCTGCCCGCCCCGGGCTGGCTCTCCACCGTCAGCTCGCCGCCCATCAGGCTGACCAGGCGGGCCGAAATGGTTAACCCCAGCCCGGTGCCGCCGTAGCGGCGGGTGGTGGAGCTATCGGCCTGGCTGAAGGCCTCGAAGATCGCCTTTTGCTTCTCTGGGGCGATGCCGATCCCGGTATCGCGAATGCGAAAGCGCCAGCGGTTTTCGTCGCCGGCCGGCGCTATCGCCAGCAGGACCTCCCCCTGATGAGTGAACTTCAGCGCATTACCCAACAGGTTTGTCAGAATTTGCCGCAGCCGGGGGCCATCGACGATCAGCACCTCCGGTACCGCAGGGGAGATATCCACCAGCAGCTCAATGCCCTTTTCGCTGGCGGCAGGCATATGCGGGCGGATCAGCGACTGGATAAAGGGGCGGATCTCCAGCGGCTCTTCGTCCACCTGCATCTTGCCCGACTCAATGCGTGAGAAATCAAGAATGTCGTTAATAATGTGCAGCAGCGACTGGGCTGAGCTCATCACCAGCGAAAGGTACTCCCGCTGCTCCGCGGTCAGCGGCGTATCGAGGCACAGTTGCGTCATGCCGAGAATGCCGTTCATCGGGGTGCGGATTTCGTGGCTCATATTGGCGAGGAAGGCGCTTTTCGCTTCGTTCGCCTCGCGAGCCTCCTTCGCCGCCTCAATGGCCAGCAGCTCTGCAGCTTTGCGCCGGGTAATATCCTGCAACGTCCCGATCACCCGCTCTGCCTGCTGCTGCATATTGAGAGTGACGATCTGCCCGGAGAGCAGCATCCAGCGCCAGCCCTGCGTCGGGTGCTGGACGCGAAGTTCGCATTCAAAAACCGGCATATGTTCGTTTTGCGAGGCGATCATCGCCTGCTGCAGGGTAGTGCGATCGTCCTCGTGAACCAGATTGAGCATAAAACGCAGCGGATAACGCCACTGTGCGCGCGACTGGCCGACCATCGCCAGCAGGGTGTCATTCACCTGCAGGTTGTCGTGGGAGACCTGCCAGTCCCAGATACCGATCTGGATCGACTCCGCGGTGAATAAAAAATCGTCGTGAAGCTGGTGACGTGCGCGTCGGGCCTCGTCAAGCTCGGTGATGTCGGTATGCAGACTGACAATTCCACCATCCGCCAGCCGCTGATGCTGAACGTAAATCCGGCGGTTGCCCGACTGGCGGACCTCGCAGTGGTTCGTCTGGCGGCAGTTGCGGATAATCATCTCGCGTAGCGTCTGTTGCCGGCCAGGGTCGATGTTATACCCGGCATCGATGAACTTCTCCGCCAGGCTCTCAAGGGGAGCGCCGACGGCCAGCCAGGGCGCGATCGCGGGATAAAACAGCGCCACCTTATCATTCCAGGCCTGCAGTCGTTCGCGCTCATCGTAGATCATCACCGCCGAGGGCAGGACGTTGAGGTCGACACGGTTAGCGGCGCACATGATTACTGACCTGCTGTCTGATAGTGGAGCTCCGCCTGGCGGCGTAGATACTCAAGGCCAGGGGCGATCGCCATCGCCCATGCAGTGAGGATCTCTTCATCGCACAGCGGATCGCTGGCGCGGACGGTTTTGAGCATGGCTTCCCGCCACAGTGCAAAAAAACGCGGCGGCAGGCGCAGGCCTTCCTCGCTCTGCTCGCGCGCCAGCCGTTCCAGAAAATCGGGTACGAAGAGATCACCGTTGACCGCCAGCATGGCGAAAAAGCTTTTAAAGATCATCTGCTGGCCTTCCTCGCCCGGGCGTCGTGAAAAGTGCTGCTCCGTCTCGGGAGACATATGGATAAAGGTGCTGTAGAAGGCCTGAAAAAAGCGCTTTTTATCGTGCTCCGGTACGACGCGATTCAGGCTGGCTTCAAAAAGATCGCGATAAAACTTCATGGTGCGTTCCTCATGACCCGTTCGCCCGGCAGGCAACGGCCGGGTGGGTTAAATTCGTCCGTCGTGCGGTGGGCAAAATAGCTGTTGTCATTCGCGAGGCCGTTTTTGAACAACGGTCCGGCGTTATGTTTGTAAAGCAGCGCCTCCAGCACCATGGCGTTGGTGGAGAGGGTGAGGGTGGCGTTGACGTCGCCGGTGGCCTCGACCCGCCCTTCAAACCAGCCGCGCTGTGGGTCGTTAAGATGGGCAGTGACCGCCATTAGCGCATCGGTATACTCGGCCTTCCATAGCGTCCACAGGACAAAGACCGCTTTGGTGGTCACCTGCGCCAGTCGGGGATAGTATTTCCCGTCGTCCCCGAGCGTATTCCAGGCGTAGCCATTCCCCCACACGGTGTCTTCCACGTGCCAGGGCGCCTGGCTAAGCGAAAAATCGGCCCGGGCGGTTAGCACTTTATCCTGTGTCCAGCGCGTTTTCTGGCTGAGCCATATCCCTTCCGCCCGTTCGCGCATGGCTTTTTGTACCTCTTCCGGCACGCCGGGCGGCTGCCAGCCGAACTCCAGTCCCGGTAGCATGGCGGGCAGAGTGGAGAGCACCACGGGTTGCCAGGTGGTGCGCGGGTCGCGGTCGTCAACGGCGAGGCGGCGCTGATACATAATCACATTGCGCGCCGGGGGAGAGAAGGCCTTGCCGACCGGGAATCCCCACAGGCGAAACGCGCTGGCGGCGTATTCACTGTCTCCCAGCCGAAGCTCCTCGCGGATCGTCTGCTGACCGTTCTGCAGTGAGGCGGACCACAGCTCTCCGTCTTTATCGATCACCGGGCAGAAGTTCCAGCGCAGGATAATTTTATCAATGTACTCGCCGTACTGCGGCGCACGTTCGGCGGTGAGCCGCAGGGCGAGCATCAGTCGGGCCATATCTTTTGCTGACCAGCCGCTGGCCGCCGGTTTGCCGCTGAAGTCGACAGGGGTCGCCGTCTGAGTGGAGTATAGCCTGCCCGGCGAACCGCCGTCGGTCAGCGTCAGGCGATTGAGGGTGCCAAGCAGGGGCGTCAGGCGGGCGTCGAATTCGGCTTCCTTTACCAGCCCCAGCTCTCTGGCGGCGAGGAGGGCGATAAGGGTGTCGCCCATCTGCCACAGCGTCGCCCGCGGCTGTTTGTCGCTGCCGTTGACCAGGCCGGTTTGCGGCTGGGTATTGTTCTTGACATACTGCCAGGCGATCTGCGCCCACGTCCGCTCCTGCGGCGTCAGGCTGCTGATACGGGCGGTGGTGTGCCAGCCGCCTTTGGTCAGCCAGCGCCACCCCGCGCCTTCGCGACTGAACAGCGCCAGCGCGATAAGCAGCAGGACGACGGCGACAGCCAGCCAGCGAGCTAGGGTTTTAAGCATTGCGCGGTCACCGGCGGAAGTTTAACGGGCTCGTCAGCCTGGCAGGCGGCGCACTGGCAGGCCTGGCAGGCGGGTTTGGTGCGCTGCGTGGTCCCGGTCTGTTCGCACCATGTTTTGACGGCAGGAGTGTTGCTCAGGAACGGACGGTTGCGCGGGCTGTTATTCGGCTCAAAGAGATCCACCAGCTTTTTGTCCCACAGCGATGGGGCGAAATCGCGGTTTTTCGGATTGTCGCTGGAAAACTGCAGCAGTTTGCCCTCTTTTTTAAACAGCAGCGCTTCCAGCATGATGCCGTTATTATTGGCGGTGAATTCATTGATTGGGCCGTCGCCGTTTTCATACAGTCCCTCGTAATAGCCTTTTCCCGCTTCGTTCGCATTTTCAATGGCATCCAGCAGACGATCGGTATAGGGCGAGTTCCACAGCACCCACATCCCCATCGCCGCTTTGAGCGACACCGCGGCGCTGTTCGGTACGAACTGACCTTTGTCGGTTATCGTGTTCCAGTTAAAACCGTCGCTGAACACGGTGTCATAGACAAAGTACGGGGATTTATCGAGCTGATGCTCGGAGCGGGCAGTGAGGATCCCGGTGATGGCGTAGCGATTCTCCTGAGCCTGATAAACCCGGTCGGCGAAGTTTTTCATCCACGGATGGGAGTACTCGCGCGGGCTGTTGTTCCGGTCAGCAGGATTATCAAAGCCAAACTCCATGCCATACAGCACATAGGATTCACTGACCACATAGTTATGCTGGCTGGTTTGCCGCGGGTCGCGAGAATCATAAGGGACCATCACGCAGTAAATCTCCGCCAGCTCATACGGTTGAGGCCGGCTGGCCTGACAGGTGTTAAATCCCCATAGCTGAAAGCCCGCCGCGCCGTACTCCTCGTAGCCGAGGCGCCCTTCCTGAACGTATTTGGGCTGGCCGTTTTCCAGATACGCCCCGTACAGCGTGCCGCAGGGATCGACCACGTGGCTAAAATCCCACCCCAATACTACGTTATCGATGCTGTTGCTGTATTCCGGATAGCGCTCCTTGATCACCTTCAGCCAGATCAACATTCTGCCGATATCCAGCGCCGAATAGCCGATTTCACCCGGTTGGTTCTGGTAGTTCACCTTTTGTCCGCTAATGGTGTTATAGGCTTTGTTGGGCAGCTCATTACGGAATAAAACGAGCTTATTCAGCGTGGCGAGAAACTTCAGCATCCGACGGTCGAATTCCGCTTTGTCAATAATTCCCAGCTCACGGGCCGCGGTCATTGCGGCCAGATAGGAGGCACTGTCCCACATGGTGGTGGAGGGGTATTTATTAACCGCATTAACCAGTCCGGTCGTGGGTTGAAAGTTGGTGACGAAATATTGCCAGGCATTTTTGGCAATAGTCATCTCCCTTGGCGTGAGCTCCCCGCTGCGCGGGGCGTATTCCGCTGCCGGCAGCCCGGTTTCAGCCTGTACGGCAGAAAGTGAGAGCCACAGCGCCATGAGTCCGGCCAGCAGGGGGAAACGGGATAACAGTGTCAGCTTCATGGCGTTGCTCCTGCTGAGGACGTGAGTGGGGGGGCAGGGCTCAGGCAGGCCAGACACAGCATCTGCCCCCGGGAAATGTAGGCCAGGCTTTCGAGCACGATCGCGTTAGTATCGCCGTCAATAACGTCGTTGACGCTGCGGTTGAGATTTAACCCACGCTGCCAGCCCTTGCCCGGGACCTGCAGCGTCTGAACCTGCTGGCGCAGCGCCTCGCTCCAGCTATTACGGAACAGGGCGTACCAGGCAAAGGCGGTGCGGGTGGAGGTGATCGCCGTTTGCTCCGGGGCGGCGCTGCGTGGGGCGAAGGCGCTCGGCGGCTGCCGGTCGGCCAGCGCGCTGGCATAATCCGGGGCAGGCTCGGCGTAGTCGGTGCTGATCGGCGGCTTGCTGACCTTCAGGCTATGCCGCCGTTGTTGAATTTGCATAATACGCCAGGCGATCTCAGCGCTTTGCGCGTCGAAACCCAGCTCAAGCCCGGTTAACAAGTACGGCAGGCTGATCAGCGACGGCTGTCTCCCCCAGGGCGTGCGCAGCCCCTCGTCAGGCACCATGATGCCGTCGATATCGACCATCTGCTGCCCCTGGGGCGGATTGGTCACCGCCAGCCCCGCTGCGCTGTCGATCAGCCGTAATGTATGGCTGGCATAGAGTCGGTAGCCAAAGCTGTCCCGCGGTTCATCCGCCGCCAGCGCCCAGTGGTGCAGCGGCGCCGCGGCCTGGCTGGCGGGGCTGTTGCTGATGAGCGCGCCGACCTGCCACTGATTAAACAGATCTCGCACCGCATCCGCATGCTGAGGATAGCGCCAGAGCAGCGTTTGCAGGGCAGTGAGCAGGCGTCCCATACCGATGGCGGAGGCGTCCGGGTTGCCGAGGATCTGCAGCGTGTCGGCATGGTACTGGGCAGCGGGCAATCCCTGGTCGTTGAGCGGCAGTTGACCGAGTGTAAACAGGGCGGCGGCAATGCGCTCATCACCTTCGGCGACGGTCACAATATGCAGCTGCTGTGCGGCGACCACGGCGAAAAGATAGCTCCCGACGCTCCACAGGCTGAGCCAGGGTTCGCCATCGTGCGCGTTGGCCAGACCGTTTGGCTGGGTATTGTTGACATAATACTGCCAGGCCACCCGCGCCCAGATGGCCTCGTCAAAGGTCAGCGCGCGCGGGGCGGGCAGCGGCGGGAAATCCTGACTCAATATCAACCCGCCGCTGCTCTCGACGCGCGCAGGCATTTGCTTTTCCACCCACACGACAATCGCAAAGCCCAGCAGGAAGCCAATGAGGATGGTGAGATAGCTGCGGGCGGAAAGCAGGGCGTCGCGTATTCTCATTGGCTTGCCTCCTGCTCTTCGGGGGGCGTCCACATGGCGGCGAAGATCAGCGGCAGCATGGCGGCAATATTCACCGCGCCCCAGAAGATGTTGATGACATACCCTGAGGGGTCGTCAACCTGTCCGCGCGCCACCTGAATACCGCCCCATATCAGCCCCGCCAGGGTAAGCAAAACGATGGCAATTTGCGGCTTGACGAGATAGAGAAAGCGGCCCGTCTGTCGCTCTTTCGGCGTGACGTGAAATTTGATCTGCTCGCCGCGCAAAACGGTGTTCAGCGCCCGCAGGTTCATCGAGAAAAAGGAGAGGTAAGAGGCCCGGCCGTCCCAGGCCGAAATGCCCCAGGTACCGAACATAAAGGCCAGTTCGGAGACAATAAAAAAGGGTAAAAAGTGCAGATAGAAAGGGGTAGACCACGCCGACACCGGGGGAATGCCGGTGAAGAGATAGATAATGGGTGAAATCAGGAATACGGTATTCCACACGCAGGCCAGATAGGACCAGAAGGTGGTGGCGTACATCAGCGTTTGCGGCAGCGAGAGTTTAAAGCGGCGTCGGCTGAAGATGTTGTCATGGAACAGGATATCCAGCGATCCCGCAGCGTACTTAAAGCGCTGGATCATCCACGTCAGCATATCCTGTGGAGAGAGCATTTTTGATTCGATCCGCGGGTGCATCACCGAACGCCAGCGACGCGCGGCGTCGCCGTGCAGCAGGATGGAGGTATAAATATCTTCCGAGACGTGAAACTTGTAGGGGGTCAGTTCGGTATCGAAGGCTACGTGGGGGCGCATGGCATCCTGTAGCGCTTCCCGCGTTGCGGGATCGCGAATATCCCGCGTATGACGCGCGATCTCTGCCTCAACGCTCCAGACGTAGCTGCGCAGCGCCGCCTGCATTACCGCTTCGCGCCGGTGAACGGAGGCAGCGCCGCAGCAGAACGCGGCGTTAGCCCAGTTGCGGCGGCGTAAAATCACGTCGTAGAACATGCGCGGATCGTTGAAAAAGGGGTCGCGGCCGATGGTCACCGGACCGACGATTTTCTGCGCCAGCCAGCCCACTCCGTAGCCTGCGTTGCCTGCCTTACGCCGCAGCCAGCGCGCCAGGTTTTCGCCTTCTGGTAGATCGAAAAACCACTGCGGGGTTTGCACCCAGGCGACGTCCGGATCACGAAAATAGCCGAGCGTGTGACTGAGCAGGGTCGGGAAAACGCGGGTATCGGCGTCACAGATGATCAGAAAGTCGCCGTCGGTGTGTTCCAGCCCGTTGCGCAGGTTACCGGCTTTATAGCCGATATTGCTCTGACGGGTGATGTAGTTCGCCCCCTCCTGCTCGCAGACCGCCTTCATTTCCGGACGACGCCCGTCGTCAAGGACATGCACCTTATAGTCGAGCGGACCGGGATAGGTCATCTGCATAGCGTCACGAATCGACAGCCTGACCAGCTCCACGTCTTCTGAATACGTGGCGATAAACAGATCGACTTTAATCGGCCTCGACTCCACCGCTTCATCCGCGCGCAAACAGTCGTTGATCTCCGTCGGGGGCGCGCTTTGCGGAGGATCTTCTTCCTGCCATAAATTAATGGTGAACAGGACGGTGCCAATCCACGCCAGGGTTTCCGCCAGCACCAGAGGGATCGCATACCACAGGGCGTCAGTGTTTAAGGACGCGGTCCAGCGCCAGTAAATATAATTGGCGCCAAGAACCAGGGCGGCCACAGCGAATACCTGCCAGATCATTCTCACCCAGTTCGGGGTGCTGAGCGGCTCAGGCGGTCGGCGATGTTCAAAACGGGAAAAATAAAAATCCATAGCAAGGATATCCTGATTCCGCGCTGAGTTTGAGTGACAGATCTGTTATCGACTGGGTGCATTCTGCAGGACGCATAAGGGCAGGTAAATAACAGTAAATTGAGTGTAGATGGTGGCGTAAAAATTTCCACAGCGTGAATTGACTGGCGCCTGGATGACTTAACATAGTGTGATGTCTGCAGGCGGAATTTATAAAAGGGGCATTGCAAGATAGCACATTCTACACTATCTAAATAATTTGTAATAAGTGTTGCAGGGTAGACGACAGGATCCCCCATGAGCCAGGCTGCTTCAGCGATTTTGCAAAAAGAAACTGATAAATCAATATCCTGGCGTTATTCCCTGGCCGGTGATCGTGACCTGCGTATCGACTTTATGCGTGGCATTGCCCTCGTTATGATGGTGGTGGCGCATACGGAAGTGATGTCGATATTTAATATTTTCAGCTGGGAACGTTTTGGTTTGACCACCGGCGCCGAGGGCTTTGTGATCCTGTCGGGTTTTATGTTAGGGATGCTAAATCGTGTCAGATTACAAAAGGCAGTATTACTGACGGTGGGCTGGGGACTTTATCTGCGCGCATGGAAAATATACCGGGTTAATATTATTATCATTGTCTCTTTTCTGTTGCTGGGATATTTTCCGTATATTAATGTCTTTGAAGTGACTCATTTTACCGACCGCTTTTCCGGTACCAGCTGGTCGCTCTACCCGCTCACCCCGCAAATAAAAGAAACGTGGTTTAACATTATCCTCTATCTGCAGATTGGCCCGCATCAGACGCAGATCCTCGGTCTCTATATTTTTCTGTTATTGCTCAGCCCGCTGTTTCTGGGAATGCTGCAAAAGGGTCACGTCTATCCATTACTGGGCGTCTCGCTGCTCATCTACGGCTGCTGGCAACGCTGGCCGATACGGGTGACGCTCTGCGAATTTGAATTCGCCTTTCCCCTGCTGGCCTGGCAATTTATCTTTGTGCTGGGGATGTGCTGCGGCTGGTACAAAGCGGAGTTGCTCTCTTTCGCCCGCACACCGCCCGGCAAAGTCGCCGTCGCGGCGCTGGTGTTCATCGCGCTTATCCTTGCGTTTGTCGCCCAGAACCATACCAATCCTTTTATGCCGCCCGCGCTGCTGATGCACGTGATCCCACCGGCGGAGTTTAACGCTTTTTACCATACCTGGGCGGCGAAAAACGGCCTGGGTCCGGTGCGGATCCTGAATGATATCAGTCTGATGGTAACCATTTATCTGCTATTGAGCTGGTGCTGGCGGCCCCTTAACTGGCTGGCAGGCTGGTTCCTGATCCCGCTCGGTCAGCGTTCGCTCTACACCTTTATTTTGCATGTTTACGTCGTGCTCGCCGTAAGCCAGGTGGTCACCTTCGATCTGTGGCGCCAGGACTGGATAGTGAACACCCTGATCCACGCGGCCGCGCTGGGCGTGCTGTGGCTGATGGCGAAATATCATGTCGCCGCACGCTGGATACCTAACTAAGGAAGGGCAAATGCGGGAGAAATATATGCTGGCCTGTGCGCTATGGTGCGCAGTCTCGGGTGCGGAAGGCGCAGACAAAAACGAGACTGAACCACTGCGCGACAAAAATGGTGAACCGGTGCAGGCCGGTGTGTTTACCAGCCGCTGGGGACGACTTTTTTCCGGTAATGATAAGGTTTTCTCTGGCGCGCTGAGCTTCAGTTCGGGCCTGAAAGAGCAGTGGATGACGATTCCCAACAGCTCCGACAGCGCGGAAAAGAAGAAAAAATATAACCAGACATTAAATCTTAGCCTGCAATATTCGCCTTACAGCTTCTGGTTCGCCAACGTGACATCGCGTCTACCGGTAACTGACACCAGCCGCTATACCGCCGATTTTCGCTATAGTTTTGGCTATGACGACTGGCATGCCAACACCGTCAGCCTGGTTTACAGTAACTATGGTGATAACCATTTCTGGACCTCAGGCAGCACGCGTCATACCTATTTTGAACAGGGAGCCATCACTTTGGCATATAAATTTTCCCTGCCGAAGAAAATGGAGAATGCGCTGCTGATCAATAAAGGCGATGCCATCATGTGCCAGGTGGGCTACAGCTGGGTCCCGCGTTATTACGATCTGGAGAGCGACGATATCCGCAAAAACAAAAACGTGCTGCTCGGGGGATGCGGATATACCTTTAAGCAACATTTCTTTATTCGTGCGACGGCGTTCTGGTACCCCGACAGCAGCCAACAGCAGCCGTGGAACGGTGACTACAGCTACAGCTTCGGCTATGCGGGCTATACGCCAGGGTCATTTTCAGTGCAGTACGCCAACTATGCCGGCACCCGCTATCCGGGCCATGACAGTGGCAGCGGCAAGTTTCGTGAAGGCACGGTCAGCCTTATCTGGTTCCTGCCGATTTAGGAGGCGCGATGTCGGTGCAGCACGTCCTGATTGTTGAAGATTCACTGGTTTATCGTCGGCTGTTGAGTCGAATGTTGACGCAGTGGGGTTATATCGTCAGCGAGGCGGAAAACGGCGTCGCTGCGCTGACGATCCTGGAGAACCAGCCCGTCAGCCTGGTGATTAGCGACTGGGAAATGCCGGAGATGAATGGCCTGACGCTGTGCCGGGAAGTGCGCCGCCGCCACTTTGGTCACTATGTTTATCTGATATTGCTCACTGCCCGCGAAAATCCAGGCGATCTGACGCTGGGGTTTGAGGCCGGTGCCGATGATTTTCTCAGTAAGCCGGTGGAGCAGAGTGAACTGCGGGCGCGACTGCACGCCGGGGCGCGGATCCTCTCCCTTGAAGCCGATCTCGCCGCGCGCAATACGCGGCTAAGCGAAGCACTGCATCAGATTGAACAAGATCTGGAGCTGGCGGCCCGCATCCAGCAGTCGGTTCTCCCGGCCCATCAGCTGCGCCATCAGGGCTTCTTCTCCGACTGGATATTCCTGCCGTCGGCCTGGGTGTCGGGGGATATTTTTAATGTTTTCACGCTGGGGGATCATCTCGGATTTTACTGTGTGGATGTCTCCGGCCACGGTGTGGGGGCGGCGATGATGTCGCTCGCCGTCGCCCGTCAGTTTCTGCATGGCAGAGCGGTTGAGCGTTTTCTTTTTACTGCAGACAACCAGCCGGCGTCACCAGCCGAGGTGGTGCAGATCCTGAATGGTCGTTTTTGTAGCGACGAGGCAGAGATCGTCAGCTATTTCACCCTGATCTATGGCGTCATCGACCTGGCAACCGGCGAGGGGAAACTGTGTCAGGCCGGGCATCCCACACCGTTTATCGTCACCGTGGACGGAGATGTGCGCACGGTCGGCAGCGGTGGGGCGCCGGTGGGGTTGATGTCCAATCTCACGTGGTCAGATGTTAGCTTCTCGCTGGCGGCGGGTGAGCGGCTGTGCTTGTTCAGCGACGGTATAACCGAATGTGAAACCCGTAACGGTGAACAGTTTGGCGAAGCGCGCCTGCAGCGCCGTTTGCAGGATGGCGTAACGCTTTCGCTACCCACGCTGCTGGCGCAGTTTGCCGAGCATCTTACTTGCTGGCGCAATGGTGATGACCGGGAGTCGCAGGCAATGGCTGATGATGTTTCACTCTTGATTATTGAACGTACAGGGGACAGTGATGAAAATTGAAACCGAACGGCAGGCCTCGGTGACGATCCTGACGCCGGCCGTGCGTCGGCTGGATGCTTCCGTCGCAGTAGCCTTTAAATCGGCAATCGCCCAGGAGATAGGCGAATCTCGCACCGATCTGATTGTTGATTTCAGCAAAATCGATTTTATCGACAGTAGCGGTCTGGGAACCCTGGTTTCTCTGATGAAGATGATGAACGGCAAAGGTGAGATGATGCTGTGCGCGCTGAATCCTGGCATCCGCAATATGTTCACGCTGACCCGTATGGATCGTATTTTCCGCATTTGCGAGGATCGTACCTCGGCACTTGCGCAGTTAAATGAGTGACGTGCCCGTGAACAACATCATGATGTTTCCTGCCGAACTCACCTCGCTTTCACCGCTGGCGGAGTGGCTTGCCCAGCGAATGGCGCCGCTGCCTGTTGCGGACGAGTGGCGCTTCGCGCTCGATCTCGCTGCCTGTGAAACGGCAACGAATATTATTCGCTATGCGCTGCATGAGGATCGGGAAAGTCGTTTTGGTGTGGAATTTAGGGTCGCGGACCGACGGGTGACGCTGCGCTTTACCGACGCGGGGGAAATCTTTCCCGCCGAGCGCCTGGCGCTGGCGCGTAGCGATGAGCGCTTCGATGTCGACCCGTTAGCGGAAAGTGGTAGAGGATTGCGACTTATTTTGCGCGCGGTGGACTATTTTAACGTTGAAATGAATGCAGGGAAGAATATCACCACCCTGATAAAAGCGTTGCCTGATCCCGGCGTTAATTATTCAACCGACAAAAACCGCGATTGAAAAAAAGACGTTATCCCCAGGCGGATAACGGGCACTCTTTTCCTGCGCATTCTTATTGTTGCGCGTGCGCGGTGGACAACGCACCCAGATGATGAGGGCGGATAGCATCAAATGTCATCATTGCCGATTTGCAGAAAATGCATTTCGCACCAAAGGGATTTTTTTCAGTCACGTCAAACTGGGACGTTCTGTACTGGGAGCCATGGCAGCATGGGCATCTAAAATGGATATGTTCGATCATAATGTAAACCTTGTATGGGTAATGTTCTGTTGAAAAGACAATGGTCGTTTTCAGGGAAATTAACGCGGCTGATTTTAGTTAGTGGTAAGCCGGGTATTGGGTCAGACGGAGGGCTTTATTAACGAGCCAGCAGGGGGCTGACAGAGCCTGTTTACAGAAAAAGCAAAATACTAACGGGACTGCTCAAAGGAAGGTGGTATCAGGGATAACGCCTGGAGATGAGAACTCGTACTCAGATAATAACTTTTCGTCTGGTAAATCGACACAACGATTAACGCACGTGCCGCGAATAATAGCAAATATTATTTTAGCCTTCCGGATGCCTGCTGTGTCAGGGGTGCCTTCATCAGCGCGGTAACCCAGTCGATAAACACCTGAACCCGGGCAGAGAGCTGCCGATTACTGGGATAGAGCAGGGAGAGCGGCAGCGGCGCAGGGCGAAAATCGGCCAGCACCTCAGTTAACGCGCCTGACGCCAGATCGACCTGAACGCGGGAAGAGGGGGCCTGATACAGGCCAAAGCCAAGCCTTGCCGCTTCGGCGCCGACGTCAGCATCGGAGGTCAGCAGCCGACAGGGCAAACTGACCTCCGTCTGCCTGCCATCCAGGGTAAAGCTCAGCGGCAGGGTCCGGTGGGTACGCGTTGAAACAAACCCGATCATCACGTGGCCTGTCAGTCCGTCGATGGTTTCCGGGGTACCATACCGGGCAAGGTAGGCCGGGCTGGCGCAGGTGATCTCCTGCAGCCTGGCGAGCGGCCGGCAAATCATCTCGCTGTCGGGGAGATGGCCGCCGCGAATAACGCAGTCGACCCCTTCGCGAACCAGATCGACGTCGCGTTCGCTTTCGCCGATCTGCAGCGTAATGGCGGGATAGCGGGCGAGAAACTGCGGCAGCGCGGGCAACAGCAGGGTTCGCGCCAGATTGCCCGCCACGTCCACGCGGATCATACCGGCAATGCTCCCCCCGGCGCTGCGGTTAGCCTCCTCAAGGGCCGCCAGAATGGACACGCAGCGCTGATAATACAGCGTGCCCTCTGCCGTGGGCTGCACGTGCCGGGTGGTGCGCTGCAGCAGTCGCGCCCCGAGGCTGGCCTCCAGCGCCTGAATCGCCGCGGTCGCCACCGGCCGGGAAAGACCGAGGTCCGCGGCGGCGGCGCTGAATGAGCCGCGTTCGACGATGCGCACGAACAGGGTCAGGGTATCCAGTTTATCCATGACATTGTTCCAGCTGGCAAAACAATCCTGTCGCGCAACGCGGTCTTATCGTCGGCATGCAGAAGCCTATAATCGCTCATGTTTTCAGCAGAGATAAAAGGGGGAAACATGAACAATAGCGCAAAAATTGCCATGGTGACAGGCGGCAGTCGCGGCCTGGGGCGCGCGACCGTTGAAGCGCTGGCTCAGCGCGGCGTGAACGTGGTATTGACCTACAAAACGCGTCTTGCCGAGGCGAACGAGGTGGTCGCGCGGGTTACAGACTTGGGCGCGCGGGCGATCGCGCTGCCCTTCAGCGCCGGCGACATCGACACCTTTGACGCGTTTGTTAGCGCCTTTCAGGGCGCGCTGGCGGAGCTGGGTGCCGATAAATTTGATTATCTGGTCAATAACGCCGGCAACGCCAGCGGTATGGGTTTTCTTAACGCCACGGAAGCGGAATTCGATGCGCTGTATCGTATCCACGTGAAGGGCGTTTTTTTCCTCAGCCAAAAACTATTGCCGCTGATGGCAGATGGCGGACGGATAGTGAATGTCTCGTCCGGGCTAACCCGTATCGTGATGGCGAACCGGGCGCCCTATGCGATCATGAAGTCCGCGGTGGAAACCCTGACCCGCTATATGGCGTTTGAGCTGGGCAGTCGCGGAATTACGGTGAACTGCGTGGCGCCCGGCGCCATCGCCACCGATTTCAGCGGCGGGGCGGTGCGGGATAACCCGCAGGTCGCCCAGGCTGTCGCCGGGATGACGGCGCTGGGGCGGCCTGGTCTGCCAGAGGATATCGGGCCGATGATCGCCTCGCTGCTATCTGACGATCATCGCTGGGTGAATGCCCAGCGAATTGAAGTTTCCGGGGGAATGCGGATCTAAATCGCGGGATATTGCCCGGTCAATGTCATGCGGAGTTGAGTCAGGTTAAGCTGCTGCGGGAACGGCTGATCAAACACCGCCGTGCCGGTGGGCAGGAGAGCACCAGCGCGGCGATGGACAATTCCCTTCGTCAGAACACGCTTTCTCTACAGGCCGTTATTCCGCCAGCAGAGCGGCGAATTTCGCCAGCCACTGCGGGTGGGCCGGCCACGCGGGGGCGGTAACAAGATTGCCGTCCACATGCGCCTGGTCGATACCAATATCCGCATAGTGCCCACCGCTCAGGCGCACTTCCGGAGCGCAGGCGGGATAGGCGCTGCAGGTGCGGCCCTGCAGAATACCGGCGGCGGCCAGCAGCTGCGGGCCGTGGCAGACGGCGGCGATAGGTTTACGCGCGGCGTCGAATGCCTGTACCAGTTTAATAACCTCCTCGTTCAGGCGCAGATACTCTGGCGCCCGGCCGCCGGGGATCACGAGCGCGTCGTAGTCCTCGGCCTTCACTGCGGCAAAGTCGGCGTTCAGGGTGAAGCGGTGCCCCGGTTTTTCGCTATAGGTCTGGGCGCCGTCAAAGTCATGGATTGCGGTCATGACATAGTCGCCAGCGGCTTTATCCGGGCAGACGGCATCGACCTGGTGGCCAATCATCTGCAGTGCCTGGAAAGGGACCATCGTTTCGTAATCTTCGACATAATCGCCGACCAGCATCAGGATCTTCTTGCTCATCATTTTTACTCGTTGTGGGAGAAAGGTGTCTTAGATATAGCCTGGCGATCCGCAGAATGCGACCCCCTCAGGATGCCGAAGACGGTGGCGTGCGTATCTTGTTATCGGGGTCATGTTTTTCTGGCAATGACAACTTTTTCCGGCATCGCCGCCCTGCGGTCAGTTACCCGGAAAAATATCCTTTTCAGCTACAGACGGCTGTCTGCGGTGGAAAATACCGCGGGTTCCGCAGGCCCTTCCTCGTCACGTCTGGTGCATGCAGATAATAATTTTTACCCGCCAGCAGGAGTTAATTGCGTTGATATCTGGATGATTTTATCCCAGGTGGTGCTTCCGCTATGTTTATTCTTTTATTTTAATTTTGTGCGGGATTTATTACGATTATTATTTGCAGGCTTTGTATTGACTTATTAAATATTCACGTTGAGTGCCGAGGGAAATAAATTCATTCACCTTGTGAGTATATTCAATCAATCTTCTTGTTAAGTTGGTCGATAATCTATTTTTGCTTTATCATCCTCAGGTTTTTTACCGTCAATTCTTCAACAATTATTCCTCAAGGAAAGGAACTACTATGGCTGATACGTTCCAGAATGAAGTCCCCAGAGCGCGCATTAATCTCAAATTATCTCTTCATACCGGCGGCGCGCAAAAGAAGGTCGAACTGCCGCTGAAGCTGCTTACCATTGGCGATTTTAGTCATGGTAAGGAAAACCGGCCCTTATCGGAAAGAGAAAAGATCAACGTCAATAAAAATAACTTTAACAGCGTACTTTCGGAATTTAGCCCGGAGGTGAATCTCTCGGTGCCAAATACGTTGGCCGGCAACGGCGAAGAGGAGAATGTCAGACTGCGTTTTACCGACATCAAAGATTTTGAACCGGAGCAGGTTGCCCGGCAAATTCCGCAACTCCGCGCCATGCTGGCGATGCGTAATTTATTACGCGATCTCAAATCCAATCTGCTTGATAACGCCACTTTCAGAAAAGAGCTTGAGGCAATCCTGAAAGATCCGGCGCTGTCCCAGGAATTACGTGACGAAATGAGTGCACTTGCTCCGAAATAATTTCGAGGCAAGTCTGTTAATGGATTAACCGGGAAAATGCTAATGTCTGTTACCACAGAAAATGCTCCTGTTCAGGGGCAAACCACGCTGCAGGAAAATAGGGCGGGCGAGGGCGTTTACGCCTCGCTGTTTGAGAAAATTAATCTCGCCCCGGCGTCTCGCCTCGGGGATATCAACGACTTTCTGGACGATGCCGCGCTCTCCGAGGCGCCGGCGGCAGAACGTCTCACCGCGGCGATGCAGGTGTTTATGGAGCGCATCCGACAGTCCGGCCAGCGGGTGGAAAAGCTCGACAAAACGCTGATTGATCACCATATCGCCGAACTGGATTTCCAGATAAGCCGCCAGCTGGACGCGGTGATGCACCACCAGGAGTTTCAGCAGGTCGAATCCCTGTGGCGCGGCCTCAAACAGCTGGTGGACAACACCGACTATCGCCAGAACGTCAAAACGGAGATCCTGGACGTCGCCAAAGATGATCTGCGCCAGGACTTTGAGGACGCGCCGGAGCTTATCCAGAGCGGACTCTACTGGCACACCTATACCGCGGAGTATGACACTCCCGGCGGCGAGCCGATCGGCTCGGTGATCTCGGCTTATGAGTTCGATGCCAGCCCGCAGGATGTGGCGCTGCTGCGCAATATCTCCCGCGTCTCTGCTGCCGCCCATATGCCGTTTATCGGCGCCGTCGGTCCGGCCTTTTTCCTGAAAGAGACCATGGAAGAGGTGGCTGCTATTAAGGATATCGGCAACTACTTTGATCGCGCGGAATATATTCGCTGGAAATCATTTCGTGAAACCGACGATGCCCGCTATATCGGCCTGGTGATGCCGCGCGTGCTGGGCCGTCTGCCGTACGGTCCGGATACCGTGCCGGTGCGCAGCTTCAACTATGTCGAGCAGGTGAAGGGCCCGGACCACGAAAAGTATCTGTGGACCAGCGCGGCGTTTTCCTTCGCTTCCAATATGGTGAAGAGCTTTGTCAATAACGGCTGGTGCGTGCAGATCCGCGGTCCGCAGGCCGGTGGTGCGGTGAAAGATCTGCCCATCCACCTGTACGATCTGGGCACCGGCAACCAGGTGAAGATCCCTTCCGAGGTGATGATCCCGGAAACGCGGGAGTTTGAGTTCGCCAGCCTGGGCTTTATTCCGCTGTCGTACTACAAAAATCGCGATTATGCCTGCTTCTTCTCGGCCAACTCCGCGCAGAAACCGGCGCTGTACGATACCGCCGACGCCACCGCCAACAGCCGCATCAACGCGCGTCTGCCTTACATCTTCCTGCTCTCGCGCATCGCGCACTACCTGAAGATGATCCAGCGCGAGAATATCGGCACCACCAAGGACCGGCGACTGCTGGAGCTGGAGCTGAACACCTGGGTGCGGAGCCTGGTGACCGAAATGACCGACCCTGGCGACGAGCTGCAGGCCTCCCATCCGCTGCGCGATGCCAGCGTGGTGGTGGAAGATATTGAGGATAACCCGGGCTTCTTCCGCGTGAAGCTGTACGCGGTGCCGCATTTCCAGGTCGAGGGGATGGACGTCAATCTGTCGCTGGTCAGCCAGATGCCGAAGGCGAAGGCGTAGGTCCGGACGATGATGAAAACGGAACGTCCGTTGTGGGGCCGGGGCATTATGGTGTCGCCCCAGCATTTTCAACAGCAGGCTGCGTATGCAGCCTGGACTGCGGAAATGATTGCCCGGATGGGGCTTAACCACCCCTGGGGAGTGGTTCAGGTTACCTTCGAACCAGAGATGCTCAAACTGGGCCGCCTGCAGGTTCACAGGCTGCAGGTCCGGTTCCAGGATGGCACGATGATTGATACGGACAATGCCGATGCGCTGCCGTCCGCGCTGTCACTGGACAGGGTGGACGGCGAGGCGGTGATCGTGCTGGCGCTGCCCCTGATGCAGGCGAATGGCGGCAACTGTCTGAAGCCGGAGGAGGTGGCCGAAAGGCCGGTGCGTTTCCGGCAGCGCTGGCGCGATGTCCGCAACCAGTTCGGGGATGATACCCGGCAGATTGCCGTCATGCAGCCGGAGCTGACCCTCCGCTTCGCCCATCAGGACAACAGCGATTACCTGACCTGCCCGCTTGTTCGCCTGCAGCGGGACTCGCAGGGGGCCTGGCTTATCGACGAGACCTTTCTCCCGCCGCTGCTGCAGATCCAGGGCAGCCGCTGGCTGGCGGCGCAGCTTGAACAGCTGCTTACTCAGCTTCGGGCTCGTCTGACGCGCCTGATGGCCATGCGTCGCGAGAGCAATGAACGGATGGCTGATTTTGCCGTGGCCGATGTCTCTCTGTTCTGGTTGCTGAATGCGCTGAACAGCGCCGAGCCGGTGCTGGGGTACTTTCTGCGTGACCAACAGAGCCCGCCGGAACGCCTCTATCCGGAGCTGGCGCGCCTGGCTGGCAGCCTGCTGACCTTTTCGCTCACCCATCAGGCGAATGCCGTCCCGATCTATCAACATGACCAGCTGAACACGGTTTTTCCGCCGCTGTTTGATTTACTGAGCGATCTGCTGGAGGCGAGCCTGCCGTCGCGGGTGGTGGCGATTGCGCTGGAGCATGATGCCCGGCTGCACTTCTGGCAGGCGCGTCTGCACGATGCCCGGCTGCGGGAAGGGGCTGATTACTACCTGTCGGTTCGTTCGTCGGTACCGGTCGCCCGGCTGCAGGAGCAGTTTCCGCGACAGTGCAAAGTGGGCAGTCCGGATCATGTCAAAGCCATCGTCAACTCCTCGCGGACAGGGGTGCCCCTGACGCCATTGCGTCATGTGCCGGCGGCGATCCCGCTGCGTCTGGAAAATCAGTATTTCAGCCTCGATGTGTCCCACCCTCTGGCGACGGAAATGCTGCAGAGCGGCACCTGTATGTTTTACGTCCCGGGGATGCTCGGTGAGCCTGAACTTGAACTTTTTGCGGTACTACGAACGTGAATGAGCCTAAACGCGGTAACGCCGCGTCCATTGATATTGATGCGCTGCTGCAGAACACCTGGCTACAGGTTATCAGCCTGCGCCACGGCCCGCAGTTCCGCGATGAGGAAGGGTACACGCTATGGCAGCGCTGTATTGCTGATGTCGAGCGCGTGCAACATGAGCTGAAGGCGAGCGGGCTTGATGACGCCAGCTGTCAGCATATTCTCACCGCCCAGTGCGCGCTGCTCGATGAAGCCGTGAAAGGGCGCGGCGTGGAGGATGAGGCCTGCCTGCAGTGGTATGACATTCCGCTGCAGGGGCACTTCCTCGGCACCATGGATGCCGGTGATACGCTGTGCGATCGGATGCGTGATGTGCTGCGTGAACCGGCGCCCGACCTGGCCGTGGTCACCTGTTTTCAGCGGGTGATGCAGCTGGGTTTTGTTGGCAGCTTTCGCTCCCTCAACGATCCCGAGCGCCTGAAGCTGATCAACGCGCTCAGTGAGCATGTCCCACCTTTTCAGTGCCCGTCAGCCGCTCCCGTACTGGTAGAGAGTCGGGCCGGACTGGGGATAAGCGGCTGGCTGGCCTCCTGGCCGGTACGTATTGGCCTGAGCGTGATGGTGGTACTCGTCCTGTGGTGGGGGCTGAACCACTGGCTCGATCACCTGCTGCTGACGCTGTTACCGGGGGAGGTGAAATGAGCCCCGCGCAGCAGCGTGGGCTGGCGCTGTGGGCCAGTCTGCTGAGTGCGCTGGTGTGCCTGCTATTTTTGCCGGTTCCCCGCTGGGGGGCGTGGCTCATTCTGCTGGTCACGCTGGCCCTGATCATCGGGATCTGGCGCATCGCCAGTCGTCGTTCCGGGCGTAACGTTGCGTCAAGCCTGGACGATCTCCCGGCGGCCGCTTATCGCCAGCCGGTGGTCCTCGTTTGCGGCGATCTGCCGTGTGTCTGGTCGCAAAAGTCTCCGGTGCGGGTCGTCAAACAGGGCTGCTGGATCCGCGTGGAAAAGACGGAGGAGCTGCAGCAGGTCGCGCGTCAGATATTGAGCCAGCGGCCGGAATGGGGGCCTCAGCTGTCGGTGCTGCTCTGCGTCTGCCCGCAGCGGCACGCACAAAGCGATGCGCTGACCAGCGCTCTGCTGGCCCTGCGCTGGCAACTCAGCCAGCTGCGCCAGCAGACGGGGTATGCTGTACCGCTGGCGCTGCAGGGGCAGGTGGGCAGCACGATGAGTCGCGACCTGCTCTGGCAGGCGGCGATGTCGGGTGAAGCGGTGAAAGTCTGGCAGCCCTCCTGCGCCCCCTGTTCCGTACCGGCCTGGGTAAGCGCCGGCGGGGCGGCCGCGCTGGAGCAGCAGGTGCTGATGAACAGCCTGATGGGCTGGTTTGAACAGCACGTCCATGCCGTGTTGACGGAAGAGAATACCGACCTGCCGCCTCTGACCCCAGCGGCCGTGCTGTGGGGCCTCGGGCCCTCGCTGCCTGGCAGTCTGGCGTCGTCGGCCTGGACGACGTGGTTATCCCGACATAGCGGTCTGTCGCGGGTAGCGGGCTGGCAGCCTGGCGAGAGCGACACCGAAGACGCTTCAGCATTGCCGGAATTCATCCTGCCGCAGTTACCGGCGGGACGGGGACTCACGCCACGAGGCAGGGCCTGGCGCGCGGCGCTCGCGATTTTCACCCTTGCGGCTGTCGCCGCGCTGCTCAGCAGTGGCTGGAACAATCGACAGCTGCTGCAGCGCGTGGGCGTCGATATTGCCCGTTATGAGCGGATTGCGATGGATGATTATCGGCCAAAAGCCAGCGCTGTCAGGGTGCTGCGTGAAGATGCCGCGCTGCTGGATAGCTGGGCGCGTAACGGTGTCCCGCTGCGCCTGAGTCTGGGCTTGTATCGCGGGGAGCGGATTCGCCTGCCGCTGCTGGAGGCGATTCGCGGTTACGTGCCGCCGCCACCGCCGCCCAGGCCGGTGCAGCGCGTCGCGCCGAACGTCATCCGCCTTGACAGCATGTCGCTGTTCGATACCGGGAAATGGGTACTGAAGCCCGGTTCGACAAAGCGGCTGGTCAACTCGCTGGTGGACATTAAGGCCAGGCCCGGGTGGCTGATCGTGGTGGCGGGCCACACCGACAGCGTGGGTGAGGAAAAAGCCAACCAGCTGTTGTCGCTGAAACGCGCGGAATCGGTCCGCGACTGGATGCGCGATACCGGCGACGTGCCGGACAGCTGCTTTGCCGTTCAGGGCTATGGCGAAAGCCGACCAATTGCAACAAACGATACGCCGGAAGGCCGTGCGCTGAACCGCCGTGTCGAAATCAGTCTGGTGCCGCAGGTAGACGCCTGCCGGTTACCGGACCAACCCTCTGCGTCATCCCAGGATGATGGCGCTTCACTACACAATGGAGAGTAATTCCATGGCAATTCCTGTTTATCTTTGGCTGAAAGACGACGGCGGCGCGGACATTAAAGGGTCTGTCGACGTTCAGGATCGTGAAGGCAGTATCGAAGTGGTGGCCCAGGAGCACAACCTGTACATCCCGACCGATAACAACACCGGCAAACTGACCGGCACGCGTATCCATACGCCGTTCCTGTTCACCAAGGAGATCGACTCCTCCAGCCCCTACCTGTACAAGGCAGTGACCACCGGCCAGACCCTGAAATCCGCTGAGTTCAAGTGGTACAGAATCAACGATGCCGGCCAGGAAGTGGAGTATTTCAATACCAAACTTGAGAACGTCAAGGTGGTGAAAGTGAATCCCCTGATGCACGACATCAAAAACCCCGCCTACGAGAAGCACAACCATCTGGAACAGATTGAGCTGCGCTACGAGAAGATCACCTGGACCTATAAAGACGGCAACATCATTCACTCCGATAGCTGGAACGAACGCGCCACCGCGTAATTGCCCGTCATATTTCGCGCCGCTGGCGCGCAGGCGACGTTCGCTCATCCCGGCCGCATCGTTATCTCTGCGGCCGGGGATTTTTGCGGGCGATCGCCTGATGCGGGCAGCGTTTCTCTGCCCGCCGTTTTTTGCTGAGTGCCTGAGATGCGGGTTCTCAGCAAAGAAAAACACAATCTGTCTGCCTGACCTTGTGCGCTTTGGGTTCCTGTTCGGGAACAGCGACGGGCGGTAGCGTGTCCGGAACCAATAAGAGAGGATCTCATGGAAAATCCAGCCAGCCTGTTACGCCGTCTTAATCCCAGCTGTGCCCGCGCGATGGAAGGCGCCGCCTCCCTGTGCCAGACCCGGGCGCATGCCGAGATCCTGCCCGAGCACTGGCTGCTCAAGCTGCTGGAACAGGGGGAAGGCGATCTGACGGTGCTGGCGCGGCGCTATGAATGGGATATGGATGCGCTGTGGCAGGATCTGCTGAACTGGCTGGATAAACAGCCGCGCTCGGTACGTCATCGTCCCCAGCTCTCTGATCCTATCCTGAGGCTGATGCAGGAGGCCTGGCTGATTGCCTCTCTCAGCGGCGAAGCGCAGATCCGCAGTGTTCACCTGCTGATGGCGCTGATTGAAAAACAGAATCTGATCCAGTGCGATGGCCTGTGGCCGCTGTTAACGCTGGGCCAGAGCCAGCTGGATCGCCTGCGCCCCTTGCTGGATGCCCAGTCCGACGAACGTCCGCCAGCGCAGCAGGAAGCGGCACTGGCGCAGCGCCATGGCGGGGATGTTGAATTTGTGGGGCGTCCTGCGGGCAGCGAACTGAATGCGGATGGGCTCAACCCGGCGCTGCAGAATGCGCTGGACAAATTCACGCTCGACGTCACCGCCAAAGCCAGAGACGGCCAGATTGACCCGGTGTTCGGACGTGACACGGAAATCCGCCAGATGGTGGACATTCTCTCCCGTCGTCGTAAAAACAACCCGATCCTCGTCGGTGAGCCGGGCGTGGGCAAGACCGCGCTGGTGGAAGGCCTGGCGCTGCGTATTGCCGAAGGCAACGTCCCCGACGCGCTGAAGCCGGTGTCGGTGCGCACCCTCGACCTCGGTCTGCTGCAGGCCGGCGCCGGGGTCAAAGGCGAGTTTGAGCAGCGGCTGAAAAATATCATTGAGGCGGTACAGCAGTCGCCTTCGCCGGTGCTGCTGTTTATCGACGAGGCGCACACGATCATCGGCGCGGGTAATCAGGCGGGCGGCGCGGATGCCGCCAACCTGCTGAAACCGGCGCTGGCCCGGGGCGAACTGCGGACCATCGCCGCCACCACCTGGAGTGAATACAAGCAGTACTTCGAGCGCGACGCCGCGCTGGAGCGCCGCTTTCAGATGGTCAAGGTGGATGAGCCGGACGACGACACCGCCTGCCTGATGCTGCGCGGCCTGAAGTCCCGCTATGCCGACCACCACGGCGTGCATATCACGGATGATGCGGTGCGCGCCGCCGTGACGCTGTCTCGACGTTATCTCACCGGCCGCCAGCTGCCGGACAAGGCAGTGGATTTACTCGACACCGCTTCCGCCCGCCTGCGTATGAGTCTCGATACCGTGCCTGAGCCGTTGACCCGCATGAAGGCGCAGCTCACCGCGCTGGCAATGGAGAAACAGGCGCTGCTGGAAGATATTGCGCTGGGCAACAGCGCCCACGGCGAACGGCTGGCGGCCATTGAGCAGGAGGAGATCCGCCTTATTCTGGCGCTGGATACCCTCGAAACCCAGTATGGTCAGGAGCTGCAGTTGACGGAGGCGCTGCTCGTCTGTCGCCGCGATATCTCCCGCCAGGCGGAAATCAGCGAACTACAAAGCGCGCTTATTGCTGTCCAGCAGGGCAATCCGCTGCTCGGGCTGGACGTCGACGTCCGCACCGTGGCGACGGTGATTGCCGACTGGACCGGCGTGCCGCTCTCCTCGCTAATGAAAGATGAGCAGACGGAGCTGCTGAGCCTGGAAGAGAGCCTCGGCAAACGGGTGGTTGGCCAGGAGGCGGCCCTGAGCGCCATTGCCCGGCGCCTGCGCGCCGCAAAAACCGGCCTGACGCCGGAGAACGGTCCGCAGGGGGTGTTCCTGCTGGTCGGGCCGAGCGGCACCGGCAAAACGGAAACGGCGCTCGCCCTGGCCGATGCGCTGTTCGGCGGTGAGAAAGCGCTGATCACCATCAATCTCTCCGAGTACCAGGAGTCGCACACCGTCAGCCAGCTGAAGGGTTCTCCGCCGGGCTACGTCGGCTACGGCCAGGGCGGGATCCTGACCGAGGCGGTGCGCAAACGCCCCTACAGCGTGGTGCTGCTCGATGAGGTGGAGAAGGCCCATCGCGATGTGATGAACCTGTTCTATCAGGTCTTCGACCGGGGGGGGATGCGCGACGGCGAGGGGCGTGAAATTGACTTTCGCAACACCGTGATCCTGATGACCGCCAACCTCGGTAGCGACCTCCTGATGCAGTTGCTGGATGAACAGCCGGAGGCCAGCGAATCAGACCTGCACGAGCTGCTGCGCCCGGTGCTGCGCGGCCACTTCCAGCCGGCGCTGCTGGCCCGCTTCCAGACGGTGATTTACCGTCCGCTGCCGGCGGCAGCGCTGCGCGCCATTGTCGGGATGAAGCTCGGGCAGGTGAGCCAGCGTCTGGCTTGCCATTACGGAATCACCACCACCCTCAGCGAGAGCCTGTTCGACGCGCTGACCGAGGCCTGCCTGCTGCCGGACACCGGCGCCCGCAACGTCGACAGCCTGCTGAATCAGCAGATCCTGCCGGCGCTGAGTCAGCAGCTATTGAGCCATATGGCGGCGGGGCAGAAACCGCGCCAGGTGACGCTGGGGTATCACGAAGAGGAAGGCGTCGTGATGGCGTTTGACGAGGGGGCAATCGCCGATGAGTAGCGTGAAATCGTTGTTGTTCAGCCACAACCACCACCTGCTTTCGGTGAAAGGATGTGAAGCCGGGCTTGATGTGCTGGCGTTTGAGGGCGATGAAGCCCTGAGCCAGCCGTTCCGCTACCGTATCGAATTCACCAGCGCAAACCATGCCATCAGCAAAGAGATGATGCTGATGAAGGCAGCCTCCCTGACGATGCAGGCGCCGGTGGCTCAGGGCTTCGGCATCCATGTTCAGCAACCCGTGCGGGTGATCCAGGGCGTGGTGACGGGGTTTGAACGGCTCAGTACCTCCAGGGATGAAACGCACTACGCGCTGACGCTTCAGCCGCGCCTGGCGCTGCTTAACCGCTCGCACCAGAACGCCATTTACCAGGACCAGTCCGTTCCGCAGATTGTGGAAAAAATCCTCCGCGAGCGCCACGGCCTGCGCGGTCAGGATTTTCTGTTCTCACTGACAAAAACGTATCCGCGACGCGAGCAGGTGATGCAGTACGGCGAGGATGACCTGCGCTTTATCACCCGGCTGTTGGGTGAGGTGGGGATCTGGTTTCGCTTTAGCGCCGACACGCGGCTGCACATCGACGTCGCTGAGTTCTGCGACAGTCAGCAGGGCTATGAGAAGGGACTGACGCTGCCTTCGGTCCCGCCGTCCGGGCAGCAGTCGGCCGGGGTGGACGCGGTGTGGGAGATGGCATGCCGCCACCGCGTCGTGGAGCAGCAGGTCAGTACCCGCGACTACAACTACCGCGAGGCGACGGCGGACATGAACGCGCAGGTGGATGTCACCCGCGGGGAGACCACCACCTTCGGGGAGGCTTACCACTGGGGAGATAACTACCTGACCGCGGGGAATGTCCATGACCGCCATCCGGCGCCGGAGTCCGGGGCGTTTTACGCCCGCCTTCGTCATGAGCGTTATCTTAACGGCCAGACCCGGATGCAGGCCACCACCAGCTGCCCGACGCTCTGCCCGGGTCAGGTGCTGAAGGTCACCGGCGGAGAGGAGGTGGCCGGGGAGTTTGCTGATGGCGTGCTCGTCACGGCGATGCACAGCCACGCCCGGCGCGATGCCGACTTTGCAGTGGAGTTTGCCGGCATACCGGACAGCCCGGACGTCGGTTACCGGCCTGAGCCCGGTGCGCGTCCGGTGATGGCCGGGACGCTGCCGGCCCGCGTGACCAGCACCCGGGAAAACGACACCTACGGGCATATCGACAAACACGGGCGCTACCGGGTGAATATGCTGTTTGACCGGGCGCGCTGGGAAACCGGGTTCGAGAGTCTGTGGGTCCGCCAGTCGCGGCCGTATGCCGGAGACACTTACGGCCTGCACCTGCCGCTGCTGGCGGGGACGGAGGTGGCGATTGGCTTTGAGGATGGTAACCCCGACCGGCCGTATATCGCGGGGGTGGTGCACGACTCGGCACACGGCGACCACGTCACCATCCGCAATGACAAACGTAACGTCCTGCGCACCCCGGCCAACAACAAAATCCGCCTCGACGACGAGCGCGGGAAAGAGCATATCAAGGTGTCGACGGAGTACGGCGGCAAGAGCCAGCTCAATCTCGGCCATCTCGTGGATGCTGAAAAGCAGCAGCGCGGGGACGGTTTTGAGCTGAGAACCGACAGCCGGGGCGCCATCCGGGCACAGAAAGGGATATTTATCAGCGCGGACGGACAGGCTCAGGCCCGGGGGCAAGTGCTGGCGATGGAGCCGGCGGTCAGCAATCTGGCTGAAGCCCGGGAGCAGATGATGTCCATCTCCGGTGACGCGCAGAAGGCGACCGCGAACCCGGCCGATCTCCAGGCGCAAATTACCCTGCTGGAGCAGCAGCTGACGGACCTCAAAAAATCGGTGCTGCTGTTCAGCGCGCCGGAGGGGATAGCGCTGACCAGCGGGGAGCATCTGCAGGTCTCAGCCGGGCATAACCTGATTGCCACGGCCGGAAAGAATGCGGATGTCAGCGTGGTGAAAAACCTGTTCATCGGGGTGGGCAGTGCGCTGAGCGTGTTTGTGCGAAAGCTTGGGATCAGGCTGATAGCGAATCAGGGACCGGTGCAGATGCAGGCGCAGAATGACCTGATGGCGCTGCTTGCCCGGAAGGAAATCAGCATTGTCAGCACGGAGGATGAAATCAAAATCATCGCGAAGAAGAAGCTGACCTTGAATGGTGGAGGGAGCTATATCAGACTTGATGCAAATGCGATTGAATCTGCTACTGCAGGCGAATATCGCACGAAAGCAGGATATTACGGGCGTCAGGAAAGCGCTTCTGAAAAAGTCAAAATGCCTGTATTTCCTGTAATGGAGCCTGGAGAGCACAGTTTACGTTTTGCTTTTCCAGGTGCGGATAGTGTCAGCCAAAGTATGAACTGGCTGATAAATCAGCCGTACAGTATTACTGATAGCGCTGGAAAAATTCTGTCTACCGGAACAGTAGACAGTTCAGGTCGTTTCCCCAAAATAGTACTTCCTGAAAGCGATACATTAAATTTAATCATTGGCCGAGAAACTTGGAGTAAAGAGGATCATTCTGTCTCATCAACTGAAGACGACAGTATGGAGGATTTTGAGGATGAAGCACCTGATGCCGATCTTTATTTAAGTGAAGTGGGTTTTGAAGATGATAGAACATCAGCATTGACTGAATCAATGATTTCAACTTTATTAAGTTTAACAAAGGATAGTTGATAGTGTTAAGTATGCTTATGAAACTTACGTTGAGTCTGGCTATCTTATTTTATAACTTCGGTGTATATGCTGCATGCCTGAAAGAGGGGGATAAGATTGTACTCACAGGAATAATGAAAGAAGAAATATTTTACGGCCCCCCAAATTGGGGGGAAGATAGGGCGCATGACGAAAAATTACTCTACTGGATCCTGCATATAAATAGTCCGCTAAAGTGCGTGGTTGATGCTAATACTGAGCAAAAAGGTTGGGATAGCAATATTCAGCTCATTGTTAGTGGTGACGATTATAAAACTAAACGCAATCTACTTAATCACCATGTCATTGTAGATGGAAAAGTTATGCTTGCTGTCACAGGCTATCATATGACTTCCGTCTTATTAAACGACACCAGCTTTCAGCCAACAGAATAAAATAAAAAGGATGATGTATGAGATTTATAAAAGCGACATACCATCTTGAAACCAAGACGGTTGAGTACGAAGCTGGTGATGGGACTCGTTTGCTAAAAACTGCAGGGACATTAAACTGGAGATTTAACAACCCCGGAAATATTATGGCATTGCCTGATGCAAGTAAGCAAAAAGGGCGAATAGGTGTCGGTACTGTATATAATCCGAAAGAAAATACATTTGCGATTTTTTCCAGCATTGAAGCTGGGGAGCGTGAAAAATGTGCATTATTGAGGCGAAAATATCAAAATGACACCATATCTGAGATGATGTCGCAGTATGCTCCTGAAACCGCAGGCAATGATCCCGTTGCTTATGCTAACTTTATAAGTTCAGAGAGTGGCGTTGCAAAAGATAAAAAAATATCTGACTTGGATGATAAAGAATTCGGCAAAGTTGTGGATGCGATCAGTAAAAAAGAAGGGGGCCTGAAGGCTGGTACTGAAAAATGGGTGTATGTGACAAACTTGACGGTTTCAGACGGCTCTCGCCCAGTTGCTAATGTGCCATTTAAGGTAACACTAGAAAGTACTAGCTACGAGTGGAAAACAGACGCTTACGGCAAGCTCAAGACAATTATTCATACGAAACAAGGAATGGTTATTGTCGTCAAATATACTAATTCTGCTGGAAAAGAGGATGTTGTTTATTCAGCAGTTGCTGGGGATGAAACGAAGAATATACTGCTCACGCGAAATTTTTCTCAATTCTCTGCAAAAACACTTGCCGAGACTCCCAAAGTGCCACGTGAGAAGAGCGCTCTGAAACCGATAGAGTATATAGTCATGCCAGGAGATTCTCTATCAAAAATTGCCAAACGTTATAAGACAAGTGCTGATGAAATTGCCAAAAACAATAATATAAAAGATGTGAGTAAGATCTTCCCTGGTCAACACTTGATGATTTATGGTGCCAAAACTAATAGCCCCTTAATCTATATCGTTGTACCTGGTGACACGCTGGCGAAGATCGCAGAAAAAAATGGTGCGAATGTTGACGATATTGCGCGTCAGAATAATATATCAGACCCTAATAAAATATATCCGGGGCAATCAATTTCTATAAGAAAAAATGGTAGCAATACTGCGGTCGAGTCCGATAACTCAGCAGTTAATCCTCCAACCTCAAAAACAGTGAGTAAAAAACAACTACAAAACAAAGAAGTAAATTCCAATAAAAAAACGTTGGAATCAGTCGGAGGAAAAAATTCCGGTAATCCGATTGCGTTACTTCCTCATGATCAGCGAGAGGCTCCGTGGATGGCGGTTGCATTCGAGGAGGGAGAGACTCGATGGAAATGGGGGCGTGTAAAGGAAGGCGATGGCGGAATAAACTACCATAAGAAGACAGGCATTAATATGTCATCCATGGTTGGTGACTCTAATCCGTGGTGTGCTTCTTTTGTAAATTATTGCCTTAAAGAATCTGGATATTCAACATCTGGTAGCGCCAGTTCTCAATCTTTCTCGAAAAATAAAAGTTTTATAAAAGTGTCTCAACCTATATACGGTGCAATAGTCGTTTTACGGAAAAAAGGATCTTGGAAAGGGCACGTTGCTTTTATATACTGTCTTTTTGAGGATGGAGAAATAGGTGTGCTTGGCGGAAATCAGGGAGATAGTGTAACAATAAACCCATTATATCAAGTTTATATCAATGGACGGTTACATTATGAGTTGATAGGGTTCTATGTACCTGATTCATATTATTCTTATGCACAAAAAATAATAAATTCTGGCTCGATAGAAGCAGCGATTTCTAATATTGCAGAGTTGCGTGAAAGCCTTGGAGCCAATCTACTCTCGAACGAGGATGGAAGAACAAGGTGATAAATAAAAATTTAATACTGGAGGTGATGTGAAGTATTATTATGTTTTAGCATTGTTACTTGGTTACAGCTCCTGTGTACTGGCAGAAGAGTGTATGGATAACTCAAATATAGATTCTCTAAGAGAGGTTTTTAAAAAAACAATAAGAAGTTGTTGATTGAAATGTCTTCAAAAGAAGTGAGGCATTATGTTGAAAGTGATTTACTTATCAAAAATAAATACAGTACACTTGTCAATGTATCTGAGGTTTACTATGGCTGGGGAGTGGACAAAAAATCAAAGTATCCTGTTAACACATCGGCAGTTTTCCCAAATGAAAAAGTGTGTGTATGGAATGTATCTTTTGCACTACCAGAGTCTATTAGAAAAAAATGTGATGATGATGGTGCTTATGGGTATTTTATTGAATTTAAGAAAGTTAATGGGAAAACAGTCCTATATAACTTTACCTCTTTGTTTGATTCTCTTCCCGACGGAACTTTAGCTTGCAAAGCTGCCAATAAATTTATGCTGCAAAAATAGCTTGTGAGTATTGAAGTAAGCATCTCGCTATAAATTAAGGGTGTTGTTGATGAATCATTATTCGGCGTTCTTGCTGCTTTTTAGGTTGTGTTGCATATTATTTTGTAGCCAATAAATTCTACTTTTACTAAAAATCTAATCTTTTCTACAAAGTGGGAAGGTAATTCTGGTAAGCATTTACTGGTGATGAAAAAGGAAATCAACCAGAATAATACTGCAGAGCATTTATCTGTAAAACAGGTGACAAAGGGTAAGGATGATTGCATTTCAAATGATTATATTATTGACTATGAAATGGATATTAATGTGAATGGGGTAAAAGAATCAATTGAAATAAACAGTAGCTTTACTAATGACGAAGGCACTGTTTTATTTGCTTATAAATTGGATGTATTGATGGGATAGACCCAGTTACTGTCAAGTATTTCGCGTATAAAATGGATTGAAATATGCACTACGAGGGGAAGAGAATATCATAGTTGAAAATGGTAGGTGTGGTGGAGAAAACCCTCCGATTCCAGATTATAGTTAAAAAAGACAAGTCTCTGTTAAATTACATGCTGAAAAAAATGGAAGGCCGTTTCAACGACAAAAGTAAACTAGCACGTTGATTTATGTTTTGTTACCAAAAAGGATGGTCGTATGTTTAAGTGTGAGTTTGCTAATGAGAGAAATATAATGTGGTAAATTTTGTTTCGTCTGCATATCAAGCTAATTTAGCCATCCTGTAACATGAGGAAATTAATGCCATTTACACTTAAACATTTGCCAGAACGCTACCCCAGACCTAAGCCTCTGAAATTCTCTCGTTGGCTTGTTGCTCTGGTTGTCATGCTTTCGGTCAGTATTATCATAATGCGTATATTTGGGCGTTATGTTGAAAATCTGTACTTCTGGAGATTAGCTGTAGGTTTTCCTGTTGCTTTATGGAGTGTCTTGCTTTCTTCTCGTCTGCTTGTTTGGTCTTTACAGGATAGCAAAGCAAACGCTTTTGACAAACAGCGAGAACAGTGGATTCTTCGAGAAACCCGTAAGGCACGGCGTGCATTACAAGTGCTGAGTGCAACATTTATTACCGGCCACTCATCAGTTGCTCAGAAAGATACCGCTATTGCTATGCAAAATAACGACAGCATTATTGTTTCACAGGTCGGCCGGGATGGTAATGAAAGCGCCAGAATGAGCCAAATTTCTTCCAGCCCGCAGGATTCTATGGAATTCGTGATAATAAATATTTTTTCGCAGATGATTGCAGACATTCCTTTTACACAAATCCCTGATAAATGCCCATTAGTAGTAGTTTTTGATGTAACAACATCGCTGCCTTTGGAGAACATTCGCCATTACTGGGATGAGGCATGGCAAAAGAACAATATCACTTTTCCTGTTGAACACGGTGAAGGGAGTGGTCTTAGTGTAATTGACCGTTGGTTAAATGAACGTATTAAAGATAAAGCAATGCTATTGATTGTTGGCCTCCAGATTGATCCGATTGTTACAAACAATACTGCTGAAGCAGCTGTTGCTCTACTTCTTGGCAACCGCCTAACGCAAGAGGCGCTTGACCCCCTCGCATTACTACACCGGCCAGATGCTGCTCCATCAGGTGAACTGAGCGAGGGGATGAGGATGGCCGCCTGGAACGTCCCGCTAAAAGAAAATATGGTGGAAAATTTATGGCTCGCTGGAATGACAGGTGAGCAACGTGCAGAAGCGATTGGATGTCAGAATGCACATCCTGCGCAGTGCGTAAAAGATGAGGCTGTCATTTCACTCGATATATCCATGGGGAATGCTGGAGCCGCTGCACCCTGGCTGGCTATTGCTGCCGCCACTGAAATCGCCCGACAAACACAATCCCCGCAGATGATTATCTGCGGGGATACCACTCAGAAAGTGCTATGGAGCACGCTTATTACCCCGATAGCTTCAAGACAGGAGATGGATCTGTGAAGTTACTTTTAGCACCGAAAACTGCGGAAGGTCGCTATCTTTCAGTCGTATTCATTCTCTTTTTACTCTTGGCTGCAATGACATTTATCGTCTGGAAACATCCTGACATGGCCGGACTTGAGGGCGATAGTCAGCAGCAGAATTACTGGCTTATTGGTGGGTGCTGCATTACCGGATGTATCTTTATCATGTTAGTTATGCTCCTGTGGACAGCTCGCAGTGCCGGTAAAAAGGAGTTTGAGGCTCTCCTGGATGTCACTCGTGGTGATGACAATAAGAGAAAAGATGAGAGTGAAAACATCTCTGTTTCTCCAGCAGTGGTGATGTGTGCCAGGATTCGTGACCATCTGCGAACCCGAATTGGAATTCACTGGCGACGCAAAGTCCGCCTGCTTTTAGTCACCGGCGACGAGGCGGCAATCGAACAACTGGCACCGGGTCTGCGTCAGCAGCGCTGGCTGGAGGGCCAGCGTACCGTTCTGATTTACGGCGGCAGCTTGCTCTCCGAACCCGATCGCCAACAATACGCCGCGCTGCGCAAGCTGCGCCGCGGTCGTCCTCTGGACGGAATTGTGCGGGTGATGCCGTCGTCTCTCACCCTGACGCCGCAGATAAGTGAGAGCGACCTGCGTGGGCTGGAAAAAATCAGCGAACTGCTGCGCTATGCCGCCCCGGTCTGGCTGTGGAAACTGTGCGACAGTGAGTGGTCGCAGGCTGACCGCGTGGTGCAGGCGGTAGGGGTTAGCTTCCCGTTACGCGCTACCGAGGACGATGTCGCCCGTCAGCTTGCGCAGATGCTGCCCACGCTGCGGGAGCAGGGGATGCGCCAGATCGCGGAGGAGACCCGCCACGACTTCCTGCTGCGTCTGGGGCATCGGCTTATCGACGGGGGGATCGCGCAATGGCGCTGGCAGCTGGCGCCGTGGCTGACCGCCTCGCGGCAGCGGCTTGCGCTGCGTGGCCTGATGTTTAGCCTGCCAGAACCTCGCGCCGTGGATCCGTATCAGGAAGCTGATGCCCTGCCTGCGGGCCAGCCTCATCTCCTGACGCTGCCCGCCACCTGGCAGGGCATTGTGGATGACTGCACCCGTGTACGTGGCCACCGTGTCGGTATGGCGTGGGAACAGACGCTGGCCTGGACACTGCTGGCCACCCTCGGCCTGTGGGCGGCGGGACTGCTGCTCTCCTTTACCCTCAATTACAACCAGATTGCTACAGTCGCGGGAAAAGCCCGCGACCTGGTGGCCCACCCCTCCGTTTCTGACTATCAACTGACGGCCCTCCATGCCCTGCGCAATGAGGCCGGCCGTCTCGTGCACGATGGACAGAAGGGGGCTCCCTGGTATCGGCGTTTTGGCCTGGATCATCATCAGCAACTATTAGACGCCGTCCTGCCCTGGTACGGTGTGGCGAATCATCGCCTGATACGTGACCCGGCCAATGCCGCGTTGCAGCAGGCGCTCAGCGCGCTGGTCAACTCCGCCCCCAACAGCGACCAACGAGCCCAGCTGGCGAAACCGGGCTATGACCAGCTGAAAGCCTGGCTGATGATGGCTCGTCCGGATAAAGCCGATGGCGCATTTTTCGCGCAGACCATGAAAACGGTCCAGCCGACGCGAATGGGGATCTCGACCGGTCTGTGGCAAAGTCTGGCGCCGGATTTGTGGGCCTTTTATCTCTCCTTGCTGGCCGAACGGCCTGAATGGAAGATAACTCCGGATGCGCAACGGGTCAGTCAGAGCCGCCAGGTTCTTTTACAGCAGATAGGTCGCCGCAATGCCGAAAGCACCTTATATGAGAACATGCTCAAATCCGTGCGTCGTAATTTTGCCGATGTGTCGCTGGAAGACATGACCAGTGGCACCGATGCGCGCCGCCTGTTTACCACCGATGAAGTGGTCCCGGGGATGTTTACCCGCCAGGCATGGGAAGGCGGCATTCAGCAGGCCATTGATAAGGCAGCCAGCTCGCGCCGGGAAGAAATCGACTGGGTGCTGAGCGATTCGCGCAAAACGGTGTCGACAGACCTGTCGCCGGAGGCGCTGAAAGCGCGTCTGACCCGACGCTACTTCACCGATTTCGCCGGCAGCTGGCTGAATTTTCTCAACAGTCTGCGACTTAATCCGGCGACCAATATCGCCGATGTTACCGACCAGCTCACGCTGATAAGCGATGTCCGCCAGTCGCCGCTGATTGCCCTGATGAATACTCTTGCCTGGCAGGGACAGGCTGGACAACAGAGGGAGGGGCTGTCGGACAGCCTTATTAAATCGGCCAAAGACCTGGTGGGCGGGAAAGACAAGCCGGTCATCGACCAGTCGGCCGCCGGCCCGCAGGGGCCTCTGGATGACACGTTCGGCCCACTGCTCCAGCTGATGGGGAAAAACACGGGCAGCAACGTCATGTCGGCCGATAGCACCCTGAGCCTGCAAACCTATCTGACCCGTATCACCCGCGTGCGCCTGCGCCTGCAGCAGGTTGCGAATGCCTCCGATCCGCAGGAGATGATGCAGACCCTGGCGCAGACCGTCTTCCAGGGGAAAAGCGTCGACCTGACCGACACGCAACAGTACGGTAGCCTGATTTCGGCAAGCCTTGGCGAAGAGTGGAGTGGCTTCGGCAACACTCTGTTTGTGCAACCGCTGACCCAGGCATGGGAAACCGTGCTTCTGCCGTCGGCGGCCAGTCTGAATGATAAATGGCGCCGCTCGGTGGTCGCCAACTGGCACACCGCCTTTGACGGACGCTTTCCGTTTGCCGCCAGCAAAAGTGACGCCTCGCTGCCGATGCTGGCTGAGTTTGTGCGCAAGGACAGCGGGCGGATCGACCGTTTTCTCACGACGGAGCTGAACGGTGTCCTGCATAAAGAAGGTAGCCAGTGGGTGCCGGATAAGGTCAACAGCCACGGCCTGGTCTTTAATCCGGCCTTTCTGCGCGCTATCAACCAGCTAAGCCAGCTGTCCGACATTCTTTTCACCGACGGCAGCCAGGGGATCAGCTTTGAGTTACAGGCCAGGCCTGCCCCGGAGGTTGTCGAGACACAGTTGACGATAGACGGCCAAAAGCTGCGCTATTTCAATCAGATTGCCGACTGGCAGACTTTCCGCTGGCCGGGGGAGACGTATAAACCCGGCACTCTGCTGACCTGGACCACCGTCAATGCGGGCACGCGTCTGTTTGGTGACTACAGCGGTACCTGGGGCTTTATTCGCTGGCTGGAGCAGGGTAAACGCCAGCAACTCGAACGCAGCCAGTGGATGATGAGCTTCACCGCTCCGGATGGCCGCACCCTGCAGTGGGTATTGCGCTCCCAGCTTGGGAGCGGCCCGCTGGTGCTTCTGGCGCTGCGCGGATTGACCCTGCCGGATCAGATTTTTAGTGTCGATGCGGCTGAGAGCGCACAGGCCCTGACGACGGGGGGAGGGAATAGTGACATGGATGAGATGGAATTATGAGCATTTTACAAAATCTGGTTGCCGCCAGTCAGTTGGATGAAAGCGTACTGCGCCAGCAGGCCCGGTCACGCCAGGCGCAGTGGCAGTCCTGGCTTGCGCCAATCAGTGACACCCAGCCAACCGGGGACGATCCGGGCTATGACGATGATTTTCAGCGTATCCGCGAGGAGGTCAATAAGATCTCCGGTGTCGATACCGTACTGATTTGCCAGTTGGCTGGACAGTTACTGGCAACAACAAAAGATATCCGGATTGTTACCTATTACTGCTGGGCCCGTTTGCACCAGGACGGGGAAGCTGGCTTGGCCGATGGGCTGGAGCTGCTGGCAGGCTTGCTGCAACGATATAGTATGCAGCTTTATCCGCAGCGCGACCGTAGCCGCAAAGCAGCCCTCGAGTGGCTGGCGGGTACTCGTATCTTAGACAGTCTTTCACTTTTTCCAGAAGTTGTGCGGGAGGACGCAAGGCGTACCGTCGGCGCGCTGCTTCTCATTGATGATTGTCTGACGACAGAACCAGAAACATCACGGCCAGATCTGCAAGCACTCTGGGGCGCACTGGAGTCTCGTTTGATAAAGGGCGGGGGAGTCGATGCAGTGGTGCCGCAGAACGTCGGAAACCGGGGGCTGGCTCAAACTGCTTCCCGCACGGCTGAATACGAAGCGCCGGTTCTCAGTAACATCACCTCCGGTCAGGATCTGCTGGCCCAGGCGCGAACCCTGACAGCATACCTGCGCGTTCAACCCGATGGCTGGCTTGCCGCACATCGGCTAATGAAAAGCCTTCGTCATGACACCCTGACAATCATCCCTGCGCCTGATGCTGAAGGAAAAACACGTATCGAGCCTCCCAGAGCAGATCAGCGGGCCATGCTCAAGCGGCTGTACCTGCAACAGAGCTGGTCGGAGATACTGGAACAGGCGGACAGTACCTTCTCACGTGGCGCTAACCACCTCTGGCTTGACCTGCAATGGTATATCCATCAGGCGCTGGCGAGGTCGGGTCAGGATGTACTGGCCGATATTATCATTGCCGATCTGAAAGGATTGCTGCGCCGTCTCACCGGGCTTGAAACATTAGCTTTTAACGACGGCACACCCTTTGCCGATGAGGTCACGCTGAACTGGATAAATCAGAGTGTACTTGACGATATGTCCGTCTGGCAGGATGAGCCAGTATCGGCTGCCAGCGGCGCTGATAACGACATTCTGGCACTTGAACCTGAAGCGCTTGAGAAAGCTGACACTGACGGTCTCGATGCTGCACTCCACTGGATTCAGACGCGCCCGGGCACGGAATCCACTAAAGAAAAATGGCTGTTGCGCCTGCTGATGGCCCGCGTGGCCGAACAAAAGGGGAAGAATGACCTCGCGCTCTATCTGCTGCGAGAACTCGACGATACGGCGGGATCAATCACCCTCACGCAGTGGATCCCAGCTCTGTTGTTCGAGATTAAATCGCGACGGCTCAGGCTACTGCGCATGAAAGCTACGCGCAGCGAGAGTGAAAAATTACGGTTGCAACCGGAGATGGATCAATTGCTGGCAGGTCTGATTGCGCTCGATCCAGCCAGTAGCGCGGTGCTTTGCGGCTAACAGAACGGAAACTGACACTGACACTAAGGAGAACGTATGGCAGCAAAAGGTTTTTATCTGGTACAGGGAGACAGAACGACCTGCGGCGGAAGAATCACTACAGGCGCAGAAGATCACACTCTGTTTGATAAACCTGTTGTCCGGGAGCAGGACAGCGTCACTTGCGGAAAGCACGCGGGGCTATACAAGATTGCCGGTGGCATCGACAACGATACCATTCACGGCCGGCGAATGGCCGGAACCCTCGACAGCTGTAGTACTTGCCCCTGTAAGGCGAAGTTTATTCCATCAATGATGAATGATACTTATGAGAAAGGAGGTGAGTGCATAACTACTTTATTTTCACTCGATGGGCTTATGGCATCTTTACAGGAACCCTACAAGAATCTTCATCCAGAAAATAAGACTGAACGACAGTGTACTCACACAGATGGGGCGATTAAAGTTGCAGAATATATACTAAGTGAAATAAAGGCGAATGTCAGAAGCGATACGGCAGAAACAATACGATATTTAATTGACGAAGATTTTTTAATAAAAAGACTTACTGAATGGAATAAACTTCCCTTTTATGCAAGGCTGGGTCCGCCCCCTAAAGCAGATTTACTTGCTGCAATGGCTATTTGGTATCAGACCGTGAAAACAGGTTCAATCTGGGATCATAAACCGAAGATCCGCGATCTGTTTTCATCCGTTGCAGTAGTACGACCACTTCCCAGGAAAGGAAAATCATCAAAGTCTTATTATCATAAATTCAAACAGCATGATTATTTTTATGATGTTTGGTCAAACATACATTATGGTTATGTTGGACGTAGTGTCGGTTTTTCTGAAGCAATTCTCTTGAAAGGGTCCACTTGGGAACAAAACATGACGCCAGGTGCAATGGGGGATGATACCATGGATGACATTACTAGCATGAAAATAGGGTTTAATCTATTTTATGAACATGGGAAATTTGCTGAGACGTTGACGGCAGATAATATTCTTTGCGTTTTAGAAACAACACCTGGCGCGCACCTTCCTCACTCAAGAGAAAATCATTGGTGCTGGAATACAGATAATCCAGAAAAAAGTGACTCATCATTTTGAAAAAAATAAAAACGTTAACGGGTATTGCATTATTTATGGTGGTGTTAGTCCTTGTCGCTCATTTTATTCCGATAAGGCCAGTTGTTGTTATTATAAATAACACTAATGAAACTATATTCGTGTATGCAGGTGAGAGTGTATATAATGTCGAACCTGAGCCTGACGAAGTCGCGCGCATAGTACGATCAAAGCCTGAAATTATAGCACCTGGAAAAAGAGTTAAGATTAAAGCTTCGTTTACATCTCTGATTAGGAAAGATGCAGCGCTTGACATTGGTTGGAGGGTTGGTGGTCAATACGAATATAACGCTGCAGGTAGCGGTGGTCAAAATTTTATTCTTTCTTCAAAAGAGGGCGTGTGCTACGCATCGATTTATATAAAAGATGATTTTTTTAAGGGTACGATTAAAAATGGTTCAAGCAATAAGTGTTTTAAAAAAATAAAGGCATTTAATTATAAGTATTAATTCAGGTGTTATAAAGGTTATTTTTTAGATGCCTGTTTCAAAATCTGATGATTGAAAGGAAATCAATATTAATTTATGGACGATTTAACCCTGCGTTATTACGACGCTGAAATGCGCTACCTGCTGGAAGCGGGTGAAGAGTTTGCCCGCGCTCATCCTGAGCAGGCGGCAATGCTCAATCTCGACAAAGCGGGCGCCCGCGACCCCTTTGTCGAGCGCCTGTTTGAAGGTTTTGCCTTCCTGATGGGCCGCATGCGCGAGAAACTCGATGACGATCTGCCTGAGCTGACCGAAGGCGTGGTCAGTCTGCTGTGGCCACATTATTTACGTACCATTCCCTCGATGTCGGTCGTGGAGTTCACCCCCGACTGGCCGGAAATGAAAGAGCCGATGACGATGGCCAAAGGCTTTGAAGTGCTTTCCCGGCCGATCGGTGAAAAGGGCACGCGCTGCCGGTACACCACCACCAAAGCGATCGCTCTACAGCCGTTATCCCTTGAGCGCGTCCAGCTGGCCACCGATACGGATGGCCGGTCGGTGATCACGCTGCGCTTTACCTGCAGCCAGCTGACGGACTGGAGCCGGGTCGATCTCAGTCATATCCCGCTCTACTGCAACGCCGATGCACCGCTAGCCTGCGCCATGCACGAGGCCTTTACCCTCAATGTGGCCCGGATGTGGCTGCGCATGCCCGATGAGGTGGACAGAAGGCCGCTGGACGGGTATTTCAGCGCGCTGGGATTTGGCGAGGAGGACGGCCTCTGGCCTGAAGATGGCCGCAGTTTTCGCGGTTATCAGCTGCTGCTGGAGTATTTTACCTTCCGCGAAAAGTTCATGTTCATCGACCTGCGCGGACTGGAGACAGTGGATTTACCGGCCGGACTGGCGTGGTTTGAAATCGACGTCGTGCTGGCGGAACGCTGGGAACATGACTTCCGCTTCAGCGAAAAGCAGCTGCGCCTGCACTGCGTGCCAGTGATCAACCTGTTTCCGCTGGAGTCCGATCCGCTGACCATCAACTCCCTGCAGACCGAATACCCGCTGCGCCCGATGCGCGTGCAGGACGGCCACACCGAAATTTACACCGTCGATTCCGTGATCTCCTCGCACCAGCAGGTTTACACGCCGTTCTCAAGTTTTCGCCACAAAGGCGGCATGATGCGTCATGACGCGGCGGAATATTACTATCATACCCGGGTGCGCCGTGGCCCCTCCGGGCTGTACAACACCTGGCTTATCGTCGGCGGAGAAGCCTTTGATAATCATACCGTACCGGAAGATGAAAGCCTGTCGCTGACCCTCACCGGAACTAACGGCCAGCTGCCGCGTCGCGCGCTGCAGAGTACCGTGCTTGATACGGTGATGAAAACCACTTCGGCCAGCGTCGCGGTGCGTAACCTCTGCGCACCAACGCTGCCGTGCTATCCCCCCGCCCAGGATCGTTTTCACTGGCGGGTGCTGAGCCATCTGGGCAGCAGTTTTCTTTCCCTGATGGACAACGCTGAAGTCCTGCGCGGCACCCTGGCGCTGTATGAATGGACCGACAGCGAGATGAATCGTCGGCGTCTGGAAGCCATCCTCGACGTGAAGCACCGCGCAACAGAGCGCTTTGCGCGGGGCCATCTGGTGCGCGGCGTGCAGATCGAAGTCACCCTCGACAGTCACGGCTTTGCCGGACGAGGCGACATATGCCTGTTTGGCGAGATGCTTAGCCGCTTCTTTGCGCTCTACACCGACATCTACTTGTTCAACCGCCTGATTATCATTCTGCAACCAACCGGAGAACGACTGGAATGGGAAGAGAAGCACAGCCGACGCATTCCCGGCTGACCCCGCGGCTGGAGGCCGATCTGCCGCGGATCAATTTTTACCGATTCTGCCAGCTTCTGGAAAAACGGCGTCCCGGCCAACAGCTGATGGGGGCGACCAGCCATCCGGCTGACGATCCGGTGCGTTTTTACCCGCATCCGGGGATGGGATTCCCGGCCAGCGAACTCAGAGCCGTGGAATACGATGAGGCCGATGACTGCGGGCCGCCGGTCATTCGCACCACCTTTATGGGGTTGTACGGTGTCGATTCGCCGCTCCCGACGGCATATCTCGATGATATCGCCCAGCGCAGGGAAGGGCATGAAGCGCTGCAGGGCTTACTGGATATCTTCAGCCACCGGATCATGACGCAGTTTTACCGCATCTGGCGGAAATACTCCTGGCCCGCCACCTTTGAGCCTGGCGGCACCGATCGTCTCTCGCAGTCGCTGCTGGGCCTGGCGGGGTTGGGCATCCCCGGCACGACGCAACATATCGCCTCGCCGGCGTCGCGCTTTCTGGCGCTAACTGGCGTGCTGCGTCAGCCTGGCAAAACCCAGCAGGGGATCCAGGCGCTGGTCACCCTGCTGGCCCCGGAGACCACCGTCAGGGTGAGCCCGTATAGCCTGCGTCCGGTGGCGATCAGCCAGCCGCTGGGGTTTTACGGCGATGATGACTTCTTACTGGACGGCAATACGCCGCTGGGTGACGAAGCGACGGACGCCAGCAGCCAGCTCCTCGTCGCCCTTACCACCGACAATCCCGCGGAGGCGCAGGGCTGGAAGCCTGACGGCCCGCTGTTTCGGGACTTTCTCATCCTGCTGCGGGTATACCTCGGCTGGCGATTCCGGGCCAACATCACCCTGACCGCGCCGACCCGACTGCTGGCTGTCCCACCGCTGGGGGACGAGCCGTTCTGGCTCGGTATGAACGGCGTGCTGGGTGTGGGGGAGGGCGAGAGTCAGGACGATATTCCTCAGACCTTTACCACCGAGCTGGGTACCTATACGGGCCTGCAGCCTGCCACCTTTCTACAAGGAAACCGACGTGTTACGTACAAGTTTGACTAAAACAGCCTGCCTGCTGCCCTTGCTTGCACTTTGTCTGAGCGGGTGCGGGCTCACTCAGCGCGTCTCGGAGGGGACCAAAACTGCCTTCAACGCCGTTTTTTATAAGCAAATTAATACGCTGCATCTGGACTTTACCGCGCGTGAAGCGCTCAACACCGATGCCAGAGAGAATCACTCGCTCTCTGAACCGGTGGTGGTGCGCATCTATCAGCTTAAAGATCGCCAGACCTTTGACCGGCTGGTTTATCAGCAGCTGCTGGAGGAGGGGGATATTCTGCTCGCCGCCGATCTCCTCGCCAGTCGCGATGTGGTGATCAGTCCCGGAGGGGGTGCCAGTCTGAATATGCCGCTGGAAGCGGAGGCGACGTTCGTGGCGGTTGTCGGCCTGTTCCGCCATCCGGACACAGACAGGAATACCTGGAAGCAGGTGCTGGCGCGTGAGGAATTGGATCCGGACAAGCCGCGCATTTTGACCGCCGAACACAACCAGCTACGGCTCAGGCCTGAAGCGGCGAAGTAACGTCGAAAACAAACATTTGTGGCGGGGCCATCGCGCCAGTTCGCCCTCAATCTTCGTAACCAGCGAACGGGCGATAACCATCTTCACCACAGCACAGGGAGATAACGTGACAGCGAGGGAACGTTTTTTTAAGAAACTGCAGCAACAGCAAAATCCGCAGCGGACAGCGGCCCTCGACGGGTCGGCCGCCGCGGATATCGCCAGGTTTCGCCAGCAAATGGCGGCGCTGGCTCAGCAGATAAGTCAGTGGTTTGATGGAACCGGTATCGAGGTGGTGATGTCGACCCGCCATCTCCACGACCTGAGCACTCTTGGGTACAGCCTCAACAGCGGCATCTGCCGCTACGATATCCCGACCATCCGCCTGCAAAACGGCGAACGTAGCGTCAATATCGTGCCACAGCAGCTGTTGGATGGCGTGGAAAAGGGGATCGTGACGCTGAGTCTCGAGACACCCGGCGGCGCGGGATCCCGGGAGATGTTTTATCTGAGCCTGGCCCCGGAGGATGGCTGGATGATCCGCAAGGCGCACCAGTCCCCGGAAGTGCGGCTGATGCTTACCGAAGATCGCTTTTTTATGGCGGTCGACAGTCTGGCCTGATGATCCCTGACAGGCCATGACATCACCGCGGCGGCGGTGCAAAGCGCGCGCCGCCGCCCTGGAGTATCAGGCGCCAAACGCGCCGTCGATGGTGTGCATGGCGCCAGTGACAAACGACGCCTCCGGACCGGCCAGCCACGCCACCATTCCCGCCACCTCTTCCGGGCGGCCATGACGCTTAATGGCCATAAAGCTGTGCATCAGCTCCTTCATCGGGCCGTTCTCCGGGTTGGCGTCGGTATCAACAGGGCCGGGCTGGACGACGTTGACCGTGATGCCGCGCGGGCCAAAATCCCGCGCCAGGCCGCGCGCCAGCCCCTGCAGGGCCGATTTACTGACCGCATAGGCCGCCATCCCAGGCACCGGCATGCGATCGCCATTAACCGAACCGATGACAATAATGCGCCCGCCTTCCGGCATCCGGCGCGCCGCTTCCACGGAGGCATGGTAGGGGGCATGAATATTGATGCGGAACAGGCGATCGATGGCATCGCTGTCCTGCTCGAGAGCGTCACCGAAAATCGCGATCCCGGCATTGACCACTAACACGTCCAGCGGGCCGCTGTCGCGGACCAGGCTTATCACCGCATCGCGATCGGCGCTGTCCGCTTGCACCGCCGTGCTGCCGGTCTCCGCCGCCAGCCGCTCGGCCGCTTCCGGCGAACCGGAATAGCTAAACACCACCGATGCGCCATCGGCGACAAAACGCCTGACGATCGCCGCGCCAATTCCCCGACTCCCGCCTAAAACCAGCACTGATTTGTTGTGAAATGCTGTCATATCCCGTACCTCATGATATTGTAGTGATGATTACAATATGCTGCGGCAAAACAGGCTGTCAAGGATTAATATAGTGACCACTACAAAACAAGGGCGTACTCCGGGACGTCCTCGCCAGTTTGATGCGGAACAGGCCATTGAAACGGCGCAACGCCTCTTTCACGCGCGAGGCTACGACGCGGTGAGCGTGGCCGATCTGACCCAGGCTTTCGGTATCAATCCCCCGAGTTTTTATGCCGCTTTCGGCAGCAAGCTCGGGCTGTATACCCGCGTCCTGCAGCGCTACAGCCAGACCGGGGCCATTCCCATCGACGCCCTGCTGCGAGACGACCAGCCGGTGGCGGCGTCGCTCATCGCCGTGCTGCAGGAGGCGGCTCGCCGCTATGTGGCCGATCCGGCCGCCGCCGGCTGTCTGGTGCTGGAGGGGGGGCATTGTCAGGATGCCGACGCCCGGGTGGCGGCAGGCGAATGGCATGCTGCGGCAAGAGCCAAAATCCAGCAGTATATCGCCCGCCATCACCCGCAGGACGCGCTGCGGGTGACTGACTATATGGATACACTGATGCTTGGCCTGTCGGCGAAAGCGCGGGAAGGGGATAGCCTGCCGCGTCTTCTGGAGACCGTGCGGCTGGCAGGCCTGGCGCTGGAGCGCATCCTGCCAGCCTGAGTCGTCAGATGGTTTGTCCGCCCGACACCTCGATCCGCTGGGCGGTCACCCAGCGGTTATCGTCGCGCAGCAGGCTGGCGATCATCGGCCCAATATCCTCAGGAACGCCCACCCGTCCCAGCGCCGTCATGGCGGCAAACTGCGCGTTAACCCCTGCGTCGTCCCGCACCAGCCCACCGCCAAAATCGGTGGCGATAGCGCCGGGGGCGATGGTATTGACGGTGATGCCGCGCCCGCCCAGCTCGCGGGCCATATACACGCTCAGCATCTCCACAGCCGCTTTGGCCGCGGCGTAGGCGGAGAAGCCAGGATAGGAGACGCGGGTCAGCCCGGAAGAAAAGTTAACGATCCGTCCGCCGTCCGCCAGCAGCGGCAGCAGGGTTTGTACGAGGAAAAATACCCCCTTAACGTGGACGTTAAACAGCCCGTCGAACTGCGCTTCGCGCGTTTCGGCCAGCGAGGCAAATTCGCCGTGTCCGGCGTTATTGATCAGATGGTCGAAGGTGACCCGCCCCCAGACGCTGGCCAGCGCAGCGCTCAGGCTGTCGGCGAAGGCCGGGAAGCTGGCGGTTTGCGCCATATCCAGCGGCAGGGCGATGGCCTTGCGACCCAGGGCGCGGATGTCCGCGACCACCCCTTCCGCCTGTTCGAGATTGCCACGGCAGGTGACGATGATATCCCCACCCTGGCGGGCGATATCCAGTGCGGTCTGACGGCCAAGGCCGCGGTTGGCGCCGGTAATAAGTGCAATCTTAGTCATGTTCGGTCCTCTCTGGTATGTTGAGGCTCTACAATAGGGGCCGCGCGTCAGGTCGGGTTGCCCAATCCTTGTTATTTTTTGCCCATTTCTCTCCATTCACTCCCTTTCCCCGGGAAATAGCGCATACTCAGGCTTTAAAACTTGCCTGAAAGGATCTTATGCGCGACGCCCTGTTTGATCTCTGCCGCCGGTTTGCCGATGCTCATGTCGATAGCAGCGGGGTGGCGGTTACCCCGGTTCCCGGCATCACCCTGGTGCGGGCCCTCCATCCTGGCGATTTACAGGCGGCTATCGCCAGGCCGCTGGTGGCCATGCTGCTCCAGGGACGTAAGAGCGTGACCACCGGTCTGGCGAGCTTTGACTATGGCCCGGGCGAGGCGATGGTGATTGCCGCGGATGTCCCCACCACCAGCCAGATCACCGAGGCCAGTCAGCGTTTTCCCTATTACGCGCTGGTGCTGGAGCTGGACCTGGCTATCCTGCGCGAGCTGCAGGAGGCCGGGCCGTCAGGGCCGGATGAGGCGCCCCGTGTCGGTATCGAACCGATGAATGCCGATGTGACAGACGCCGCTTACCGGCTGGCAAGGCTGTTTGATCAACCGGGGGCGCTGGCGGTGCTGGGGGAAGGTCTGCGGCGGGAGCTGCATTACTGGCTGTTGCAGAGTGTCCATGGGCCGGCCATTCGGGCGCTGGGCGCCGTAGACAGCCATTCGGCGCGGATCCGCCGGGCGGTGGCGATGCTGCGCCGGGATTTTATGCAGCCCGTCAGCGTCGACGCGCTGGCCGATGCCGCCGGGATGAGCGTCTCTGTCTTTCACCGTCATTTCCGCGCCATGACCACGCTGTCGCCGCTGCAGTTTCAGAAGCAGTTGCGCCTGATCCACGCCCGCCGCCTGATGCTGGCGGAAGGGATGAGCATTGCGCAGGCTGCCGGGGAGGTGGGCTATATCAGCGTGTCGCAGTTTACCCGGGAATACGCTCGCCTGTACGGCGCGCCGCCAGGCCGCGATCGTCGGCGGGAAAAAATGAGCGCCTGACCTGGTGCGCGGGCAAGCGACAGCGGTAGCTCGTCCCTGAGCCTGGCGCCGGTGGTTTAGTCCGTGATTTTCGCCGTGATATGCACTTTGTTGCCCATTCGCGCTTCAGTAATGCGATAGGCGGTCGCACCCTCGCGGGCGGCCTGCTGGCGGATTTTGCTCTCCGCATGGTCCAGGGTATCGCCGGTGGCGGTGATGGTCCTGGCATTTGCCGCCAGCGGCAGCAGACAACTCAATACGATCAGTGGAATCAACTTTTTCATCTTCATTCTGTCCTGTGGGAGAAAATCAGCGCGCGGCCTGCAGCCAGCCGGCAACGTTCTGGGTCGGCAGATGATGCCGGGCATTCCAGGTATCCTCCATCGGCCACCACATGCCGTCGCCCCGGGCGAAGGCGGCGCGATAGCGCAGCATGGTGTTCTCCGGGTCCGCCCGCAGCTGCTCCAGCAGGGCGGGCAGGGTATGGACAGCTTTGCTGAACGTTTGCTGCGTCACGCGCTCTACGGTGTCTGCCAGCTGGCGGTAAGAGATTGTCTCGCCGGCAACAAATACCACTTCGTTGGCAATCCGCGGCTGATGCAGATAAATCGCCGTGGTGAGGCGGCCAATATCTGCCGGCGAAGTGACGGTCACCTGGGTGTCCCAGCTGCCAAGGGCGTGCAGGGTTCGGTTGGATAAATTCACCACATCGAAGTCTGGCTCGAAGAGAAAGCTGGTAAACATCCCGGTGGAGACAATGACCCATTCCGTGGCCTGCTGCGCGCGCAGCAGGGTCCGGACATCGTACTGCTCGTCCCAGACCGGCTGGCCGCTGCCTTTGCCGACCACATCGTAATTGACGCCAAACTGCCAGGGAAAATAGCGGGGTACCCCGGCCGCCAGCACCGCGCGGGTAATTTTCAGCTGTGTCCCCGGACCGGCGACAAACCCCATGCAGTTAATCACGGTGGTGAATCCGCGAAACTGCCCAGCCAGCGTCTCCATGGCGCTACCGGCGATGTCGACGGCGAGAAAGGTGGCCCCGGCGTCGGCCAGTGCCTGATGGTTTGCCGATCGCAGCTGGCCGGTTTCATCCCAGGCCGCCGGCGAGACGATAACCGATACCGTGCCCTGGCGCTGGATCACCGCAGGCACCAGCGCATCGAGAACGGCGGTGCCCAGTTGTCCCGCTCCCAGCACCAATACCTTTTCCTCATGATTAAGATTATCAGTTTTCATTTTGACTCCTTGCTCAGTTAAGCCTTGTACTGACTGGCTACAGGCTCAGTGTAGGGGGGCGGGCATCATTCGATAAGAACAGGATTTCGGGTTAGACTGTTCGTGATAATGGGATAATAATTGCCGGGGGAGAACGAAATGGACAGACTGGATGCCATGCAGTTGTATGTTGCTGTTGTGGATGCCCACAGCTTCGCCCGTGCGGCGGAGGTGCTCGGGCAGCCGCGCTCCACGGTGTCGCGGGTAGTGAAGGAGCTGGAAGCCTGGCTTGGGGCGCAGCTTCTTCAGCGTACCACCCGCAAGCTCAGCGTGACGGCGGAGGGTCGCCGGTACTACGAGGAGTGTAAAAGGCTGCTGGCCGAGATGGCGGCGATGGAAGCCTCCTTTCCCGGGCGCTCGGCTCAGCCCGCCGGGCGGTTCAAGGTGGGGATGCCGCAATCCCTTGCCCGCCACTGCATTCTGCCGAGGATCGGCGAGTTTTTGCAGCAGTATCCCGACCTGGAGCTAATCCTCTGCTCAAGCGACAACGTGGAAGATATTATCCTGGAGGGGTATGACTGCGTGATCCGTACCGGGCGGATCGAAGATTCCACCACCCTGGTGGCGCGTCCTCTGGCCCGCTACCGCTGGATGGTCCTCGCCTCGCCGGCCTGGCTCGCGGCCCACGGCCGGCCGCAGAGCATCGACGATCTGCACCACCACCGGGCGGTGGGCTACCTGAACCACCGTACCGGGCGGACCATCGACTGGCTTTTCTCCCTCGATGACGGCGACTGCGCGATCCGTATGCAGGAGACGCTGGTGGTCGACGATACCGATGCCTATATCCAGGCCGGCGTTCAGGGGCTGGGCCTGATCCGCGTCGCCAGCTATCTGGCGCAACCTTATCTGCAGAGCGGCGCGCTGGTCGCCTGTATTGAGCAGGCCGCTTCTGATCTTCCCTTGTCGCTGGTCTATCCGCAAAACCGCTATCTGCCGCCGGCGGTGCGCGCGTTTTATGACTGGAGCAGGCGCGTTCTGCAACCCCCGCTCAGCGAGGCCTGATGCCGGGCATCGGCCCGGTTATTGGCCGCGCATGGCCTGTTTTAACTTCGTCACCAGCCAGTTCAGCGCCGGATCCTGCGCCCGGCGTTTGTGCCGCAAAATGCACAGCGTAAATTCCGGGTAGGCTACCGGCGGGGCGTCTGCACGCAACGCGTACTGCGCCTGCCAGCGCTGCGCCAGCCCCTGCGGGACGGTGGCGAACAGCGGCAGGGTGGTCAGCAGCAGGGGAAAGGTGGAGAAATTCTGCGTGGCAAAGCGCACGCGCCGCGCGAGCCCCTGGCTGGCGAGCTGGCGGTCTATTTCCCCGTGGCCGGTTTCACGATAGGCCACCATCACGTGTTCCCAGGCGACAAAGTCGCTCACCGACAGCGGCCCGCGACAGGGGATCTGCTGCGGCGACCACAGGGTGGTGACTCCCATGGCCATCACCGGCTCGCTGACCACCTCCCCGCGGCTCTGTTTGTTGAGGGACACCGCGACATCAATGCGCTCCTCCTCCAGCAGCTGGCGAACCTGGAAGGGGTCGGCGGCTATCGACTGCAGTGAGACCCCGGGCGCCTCCTGCATCAGCCCGGGTAACAGCGGGGGCATCAGCCAGTGTTCGCTCCAGTCGCTGAGGCCGATGCGAAAAAGCTGCTGCGCGCGCGCCGGGACGAACTCCCCGGCGCCAAACATCGCCGAATGCAGGTTTTCCATCAGCGGCTGCAGGTCGGTCATCAGCGCTTGCGCCCGCGGCGTTGGCAGCATGCCTCTGGCGCTGCGCACGAACAGCGGATCGTCAAACATCTCGCGCAGGCGTTTCAGCGCCCCGCTGATAGCCGGCTGGCCAAGATGCAGCACCTCTGCGGTGCGGGTGACGCTCCCTTCGCGGTACAGCACCATCAAGACCGTCAACAGATTCAGATCGATACGACTAAAATCATTTTCAATGATTTTCTTCATTATGATAATCAATTTGAATGTGGGTTATCCCGGCAGCATAGTGAATCTCACCCCGATAAATCAACCAGCGCAATGCGCGCGGAGGGTGTGATGCAAACTTACCAGACAGGCGATAGCCTGATTTTCAAAGTGCCGGAGCGTGAGATGACCCTGCAGCCAGCGGCGCTCTATCCACAGGCGTTCCCGGTAGCGGAGGCGGACAACGTTATTCAGTCGATTGCGCTGTCGATCCACAGCTGGGTGGTGCAGACCCCCCACGATCTGATTGTTATCGATACCGCCACTGGCAACGGTCGGGAGCGCGGCGGCAATCCGCTCTATCATCAACTTAACACGCCGTATCTGGAGAATCTCCGCGCCGCGGGAGTGAACCCGGAGGACGTGACCCTGGTGCTACTGACCCACCTGCATACCGACCATGTCGGATGGAATACCGTCTGGCAGGATGATCGCTGGGTGCCGCTGTTTCCCAACGCCCGCTACCTGTGCTCGGCAAAAGAGCTGACGCGGGTGAAAAACAGCGAACGCTACCGGGCGCTGTGGCTCGACAGCCTGCTGCCGGTGATCGAGGCCGGCCAGCTGGAAACCGTCGATGTGGCGGCCCGGCCGCGGGTCGGCGGGCGGATCGCCTTTGTGCCCACCCCCGGCCACAGTCCGGACCATGCCGCGCTGATCCTCGCCGCCGGAGATGATTACGCCTGTTTCTCCGGCGATCTCCTTCATTCTCCGCTCCAGTTTGCCCATCCGCAGTGGAACTCAGCGTTCTGCGGCGATCCCCGGCAGGCGGAAGCCTCCCGACGGGAGATGATGGCGTGGGGAGCCAGCCATCATGCTCAATGGTTCACCGGGCATTTTGCCGGGCCTTCCTGCGGCTGGCTGGAGAAGGATAAGCAAGGTGACTATCGCTGGCGAGAGGCCGGGCAACAGGCTGCAGATAAGGGGAAACAGTGATGAATAATGCGCAAAGCGTGTTGGTTTTTGGCGCCACCGGTCAGCAGGGAGGCTCGGTGGCGCGGGCGCTGCTGCACCGCGGCTGGCGGGTTCGGGCGCTGGTCAGGGATCCTTTCTCCGCCGGGGCCGTCGCGCTGGCGGCACGGGGAGCCGAGCTGGTGGTGGGTACCTTTGAAGACCGGGCGGCAATGCGGTCGGCAATGGCCGGGGTCGACGGCGTCTTCAGCGTCCAGCCCAGTTCGCCGGGAGGGACGGTGACCGATGAGCAGGAGGTACGCTACGGGATAACTATCGCCGATCTCGCCGTCGAGTGCGGGGTGAAGCATCTGGTGTACAGCTCCGGCAGCGCGGCAGGGGAGACGCCCACCGGCGTAGCGCATTATGACACCAAAGCGGAAATTGAACGGCATATCCGCCGCCTGCCGCTGGTGGCGACCATCGTGCGGCCCGCCACCTTTATGGAGCTGCTGGTGATGCCCGGTTTTGGCCTTGATGAAGGTCATTTTCACTTTTTTATGCTGCCGGAGGGGAGGATGCAGGTGCTGGCGGTGGAGGATATTGGCCATCTTGTCGCGGCGGTTTTTGCCGCGCCAGCGCGGTTTGCCGGCAAGACGTTTGAGATCGCCAGCGACAGCGTGACCGGCCGTCAACTGGAGGCGTTATTCTCCGCGGCGGCGGGACGGCCGATCCCCTATTCGCGATTTTCCGATGAGGTGCTGGCCGCCAGCCCTTTTCTGCACAAGCTGACCGGGCTGGTGGACGACGGGCGGCTGGCCGGGCACGCCGACCTCGACGCCATGCGCCAGCTGCACCCGCAGCTGCACACCTTCGCCGGCTGGCTGTCCGGCCCCGGCCGTCCCGCTTTCGAGCAGGCGCTGACCAGCGGGGCCAACTGGGCGTTTAATCGTTAAAGGCAGGCGTACCGGTCACTCTCCAGGCGTGTGCTGTCTCGCCGGTGGCTGGCCGCCGCTAGCCGGCAGTCAGGATCGCGTCGGCCAGCACCGCTAAAATCCGCTCTGCGCGTGGGGCATGGGAGGGCTGCTCCCGCAGCCAGGCAAGCGCGGCAATCAGATCGAACAGTTCGTCTCCGCTGAGATCTGGCCGTGCCTGGCCGGCCTGCTGCGCGCGGGTCAGCAGCGACGTACCGGCGGCGCGCAGGGCAACGCAGGCGCTGTGCAGGGCGGACTCAGGATCGTCGATGGCGCTCATCAGCGGAGCGATGATCCCGCGATGCTGATGGGTAAACGCCACGCTCTCGGCCAGCCACTCCAGCAGCGCCGCGGCAGGATCGGCGGCGAGCAGAAGCGACTCTGCCCGGGCGGTTAGCGCCGCAAAGCGGCTGCGAAGCAGGGCTTCCAGCAGGCTGTCGCGGTTGGGAAAGTGGCGGTAAAGGGTTCCCATTCCGACGCCCGCCCGGCGGGCGATATCGCGCAGCGAGGCTTCGGCGCCTTGCTCCACGAAGACGTCCCGGGCCACCTCGATTAACAGATCATAATTTTTTCTGGCATCAGCTCTCATTGGCGTTCCTTGACAAGCGGAGCACCGCTCCATATATTCGGAACAGTGCTCCGTTAAATATAACGCATTTCCATATGAGGAGAAAGCGATGTCGACGCAGATGATGAAGGCCGTTCAACAGCACGCCTTTGGCGGGCCGGAAGTCCTGAACTATGAGGATGCGCCACTGCCGGTGCTGCAGGCCGGCGAGGTGCTGGTGCAGGTGCACGCGGTGGGCGTGAACCCACCGGACAGCTATCTGCGCGATGGCTATCAACAGCTGCCCCCGGAGTGGCGGCCCGAGGTCCGCTTTCCCTTGATCCTCGGGACCGATCTCTCCGGGGTGGTGGTGGCGCGGGCGGATGACGTCCGGGAGGTGGCGGTCGGCGACGAAGTCTACGCCATGGCGCGTTTTCCCGAAGGGGCAGCAGGGGGCAGCCGCGCTTACGCCGAGTACGTTAGCGTGCCGGTCAGCGATCTGGCCCGCAAACCCCTAACCCTGAGCCATCAGCAGGCCGCCGCGGTGCCGATGTCGCTCCTCACCGCCTGGCAGTTCATGATCGATCCCGGGCATGAGGTGGCGAATCCGCTGCAGCCGGGGCCGCATCGGCCGGTGCCGCTGGCGGGTAAACGCGTCCTGGTCAACGGTGCGGCGGGAGGCGTTGGTCATTTCGCCGTACAGCTGGCGAAGTGGCAGGGCGCCCAAGTGATTGCCGTCGCCGCGGGCCGCCACGAAGCTTTTTTGCGTCAGCTCGGCGCCGATGCTTTTATCGACTATACGACTACTGCGGTTGAGGAGGCGGTGCGTGACCTGGATCTGGTCATCGATGCGCCGGGCGGGGCGGCCAGCGGCCGTTTTCTGCGTACCCTGCGGCCCGGCGGCGCGCTGTACCCGGTCTTTCCGCTCGGCTTTGCCGGGGCGGAAGAGGCGCGACAGCGCGGAGTGACGGTCTCGACTACCCAGGTGCGCTCCAGCGGCGCGCAACTCGCCCGGCTTGCCGACCTGCTGGACGCCGGGGTCATCCGGGTGGCGATTGACAGCGTTTTCCCCCTTGCGCAGGCGCAGATGGCGCACGAGCGAGCGGTGCAAGGTCGTCTGCAGGGCAAAATTGTGCTGTCGGTGATGGACTCGTCAGCGGAGTAACCCCGGCGGCGAGAGTTACGTGTTTTCACTTCTCCCGGCGGCGGACTAAAACAGCGCCAGCCGGGCGAGACGGTCCAGCGCATTGCTCAGCGCGTCGTCGCCTGCCGTGAGGCTGATGCGAATAAACCCTTCACCCCCTTCGCCAAAACCAGTGCCCGGCGCCACCAGAATATGCGCTTCCTGCAGCAGCAGGCGGGCAAACTCCTGCGAACGGTAGCCGGGCGGCACGCCGAGCCAGAGGAAGAAAGTGCCTTGTGCGGCACGCGCCGGCCAGCGCAGCGCGGCCAGTCGACGCAGAACCCACTCCCGACGTTGATGATAGACCGCCGTCAGCTGCGCAATCCGCTCAGCCGGCAGGTTGAGCGCAGCGATCGCCGCATCCTGAATCGCGCCAAACACCGTGCTGTAGCTATGGGTGTGCAGCTTTTTAAACGCCCGGATAATCGAGGCGTTGCCGACCGCGAAGCCGAAGCGCCAGCCGGCCATATTAAAGGTCTTAGAAAAGGTATAGGTTTCCACTCCCCACGCTTTCGCGTCGGGCTGGGAGAAGAGGCTCAGCGGCGCATCGCTGGCCGCGCTGCCGATGGCCGCATAGGCAAAATCATGGAGGATCGGCACCTGGTGACGACGAGCAAATTGCAGAGCGCTGGCGAACAGCGCCGGCGTGGCGAGGGCGCCGGTTGGATTATGCGGGTAGTTCAGCACCACCAGCCCGGCCTTGTCAGCCACCTCCCGGGGGAGGTCGTTAAAATCCGGCAGGAAATGGTTCTCCGCCCTGAGCGGCAGGCCATAAAACGCGGCCTGGGACTGCAGCGCCGCCGAGCGGTAAATCGGATAGCAGGGATCGGTGGAGATCAGATATTGCCCGGGGCTGAGCAGTGCCCGCGGGATGCCGCCAATGCCGATATGCGAACCCTGAAACACGGCGACTTCGCTGTGCGGATCGAGTTCCACATCATACTGCCGGCGATAGAACTGGGCGATCGCCTCGCGGACCTGTGGTTTGCCCCAGAACGACGGGTAGCCATGGTTTTCACGACGATGAATGGCGCTCTGCAGCGAGTCAATCACTTCCGGCGGAGTGGGTTGATCCGGACTGCCGCTGGAAAGATCGATCAGCGGCAGCGCTTCGGTGTTGACCTCCGCGGCCAGTTTTTCCAGCAGGCTGAACAGATTCTCTTCCAGCGCGTCCACCAGCGGTGAAGCAGTAAAATCAGGCATAACATTCCCGGTTTAAGTCACGAATAATTAGCCATCTTTAAGGGATTTATTACGCCTGGCTAAATAACAAAATACGCAAAGGATTCTTGTTTTTAGGATATGTCGATATAGCAAAAGTTAATGAGGAATTAGCAAAAGGAAATCCGGCGTTCTGGCTTACAACCCTCAGTCGGCTGTGATTTAATCGCTCAATATCGTCAACCTTCCAGGAAAATACCTTATGAACAAGTCAGTTGCGCTCGGGATGACCCTCGCCCTGTTGTCGGCCACCTCTTTTTATGCCGCCGCCGAAGACCACCTTATCCGCATCGGCTTTAACCCCGGGCCGTATAAAGAGCAATTTGAGAAAGGCGTTGCGCCCTATTTATTGAGTAAAGGGTATAAAATCGAATATAAGGATTTCAGCGACGGTATTCAGGTGAATGACGCGGTAGCCCGCGGCGATATCGAAGCGAATATTATGCAACATCCGGTATATCTGAAAGCAATTAATGAGCGGCTGGGGATCGATAACGTGGGCATTGTGCAGGTCCCCACGCCGCCGATGGGGCTGTACGGCGGTAAACTGACCACCCTGGGGACGCCGGCGGCAGGGACCGTCGTGTCGGTACCGAACCAGCCGTCAAACGAATATCGCGCGGTGCTGGTGCTGCAGAGCCTGGGCTGGGTGAAGGTCAAACCGGACAGCGACCCCGCCACCTTTTCGCAGCGCAATATCGTTGATAATCCCTACAAAATTGTCCTCAAAGAGATGGATAATGCCCAGCAGGTACGCGCTCTGCCGGACGTCGACTATGGCCTGATTCAGGGCAATTTCGCCGTCTCCAGCGGTATGTCTCTGACTTCGGCATTAAAGCTGGAGGCAGCCACCAGCCATTTTATTAATGTCGTGACCGTCGCCGGTAAAAATCAGAAGGCGCAGTTTGCCAAAGATATTATCGATGGCTACCACTCTGCCGATTTCAAAAAATATATTCTCAGCCATCCGCAGTATGATGGTTACCTGCTTCCTGATTATTTAAAATGAATAACGCGATGATAGAGTTTCGCCACGTCAGTAAAAGCTTTTCCAGGAAAGGACATCCGGTTCTGGCCCTGCAGGATATTAATCTCAGCATTGAACGAGGCGATATTTTCGGCATTATTGGCTACAGCGGAGCAGGAAAAAGCACCTTATTACGGCTGATTAATCGTCTGGAAACGCCTGGCGAGGGCGAGGTGCTGTTAAACGGCGAGCCGCTACAGGCCTGCAGCGGCCAGCGCCTGCAGGCCATCAAAAAAGATATCGGCATGATCTTTCAGAATTTTAATCTGCTGAATTCGAAAACCGTTTTCCATAACATCGCCATCCCGCTGATTTTACAAGGCCGCGACAAGGCCTTTATCCAGGCGCGGGTGGCGGAACTGCTGGCGTTCGTCGATCTGAGCGACAAAATCCACAGCTACCCTAATGAGCTGTCGGGCGGACAAAAGCAGCGGGTCGGTATTGCCCGGGCGCTGGCCACCAACCCGTCGGTGCTGTTGTGCGATGAAGCCACCTCGGCGCTCGATCCTCACACCACGGTGCAGATCTTACTGCTCTTGCAGGAGATTAATCGCCGCTATGGTATCACTATCGTACTGATCACCCATGAAATGTCGGTGATCCAGAAAATCTGTCACAAAGTGGCGGTGATGCAGGCGGGCCGTATCGTTGAGCAGGGGACGGTTTTCGACCTCTTTGCCCAGCCGCAGCATCCGGTAACGGCCAGTTTCGTGCAGTCGGTGGTGCACGATCGTCTGCCGCAGCGGGTGGCGTCGCTCCTGCAGCGCGATAACGGCGCCCGGGCTTTACGTCTCGAATTTATCGGCGCGACTGCGCAGCAACCGATCATTAACCACCTGATCCGCGAGTATGCTGTCGAGGTGAATATCCTGTTTGCCAGCATGTCTGAAGTTCAGGGCCGGATTCTGGGATTTATGATTGTGCAACTCCTCGGCGAGCCTGACGAAACCGAACGCGCCATCACCCATCTGGCCGATGCAGGAGTGAAAATCACCCATGTTTGATCTTATTGATACCGCCATTACCGGCGATCAGTTTCTGCTGGCGCTGCATGACACGCTGATTATGGTCGCCGTCTCGCTGGGCTTTGGCGCGCTGATCGGCGTACCGTTAGGGATTGTGCTGGTGGTTTGCCGTCCCGGCGGCATCGTGGCCAACCCGGTGGTGCATCAGGCGCTGAATCCGCTGATTAACGTGCTGCGTTCGCTGCCGTTTATCATTTTGCTGATTGTGATCCTGCCCTTTACCCGACTGCTGGTGGGCACCACTATCGGCACCGCGGGGGCCATCGTGCCGCTGATCGTTTTTGTCGCCCCCTACATTGCCCGGCTGGTGGAGAGCTCACTGCTGGAGGTGGATGAGGGGATCCTCGAAGCCGCGGATGCTATGGGCGCGACCCCCCTGCAGACGGTCTGGCACTTTATGCTGCCGGAGGCGGCAGCGTCGCTGATTCTGGCCCTCACCACGGCGACCATCGGCCTGCTTGGCGCGACCGCCATGGCGGGAACGGTGGGCGGCGGCGGAATTGGCGACCTGGCGATCACCTATGGCTATCAGCGCTTCGACGCCTTTGCCACCCTCACCACCGCCCTGGTGCTGATTGTGATTGTCCAGCTCATTCAGACGCTGGGCACCCGCCTGGCTCGCCGACTGCGTCGCGAATAACCGTCGTCCCGCCCCGGGGTAACCGCGGTTGGCGGGACAGCGGCTTAGCGCGTGGAGACCGGGGCAAAAGCAGTGTCACAGATCACTGCCAGGCCGCCGACCAAAAGTGAAACCATTACACTGCGTAGCGTCCGGGACGGTGGTTCATGGCAATAATCGAATTCAAAACGACGGCGCCGAGGATAGAGACCAGCAGCATCGGCAAGCTCACTACCCACAGCGAGGCGGTGACGATGCAGGCGTCAACCACCATCTGGAATTTACCGGCGCGGATGCCGCTTTTGTCCTGCAGATAGAGGGCCAGAATATTAACGCCGCCGAGGCTCGCTTTATGGCGAAACAGCACCACAAAGCCAATGCCGACCATGATGTTGCCGAAGAGGGTGGCGTAATAGGGGTTCAGGCGATCGACATGAATAAAGTAGCCGTGCAGGTCAGAGAACAGGGACACCAGTCCGACCGCGCAGAAGGTTTTCAGCGTGAAGGCAGCCCCCATCCGCCGGACGGAGAGCCAGTAGAAAGGCAGGTTAATGACGAAGAAGACCACGCCAAACGGCAGGTGGGTGGCATAGTGGATCAGAAAGGCCATACCCGCCGTCCCGCCGGTCAGGGCACCCGCCTGGCGAAATAAAATAATGCCAAAGGAGATCATCAGCGTGCCGAACAGCAGCGCCAGGGTATCCTCCAGCCAGGTGTGGGTCAGTTTTTCAGGGGACAGGATATTATCCATAAATAAGCACTATCTTTTCGTTAACAAGGATAAGTCCCTATTTGCAAAAATCGCACCAGAGGAGGGGGCCTGGCGATCGTTTGCGGAAAAAACAGGCGCCATTCAGCCTAACGTATTGTTATGCCGAAAAGAGAAAATTGCACAAGTCATGCGATTTTCTGCAATGTATTGCGCGATCTGTGTAAATTGTTATGCCATGATGCATTGAGTAACCCTGCGTTTGCACCACCGCAGGGCACAGTGCCCCGGTTCAGCGCAGCGGATCCGTCCCCGGCATCAGCTGACCATTCTCTTTGAGGCGGTTGAGTATTACCGCCGTTTTCAAATGGGCGACCCCTTTGTTTTGCGACAGAATATGGCTGATCAAATGGCTCAGGCCGGGCAGATCCGGAACCGTCACCCGCAGCAGATAGTCGGCGTCGCCGGTGGTTTTCCAGGCGTCCAGAATGGCGTCCACTTCACTGAGCATCTGGTGAAAGCTCTCCACGCATTGCGGGGTGTGATTCAGCAAGCGCACTTCTATCAGACCCAGCATCTCCTTCCCGGCAGCATCCGGCGCCAGCCGCGCATGGTAGCCGAGAATAAGCTGTGCCTGTTCAAGGGCGATGCGGCGCCGTGAGCATTGGGAGGCTGACAGGCCGATGAGATCGCTCAGTTCCTGATTGGTCAAACGGCCATTGGCCTGCAGCAGGGTGAGTATTTTCAGATCATAGTCGTCGATGTTGTACATGGTGGCCACTAGCGGAGCGTAAGAGTGGCTAACAGCCTAACAGCTTTTTTCCCTGCGTGAAGCCCGCCAGGCTAGCCGGAGGACGAAGCGCACCAAAACGGGTCAGATTCATGCATGAAATGGCTGGTTTTCTCATGAACTGTGCGATTTAAGGCGATTTTTCGCGCGTTATGTTTGACCTGGCAGCGCATGACTCACGCCCCGGAGCAGACGGATAAATAATATTTTAATGAAATTCAATATATTGCTCTTGCTCTTACGCCGGGTTGCTGCGCCCTGGCCTGAAAGTTGCTATCGCCGAAGGTGACTTTTTACAGACAGGGGCAGGTCAGAGATGACAACGCAGCAAGAGCATCAATTAAAACGTGGGTTAAAAAACCGCCATATCCAGTTGATCGCCCTCGGGGGCGCAGTCGGCACCGGATTGTTTTTAGGTATCGCGCAGACGATCCGCATGGCAGGCCCCTCGGTCCTGCTGGGCTACGCCATCGCCGGAGCGATCGCCTTCTTCATCATGCGTCAGCTTGGCGAAATGGTAGTGGAAGAGCCGGTGGCCGGGTCATTCAGCCATTTTGCCAACCGCTACTGGGGACCCTTCGCCGGGTTTATGTCCGGCTGGAATTACTGGGTGTTGTACGTGCTGGTGAGCATGGCGGAGCTGACGGCGGTGGGGATCTATATTCAGTACTGGTGGCCGGAAGTACCCGCCTGGCTGTCGGCGGCGATCTTCTTCGTGGCGATCAACGCCATCAACCTGACGAATGTCAAAGTGTATGGCGAGCTGGAGTTTTGGTTCTCGATTGTCAAAGTGGCCGCCATCATCAGCATGATCGCCTTTGGTAGCTATCTGTTATTTAGCGGCCACGGCGGTCCGGCGGCGACGGTCGCCAACCTGTGGCAGGATGGGGGATTTTTCCCTAACGGCATCACTGGCTTAGTGATGGCGATGGCGGTAATCATGTTCTCCTTCGGCGGGCTTGAGCTGGTGGGGATCACCGCGGCGGAAGCCGACGAACCGCATAAAACCATTCCCAAAGCCACTAACCAGGTGATCTATCGCATTCTGCTGTTTTATGTGGGATCGTTGGCGGTCCTGCTGTCACTCTACCCGTGGCGTAACGTCGTGGAAGGAGGCAGTCCCTTTGTCCTGATCTTTCATGCCATTGACAGCAATATTGTGGCCAACGCTCTCAATCTGGTGGTGCTCACCGCCGCGCTGTCGGTCTACAACAGCTGCGTTTACTGCAACAGCCGGATGCTGTTCGGCCTGGCTCAGCAGGGCAATGCTCCGCGGGCGCTGCTGCGGGTTAACCGCCGGGGGATCCCGTTGACCGCGCTGGCGGTATCTGCCTTCGCTACGGCGCTTTGCGTGGTGATTAACTATGTGATGCCAGGTAAGGCGTTTGGCCTGCTGATGGCGCTGGTGGTGGCGGCCCTGGTGATTAACTGGGCGATGATCTGCATCACCCATCTTAAGTTCCGCCGCGCTATGCAGCGGGCCGGAAAGGTAACGGCCTTCCAAAGCCTCGGTTATCCCCTGACTAACTGGCTGTGCCTGCTGTTTCTCGCCGGGATCCTCGTGGTGATGTATCTCACCCCCGACATCCGCATCTCCGTCTGCCTGATCCCGGTATGGCTGCTGATCCTCGCCGCCGGTTATCTGTTGCGGAAGAAAAGCGCCCCGGCGCTGGTGGCGATGAAAGAGGGTTAATAGCCAACACCCTGCCGGGCGGCAGGGTGATATTCTCATCGTGAAAAATAACGTCAATACTTATAGTTGATTATATAATTCCGATAAATGATAACAGGACATGTTAATCTGGGAATAGAGTAAGTGGACATGCTTTTTATTGATCTTGCGTGGCGCTTTGGTAATATCCAGGCGGCATTCAGGTTTATTTTATAATGCCACCGAATGGAATAGCAAAATACATAATGGAGTATGGAATGAAGCATGTTCATAAGCTGGTCTGGATAGGCCTGTTCGTCAATATTATTATCTGTTTTGTCGCGCGAAATTTATTACTCGATGAAGGACAGCTGAACTTTCATCGTCGGGCGGACAGCATGTGGTCCTGGCTGGTGCTCGCCCTGTTTATCGCCGTGGTGGTTCAGGCTGTCAGTATTATACTGTCAGGCCGCTATCCTTATCTGGCCATCGTGCTGGCGTTTATTGGCGGTATCGTCATGGTACCTGCCAGCATGATCTTTCTGGTTGGCTGTATGTTCAGCTTTCAAACGCGGATTAACGCCGGTTTTACCCTGTGGCGGTCAACAACCGGGGCGATGGGCAGCGACGATAATCACCGGCTATTAACCTTTAATGCGTCCGGTTTTTATCCTCAGGGAGGACTGGCGCTCATTGCCGGCATTATTATCTTAATGATTGGCATGGGGATTGGTGGCGTGTTTATTGCCGCCGGTATTCTGGCGCTGTGCAACGGCTATCGTCTGCAGAATCGGGTGGTGATTGGCGTGAGCGGCGAGTCGATGATATTTACGCCGGGACTCTATGCCGATACTTACGTTATTCCCTTGCGTGACGTTGTGCTGGCTGAGCGCGGGAATAATGATGCGAAAGTTCGACTACTGATCCGTTCCAGCGGCAGAAGCTTCACGTTGCGTAAAAAACTGCTCGCCGGCGATGACGTCAATGACGCCTTTGCCGCCATTCTGGCCAAACTGTCCACGGTTTAACGCAGACGGGGGAAGGGATGCCGCCAGGGGGAGAAACACCCGGCGGCGAAAGCGTGGGTTCGCATGCACGGTCATCGCGCCAGCCTGCACCCACGCCCTACAGCGCCAGGTTGCATGTTAATCCACGTTGGTAAAATAATCGCGCGCGGCGGTCTCGACGCGTTTCGCATCCAGCCCGGTCTTCTCAGTGATCTGTTCAATAAAGGGTTTAAATTTGTCGTCCATCACGTTACCCCCGTCCCAGTGGGCCACGTAAAATTTGCACTGATAGCGATAAAAATGGAGAGTGGTATCTCCTAACGTGTAATACATGAGCTTCTCCTGTCCATTAATGCGGTCGCCACGTCCACAGCGTCAGCAACCCTTTTCTCATCACGATCGATCTGCTCTCTATCCTCCTCCCAATTGGCTGAAATTTCCAGCGGTGCTTTGCGCTATAAAGCAGGATAAAGAAAGGTTAAATTTCGTATGGGTAGTGATTTTTTCTGACGTTGGGCGGGAGATCCGGTTACCTGCGGGATGCGCAGATAACCGGAGAACAGGCAGGATTAGCGCAGCGCGTTGCGCTCGTCGTCGGTCAGGTCCAGGGTCTGCACCATGCCGCTTTCTGCAGCGCGCACCGCCGCTTCCAGAACGGCCATTACCGCCAGCGCTTCAACCGGCGGCACCGGATTGGCGATCTGACCCTTCAGCGCGTCGCGGATCTGCTTATAGTACTGGCGCTGATCGCCCTGCGGGGTGGCCTGAGAGTGGGCCTGCAGCGAGGCGTCATAGATCACCAGCTTGTCATCATCCTGACCCCAGCCGGCGCTTCCGGGCTCCACGCCCGCCAGCAGCTGGCTCTCCTGCTGGTCGGCCCGCGCTTTGATAACGCTGCCTTTATCGCCGTGCACGGTGAAACGCGACGAGCCGCCCGCGACCAGCATGCTGCAGTGCAGGATCGCTTTATGCGCCGGGTAGTTTAAGACCACATGCGCCCAGTCGTTGATCTCCGCGCCGTCGCGGAGGGTGGCGATATTGCCTTGTACCGACTGCGGCAAACCAAACAGCTGCAGCGACTGATCGATCAGGTGCGGCCCCAGATCGAACCATAAACCACTGCCCGGGACGTTCTGCTCACGCCAGCGGACGCGAACTTCAGGACGGAAGCGGTCAAAATGCGACTCGAAGTGTTTCACGGTGCCGATGGCGCCCTGCTCAATGACCTGACGGATCCCGAGGTAATCGCTGTCCCAGCGGCGGTTATGGAAGACGGAGAGCAGGCGCTGCTTCTCCTCAGCCAGGGCGATCAGCTCCCGGGCCTCCTGCATATCGAGGGTAAAGGGTTTATCCACCACCACATGCTTGCCGGCGTTGAGCGCCAGACGGGCCAGCGGCGCGTGGGTGGCGTTGGGGGAGGCGATGACCACCAGATCGACATCCGGATGCTGGACCGCTGCCTCCGGGGAGGCGATGACCGTGACATCCGGCAGGTCGCGTTTGACTTTCTCTTCATCTCGCGAGGCGACGAACGCCAGATTCAGGCCCGGCACTGAACGGATAAGCGGCGCGTGGAAGGTCTTACCGACGAAGCCATAGCCAATCAGGGCGATATTTATTGTGTTGTTACTCATCAGGTTCTCCACGCGGTTAAGCGTCAGCAATGTGTACAGAGAGGGCGGGGTCATCCCCCAGCTCAGCCCAGGGACGATCAAGAAAAAGATGGTGAATGTCGCTGAGCCCGGCCACCAGCCACGGCTCGCAATGGTTGACTTTGGTATGGTCTGCCACCAGCCAGTGCTCTGCGCTGGCGGCCAGCATGGCGCGCTTCACGTCAGCATCGGCCTCCTGGCTGGCGCTCAGCCCCAGCCCGGCATGGAGCGCGCAGGCGCCGAGAATGGCGATGTCGGCGCGGTAGCGGGCGACAAGCGACAGCGTGGCGCTGCCGGCGAACAGCCGCTGTTCACTGTCCCACTGGCCGCCAAGCAGGATCAGCTGGATATCCGCACGGTCGCTAAACAGCTGGGCTATATCCAGCGAAGGCGTGATCACGGTCATCGGCCCTTTAAGCTGGGCGGCGACCGCCAGCACCGTGCTTCCGGCGTCGAGAAACAGCGTTGAGCCGAGGGGGATGCGCGCGGCGACCCGCTGGCCCAGGCGCTGCTTGGTCTGGGGGAGCAGGGCGTTTCGACCCTGGCGCGTCATCGCCGGGACGTTAAGAGCGATGGCGCCGCCGTGACTTTTCTGCAGGACGCCCTGTTTTTCCAGCTCGCTCAGATCCCGGCGAATGGTATCGGCCGAGACCTGTAGCCCTTCGACCAGTTCGCTGATGCTTAGCTGGCCGTTTTCACTCAGCCTGTCGAGGATGTGTTTTTGTCTGGCGAGCTTATGCATGGCAAGCGCCTCCGCAAATTAACGCAATAAACAGCATAATACAGCAATGAATGGCAAAATAAACCGCAAAAAGACGCAGTGAGATCGGCAAAACGGGAAGAACTTGATTTCACTACGCTTTAACGTTAAATGAGGAGAGCGGCGCGACCCGGGGCAAAAGCGCTTTTCAATGAAGCCATTAGCCAGTCTTCCGGGCAACAAAAAGCGAAAAAGCGCGCTTTCGCGTACCTTATAGAGAGTACGCGCAATGTGACAGGTATGGATTAACGGAGGTTGAGTGGACGCGATTAAAGGCTCGGAGTTGCAGATACCGGACGCGATCTTCGCGTGGGTGCTCGACGGGCAGGGCGGCGTGAAGCCGCTTACCGATAACGATATTATCGACAAGGACAAGCCCTGCTGGCTGCATCTGAACTATACCCATAGCGACAGCGCTGACTGGCTGGCGGCCACCCCGTTGCTGCCCAATAACGTGCGTGACGCCCTGGCGGGGGAGAGCACCCGGCCGCGAGTGACGCGGATCGGCGACGGGGCGCTGATCACCCTGCGCTGCATTAACGGCAGTACCGATGAGCGTCCCGACCAGCTGGTGGCGATGCGTCTGTATATGGACGAGCGGCTGATCGTTTCCACCCGTCAGCGCAAGGTGCTGGCGCTGGATGATGTGCTTGGCGACCTGCGCGAAGGCAATGGCCCGACGGACGGCGGCAGCTGGCTGGTGGAGGTCTGCGATGCGCTGACCGATCATGCCAGCGAGTTTATCGAACAGCTGCACGACCGCATTATCGACCTGGAAGATGACCTGCTTGACCAGCAGGTGCCGCCGCGCGGTTTTCTCGCGCTGCTGCGTAAGCAACTGATCGTGATGCGCCGCTATATGGCGCCGCAGCGCGATGTTTATGCCCGGCTGGCCAGCGAGCGTCTGCCGTGGATGAGTGACGATCAGCGGCGGCGAATGCAGGATATCGCTGAGCGGCTGGGACGCGGGCTGGATGAGATCGACAGCTGTATTGCCCGGACGGCGATCATGAGCGATGAGATCGCCCAGATTATGCAGGAGTCGCTAGCGCGGCGGACTTATACAATGTCGTTGATGGCGATGGTGTTTCTGCCCAGCACCTTTTTAACCGGCCTGTTCGGCGTCAACCTTGGCGGGATCCCCGGCAACGGCTGGCATCTGGGATTTAGCCTCTTCTGCCTGATGTTAGTTGTTGTCATCGGTGGTGTTGCGTGGTGGTTACATCGCAGTAAATGGTTGTAAAGAATCGCCTTTTAGCGGCCGCATTGCCGGGAAAACCCGGCAATGTTTGAGCGAAATCAATAAACCACCTACCCATTCAGGGCAATATCTCTCTCGCAGGTGAATGCAACGTCAAGCGATGGGCGTTGCGCTCCATATTGTCTTACTTCCTTTTTTGAATTACTGCATAGCACAATTGATTCGTACGACGCCGACTTTGTTGAGTCGGCTTTTTTTTGCGCTCTCCGGACCAGCTTCTACGCTTACTAAGACACCCGACGGTCTTCAGGCCGTTAAGCCTGCGGGTACGCCCGTATTACTCTCCGGGAGGCCTCTATGCATTACGCTTCAGGGCTGACAGCCCAGTCTATCCCCATCTCACCCGAACCGAACGATCCGGTTCCTTTACCCGACCCACGACCGCGTCCGCAGCCGCAGCCCGATCCGCCGCCTGACGAAGAGCCGATTAAATTGTCGCATCAGGCGCGGAGATCTGCGAGGATACGCGCCTGCAGATTGTCCGTCCTTTAATACGAGAATACATTGTGACCGCTTTTTCTACCCTGACTGTTTTACCTGCCGCCCAATTAGCCAACCTTAATGAGCTGGGTTATCTGTCGATGACGCCGGTTCAGGCCGCCGCCCTGCCGGCGATCCTTGCGGGAAAAGATGTGCGCGTGCAGGCAAAAACCGGCAGCGGAAAAACGGCCGCATTTGGGCTGGGTCTGCTGCAGCATATCGATCCGGCGCGCTTTGAAACCCAGTCGCTGGTCCTGTGTCCGACCCGCGAGCTGGCCGATCAGGTTGCCGGCGAGCTGCGTCGCCTGGCGCGCTGCCTGCCGAACATCAAGATTTTGATGCTCTGCGGCGGCCAGCCCTTTGGCGCCCAGCGAGATTCTCTGCAACACGCGCCGCATATTATCGTCGCCACCCCGGGCCGTCTGCTCGATCATCTGCAGAAGGGGACGGTCTCCCTTGACGCGCTGCAGACGCTGGTGATGGATGAAGCGGACCGCATGCTCGATATGGGCTTCAGCGACGCCATCGACGAGGTGATCCGCTTCGCGCCGGCTGACCGGCAGACCTTGCTGTTTTCCGCCACCTGGCCGGCGGCAATCGCGGCGATCAGCGGCCGGGTGCAGCGCAATCCGCAGACGATAGAGATCGACACTGTCGATGCGCTCCCGGCGATTGAGCAGCAGTTTTTTGAAGTTTCCCGCCACGGTAAGATTGCCCTGCTGCAGCGCCTGCTCAGCCAGCATCAGCCCGCATCCTGTGTGGTGTTCTGCAACACCAAACGCGATTGCCAGGCGGTCTGCGATGCGCTCAACGCCGCCGGGCAGAGCGCCTTGTCGCTGCACGGTGATCTTGAGCAGCGCGACCGCGATCAGACGCTGGTGCGCTTCGCCAACGGCAGCGTCCGGGTTCTGGTGGCGACCGACGTCGCCGCCCGCGGCCTCGACATCAAATCCCTCGCGCTGGTGGTGAACTTCGAGCTGGCCTGGGATCCGGAGGTGCATGTTCACCGCATCGGCCGTACCGCCCGCGCCGGCGAACAAGGGCTGGCCATCAGCTTCTGTGCGCCGGAAGAGGCGCAGCGCGCCACGATCCTGGCCGACATGCTGCAGCTCTCCCTGAACTGGCTGCCGGCGCCGACGGGCAACACCATCGCACCGCTGACGGCGGAGATGGCCACGCTGTGTATTGACGGCGGTAAAAAGGCGAAAATGCGCCCGGGAGATGTGCTGGGAGCCCTGACCGGGGATATGGGCTTTGATGGCGCCGATATCGGCAAAATTACCGTCCATCCGGCTCATGTCTATGTGGCGATCCGCCAGAATATGGCGCAGAAGGCGTATAAGCAGTTACAAAACGGTAAGATTAAGGGCAAAGCCTGCCGCGTTCGACTGCTGAAGTAAGGGCTGGTTAGTGCGTCTCAGGCGGCTGCCTGAGACGCGTGAGGGTTACTTCACTTCCACCACGTTCAGACGCAGTTCATCGAGACGGGCGTCTTCTTCTTCCGGCTGCCAGCCGGCGGGCTGCAAGGGAATATCCTCCCGGTCAAACGCCAGATCGCCACCGTCCACCACCTCGGAGCCGTGGGTGATGCCTTTAAAATCAAACAGATTGACATCGCTCAGATGTGAAGGCACCACGTTCTGCATCGCGCTGAACATGGTTTCAATGCGCCCAGGATAACGCTTATCCCAGTCGCGGAGCATATCGGCGATCACCTGACGCTGCAGGTTTGGCTGCGAACCGCACAGGTTGCACGGAATAATCGGGAAGCCTTTGGCCTGGGAGAAGCGCTCGATGTCCTTTTCGCGGCAGTAGGCCAGCGGGCGGATGACGATGTGTTTTCCGTCGTCGCTCATCAGCTTCGGTGGCATCCCTTTCATTTTGCCGCCGTAGAACATATTCAGGAACAGCGTCTGCAGGATGTCGTCGCGATGATGGCCGAGGGCGATCTTGGTCGCCCCGAGCTCGGTGGCGGTACGGTAGAGGATACCGCGACGCAGGCGAGAGCACAGCGAGCAGGTGGTTTTCCCTTCCGGGATCTTCTCTTTGACGATGCCGTAGGTATTCTCTTCGACAATCTTGTATTCCACGCCCAGCTGCTCAAGATACGCCGGCAGAATATGCTCCGGGAACCCAGGCTGTTTCTGGTCGAGGTTCACCGCCACCAGCGAGAAGGAGATGGGCGCGCTTTTCTGCAGATTACGCAGGATCTCCAGCATGGTATAGCTGTCCTTGCCGCCAGAAAGACAAACCATAATGCGGTCGCCCTCTTCAATCATATTGAAGTCGGCGATCGCCTCACCAACGTTGCGGCGCAGACGTTTCTGCAGCTTATCGATGTTGTATTTTTCTTTTTTACTGATTTCTTGATTTTGCAGCATGTAATAGTGGCTCAATTCATAGTGTGGCATCAGAAGAGCACGCGTTCTGCCAGCCTGGACAACATGGCGCTGGCGCGTAGCAATTAATGAGGTCTGACAGACAACCGTGGCGTGTATGGTACGGATTCAGGGGCGGAATGTCAGCATCTTTCCGGCACTTTCCGCTGCGGGCAGGCAGGCGGAGGCGGTGTAAGCGGAAATAAAAAGCCCGCCGGGCGGCGGGCTGTGGCGTTAACGAACCACCAGGACTGAGCACTCGGCGTGGCGGACCACCGCGGCGGCGTTGGAGCCCAGCAGATAGGTGGTGATATCTGGCCGGTGCGAAGCGATGATCACCAGGTCGGCGGGTAGCGACTTGGCCAGTGCGAGGATCTTATCTTTTGGCGACCCTTCGGCGACGTGAAAATGCATCCGATCTTCTGGGATAGAAAATTGTTTGGCGATCTCTTTAAGCTGCGTTTCCGTTCCTTCGCGCAGCTCATCCATACCGGGCAGCTCGGCGGTGTAGGCCATTCCCAGTGAGGCATAATAGGGCAGGGAAGGGATCACGGAGAGGAAATGGACCTCGGCGTCGTCAATCCGTGCTTCCGATTCAACGTGACTGATAATGCGTTCAGTAAATTCTTTATCAGAGATATCGATGGGGACAAGAATCATTCTGCTCATAAAACCTCCTGTTTAAGTATCCCCTCACATTGTACGGCATTAGAGCACGTTTTGTATCATGACCGAGGTCACACTTTGACATTAACGTGGCTTGCGTTCGGGAAATTTCCCTTTGATCACGCCGTCATAAAATCGACCTTTTGACACCACCTGTAAAAAGTCACGGAAAATACGCGGTGGCACGCCGGTATATTGCAACGGTGGCTGGTGATAAAAATGGATTTCCAGTGTGGCGGAGGCGTCATCGTAGGCGACAGAGATAATTCGGGATGATTTTACCGGGTGATGATGCATGGTGGACGTCCTCGGGCAAGCACTGACTGAGCACGACTATATCACTAAATGGACGGCTATTTTAACCGGCGGGATATATTGTTTTGTTTTATCTACTGTACGGCAGGAGGAAGAAGCCCGCCGGAACCGACGGGCTGGCGCATCAGAACTGGTAAACCAGGCCCAGAGCGACGATGTTGTCGGTAGAGATACCGTTGTCTTTGTAGAAGTTGTCGTTGTCATCCAGCAGGTTGATTTTGTAATCAACGTAGGTAGACATATTACGGTTGAAGTAATAGGTGGCGCCAACGTCCATATATTTGACCAGATCTTTATCGGCGTAGCGGCCGTTATTATAGAGATCTTTGCCTTTGGACTGCAGGTAGGAGATAGCCGGACGCAGGCCGAAGTCGAACTGGTACTGCGCGGTGACTTCGAAGTTTTGCGTTTTATTGGCCACGCCGTCATTGCCGTACGGGGTCATGTTGCGGGTTTCTGAGTACATGGTCGCCAGGTAGATATCGTTGGCGTCGTACTTCAGGCCGGCGGTCCAGGCTTCGGCTTTATCGCCGCGGGCGTTGGTCTGAGTCATCTGATCGTTGGTACGGTCAGAAGAGGTGTAGGCTGCCGCCGCGCTGATGCCCATGCCGAAGTCATAAGAGGTGGAGAGACCGAAGCCATCGCCATTGTCGAAGCGAACATCGCTGTCGCTGCTGCGGTTGTTGGTGCCGACGTTGATATCCTGCGCGTTCTGGCCTTCGTTTTTACCCTGATATTGCAGGGCGAAGTTCAGACCCTCCACCAGGCCGAAGAAATCGCTGTTGCGGTAGGTCGCGACGCCGTTGGCGCGGCCTGCCATAAAGTTATCCGCATAGGTGTAGGAGTCGCCGCCGAACTCCGGCAGCATATCGGTCCAGCCTTCAACATCGTACAGCACGCCGTAGTTACGACCGTAGTCGAAGGAGCCGTAATCGCCGACCTTGATACCCGCGAATGCCAGACGGGTCCACGCCTGATCGCTGGAGCTCTCGGTGTTGTTGGCCTGAACGTTATATTCCCACTGACCATAGCCGGTAAGCATATCGTTGATCTGAGTTTCGCCTTTAAAGCCAAAACGCAAATAAGTTTGGTCGCCGTCTTTTTTCGAGTCGCTGGAGAAATAGTGCAGACCGTCTACCTTGCCATAGAGATCTAATTTATTTCCGTCTTTATTATAAATTTCTGCCGCATGGGCGGCACCGGCGGCTAATAAAGCCGGAATAACGAGGGCCAGTACTTTTCTTTTCATGAAGAAATTCCTTTAACTGTTTTTATGTTTTAGCTTCCGGGAAGGAAGTGAACTCATGCTAAAGGAGCGGTCTGAGATCCGGTAAGACTCAATTGTTACGATATAAGTAAAATCTAAAATAAATAATACCAAAGAAATGGTGATAATTGCGCTGAATATGTCTAAAGAAAATATACAAAATAAAAATTATACATGCCCGCGATAATCACGTATTATTCGAACGTTATATGCCTTTATTGTCACGCCAATCATTTATTGCTGCCGTCTCATTCTGCGGAATGATTTTGTTTATCGGTAAAACGACAAGCCCGAACAACATGTTCGGGCTTTTTTTATGGCTACCGTGTGGAAAAGAACCTTAGCCTTCGCTCGGTGATTTCTCCGCTTTGCCAGCCAGCTGGGCGAGGAAGTCATACCGTTTCTGCAGATCCGCGGCGGCGTCTTTCCACAACTGCTCCGCCACCTCCGGCTGCTGGGCGTTCAGGCGACGGAAGCGTTGCTCGTTGAGCAGCGTCTCGGCCAGCGCGTCGGACGGCGGACGAGAATCCAGCGCCAGCGGCAGTTTGCCTTCGTCGGCGCGACGCGGGTCGAAGCGGTAGAGCGGCCAGAATCCAGTGGCGGTCAGCTGACGCATCTGATCGTGGCTGAGCGCCAGATCGTAGCCGTGCTCTTCGCAAGGACTGTAGGCGATGATCAGCGACGGTCCCGGATAGGCTTCTGCTTCCTGAATCGCTTTCACCGTCTGGTTCAGCTGCGCGCCGAGCGAAATCTGCGCCACATAGACATGACCGTACATCATCATGCTGACGCCAAGATCTTTGCGCGCCTTGCGTTTGCCGTGTTCGCCAAACTTGGTGACTGCCCCCAGCGGGGTGGCTTTTGACGCCTGGCCGCCGGTGTTGGAGTAACACTGGGTATCCAGCACCAGAATGTTGACGTTTTCCGTCAGGCTCAGCACATGATCCAGACCGCCGAAGCCAATATCGTAGGCCCAGCCGTCGCCGCCGATCAGCCAGACGGATTTCTCCACCAGCGCGTCAGCATCGGTCAGCAGCTCTTCAGCGCCGTCCACGCCGGCCAGCGCCTGGCGCAGGGCCGCCACCTGTTCGCGGCGTACTTCCGGCGTCGCCTCGGCATGTAACGCCGCGTTCAACTCTGCCGGCAGTTTGTCGGCAAATTCGCTCAGCAGGCGCATCACGCGCTGACGATGCTGGTCGACGGTTAAGCGGAAGCCGAGCCCGAATTCAGCGTTATCCTCAAACAGCGAGTTGGCCCATGCCGGGCCGCGGCCGTTGGCGTCGGTCGTGTACGGCGTCGAGGGCAGGTTGCCGCCGTAAATGGAGGAGCAGCCGGTGGCGTTGGCGATCAACATCCGATCGCCGTACAGCTGGGTCAGCAGTTTGATATACGGCGTTTCGCCACAGCCGGAGCAGGCGCCGGAGTATTCAAACAGCGGGCTGATCAGCTGCGAGGTGCGAATATCAATCCGCTCCAGTTTTGTGCGGTCGATTTCCGGCAGGTTGAGGAAGTAATCGTAATTGACCTTCTCCTCTTCCACATGCTCCAGGCGCGACATCATATTGATGGCCTTGATCTCCGGGTTCTGGCGATCTTTCGCCGGGCACACTTCAACGCACAGGTTACAGCCAGTGCAGTCTTCCGGGGCGACCTGCAGAACGTATTTTTGTCCGCGCATATCGCGGGATTTGACGTCCAGCGAGTGCAGACTGGCTGGCGCGTTCTCCATCTCTTCCGGGGCGACCACTTTGGCGCGGATCGCCGAGTGCGGGCAGGCGGCGACGCAGTGGTTGCACTGGGTACACAGCGCTTCCTTCCAGATGGGGATCTCTTCGGCGATATTGCGTTTCTCCCAGCGCGTGGTGCCCATGGGCCAGGTGCCGTCCGGCGGCAGGGCGGAGACCGGCAGCGCATCGCCGAGGCCGGCCAGCATCGCGGCGGTGACCGTTTTGACGAAATCCGGTGCGGCGTCGGAGACCACCGGAGGGCGGTTCGGACTGCTGGCGTTCACCGGCTGCAGCGGCACTTCCGCCAGCGATTCGCGGGCCAGGGCCAGCGCCTGCCAGTTGCGTTCCACCAGCTCCTGGCCTTTGCTGCTGTAGCTTTTGGCGATCGCCGCCTGCAGTTCCGCCAGCGCGCTGTCGCCCGGCAGGATGCGGGTGAGATGGAAGAACGCCATCTGCATCACGGTATTAATGCGCGCGCCGAGGCTGCACTCGCGGGCGATTTTCGCCGCGTTGACCACGTAAAATCGCGCTTTTTTCTGATTCAGAGTGGCCTGAACTTCCTGCGGCAGGCGAGACCAGACCTCATCGGCGCTGTACGGCGTGTTGAGCAGGAAAATACCGCCGGGCTTCAGCCGCTCGGCCATCTGGTATTTATCGATAAACTGTAGCTGGTGGCAGCCGACGAAATCAGCCTGCGAAATCAGATACGAAGAACGAATCGGTTTTTCGCTGACGCGCAGATGCGAGACGGTGAGGCCGCCCGCTTTCTTCGAGTCATAGACAAAATAGCCCTGCGAGAACCACGGGGTCGAGTTGCCGATGATTTTGATGTTGTTTTTGGTGGCCGACACGCTGCCATCGCTGCCGAGACCGTAGAACAGGGCCTCGAGTTTGGCCTCAGCCGGCAGGGTATTTTCTCCCAGCGGCAGCGACAGATTGGTCACGTCATCATAGATACCGACGGTAAAGCGTGGCTTCGGCTGAGCGGACTGCAGTTCACTAAATACCGCCAGCACGCATTCCGGGCCGAACTCCTTGGAGGAGAGGCCATAGCGGCCGCCGATGGTGCGCGGCAGCGTCTCGCGCTCGCCGCGGTTAAAGGCTTCCGCCAGGGCGGTCATCACATCGAGATACAGCGGCTCGGCAAGCGCGCCAGGCTCTTTGGTGCGATCGAGCACCGCTACCGCCCGGGCGCTTTCCGGCAGTGCTGCCAGCAGGTGGGCGGCGGAGAACGGGCGATAGAGGCGCACTTTCAGCACGCCGACTTTCTCGCCGCGGCTCAGCAGTTCATCAACCACCTCTTCGCAAGTACCGATAGCCGAACCCATAATGACGATCACGCGCTCTGCCTGCGGGTGGCCGTAAAACTCAAACGGTTTGTACTGACGGCCGGTGGCGGCGGCGAAGTCGTTCATCGCCGTCTCAACATGGTCATAGACCGCGTCGTACCACGGATTGGTGGCCTCCCGGGACTGGAAGTACGTGTCGGGGTTGGCCGAGGTTCCGCGGATCACCGGGTGTTCCGGATTGAGCGCGCGCTGGCGATGCTCGGCGATTTTATCCTGCGGTAGCAGGGCGCGAATGGTGTCATCCGCCAGCGGGGCGATTTTGTTGATTTCGTGCGAGGTGCGGAAACCATCAAAGAAATGAATAAACGGCACCCGGCTTTGCAGGGTGGCGATATGCGAGATCAGCGCAAAATCCTGCGCCTCCTGGACGCTGCTGGCGCACAGCATGGCGCAACCGGTTTGCCGCACGGCCATGACGTCGGAATGATCGCCGAAGATCGATAGCGCGTGGGTGGCGACGGTGCGGGCGGCGACGTGCAGCACAAACGGCATCAGCTGGCCGGCCAGTTTGTACAGCGTGGGGATCATCAGCAGCAGGCCCTGCGATGAGGTAAAGGAGGTGGAGAGGGCGCCGGTCTGCAGCGCGCCATGTACGGCGCCAATGGCGCCTGCCTCCGACTGCATTTCGACCACGCGGGGTACATCGCCCCAGACGTTTTTCAGCCCATTGCCGGCCCAGGCGTCGGCCTGTTCCGCCATCGTTGAACTGGGCGTGATCGGGTAGATGGCGATAACTTCACTGGTGCGAAACGCGACGGAAGCGACCGCGCCATTACCATCAATCGTAATCATATGAAGACACCCTTACATTGCGCAAAAGAATGGACACGTGAAACCGCGACGCGCCCTGTAATTATATAAGGGGTAGTTTAGCAAACCGTTGGCGCGGCCATTTTTGCATTTGTGTCCTCAATGCGCCGGGCACCCGTGACCAGATCAATATTTTGCATGGTTCGCGGAGAAAATGGCTGCCTGCAGAGGGGGGGAACCACGCGCGCCCGGCGACCAGGCCGGAGCAGATCAAGCTTTCGGCGAAAATTTGCTAGAAAATGTTAATGAGGCGCATAAATACGTACTTCCCCTCTCGACGCCGCCCGCCACGCTGCCTATTATTCTGGGGTTTGCTTTTTTAAGACGTTTCCGAGGGGAGAGAGAATGCGAGCTGCGATGTTAGTAGGTTGTGCGGCGCTGTTGCTGTCGGCGTGCAGTAGTGAACCCGTTCAGCAGGCCACGGCGGCGCACGTCACGCCAGGCATGCGGGCGGCGATGAGCGACGCCGGTCAGGCCAACTGCGCCATGATAGGCGGCTCGTTATCGGTGGCTCGTCAGCTCGATGGTTCGGCGATTGGCATGTGTGCGCTGCCGAACGGCAAACGCTGCAGCGAGCAGGCGCTGGCAGGCGGCAGCTGCGGCTACTAACGGCGCCCCGTCGCGGGGCAGCGTCAGCGGCACCTCAATGCCGGCTAGTGCATCAGGTCGGCGAGCTTATAGACCAGCGTCTGGTCGGCGGTCGCCAGCGTCAACTGGTTTTCCGTCAGATCGACCTGTGCGCCCTCGCGCAGCATCTTGCCGATCGTCGCGTCAAGGGTATTAAGCTGGGCATCGTTGCACAGCATCCGGGTCATTGCCAGCGACTTCACCTTCAGCGCGCCGTCCGACACCTTACCTTCCCCGCTAAAGCCGTTGCACATATTGCCCGTTACATACACCTTGCCTGTAATAGCCATCTTCTCACCGAAGCTCAGCTCCAGCGGCCGGTCGCCGGCGTTGACCGCCTGGCCGTTGACGCTGGTCAGCACGAAGCGATGATGTTGCAGCTGTTCCGCGCCGGTGGACACCTTACTGTTGTAGACACAGCCGGACAGCAGCATACCTGCCGCCAGTAGCGCTGCAAATTTGTTCATTTGTACTCCGAAACATTCACATTACTAATAAAATAAAGCCAGTGTAACGGTATCGCAGCGGGGATCTGTGGGGATTATCTGAATGTGCTCCCCCCGGGAGAGGAGCACAAAAGGGAAAGGAATCAGACGATGGCGTTCGGGCAGGTTTCGCCGTTGGCGACCTGCTGCAGGTTGCCCAGAGTGGTCTCCGAAATGCTGATCAGCGCCTCAGCGGTGAGGAACGCCTGGTGGCCGGTGAACAGTACGTTGTGGCAGGCGGAGAGGCGGCGGAAGACGTCGTCCTGGATAACGTCGTTGGATTTGTCTTCAAAGAACAGATCGCGTTCGTTCTCATAAACGTCCAGCCCCAGCGCGCCAATTTTCTGGTGCTTCAGGGCGTCGATGGCCGCCTGAGAGTCGATCAGCGCGCCGCGGCTGGTGTTAATCACCATCACCCCGTCCTTCATCTGGTTAAACGCCTCGCGATTGAGCAGGTGGTAGTTTTCGTCGGTCAGCGGGCAGTGCAGGGAGATCACGTCCGATTCCTTGTACAGCGTGGCGAGGTCGACATATTCCACCCCCAGCTCCAGCGCGGCGGCGCTTGGGTACGGGTCGAACGCCAGCAGACGCATACCGAAACCTTTGAGGATCCGCAGCATCGCCACGCCAATTTTGCCGGTGCCGATCACCCCGGCGGTTTTGCCGTACATGGTGAAACCGGTGAGGCCTTCGAGAGAGAAGTTGGCATCACGGGTACGCTGGTAGGCGCGGTGGATGCGGCGGTTGAGCGACATCATCATGCCGATCGCATGCTCAGCGACGGCTTCCGGAGAGTACGCCGGGACGCGGACCACGCGCAGGCCAAGCTCTTTCGCCGCCTCGAGGTCGACGTTGTTAAACCCGGCGCAGCGCAGGGCGATATACTTCACGCCGTGGGCTTTCAGCTCTTCCAGCACCGGGCGGCTGCCATCGTCATTGACGAAGATACACACCGCTTCGCAACCGTTGGCGGTTTTGGCGGTCTTCGCTGTCAGCAGGAAGTCGAAGAATTCCAGTTCAAAGCCGTAGGTATCATTCACGTGCTGCAGGTACTTTTTATCGTACTGCTTCGTACTGTAAACCGCGATTTTCATAAGACTTTTCTCCAGTGATTATAACGTCACGGTAGCATATTTAAAATAATCGTACAATTATTAAAAAATAGTTTAAATAGCAGGTGCTTATGCTAATTCTAGAGCATATCGCGGATTTGCGGAATCTCTTTGAAAGACAAAGTTTTTTCACCACAAACTGAGGCTAAAAGCGCCGGGGGAGAGCAGCAGGAGCGGCCACAGTAATCCAGAGGTAACGTTAGCCCACTGAAATGGCCACAGCGGCAGGCCGCTGGCGCCGCTGACCAGGGGCAGGGTGGCGCGCAGGGGAGAGAGGAAGCGACTGAAAAAGACCGCCCACAGCCCGCGGCGCTGAAAAAAGAGTCGGCTGCGGGCCAGCCGCTCGGCGGTCAGCCAGCGTAACTGTGTGAGGCGGTGACGATAGCGAACGCCTAACCACCACGAGAGCCAGAATCCGCCGATGGCGCCGAGGCTGGCGCTGGACCACATTAACAGGAAATGACCGAGGCTGGCGGAAGCGAATGTCCCCAACAGCAGCAGACCGGAGGTGCCCGGGATCGCCAGCGACACCAGCGCGCAGGATTTAGTGAAGGTGAGCAGGAAAACAATCAGCAACACCCATGGATAGTGGCCCTGTGCGCTCTCAATGAGCGAAATAATGAACGACACCGTCTCTCCCGCAAGCCATTCTGTCTGGCTGGAGTGTGGCAGGCGTTGCTTAAACAAAAGCTAAATGATGACGGCCGATCGCCGCGCCGCGATACCCGCTGGCAACTATGCTTTAACAGGCCGCAAACTTTCACTCACTGGTCGAACGTGTCACAATAGACGCCATTCGGCTTTTACTTATGTTGAATCAGGATATTAACTGCCCATGAAGGGTAAATATAAAGCCGCCATCGCGCTGGTGTTAGTGCTGGTGTTATTGCCGCTAACGCTGCTGTTGACGCTGACCCACTGGGTGCCGACGCTGGCGGGCATTTGGCTGCCCGTGGGCACTCGTATCTCGCTGCAGGAGAGCCCGCGTCTGACGCGGTCCGCTCTGCTGATCCCCGACCTGCGCTATCTGGTGGGTGACTGTGAACTCGCCCGGGTGACCGATACCCGCCTCTCGCGTCCCAGCCGCTGGCGGCTGCATATTGGCCAGCTGGACATCAACAGCGCTTGTCTGAGCAAATTGCCGGCCAGCGAGCCCACGCCGGGATCGCCGCGCACCCTCGCCGAATGGCAATCGATGTTGCCCTACAGCTGGTTAACGATTGATAACCTGCGGCTGTCGCCGTGGGAGAAATGGCAGGGGCGGCTGGTGATGTCGTTGACGCCAGCGCAGCAGGACATCGGCTTTGCCGGTAAGGAACTGAGTCTGCAGGCGCGCCTGCGCGGCCAGGCCCTCACCGTCAGCCAGTTCAGCGCCCGGCTGACTGACGATCAGCCGCCGGTGAAGCTGGTGGGGACCTTCCATCTGCCGCTGGTGCCGGATGGCCTGCCGGTCGACGGCCAGATGCAGGGCACCTTTGAATTTCCACAGACCGCGGAATGGATCGATGCCGAGCTCGAGTGGCAGCACAATCGCGGCCAGCTGCTGGTGACGCCGCGCGGCGAGGTAGAACCGATCCTGGACTTACCGTGGGAGATCACTCCGGAGCGGATCACCATCAGCGACGGCCGCTGGCGCACCCGCTACCAGAACTATCCGCTCAGCGGGCGTGTCGCACTGTCGGTGGGCAACTGGCAGCAGGGGACCGAGCAGATGACCGTCAGCGGTCGCTTAAATGTCCTCACCGAGGGGCATGCTGGCAAAGGCAACGCAGTGCTGAATATCGGTCCGGGCAAGCTAAGCATGGATAACAGCGACATGCCGCTGCGGCTCACCGGCGAGGCCAAGCTGGGTGAGATGATCTTCTACGCGGCGCTGCCGGCCCAGCTCAGCGGGTCGTTGGTCAGCCCGCAGCTGGCGTTTCATCCCGGGGCGCTGCTGCGTTCGCGAGGACGGGTGATCGATGCGCTGAATATTGATGAAATTCGCTGGCCGCTGGCTGGGGTGAAAGTGACCCAGCAGGGCGTCGATGGCCGCCTGCAGGCGATCCTCCGCGCCCATGAGCAGCAGATGGGCGACTTTACGCTGCATCTGGACGGTCAGGCGAGCGATTTTCTGCCTGACAGCGGCCGCTGGCAATGGCGCTACTGGGGTGAGGGACACTTCACCCCGATGCAGGCGCGTTGGGATGTGAAGGGCAGCGGGGAGTGGCGCGACAATGCCATTACCCTGAGCAGCCTCTCCACCGGCTTCGATAAGCTCGAGTACGGCACGATGCGGGTCAGTACGCCGCGTCTGACGCTCGAGCAGCCGATCCGCTGGCTGCGTGATGCCCAGCACCCGCGGCTGACCGGCGCGCTGTCGCTGGACGCGGCAAAAACCACCTTCTCCGGCGGCAGCTATCTCCCGGCGTCAACGCTGAAATTTGCCCTCGACGGCCGGGATCCGACGTGGTTCCAGTTCACCGGCTCCCTGCACGCCGATACCATTGGCCCGGTGCGGCTGACCGGGCGTTGGGACGGCGAACGGCTGCGCGGCCAGGCGTGGTGGCCAAAACAGTCGCTGACGGTGTTCCAGCCGCTGGTGCCACCAGACTGGAAGATGAACCTGCGGGAAGGGAGTCTCTATGCGCAGGTGGCCTTTTCGGCGGCAGCCGGGCAGGGATTTGAGGCGGGCGGCCACGGCGTGCTGAAGGGAGGCAGCGCCTGGATGCCGGATAACCAGATTAACGGCGTCGACTTCGTGCTGCCATTCCGTTTCAGCGATGGCCAATGGCAACTGGGCACCCGCCGTCCGGTCTCCCTGCGTATTGGCGAAATCGTCAACCAGGTTACCGCGCGCAATCTGACGGCGGACCTGCAGGGCACCTGGCCGTGGAGTGAGGCCAATCCGCTGCAGCTCAGCGACGTCAGCGTCGATCTGTTAGGCGGAAAACTGACCCTGCTGCAGCTGCGCATACCGCAGCGCGACCCGGCGCTGATCCGTCTGCAACATATCTCCAGCAGCGAACTCACCAGCGCCGTCAAGGTGAAGCAGTTCGCCATGTCCGGCGCGGTGAGCGGCGCGCTGCCGCTGTGGCTGGAAAACAACCAATGGATCATCCACGACGGCTGGCTGCGTAATGACGGGCCGATGACCCTGCGGCTGGATAAAGACACTGCCGATGCGCTGGTGGCGGACAATGTCTCCGCCGGGGCGGCGATTAACTGGCTGCGCTATATGGAGATCTCCCGCTCGTGGACGCGGATTAACCTCGACAATCTGGGCGTGTTGACGCTTAAGGCCACCATCAACGGCACCAGCCGGGTGGAAGGGAAAAGCAGTACCGTGCATTTAAACTACGCTCATGAAGAGAATATTTTCGACCTGTGGCGCAGTTTACGCTTCGGCGACAATTTACAGGCGTGGCTCGAACAGAATGCCATGCTGCCCGTGCGGCACTGGACGGACGGTAAGACATGTAAGGAACCTAAATGAATAAGTTGCTACTGGCCATGGTGGCGCCGATGCTGCTCGCCGGCTGTACGCCGCGTATCGAAATTGCGGCCTCGAAAGAGCCCATCACTATTAACATGAATGTCAAAATTGAGCATGAGATCCACATCAAGGTCGATAAGGATGTGGAAAACCTGCTGAAATCCCGCAGTGATTTGTTCTGAGGCGACGATGAGAAAACGACTGTTAAGCGCAGCGCTGGCGCTGACCTTACTCAGCGCGCCCGCGCTGGCGTTGACCCTGAGCGAAGCGCGGCAGCAGGGGCGGGTGGGGGAAACGCTGAACGGCTATCTGGCGCCGCTGCGCCAGGATAAAGAGACCTTAGCGCTGGTGAAGCAGATCAATGCCGCGCGCAGCGAAAGCTATCAGCAGCTGGCGGATGACAACAATCTGCCGGTAGATGAAGTGGCGAAAATGGCCGGGCAGAAGCTGGTGGCCCGCGCTCAGCCCGGGGAGTACGTCCAGGGGCTGAACGGCCAGTGGCGGCGTAAATGATCAGCGGCAGCGCTTGCGGTATTCGCCCGGCGAGACGCCAAAGCGCTGCTTAAAGGCGGTAGAGAAATGGCTGTGGTCGCTGAAGCCCCAGCGGTAGCCGATCCCAGCCAGCTTTTCGTCGTCATGGACGTTCTGTAACGCCCGGGCGCACAGGTCCAACCGCCGGTTCTTAATATACTGCGCCACCACCAGCCCTTTGTCGGCAAACAACCGGTACAGGCTGCGTACCGACATCCCCGTCTCGCTGGCCAGCCACTCCGGGCGCAAATGCTCCGACTGAATGGACGCATCGATTAACGCAATAATCTTCTGAAACTGCTTTTCCCGCCGGGAAGGGGTAGGCTCGCGCTGATGCAGCACCGGGCGTAACAGGCAGGCGATCGCCTCCAGCGCCGCTTCACTCTCGCTGGCGGAGAGTGTCGTGCCGCCCATGCTTTCCAGCAACAGTCGCTGGCTGAGCTGCACCATTGGTAGGGATTTGTCCAGCCGGCAGGCGGTGGCGATGTCGCCTGTGGGCGCCACCCGCTGGCGCGGCAGCAGCAGGGAGGCCTGACGCGAGGTCTGCTGCCAGACAATCGAGCAGGGGCGGGCGGCGTCGATTAACGTGATATCGCCCGCCGCCAGCGTCACCTGGCGATCGTCCTGTTCGATGATGGCTTCGCCGGCAAGCTGAAACACGGTATAGAACCAGGCGTCGTTATCGCGTTTTATCTCATTGCGTGTGCGGTAGAGATTAACGCCGGCGGCGGTGACCGTGCTGACCTTGAGGTTACCGGCGTAGCGGGCGTCAATCTCGCCGTGGAAGCGCCCCTCCAGCGGCCGGGCGGCGAAATGGCCGCAGACCTGATTGATCGTCGCCAGCCAGCGCTGGTACGCCAGCCCCCCCTCTGCCGTGGTCATCATTCGCCCTTCTCCTGTAATAACAATGTTTCCGCATTGTTGCATTTATGCCGCCTCAGGCAAGGCCGCGATGGCGGGTATATGAAAGAACTATTACCTGCGGCACATTTCTGCCAGGGCAAGCCGCGGATTTGCGGCGACTGTCACAGCGGCGCAAACGAATGTCACAGAGAAAAAAGCGCCAGCCGCCAACCGGACATAGACTGAAAGCACTATCCGCGAAGAATAAGGAAAGGGTATGTCCACCTCTCAGATAGCGCTGCTTGCCAGCGTCCAGCAGTTTTTAGACCGTCAGCATGGCCTGTATATCGACGGCGCCCCCTGCGCCGCGCAGAGCGAAAACCGGTTAACCGTCTGGGATCCGGCCACCGGGCAGGCGATTGCCACCACCGCCGATGCCAGCCCGGCGGATGTTGACCGGGCGGTGATGTCCGCCTGGCGCGCTTTTGTCGATCGCCGCTGGGCCGGGCGCACCCCGGCCGACCGTGAACGCATCCTGCTGCGTTTTGCCGATCTGGTGGAGCAGCACGGCGAAGAGCTGGCGCAACTGGAAACCCTCGAGCAGGGCAAATCCATTGCGATCTCTCGCGCCTTTGAGGTCGGCTGCACCCTGAACTGGATGCGCTACACCGCGGGGCTGACCACCAAGATCAGCGGCCGGACGCTGGACGTGTCGATCCCGTTCCCGCAAGGGGCGCGTTACCAGGCGTGGACCAAAAAAGAGCCGGTCGGGGTGGTGGCGGGCATCGTCCCGTGGAATTTCCCGCTGATGATCGGCATGTGGAAGGTCATGCCGGCGCTGGCGGCGGGCTGTTCGATCGTCATCAAACCCTCTGAAACCACCCCGCTGACCCTGCTGCGGGTGGCGGAGCTGGCGACCCAGGCGGGCATTCCTGACGGGGTGTTCAACGTGGTCACCGGCAGCGGTGCCGGCTGTGGCGCGGCGCTGACCGCCCATCCGCAGGTAGCGAAGGTCAGCTTTACCGGCTCAACGGCGACCGGGAAACAGATCGCCCGCGTGGCCGCCGACCGCCTGACTCACGTGACGCTGGAGCTGGGCGGCAAGAACCCGGCGATTGTGCTCAAAGATGCCGATCCCCAGTGGGTTATTGAGGGGCTGATGACCGGTAGCTTCCTCAATCAGGGACAGGTCTGCGCCGCCAGCTCGCGGATCTACATCGAAGCGCCGCTGTTTGACACCCTGGTCAGCGGTTTCGAGCAGGCGGTAAAATCGCTGCAGGTGGGGCCGGGGATGCAGGAGACGGCGCAGATCAACCCGGTGGTCTCCCGGGCCCACTGCGACAAGGTGGCGGCCTACCTCGAAGAGGCTCGCCAGCAGAAGGCAGAGCTCATCAGCGGCAGCGCCGGACCGGATGCGGGGGGGTACTATATTCCGCCGACGCTGGTGGTTAACCCCGACGCCGGGCTGCGCCTCACCCGTGAGGAGGTATTTGGCCCGGTGGTGAACCTGGTGCGGGTAGCCGACGGCGAGGAGGCGCTGCGCCTGGCCAACGACAGCGATTTTGGCCTGACCGCCAGCGTCTGGACCCGCGATCTGACCCAGGCCCTGAACTACACCGACCGTCTGCAGGCGGGAACGGTATGGGTCAACAGCCATACCCTGATTGACGCCAACCTGCCTTTCGGCGGCATGAAGCAGTCTGGTACCGGCCGCGATTTCGGCCCTGACTGGCTCGACGGCTGGTGCGAAACCAAATCCGTTTGCGTGCGTTACTAGACCGCTGTCGGGGAAAGCGAATGGCTTTTCCCGACGCGCCGCTTGCCGACCTCCGGTCTTTCTCGCTACTGTGGAGGGCAATCTTTGCCCAACCAGGGCGGTGAATCATCAGGAGGTCTTCGGCATGACAGCATTTCCTAAGGTTGCACTTATTGGTCCCGGCGCCATCGGCACGACTATCGCCGCCGCCCTGTTTGCGGTGGGGAGGGCGCCGGTGGTCTGCGGCCGTACCGCCCATTCGGCGCTGGTGCTGCGCACTGACGAGGGCGAGATCGTGGTGCCCGGCCCGGTGCATACCGACCCAACGGCGATAGCCGCCCCCTTCGACCTGGTGTTTGTCGCGGTGAAAACCACACAGACGGAGGCCATCGCCCCCTGGCTGACGGCTCTGTGTTCCGCGGACACCGTGGTGTGCGTGCTGCAAAACGGCGTTGAGCAGCGCCAGCAGTTTGCCCCCCTGACCGGCGGCGCGACGGTGTTGCCCTCGGTGGTCTGGTTTCCGGCGCAGCGCGATGCCGATGCCTCTGTCTGGCTGCGCGCCACGCCGCGCCTGACCCTCCCGGATCTGCCGGGGGCAGAGCGGGTACAGCAGGCGCTGGCGGGGACCCGCTGCGCGGTGGACCTGGCGGCGGATTTTACCACCGTGGCCTGGCGTAAACTGTTGCAGAACGCCGTCGCCGGACTGATGGTGCTGACCGGACGACGCGCCGGGATGTTTGCCCGGGAGGACATCACTGCCCTCGGACTGGCTTATTTGCGCGAATGTCTGCAGGTGGCGCGGGCGGAAGGGGCCGCCCTGGGCGACAGCGTGCCGGAGGAGATTATCGCCGGCTTTCACCGGGCGCCTGCCGACTTAAGCACCTCTATTCTGATCGATCGCCTGCATGGCCGACCGCTGGAGTGGGATATTCGTAACGGCGTGGTGCAGCGTCGCGGGCGTCAGCACGGCATTCCGACACCGCTCAGCGATATCATCGTGCCGCTGCTGGCGGCAGCCAGCGACGGCCCGGGCTGACCCGGGCAGGCGCGGGGTTAGTCCACCAGGGAGGGATCGAGGTCGATCATTAACTGCTTCATTTCGGCAAAATGCTGACGCGAGAAATCGGCGATCTTCTCCCAGTCCTGGGCCGTTTTTTCCGCTACCGCGTCTGACAGTACCTTCAGCGGCTGGCCGGTGGACCAGGCGGTGATCAGGATCTGACAGGCGCGCTCCAGGGTCCAGATATCATCGAACGCTTCGCCGATGGTCGGGGCGGTCACCAGCACCCCGTGATTGCCCATCAGCAGGCGGCGTTTGTCCGCCAGCAGGCCCGCCAGCCGGGCGCCTTCTGCCGCGGTGTCCGCCATCCCGCCATACAGCGTATCGACGGCGACCCGGTTAAAATAGCGGGCCGTGTTCTGGTCGATGGGCAGGATCTGCGGCGTCGCCAGACAGGCGACGCTGGTGGTGTACACCGGGTGCAAATGCAGCACCACCCTTACGTCAGGGAGCCGCTGATGGATCTGCCCGTGAATGGCCCACGCGGTGGCATCGACGTCAGGGCGCGCGGCGCAACGTTCATCATCGGCGTTCAGCACCAGCAGATCGCTGGCGCGGATGCGCGAAAAGTGTTTCCACTTCGGGTTGAGTAAAAACGTTTTCCCGTCGGCGGAGAGCGCGGCGCTGAAATGGTTGGCCACCGCCTCATGCATGCCAAGATGGGCAATGATGCGAAAGGTGGCCGCCAGGTCGATGCGGATCTGCTCTTCATCGGAATCGCGCATGGGCATTACTCCGCTTTCGGCATCAGGGTCTGCAGATCGTCCGCCGTCGGCGCCTGGAAGTGATATTTCTTCAGCAGGGCGGCATATTCCGGCGTCGCGCTGTATTTTTTCAGCGCCTCTTCGAGGGCGGTTTTCACCTCAGTATTGCCTTTTTTAACGCCAAAGCCGTTCAGCACCGGATAGATCAGCGTGTCAGAGGAGATAACCACCCGGTCACCCAGTTTTTCCACCACCCCGCGCGCCACGGCGGCGTCGGTGATCTGCGCATCCACCGCGTGCGACAACAGCGCCTGGGTGGTCTGCGGGTCGGTGGTATAAACGCTCAGCGCAATCGGCTTCAACCCCTTCTTCACGCAGTAGTCGGCGGAAAGCTTCTGCAATTGCGCCAGCCACGAGGTGGCGCCCATCGAGCCGATTTTATGCCCGCAGAAGTCCTCCGGGGTCTTAGGCTGGTAGTCGCCGCCTTTGCGGGCGAGGATCGCTTCCCCACTTTTCAGGTACGGCACCATATCGATCACCTTCAGGCGTTCGGCGGTAATGTACATCGACGAGTTGGTGATATCGAAGCGCCCGCCCTGCAGCCCGGGGATCAGGTTGGGGAAGCGGGTATCGATATTCACTGCTTCACGGCCCATAGTCTTCGCCAGACCATCGAGCAGCTCGATGTCAAAACCGGCTGGCTTATTGTTTTCCATGTACTCGTAAGGAAAAAAGGTCATGTCCGAACCGGCGGTGATCTTACCGCTTTGCTGAAAGGCCAGTGCGCTAAAGGATGTCAGAGCAGCCGCTGCGCAGAGCAGCAGGGTCAGCGGGCGTGGTGCGAAAATGCGTGTCATAAAACCTCCGGAGTGTGGGCAAATTACATGCTGGCGCGATCGGCGCCGGCCTGCTGAACAAAAAACGAAGCGCCGCGCGGCTTCTGCGGCAGACGAAGCTGGTTATTGGTGCTGCGCACCAGACCGCTCTCTTCTCCCGCGACCAGTTGGCCGGCATGGCGGCTCGGCAGCGGGTTTTCGCCGTAGGGTAGCGCATCCTCCGCGGCGTAGACGCTGATGAACAGGGTGCGCGGCAGGGCGGTCTCGTTGGGGCTGGAGGCGTGCAGCAGGCGGGTATGCATAAAGCAGACTGAGCCCGCCGGGCCAAAACAGGCCTGCGGCTGCTGGCAGTGCGTCGCCACCACCTCATCATCCACCGCCCCCGTGAAGCGCCCCTCCTGCCAGTGGGACCACAGCGGCCCCTGATGACTGCCCGGCACCACGTTGAGCGGGCCATTCTCTGGCGTCACCTCGCTGACCATCAGCAGGGCGGTGATGATGTCGTCATTGCTGTGCGGGGTGAAAAGGAAATCCTGATGCCATTTCACCTCGGTGGCGGTGTGCGGCAGCTTGGAGTTAATTTTGCTGTGATGAAAGCGGGTGCCGCTGCCGCCGATCAGCTGCGCGGCGATGGTCGCCATCCGCGAATTCAGCGCAGTGTGGCGATAGGCCTCGGAGATCTCCGTCGGGGAGGCGACCCGGCGCAGCGACGGATGGTCAGGAGCATGATCGCGCTCGATATCGAAGCGCGGCCGCCCGTCGAGGGTTTCTCCCCACACCGTCGCGTGACCGCGGCTCTCCTCGACCCAGCCGTCGAAATCGCTCTGCAGGGCGGCGATGTCGGCGCTGGAAAGCACCTCTTCGACCACCAGAAAACCCTGCTGATGAAACTGATCAATTTGCCACTGCGCAATCATAGTTTTTCCTCTTCACGTTCCGATAGTTAAGCCAGAGAAACATCTTTGAGAAAGGCCTCGACCCGCGGGTGTTGCCCGCTACGCATCGCCTGCGGCGTGTCATCGCACACCACCCGGCCTTTCTCCATAAACACGATCCGGTCGGACACTTTGAAGGCGAAGTTCATCTCGTGGGTGACGATGACCATGGTGATGCCTTCGTGGGCCAGGGATTCGATAACCTGCAGCACTTCATTCACTTTTTCCGGATCCAGCGCCGAGGTGGGCTCATCGAACAGCATGATCTGCGGACGCATCATCAGGGCGCGGGCGATCGCCACCCGCTGCTGCTGTCCGCCGGAGAGCTGGTGCGGATACTTCCAGGCGTGCTCCAGCATGCCCACTTTGTGCAGTAGTTCGCAGGCGTGCTGGCGCAGTTCCGCGTCACTTGCCAGATGGTGATAGCGCGGGGCCAGCAGCAGATTGCCGAACACGGTCAGATGCGGGAACAGGTTAAAGCTCTGGAACACCATGCCGATGTTCAGGCGATGTTCGGCATTCTCCATAAAGCGCGGCTTCTGCTGCCCCTGACGGTCCAGGTGAATAAAGGGTTGGCCGTTAATCTGAATTTCGCCGTTATCGATCTGCTCAAGACCGTTCAGCAGGCGAATGAGGGTGGTTTTCCCCGAGCCTGACGGACCGATGACCGAGACCACCTCGCCGGGCTGGATCTGCAGGCTCACCGCCCCCAGCACTTCGACGTTGTTGTAGGCCTTATGCAGCTTAGAGGCCTGCAGCGCCGGCTCATGACTCTGGGCGACGCTGCGCGCCATCGCCGGGCGGCGGGCGCTGGCCAGCCGCTGCATCTCGGCATCTACCGGACGAGCGGTATTGCGCTGGGTCACGTCAAGGTAGTTCTCCAGCCGTTTCAGCAGAAAATCGAACACCGTGACGATAAAGATGTAATAAAACGCCACGGCCGTCATCGTCTCCATGACCAGAAAGTTCTGCGAGTAGAGCTGCTGGCCGACCATCAATATTTCGGTCAGGGAGATCACCGACACCAGCGAACTGAGCTTCACGATGGCGATATATTCATTGGCCAGCGCCGGCAGGGCGACGCGCAGCGCCTGGGGGATGATCACCCGCCACTGGATCCCAGCGTAGCGCAACCCCAGGGCCCGCGCGGCTTCGCTCTGCCCGCGAGGGATAGAGAGCAACCCGCCGCGGTGGATCTCGGCGATATAAGCCGCTTCGCTGAGGACCATCGCCAGCAGGCCTGCCCAGAAGGGATCGTTCAGCACCGGGGCGAAGGAGGGCAGCGCCTGCGGCATGTTGTAGACAAAAATCAGCAGGACCAGCAGCGGCATACTGCGAAATAACCAGATATACAGCCGGGCTGGGGTGGATAACCAGCCGCGCGGCGACTGTTTGGCCAGCGCCAGAATAAATCCGAGCACAATACTGCAGCCCCAGGTCAGCAGACTTAATTTAATGACGGTCCAGGTGGCCCACCAAAAATCGGCATCGCTGAGCAGGCTTAACATGTAGTTCCAGTTAAACGTCATGGGCTATTTCACTCGTCATAATTATCAAAAATGAAAGTGGCTCGGCTGTGCCGTAATGGAGCGCCACCGGTATTCATCGTGCGAATACACTATGCTGGCAGGATGCTTTCAGAGGCAATTAGTAAATTTTTGGCCTTTAAGTTTAAAAAAACTATACAGCGATATTAACGATATGGAATTTAAAGTGATTGCTGAGATACTTTGTGTAAACAATTTAAAAACAATGACAGTAATTCAATAACGCTATTTTGTGGAAGAAGGTTATTTTGCGCGAAACTGGGGCAGACGCTGCCTGTCTGGCGTGCAGCGTGGCGCATGATGGTGCAACGGCGGAAATAAACCAGGCGGGCGTAGAGCAATAATAAATATTGTCGCCCCTTGTCGGGCAACGCGCCGCTCTTTTCCGCGGGTGGCACGCGGATTGCTTGGGACTTAGAGGAAAACTATTCCCCGTGTGCGCCGGACCATATTTTATCAATGGTGATGCTATGAACCGATTTACCCTGAAGCAGCTCAAATATTTCGTCACCGTGGTGGAGACGGAGAGTATCGCCGAGGCCTCCCGCCAGCTGCACATTGCGCAGCCGTCGATTTCGATTGCCATCAAGAATCTGGAGAGCACCTTCGACCAGCAGCTGTTTATTCGCCACCATGCGCAGGGCGTTTCGCTCACCTCCAGCGGTCGGCGGATCTACGATAAAGCGAAAGAACTGCTGCGCCTGTCCTGGGAGTTCGAACAGAATTCGCGAGCGGATAAAGAGCTGGTTTCTGGCATGATCTCCATCGGTTGCTTTGAATCGGTGGCTCCGCTGTATATGCCGAAGCTGGTGGCCGGGTTTAAGAAATGCTATCCGGAAATCACCCTGCATCTGTACGACGGCGAACAGCATGAGCTGATGCATGGCCTGCACCGCGGCCGCTTCGACCTGGCGCTGGTTTACGATCTGGAGCTCGGCCATTCGATCAATAAAGAGCGGCTCAATGCCCCGCATAAACCCTACGCGCTGCTGCCCGCCGCGCATCCGCTGGCGCAGAAGGCGCAGGTGACGCTGCAGGAGCTGAGCCGCGAGCCGATGATCCTCCTCGATGCGGTCCCCAGTAAAAATTATTTTATCTCCATCTTTAAGGAAAAGGGTTATCACCCGGAAGTGGCTTACAGTTCCCCCTCCATTGAAATGGTGCGCTGTATGGTGGGTCAGGGGTTGGGTTTTTCGGTGCTGGTCACCCGGCCCTGCTGCGATATGACCTACGATGGCGAAAGAGTGGTGCAGCGGGATATTGCCGACGAGATGCCCGCCTCGACCTTAATTATGGCGCATCTCGCGAATAATGAGCCCACGCGGCCGACGCAACTGTTTATGGATTATTGTCGCAGCATCGAATTAACCCCAACTCACGCCTGAAATAACGCCTGTCGATCCGGCAGGCATTATTTTTTGTCGTCACTCAGCCTCGTAAAATTCTATTCAGTCGATCGTTTTATAATATTTTACCAATTCGTCACAGTTAAATAACCTGAAAGCCGTCAATTCCGGCGACGTCGTCGGCAACTGTGCTTGAAGGATAGCGAAATGACTGAACAGATTACCGAGATCGATACCCTGGTGGTGGGCGCGGGGCAGGCGGGCGTCGCCATGAGCGAGCATCTGACCCGGCTGGATATCCCCCACCTGGTGCTGGAAAAGCAGGGTATTGCCCAGGCCTGGCGCAGCGGACGCTGGGATTCGCTGGTCGCCAACGGCCCGGCCTGGCACGATCGGTTCCCGGGCATGGTGTTCCCGGACTGCCCGGCAGACAGCTTTGTCGGCAAAGAGCAGGTGGCAGACTATTTTGCCGCCTATGCCCGCAGCTTCAATGCGCCGATCCATACCGGGGTGGAGGTTTTCAGCGCCGAACGCCTCGTCGGACGGCCGGGCTTTCGTGTCGACACCTCGCAGGGGGTGATTGAAGCGCAGCGGATCGTGGCGGCCACCGGGCCGTTTCAGCGGCCAGTGATCCCGGCCATCGCCCCGCAGAGTCAGGCTATTCAGCAGCTCCACTCCGCGCACTATTTTAACCCGCAGCAGCTACCGGAGGGCGGTGTGCTGGTGATTGGCGCAGGTTCCTCCGGCGTGCAGATTGCCGATGAGCTACAGCGAGCCGGACGCGCGGTGTGGCTGTCGGTGGGAGCGCACGACCGCCCGCCGCGTCGCTATCGTCAGCGCGATTTTTGCTGGTGGCTCGGGGTGCTGGGAATGTGGGATGCCGCGGCCAATGCGCCGGGTAAAGAGCATGTCACTATCGCGGTGAGCGGCGCGCGCGGCGGCCATACCGTCGATTTTCGCCAGCTGGCGCATCAGGGGGTCACGTTAGTGGGGCAGACCCGTGGCTTTGACGGTGACAAAGCACTGTTTCACCACGACCTGGCGGAGAATATCCGCCGCGGCGATGCCTCCTACCTTGCGCTGCTCGACGCCGCGGACGCGTGGGTGGCCCGCAACGGCATGGACCTGCCCGAAGAGCCCTCTGCCCGCGAATTTCTGCCCGATCCGGCCTGCGTTACCGACCCGCTGCTCAGTCTCAATCTGGCCGAGGCCGGGATCGGCACCATCATCTGGGCGACGGGCTACACCACCGACTATCGCTGGCTGAAGGTCAACGCTTTCGATGACGCACAGCGGCCACAGCATCATCGCGGCGTGTCGACGGAGCCGGGCGTCTATTTCCTCGGCCTGCCGTGGCTCTCGCGGCGCGGGTCCACCTTTATCTGGGGCGTCTGGCACGATGCCAAATATATTGCCGACCAGATCGCCATTCAGCGCCAGTACCAGCGTTACCAGCCGTCCTGTTAACCGTTTTCCTTAAGGAGTGCTTTGATGCCAACTCATACCCGTATTCGCATGTTTAACACCAAAGAGACCTACCCGAACCAGACGCTGAACAACGATCTGTGCCAGGCGGTGCGGGCCGGCAATACCGTCTACGTTCGCGGCCAGGTTGGCACCGACTTCGCCGGTAATCTGATTGGCCTCGGCGACCCGCGAGCGCAGGCGGAGCAGGCGATGAAGAATGTCGCGCAGTTGCTGAAAGAGGCCGGCAGCGACCTCACGCATATCGTCAAGACCACCACTTATCTGATCGATCCTCGTTATCGCGAGCCGGTCTATCAGGAGGTGGGCAAATGGTTAAAAGGCGTCTTTCCCATCTCCACCGGGGTGGTGGTGTCGGCCCTCGCGCAGCCGCAGTGGCTGATGGAGATTGACGTTACGGCGGTGATCCCCGACGACTGGCAGGGGGAGGCAGCAGAATGACTCTCTCTATTAGCGCCCGTTGTCCGGAATCAGGTCAGATGGGCATTGCCATTAGTTCGTCGAGCATGGCCGTGGGATCGCGCTGTCCGTGGCTATTGCCCGGCGTCGGCGCGGTCGCCAGTCAGAACATCACGTTACCGTCGCTGGGGCCGCATATTCTTGGCGCCCTTGAGGCGGGGGCCTCCGTTGAGCAGGCTCTGAACCTGGCCCTGGCGGAGGATCGCTTCCGCGAATATCGCCAGGTCGCGGCGATTGACGCCAACGGTGAAGTGGCGGTGTTCAGCGGGGAATATACCCTCGGCATCGGCGGCACCCAGGCGGGGGATAACTGCGTGGCGGCGGGCAACATGCTGGCCAGTCACGGGGTGATCGCCGCGATGGTGGCCGCCTTCGAGACGGCGAGCGGTGAACTGGCCAGCCGGCTGCTGGCCGGGCTGCGCGCGGGGATTGCCGCCGGGGGCGAGGCCGGCCCGGTCCACTCGGCGGCGGTGAAGGTGGTGGACGATTACCCGTGGCCGGTGGTCGATCTGCGCATTGACTGGGCGGAGACGGATCCGCTGGCGGCCCTTGAGCAACTGTGGCTGGCCTGGGAGCCGCAAATGGACGCCTACATTACCCGGGCGCTCGACCCGCGCGATGCGCCCGCCTATGGCGTCCCCGGCGATGAATAACACGCCGGGGGCGATCCTGGCCGCGCTGCTGGCCTTTGACACCACCAGCCGCCATTCGAACCTGGCGATGATCGACTGGATCGCCGATTTTCTCGCTGCCCGCGGCGTGGCGTCCCGCCGCTTTTATGACCCGTCGGGCGGCAAGGCCAATCTCTACGCCCGGCTGGGGCCGTCCGGCGGCGGCGGGGTGATGCTCTCGGGCCATACCGACGTGGTCCCGGTGGACGGCCAGGCCTGGAGCGTTCCGCCTTTCAGCCTCACCGAGCGCGATGGCCGCTACTATGGCCGCGGCAGCGCCGATATGAAGGGGTTTCTCGCCTGCGTGCTGGCGGCAGTGGATGACTTTCTGGCGGCGCCGCTGCGCATGCCACTGCATCTGGCCTTCTCCTATGACGAAGAGGTCGGCTGTCTCGGTGTGCGCAGCCTGGTGGATTTTCTGCAGGCCTCGCCGGAGAAACCGGCGCTGTGCCTCATCGGCGAGCCGACGGAGATGCAGCCGGTGTTCGGTCATAAAGGCAAACTGGCCATGCGCTGCTGCATCGAGGGGCAGGCCTGCCATTCGGCCTATGCCCCGCAAGGAGTGAACGCCATCCGCTACGCGGCCAGACTGATCAACCACCTGGATCGGCTGGGCGTGCGTCTGGCCCGGCAGCAGGACAGCCGCTTTTCGCCGCCTTTCAGCACGCTGCAGGTGGGCACCATTCAGGGTGGGGCCGCGCTGAACATCGTTCCGCAGTCCTGCCGCTTTGATTTTGAGATCCGCTACCTGCCGGGGATGCGTCCCGAAGCGGTCACCGAGGCGCTGGCGGCCTACGCCCGTCGCCAGTTGCTGCCGGAGATGCGCCGGGTAGCCAGTGGGAGCGACATCCAGTTCCAGCTGTTAAGCCACTATCCGCCGCTGCTCAGCGATCCGCAGTCCGACTTCGCCCGCTGGCTGGCGCAGTGGTGCGGCAGCGATCGCTTCTCCACCGTGGCGTTCGGCACCGAAGGAGGGCTGTTCGATGAGATGGGCGTCGCGACCCTGGTCTGCGGACCGGGCAGCATGGCCCAGGGCCATAAGGCCGATGAGTACATCAGCATCGCGCAGACCGAGCGCTGTATGACGATGCTGCGACAGCTTTGCGCGTGGATGCGTGCCGAACCGGCGGAACCGCTCACCTGATCCCTCAACACAGGAACCCAAGCGATGCACAATCAACACTCTCCCCACATCGATCAAGCGACCATCGACCGCTGGCAGGCGGATGGCGCGGTGTTATTAAAAGGCGTCTTTACCCCCTGGGTCGAGCGCCTCGCCGAAGGGGTCACGGCGCTGATGGCCAGCCCCAGCGAGTATGGTCATGCGCGCACGGTGATCCCCAAAGATGGTTCGCCGCCTTTTTTTCAGGACTACTGCAACTGGTCGCGGATCCCGGCGTTTAGCGAATTTGTCTTTCAGTCAGCGGCCGCCGAGATCGCGGCGGCGCTGATGCAGTCGCAAACGGCGAAATTTTTCCATGAACATACGCTGGTCAAACCGGCCGGAGGCAGCACGGTGACTCCCTGGCATCATGACCAGCCTTACTATTGCGTCTCCGGCAGACAGAACGTCAGCTTCTGGATCCCGCTGGACCCGGTGGCGGAGGCCACCTCGCTGCGCTGCATTCGCGGGTCGCATCGCTGGGAGGAGGAGTTCAGTCCTACCCGTTTCAATGGCACTAAGCTTTACGAGCACACCCGGTTCAGCACCCTGCCGGATATCGACGCCCATGAGGACGAATACGATATCGTCAGCTGGGCGCTGGAGCCGGGGGATGCGGTGGCCTTCCATTTCCGCACCGTCCATGGCGCCCGCGGCAACCCCGGCGCGCGGGCGCGACGGGTCTTCTCCGCCCGCTGGGTGGGGGATGACGCCGCGTTTGCCGATCGCGGCGGCGTGACATCGCCACCGTTCCCCGAGCTGACCCTGCGGGACGGCGACCCGCTGGATTCCCCGCTGTTCCCCCAGGTTTGGCCGCGGGCGTGAGCCACTGGCGGCGGGATCTGCTATGATCCCGCCTTTCGCTGTCTGGAGCCTGTCGATGTTCAACGACGCCATTGTTTATGATCGCTACGGGCCGCCGGCCGCGGTGCTGATCCTGAAACGCCTGCCGCTGGCGCCGCTGGCGGGCGGACGGGTGCGGGTCAGGATGCGCTATGCCCCGGTGAATCCCTCAGATCTGATCCCCGTGACCGGCGCCTATCGCCACCGCACCCGACTGCCGGCCGTCGCCGGCTATGAAGGCCTTGGCGAGGTGGTCGCCGCGCCATACGGCAGCCGGCTGTCCGCGGGACAGCGGGTGCTACCTCTTCGCGGGGGCGGCACCTGGCAGCGGTTTATCGATCTGGATGAGACCTGGCTGGTGCCGGTGCCGCCAGCGGTTGACGATCTGCTGGCCACCCGCGGGTATATCAATCCGCTGACGGCTATGCTGATGCTCAAGCGCTGGCCGGTTGCCGGAAAACACCTTGTGCTGACCGCGGCATCGTCCTCCTGCGCCAGCCTGCTGGGACAGTGGGCGCTGGCGATGGGCGCCCGCTCGGTGAGCGGGATTATTCGCTCGCCGCAGCACCGGGCGCGCCTGGAACAGGCCGGGATCTATCCGATCCTCGATACCGACCGGGCGCTGATGGAGAAGGTCAGCCAACACAGCGATCTGGTGTTTGACGCGGTGGGCGGCGAACTGGCGAATACGCTGCTGTCGGTGCTGCCCGCATCGTCGACCCTGATCTCCTATGGGCTGTTATCCGGGCGGCCGCTGACCCAGACGCGCGGTAGCGCGACGGTGCGCAAGTTTCATCTGCGGGAGGCGTTGCCGACACTCAGCGTGGCGGCGTGGCGGGCGGCGTTTGACGAGATTTGGCTGCGCTTGCCAACGACCACCCAGCCGCCGGCCCAGCGCATAGCGTTGAACGACTGGCGTGAGGCAATTACCGCCGCCGACCAGCCGGGAAGAGGCGGTAAAATCCTGCTCGATTTCACCGCCGGTTAAGATTACTTTTTCTTCTCGCCAAGGGTTGGGGTTTCGTCAAAGAAGTTCCACGGCTTCAGCAGGGCGTGCGCCCATTCGGTCGGCATGATCGGCCACTCTTCGGCGCGCGCCACGTGAGTGGTGCCGGTGGTGATCCACACGACGTCGTCGTGGTTAGTCAGCGACTCATCATCCTTTGCGTACTGCCCTAAGCCGGTATCCTGGGCGGAACGGTTCGGGTATTTCCCTTCCGGATAACGCTCTGTCGGGTGGTAGCGCGTCACCCACAGCTGTTTATCCATAAAGCTCAGGCGATGGTAGATCCACTCGTCCGGGGCGAACTTCGCGCCGGTCGCCGCCGGGTGCGTACCGCCGGCATACGGGATGATCTGATAAGAGACCGGGTTGCCCATGCGGTTCTCTTTGCTGGTGTTGCTCAGCAGGCGAATGGTGCCCGGGTCGAATTTCTGCGCTGCTTTCTGCTCGCTGTCAATGGTGTACTGATTCACCTGCATGGTACTGGTGCGCGGGCCACCGGCGGTGTTGGGCTTCACTTCAGGATCCATCGCCACCAGGGTGTTGTTTTCGCCGTCCACGTCGAGGTCGAGGCGGAAGTTATAGATGTGCTGGTGGGTGGTGCCGACAATATTATGGTCGATCAGCGTCCCGTAGCGGGTATCCTCTTTGGCGCTGGGGTCGTGCATGGTCTTCGCCATCACGCCTTTGACGGCTTCAATCCCGGTGGCGCCTGCGTCGATACCGATGGTGCCGTTGTCGTGGAACACCCAGTCAAAGATATAGTCGTAGTTGCCGACGGTGCTGATCCAGCGCACCACCAGCTCCCGGCGCTCGGTACTGACGTTGGGCTTGCCCATCTCCAGGTGCTTATATTCCGGCCCGGCGTAGCGTTCGAATATGGCGACTGCGTGCGGGATGGTGGTCGGCGCGCCGGTGTAGTCGGCGATGGTTTCATCCAGCAGCACCGCATTCGACGGTGCGTCCTTGCCGCGGACAATCGGCGAGGTCAGGGTGCCCATGCCGTAATCGCCGGAGTCCAGATAGGCTTTGAAATACCAGCCGACGTCCGGGTCGCCGTAGGGAACGATCATCCCACCGAGGGAACCTTCATACATCACCTGGCGTTTTTTGCCGTTATCGTTGTAGGTCACCGTCGAGAGGATTGGCCCGACGCGCGAGTTAAGGCGCAGGTGGAAATCCCAGTTCTGCCAGTGAATGGTATCCCCGGTAATGGTGTAGTTTTTGCCCTCTGGTTCCGTAATATCTAGCGGTTTCACCGCCGGGGCGTTGCGGTCGCGGCCATCATACGGACGGGGTTCCATCGGCACCGGGATCACCGGGCCTTCCTCAATTTTGATGATTTTCTTCGCTTCAAGGTCGACCACCGCCACCAGGTTTTCAATCGGGTGCGCCCAGTAGTTGCCGTCGCCGGTATCGAGATAACTCACTACCTTCAACAGACGCGCATCCTGTTGCAGGCCATCTTTGCCATCAAAATAGCCGACGGTGAGCGGGGTGGTGACCACTTTGCCAGGATCGGTAATGCCGTGCTTTTTCAGCACCTCAGCGAATTCGCTGCTGGCATTGATAATGTTCTGCACGCTAACAAAATCATCGAGCAGTACCATCCCGTGGGCGCCTTTAACTGGCGTCCAGGAGAGGATTTTTTTGTTTTGCAGATCGACGACGGCTTCAATCACGTGTTTGCCATCCAGCATCACCACATCGGCGGTGCGCGGGGCGTCAACGGGCGTTCCCTGCAAAGCAAAGGCCCACACCGCCGCTTTATCCGGCTCGTGCAGGGAAATTTCGGTAAAGCGGGTATTGGGCTGGAATTCCGGCGCGGCTTTAACAAGGGTCACCGCTTCACTGATTTCCGCCGCCGAGAGCGAGTTTAACGGGTGCGGGCGCTTTTCCACCTGGAAGGTCTGATCGAGACCGGACTGGAAGACATCGTTGATAAAGGTATCGGAGACCCAGGCTTTTCCTTCCTTCATCACCACCGGCACCTGCAGGTCAAGGGTTTTACCGTTGACGATCGCCGTTTTGGCGCCGGGCTTCACTTTGACGTAAGCGCCGTCTTTTATCAGGGTAAACATTTGTGCGTAGTCATCCCACTGCACATCGGCGCCGAACGCCTGCAGCGTTTTATCCAGCGGTACCATGTGGGCTTCGCTGCCGTGGGCGAAGACCGGTGATTGCCAGGCGCAAACCACCGCCACGGCCAGCGCCAGCGCGGTTTTACGAGGAGAAAATTTCAAGCCGTTTGCCATGATGACCTCATCTTATTGTTGTGTTGTCTCTTGCCGCTGCGAATGTCGGCTTTGTCACCCTTAAGCTACCAGCCAGCGGCGCCGGGGCGTTTGTTTGCTTTTGCCAGCTTGTTTGTCAGTTTTGCCAGACGGGCGTAAAAAATGCCTCCGCAGAGGCATTGAGAACGTGCGCCGATTTTTTTGCCGGGTGGCGGCTGACGCCTTACCCGGCCTACCCAACCGGGTCTGACTGTCTGTAGGCCCGCGCAAGCGCAGCGCCGCCGGGCGATTTTCAGCGCATCACGCCGGGAAATCCCCTTGCTGGCGCGCCACCAGGGTCAGAATGGAATACAGCGCCACCGCCTGCTGGTGCTGGTTGAAAATCTCCACCGCCCATTCCACCACGCCGGTGGCTTTCTCATCGGCGCTGCGCTGACGCTTAACGGTTTTACGCTTACAGGTGAGGCGAACCTGAATGGTATCTCCCGGTTTGACCGGCTCAATAAAGCGCAGGTTTTCCATGCCGTAGTTGGCGATAACCGGCCCGACGCCGGCATCGACGAACAGCCCGGCCGCGGCGGAGATCAGGAAATAGCCGTGAACCACCCGCTCGCCGAAAATCGACTCAGCGGCGGCGATTTTGTCCATATGCGCATAAAAATGGTCGCCGCTCAGGCAGGCGAAGTTAACGATATCCGCTTCGGTCAGCGTTCGGCGCGGGGTCAGTAAACTGTCGCCAGGCTGGATCTCTTCGAAGTATTTACGGAACGGGTGAATGCGGTCTTCGCTAACCTGCGCGCCTCGCACCCACTGCTGGCCGATGGTCGCCAGCATCGTTGGGCTGCCCTGGACCGCGGTACGCTGCATATAGTGTTTCACCGAGCGCAGTCCGCCAAGCTCTTCTCCGCCGCCAGCGCGGCCAGGGCCGCCGTGTATCAGCTGCGGCAGCGGCGAGCCGTGGCCGGTCGACTCTGCCGAGGACGCTTCGTTAAGGATCTGAATACGACCATGCGCGCGCGCGGCGCCAAGGATAAACTCGCGGGCCAGCTCGCCGCTGGCGGTGACCAGCGTACCGGCCAGACTACCGCCACCGGCGCGCGCCAGCGTCAGCGCATGCTGGCGGTCGCGATACGGCATTAGCGTCGCCACCGGGCCAAAGGCTTCAATGGCGTGAACCGCCGGCGTTTCATCCGGCTGCGGGCAGTACAGCAGGGTCGGTGGGAAGAACGCGCCGGCCGCGCTGAGGTCCGCTTCTCCGCCAAGCAGCGCTTCGCAGCCGGCGGCAATTAGTTTATTCACGCTCTCCTGTACGTCCTGACGCTGCTCGCTATTGACCAGCGCCCCCATTTTTATGCCTTCCTGCGCCGGGTCGCCGACGGTCACTTTATGCAGGCGGGCGATCAGTGCATCGCTAACCGCATTGATCTGCGCCAGCGGAACAATGATGCGACGGATAGCGGTACATTTTTGCCCGGCTTTTGCCGTCATCTCGCGGACCACCTCGCGGATAAACAGCGCGAATTCCGGTTGCTCCGGGGTGACATCTTCGCCTAACACACAGCAGTTGAGCGAATCCGCTTCCATCGTAAAGGGAATCGATTTGGCCACCAGGTTAGGGTGCGCCCGCAGCTGCTGGCCGGTGGCGGCTGAGCCGGTAAAGGTCACCACGTCCTGGCTATCGAGATGGTCGAGAAGATCGCCCGCGCCGCCGCAAATCAGGCTGATAGCGCCTTCCGGCACCAGGCCGCTGTCGACAATCGCTTTTACCATCGCCTGGGTGAGCTGGGCGGTAGCGGTGGCCGGTTTAATGATAGCCGGCATACCGGCAAGCCACGTAGGCGCCAGTTTTTCCAGCATTCCCCAGCAGGGGAAATTGAAGGCGTTGATATGGACGGCGACGCCTGATTTCGAGGTCAGCACATGACGCGCGGCAAAACCGCCTTGTTTGGAGAGCGGGATCAGCTCGTCCTCCGGCCACAGGATATCGTCCGGCAATTCGCGACTACCGAGCCCGGCATAGGTGAAAAGGGTGCCGATGCCGCCTTCAATATCCACCCAACTGTCGGCGCGGGTGGCGCCGGTTTGCGCGGAGATGGCGTAGAACTCGTCTTTCTGCTCCAGCAACCGTTTTGCTACCGCTTTTAACATCGCGCTGCGTTCAATAAAGGTCATGGCTTGCAGAGCCTTACCGCCGCGCTCAATCGCGAAGCGGCGCGCTTGCGCCATATCCAGGCCTTCGCTGGTCACCTCCCACAGCGCGGCCCCGGTAATGGCGTGATGGATAGTACGGGCGCGGCCTCGGCCGGTCTGCCAGGCGCCGGATAAGTAGCTGGCTAACTGCTGCATCGTCAATCTCCAAATGTGTTACGTGTGATATCTATAAATAGTTCTTTTATGAATCATAAAAAGCAAGTCTGTATTTAATAATTTATTAACATTGTGATCGGTGGGTAATGGGTTGTTTTGTTTATATCACTGATATATAGGCTGTTTACAAAAGGTTTTGCGGTTAGCATCACAAAAAGAACAAACAAAATTTGTGGTTTTATTTAACCAATATGTAACCTTCAATAAACAAAGTGATTCACATAAATATTTTTGTTGTGAATATCGGAATCATAAAGGTGATGACGTGACAGAAGAACAACGCTTTGACCAGCGCATCGCGCAGGAAACGGCCATCGAACCGCAGGACTGGATGCCGGATGCCTACCGTAAGACCTTGATTCGTCAGATAGGCCAGCACGCGCACTCGGAAATCGTCGGCATGCTGCCGGAAGGCAACTGGATCACCCGCGCGCCGACGCTGCGCCGCAAAGCGATCCTGCTGGCTAAGGTACAGGATGAGGCCGGGCATGGGCTTTATCTCTATAGCGCCGCGGAAACGCTGGGCTGCGCGCGGGAAGACCTATATCAGAAGATGCTCGACGGGCAGATGAAATACTCCTCCATTTTTAACTATCCAACCCTCAGCTGGGCCGATATCGGCGTGATCGGCTGGCTGGTCGATGGCGCGGCCATCGTCAACCAGGTGGCGCTGTGCCGGACCTCCTACGGCCCCTATGCCCGGGCGATGGTCAAAATCTGCAAAGAGGAGAGCTTTCACCAGCGCCAGGGATTTGAAGCCTGCATGGCGCTGGCGCAGGGCAATGACGCGCAGCGGCAGATGCTGCAGGACGCCATTAACCGCTTCTGGTGGCCGGCGCTAATGATGTTTGGCCCCAACGATGACAACTCGCCGAACAGCGCCCGCAGCATGGCGTGGAAAATCAAACTGCACTCCAACGACGAACTGCGTCAGCGCTTCGTCGATAACACCGTGCCGCAGGTAGAGATCCTCGGTATGACCGTCCCGGACCCGGATTTGCAGTTTGATGAAGCCAGCGGCCACTACCGCTTCGGCGAAATCGACTGGCAGGAATTTAACGAGGTGATTAGCGGCCGCGGCATTTGCAATCACGAGCGGCTGGCCGCCAAGCGTAAGGCCTGGGAAGAGGGCGAATGGGTGCGCGAAGCCGCGCTGGCCCATGCGCAAAAACAGCAGGCCCGCAGCGCGGCATGAGGAGAGACAACATGAGCAAAGTTTACTGGCCGTTATATGAAGTGTTCGTTCGCAGCAAACAGGGGTTATCCCATCGTCACGTCGGCAGTCTGCACGCTGCCGATGATCAAATGGCGCTGGAGAATGCCCGCGATGCCTACACCCGCCGCAGCGAAGGCTGCTCAATTTGGGTGGTGAAGGCCAGCGAAATCGTTGCTTCGCAGCCGGAAGATCGCGGCGAATTCTTCGACCCGGCGGAAAGCAAAGTCTACCGTCATCCGACTTTCTATACCGTGCCGGACGGCATGGAACATATGTGAGGCGGCGATGAATAACCCTAACCCCGTAGCCACCTACGCCCTGCGTCTTGGCGACAATGGTCTGGTTCTGGCCCAGCGTTTAGGCGCCTGGTGCGGCCATGCTCCCGAGCTCGAGATCGATCTTGCGCTGGCCAACATCGGCCTCGACCTGCTCGGCCAGGCGCGCAATTTTTTAAGCTATGCCGCCGAGCTTAACGGCTGCGGCGACGAAGATACGCTGGCCTTTGGCCGCGATGAGCGCCAGTTCAGCAACCTGCTGCTGGTGGAGCAGCCAAACGGCAATTTTGCCGACACTATCGCCCGCCAGTTCTTTATCGACGTCTGGCATGTTGCCCTGTTCAGCCGGCTGGTGAACAGCCGCGATACGCAGCTGGCGGCCATTGCCGCCAAAGGGCTGAAAGAGGTGCGTTACCACCAGCGCTTTAGCCGCGGCTGGCTGGAGCGTCTTGGTAACGGCACCGAGGTATCAAATCGCAAAATGCAGCAGGCGGTCGACAATCTGTGGCGCTTCACCGGCGAACTGTTCCTTGCCGATGAAGTGGAGCTCAGCCTGGTTGAGCAGGGTATTGCGGTTGATCCGCGCGAGCTTCAGGCCGAATGGCAAAGCGCGGTACATACGGCGCTGCTCGACTCCGGTTTACAGATCCCGCAGGAAGCGGCCTTCCGCAGCGGCGGCAAACAGGGGCTGCACAGTGAACATCTCGGCCCGCTGCTGGCGGAGATGCAATATCTGCAGCGTTCGCATCCCGGACTGCAGTGGTAAGTGAGGTGACTATGCAACGTCTTGCCGATATCGCTCCAGCAGAGGTTCGTACCATCTGGGGATTATTAAGCGCGATCCCGGATCCGGAAGTGCCGGTACTCACCATCACCGACCTCGGTATGGTGCGCAGCGTCGCGCGCCACGGCGACGGTTGGGTGATTGGCTTTACCCCGACCTATTCGGGCTGTCCGGCAACGGAGCATCTGCTGGGCGAGATCCGCGCCGTGATGAGCGAACATGGCTTTGTGCCGGTACATATCGTCCTGCAGCTGGATCCGCCGTGGACCACCGACTGGATGAGCCAGGAGGCCCGCGAGCGCCTGCGCCAGTACGGCATCAGCCCGCCGCAGGGGCACGCCTGCCATGCGGACATGCCCACCGAGGTGAGCTGTCCGCGCTGCGGCAGCACCCATACCTCGCTGATAAGCGAATTCGGTTCCACGGCCTGCAAAGCGCTCTATCGCTGCGACAACTGCCGCGAACCTTTTGATTACTTTAAATGTATTTGAGGTTGCCATGACGACGTTCCATTCGCTTAAGGTGGTGAGAGTCGAGCCGGAAACCCGCGATGCGGTGACCATCACTTTTGCGATCCCGCAAGCCCTGCAGGCGGAATACTGCTTTCGTCCGGGCCAGCATCTGACGCTAAAAGCCCGTCTGGGCGGCGAAGAACTGCGCCGCTGTTACTCCATTTGTCGCAGCCGCACGCCCGGCGAAATTAGCGTCGCGGTCAAAGCTATCGACGGCGGGCGCTTCTCGCGCTACGCCCAGCACGATATCCAGCAGGGTATGGAGCTGGACGTGATGGTGCCGCAGGGGCATTTCGGTTATCAACCGCAGGCTGAACGGCAGGGTGAGTATCTGGCGATTGCCGCCGGCTCCGGGATCACGCCGATGATGGCGATCATTAGCGCGACGCTGGCGACCGAGCCGCAAAGCCGCTTCACGCTGATCTACGGCAACCGCAGCAGCCATAGCATGATGTTCCGCCAGGCGCTGGCCGATTTAAAAGACCGCTATCCGCAGCGCCTGCAGGTGATACACCTGTTTAGCCAGGAATCGATGGACAGCGATCTGCTACAGGGGCGCATTGACGGCGACAAACTGCGCCAGCTCGCTGACCATCTGCTGGATTTTAGCCGTTTCGACGAGGCCTTTATCTGCGGTCCGGCGGTGATGATGGACGAGGCGGAAGCGGCGTTACGTGAACTTGGCGTAGCGGAGAAATCGATTCATCTCGAACGCTTTAATACACCAGGCGGCAATGTGAAGCGCGCCGCTGGCGTGCAGGCGGAAGGGCGCACGGTGACCATCCGCCAGGACGGGCGCGATAGGCTGATCGCCCTCAGCGCCGAAGACGACAGCATTCTGGATGCCGCGTTGCGTCAGGGCGCGGATCTGCCGTTCGCCTGTAAGGGCGGGGTATGCGCCACCTGTAAATGCAAAGTGCTGCGCGGTGAAGTGGCGATGGCCGCCAATTACAGCCTGGAAGCGGATGAGCTGGCGGCGGGATATGTCCTGAGCTGCCAGTCGCTGCCAACCAGCGGCGACGTGGTGGTCGACTTTGACGCGCGGGGGATGGCATGAGTGACCTGCTGATCCACCGTCATGGCCGGGTGCTACAGCTGACACTAAACCGTCCGCAGGCCCGCAACGCGCTGAACAATGCCTTATTGACCCAGATTGCCGAGGCGCTGGAGGTTGCGGCAGTTGATGACAGCGTCGGCGTCTGCGTTATCAGCGGCAACCCGCGTTTTTTCGCCGCCGGGGCCGACCTCAATGAGATGGCGGAGAAAGATCTGCCAGCCACCCTTGACGATATTCGCCCACGGTTGTGGGCACGAATTGATGCTTTCACTAAACCGCTCATCGCTTCGGTCAACGGCTACGCGCTTGGCGCCGGCTGCGAGCTGGCCCTGCTGTGCGACCTGATTGTCGCCGGCGACAACGCCCGCTTTGGCCTGCCGGAAATTACCCTCGGCATTATGCCGGGCGCGGGCGGCACCCAGCGGCTGATCCGCAGCGTTGGCAAGGCGCTGGCCAGCCGGATGGTGCTGAGCGGCGAGAGTATTGACGCCCGCCAGGCCCTGCAGGCCGGGCTGGTCAGCGATATCCATCCGGCGGCGTTAACCGATGAGTACGCCCTGAAACTGGCAACCACCATCGCCCGCCATTCGCCGTTAGCGCTACGGGCGGCAAAACAGTCGCTGCGCCTGTCGCAGGAAGTCAGTTTGCAGGCCGGTCTGCAACAGGAGCGTCAGTTGTTTAGCCTGCTGAGCGCCACCGAGGACCGCCGCGAAGGCATCGACGCCTTCTTACAAAAACGTACACCGGACTTTAAAGGACGCTAATCGTGGAAGCTTTCATTCTCAGCGCAGTGGAACAGGGCGTTATGACCATTACCCTCAATCGCCCGGACCGCCTCAACAGTTTTAACGACCTGATGCATCAACAGCTGGCGGACTGTCTGAAGCAGGCCGAGCGCGACGACGGCGTACGCTGCTTGCTGATCACCGGCGCCGGACGCGGCTTCTGCGCCGGCCAGGATTTGAACGACCGCAATGTCGACCCCAGCGGCCCGCCGCCGGATCTTGGTCTGTCGGTAGAACGCTTTTACAACCCGCTGGTACGCCGTCTGGCGGCGCTGCCGAAACCGGTCATCTGCGCGGTTAACGGCGTGGCCGCCGGCGCAGGCGCTACCCTGGCGCTGGGCTGCGATATCGTGCTGGCCGCGCGTTCGGCCAAATTTGTGATGGCGTTCAGTAAGCTCGGCCTGGTGCCGGACTGCGGCGGTAGCTGGTTCCTGCCGCGGGTGGCCGGCCGCGCGCGCGCGATGGGGCTGGCGCTGCTGGGCGATAGCCTCAGCGCGGAACAAGCCGCGCAGTGGGGAATGATCTGGCAGCTGGTGGACGATTCAGAACTGGCGGATACCAGTCTGCAGCTGGCGCGCCATCTGGCGGCGCAACCGACGTTTGGTCTTGGGCTGATTAAAAAGGCGCTGCTGGCTGCTGAAACCAACAGTCTCGACGCGCAGCTGGACCTGGAGCGCGATTATCAACGTCTGGCCGGGCGCAGCGATGATTACCGCGAAGGGGTCAGCGCGTTTCTGGCCAAACGACCACCACAGTTCAGCGGGAAATAGGCCATGACAACATCCTTATCCACGGTGGCAGTGATCGGCAGCGGCACCATGGGCGCTGGTATTGCCGAAGTGGCCGCCGCCGCCGGACATCCGGTGCGTATTTTCGATATTAATCAAACCGCGATTGCCCGGGCGATCGACGGCATTGCCAGGCGTCTCGCCTCACGGGTCGAGCGCGGCAAACTGGCGTCAGAGCAGGCCGACGCGTTGCTGGCGCGCCTGCATCCGGCCCACGATTTAGCCGCGCTTGCCGACGCGGATTTAGTGATCGAAGCGGCCTCTGAACGGCTGGAGGTCAAAACGGCGCTGTTCGCGCAGCTGGCGGCGATCTGCGCGCCGTCAACGTTGTTGACCAGCAATACCTCGTCGATTTCGATTACCGCCATCGCCGCCGGGGTCAAAAACCCGGAGCGGGTGGCCGGGTTGCACTTTTTTAATCCGGCGCCGGTGATGAAGCTGGTCGAGGTGGTGAGTGGCCTGGAGACGTCTGCGGAGGTGGTAGAGCAGCTGTGCCAGTGCGTAAGCGGTTGGGGGAAACAGCCGGTACGCTGCCGCTCAACGCCCGGTTTTATTGTTAACCGCGTAGCGCGTCCATTCTACGCTGAGGCCTGGCGCGCGCTGGAAGAGCAGGTTGCCGCCCCTGAGGTTATTGATGCCGCTTTGCGTGACGGCGGTGGTTTTCCGATGGGGCCGTTAGCGCTGACGGACCTGATTGGTCAGGACGTCAACTTCGCCGTGACCTGCTCGGTATTTAACGCCTTCTGGCAGGACCGCCGCTACCTGCCATCGCTCCTGCAGCAAGAGCTGGCGCTGGCCGGGCGGCTGGGTAAAAAGAGCGGTCACGGCGTTTATCACTGGCCTACGGAGACGCAGCCGGACGCGGCGTTGCCGCCCGTATCTACTGGCGCTCAATCCATTACAGTTCTAAGTGACAACGTCACTGAATTAGATGATCTCTTGTTGCTGGAGACCGAAGGCGAGACGGCGCTGGCGCTGAGTGTGAAGCACCACCGCCCGGTGGTGGTGTATGACCTGTGCGCCAGCGATACGGTGGTGCTGGCCGCAGCGGCGACCAACGCGCCGGCGGCGACGGACAAAGCGGTGCACTACTTCCAGCAGCAGGGCAAGAAAGTACTGCGTATTGCCGATTATCCCGGCCTGCTGGTATGGCGCACGGTGGCGATGCTGATTAACGAAGCGCTGGATGCGGTGCAAAAAGGCGTCGCCAGCCCGCAGGATATCGATACCGCGATGCGCCTTGGCGTCAACTATCCGTACGGCCCGCTGGCGTGGGGAGAACGCCTCGGCTGGCGGCGGGTGCTGCGTCTGCTGGAGAACCTGCAACATCATTATGGCGAGGAGCGCTATCGCCCCAGTTCCCTGTTGCGCCAGAAGGCGCTGATGGAGAAGCACTATGAGCAATGATCCGTGGCGCAACGCGCGCGTGATGTACGAAAAAGATACCTGCGCCAGAAAGATGGGGATCGAACTTATCGAAATGGACGACGGTTTTGCGCAGATGAGCATGACCGTCTCGGCGGACATGCTTAACGGCCATCAGACCTGTCACGGCGGCCAGCTATTTACGCTTGCCGATACCGCTTTTGCCTACGCCTGTAACAGCCAGGGGCTGGCGGCGGTGGCTTCCGCGGCAAGCATTGATTTTCTTCGTCCGGCGTTTGCCGGCGACCGGCTGGTCGCCACCGCCAGAGTCAAACAGCAGGGCAAGCTGACCGGTGTCTACGACATTGAAATTGTTAATCAACAGCAAAAAATTGTGGCCCTGTTCCGCGGCAAATCGCACCGCATCGGCGGCACAATCACAGGAGACGTGTAATGCGCGACGCCTTTATTTGTGACGGGATCCGCACGCCGATTGGCCGCTACGGCGGCGCGCTGGCCGGCGTCCGCGCCGACGATCTGGCGGCGATCCCGCTACGTGAGCTGCTGAGCCGTAACCCCGGGCTCGACCCGGCAGCGATAGATGATGTGATTTTCGGCTGCGCTAACCAGGCCGGTGAAGATAACCGCAACGTGGCGCACATGGCGACGCTGTTGGCCGGTTACCCGCATAGCGTGCCGGGCACCACGATTAACCGCCTGTGCGGATCGGGTCTGGATGCAATTGGTTTTGCCGCCAGGGCGATCAAAGCTGGCGATGCCGATCTGCTGATTGCCGGCGGCGTGGAATCGATGTCGCGCGCGCCGTTCGTGATGGGAAAAGCCAGCGCGCCGTATCAGCGTCAGACGGAACTCTTTGATACCACGATTGGCTGGCGTTTTGTGAACCCGCTCATGGCGCAACACTTCGGAACTGACAGCATGCCGGAAACGGCCGAGAATGTAGCTGAATTGTTAAATATTAGCCGGGCCGATCAGGACGCTTTCGCCTGGCGCAGCCAGCAGCGTACGGCGCAGGCCCAGCGCGACGGCATTCTGGCCCAGGAGATCGTGCCGGTGCAGATTGTGGGCCGGAAAGGGGTGGTTAGCGACGTGCGCGAGGACGAGCATCCCCGCCCGGAAACCACGCTTGAGCAGCTGGCGAAACTGAAAGCGCCGTTCCGCCAGGGCGGCGTCATTACCGCGGGCAATGCTTCCGGCGTTAACGATGGCGCCGCGGCGCTGATTATCGCCAGTGAACAGCAGGCCAGCGTACAGGGGCTCACGCCGCGGGCGCGTATCGTGGCGATGGCGACGGCGGGTGTTGAACCGCGCCTGATGGGACTGGGGCCGGTACCGGCGGTGCGTAAAGTGCTGGAGCGCGCCGGACTCAATATTAACGATATGGATCTGATTGAGCTGAATGAGGCCTTCGCCGCCCAGGCGCTGGGGGTGCTCAGACAGCTTGGCGTGCCGGACGATGCGGCGCACGTGAATCCCAACGGCGGCGCCATCGCGTTAGGCCATCCGCTGGGCATGAGCGGCGCGCGGTTAGCGCTGAGCGCCAGTCTTGAGCTGCAACGCCGGGGCGGGCGCTATGCGCTGTGTACGATGTGTATTGGCGTGGGTCAGGGCATTGCCATGATCCTCGAGCGAGTGTGAGCTAATTTACCTGCGAGTACCCTACAATGATAACTACTACAAAATTAGATCCGATTGAAACCGCATCGCGTGACGAACTGCAGGCCCTGCAAACCCAGCGCCTGAAATGGACGCTCAAGCATGCGTATGACAATGTGCCGATGTATCGCCGCAAATTCGACGCTGCCGGCGTGCACCCTGACGACTTCCGGGAATTAAACGACCTGCAAAAATTCCCCTGTACCACCAAACAGGATCTGCGCGACAACTATCCCTTCGATACCTTCGCGGTGCCGATGGAGCAGGTGGTGCGCATTCACGCCTCTTCCGGCACCACCGGCAAACCGACGGTGGTGGGTTATACGCAAAACGATATTGATAACTGGGCCAATATTGTCGCCCGTTCGCTGCGCGCGGCCGGTGGTTCAGCAAAAGATAAAATTCACGTCGCCTACGGCTACGGCCTGTTTACCGGCGGCCTTGGCGCGCACTACGGCGCGGAGCGTTTAGGCGCGACGGTGATCCCGATGTCTGGCGGACAGACCGAAAAACAGGCGCAACTGATCCGCGACTTCCAGCCGGATATGATCATGGTGACGCCGTCCTACTGTCTGAATCTGATTGAAGAGCTGGAGCGCCAGATGGGCGGCGATGCGCGCGGTTGTTCATTGCGAGTCGGCGTGTTTGGCGCCGAGCCGTGGACGCTGGCGATGCGCGCGGAGATCGAGCGTCGTCTGGGGATCACCGCGCTGGATATTTACGGTTTGTCAGAGGTGATGGGGCCAGGGGTGGCAATGGAGTGCCTGGAAACCGTTGACGGCCCGACCATCTGGGAAGACCACTTCTTCCCGGAAATCGTCAACCCGGACGACGGTACGCCGCTGGAAGATGGCGAGCATGGCGAACTGCTGTTTACCACGTTGACCAAAGAAGCGCTGCCGGTGATCCGCTATCGTACCCGCGATCTGACGCGCCTGCTGCCGGGCACCGCGCGGACCATGCGCCGCATGGATCGCATCAGTGGACGCAGCGACGATATGCTGATTATCCGCGGGGTTAACGTCTTCCCCTCGCAGCTGGAAGAGGAGATCCTCAAGTTTGAACACCTGGCGCCGCACTATCAGTTAGAGGTCAATCGCCGCGGTCATCTTGATTCGCTGGCGGTACGCGTTGAGCTGAAAGAGAGCGGGCTGGCGTTAAGTCATGAACAACGCTGCCAGATTTGCCATCAGCTGCGCCATCGCATTAAGTCGATGGTCGGGATCTCTACCGATATTACTATCGTCAACTGCGGCAGCATTCCCCGCTCTGAAGGGAAAGCCTGTCGGGTATTCGACCTGCGTAAAGCGGTGGTCAGCGGTTAATTCTCTCCCCGGTAACCCGGCTGAGGCCTTTACGCCATAAGCCGGGATTTTCCTGTGCTATGATTCATAAAGGAAAAATATAACAACAGAATGAATCAGATGAGTAAACTCGACGTCTTTATTCAACAAGCGGTGACGGCGACGCCGATCAGCGGCACGTCATTAATTGCCTCGCTGTATGGCGATGCCCTGTTACAACGCGGTGGGGAAGTGTGGCTGGGTAGCGTCGCGGCGCTGCTGGAAGGATTAGGATTTGGCGAGCGCTTTGTCCGCACTGCGCTGTTTCGCCTCAATAAAGAAGAGTGGCTCGATGTCGTGCGTATCGGCCGGCGTAGCTTCTATCGCCTGAGCGATAAAGGCCTGCGCCTGACCCGGCGCGCGGAACATAAAATTTATCGCGCGAACGCGCCGGAATGGGACGGCACCTGGCTGCTGCTGCTCTCGGAAGGCCTGGAGAAAAATGTGCTGGCCGACGTCAAAAAGCAACTGCTGTGGCAGGGGTTTGGCGCACTGGCGCCCAGCCTGTTGGCCTCGCCGTCGCAAAAGCTGGCCGATGTCCAGTCGCTGCTCCATGAAGCGGGCGTCGCCGAAAACGTCATCTGTTTTGAAGCCCATTCGCCGCTGGCGCTCTCCCGTGCGGCGCTGCGCAGCCGGGTGGAGGAGTGCTGGCATCTCACCGAACAAAACGAGATGTATGAATCGTTCATCTCGCTATTCCGACCGTTACTGCCGCTGCTGCGCGACTGCGACCCGGCCGAGCTGACGCCGGCGCGCTGTTTCCAGATCCAGCTGCTGCTGATCCATTTTTATCGCCGGGTGGTGCTCAAAGATCCGCTGCTGCCGGAAGAGCTGCTGCCGGCGCACTGGGCGGGGCAAACCGCCCGCCAGCTGTGTATCAATATTTATCAACGCGTGAATCCCGGCGCGCTGGCGTTCGTCAGCGAGAAAGGGGAAAGCTCGGTGGGCGAGCTTCCCGCGCCGGGCCCGCTCTATTATCAGCGCTTTGGCGGTTTGCCGGGCGCATAAGGAGGTTGCATGCCGATTTATCAGATTGATGGACTGACGCCAGTGGTGCCGGAAGAGAGCTACGTCCACCCAACCGCCGTGCTGATTGGCGACGTGATCCTCGGTAAAGGGGTGTATGTTGGGCCCAACGCCAGCCTGCGCGGCGATTTTGGCCGCATTGTGGTCAAAGACGGCGCCAATATTCAGGACAACTGCGTCATGCATGGATTCCCCGGCCAGGATACGGTGGTGGAAGAGGATGGCCACATCGGTCACGGCGCTATTCTGCACGGCTGCGTGATTGGCCGCAACGCGCTGGTGGGCATGAGCGCGGTGATTATCGACGGGGCGGTCATTGGCGAAAACAGCATTGTCGGCGCTTCGGCCTTTGTCAAAGCCAACGCCGAGATGCCCGCCAACCATCTGATTATCGGCAGCCCGGCAAAAGCGATTCGCACCCTGAGCGAACAGGAGCTGGCGTGGAAAAAACAGGGTACCCGTGAATACCAGGTGCTGGTGGAGCGCTGTAAGCAGACGCTGCATCAGGTTGAACCGTTGCGGGAAGTGGAAGCAGGGCGTAAGCGGCTGGAGTTTGATGAAAACCTGCGGCCAAAAACGCAGCGCTAACTTCCCAGAGCAACCCGGAGAGGTTGAGTGGATTAGTGCTCAGCCAGTTCGCGAAAGAACGCCGGGTTGGCCTGGATAACCGCCAGTACTTTTGCTGCCAGGCCTGTCGGGTTGCGCCGCCTGGACTCCCAGCTTTTGATGGTATCCACGCTGGTACCCAGCGCTTTTGCCATTTCCGCCTGCGAAACATTAAGCTGCGCGCGGATGGCTTTCACATCAGCCACTTCATAGCGCGTCGCACGGGCTGGGACCTTGTTGCCGTCTTTGATCTCAACAGCCTCTTCCAGAGACGCTTTAAGCTCGTCAAAGTAACCCATTTCAAACCTCATTTTTTAGTCGCCGGGTCAGTTTCCTGAGTTCGTTTTTTTCCGCAGCGCTCAGGCTCTCTTTGGTGTGCTTCGGGTAGGCTAAGACGAGATAGATAATCTCGCGGGTTGCCAGAAAATAAATCACCCGCACGCCGCCGCTTTTTCCCTGTGAGCCTGTCGCCATTCTTATTTTCCGTAACCCGCCGGTATCCTGGATAAGATCGCCAAAATCCGGGTTGCCTATGAGTTGCCTCTGCAGTGCCCTCAGATCTTCATCGCTAGCCAGCTGTTTTATCTGGCGGGTAAATAGCGACGTTTCGATAAATTCAATGGCATGACACACGAAAACGCGCCTTGCTAAGGTACCATGTACACCATTGAGTGTACATAGTACGCACTCCTGTTTTTGACCATGACAACGGTTGCCGTCAGCCACCGGCAGTGAGCCAGATTCGTGCGGCGACAGCCATGGTACAGACTGGATGCTTAAGGCGTTGGAATGATGCGTGAATTTACGAGGCGGCTCGTAAAAGGGGAAACGGGCGAGGGGAAAAAAACACTCCCACCGGGCGGCGGGAGTGGAAATCTTAGGCTGCAACCACGCTGTCGATGGCCGCTTTCGCGTCGGACTGCGCTTTGGCCGCCACTTCCGGGCCGTAAGCGATACCTTCGGCGAACACGAAGTTCACGTCGGTGATGCCGATGAAACTGAGGAAGGTGGACAGGTACGGGGTGACCAGATCGGTCGGGGTATCTTTATGGATACCGCCGCGGCTGGTGACGACGATCGCACGTTTACCGGTCACCAGACCTTCCGGCCCTTTCTCGGTGTAGCGGAAGGTGACGCCGGCGCGAGCCACCAGGTCAAAATAGTTTTTCAGCTGCGTCGGGATGTTGAAGTTGTACATCGGGGCAGCGATAACAATCACATCGTTCGCTTTCAGTTCGGCGATCAGCTCGTCGGAAAGGGACAGCGCTTCCTGCTGACGCGGGGTCAGCGGGGTGTCGCTCGGACGCAGGGCGCCGACCAGTTCACCATCCAGGACCGGGATCGGATTAGCGGCCAGGTCACGCACGGTGATCTCGTCGCCCGGGTGTTTTTCCTGCCATTGTTCAACAAAATAGTCGGAAAGCTGACCAGATTGTGAGTACCCTGCCAGAATACTGGATTTCAGAACTAATACTTTGCTCATGGGTGTTTCCTTTTTTAATGTGATTGACGGGTCAATGCCCTGGTGCTTGTTGACACTGTATTCACAATCGCGCCACAGAGATAGCGCAATATATCGAATCCTACGTTCAGATTTTTTGAACAAGGCGCGAATGACACAGATGTGGTACTCTAAGGCAATACTTCAAAAGAGATTTTCCCGGCAGAGCTCTGCCCGATAACGCTATGACAGAACAACAAAAAATCACCTTCCCCCAGCTTTATCAACAGCTCGACGGCCTGATGCTGCGCGATAAAACGCGCTTTGCCCGCCGTCTGCACGGTGTGAAGAAGGTTAAAAATCCTGAATCGCAACAGGCCATTCTGCAGGAGATGGCGCAGGAGATAAGCCAGGCAGCCGGTAAAGTCCTGCTGCGCGAAGCGGCGCGTCCGGCCATCACCTATCCGGAAAACCTGCCGGTTAGCCAGAAAAAACAAGAGATTCTCGAGGCGGTGCGCGACCACCAGGTGGTGATTGTCGCCGGGGAGACCGGTTCGGGCAAAACCACCCAGTTGCCCAAAATCTGCATGGAGTTGGGGCGCGGGCTGAAAGGACTCATCGGTCATACCCAGCCGCGTCGTCTGGCCGCGCGAACCGTCGCCAACCGTATCGCCGAGGAGCTGCAAACGGAGCCGGGCGGTTGCATCGGCTATAAAGTCCGCTTTAGCGATCACGTCAGCGACAACACCATGGTCAAGCTGATGACCGACGGTATTCTGCTGGCGGAGATCCAGCAGGATCGCCTGCTGATGCAGTACGACACCATCATTATCGATGAAGCGCACGAGCGCAGTCTGAACATTGATTTTCTGCTCGGCTATCTGAAAGAGCTCCTGCCGCGCCGCCCGGACCTGAAAATCATCATTACCTCGGCGACCATCGACCCGGAACGTTTCTCAAAGCATTTCAATCATGCGCCCATTATCGAAGTCTCCGGGCGGACTTACCCGGTGGAAGTTCGCTACCGGCCGATAGTGGAAGAGGCGGACGACACCGAGCGCGATCAGTTACAGGCGATTTTTGATGCGGTCGACGAGCTGGGGCGCGAAGGGCCCGGTGATATTCTGATCTTTATGAGCGGTGAGCGGGAGATTCGCGATACCGCCGATGCGCTGAATAAACTGGATCTGCGCCATACCGAAGTGCTGCCGCTGTACGCTCGTTTGTCCAACAGCGAGCAGAACCGCGTCTTCCAGCCGCACAGCGGACGACGCATCGTGCTGGCGACCAACGTGGCGGAAACCTCGCTGACCGTGCCGGGCATTAAATACGTTATCGATCCCGGTACTGCGCGTATCAGCCGTTACAGCTACCGCACCAAGGTGCAGCGCCTGCCTATCGAGCCGGTTTCCCAGGCGTCCGCCAACCAGCGTAAGGGCCGCTGCGGCCGCGTTTCGGAAGGGATCTGTATTCGTCTTTATTCGGAAGACGATTTCCTGTCGCGCCCGGCGTTTACTGACCCGGAAATTCTGCGTACCAACCTGGCGTCGGTCATCCTGCAGATGACCGCCCTGGGCTTAGGCGATATCGCCGCCTTCCCGTTTGTCGAAGCGCCGGATAAGCGCAATATCCAGGACGGCGTGCGCCTGCTGGAAGAGCTGGGCGCCATCACCACCGATGAGCAGGCCACCGCCTATAAGCTAACGCCGATGGGCCGCCAGCTCAGCCAGCTGCCGGTGGATCCGCGTCTGGCGCGCATGGTGCTGGAGGCGCAGAAGCACGGCTGCGTGCGGGAAGCGATGATCATCACCTCCGCGCTGTCGATTCAGGACCCGCGCGAGCGGCCGATGGATAAGCAGCAAGCGTCGGATGAAAAACACCGCCGCTTCCATGATAAAGAGTCCGATTTCCTCGCCTTCGTCAATCTGTGGAACTACCTTGGCGAGCAGCAGAAGGCGCTGTCGTCGAATCAGTTCCGCCGCCAGTGCCGGGTCGATTTTCTTAACTATCTACGCGTGCGCGAGTGGCAGGACATCTACACCCAGTTGCGCCAGGTGGTGAAAGAGCTCGGCCTGCCGATCAACAGCGAGCCGGCGGAATATCGCGAGATCCATACCGCGTTGCTGACCGGTTTGCTGTCGCACATCGGCATGAAGGATGCCGATAAGCAGGAGTTTACCGGCGCGCGCAACGCCCGCTTCTCCATCTTCCCGGGTTCCGGTTTGTTTAAAAAGCCGCCAAAATGGACGATGGTGGCGGAACTGGTGGAAACCAGCCGGCTGTGGGGGCGCATCGCCGCCCGCATTGAGCCGGAGTGGGTTGAGCCGGTCGCGCAGCACCTGATCAAGCGCTCATACAGCGAACCGCACTGGGAGCGGGCGCAGGGCGCGGTGATGGCGACGGAGAAGGTCACCGTCTACGGCCTGCCGATCGTTGGCGCACGCAAGGTCAACTACAGCCAGATCGACCCGGCGCTGTGCCGCGAACTGTTTATCCGCCACGCGCTGGTGGAGGGCGACTGGCAGACGCGGCATGCCTTCTTCCGGGAAAACCTGAAGCTGCGGGCGGAAATCGAAGAGCTGGAGCATAAATCGCGCCGCCGCGACATTCTGGTGGATGACGAAACCCTGTTCGAGTTCTACGACCAGCGCATTAGCCACGACGTCATCTCCGCCCGTCATTTTGATGCCTGGTGGAAGCAGGCCAGCCGCGAAACGCCAGACTTGCTCAATTTTGAAAAGAGCATGCTGATTAAAGAGGGGGCGGAGCAGGTCAGCAAGCTGGACTACCCGAACTTCTGGCATCAGGGCAACCTCAAGCTGCGGCTTAGCTACCAGTTTGAACCGGGCGCCGATGCCGATGGCGTGACGGTGCATATTCCGCTGCCGCTGCTGAATCAGGTGGAGGAGGCCGGGTTTGAATGGCAGATCCCCGGCCTGCGTCGCGAGCTGATTATCGCGCTGATAAAATCGCTGCCGAAGCCGGTGCGGCGCAATTTCGTCCCGGCCCCTAACTATGCGGAAGCGTTTCTCGGCAGGGCGACGCCGCTTGAGCTGCCGCTGCTTGATTCGCTGGAGCGTGAGTTGCGTAAGATGACCGGCGTGACCATCGACCGCGAGGCCTGGCAGTGGGATCAGGTGCCCGATCACCTGAAAATCACCTTCCGGGTGGTGGATGACAAAAACAAGAAGCTGCAGGAAGGGCGCTCGCTGCAGGCGTTGAAAGACGCGCTAAAGGGCAAAGTTCAGGAGACGCTGTCGGCGGTGGCCGATGACGGCATCGAGCAGAGCGGGCTGCATATCTGGAGCTTTGGCACGCTGGCGGAAAGTTACGAACAGAAGCGCGGCAACTATAAGGTGAAAGCCTGGCCGGCGCTGGTGGACGAGCGCGACAGCGTGGCCATCAAGCTGTTTGATAATCCACAGGAACAGCAGCAGGCCATGTGGCGCGGTCTGCGTCGCCTGCTGCTGCTCAACATCCCGTCGCCGATTAAGTATCTGCACGAGAAACTGCCAAATAAAGCCAAGCTTGGGCTCTATTTTAATCCGTACGGCAAAGTGCTGGATCTGATTGACGATTGCATCTCCTGCGGCGTTGATAAGCTTATCGACGAGGCGGGTGGTCCGGTGTGGACGGAAGAGGGCTTCAGTCAGCTGCACGATAAAGTGCGAGCCGAGCTCAACGACACGGTGGTGGAGATCGCCAAACAGGTCGAGCAGATCCTCACCGCGGTGTTCAATATCAACAAACGGCTGAAAGGCCGCGTGGATATGACCATGGCGCTGGGGCTGTCGGATATCAAAGCGCAGATGGCGGGCCTGGTGTATCGCGGTTTTGTCACCGGCAACGGCTTCCGCCGTCTTGGCGATACGCTGCGCTATCTGCAGGCGATTGAAAAGCGTCTGGAGAAGATGGCTATCGATCCGCACCGCGATCGCGCACAAATGCTGAAAATTGAGAGCGTGCAGCAGGCGTGGCAGCAGTGGCTGAATAAGCTGCCGCCGAACCGCCGTGAGGACGACGATGTTCGGGAGATCCGCTGGATGATCGAGGAACTGCGGGTGAGCTTCTTCGCCCAGCAGCTGGGCACCCCGTATCCTATCTCGGACAAACGCGTCCTGCAGGCGATGGAGCAGATCACGCCGTAATCCCCTCCTTCCCCCCGCCCGGTGGCGCTGTGCTTGCCGGGCGGGGGCATATCCTGAGGCTGATACTCATCAGTACGCCGTACCCGATAATCTTCCCGTCCCTGATGTGACCCATACCGGTTATCCCGGTCGTAAAATTAACGGATTCTGAAAATCGCCCCGGTGGCTTGGGGAACCTGCTTTATTGGCGTATTTTTATCCTCGCTTTGCCGGATAAACAGGACACGGAGTCTATTTTTACCATGATGGCTATGTACAGACTATTTATGCTGGTGTCGGCAATTCTTGTTATTACGGCGTGTAAACCCTTCATTGACGCTTTCTCCTGTGATGAAACACCGCGGGCGATCAACGATGCCAATTTTTTTATTTTGACCTATCTTACGCCGCTGACTGGCGAGGTGCAGAGCGTGCAAATCGTCGGTAGCAAAAATAACGAGTCTGGCACCCTTCGTTTTGCCCAGTGCCGTCGGCTGGAAAGTTACGAGCGAGCAAAAACCTTTAATACCGCGAATGACTCCACGATAGTCAGAGATAATGTTCACTGGCGAAATGATAAAGGATGGATGCGGGAATATATCCGACAGACCCGGAGCGCGACGGGAAATATCAGCAAGATGATTATACGCACTCAGTTTTATACCGATAATCTCGGGCGCATTGTACGTTCAGATAATCTACTCGTGTCGCAGCAACCGCCCAAAGCCATGAGCACAACCACCTATCACTATGACGACCGCCACCGGCTGGCGCGTAAAACGGTCAATGGCGGCATGATGGCCATGCTTGTTGTCAATTATCACTACGCGGAAGGGCATTTAAGCCGCATTGCCGACTCGGATGCGACCACGACGCTGCGTTGGGATGAAAAAGGGCGGTGGTTATCCGAGGAAAGAACCACCACGTATAGTACAAAACACCAGTCGCGCTGTTTAGGCTGGGACCCCGAGGGGAACTGTACCGGGGAATATGGCGAGCATGAAGGATACGGCGGAAAAAGCGACGCGTCTCTGCACTATCAGTATACGTATTATCCCCAATGATCGTCAGCGGACGAATGCCGCTGGTGACGCGTCCCGGCGCGGGTTTTCTCCCTCTCCCTGGGGGAGAGGGCCGGGATGAGGGCATCAGGCCGCCAGGATCTTACCCATTCACCAGCGCCAGCGTAAACCCATCCCATCCCTTGATGCCCACCGTCTGCAGCGCGGTGGCAGTGAGCCGCGGGTTATCCCCGATCATTTCGATAAACCGACGCACGCCCTGCACGCGCGCATCATCGCTTTGTCCGTTAATCACTTCGCCATCGCGCACCACGTTATCGCCCACGATCAGCGTCCCGGGGCGCGAATAGTGCAGCGCCCACTCCAGATAGCGAGGATTATTAGGTTTATCGGCATCAATAAAGATCAGGTCGAACGGCTGCACATTCGCGAAATTTTCCAGCGTGTTCAGCGCCGGTCCTTCAATGAGTTCAATGCGCTCGTTTAGCCCCGCAAGGCGGATATTCTGGCGCGCCACCCCGGCATGGCCAGGATCGGCCTCGAGGGTAATCAGCTTTCCGTCGGCGGGCAGCGCGCGCGCCATCCAGATAGCGCTATAGGCGCCGAGCGTGCCAATTTCCAGGATCCGCCGCGCCTGCGTTATGCGCACCAACAGCGCCAGAAGTTGCCCCTGATTGGCCGCAACATCATGTTCAGGTAGCCCGGCGCGTTTGTTGTTTTCCAGTACCTGACTCAGTATGTCATCTTCAGGAATAAGCGAAGAAATCATGAAATTATCGACGGCAGACCACTGTTGTTGCATAGATTGACTCCCTGGTGGTTGTTGCCGGGTAGCGCTGCGCTACACCGGCCTGAATATGGGTTTCTGCGCTCTCCACGGTTGTGGACCGGCGCGCACAGGGGATTCACGCGTTCATCCAGCCGCCTCCCAGCGCCCGGTAAAGATCGATCTGCGCCAGCAGCAGGTTGTTCTTCACCTGCACTACGCTAAGCTGGGTGGAGAACAGCGTTCGCTGGGCATCGAGCACATCCAGATACGAAGAGTAGCCGTTACGGTAGCGATTCTGCGCAATGCGCAATGTTTCCTCCGCCACCGCCACCTGCCCCTGCAGTTCGGCCAGCTGTTCGCCGTAGCGGCTAATGGCGTCAAGGCTGTCATTCACCTCTTTGAACGCGCCGCGCACCGTTTTCTCGTAGCTATAGAGCGCCTGGTTGCGCTGGGCCATGGAGACATCCACCTGGGCATTTAACGCCTGGCGGTTAAGCAGCGGCGCCAGAATACTGCCGCCGACGCTCCACAGCCGCAGCGGGTTGTCCAGCAGGTCCGGCAGTGTACGATCCTGCATGCTGCCGGTAGCGGTGAGGTTGATAGACGGCAGCAGCTGCGCCTGCGACGAGGCCAGGGTGGCATCGGCGGCCACCAGCTGACGCTGAGCCTGTACGATATCCGGGCGGCGGTTGAGTAAGGTGGACGGCAGTTGCGACGGCAGACGCAGCGGAGTGAGCTGGGCGAACTCGCCGCGTTTTACCGCGCCGGGGTTATCACCCAGCAGCACGCTGAGCGCATTTTCCTGCTGCGCAATCTGGTGCTGTAGCGGCGGGATCTGCGCCCGCGTTGAGCGCAGCTCCGAATCTGCCTGCATCAGCTCAAGGCGTGAAGTATACCCGGTTTCAAACTGACGTTTGGCCAGGCGCCACGCGTCTTCCCGTGATTTCAGCGTCTGCTGGGTAACCCGCAGCTGCTCATCCAGCGACAACAGCGTCACGTAGCCGACGGCCACCGAGCTGGCGACGCTCAAATTGGCCGCGGCTGCAGCGGCTTTTTGCGCCTCGAGGCTGGCCCCGGCGGCGCTGGCCGCGCTGCGGTTCGCTCCCCAGATATCGACGTCATAGCTGGCGGTCAGGCCGCCTTTGTACAGCGTGCTATGGATTGGCAGGCCGGTGGCGGCGGACTGCGCGCGGGCGCGGGTGCCGGTCAGGCTGGCGTCCAGCGAGGGGAAAAGGCTGCTGTCGGCGGCATAGGCCCGCGCCTGATACTCATTCACCCGCTCCCGGGCGATCAGCACATCGCTGTTATAGCGCAGCGCCCGGTCGACATACTGATTGAGCGTGCTGTCATGGAAATTACGCCACCAGACGCCTTCCACCGGGCTGGCAGGGCCAACGTCGGCCCGCCAGGCGGCAGGGATGGTGAGCGTCGGTTGCGCCTGCTGCACGTCGGCGGACTGACAGCCGACCAGCGCCAGGGCGAGGGCAAGGGTGACCGGGCGGATCATGGCTGTTTCTCCGCGCGGGTATCAATGGTCACCTGCACCGACATACCGGGACGCAGGTGTTCGCTGTACTTCTGCCCGTCGTTGACCGTAATGCGCACCGGGATCCGCTGGGCGATCTTGACGAAGTTGCCGGTGGCGTTGTCCGGTGAGATGGCGCTGAATTCCACCCCGGTCGCCGGGGAGATGCTCTGCACCTTGCCGTGGAAACGCTCGCCGTTGAGCGCGTCGACGGTGAAGGTCACCGGCTGACCGAGACGCACATCGGCCAGCTGGGTCTCTTTCAGGTTGGCGATCACCCAGTGCTGCGGCGGGACCAGCGAAGTCAGATGGGTTCCGGCGCTGACGTAGGCGCCAAGACGCACCGAAATCTGACCCAGCTGGCCGCCGGTGGGGGCGATGATCTGCGTATTCTGCAGGTCAATCTGCGCCAGCTCGAGGGCGGCTTTGGCGCTGGCGACGTCGGCTTCCAGCGAATCGCGATTGACGATGGTCGATTCACGGTCCTGGCGCGACATCTCCAGCGCCGCTTTCGCCTGTTCAATATCCGCAGCCCCTTGCGCCGCGCTGGCGCGCGCCGAATCACGCTCGCGGATCGACAGCGAACCATCGGCAGTCAGCTCCTGCACCCGTTTTAAATCAGCCTGGATTTTCAGATTCTGCGCGCGGGCGTTTTGCAGCGCGGCTTCATTTTTGGCGATCGTCGCCTCGGCGCTTTTGCGCTGCTGCAGGTTGTTGCGCAGCGCGGCCTCCTTCATCGCCAGCGTAGCCTGAGCCTGATGCACCCGCTGCTTATAGATGCGATCGTCTATCTGGAACAGCACCTCGCCCGGCTCGACAATCGCGAAATCTTTGACGTTGACGGCAGTGATGTAGCCGTTGACCTGCGGGCTGATAAAGGTGGTCTGCCCGCGCACATAGGCGTTGTCGGTAAATTGGCTATGCCGGGTGAACGGCGGCAGTTGCCAGGCGTAAAGGATCACCAGTACGCCGACGAGACCTATCGCCGCGGCGGAAAAAATGGAGACCACGCGAATGTTGTTCCGGGTGTTGGCCTGTTGTTTGGCCGCATCCTGCTGACTCATAACGACTCCAGAGATGAAATGATGATAATTATTTGCTGCCGGTGGCGCGTTTTAAGGCGATACGGGCGGTCAGTCGTAAGCGAATTAAGCGCCAGAAAACCCACACTAATGTGCCGGCGGAGATCGCCGCCGTCAGCAGATAGGTGTCATTCCAGGCGAGAATATTGGCCTGCAGCGTCGCGGCGTTTTGCAGCAAAGTGGTGGCCTGGACGTTAAGCAGGGTGCTGTCGCCGATCTGGCTCTGGTACATCTGGCTGTACTGCTGCAGCCGCTCGACGATCAGCGGGTTCAGGGTGGTTATCTGGTCCGCCAGCTGGCTGGAATGAAATTTTTCCCGCCAGGTCTGGAAGGTGCCGAGGATCGCCGACCCCAGCAGGCCGCCGATGTTCTGGCTCATGCCGAATAGCACCGAGAAGCTGACCAGGTTGCGCGGATCGGCAAACACGCCGCCAATGCCGGCGAGCATCGCCGGGGCCAGGAAGAAGGCGCTGCCGAAGCCAAGTAAAAACTGGCTGAACATTAATTGTTCCGGACGGGTGAGGGCGTTGGACTGGCTGTCGAGCAGCGAGGCTACCATGATCAGCGCCAGGGCGGTGGCGGTCGGCCAGTAGAGCTTCTGCGGGTTGAGCGTCAGACAGCTGGCGATGATCCCGCACAGAATGCCGGCGAAAATAGACCACGCGAGGTTAGTCATCTGTTCGTTTTGCAGGCCAACGTACTGCAACCAGCCGATGACCCCGGTGTTCTGCTCCGCCAGCACGATGCGGATCAGCAGCATAATCAGGCCGAGGCGTACGATGCTGCCGCTGGAGAGCCATTTGGTATTGAGCAGGGGATTGCTGCGGTTATGCTCAAAGGCGATAGCGGCGACGATCAGTACCACGGCGGCCGCCAGCGACCAGCCGATCCATGGCGCTTCAAACCACCACTCGAGCCGCCCCAGCGACAGCACGGCGCACACTAGCGCCATGCCGGGCGCCAACAGAAAGAAGGTGATAAAATCCTTCTTCTCGAACACCTTTTTACGATCGCTCGGCGGCAGTTTCAGCGCGATGACGCAGGCCAGCGACACCAGCGCCAGCCCCAGTTCAAAGAAGTAAAGGCCGCGCCATTCATCGATCTGCAGCAGCTCGGTGGAAAAGAGACGCGCCAGCGGAATGGCCAGTGACGAGCCGGTGATGCCGATGGTCAGCCCTTTCAGGCGGTGGCGTGCGGGCCAGGCCTGCACTTGGTAGTAGATCCCCAGCGAGCTGAGCGCTGCGGCCACCATGCCGTGGGCGGCGCGGACCATTATCGCCGAGCTGAGATCGTTGACGAACAGGTGGAAAAAGGTGACCAGCACATAGAGCACCAGAAAGCCTTCGGTAAAGGCGCGCAGCCCAAACTGCTGGCGAAATTTCACCAGCAGCAGGTTGATGGAGACGTTGGTCATGACGTACACCGCCGGCAGCCAGGCGATCTCGGTCGACCAGGCGGCGAAGGTGCCCTGCAGCAGCTGCAGGTTGGCGGTGACCACCGCGTTGCCCAGCGCGCCGGTGAGGCACACCAGCAGGCCGACCACGCCATAGGCGAGACGTTTCGCCGGGCTGTGCAGCGGCGTCGAGGGCGAGCCGAGCAGGGCCGGTTTTTCATGCGGCGCCCAGTCATGCGGGGCGTAGGGGTTACCCTGGTGACGGGGCATTATTTCTTCTCCACTTCACGCAACAGCTTTTCCAGCACTCGCTGAGTTTGTTCCCGCTCCTGCGGGGTGATCGCCGTCAGGATCTCCTCGCGCAGATCGTCCGCCACTGTTTTGACCTGCTCATACAGCGCCATTCCCTGCTCGGTGGCGACCAGCAGCCGCTTACGCTTATCGCTGGCGGTGGTGACACGCTCCACCAGACTGAGGGCGACCAGCCGGTTGATCAGCGGCACAATGGTCGGGCTCTCTACCCCCAGCTCCTGCGCCAGTTCGCTTTGCGACAGCGGCTGTGGGTGGCGGGCAATGGCCGCGACCGCCACCCAACTGGCCTGGCTCAGGCCAAGGTCCTTCAGCCGACGGTTGACCGCCAGCCGCCAGTGATGGGCGGTGAGGTATAAAAGATGAGAGAAGTTTAGCTGTCGGTTATCCATAGGTCGTCTGCCAATATCGTTAGAGCTCTAACGAGTTTATGCCGGGCGACTGCCATAATTCAAGGCGAAGGAAAAAAAGTGGTTAACGGTATGTGCGTTTATTGTGGCAAATAGCGATGGGTTAACCCGCGAACCCTTTACTCACTGAGGATGTTCTTATTCTGCGCCATCACCCAGGTGATAAAGGCCCGCAGCGGCACCGGAATATGTTTCCGGCTCGGGTAGTAGACGCAGAAATGGTCTGCCGGATAGTGGTAGTCGGGTAACAAACGGACCAGACTGCCCGTGCTCAGCTGCTGCGTCACCAGCGACTGATAGACAAAGGCGATGCCTAATCCGCTCTCCGCCGCCTGGATCATCGCCGTATCGGAATCAACGACCAGATCGCCTCTGACCGTGACTTCGCTAGGCTCCCCGCTGGGGCTAATAAACTCCCAACGGTACTTTTCGCCGCTGGGAAAACAGCGGTTGATGCAGCGGAAATTGACCAGCGATTGCGGGGTGTTGGGCTCTCCGGCCTCGCGGATATAGGCCGGGCTGGCCACCGGGATCAGCGACAGCTTCTCGCCAAAGGGGATGGCAATCATATCTTTGGGCACATCCTGCGAGTAGCGAATACCGGCGTCAAAACCGGACTCAATAATATTGACTTTCCGATCGGTGGTATACAGTTCGAGCGTCACATCGGGATAGGCGGTTTTAAAGGCAATAAAATAGTGTTGAAAAAACAGGTCAAGAACAATACGCGGTAAATTGACTTTCACTACGCCTTCCGGCGTCAGACGATGATAATTCAGGCTGTCAACCACCCGGCGATAATCATTGACCACCGGCGTCATATTATTAAGAAATTCCTCACCCACGGCAGTTAATGACAAACTGCGCGTCGAGCGATTTAGCAGGCGCACGCCTAACTTTTCTTCCAGATGATTAATAGCGCTGGTGAGGGCCGGTGGTGAAAGATTTAATGCCCTGGCGGCCTGGCGAAAACTGCCATGTTTCACTATGAGTATTAATATTTCAATTTGTTGCAAATCCGGCAAGGTTTTCATTGTTAATTTCCAGCTAACACCGCGTTCGGAATAGATTAATTGTTATCAATGTAAAAGGGAAGTATATATTTAATAACATTCAGCACGTAAGGAAAATAAGGTGAAAACACGTTATCTCGGAAAAGAGAAGTTCCAGGTTCCCGCATTGGGTCTCGGGTGTATGGGAATGAGTTTCGCCTACGGCGGCGCCGAGGAGTCGCAGGCGATTAATACGATTCATGCCGCGGTGGACATGGGCGTGACCTTCCTGGATTCTGCCGAAGTGTATGGTCCTTTCGATAATGAAGTTCTTGTCGGGAAAGCGATAAAAGGTATCCGCGATAAGGTGCAAATTGCCACCAAGTTTGGTTTTCGTATTTTGCCGACCGGCCAGGGACTGGAGCGGATGGCCGGCGTTGACAGTCGTCCGGAACATATTCGCGAGTCAGTGGAAGGGTCGCTGAAGCGGCTGAATATCGAGACCATCGATCTGCTCTATCAGCACCGCGTCGATCCGGCGGTGCCGGTGGAAGACGTGGTGGGCACCATGGCCGACCTGGTTAAAGAGGGGAAAATTCGCCATATCGGACTGTCGGAAGTCTCAGCCCAGACGCTGCGCCGGGCCTGCAAGGTGCATCCGATTACCGCCGTGCAGACGGAATACTCGCTGTGGACCCGCGAGCCGGAGGCCGGTATTCTCAACGCCTGCCGCGAGCTGGGGGTGGGCTTTGTCCCATACAGCCCGCTGGGGCGCGGCTTCCTGACGGGAAAAATCACCGATCCTGGCGTCTTCGCTGAGGATGATTTCCGCCGCAATCTGCCGCGCTTCCAGGCCGAGACCATGCGCAAAAACCAGCTGCTGCTTGAGCGCCTGCAGCAGGTGGCCACGCGCTATGACGCGACCCTTGCGCAGATTGCCCTTGCCTGGGTCATGAGCAAAGGCGAGGATATCGTGCCTATCCCGGGGGCGAGAAAAATTGCCCATCTGCGTGATAATGCCGGAGCCGCCAATATTACCCTCTCTCCTGAGGATATTCTCACCATCGAAGATATTTTCACTCCCGATAACGTCACTGGCTTACGCTATAACCAGGGCGACTTTAACTTAATCGAAAAATAACTCCCTGAATACTATTCTCCCGCCGTCCTGGCGGGAGATGAGGTTACTTATGACTATTGCTGTTTCCCGTTCGGCGGGATTGCCTGCGGCAGTTTATGCGCTTTCCGTGGGCTCATTTGGTATTGGTACCACCGAATTTGTGATTATGGGATTATTACTTGATGTGGCCCATGATTTTCATATATCCATTACGCTTGCCGCCTGGTCTATTACCGCTTATGCCTGTGGGGTGGTGATTGGCGCGCCGCTCCTCACACCGCTATTAAGCCGCTACCCCAAAAAACCAGCGTTGTTATTTCTGATGATCTTATTTTCCATCGGTAATTTAGGTTGCGGTATTGCCGGTAATATGACCATGCTCATTATTTTCCGGGTAATAACCGCCTTAGCTCACGCCTCATTCTTCGGCATCAGTTCGGTCTATGCCGCGGAGCTGGCGCCGGTGGATAAACGGGCTTCGGCGGTCTCCGCCGTCTTTCTCGGCGCCACCCTGGCCAATATTCTGGGCGTGCCCCTCGGCGCCTGGGTAGGGCAATACCTTGGCTGGCGCTACACCTTCTTTATGGTCACGCTGATTGGCATTCTTTCCGCCCTGGCAGTCATTGCCCTGGTGCCCGGCCGTCAGGCCCAACCGGCGGTGCAGAGTCGGATCCGCGACGAGCTGAAGGTGCTGCGCCATCCGACGGTGCTGCGCAGCCTGCTGATCACCGCGCTCGGGTTTTCCGGCGTCTTCGCCGCCTTTACCTACATTGCGCCCATGCTGAAAACCGTCACCGGGATGAGCGAACATCTCATTCCACCGGTGCTGGTGCTGTTTGGCGTCGGGATGGTCGCCGGGAATCACCTCGGCGGCCGCCTGACCGACGGTGGGGTCCGCCGGGCGCTGCTGCTGACCCTGGCCTTGCTTATCGTCGTCCTGTGCCTCTTTCCGTTCGCCATTCAGACGCTACCCGGCGCCTGCGCGGCGGTGTTTCTGCTGGGGGCGGCGATGTTCTCCACCATTCCGCCGCTGCAGATGCAGGCGCTGGACAGCAGTGAGACCGGCAAAAGCATGGTCTCCTCGTGCAATATCGCCGCCTTTAACCTCGGCAATGCCGCTGGCGCCTGGTTTGGTGGGCTGTTGCTCACCGCCGGCGTCTCCCTCTCGCATATTCCCCTGGCCGGTGCATGCCTGACCGCCAGCGGATTTGTTATCGCTAGTGTGACGTTGTCACCTTTAAAAGGAAGTCAAGCATGAAGTATCGGTATTTAGGTTCCACCGGGCTGTCGGTGTCAGAGCTCTGTTTTGGCGCCATGACGTTTGGTGAAAAAGGGGCCTTTCTCGGCGCGCCGGGACGCAACTGGTCGGAATTCGGCGTGGTGCCTGAGCATACGGCATACGATCTGGTGTACAAAGCGCTGGACGCCGGGATTAACTTTTTTGATACCGCGGACTGTTATAAAAACGGCCAGGGCGAAGAGCTGCTCGGTAACGCGCTGAAGGGGAAACGCCAGCAGGTGATTATCGGCACCAAAGGACGCTGGCAGACCGACCCCAATCCGAACGCGCTGGGGGCGTCGCGCTACCATATTATTAATGCCGTCGACGCCAGCCTGCAGCGGCTGAAAACGGATTATATCGATATCTATCATCTCCACGGGTTCGATCCGCGCACCGCGCTGGAGGATACCCTGCGGACGCTGGATGCGTTGATTCGCGCCGGGAAAATTCGCTACATCGGGGTCTCCAACTACGCGGCCTGGCAGCTGGCGAAGGCGCTGGGGATCTCAGAGCGCCTCGGACTGGAAAAATTCTGCGTCTATCAGGGCTATTACAATATCGCCGCGCGAGAACTGGAGCATGAGATTATCCCGCTCAGCGTCGATCAGAACGTCGGCATCACCGTCTGGAGCCCGCTGGCCGGGGGCTTCCTCACCGGTAAATACCCTCGCAATCAGGCGTTTCCTGAGGGCAGTCGGCTGGCGAACGCCACCCCGTTTGAGTCGGCGCCGATCGCCAATCGCGAACAAGCCTGGCAGACTCTGGAAGTGATGCAGGAGATTGCCCGTCAGCGCAACGCCAGCGTGGCGCAGGTGGCGCTCAACTGGTTGCGTACCCGCCCGGGGATCACATCGCTGGTGATCGGCGCGACCAAACTCGCCCAGCTGGAGGATAACCTGGCGGCACTGAACTGGACGCTGAGCGACGAGGAGGCGGCGATCCTCAACAGCGTGAGCGAAAAAGAGAAGCCTTATCCCTACTGGCATATCTGCAATGTCGCCGGCGATCGCCGTCTGGCCGACGATATCTACCCCTAACTCACCCTGCACCCAGGCAACACGCGTATGCCCCCCTGGGGGCATACAGAGAGGCTCGATCGTGAAAAAAGTACTCATTGTTGGCGCCGGCCCGGTAGGGTTAATCATTGGCTGCTATCTGAATAAGTATGGAATTGATTTTGATATTATTGATAAAAATACACACAGCACCACCTGGTCCAAAGCGCTGAGCGTCAGTCCGGCGACGATTAAAGCCTTCCACGGCTTAGCCCTTGCCGGGGAGCTGACCGCCCAGGGCAAGCAGGTTCAGTCAATTTACGCCTGGTATAAAAACCGCAAGTTTCTGCATATTGATAACCGCCATCTCCCCACCTGCTATCCCTTCCATGTCAGTATCCCGCAGCCGCGGACGGAGAAGATCCTTGAAACGGCGCTGGCCGAGGCCGGTCAACTGGTGAAACGCGGACATCAGCTGGTCTCCTGGCGGCGGGAGGAAGGGCGCTATCACGTCTCTCTGCTCGACGATGCCCGCCGGGCCTGTTCCGCTACCTATGACTATATTATCGGCGCCGACGGCGCGGCCAGCACCGTCCGGGAGCTGGCCGGGATTGGCTTTAGCGGCCATGATTACCCGCTGCATTTTGTAATGGCGGACGTGCAGTTCGCCAGCGCGGCGACGCTCCCGGGAACCTCTTACTATATTGACGAGCTGGGCTTTCTGATCTTTCTGCCCATGCCGGACAATCAGGTCAGGATCGTGATTAAAAGAGCCGGTCGATTACCGTCGCCGCGTCCGGTGCCGGATCTGCAGGAGATCAACGTGGCGCTGGCGCGCTTCTGCCCCGAGGTTCCTCCGGCGCAGGCGCTGACCTGGTCCTCTAGCGCCAACTTCTATAACCGGATCGCCGATGACAATCTGCAGCACAATATCATGCTGGCAGGCGATGCTTTCCATCTGTTCAGTCCGATTGGCGGGCAGGGGATGAATACCGGTATTCAGGATGCGATTAACCTGGCCTGGAAGCTGGCCTTTTACCTGCATGGCGTCGCCAGCGACCGGCTGCTGGCATCCTATCGCACCGAGCGCTTCGCCGCGGTGAGCGGCGTGCTGCATGCCACCGATCACGATACCGGCCTGATTGCCGGTCTGGTGCCGAAAAATCATATCGACGCGGTCTACTTTCCGGAGTTTTGCAATCGTCACTATTATCGCCACCAGCTGCCGCTGCAGTACGCCGGCTTTGCCGCGCCGCAGTGCGCTCACCCGAACGGCCTGATGGGCCACCATGTTCCGTGGTACGTCTTTACCTCGCCGCAGGCGACGTTTCGCAACAGTTATGACGCCTTCGCCAGCGGTAAGGTCGTGGTCTTTTCCGCGCGCGTCGACTGTCCTCCCTTATCCCGCCTGAAACCTGGCGGCTGGTTTATATTCTGCGCCCTTGACCCAGCGGACGAGGCGTTTCTCGAGGCGCTACAGATTGGCCGCGATGACTATGCGGTGATCAATCCCGATGGCTATGTGGGCTTTACCGGCAGCGAAGCCGGGACATCGCAGTATCTTTCCTCGCTCTACGTAATGGAATAATCATGAATAAAGTGTATATCGTCGCGGCCTGCCGTACGCCGGTGGGGCGTTTTCTTGGCGCCCTGAAAACGGTCTCTGCGGTGGAACTGGCCGCGCTCACCGTCCGCCACAACCTGCAGCAGGCCGGGATTGACCCGGCGTGGATTGACGAAGTGATCTGCGGCTGCGTCCTCGCCGCCGGGCAGGGGATGGGGCCGGCGCGTCAGGTCGCGCTGCGGGCGGGGATCCCGGTGCAAAAGCCGGCTTACACCCTGAATATGATCTGCGGTAGCGGCATGAAAAGTATTACCGAGGGGGCGATCCATATCCAGAGCGGTTATGCCGACCTGGTCGTCGCTGGCGGGATGGAAAACATGAGCCAGGCGCCGTTTTTGCTGAGGGGAGAGATAAGGGGCGGCGTGAAATTTGGCGCGTTCAGCAGCGAGGATCTGATCCAGAGCGATGGCTTAACCGATCCGCTGTTGCATATTCCGATGGGGGAAACGGCGGAGGCCATCGCCGCGCATGAGCAGATCTCGCGCGCAGAACAGGACCAGTACGCGCTGGACAGCCATCAAAAAGCCTCCGCCGCCAGCCGCGCCGGCCATTTTGCCGAGGAGATAGTGCCGGTGACGGTCAGCGGGAAGCGGGGCGTCAGCGTGGTCCGCGAGGATGAGCAGATCCGCCATGACCTTAGCGCCGACCAGCTGGCGGCGCTGAAACCGGCTTTTCGTCGCGACGGGAGCGTCACGGCGGGCAACGCCTCGGGGCTGAACGACGGCGCGGCGTCAGTGATCCTCGCCTCGGCGCGCGCCGTTGCGCAGTACGGCCTGCGGCCGCTGGCTGAGATAGTCGCCTTCGGCGAGGGCGGCGTCGACCCGGCGATGATGGGGCTTGGGCCGCTGCCGGCCATGACGTGCGCTCTGCGCCGCGGGCGTTTTCAGCTCAGCGATATGGCGCGACTGGAAATTAACGAAGCCTTTGCCGCGCAGGTGCTGGGGGTGGTCAAGGGGCTGGCCCGCGAGCATCAGATGACGGCGGAGGAGATAGCCGCCCGCCTGAACGTCAACGGCGGCGCGATTGCCCTCGGGCACCCGCTCGGCAGTTCCGGAACCCGGATTGTCGTGAGCCTCCTGCACGCGCTGCGCCGGGAGAATAAACCGACCGGCCTGGCCTCGCTGTGTATCGGCGGTGGGATGGGTATTGCGTTAATTGTGAAAACGATCTGAGGAGACAAGCGCCATGGAAAAATTAATTGTGGTGGGTGAGAAATTTACCGATTTTGCCCGGCGGCATCAGAACGTGCTGACCGTCAACGAGTTTGAGCGTTTTGTCTGGAGCGGCGAGCTCGCCGGCGTCGATAAAATCGTCATTGGTCAGGGCGTGCAGCTCGACGACATCTCCCGCACGGTCTGCATTATTCGTCAGCACTATCCGGATAAAATCCGCCAGATCGTCAATCTGCAGGATCTCTATTATCAAAACAACCGCGATCATCAGCGGCTGGTGCATAAACGTAAAAAAGAGAACATCCTCATCACCTCGCCGGAAAAACGCGATGAAGATAGCTATTGCGCGCGTCTGATCCTGCAGGACGCCTCGGAGCTGCTTTGCGACCACCAGACCGGGCAACACATCCAGGGGATGGTGCTGATCGAGGCGGCGCGGCAAACCATCATCGCCACCTCGGAGAAATTTCTGCTGGCGGAGGCGGGCGTGGCGATGGACGAGAAGTACTTCACGCTGAGCTCGCTGCAGGTAGCTTTTTCCAGCTTTGTTTTCCCGCTGCCGGTGACCATTGTGCTGAATGTGGTGTCGCGCAAAAGCTCAGCCCACGGCCGCTTTACCTGCGAGTGTTCGGTCGGTTTTGACCAGACCGGCACCCGCAAAGCGGAAGTCGGCTTTAGCTTCAGCGTCTATGACCTGAACTACATTACTCGTAAGGAGTGTGAGCAGGCGGCGCTCTGCCATCAACATTATCTGGTCAGTATTGAGCAGGGGGACGGGGATGAGCATCGCCTTTTTTGACGTGGATGAAACGCTGATTACCGGCAAAAGTATGTTCCTGTTTCTGCACCGCTATGCCGAGGAATATCCGCTGCAGTGCGGTTTGACGGCCGCGGCGATTGTCCGCCAGCTCCAGGCGCTTAGCAAAGCGGGTCAACCGCGGGAGGCGATCAATCGCTACTACTATTCGCTGTTTCGCCATGAGCCGCGCGCCCAGGTGCGGGCGGTTGCTGAGGCACTGTATCGCGAAGGTGGGTACGGTTTTCACCGTGAGGTGGTGGCGATCCTCCGGCAACATCAGGGGCGCGGGGATGACGTGGTGTTTGTCTCCGGATCGATGACCGACATTCTCTGGCCGGCGATGGCGGCGCTGGGGGTGGAGCATGCCCTGTGTTCAGAGCCGGTGGTGGTTGACGAACACTATACCGGGGAACTCTGGCGGACCGCCATTGGCGAACATAAGGCGTTGCATGCTCAACGCTACGCGCAGGAACGGGGCCAGCCGCTGGCGGCGTGCTATGCCTTTGGGGACCATATCTCGGATCTGCCGCTGCTCGCGCTGGTTGGCAACCCCTGCGCGGTCAATCCGTGCGCGGCGCTGCTGGCGGAGTCGCAGCGTCGGGGATGGCCGGTGCTGTGGTCTAACGGCGGTTGACGGCACGATAGCGAAAAAAAGGGGGCGGCGCTACGCCACCCCCTGATTCACACCCTGACGGGGATCAGCCCGGGTAGATGCCGCGGTCTTTACGCGCCATCAGGATGCGCTCGCAGGCCACGATATAGGCGGCGGTACGCAGCGTACACGCTTTCTCGGCGGCTTTATCGCAGACGTGAATAATGGCGTCGGTCATGATGCGGTCCATCTTGGCGTTGATCTCTTCTTCGCTCCAGAAGAAGCTGGCCATATCCTGCACCCACTCAAAATAGCTGACGGTCACCCCACCGGCGTTACAGATAACGTCCGGCACTACGATCACGCCGCGCTCGGCCAGCACGTCGTCCGCTTCCGGATAGGTTGGGCCGTTGGCCCCTTCCAGCACCAGTTTGCAGGTCAGCTTCTCCGCGCGCTCGCGGGTGATTTGCCCTTCCAGTGCCGCCGGGATCAGAATGTCCATCGGGGTGGTCCAGAAGGCGTCTTTATCGATCTCCTGGGCGCCAGGGAAACCGGCAATCTGCTTTTTCTCCGCCTGCCAGGCGGTGAGGGCGGCCATATCAATCCCGCCTTCGTTATACAGGGTCGCGGTATGATCCTGAATGACCACCACGCGGGCGCCGACGCCGGCGAACAGGCGGGCTGCTTCGCTACCGACGTTACCAAAGCCCTGCAGCGCGACTTTGGCGCCTTCAATTTCGATACCGGCGCGACGAGCCACTTCCCGGCCGGTGACAAATACGCCACGCCCGGTGGCCTTTTCACGGCCGAGGGAGCCGCCGAGGTGGATCGGTTTGCCGGTGACCACGCCGGTAATGGTGGTGCCATGGTTCATGGAGTAGGTGTCCATCATCCATGCCATCACTTTACCGTTGGTGCCGACGTCCGGCGCCGGAATATCTTTCTGCGGCCCGATAATAATGCCGATTTCGCTGGTGTAGCGGCGGGTCAGACGCTCCAGTTCACCTTCTGACAGTGAGAAGGGGTCGACGCGAATGCCGCCTTTGGCCCCGCCGTAAGGAATATTGACCGCGGCGCACTTAATGGTCATCCAGGCAGAAAGTGCCATGACTTCGTTAAGATCGACATCCGGATGGTAGCGAACACCACCTTTACCCGGTCCACGCGACAGATTGTGCTGAACGCGATAGCCCTCGAAGTGGCGGATGGTGCCGTCGTCCATTTGCACAGGAATGTCGACGATCAGCGCACGCTTCGGATGGCGCAGGGTTTCCACCCAGTAGGCAAGATCGCCGAGATAAGGCGCGACACGGTCGATCTGGCGCAGGTAGGTGGTCCATGGAGATGTACTACTTTCAGATGCGTAAGATAACTTTTCCATAAGAGTCCTGTTTCTCAGTGTTATTTATGTCGTGTAAAACCGTGGAATAGCTACAGCAGTAAACTCTGTGCAATGAATGGTATCACCAATTTTATAAAGCGGTATTTGACGGCAATTCCGATTTTTAAATTTTTGTTAGATTTTTTATTTTTTAAGTGAATAACTACGCACGCCAACCACCTACAAGCTGTGCATTTTAATTCACTTTTTATTCACTTAAGTGCATAGAAAAATATTTTTTCTATGTTTTTCATTATCTTGATGATCTTCAAAAAGTGAATAAATTGCTTCCACCCGTATTGACAATCTTATTGTTCACAGGCCAGCATTAGCCCACACAACAACATGACGTTAACCATGAATTAACAAATATCCGCAAAATAAATAGGGCTTATTTTTCCTGTGGTGAATATTTTTGCCATCACAGCGGGCGCGCTCGTGTCCAAAATAAGCCGAGGGTCAGGGTTAATGTCGATTGTCCAACGCGGCGGGAGCGTTTTCCGTCGTCTTACGTTCCGGAGATGAATGATGTCAGGCACTATGACTCGCGAAGATTTTGACGCTTACCTGGTTCCCTGTTTTGCCCCCGCGCCGTTTATTCCGGTCAGGGCGGCGGGTTCCCGCGTCTGGGACCAGCAGGGGAAAGAGTATATCGATATGGCGGGCGGCATTGCGGTGAATGCCTTAGGCCATGCCCATCCGGCGCTGGCTCAGGCCCTGCAGGATCAACTGGCGAAACTGTGGCATATCGGCAATGGCTATACCAACGAGCCGGTGCTGCAGCTGGCGAAAACCCTCGTGCAGTCGACCTTTGCCGATAAGGTGTTTTTCTGCAACTCCGGCGCCGAAGCCAACGAGGCCGCTCTCAAACTGGCGCGGAAATACGCTCACGATAAGTTTGGTGGTGAAAAAAGCGAAATCATCGCCTTCAACCATGCCTTCCATGGCCGGACGCTGTTCACCGTCTCCGTCGGCGGCCAGCCGAAATATTCCAGCGATTATGCTCCGCTGCCGCAGGGCATTACCCATCTGCCCTATAACGACATCGAGGCGGTCACCGCGGCCATCTCTTCGCGCACCTGTGCGGTGATCGTCGAGCCGATCATCGGCGAAGGCGGCGTGATACCCGCTGACCCGGCGTTCCTCCAGGCGCTGCGCACCCTCTGCGATCGCCATCACGCGACCCTGATATTCGATGAGGTGCAGACCGGGGCGGGCCGTACCGGCCATCTCTACGCCTACCAGCACTACAACGTCGTCCCGGACATCCTCACCAGCGCCAAAGGGCTGGGGGGCGGCTTCCCAATCGGCGCGATGCTGGCGAAAGAGGCCTGGGCGCAGGTCTTCCAGCCCGGCACCCATGGCACCACCTTCGGCGGCAACCCGCTGGCGGCGACCGTCGCTAACGCCGTGCTGGCCCATCTCGATGCGCCGCTGCTGGCGGGCGTTGGCGAGCGCCATGCGCTGATTGTTGACCAGTTGAATGCGATCTCTGCCCGTTACGATGCGTTCAGCGCCGTGCGCGGCACCGGTCTGCTGATCGGCGCTGAGCTGGCGGGGCCGCTGCGCGGCAAGGCCAAAACGTTGACCAACCTGGCGGCGGAAGAGGGGCTGATCGCCCTGATTGCCGGCCCGGACGTGCTGCGCTTCGCGCCGGCGCTCAATATCCCGCTGGCGGATATTGCGGAAGCCTTCGTGCGCCTTGATCGCGCCGTTGCTCGCTTAACCCGCTAACCGGGAGGACGGCCTGTGATGCTATTTCGTCCCGTACGGGAAAACGATCTCGACGACATCGTCCGCCTTGCCGCGCGGGCGGGAGTCGGCATGACCTCCTTACCGCATGATGCCGGGCGCCTGGCGGCCCGTATCCAGCGCAGTATCGAGACCTTCGCCGGCGAACTGCCGCGCGGCCAGCAGGGTTTCCTGTTTGTGCTGGAAGACACCGCGCTGGCGCGGGTGGTGGGGGTGAGCGCCATTGAGGTCGCGGTGGGCCTTGACGAGCCGTTTTACAATTTTCGCATTCAGAAAACGGTTCGCGCCTCGAAAGCGCTGGGAGTCTATAAGCCTCAGGAGCTGCTGAATCTCAGCTATGACCACACCGGGCACAGCGAGCTGTGTACGCTGTTTCTCGACCCGGCCTATCAGCGCAACCGCAATGGTCTGCTGCTCTCCAAGGCGCGCTTTTTATTTATCGCCGCCTTTCGCGAGTGGTTTTCCCCGCACCTGTTTGCCGAACTGCGCGGCTGCAGCGATGAGCAGGGGCAGTCGCCGTTCTGGGATGCGCTGGGCCATCACTTCTTCGACATCCCGTTTGCCGATGCCGACCGGCTGACCGGCACCGGCATGAAAACCTTTATTGCCGAACTGATGCCGGCTTACCCGATCTATATCTCACTGCTGCCGGAAGCGGCCCGCGAGGTCATCGGTCAGGTGCATCCCAATACCGCCCCGGCGCGGGCGATCCTCGAGAAAGAGGGATTCAGCTGGCGCGGCTCGGTGGATATTTTCGATGCCGGTCCGGTGCTGGAGGCGAACACCGATCAGATCCGCGCCGTGCGCGACAGCCAGTGCCTGCCGGCCCAGCAGCTGATGGGCGCCCTGCCGGCGCCGACGCTCGTCGCCAACGGTCAGTTCGACAATTTCCGGGCGCTGCTGGTGGCCCACGAAGAGCAGGTCTCACTGGATGCCGCCGCGCTGGACGCGCTGCAGGTCAGTGAAACCGACCGCGTTTATACGGTAACCCTGAATCCAGAGGAAAACAGATCATGGCGGTAAAAGCACAGTTTATAGCCGGGCAGTGGCAGGCGGGCAGCGGCGCAACGATGAGCAAACTGGCCCCGGAGGATCAGTCGCTGCTGTGGCAGGCGGCCAGCGCGGGTGCCGACGACGTCCAGACGGCCTGCGCCGCGGCGCGCGCGGCGTTTTACCCCTGGTCGCACCGGCCGCTGGCCGAGCGTATTGCCGTGGTGGAGCGTTTTGCCGCGCTGCTGGAGACGCATAAAGAGGCGCTGGCGACTCTGATTTCCCGGGAGACCAGCAAGCCGCTGTGGGAGACCCGCACCGAAGTGCAGGCGATGATCGGCAAGGCCGCGATCTCCATCGAGGCCTATCACCAGCGGACGGGCTTTCACGAGTCGACGCTGCCGGACGGAAAAGCACAGCTGCGCCACAAACCGCACGGTGTGATGGCGGTCTTTGGTCCCTACAACTTCCCGGGCCACCTGCCCAACGGGCATATCATTCCGGCGCTGATCGCCGGGAACACCATCGTGTTTAAACCCAGCGAGCTGACGCCGGCCACCGCCGAAATGACGGTCCAGCTGTGGCAGCAGGCGGGCGTCCCCGCCGGGGTGATTAATCTGCTGCAGGGCGGAAAAACCACTGGCCAGGCGCTGCTGGAAAATCGTGATATCGACGGCGTGCTGTTCACCGGCAGCGCGGCGGCGGGTTTCCACTTCCATCGCTATTTCGGCGGCCAGCCGGAGAAGATGCTGGCGCTGGAGATGGGCGGCAACAACGCGCTGATCGTCGCCGACGTGGCCGATGTCGATGCGGCGCTGCATGTGATTATCCAGTCGGCGTTTATCTCCGCCGGACAGCGCTGCACCTGCGCGCGCCGGCTGATCGTTCCGCGTGGCGAGCAGGGGGATGCGCTGCTGCAGCGGCTGGTCGCGGCCAGCGCGCAGATCCGCGCCGGCAAATGGGATGACCAGCCGGCGCCGTTTATGGGCGGGGTGATTTCTCTCGACGCCGCGCAGAACATGCTGGCGGCGCAGCAAAAACTAGAGGGGCTCGGCGGCAAGGTGCTGCTGCGCATGCGCCAGCCCGACCCACGTTCCACGGTACTGACGCCGGGGATCGTTGATGTCACCGGTATCGACGTGCCGGATGAAGAGTACTTTGGCCCGCTGCTGACGGTTATCCGTTATGACGGCTTCCCGGAGGCCATCCGCCTCGCCAACCAGACCCGCTATGGCCTGGCCGTCGGGCTGATCTCCAGCGATGCGGCGCAGTTTGACCAGCTGGCGGACGAGGCGCGGGCCGGGATCGTCAACTGGAACAAGCCGCTGACCGGCGCCTCCAGTAAAGCGCCGTTTGGCGGGGTGGGTGCCTCCGGCAACCATCGCGCGGCAGCGTGGTACGCCGCCGATTACTGTGCCTGGCCGATGGCCTCTCTGGTCAGCGATACGCTGACGCTTCCGGCGACGGTATCGCCGGGCCTGCCATTCTGATAACGGATCCTGTGAGGACATATGTCTGGTTTTGAAGCAAACTTTGATGGCCTGGTCGGCCCGACGCACCACTACGCCGGACTCTCCGTCGGCAATGAAGCCTCGCAAAATAACCGCGATGGTCTCTCTAACCCTAAAAAGGCGGCGCTGCAGGGGCTGTATAAAATGAAAGCCCTTGCCGATCGCGGGTTCGTGCAGGGCATTCTGCCGCCACAGCCGCGGCCGAATCTGCGTCTGCTACGCGAACTGGGTTTCCAGGGCAGCGATGAGCAGGTTATCCAGCAGGCGGCCCACGCGGCGCCGCAGTTGCTCTCCGCCTTCAGCTCCGCCTCGTCGATGTGGACCGCCAACGCGGCGACCGTCTCACCGTCGGCGGACAGCGCCGATGGCAAAGTTCATTTCACCGTCGCCAACCTGAACAATAAGCTGCACCGTATGCAGGAGGCGCCCACCACCTCGGCGATCCTGGGCGCCACGTTCGCCGATCCGCGCTACTTCGCCCACCATGCGGCGCTGCCGCAGCATGGCGACCTCGGCGATGAAGGGGCGGCCAACCATAACCGCTTCTGCCGGGAGTATGCCCGGCAGGGGGTGCAGTTTTTTGTCTACGGTCGACGCGCCAGCGGTGGGATCGCCCCGGTGAAGTATCCGGCGCGGCAGACCCTCGAGGCCAGCGAAGCAGTGGCTCGCTTGCATCAGTTGGATCCGCGCTACACGGTGTTTGCCCAGCAGGCGCCACAGGCTATCGATCGCGGCGTGTTTCATAACGACGTCATTGCGGTCAGCAATCGCCATGTGCTGTTTCACCATCAGCAGGCGTTTGTCGATCAGGCGACGGTGCTGGCGACGCTGCGGGCTAAAAGCGACAGTCTGGATATCCCCTTCACCAGCGTGGAAGTGCCGGACGAGCGGGTGTCGCTCGATGACGCCGTGGCCTCGTACCTGTTCAACAGCCAGCTGCTGAGCAAACCTGACGGCAAGATGCTGATCGTGGTCCCGGAGGAGTGCCGCCAGCGGGAAAACGTCTGGCGCTATCTGAGCGACCTGGCCGCCGACAGCGCATCGCCGATCGATGAAGTGGCGGTCTTTGATCTGCGGGAAAGCATGCGCAACGGCGGCGGCCCGGCCTGTCTGCGGCTGCGGGTGGTGCTCAACGAGGCTGAACGCCAGGCGGTCAACGCGCATAGCCTGATGAACGACGAGCGTTATCAGCAGCTGACGGCATGGGTGGAAAAACATTATCGCGATCGGCTGCACGCCCGCGATCTGGCGGACCCGCAGCTGCTGCGCGAGGTTTATCAGGCGCTGGATGAGCTGACGCAGATCCTGCGCCTGGGCGCGGTCTATGATTTTCAGCGTTAAGGAGCGGCAGATGGAGCACCTGGTTAACGATTTACTGCACTGCCGCCTGCAGGAGTGGACCTTCCCGGCGGATATCGAGGCCCGCTGGCTGGGCGAGGGGATCCTGCAGTTGCTGCCGACGTCGCCGTGGCGCCAGGCGACGATCCTCTCCGCGGGCGTGCATGGCAATGAGACCGCGCCGACGGAGCTGCTGCTGCAGCTGACCCACGATCTGAGCCAGGGGCGGCAGCCGCTCACTCAGGCGCTGCTGATCGTCTTTGGTAACCTGCCGGCGATCCGCGCCGCGCGCCGCTATCTGCACAACGACCTGAATCGCCTGTTCGGCGGCCGCCATCTGGCGGTCACCCCGGGTAATGAGTCGCGGCGGGCTTTTGCGCTGGAGCAGGCGGTGCAGGCCTTCTATCGCGCCGCCGATGCGGCGGGTCCGGTCAACCGTAGCCATCTCGATATGCACACCGCTATTCGCGGGTCGCTGTATCGCCAGTTTGCGCTGCTCCCGGCCCACGCGGGGGATTTTTCGTCCGGCTTCTATCAGCTGTTGCAGGCCAGCGGGATGGACGCCATCGTGCGCCATACCGAAGCGGGCGGCACTTTCACCCATTTCACCTGCGAAAAGTTTGCCGCGCAAAGCGCCACCCTGGAGCTGGGGAAAGTGATGCCGTTCGGCGCCAACGATCTCAGCCTGTTCGCCGCCACCGACGCGGCGATCCGGGCCTGGATTTCTGACGCGCCGCTGCCGCCGCGCGACAAAGCGCCGGTGGACTACTTCCTGGTCGAGGAGAGCATCATCAAGCGCGAGGGGGAATTTACGCTTAACCTCGCGGCCAACGTTGAGAACTTCACCGCGCTCCCGGCGGGATACGAAATCGCTCGCCAGGCGGAGACACGGTGGGTGGTGCAGGCCCGGGCCCCCTATATCCTCTTTCCCAACGCCGGGGTTGCCACCGGTCAGCGCGCCGGGCTGCTGCTGCGCGCTGCGGCTCTTCGCCTCCCACAACCAGCCTGAGGAAACACCATGACTGAACATCAACATCAGGCGTCACCTGCCGCCGGAGGTGAGGACGCGTCACAGCTTAAACGCGGGCTCGGCGCCCGCCACATTCAAATGATTGCCCTCGGGGGCGCTATCGGCACCGGGCTGTTTATGGGGGCGGGGCGCAACATCGCCGTCGCCGGCACCTCGATTCTGGTGATCTATGTGCTGGTCGGGTTCTTTACCTATATGGTGATGCGGGCGATGGGCGAGCTGCTGCTCACCCGCCATGACTACCGCTCGTTTGCCGACTTTGTCGGCGAGTATCTTGGGCCGCAGGCGAGCTTTTACCTCGGCTGGACCTACTGGCTAAGCTGGGTGGTGACCTGTATCGCCGACGTGGTGGTCTGCGGGAGCTATATGCAGTACTGGTTCCCGGAACTGTCGGCATGGATGCCGGCCCTCAGCATGCTGGCGATCCTGTTCCTGCTTAACCTGCTGTCGGTGAAAATGTTTGGCGAGGCGGAGTTCTGGTTCGCCCTGATCAAGGTGATCACCATTATCGCCCTGATCTGCACTGGCGGCTGGATGATTGCCACCGGCTGGACTTCCCCGGACGGCGTGACGGCTTCTCTCAGCCATCTTACCGACCCGACGGCCTTTATGCCTCACGGTATCACCGGTTTTTTCGCCGGCTTCCAGATAGCGATCTTCTCCTTTACCGGCATTGAGCTGCTGGGCACCATGACGGCGGAGACCCGCGATCCGCAGCGCATTTTGCCCAAGGCGATCAATGCTCTGCCGCTGCGGATTATCATCTTCTATCTGCTGTCGATGGTGGTGATTATCGCCGTCGCCTCCTGGCCGGGGGTGTCGGCGGAGACCAGTCCGTTCGTGACGCTGTTTGCCAAAGCTGGGCTACCTGCCGCCGCGGCGGTGATTAACTTCGTGGCGCTGACCTCGGCGATGTCCTCGGCCAACAGCGGCGTCTTCTCCAGCACCCGCATGTTGTACGGCCTGTCGGTGGAGAAGCACGCGCACTGGCAGTTTCGCATCCTGTCGCGCAATACCCGCATCCCGGTGCGTAGCCTGCTGTTCTCCTGCTTCTGCATGCTGATCGGCACGCTGCTGCTGTTCCTGGTGCCGAATGTGATGACCCTGTTCACCATCGTCTCGACCCTGGCGGCGATTATGGTGGTGTTCAGCTGGGGGATGATCCTCGTGGCTTATCTGGTCTATCGCCGTCAGCGTCCGGACCTGCACGCCGGGTCGAACTTTAAGATGCCTGCCGGGGTGGTGATGAGCTGGGTGAGCCTGCTGTTCTTCACCTTCGCCATCTTCATCATGATCTTTGACCCGGACACGCTGCTGGCGCTGTTGGCTTCTCCGCTGTGGTTTATCGCGCTGTGGGGCTTCTGGAAGCTGAAGCAGCGGCGCGAGGGGCAGCTGACGCTGGACAACCAGAGCGCCTGACACTCGCCGACCAACCTGGCCGGCTAAGCAGGAGGTGAAGACTGGACGTCTGTTTGTGCCCGGTGGCGGCTGACGCCTTACCGGGCCTACATGCTTACGGACCTGGGATGAGCGGTTTCCCCTGCGGCGTGATCCCCCCTGTAGGCCCGCGCAAGCGCAGCGCCGCCGGGCGGGATAGTCGGCTCCGCAGCGGCTTTACTGCCCGGTAGCGGCTGGCGCCTTACCGGGCCTACTGTCTTACCGGACCTGGGATGAGCGGTTTCCCCCGCGGTGTGATCTCCCTCTGTAGGCCCGCGCAAGCGCAGCGCCGCCGGGCAGAATAGTCGGCTCCGCAGCGGCTTTACTGCCCGGTGGCGGCGGGTGCCTTACCGGGCCTACATGCTTACCGGACCTGGGATGAGCGGTTTCCCCCGCGGCGTGATCCCCCTCTGTAGGCCCGCGCAAGCGCAGCGCCGACGGGCGGGATACTCGGCTCCGTAGCGGCTTTACTGCCCGGTGGCGGCTGGCGTCTTACCGGGCCTACATGCTTACCGGACCTGGGATGAGCGGTTTCTCCCGCGGTGTGATCCCCCCCAGGCCCGCGCAAGCGCAGCGCCGCCTGGCAGGATAGTCGGCTCCGTAGCGGCTTTTCTGCCCGGTGGCGGCTGGCGCCTTACCGGGCCTACTGTCTTACTGAGCCTGGGATGAGCGGTTTCCCCCGCGGCGTGATCCCCCCGTAGGCCCGCGCAAGCGCAGCGCCGACGGGCGGGATACTCAGCTCCGTAGCGGCTTTACTGCCCGGTGGCGGCTGGCGCCTTACCGGGCCTATATGCTTACCGGGCCTGGGATGAGCGGTTTCCCCTGCGGCGCGATCTCCCTGTAGGCCCGCGCAAGCGTAGCGCCGCCGGGCGGGATACTCGGCGCCGTAGTAGCCCGGGCGGGCGGCGGTTAGACGCTTTGCGCGCGGGAAGGGGCCGCACCGGGCGCGGACTTCATCCGGCTGGCGCAGAAAATTGCCAGCAGCGAAATCACCACCGTAACGCCCAGATAAACGGCCACCGGCCGCCAGTCCCCGTCATATTTCGCCAGCAGACCGGTGGCGATAAGCGGCGCGGTGCCCCCGGCCAGCGCGGCACCCAACTGGTAGCCGAGGGTGATCCCGGTATAGCGCACATTGGCGCTGAAAATCTCAGAGCACAAGGTGCCGAGTACCGCAGTTACCGGCGCCCACAGGATGCCGAAGGCCACGACCGTCGCCAGCATGATGCCCCAGCTGGTGCCGGTGTCGAGCAGCAGGAACCACGGGACGATAAACAGCCCCAGCAGCACCACGCTTAGGGTGTACATTTTTTGCCGACCCACCTTGTCTGACAGCAGCCCCATCAGCGGGATCATCACGGTGGCCACCAGCGCGCCCAGGGTCACGGATTCCAGCGCCTGCGACTTCTGGTAGCTCAGGGTGGTGGTGGCATAGCTGACCACAAAGGTGGAGAAGATATAGAATGGGGCGGTCTCCACCACTTTCAGACCGGCGGCAATCAGCACTTCCCGCCAGTGGTGCTTGAGCGTTTCGCGCAGCGGGGCCTTCGCCACCTGGCCGGATTTTTTCACCTGCTTAAAGGCGGGCGTTTCGTCGATATCTTTGCGGATCCACAGGCCGAGAAAAACGAGAACGGAGCTGAGCAGGAACGGTATGCGCCAGCCCCAGGCGAGAAACTGTGCCTCGTCAAACAGGGTCATCAGCGAGACGATAAACGTCGCCATCAGCATGCCGATGGTCACGCCGGCCTGGGGAATGCTGCCGAAAAAGCCTTTCCGCTTTTCCGGCGCGTATTCGTAGGCCAGCAGCAGCGCACCGCCCCATTCACCGCCGATACCCATGCCCTGAATAATGCGCAGGGTAATCAGCAGGGCGGGCGCCCAGAGGCCCACCATCTCATAGGTGGGAAGCAGGCCGATCGCCACCGTGGCGCTGCCCATCAGCGACAGGGTCAGCACCAGCGTCTTCTTGCGGCCGATGCGATCGCCGATATGAGCGAAAATGACGCCGCCGATGGGGCGGATAAAAAACGTCAGCGAGAAGGAGAGCCAGGAGAGGATCAGGCCGATGACCGGGTCGACCATCGGAAAGAAGATTTTGTTGAACACCAGCGCGGCGGCGGTGCCATAGAGAAAATAATCGAACCATTCGATGGCGCTGCCTGTCAGGCTCGCTATCAGGACCTTCTTGTTTTTCTGCAGAATGGATGCAGTGTTGTCTTGTGGATTGCTCATTACGAAACGTTCTCCCGCCACGGTAAATAGGTCAGGTGTCACTCTGTGTAAGCAGGGTGCAACCTGGTGTGAAAAAGGTTGTGTAATTGTTAAGCAAATTAGGGTTGAAGGTTACAATTGGCAAGTTCATCGCTGGCAAACTGGGCGACATGGCGAGGTTTGGTGTGGTGTAACCGCGACGCTATTTTTTATTTTCCACCTGATTTTGCTGTTTTTTGTTATTTTCATAGTGAGTTGTTCAGGTGCAACCCGCCTGTTTTTAGATGTTTCTTGTTATTTCAAAATGGTTACAAATCGACGCCGCTTTGCGTCCCGCGAGGCGGCGTTTATGATGGCGAATGCATCCTCTCCGATCGGCTGAGAGGGGATTAAGGAGACAGAATGGCAGAACAATTTCCCCCGTTGTCGGCGGCGACGCTGGCGGCGGCTAACCAGGTCGGCGCCTGGCTGGCGCAGGACGATCTGGCGACGCTGCCCGCGCTGCCGCAGGTGGACGTGGTGGTGCTGGCCGGCAACGCCGTGATCCCGACCATCGACGCCGCCTGCCGGCTGGCGGCGGCGCAGGAGGTCCCGCTGCTGATCAGCGGCGGCGTGGGGCATTCTACGGGCTTTCTCTACGAGGCGGTGCGTCAGGACAGCCGCTACCGTACGTTGCCGGTGGAGGGGCGTCCGGAAGCGCATATTCTGGCCGATATTGCTCATGACTACTGGCACATTCCGCGCTCGCGGCTGGTCGTGGAGGACCAGTCGACCAACTGCGGCGAGAACGCCCGTTTTACCCGTACAACGCTGGAGAGCCGGGGGATCCTGCATCGTCGCGGGATCGTCATTCAGGACCCCACCATGCAGCGGCGAACCATGGCTACCTTCGCCCGCGTCTGGCAGGGGGCGACGACGCCGCCACAGTGGCTGAGCTTTCCCGGCTGCTCGCCGGTGCTGGAGCAGACCGATGGCCAGCTGAGGTTCGCGGGCGGCGGGGCGGGGCTGTGGCCGGTCACTCGCTACCTGGCGCTGCTGCTGGGCGAGCTGCCGCGCCTGCAGGATACGCCTGAAGGATACGGTCCGCGCGGGAAAGACTTCATTAGCCACGTCACCTTCCCGCCTGAGGTCCTCGATGCCTGGCGACAGCTGCGGGAGGACGCCCAGCTTGCCGGGGCGCTGCAGGCCCGCACCCTCGGCTAAAAACTGCCCGTTTGCGGCAAATTTGTCGCAAACGGGCAGTTTGTGTTATTGAAATGTAACCTCAATCGGGCATTTTTGGCCCGGTTTTATGAATCAGCTCACAGAACTGCGCCAACGTGCTGCGAAGCCACGGCTTATCCGCCCGATATTTAACAAAAAAATTACTTGTTAAATACAAACGCACTACAGGAGCAGCCATGACAGCACCCGTTCAACACCAAATGTATATTGATGGCCAGTTCGTTTCCGGTCGCGGCGACGGCTGGATCGACGTGCTTAACCCGACGACCGAAGCGCTGCTGTCGCGGATCCCGGACGGGACTGCTGAAGAGGCGCGGCTGGCGATTGACGCGGCTGAGCGCGCCCAGCCCGCCTGGGAAGCACTGCCGGCCATTGAGCGCGCGGGCTGGCTGCGCAAGATTGCCGCGGGTATCCGCCAGCGTGCTGAAGAGATTGCCGGGCTGATCGTGGCTGAAGGCGGCAAGATCCAGCAGCTGGCGGCGGTGGAAGTCGCATTCACCGCGGACTATCTCGACTATATGGCGGAATGGGCGCGCCGTTACGAAGGCGAGATCGTGCAGAGCGATCACCCGGGAGAGAGTATCCTCGTCTTTAAACGCGCGCTGGGGGTGACCACCGGGATCCTGCCGTGGAACTTCCCGTTCTTTCTTATCGCCCGCAAGCTGGCGCCGGCGCTGATCACCGGGAATACCATCGTCATTAAGCCCAGCGAATTTACGCCCAATAATGCCATCGCCTTTGCCGAGATTGTCCATCAGGTAGGGTTGCCGAAAGGGGTCTTTAACCTGGTGCTCGGCCGCGGGGAAACCGTTGGTCAGGAGCTGGCCGGCAATCCGAAGGTGGCGATGGTCAGCATGACCGGTAGCGTGGCGGCAGGAGAGAAAATCATGGCCGCTGCGGCGAAAAATATCACCAAAGTGTGCCTCGAGCTCGGCGGCAAAGCGCCTGCCATTGTGATGGACGATGCGGATCTGGAGCTGGCGGTGAAAGCGGTAGTGGACTCACGGGTGATTAACACCGGACAGGTGTGTAACTGCGTCGAGCGGGTCTATGTTCAGCAGGGCATTTACGACCGCTTCGTCAACCGCCTCGGCGAGGCGATGAAGGCCGTGCAGTTTGGCGACCCGGCGGCGCGCGATGACATCGCGATGGGGCCGCTGATCAACGCCGCGGCGCGGGATCAGGTGGCGGGCAAAGTGGCGAAGGCGGTGGCGCAGGGGGCACGGGTGGCGCTGGGCGGCCAGCCGCTGGAGGGCAAAGGCTATTTTTATCCGCCGACCCTGCTGCTGGATGTGCGTCAGGAGATGGACATTATCCACGAGGAAACCTTCGGGCCGGTGCTGCCGGTGGTCGCGTTTTCGACCCTCGATGAGGCGCTGGCGATGGCCAATGACAGCGACTATGGCCTGACCTCCTCGATCTATACCCGCGATCTGAACGTGGCGATGAAGGCGATTAAGGGACTGAAGTTCGGCGAAACCTATATCAACCGGGAAAACTTTGAGGCGATGCAGGGTTTCCACGCCGGCTGGCGCAAATCGGGGATCGGCGGCGCTGATGGCCGCCACGGGCTGAATGAGTACCTGCAGACCCAAGTGGTCTATCTGCAGGCCTGAGGCACTCAACACAGAACCGGCGGACAGCTCAGGCTGCCCGCCGTTCGCTTAGCGGGCAAATTTCTCCAGCACGCGGATCAGTTGGGTGACGAAGCCGTATTCGTTATCGTACCAGGCGACGGTTTTCACCAGCTGTACGCCGCCAGCTTCCACAATCTCCAGCTGAGTGGCATCGTAGATCGAGCCGAAATGGCTGCCGATAATATCCGAAGAGACAATCTCTTCTTCGGTGTAGCCGAAGGATTCATTGCCCTCGGCCGCCTGCTTCATCGCCTGATTGATTTCCTCAACGCTGACCTTTTTCTCCAGCACCGACACCAGTTCCGTCACCGAGCCGGTTTTGGTCGGTACGCGCTGGGCATGGCCCTTCAGTTTACCGCTCAGGGCGGGGATCACCAGACCAATGGCTTTGGCTGCGCCAGTGGTGTGCGGGATGACGTTTTCTGCCGCCGCTCTGGAGGCGCGCAGATCTTTGCCGCGCGGCCCGTCCACCAGCGACTGGGTGCCGGTATAAGCATGGATGGTGGTCATGGTGCCCACGGTGATGCCGAAGGCATCCTGCAGCACTTTGGCCATCGGCGCCAGGCAGTTGGTGGTGCAGGAAGCCACGGAGATGATGGTATCTTCCGGGGTCAGGGTGTCATCATTGACGTTGTAGACGATGGTTTTCATCTCGCCAGCGGGGGCAGAAATCAGCACTTTGCGCGCGCCAGCCTGGAGATGGGCTTGCGATTTCTCTGCCGAGGTGTAGAACCCGGTACACTCCACAATCACCTCGGCGCCTGCCGCCTGCCACGGAATATGCTGCGCCTCTTTTTCGGCATACACCGTAATGGTTTTGCCGTTGACGATCAGCGCATCTTCCGTAAAGTCGACGCTCCACGGGAAGGGGCCGTAGTTTGAATCATGCTTTAACAGGTAGGCCAGCACCTTTGGCGAGGTGAGGTCGTTGATAGCCACCACTTCCAGGCTGCTGTCGACTTCTAATAAACGGCGTAACACCAAACGTCCGATACGACCAAATCCATTAATCCCAAGTTTACTCATGGACATTCTCCGGTTGGTAAAACGACTCGATGTGATAAAACTCCTCCAGGCTTAGTCCTGTCCCCCTGATTGGTCAACTGACAATCTGTGCGGTATGCCAGCGCTTCCGGCCCGGAGAGGGAAAAAGTGAATGTTTTCCCGGCCTTTTTTAGCGCTGACAGCAGGGAATAATTTTTGTTACCGGAGATGAGGTTGCCGCCTGCTGGCGAAGCGGTGAAAAGTGGCTATGCTTAACTATTGAATAGCTTAGTAAAATATTGACGTTAGACGAAGGGAGAGGTTATGGGATTCTGGAGAATCGTTTTCACTATCATTCTGCCGCCGCTGGGCGTATTGCTGGGTAAAGGCTTCGGCTGGGCGTTTATTCTCAACATTATTCTGACCCTGCTGGGCTATATTCCTGGCCTGATCCACGCCTTCTGGGTACAGACCCGCGACTGAGGGCCGAGCAGATAACCACGTCTCCCCCCTGTGACCCGCTCAGGGGGGCATCAGGTTCTCTTTATACAGCAGCGTATTATCCTTCGACCAGTAGTGCCGGGTCTCCTCTTCCAGATCAACGATCCACTTAAACACGCCGGCGCTGGCGAGATCCTTGCAGTACTGTTCAAAGTTGATGGCGCCGGCAAAATGGCGGATGACCGCGGCCGAGGTCAGCCGATGGCTGGGGGCGCTGCGCACGCGTAGCAGGCCGCGGGCGCTTTTTATCGAAATCACCTCGTCGTTTGCCATCACGAAATTCATATTGCCGGTGGAGACAAAATAGATGTAGTAGGAGACCTGATGCCGGCGGAGTTCACTGGCGAAGGTGGTAAAATCGGCATCCGCGCGAACCTGTTCGAAAAAGTGACCCAGCCTTGCCAGCAGTTCCATTTCAATCCTTGTTGTGTTGTTGCTGCGCATGGTTTCGGCGTCTGTCGGCATAAACCATTCACACGTTTACTTATTCGTATTTTAATAATATAGGCGCGTTATATTAATGGTTATTATGTAACTGGAACACCGTTTCAAGTGTTACAAGCTATTGCAAAGGTTCGCAGGGGATCCTCGAGGCAGGCAGAGGGTGTGATAAGACGGGAAGGGGCGAAATTATCGCCGGCGATGATCGTCGCCGGCGGGGCCATGAGCCGCGGCTATTTCTGGATCAGATAGCGAATGGTTGGGCCATCCTGCTGAATATCCAGCACCGTATAGCCATGGTTCCTGGCATCGAGTGGAATGTTATTGATCGACTGCGGACAGTCGCTGACCACTTCCAGGATCTCGCCTTTTTGCAGGGAGGGCATTGCCTCCAGCGTGGCCACGGCCGGATAGGGACAGGGTTCGCCGACCATATCCAGGCGATAATCAGGGATGATGTTTTTCATGCGCTCTCCTTCACGGTCCGGACCGCCGTCGACTGGCGGCGGAAAAAATGTCTTTCCCAGGCGATCACCAGCAGCAGGGCGATCAGCAGCAGCAGATAGGTCGCCAGCAGCCCGCCGAAGGGGCCGAAGGCTTTCAGCAGGTTGATTTTCTGCCAGTGGGTGGCGAGCGGAGCGGCGATATCGTCCCAGCACCAGGCGAGCAGCGTTGAGCCAATGACATTGCCCAGCCCAACCCACCAGTAGTGAACCTGGCCCTCCACCGCTCGGTACATCCAGCCGGTTTCACAGCCGCCGGCCAGCACGATGCCAAAGCCAAACAGCAGCCCGCCAATCGCCGCGTTGGGACCGGCCCACATAATTTTGGGCGCCATCCCCAATTGCACATAGCTGAAGATACCGATGGCGCTCGCCGCCATGCCGAAGATAATCGCCTTTGCCATCACCGTCCGGCCGGTGATCCACATATCGCGAAAGGCGGAGGTAAAGCAGATCTGCGCGCGCTCGATAAGCAGACCGAAGCCGATGCCGAACAGCATCGCCAGGCCGAGCGCCGGGTGGTCTGCGGCGGTGAGCAGGCCCCAGCCGATCATAGCGAAAAAGACCACCATGCCCAGCCGGAAACGGCGACGCGCCTGCTGCGGTTTTTGGGTTAACGGCGAGGCGGCGGACACCTTTTGCATTTTTACCGGGATGCGAAAAAGGGGCAGCAGCGTGAAGCGGGCGCCAAACCAGGAGCCGATGGCGGTGGCGATGGCAAACAGCCAGGCGTGCAGGGAGAACTGCGGAATGCCGGTGAAAAAGGCCGCCAGGTTGCAGCCCATCGCCAGCCGCGCGCCGAACCCGGCGATGATGCCGCCTGCCACGGCCTGCACAATGCGGATCCGGCTGCGTGGAAAGCGCAGTTTGACGTTATTGGCCCACAGCGCGGCGGCCAGGCAGCCGCCGAACATGCCGATGATCATCCTGCCATCGATGCGGGTCAGCGGCGTCCCTTCGAGATGAATCAGCTGGTAATAGCCCCACTGTTCGCTGTGGACGCCCAGCAACTGCAGCAGCTGACCGCCCCAGCGGGTGAATTCGCCGGTCACCGCCCAGAAGGTGCCGGTGATGCCAAAATAGTAGGTGGAGAGGATGCCCGCGGCGATGACCGCCGGGACAGGGGACCAGAACCGGATAAGCCAGGCCTGTTTGAAGGATTGCCATGTCATAAAAATGCCTCTGAACTCAGAAGGTATTAAAGGTCGATGACCGACCGAAGGGGGCAAATAATACCCGCCTCAGCGCCTGCTTTCTCTGTTTTGGATCAAGCCCCTACGCTTGCGCCAGCATGGCAAGCAGCGCCAGCAGTGCGGGCAGCGCCTGAATATAAAGAATTTTGCGGCTGGCGGTCAGCGCGCCGAAAATCCCGGCGGCCAGCACGCAGGCCAGGAAAAAGATAACCACCTGCACCCCCGACGCCCCCAGCCACAGCCCCCACGCCAGGCCGGCGGCCAGAAAACCGTTATACAATCCCTGGTTGGCCGCCAGCACCCGGGTCTCCCGGGCGAAATCGGCGCTGAGGTTAAAGGCCCGGCGCCCGGCGGGGGCCTCCCAGAAAAATATCTCCAGCACCAGGATGGCGAGATGAATAATAGCGACCAGCGCAACGAGGAAAGTGGTTAACACAGCGGTCCTTAATCAATAAGAGGAATGTGTCTGCAGTATAGCTGCAAGCGCTAACGAAGCGGGAGCGTCGCTGCTATAGTGCAGATAGGGTCATGTTTTCTGCCGCGACCAGCGTCGGTTTATCCGATTGCCCTTTGGTTTAGCTTGGCGGTGCTAGTATGCCGGGTTCTTTTTTTCGGGTGTGGTGTAGGTTACTGAATGTTAAATAAATTATGGATTTTGTTATCAGGGCTACTGATGGTTGCCATGCCGTCGGCGCAGGCCGGGGAATTAAACCTCTATTCGATGAATACCGGCTCCTATGTTTATCATATGACCGGTAACCACGGACAATATAACGAACATTTCAATAACAACTTTTTCTCGGTGGAGCGCAAGTTTTCTCAGGATTCAAAATACAGCGTGCTGGTCGGAACGATGAAAAACAGCTTTGACGATCGCTGCCTGACCCTCGGCGTGCGCCGCGACTGGCTGAAAAACGATACCGGCTGGGTGCTGAAAGGGGTGTATGCCTATACCGGGGAATTTTTCTTTGATGCCTTCAGCCACTGTGGGGATTCCGGCACCTACCGCACCGCCAAAAAAATGACCGGCGTCGGTTTTTCGCCCTACATCTATCATGGTCTGCAATATAACTTCACCGATTATTTCGGTGTGGAAGGCGGCATTATTGTGCCGGCGATCTTTGTGATGAGTATTCAGTGGAGCTTTCGCTAGACGCTTTATTAGTCGGGAAAAGAGCAGGCCACCTCAGGTGGCCTGATACTGATGACCTGGCGGCAGGAATTAATGGAAGCCGAGACGGATCAGATCTAACGGGCAAAAGCGGCCCTCGCAGCCGTCGATTTCAACGCAGTCCGCCCGGCGAAGCTGCTCGGCGGTTTTCCCTTCACCATGGATAGCTTTAATCACGCCTGTCGTGCCGTTACCGGCGATCATTACCCTGCTGCCGGTAGCAATAGCGTTACGATTACGGTCATAGGTTTTCATGGTCTCCTCCTCAATAAACCAGTGTAAGCAATGATTAAGCGGCTTAATTAATACGCTTTTTTCCTAAAAAAGTTTTGAGGATAATCAAATTTATTTTAATAACCCCGGAGCGAAAAGGGCCAGAAGCCCCCGCCATTCGCGCCGATCGTATCGCCTGCGTGGCGCGCGACACTGACGGCAATATGTCATTCAGGTTACTGTTTTATGACCAGATTATTAACCTTGCCAGCCCGCGGAAAATAGCGAAAGATGGCGCTATTCGGGCATCAACAGTGCCAGTGCGTGTCCTGAGGGAGCCATGAGTCAAGACGTCACCGCGAAGATGTTAAAGCCCGATTTTGATAGTGAAGTTTCCGGTCTGGTGCATGGTTATCTGTTTCATGAACAGCGCCCCCCGCAGCCCATCGCCTCTGGCGAGGTGTGCGCCCGCTATCAGGCGCTCGCCGATGACAAGGCGTTTATCTGGTTACATCTGAATCTTAATCATGCCACCGCCGAGAAATGGTTAACCAGCCACTTTCCGGTGGCGGACTTTTTCTTCGAGGAGATCCGCAGCGGCTCGCACACCACCCGCATTGAGCGACAGGGGGAGAATCTGTTCGCTGTGCTCAACGATGTGCTGTTTCGGCCGCAGGATACCAGCGCGGAAACCGCCACGCTGTGGCTCTACTGTAGCCCTAAGCTGGTGGTGACGGCGCGCTTCAAACCGTTACGGTTTATCGAATGGATGCTGCCGCGTCTGCAGACGCTCAGGGTGAATTCCTCTACCGAGCTGCTGGCTTTTCTGCTGGAGGAGCAGGAGGAGGTGCTGGAGCAGGTCGTCCGCCAGGCCAGCCGCCATGTCGACCTTATCGAAGAGCGTCTCCTGAGCAATCATGTGCAGCGCAACCGGGCCGATCTGGCGCGGCTGCGGCGGATGCTTTTACGCTTTCAGCGGCTGCTGGCGCCGGAGCCGGCAGCGATGTTCCGTCTGCTTAACCGGCCGCCGGCGTGGATGGATCGTGCAGTGGTGCAGGCGTTTCGTCAGTTCACCGAAGAGTTTAGCGTGGTGCTCAATGACCTGTCCGGCCTGATCGAGCGCATTAGTCTGCTGCAGGAGGAGATTGGCGCCCGCCAGCTGGAGCAGAGCAACCGCACCCTCTACACCCTGACGGTGATCACGGTCCTCGCACTGCCGATTAACATCGTCGCCGGTTTCTTCGGCATGAACGTCGGTGGGATCCCGCTGGCGAGTAACCACCACGGGTTTATCCTGCTGGTGGTGATAGTCGCCATCTTTACCCTCGGCGCCGGCTACCTGGCATTCCGCCGGCGCGATGACCTGTAGATTGCGCGTCGAATCAGCTGAGGCTGCGCAGGGCGGCAATCAGTCCTTCGACACCGCGTTCCAGCTTCTCGCGCGGGCAGCCGACGTTGAGCCGCAGAAAGCCGTTGCCCTCAGGACCATAGGTATAACCCGGCATAATCGCCACCTTCTGTTCGGCGATCAGCGCCTGCTGTAGCGCGTGGTCGTCGATGTTCAGGGGGCGCAGGTCGATCCACGCCAGGTAGGTGGCCTCCGGCGGCTGCCAGCAGAGTGCGGGGAAGGCATTGTTAAGCGTGTCGGCGACATAGCGCATATTCGCCTGCAGATAGTCACGCAAGGCGTCGAGCCAGGGAGCCCCGTCGCGATAGGCGGCGATATGGGCGACCAGCGCTGGCACTGAGGGAGAAGAGAGCCCGTCGCGGGCCTTCAGCGCCTGCAGGTAGCTGTCGCGCGCGTTCGCCTCGGGGATAAAGCCATAGGCCCCGGTAAAGGCCGGAATATTAAAGCTCTTTGAACCGGAGGTGAACAGCGCCCACGGTCCCTGAGCGACCTCGCTCCACGGGATATGGCAGTGTTCGCCCCAGGTCATGTCCATATGAATTTCGTCGCTAATCACCCTGACGCCATGTTTTTGACACAGGGCCGCCATGGTCTCCAGCTCCTCGCGACGCCAGACTTTCCCCGTGGGGTTGTGCGGGCTGCACAGCAGCAGCAGGGTATTCTTCGGTTCCGCCAGCACGGCTTCCAGGCGGGCCATATCGCAGTGCCACTGGTTATCCGTCAGGGTCAATGGCACCGGGGCAATCTCCCGGCGGTTAGCGGTGATGGTCTTATAGAACGCATCGTAGGCGGGAGTATGGACGACGACGCCGTCGCCTTCGCTTGACCACTGGCGGATGGTTTCCGCCACCATGTAGATAACCGATGGCCCGTAGACCACCGTTTGCGGATCGATGACGCTGTTAAACCGGCTGGCGTACCAGTGAGCAATCGCCCCGAGAAACGCCTCGTTCTGCCAGCGGCTGTAGCCGAATACCCCGTGGGCCAGCCGCTGGCTGACGGCGTCGAGAATGCAGGGCGCAGTGGCGAAATCCATATCGGAGATGGTGAACGGCAGCAGGTCGGCGGCGCCAAACCGGTCGGCGACATAGTCCCACTGTGTGCACCAGGTACCGTGGCGGTCGATGGGGGTGGCAAAATCAAACATCGGAACTTCCTTAGCGAATGTCCCCCTCCGCGCGGAAGGGGGACCAGTAGGGTCAGGCCTGAACAGTATTCATCAATACGGCCATTTCATCTTTTACTGACTGCACCTGCGGGCCAATAACCACCTGCAGGTTATGCTGATTGAGCTGAACCACCCCGATGGCGCGATGGGCTTTCAGCGCGGCGGCGTCCACTTTGCTCATATCGTGTACCGACAGACGCAGACGAGTAATGCAGTTATCCAGCGAAACAATGTTCTCGGCGCCGCCGAGCGCCGCCAGAATCGCCGGCACGTTATAGCCGGATTTGCCGATGGTACCGGCGACGGCTTTCTCCACGCTGGCGGCGGTGTCGATATCGCGACCCGGCGTTTTCAGATTGAAGCGGGTGATGGCGAAGCGGAAGATGGCATAGTAGACCGCGAACCAGATAGCCGCCACCACCGGCACCAGATACCACTTGGTCGCCAGGCCATGCAGGATGCCAAACACCACGAAGTCGATGATATTGCCGTCGGTGTTGCCGATGGTCACCCCGAGCACCGCCATGATGGTAAAGCCGAGACCGGTCAGCAGCGCGTGGATGACATACAGCACCGGCGCGACGAACAGGAACAGGAACTCCAGCGGCTCGGTGGTGCCGCCGACCACGCAGGCGATGACCCCGGAGATCAGCAGGCCTTTAATTTTATGCCGGTTTTCCGGACGGGCGCAGTGGTACATCGCCAGCGCGGCTCCCGGCAGGCCGCCGAGGAAGGCCGGCATTTTACCCTGCGACAGGAAGCGGGTGGCGCTTTCGGAGAAGCCGTGGGTGGTCGGGCAGCTCAGTTGCGCCTGGAAGATGGTCAGCGCGCCGCTGACGCTGTGGCCGCAGACGTCGAGGGTACCGCCGGCTTCAGTGAAGCGGATCAGCGCCACCAGAATGTGGTGCAGGCCAAACGGCAGCAGCAGTCGCTCGCCGGTGCCGAAGATCATCGGGCCAAAATCCCCGGCGCTGTTGATCATCTTCCCGAGGGCGTTGATCCCCATGGCGAAGACTGGCCACACCAGCGGGATCGCCAGCCCGACCAGACCCAGCACCACGGTGGTGATGATCGGCACGAAGCGGGTGCCGCCGAAGAAGGCCAGGGCGTCCGGCAGGCGAATGTTATGGAAGCGTTCATGCAGCAGCCAGACGATAATCCCGGCGATAACCGCGCCGAGGATCCCGGTATCGATCGACGGAATACCGATGATGTTCTGGATATTGTTGGCCTTCAGGATCGCGGCGTCGGTGGTGGGCAGAATGCCTTTCGCCGTCAGCCAGAAGTTGACCGCCAGGTTCATGACCGCGTAGCCGACAAAGCCGGCGAAGGCGGCGACGCCTTTGTTCTCCCGCGCCAGCCCCAGTGGGATGGCGATACAGAACATGACCGGCAGGAAACTGAAAGCAAAGGAGCCGACTTTGCTCATCCAGATAAAGATGGCCTGCAGCAGCGGCATATCCAGCCACGGCAACAGCGTCAAAACATCGTGACTGCTTAACGAACTGCCAATCCCCAGCATGATCCCACAAAACGAGAGCAACGCTACGGGCAGCATAAAGGTTTTTCCGAGCTGCTGGAAAAACTCCCATAAAGTGATTTTTGGTGCTGTTTTCGCCGTCATAACACGGTTCCTGATTCTCAAGTGGTCGGGAAGAACTAACGCCACGGCAAGATAAAACGTTTTATCACTTTTTAGTGCGATAAAAATCACATAATCAAGCGATAATAAGGTTTATAAAGATCGCACAATGATAAAACGTTTTATCGACAGGCAAGGGAGTCAGCCAGCGCGTTATGGCTATCGCAAAAAAGATCACCATCAATGATGTGGCGCAGGCCGCCGGGGTCTCCGTGAGCACCGTCTCGCTGGTGCTGAGCGGTAAAGGGCGCATCTCCAGCGCCACCGGCGAGCGGGTTAATCAGGCCATCGAACAGCTGGGATTTGTGCGCAACCGCCAGGCCGCCTCGCTGCGTGGCGGGCAGAGCGGGGTGATTGGCCTTATCGTTAGCGATCTGTCAAAGCCGTTTTACGCCGAATTAACCGCCGGCCTCACCGACGCCCTGGAAAGGCAGGGGAAAATGGTGTTCCTCACCCAGGGCGGTCGCAGCGGCGAGAAGATAGACCAGCGGTTTGATACCCTCGCGGCGCAGGGGGTCGACGGGGTGATCATCGCCGGGTCGATCGATCGCGGGAGCGAACTGCGCGAGCGGGCCGCGCAGGCTGGCGTGCCGCTGGTGTTTGCTTCCCGCGCCAGCTACCTTGACGATGTCGACCTGATCCGCCCGGACAACATGCAGGCGGCGCAGCTGGTGACCGAGCATCTTATCCGCCGCGGCCATCAGCGGATCGCCTGGCTTGGTGGGCAGAGTTCTTCGCTGACGCGCGCCGAGCGGGTCGGCGGCTATTGCGCCACCTTGCTGAAATACGGTCTGCCGTTTCACAGCGAATGGGTGCTGGAGTGCGAGTCGAGCCAGAAGCAGGCGGCGGAGGCGATGGCGGGGCTGTTGCGCCAGAATCCGACCATCACTGCGGTGCTGTGCTACAACAACGTGGTGGCCACTGGCGCGTGGTTTGGTTTACTGCGGGCCGGAAGGCAGAGCGGAGAAGACGGTGTCGAGAGCTATTTCGAACAGCGGGTGGCGCTGGCGGCGTTCGCCGACGTGCCGGAGGCGGCGCTGGATGACCTGCCGCTCACCTGGGTAACGACCCCGGCGCGCGAGATGGGGAAAACCCTGGCAGAGTCGATGCTGCGACGGCTTGAGGAAGGCACCGGCGAGGCGCGCAACCAGATTATGCCGCCGCGGCTGGTGACACGGAAATGAGGGAGACGGCGCGCGATGGCCGTCTCCTGAGCCGATAAGTTACGGCTGCGGGGCGGCGTCGTCCTGCTGAGGAGCGGCGTCATCTTGCTGCGGAGCGGCGTCATCCTGTTGCGGCTGGCCTTCCTGCGGCGCCGCGTCCGGTTGAGCAGGCGCTTCCAGACCAAACATCGCGGCAAAATCCTCCAGCGGCATTTTCTGCCCGTTCAGCGTCACCTGGCCGTTAGCGTACTGCAGGCTGCTGCTGATGGCGTTATCTTCCATGGTGGTGATGCGGAACATCTGGCCCATCGCCGCCAGGCCTTTGACCTGCTGATCGGCGAGCTTGGCCGCATCGGCTGGCTGGTAACCTTCCAGACCGGCGATCTTAGTCATTAACTCCGTCGCCATATCCACCGGGATCACCACCTTGCCGTCAAGCGACTGCACCACGCGATCCAGGCTGTCCGCCAGGGTCTGCGGTGGGGTGGTCACCTGGGCCGGATCCTTCAGCAGAACCGACAGATTCAGGGTACTTTCCCCTTTGGCATTGCGCCAGCTCAGCGGAGAGAGGGTCACCGACGGATTGCCTTTAAGCAGGATCGGCAGCGCATTGAACAGGGCTTCGGTTAACGCCTGCTGGTACAGTTCCGGGTTTTGCGCCAGCTCCGGTTTTGCCAGCAGCGCCTGAGACTGTGCGCTGTACTGCTGACTGAACTGGTGCCACGCCTGACCGTCGACATTATCCACTTTCAGCGTCAGTTTGCCGCTGCCCATATCCTGCCCCTGCAGCTTGAGGCTGTTGACGGTGTAGTTCACCTGGCTGTTCACGCCTTTACCGTCCTGGGTCAGCGTCGAGCCGCCGTCCAGCGCCATCCCGTCAACCAGCGCCAGCTCTTTGCCTTCGACGCTGATGGCCAGTTTATCGAGGGTCATTTTTTGCTGGCCGATACGTTCGTTGAAGCTGGCCAGCTCGGTGGCGCCGTCGGTGGTCAGATTGACGAAGCGCAGCTGCACCTTCTGATTATATTCGTTGAGCGCATCGATCTGCCCGCTGCCGGCCTGGCCCTTCAGGCTGATGTTTTTGCCGTCGCGGTCGGCGTCGAGCTGGAACTGACCGCCGCTGAAGGTGACTTTCTCATCACCTTTGGCATAGTCGAGGGCATTGAGCACGATCGCCGACTGGCTGTCGCCGCGGTAGGCGATGCGTGTATCGACGGTAAAGGGAGTGTTGCCTTTGGCGATCTCGAACAGCGCCTGGCTGGCGTCATTTTTCACCAGCGTGGTGTGGACCGAGGCCATCGCCGGCGCCAGATTAAAGGTTTTTAATGAGGCCAGCGGGAAGGGGCCATGATCGACCACCTCGTCAAGCACCACGCTCTGTCCGGCGGCCAGCCAGCTGGCCTGACCGGCGATCGGCTTAACCACCAGCTGCAGATGGCTGCTGAACAGCCCGCGCCGGTAATCCTGATAGCTCAGCTCCAGACCTGATTCCGGCGCGCTGCTGCGTAGCTGCGCGTTAGCCTGCTGCACCATATCGGCGACCCGGCCTTCCAGCTGTTTGCCGGTGTACCAGGCGCCGCCTGTCCATACCACGCCCAGCGCCACGATGATGCCTGCTGCGACCAGCGATTTTTTCATAGCATTTGTCCATAAATGAAGCCAGGCGGAGAGACCGCCTGGCTGAGTTGTCATCATTCAGTAAGCGCGACCTGAAAGGTCAGTCACTTACTGGAGCTTATTAAACACGCGCGCCACGCGGCCGCGGCCGCTGACCTGCACCGGTGATTCGTTGGCGGCCACGAAAGCCGACTCGCCCGGCTTGAGCGTCAGGCTCTGGTCACCTTTGTGCAGTACGGCTTCGCCGTCGACGCAGAAAATAATCGCCGCGCTCGCCTGAGCCAGATCGCTGGCCTCGGCGGAGAGGTCGTGCAGCGAGAAGGCAAAATCTTCCACCGGGATCGGGAAGTCCAGCTCTGCGCCGTGCTGCTGCGGCTGGGTCAACAGCTCACCCGCCGGTTTGGCTTCGAACTTGACGTTAGCGACCAGCTCAGGAATATCAATGTATTTCGGCGTCAGACCGGCGCGCAGTACGTTATCCGAGTTGGCCATCACCTCCAGCGCCACCCCCTGCAGATAGGCATGCGGCGTTTCGGCGAACAGGAACATGGCTTCGCCAGGGTTCAGCTTCACCACGTTCAGCAGCAGCGGCGAGAAGAGGCCGCTGTCGTCCGGATAGAATTCCGCGATCAGGCGGATAGTCTGCCACGGTTCGCCCTGTTCACGGGCCAGTACGTCGCGCAGTACCTGCAGCGCCTTGGCTTTTTCCTCACCCTGCATATTGAGCAGGCTGGCAAACAGCTGGCTCAGGTGAGCCGCGTCCGGCTGCTGCAGGAAGGCGCCAATCGCCGGATGCGCGCTTGCCACCGGCTGCAGCAGGGTGACAATCTCGCTGAACTCGCGAAACGCATTCATCGCCAGGAACGGCGTCAGGGCAAAAACCAGCTCCGGCTTGTGGTTTGGATCTTTATAGTTACGCTCGGCGGCGGAGAGCGGGATGCCGGCGGCGTTCTCGCGGGCGAAACCTTCTTCCGAGGCCTGCTTGTTGGGATGTACCTGAATAGAGAGTGGCTGAGCGGCGCACAGCACTTTAAACAGGAACGGCAGCTCACCAAAGCGGGCGGCAACCTTGTCGCCGAGCAGGGCGGTTTTATCCGCGTCAATCACCTCGCGCAGCGAACGCGGCTGGCCGTCGGCCGCCAGGATCTGCGAGCTGCTCTTCGGATGCGCCCCCATCCACAGCTCTGCCATCGGCAGGTTGTCCGGGTTGGCAATGCCATACAGTTCAGTTAAAGCGGTGTGGCTTCCCCATGCGTAGTTCTGTACGGCGTTGATCAGCTTTTGCATTCTCATTCCCTGTATCAATCAAAGTAAAAATTATTACTCTATTAAACCAGCAAACCGTGGAGAAGCAACTGCTGAAAGAAAAAGTCGTCCCTGTCTCAGTTTTTGTTAAAAAATTGTGTAAGATTGATCGACTCGCTTTTCTACAGGCACATGGAGTCCCTGCCTGAAACATAATCAGCCAAAGCAGTAAGTGAGAGTACAATGTCGAATAAACCGTTTGTTTACCAGGATCCTTTTCCCCTCAAAAAGGATGACACCGAGTATTATCTCCTCAGCAGTGATTACGTCTCCGTGGCCGAATTTGCCGGCCAGGAAGTGCTAAAAGTCGACCCTCAGGCGCTGACCCTTATGGCGCAGCATGCTTTCCACGACGCTTCCTTTATGCTTCGCCCGGCGCATCAGCAGCAGGTGGCGGATATCCTTAACGACCCGGAAGCCAGCGAAAACGACAAATACGTGGCGCTGCAGTTCCTGCGCAACTCGGATATCGCCGCCAAAGGCATTCTGCCCACCTGCCAGGACACCGGCACCGCGATCATCATGGGTAAAAAAGGCCAGCGCGTGTGGACCGGCGGCGGCGATGAAGCCGCGCTGGCGCAGGGTGTGTACAACACCTATATCCAGGACAACCTGCGCTACTCGCAGAACGCGCCGCTGGATATGTATAAAGAGGTTAACACCGGTACTAACCTGCCGGCGCAGATCGATCTCTATGCTACCGATGGCGATGAGTATAAATTCCTCTGCATCGCCAAGGGCGGCGGTTCGGCGAACAAAACCTATCTGTACCAGGAAACCAAAGCGCTGATCACCCCGGCGAAGCTGAAAAACTATCTGGTTGAGAAGATGCGCACCCTCGGTACGGCCGCTTGTCCGCCGTACCATATCGCCTTTGTGATTGGCGGAACTTCGGCGGAAGCGACGCTGAAAACCGTGAAGCTGGCTTCCACCAAATACTACGATGGCCTGCCGACCGAAGGTAACGAGCATGGCCAGGCGTTCCGCGACATTCAGCTGGAGCAGGAGCTGCTGCTGGAAGCGCAGAACCTCGGCCTCGGCGCGCAGTTCGGCGGGAAATACTTCGCCCACGATATCCGGGTGATCCGTCTGCCGCGTCACGGCGCTTCCTGCCCGGTAGGGATGGGCGTCTCCTGTTCCGCCGACCGCAACATCAAAGCCAAAATCAACCGCGACGGCATCTGGATCGAGAAGCTGGAGAGCAATCCGGGGAAATATATCCCTGAGCATCTGCGCCAGGCCGGGGAAGGCGAAGCGGTGAAGGTGAATCTTAACCAGCCGATGAGCGAGATCCTGGCGCTGCTGTCGCAGTACCCGGTGTCCACCCGCCTGTCGCTGAGCGGCACTATCATCGTGGCCCGCGATATCGCCCACGCCAAGCTGAAGGAGCTTATCGACAGCGGTGAAGCACTGCCGCAGTACGTCAAAGATCACCCGATCTACTACGCGGGCCCGGCTAAGACGCCGGACGGTTACGCCTCCGGCTCTCTGGGGCCGACCACCGCAGGCCGCATGGATTCTTACGTCGATCTGCTGCAGTCGCACGGCGCGAGCAAGATCATGCTGGCGAAAGGCAACCGCAGCCAGCAGGTGACCGATGCGTGCCACAAACACGGCGGCTTCTACCTCGGCAGCATCGGCGGCCCGGCGGCGGTGCTGGCCCAGCAGAGCATCCGCAGCCTCGAGTGCGTGGCGTATCCGGAGCTGGGTATGGAGGCTATCTGGAAAATTGAAGTGGAAGATTTCCCGGCGTTTATCCTCGTCGATGATAAAGGCAATGACTTCTTCCAGCAGATCCAGACGTCGCAGTGCGCCCGCTGCGTGAAGTAACCCAGGCCGCCCTTCGGGGCGGCTCTGGCCGATGACAAACCGGTTTTCGTTATTGTGATCGCCTTTCTGCCGGGTGGCAGCTTTCGCCTTACCCGGCCTACGAAAACAGCAATATCAAACAGTTATGCAGTTCTCTGTAGGACCGCGCAAGCGCAGCGCCGCCGGGCAATCCCGACGATTGCATATTGTCAGCGGTCTGGGCCGCCCTTCGGGGCGGCTTTTTTATGTCGCTTCGCGGCACGAACCACCAAAACAACTTATAAATCTGGCCAATACTTAGTCTTTTAAGCAGGTGAGCTTTGTCGCTATGACGCACTTTGAATCCAAGGAGAAAGTAATGACAACGCATCGCAGTGAAAAAGACTCGATGGGCGCCATCGACGTCCCGGCCGATAAACTCTGGGGCGCCCAGACCCAGCGCTCGCTGGAGCATTTCCGCATCTCGACCGAAAAAATGCCCGGGGAGCTGATATACGCCCTGGCGCTGACCAAGCGGGCGGCGGCGAAGGTTAATCAGGATCTCGGGTTGCTGACGGCGGAGAAAGCCGGGGCGATCGTCGCTGCCGCTGACGAAGTCCTGGCCGGAAAGCACTCGCAGGAGTTCCCGCTGGCTATCTGGCAGACCGGCTCCGGCACCCAAAGCAATATGAATATGAACGAGGTGCTGGCCAACCGCGCCAGTGAACTGCTGGGCGGTGAACGGGGGATGGCGCGAAAAATTCATCCCAATGACGATGTGAATAAGAGCCAGAGCTCAAATGACGTGTTTCCCACCGCCATGCACGTCGCGGCGCTGATTGCCCTGAGGGAAAAAGTGATCCCGTCGCTGCAGGCGCTGCGGGCGACGCTCAACGAAAAAGCAGTGGCCTTCAGGGATATCTTCAAGATCGGCCGCACCCATCTGCAGGACGCCACACCGCTCACGTTAGGCCAGGAGATCTCCGGCTGGGTGGCGATGCTGGACCATAGCCTGAAGCACATTGAAGCCAGCCAGCCGCATCTTGCCGAGCTGGCGCTGGGCGGGACGGCGGTAGGAACCGGGCTGAATACCCATCCGGAGTATGCCGTGCGGGTGGCGGCCGAGCTGGCGTCGCTCAGCGGACAGCCATTTGTCACCGCGCCGAACAAATTCGAAGCGCTGGCTACTGTGGATGCCCTGGTCCATGCCCACGGCGCGCTGAAAGGCCTGGCGGCGTCGCTGATGAAAATCGCTAACGATGTCCGCTGGCTGGCCTCCGGCCCCCGCTGCGGCATTGGCGAAATCGCCATCCCGGAGAATGAGCCGGGTTCTTCAATCATGCCCGGCAAGGTTAACCCAACTCAATGCGAAGCGTTGACCATGGTCTGCTGCCAGGTGATGGGCAATGACGTGGCGGTAAATATCGGCGGCGCCTCGGGTAACTTTGAGCTTAACGTCTATCGTCCGATGGTCATTCACAACGTCCTGCAGTCGGTGCGTCTGCTGGCGGACGGTATGGAGAGCTTTAATGAGCACTGTGCGGTGGGTATTGAACCGAATCGCGAGCGGATCAGCCAGCTGCTCAATGAGTCGCTGATGCTGGTAACCGCGCTGAATACCCATATCGGCTACGACAAGGCGGCGGAAATCGCTAAAAAAGCGCACCATGAGGGGCTGACCCTCAAAGCCTCGGCGCTGGCGCTGGGCTACCTGACGGAAGCCGAATTCGACAGCTGGGTGCGCCCGGAAGAGATGGTCGGCAGCCTGGCTACTCGTTAGCCAGCCAGAGGTGCAGGCGCGGGATAAGTAATCTCAGCGACTGCGCCTCCGGTTTGTAGCGGTACTGGACATTGTCGGCGTCATAGTTCAGCAATTCGCCGATATCCGGGACGCTGACCCCCTGGCTACCGGTTATCAGCGCGATCAGCGGGCTGGGGCAGGCATACTGTACCTGTTTCTGCTCGCTGGCGTACCAGACGCGGGCAATCGGCTGCACTTTCACCGGCCGTTTGATTTTCAGCCGCGCCCGCTGCGGCAGGGCGGCGATGTCCTGATACTCCCTCTCAAGCTTGCTCTGCCACTGCTCACGGGTCCACGGCGGCACCGCCCGCGGTGATTGCAGGCTTTTCTCCAGCATCATCAATACCTGGTCGCGGGTCAGGTTCTTGATCACGTGTTTATTGGCCCAGCCGAAGCGGATGGTGCTCGGGTCGACGAGGGGCGTCAGCGTGCGGTAGGCGCTGAGGGTGATCAAGCCCGGCAGGTGGCGATGCACCCATTCAAAACGGGCAGTGGGGGGCAGGCCAGAATCGACGGTGACGATTTTCTCGAAGGTAGCCTTCAGGGCGTTAATATGCTGAATGCGCGCCAGCAGATCCTGCTGCTCCACGGCGGTGACCTGCAGGCAGATAGCCCCCGGCAGACGAACGGCGGCTTTGCTGCTGCGGGTTTCCGACTGCTGCTGGATAAACAGATGGCTGTAATGGCGTAGGGCGAGGGTCAGCGCCGCCTTGCCGATGTGTTGCACCACCGGAATGTTGGCCAGCGGATCGTGCTCGGCATCCTTACTGACCGCCGGCAGTTCAAATACCCGGGCCGCCAGCAGCCGGCAGCTGCTTAGCGCCTGCTGGAGCGTCTGCAGCTCCAGCTCGATCTGACGAAAGGTATCATTCAGACGTTCAACAAGGTCGTAGCGAGCCATCGATTCACCTTAGTTACAACATACTATTCGATTTTTGCAGCATACGCAGCGCGCGGCCTCTGCGCAAGTTTTATTCAGGCAGAGGTAAAATCGGGCAACTGATGATAAACCGGCCAGCTAAAGCAGAAGCGGGCGCCGCCGAGAGGGCTGGCCTCGCAGCGCACGTCACCGCCCATCGCCTGGGCAATACTGTGCACAATCGCCAGGCCGAGGCCGCATCCTCCGGTCGCCCGATCGCGGCTGGGGTCAAGACGGACAAAGGGCTCAAACACTCGCTCGCGCTCTTCAGGGGCAATGCCCGGGCCGTCATCCTCGACCTGCAACGAGGCACGCGCTCCCTGCAGGGTCAGGCTGACCGCCACCCGCTGGGTGCTGTAGCGCAGGGCGTTATTCACCAGATTATCCAGTACCCGCTCCATCAGCCGCATATCCAGCGCGCCATAGTTGCCGTGGGTCAGCGTCGCCAGAGCGACCTCGCGCTGCGGGTTGACCATCTGAATATCCTCGACATGATCGCTGATCCAGGCGGGGAAATCAGGGGTGGTCAGACTGAGTTCCGTCTGCGGACGGTCGAGGCGGGCGTAGGTCAGGAGTTCTTCAATCAGCGCCTCGAGCTGGCCGATATCGCGGTTCAGCGCTTGCGATTCCGCCTCAGTGAGGTTTTCGCTCATCTCCAGACGATAGCGCAGGCGGACCAGCGGCGTCCTGAGCTCATGGGCGATACCGTCAATCAGCTGCTTTTTACTGGCAATGAGGGCGTTAATGTTATCGGCCATCTGATTAAAGGCCACGCCGAGCCGTTCAAAGCTGGACATGCTGTCAAAATGAATGCGCTCGCTGAAGTGGCCCTCGCCAAAGCGCTGGGCAGCGGTTTCAATGCGCAACATGTCCTGCCAGTGTGGACGCATCCAGATAAACACCGGAAAGGCCAGCGAGATAGCGATAAACGCCATCAGCGCAATGTCCAGCAGGCGCATTTCATGCAGAAAATAGAGATAGGGCACCGGGCCCACCGACAGCACATAATGGCTGCGGGGAATACGCTGAATGAAGGTGTACTGGTCATCCAGCGCGACAATATCGCCGGCGCGCAGGTGCTGCATCGAGCTTTCCGATAGCTTGAATTTGCTCATCGGCTCGATGTGCAGATCGAACGACAGGTTCAGATCCAGCTCTTTGAGCGTCTTGCTCCAGTCGCGCGGCGGAATTTCCCGCAGCTCGCTGCGCATCAGATACAGCGAGCTTTTCATCAGATCGTCAAGCGACTGTCGTCCGGCGCGTTCAGCGGTAAATTTATAGACCAGGCCGACCAGCATGGTCATGACCAGAAAGCAGACGAAGAGCAAAAGATAGAACTGCACAAACAGCTTTTTCATTAAATCTCACTTAAATCAGAATGTTAATTACCTATCTTTTGCCTTCATGGCGCGGTGTGGTATGTGCCTTTCCGCTAAAGCGGAGATGCAGGAACGAAACCAGACCGCTGTCCAGGGCGTTTGTCACGGCAGAATATACCGCAAAAATCACTTCTGCGTTTCACGCCCTGTTTAATGCGCTATCAAAGCAGGGTTCACCCTCACTGACAACATCCCGCAGGCATAAATAATGACGCAGCCCTTATAAGCGCAGCAGTCCGCCATCCACCACATACTGGCTACCCGTCACATACCCGGCATCATCCGATAATAAAAACAGCGCAACCGCCGCCGCTTCTTCCGGCGTTCCCTGGCGTTTTAGCGGCACGGTAGCCCTGATCTGCGCATCATACTGCTCGCGGAAGGGGGCGGGGATCGCGTCAAGCAGAGGGGTATCGATTGCCCCGGGGACCAGCGCGTTAACTCTGATCCCGCGGGCGGCGAAGGCCGTTGCCCAGCTGCGAACCAGTGCAAGCTGCGCGCCTTTGCTGGCGGCATAGAGCGCCGCCAGTGGCGTGCCTTCGTAGGCGGCCGTAGAGGCGGTGATGACCACCGAGGCTCCGGTCTTCAAAAAACGCGTAAGTGCGGCGATTTGCAGGACGGCAGAACGAACATTGTTGGCCATGATGGTATCGAACTGCGTTTCGGTGGTATTTTCCACCGTTGAAAAGGCGAGCTGGCCGGCGTTCAGCCACAGGCCATCCAGCATGCCAAAGGATTCTACAGACTCGGCGAGGGCATGCGCTGCCTCAGGTTCCGCGCCATCGTTCTGGAGAAACCAGGCGCGCTCGGGCAGCACTGTGCGTAACGATTCCAGTTTTTGCTGATGGCGTCCGGTCAGCATCACTTCGCCCCCTTCATCAATAATGCGCATTGCCCCTGCCAGACCAATACCGCTGCTCGCCCCTGTAATCACAATTTTCTTACCTGAGAACCGTCCCATTGTCTCTCCCGTACCGCGTGAGTGTTGAGTTAACTCACACTAGAACAATGAAAATTTATTGTAAAACGACCATCTTTGGGGGGCCCGGCGTGTTGCGACTTGCCATCTTTGTGGCGCCGCTATACCCGATGTATGCAGCGTCTCCGGGGTGACATTCGCCGGGAAGGTCGCACAGGGAGGTGTGTATGTGACGGTGTCACAAATAAAGTTTATTCACCTGACCTGCGCCTTCCAGGGGAGCCGACCGGGGTATCGCTACTCGTGAAAGTAGGGAATATCTACCGGATAGGTGGTCGTCAGACTCAGCAGCCGACAGCGCACCAGCTTTTCCGTTTCGGCATACCAGTAAGCAAACTCGCCCGTGGTTTGGTGGTAAATCATCTGATCGAGGTTGGCAAACGGGATCACCAGCAGCGGTCCCTGGCGAACGTGGCCGCCTCCCGTTTCAAAGTGATGCTGTCCCCAGGATTGCTGGGTATGTTCATAGCGGTGGAGGATCACCTCGATTTGCCCGCGCTGTGGACAGAGGAGTCGAATATCGGCGTTGTCGAGGGAAAAAGCCCAGCCAGAGAGTGAAGTGAAGAGTGAGAGTGCCAAAAGTACAACGTATTTCATCATGCAAAAGTCCTGTGTTTTCAGGCTTTATGCCACTCTGATAACGGTAAGTCCTTGAGCACAATCATATTGAGGGCTTATGTGATGGGGAACTGTACGGCTAAATCTATTGATTTACGCAATATGACAAATTCGCAGCGGGCAGTCGGCGCGCAGAGGGAAACCCGCGCAGTCGCCCTAAGCAGCCAAAGCTGAGGCGGTTATCGCCGTGGAGTGCGCCATAAAACGGGCCCCTCGCAGGGCCGCGGGAGAAGCTTAGTTGTCCCAGGCGTGAGGGGCGAACAGGTAGCCTTTGTTGCGAACGGTCTTAATCCGATAAGGCTCCGTGGCGTTGTCGAGCAGTTTTTTACGCAGGCGGGAGATGGCCACGTCGACGCTGCGATCCATCCCGTCGTAGGTGACACCGCGTAAATTTTTCAGCAGCGCGTCGCGGTCCATAATTTGCCCGGCATGGGTGGCCAGCTCCCACAGCAGATCGAAATCGGCCGTCGACAATGCGACGCTTTCCCCGCCGAGCAGCACCTGACGGTTGACCGGGTCGATGGTCAGCGAACCAAAGGAGATGGTTTTATGTGGCGTGAGTGTTGAGGGGGTTCCGGCGCCCGCCGGAGCGATATGCTGGCGTAGATGCAGACGCAGTCGCGCGAGAAGTACCGCTGGCGGCGTGGTTTTCAGGATATAATCGCTGGCGCCCATCTCCAGGGAGAGGATATGGTTCATATCGCTGTCGAGCGAGGTCAGCAGGACAATGGGCCCTTGCCATTGCCCGCGCAGGTCGCGGCAGAGCGTCATCCCGTCTTTGCCGGGCAGCATAATGTCCAGCAGCACGAGGTCCGGTTTCTCCCGCGCGATCACGTCCTCTGCGCGGTCGCCGCGAGGCTCGACCACCACATCCATATCATGCTTGCCGAGATAGGCGGCGATCAGCGTCCCTACCTCAGGGTCATCCTCAACAAAAACGATTTTATTCATGTCTATTGCACATCAGTAAAAGAAGTAACATACACCGCGCTTATTTTACCCGCCATTACTCTTTTATAAACAGCGCTATTTCCGCTATGCTGCGCTAACTTGTTGATTCATTGTTAAGGCATACGGACATGGGGCTGTTAATCAAAGGGCTGCTGGGTGCGCTGGTGGTGGTGCTGATTGGCGTGCTGGCAAAAACGAAAAATTACGCTCTCGCCGGGCTGATCCCGCTGTTTCCTACCTTTGCGCTCATCGCTCACTATATCGTCGCCAGCGAGCGCGGTATTGAAGCCCTGCGCACCACTATCGTGTTCGGCATGTGGTCGATCGTTCCCTATTTTGTCTATTTGTTATCGCTGTGGTACTTCACCGGGATCATGCGCCTGCCGTTGGCGCTGGCAGGCGCAGTGGGGTGCTGGGGGCTATGCGCGTGGCTGCTAATTGTTGGCTGGAGCCGCTTCCACTAGCGCAGCGGGCGGCCGCCGTCGACGGCGAATGACCGGCCGGTGACATAGCGGCTGGTAAACAGGTAGTCGATAAGGTCGCTAATCTCTTTTTCGCCTGGGGCAATTTTCATCAGCGATTTATCCAGCGCCTGCTGCCGATAGGCTTCGTCATCACTCTCATTAAATATGATCAGCGACGGGGCGATGGCGTTGACCTTGATCTCCGGCGCCAGCTTGCGGGCGAAGGAGCGGGTCATATTGTCCAGCGCGGCTTTGCTGGCGGCGTAGGCGATATGTTTATCGCTGCCGCGCTCCACGACGTAATCGGTAATATGGATGATATCACTGGCGGCATGGCCGTGGCCGCGCAGCAGATCCTCCAGTGCGTGGTTGAGCAGATAGGGGGCATGGACGTGGATCTGCATCATGCGGTTGATCACTGTGCTCAGCGCGACCCCCGGCTTCTCCGCCATCCAGTCGCTGGCGTTGTGGATGATGGCGCGCAGGCCGCTGGTATGCGATTTGACCGCTTCGGCGAAGGTGAGTATGCCGTCATCGCTACTGAAATCGGCCTGCAGACAGAGGGCGCCCGCGTCGCGCAGGCCATCGATCGCCGGATAGGGCGTGCGATAGCTGACGATGACCGGCTGGTGTTGCAGCAGTAAATGGTGTGCCAGAGCGAGACCGATGCGGCGGCCTCCTCCTGTGATCAGAACCGGGCGGGGCTGTTGTTCAGCCATGGGTATCTCCTATGCGTTCTGCGGCAGGGCGACCGCTTACCCCACCAGCATCCACGTTGCCGGCACAGCGGCAACCAGCAATAAACCAATTAGCGCCAATTCGCGGCGTTTGAGCGAACGATCGTGCTGGTGCGTACGTCGAGCGTACAAAAAGACCAGAAGACCCGGAGCGTAAAGTACCACCGACAACAGTAAATGCACAGGTCCCGACGCGTATAATAACCATAAGCCATAAATGCAGGCGCCGATACCCACCGCTTTGTGCAGCGGGCGGGTGGCGATTTTCAGCAGAAAGGCGCCGACCAGCAGATAGGGGACGAGGATCATCTCTGAGGCGATGGTCAGCAGGGTGCCGTAGTCCGACCCGGTCAACCAGATCAGCACCAGCGATGCCTGAACGCTGATATTGGTCAGCCACAGCGAGGCGGACGGGGCATTATTGCTGTTCTGGCGGGCAAACAGGCGCGGGAAGGCTTTATGCGTGGCGGCCAGGAACGGCACTTCCGCAGCCATGATGGTCCAGCTCAGGTAGGCGCCACACACCGACACGATCAGGCCCGCCGCAATCACAATTTCTCCCCATGAGCCCATCATGTTGACCATCAGTCCCGCCATCGACGGGTTACGCATGCCGGCCAGTTCACTGCGCGGCACCACGCCCAGCGACAGCAGGGTGACCAGCAGATAAACCGCGAGGGCAGAGATGACCGCCAGCAGCGTTGCGCGACCGACATCGCGCTTGTGTCGGGCGCGGGCGGAAACCACGACGGCACCTTCCACGCCGATAAACACCCACAGGGTGATCAGCATGGTGTTTTTAACCTGCTCCCAAACGGGGATACCCAGTGCCAGCCCACGGAAATCGAGGCGAAACGTATCCAGTTGGAAGGCCAGGGCGGCGAGCGCGATAAACGCGCCCAGCGGCAGGAGTTTGGCGAGGGTGGCCACCAGATTAATCCCCGCCGCCGTCTGCACGCCGCGCAGAACCAGAAAATGGACAACCCACAGCAGAACTGAAGCGCCAGCGATAGACTGCCAGGTGTTGCCATCGCCAAACAGGCGCAGCTCAGGGGTATCGGTGAAGAAACTGAGCGCCGAAAAGACGATCACCAGATAGGAGACGTTGGCGATCACCGCACAGAGCCAATATCCCCAGGCGGAACAGAAGCCAATCAGCTCACCGAACCCTTCGCGGGCGTAGGTGAAGATCCCGCCGTCGAGGTCGGGGCGAATTCGGGTTAACAGCAGCATGGCGAAGGCGAGGAACAGGATCCCGACGCCGGTGATGGCCCAGCCGATAAGCAAAGCGGAGGGGCTGGCTACGGCAGCCATATTTTGCGGCAAACTGAATACGCCAGCGCCGAGCATTGAGCTAAGGACCAGGGCGGTCAGGGCGCTCAGGCCCAGTTTCTTTTCCATTGCATTCCCGAGGTGAAAATGGCTGTTCCAGAATATTTATTTTGCGAAATCGCATAAAAATGGAGGATTGCGCTAAGGCGCGGGATTTTACGGAGTGTCCGGGAGCCATGCAATGGCGGGGGATGAAAAAAAATGAAAAGGCGGCATTGCGCCGCCTTTTTAGCCAGTCAGCAGTGATTATTTGTACAAATCGGCGCTGATGGTGATGTTGCCGCCGCGTTCCTGCCACTGGCGGGTAATGTGATAGTACTTCGCCCCTTTCTTCGCCGCGCGTTTCGCCGTCTGATAGGAGATTTCGGTCATGTTGCCGTAGTTGCCGGTGAACTGGATATTATCAAACGGCACCATTTGCGCTGCGGTCACTTTGTTCACTTCTTCGACTTTGGTGCCGTCCGGCAGCGTGACAGTGTAACGCCCGCCTTTAGACGACTGGGTCTCGAAGAAACGACCGACGCCAGTGCCTGACCCTACAGCCGCAGTGGTGGCGACGCCCGGGATTTCCACAGTTTTCGCCGCTTCGCCGCCTTTGGCCAGCGCTGCGCGACCGGCGTCAGAGTCCGCCGGAATGGCGTCAGGGCTCTGCAGTACGCGTTTCTCAGCATCTTTTTTATAGATATAAGCGGTAATGCGCTGGTTGCCACCCTGGTTGGCATCCACCTGGCGCACGATAAAGAACGCATAGGCGCCTTTCGCTTTTGCCGCTTTGGTGATGGCATCGTTCACTTCCGGCTGACTGCGATAGAAGCCCTGAACGGTGACGGTGTCGTAAGGCATCAGTGCAACAGCCTGATCTTTCGGCAGTTCTACCACGCCATTGATGATGCGATTTTTCGGCGTATCCGCTTGCGGTGCGTTGTCTTTATAGAGGTCAGCCGTGACGCGCCAGTTGCCGCCATTGCCGTAGTCCGACGTGTCGACAACATAGAATGAGGCCGCGCCGTCTTTGTCGGCTTTGCGCGATACCGCCTGTACCGCGTCGCCAATGGCATTAAACCGGCCGGTGACGACAACGCGATCGTAGGGCTTCAGCGCAGCCGCCTGCTCCGGGGTCAACTCGGTCGCTGCATGGGCAGACAACGTGGCGGTTGTCAGGAGAGCAGACGCCAGGAGGGTGTTTTTAAGCTTCATAAAAATAATCCTTTGCCTTGCGCAAACCATATACTGGTGTTGTTGTTGACTGAAAACGTTTGATTATTGCATTTAATCGTTGTGACTGTCTGCGTCATTTTTTGCTTGCCGCCCGAATCGTATACTACGGAAAGATAACATTTTTCGATATGTTGAAAAAACAGCCGCTTGACCAGCAAAAACGATAATCGATACCACTTTTATTAGTTAACGTAATGTTAATACAATGATCTCAATGGCGATAAATGGCGTTTTATCACGCTGGATAAGCGGATTATCAGGCCTGAGTGAGAAATTCAGGTAAATATTGCTGCCCGAAACCATCTGTGCTGACAATAAGCAATAAAATCAAAATTTCTGTTTTATCGCTGTAGATCACAATCGCTATTTTCAGTAGGTTATAAAAAGTTTGTTACTGTTTCATTTTGCAGACAGCGGAAGATGGCGAGGAAGATTTCGCCGTCTTGTCGTTGTTGGTCAGAAAAGTAAACCATCATCAAAAACCGATGGAAGGGAAAACTATGCGTATTGGTGTACCACAAGAGAGGCTAGCCCAGGAGACCCGGGCCGCCGCCACGCCGAAGACCGTTGAGCAATTGCTTAAACTCGGCTTTAGCGTCGCGGTAGAAAGCGGTGCCGGGAAACTGGCCAGCTTTGACGATGCAGCCTTTACCCAGGCAGGGGCTGAGATCGTCACGGGCAACGAGGTGTGGCAGTCTGACGTCATCCTCAAGGTCAATGCCCCAAATGACGATGAAATTGCGCTGCTGAATCCGGGAACTACGCTGATAAGTTTTATCTGGCCTGCGCAAAACCCGCAGCTGATGGAAAAACTGGCGGCCCGTAATATCAACGTGATGGCGATGGATTCGGTGCCGCGTATTTCTCGCGCCCAGTCGCTGGATGCGCTCAGCTCAATGGCGAATATCGCCGGCTATCGCGCAATCGTTGAGGCGGCTCATGAATTCGGCCGTTTCTTTACCGGGCAGATTACGGCGGCAGGCAAAGTTCCGCCCGCGAAGGTGATGGTCATCGGCGCCGGGGTGGCCGGTCTGGCCGCGATTGGTGCCGCCAACAGCCTGGGCGCTATCGTCCGCGCCTTTGATACCCGTCCGGAGGTGAAGGAGCAGGTGCAGAGTATGGGCGCCGAGTTCCTCGAGCTGGACTTTAAAGAGGAAGCGGGCAGCGGCGACGGCTATGCCAAGGTGATGTCTGAGGCCTTTATTAAGGCCGAAATGGCGCTCTTCGCCGCACAGGCGAAAGATGTCGATATCATCGTCACCACGGCGTTAATTCCGGGTAAACCGGCGCCGAAGCTGATCACCCGCGAAATGGTTGATTCCATGAAGTCGGGCAGTGTGGTGGTCGACCTCGCTTCGCAAAACGGCGGCAACTGTGAGTACACCGTGCCTGGCGAAGTGGTCACCACCGCCAACGGCGTGAAAATTATCGGTTACACCGACCTGCCGGGCCGTCTGCCGACCCAGTCCTCCCAGCTCTATGGCACCAACCTGGTCAACCTGCTGAAGCTGCTGTGCAAAGAGAAAGATGGCAACATTGTTATCGATTTCGATGACGTGGTGGTGCGCGGCGTGACCGTGGTGCGTGAAGGCGAAATCACCTGGCCGGCGCCGCCGATTCAGGTCTCCGCTCAGCCGCAGGCTGCGGCGAAAAAAGTCGAAGCGCCGAAAGAAGCGGCAAAACCGGTGTCCCCATGGCGTAAATATGCCCTGATAGCGCTGGCGATTATCCTCTTCGGCTGGCTGGCCAACGTCGCGCCAAAAGAGTTCCTTGGTCATTTCACCGTCTTCGCGCTGGCCTGCGTAGTGGGTTACTACGTAGTATGGAACGTCTCCCATGCGCTGCATACGCCGCTGATGTCGGTGACGAACGCCATTTCGGGCATTATCGTTGTTGGTGCGTTGTTGCAGATAGGCCACGGGGGCTGGGTCAGCTTCCTGAGCTTTATCGCGGTACTGATCGCCAGCATTAATATTTTCGGTGGTTTTACCGTGACTCAGCGCATGCTGAAAATGTTTCGCAAAGGATAAGGGGTAGCACATGTCTGGTGGATTAGTTACAGCTGCATACATTGTTGCCGCAATCCTGTTTATTTTCAGCCTGGCGGGTCTGTCGAAACACGAAACGTCGCAGCAGGGCAACTATTTCGGCATCGCCGGGATGGCCATCGCCCTGATCGCCACTATTCTGGGGCCGGACGCCGGCAACGTCGGTTGGATCATCCTCGCGATGGTGATCGGCGGAGCGATCGGTATTCGTCTGGCGAAGAAGGTCGAGATGACCGAGATGCCGGAGCTGGTGGCTATCCTGCACAGCTTCGTGGGCCTGGCGGCGGTGCTGGTTGGTTTTAACAGCTACCTGCAGCATGAAACCGGGATGGAGCAGATTTTGGTCAATATCCATTTGACCGAAGTGTTCCTCGGCATCTTCATCGGTGCAGTCACCTTCACCGGTTCGGTGGTGGCGTTTGGTAAACTGCGCGGCAAAATTTCCTCGAAGCCGCTGATGCTGCCCAATCGCCATAAGCTGAACCTGGCGGCGCTGGTGGTCTCCTTCGTACTGATGGTGATTTTTGTTCGCGCCGACAGCACCGGCACCCAGGTCCTGTGCCTGCTGGTGATGACCGCGATCGCGCTGGCCTTCGGCTGGCACCTGGTGGCTTCTATCGGCGGCGCGGACATGCCGGTGGTGGTTTCCATGCTGAACTCCTACTCGGGTTGGGCGGCAGCGGCAGCGGGCTTTATGCTGAGCAATGACCTGCTGATCGTCACCGGCGCGCTGGTGGGTTCTTCCGGTGCCATCCTCTCTTACATTATGTGTAAGGCGATGAACCGCTCCTTTATCAGCGTGATTGCCGGCGGTTTCGGCACCGATGGTTCTTCCAGCGGCGGCGATGAAGAAGTGGGCGAGCATCGCGAGATTAGCGCGGAAGAGACGGCGGAGATGCTGAAAAACTCCCAGTCGGTGATCATCACCCCCGGCTATGGTATGGCGGTGGCTCAGGCGCAGTATCCGGTGGCAGAAATTACCGAGAAGCTGCGGGCGCGGGGTATCAAAGTACGCTTTGGTATTCACCCGGTAGCCGGGCGTCTGCCGGGGCATATGAACGTGCTGCTGGCGGAAGCCAAAGTGCCTTACGACATCGTGCTGGAGATGGATGAGATCAACGACGATTTCAGCGATACCGACACCGTGCTGGTGATTGGCGCCAACGACACTGTCAACCCGGCGGCGCAGGACGATCCGAAGAGTCCTATCGCGGGTATGCCAGTGCTGGAAGTCTGGAAAGCGCAGAACGTGGTGGTCTTTAAGCGTTCGATGAACACTGGCTACGCCGGCGTACAGAACCCGCTGTTCTTCAAAGAGAACACCCATATGCTGTTTGGGGATGCGAAAGCCAGCGTCGATGCGATCCTGAAAGCGCTGTAATGTAGCACGCTTGTTTTACAACGTTTGTTTATAAGCCGTCTCCTGTGAGACGGCTTTTTTATATACGGCGCAGTGCCTGGAATTGTTCATAAAATAAGCGGCAAGAGGTGATATAATGTCCCGGTTATTACATCAGACAGAGGATATTATGGATACCGAGTTAACCCCAACGCAGATGGCCATCGAATTCTTACGCCGCGACACTACCGTCATGACCCCAGCGCAGTATCTGAAAAAGCTGAAACTGCTGGAGCTGGAGTTTGCTGACCTGATGGCGCTCTCATCGCTGGAGCTGAAAGAAGAGATCGATCTGGCCTGGCGTCTGGGTATCCACTAAGCCATTCTCGCTGGACAGTGACAGGGGCCGCCAGCGGCCCTTTTTTTGTGCCTGACTGGCAGCAAGCAAAAAAATCCCCCGCGAGGCGGGGGAAGGTGAGCGGTACGAGAAGAGGGTTAATCGTCGTCGTCGTCGTCCAGTTCCACCGGCGTCTGGTAGGCCTCCGGTTTGAGTACCAGGAGGTCGCAGCGCAGATGGTCGACCACCTGTTCCGCCGTATTGCCGAGGAACGCTGCTGACAGGCCGGTACGTCCGACCGTTCCCAGCACCACGATCCCCGCCTGCAGATGCTCGGCGAGATCCGGGATCACCTCCTCAGGCAGTCCTTTTTCCACGTGGGTGAATTTCTCATCGATGCCAAACTTCTGCCGCAGCGCTTTCATCGCCAGCAGGTGCTGACCGCGAATGGCGTCGTTGTAGACGCTGGGATCAAAATCCGGTAGCTCAATCGCGATATTGATGGGGGTCACCGGATAGGCGCCGATGAGATGTACTTCGGTATGGTTGACTTCTTTCGCCAGCGACAGCGTCTCCCGAACCAGCTTTTCGTTCAGGGTATTGTGATAATTCTCTTCGCTGGCAAGGTTGACCGCGACCAGCGCTTTACCACCTTCCGGCCACGGTTGGTCTTTCACCATCCACACCGGGCACGGGCACTTACGCAGCAGATGCCAGTCGGTCGGGGTGAAGATCACCGCCTCCAGTTTGTCGTGCTGGTGGGCCATCTTCAACAGCAAATCGTGTTTCTCGCTAATGACTTCCTGAATAATGGCTTCGAAGGGGCGGTTGTGCCACACCACTTTCACGTCAATCGGCACACCCGATTCAATATAGAATTTCGCCTGCTCGCGGATCCAGGCCGTACGTTGGGCAATAACGCCCTGGCGCATCGCCGTGCGTTCGTCCGGCGACAGCAGGGTGGTCATTTCATAAGAAAAATCATAGATCGGCAAAAAGGCTTTGATGCGTCCACCAATCCGTTGGTGCAGGTACACCGCGCGCCTAAGTGCCGGCTGGTCGTCCTGGTTAGGATCGATTACTACCAGCATGCTCTGATACTTCGCCATACAGGGTCTCCTTACAACTGCAGCTACCGTCAGTTACTAAAAAGATAACCTATATGGATGAATTGAAACAGGGGAGGAGCCTGGTCAGATCAACAAATCTTAAAAAATTGCCGATCGTGACCAGGTGGTGCGCAGAGATTAAGCGACGTTACGCGCCTGACCGGCCAGCTGGGCCAGCAGATCGCTGTTTTCAATGGTGATGTATTTGCCTTTCACCGCCAGCATGCCGCTTTTCTGGAAACGCCCCAGCAGACGGCTGATGGTTTCGACAGTGAGGCCGAGATAGTTGCCAATATCGCCGCGGGTCATGGTCAGGCGGAACTCACGCGGTGAGAAGCCGCGCTGGGCGAAACGACGAGAGAGGTTATAGATAAACGCAGCCAGGCGCTCTTCGGCATTCTTTTTGGAAAGCAGCAGGATCATATCCTGGTCGCCTTTAATCTCACCGCTCATCAGGCGCATCATCTGCTGGCGCAGATTCGGCATTTTTCCGGAAAGATCGTCAAGGGTTTCGAAGGGGATCTCGCAAACCATCGAGGTTTCCAGCGCCTGTGCAAAGCTCGGGTGCAGACCGGTGCCGATAGCGTCGAAGCCCACCAGATCGCCCGCCAGATGGAAGCCGGTGATCTGCTCATCACCCTGCTCGGTGATGGTGTAGCTTTTGATGGTCCCGGAGCGAATAGCGTACAACGACTTCAGCTCATCACCGGCTTTGAACAAGGTTTGACCTTTCTGGATAGGCTTTTTCCGCTCGATAATATTATCCAGCTGATCAAGCTCATGCTCGTTCAGAGTAAAGGGGATGCAGAGCTGGCTGATACTGCAATCCTGACAATGGATAGCACAACCGCCAGACTGAATGCGTCGAATAATTCGCTTCTCAGGGATCATATGTCTGCTCAGGCCTTAATTGATATTGGTCAATTTTAACATCTTTTTGATCAGCAGGTAAGTCTTCAGACCCGGAAACACGTAATATCAGCAGGGTAAATCAAAACGGATATATATCTATTTGATTAACAATAGATTATTTCGCTATGTTTGATTGTAAAATTACCTGAAGATTCCAGAAAAGGCATTTTCAGTCAAAGTAAAAGATACCCTTCATGGCGCAATAACCACTCTTTTCGCTGCACGCCGCCGGCATAGCCGGTTAGGGTGCCGTTACGCCCGATGACCCGATGGCAGGGCACCACGATACTCACCGGATTGGCGCCATTGGCGGCCCCCACGGCGCGAGCGGCGCCGGGGCGTCCGAGCGCCTCGGCTAGCTGGCCATAGTGCATCACCTGGCCACAGGGGATATCGCGTAACGCCTGCCAGACCTGACGCTGGAAAGGGGTGCCAGCGGTGGCGGTAGGCAGGGTATCGATAATCGCCAGATCGCCGGCGAAATAGTCGTTCAGCTTACTACTGAGACCGCCTGGATTGCAGCAGTCGACGCGCTGATAACCTTCCCGGCGATAGTGAACGTCGAGCAGGGTTTCCATCCGATCGCGGTGCTCGTCCCACTCAACGGCGCGCAAATTAAACTGTTCGTCGCAAAGTACCCACAGCGGCCCCAGCGGGGTATCCATTTTATCCTGCAGCAAGGTCAACATCGTTTCTGTCATCCACCATCGTACATGAGGGGCACACGATACCACGCGCTGACGACAGTCAACTATACTCCCAAAAGATAAAGCCGCATCACGGGCTGGCGCTCTGCGTGAGCCACAATGATTTATTTTTGGATCGATCCCGGCGGGTTATCGGGCATGGTTTTTGCTACTTTTTAATGACGATGCCGACGCCTCAGCGCGGCGCGGTTAATCACTCAGAGGTGGAGCTATGCAATTTATACTGACTGGCGTACTGGTATTGATCATCAGCGGCTTAGCGATCCACGGTCTGACCCTGGTGTTTGAAAGGGTGTATAAAGCGCTTTTCTACAAATTCGCCAGTGCGGATCATGCTGCCAGCAAAGTGAAAACGAAGGGGGCGCGTTAACGTTATGCGGCCGTCCCTGGCCTGCAAGCGGGTTAAGGAAGACGCGGATAGATGCCCGGGCCGATCGGCAGTCCCACCAGATACCAGCCCACCAGCAACAGCAGCCAGACGGCAAGAAAAATCAGCGGGTAAGGGAGCACCAGCGAGTAGTAGGTGCCGAGGCGGGCATCCGGCCGGTAGCGCTGTAGGAAGCCGAGAAACAGCGGCACAAACGGCGACACCGGCGCCAGCGGCAGCACCGATGAATCGGCGATGCGAAAGAGGATCTGCGCAAATGCCGGGTGAAAGCCCAGCAGCATAAACATCGGCACGAAGATCGGCGCCAGAATCGACCAGATGGCCGAGCCGCTGGCGATAAACATACACAGAAAAGCCGACAACAGTGCGAGTCCGACAAACGCCGGGACGCCGTTCATCCCTGCGCTCTCCAGCAGGTCCGTCAGACCGACGGCCATAAACTTGCCCATGTTGCTCCAGTTGAACATCGCCACGAACTGCGCCAGCGGGAAGACCATCACGATAAACCCGGCCATCTCTTTCATCGGCTCAATCATCAGCTGCGGCAGGTCGGCCTGGCGGCGAATTTTGCCGGTGGCGATGCCGTATGCCAGCGACACGACAAAGAAGAAAAAGATAATCAGCGGCACAATGCCTTTGATAAACGGCGAGGGCATGACCGTATGTTGAACCGGGTCGCGAAGTATACCGTTCTCGGGGACCACCATCAGGGCGATGACCGCCACGAATACCAGCGTTGCCACGCCGGCGATGCGCAGGCCGAAACGCTCCTCGGGCGTCAGCGTCTGCAGCTTTTCATCACGACTGCCTTGCCACTGACCCAGCCGCGGTTCAACCAGCTTATCGGTGATCAGTCCGCCGACGAGCGTCAGAACGATCACCGAGGTCGCCATAAAGTACCAGTTGTCGATCACGCTGACGTGCAAAGTGGCATCGATGGATTTTGCCGCCTCGGTGCTGATCCCCGAGAGCAGTACGTCGGTGGTGACAATCAGTAAATTGGCGGTAAAGCCGCAGCCCACACCAGCAATCGCCGCCAACAGGCCAGCGACAGGATGCCGACCGACGGCGAGGAACATCAGCGCGCCCAGCGGCGGCATAATTACCAGCGCCGCGTCAGAAGAGATATGGCTGAAGAAGGCGATAAACAGCACCATATAGCTGGCATATCGGGCGCTGACGTGAGAGGCCATCTTCACCATCAGCGCGGGTAACAGGCCCACCCGCTCGGCGAAGCCGGCGCCCAGCACCAGGGCGAGGATCGCCCCCAGCGGCGCGAAACCGCTGAAGTTTTTAATGACGTTGGGCAAAAACCAGTGCAACCCTTCCACGCTGAGCAGATTTTTGACCACCACCCGTGAACCATCCGTAGGGTTCTGCACCCCGACGTTGAAGGCGGAGAGTATCGCCGTGGCCGCGATCAGCGCCACGATAAGATAGATAAACAGCAAAAACGGGTGCGGGACTTTGTTACCGATCTTCTCTACCCAGCCATAGCGCTTTCCGCCGGGGGAAGACGACGGTATGGATGACATACTCATGGGCGTTCCTCTGTTGTCGTTGTTGTGTTGGGCAGGCCTGCTCCCGTACTGCCGGCGGTTATTATGGTCGGTGCGTGCCGCGATGCCGGTCAGCGTTGGCCAGGAGTAGCCTGTCTTAAGTGGTTATCGTAAAACGGACGGACTCACCTCCGCCGGGATCGGGCAACGATAGGGGCGTTCGGCCAGTACCTGCTTGAGTTCTTGCTGGCTGGCCGCCAGCAGGGCGCTGTCGCTGAATAAACGGATGGCAGTCGCCGCGAGCACTTTCCCCGCCAGCAACATCCCTTTATGGGCGATGGTGGTTCTGCCCTGGCTCACCAGTTGCCAGCTGTGCAGCGGGGTTCCCACCGCGAAGCACGGGCTGAAGCACTGGGCCACCGGCGCTTTCCAGCTGACATCGCCGACGTCAGTGGAGCCGGCGAGGACGTTATCCGTGGCCGCCCACGGCGCCACCTCATCAATCAGCAGCGTGTCGCGGTGGCGACGAGCGAACGTTTTCCCTTCCTCCCCACTGGTGCCGGCAATATTGTTCAGACTGTTGTTAATATCGTTGGCGCTGAGGGTGGCGCGGATCGCCGCGGCAAAGGCGCGCTCCTCGTCGCTCCAGTCGGGGGTACCGTAATGACAGACCGCCTGATACATCGCCGCCTCAAGCGTGCGGTTGGGGAGATAGCTGGAGCAGGCTTTTTCAAAGCGGCAGCTGACCTGAGTCTCGGTCATCAGCGCGGCCCCCTGAGCAATCTTCTCGATGCGGGCGAAGATCTGCTCCGCGTCGGCCATCTCCGGCGCGCGGATCAGATACAGCACTTCCGCCTGAGCCTGCACTACGTTGGGCGAGACACCGCCGGTATCGGTAATGGCATAATGGACCCGCGCCTTCTCGATGATATGTTCATTGAGGAAGTTGCTGCCGGTGGTCATCAGGGTGACGGCATCCAGCGCGCTCCGGCCCAGGTGCGGCGAATTCGCAGCGTGGGCGGCGGTGCCGGTAAAACGCCATGCCGCCTGAATATTGGCGAGGGTGCGGGTGCTGAACATCCCGGCCCAGGCTTCCGGATGCCAGGTCAGCGCCGCATCGACATCATCAAACAACCCTTCGCGCACCATAAAGGTTTTTCCCGAGCCGCCTTCCTCGCCGGGACAACCATAGAAGCGCAGCGTGCCCGCGCCGCCGTGCTGCTGCAGCCAGGCTTTGGCGGCGACCGCCGCGGCGAATGCCGCCGTACCGAGCAGATTATGCCCACAGCCGTGGCCGTTTGCCCCCGGCGTCAACGACATTGGCTCCGCGCAATGGGCCTGCTGGCTGAGACCCGCCAGCGCGTCATATTCGCCCAGCAGGGCAATGACCGGTTGGCCTTCGCCGACGCTGGCGATAAAGGCGTTAGGGATCCCACCCGCATCGCGAGTGAGCTGGAAACCTTCCGCTTCCAGGGCGTCCGCCAGGCGTTGGGCGGACCAGAACTCCTCAAAGCGGGTCTCCGGGTGATCCCAGATGTCATCGGCGATGGCACAGTATGCCTCGCGTCGCGTCTCAATCACTTCATCCACAAACGCAAAAATGGATCCCATCACACCCCCCGCTGCCAGGGAAAGTTAAGCGCGATTCGCGCCAGGGTTTCTACCGCTATCACCATGACGCTCTCGTCGAAGTCAAATCTCTCGTTGTGGTGACCGGCGCTCAGTTCGGTGCCGAAGATCATGTACGAGGCGAGGCCGCCGCGCGCCTGGACCCGGGCCATCATCAGGGTGGCGTCTTCCGAGCCCGCCGGGGCGGCGATGCGATCCACCGCCTGTTGCACGCCGGGCACCCGGGCGGCCTGTTCGCGCAGATAGTCCACCCACGCCGGCGACGGTGCGCTGGCGGTCGCTGCGCCCATCATGCGCAGTTCGTAGCGGGCTTCGTACATCGCCGCCGCCCCGGCGACGACGTGCTGCGCCCGCTCGAACACGTACTGGTTAATGGCTTCGCTTTCACCGCGGGTTTCCACTTTTAACAGCGCGGAAGAGGGCACCACGTTACGCCCGGTACCGGCCTGCATCACCCCGACGTTGACCCGCGAGGCGCCGGCGCTGTGCGGCGGGATGGCATGCAGGCCAAGAGCGGCCTGGGCGGCGGCCAGCAGCGCGTTACGCCCCTCCTCGGGCTTGCCGCCGGCGTGGGCGGCCACGCCGCTAAACTGCACGTCGAATTTAGTGGTGGCCATAAAGTTGTCGCCGCCGCACACCACGGTGCCCACCGGCACGCCGGTTCCGATATGGATCGCCGTGAAGTAGTCCACGTCATCCACCACGCCGGCGGCCACCATCGCCCGGGCTCCGCGGGTGCCCTCTTCAGCGGGCTGGAAAATCAGCTTAATTACCCCGTTGAGCTGCGCGGCATACTGCTTCAGGACATGCGCCAGACCCAGCCCGATGGCGGTATGGCCATCATGGCCGCAGGCGTGCATCATGCCGGCGTTGCAGGAAGCGAAATGGTCGCGATGGGGGCGGTGGCTGTCGTCGTGCTGTTCATTGAGGTCAAGGGCATCCATATCGACGCGGAAAGCCAGTGTTGGGCCGGGCCGCCCGGTGTCGAGCGTGGCGACCACGCCGGCGAAACCGCCTTCAAACGCCGGTAACCAGCGTTCCGTCGCCCCCTGTTCGCGGGCGCGTTCGAAAGCCTGGGCCAGGGTCTCCTCGTCCGGCAGCCCCATCCGGCTATCGGCATCGATGACGTCGCGCCCCAGCGCCAGCTGATAGCCGAGCCCGTCGAGGATCTCCGCCACCTTGCTGGCGGTGCGGAATTCCAGCCAGCCGGATTCCGCGTGCAGGTGAAAATCACGACGCCATTCGGTCATGGCCGGCGCCAGCTGGTGGAGGTATTCATCAAGTTGCGGCATAGCTCATCCTGTCATAAGTAAAAAATGTGACGGTGTTCACGATGTGATAGCTTTTGTTTATCACTTACGTTTTACAGGCCGTATCCCACTTAACCTGCCACAGCCTGATGGATTACAGTAGATGTGATTTTCTTCTGTCTGATAAACAATGGTTATCACCTAAAGCATGGCATTTCAGATTAAATTTCATCATATCCGCGCCTTCGTCGAAGTGGCCCGGGAAGGGAGTATTCGCGGCGCCAGCCGGGCGCTGGCGGTCTCGCAGCCGGCCCTGACCAAAGCGATTAAAGAGCTGGAGGAGGGGCTTTCCGCCCAGCTGTTCGTACGCCGCAGTCAGGGGGTGGCGCTGACCGAAAACGGCGAAAGCTTTTACCAACATGCGAGCTTGATCCTTGAAGAGTTGCGGGCGGCGCAGGACGAACTGCTGCAGCGCCAGGGCGAGCAGGCCGGGCAAATTAATATTGGCCTCGGCGCCAGCGTCGCCCGGTCGCTGATGCCGTCGGTGATCTGCCGCTTTCATCAGCAGCATCCGCAGGTAAAGGTGCGGATCATGGAAGGCCAACTATTGGCGATGATCAATGAGCTGCGCCAGGGAGAGCTGGATTTCACCATCAATACCTATTACCCCGGGCCGTACGACCATGAGTTCAGCTTTGAGAAACTGTTTGAGAAACCGTTCGCGGTGTTCGCCCGCGCGGGACATCCGGCGGCGCAGGCCACCTCGCTGGGGGAGCTGATGGATCACCACTGGACCATGCCGACGCCGCGCGGCAGCTACTTTAAACAGCTGCAGGACCGGCTTAATCAGGCCGGGCTGGCACCTAAGGTGGATATTGTTTGCGAAACCTTCTCGTCGTGCATTAGCCTGGTGGTGAAAAGTGATTTTCTCAGCATCCTGCCGGTGGAGCTCGGCAACGATCCGCTGATGGCGGACAAGCTGGTGATGATCCCTGTCCGCGACGTCTTGCCGACGGCCGCCTATTTTCTGATCCAGCGGCGCGACACCCGGCAGACGCCATTAACGGCGTCGTTAATCACGCTGTTTCGCCGTCAGAGCCGACAATTGTTTCCTTAATCGCCCGTGGCGCTCACTTTGCCAGCGAACGCGGCTAAACGCGTTGAGGGGCGCGCGCGGGGCGGCTATAGTAGCTGGCGACAGCCGCTGGAGGAGAGCCCATGAACCTTGATGACAAATCCCTGTTTCTTGACGCCATGGAAGATGTCCAGCCTCTGAAACGTAACAATGACGTGCACTGGCATCCCGGGCGCAACAGCCGGGCCCCGCAGCGCGTCGATACCCTGCAACTGGATAATTTTCTCACCACCGGCTATCTCGATATCGTGCCGCTCGCCACGCCGCTGGAGTTTAAGCGTGAAGGGCTGCAGAGCGGCGTGCTGGATAAGCTGCGCCGAGGGAAATACAGCCAGCAGGCGAGCCTCTCCCTGCTGCGCCAGCCGGTGGAGCAATGTCGGCAGATGCTCTTCGCTTTTATGGTGCAGGCGCAGAAAGAGGGGTTACGCAATGTGCTGATCGTTCACGGCAAAGGCCGCGACGACCAGTCCCACGCCAATATTATCCGCAGCTATCTGGCGCGCTGGCTGGAAGAGCTGCCGGAGGTGCAGGCCTTCTGCACCGCGCTTCCACATCATGGCGGTAGCGGCGCCTGCTATGTCGCGCTGCGTAAATCGGCCGAGGCGAAGCAGGAGACCTGGGAGCAGCACGCCAAGCGCAGTCGTTAGCGCAGAAGCAGCGTCAGCTCGCGGGCGGCTTTTTGCAGCTCCGGCAGCACGCGATCGATCATCTCGCGGGCCGACATCTGGCCCGCATGCACCCCGACGTTCAGCGCCGCCTGGACCTGCCCCTGAGCGTTAAACAGCGGTACCGCGAGGGAGCGCAGGCCCATCTCCAGTTCCTGATCGTTGAGGGCATACCCCTGCTGGTGAATCCGTTTCAGTTCGGTGCGTAGCTTCGCCACCGAATCCACCGTCTGCGGGGTGTAGCGGATCATGGTCACCCGAGCCAGCATATCGTTGAGCTTCTCCTCCGGCTGATGGCTGAGCAGCACCCGGCCCATCGAGGTCGCCCAGGCCGGAAGGCGGCTGCCAATATCCAGGTCGATGGTCATAATCCGCGAGCTGGAGGCGCGGGCGATATACAGAATATCGTCCCCGTCGAGGGTGGCGATGGAGCAGGACTCATTGAGCATTTCGCTCAGATGTCGCAGCACCGGCTGCGCCGAACGCGCCAGTGGCGTCGAGGCCAGCCAGGCGTGGCCCAGCGCCAGGATCCGCGGTCGCAGCTGGAAATTCTTACCGTCTTCGGCATACACGAACCCCAGCTTGCTCAGGGTATACAGGCAGCGGCGCACCGCCGCGCGCGGAATGCCGGTCTTCTGGCTGATCTGCGAGATAGACAACAGGGGCCGCTGCGGTGTGAACGCCTGAATCACCTCCAGACCCCGAGCCAGGGAGGCCATAAAGTTAGGATCGCCTTTAAACGGATCGCCGTCGCCGGTCAGTAAATCGTCTGGATGCTTGTCCATTTCTGTTCCCCATATTTGCCATCGATCACATTCTTTCGCTAAAGATAACCGATGTTCGATTATCGCACCATATTTCGATTATCGCCCTTGACCGACATCGTTAAGCGGGTCACATTTTGTGCGAACAACGAATAAAAGTGCGATTACCGCACATCACTGGAGCGACCTGATGATTGATAAAAGCGTATCGACGCTGAGCGAGGCCATCGCCGGGATCCACGACGGGGCGACTATTATGATCGGCGGCTTTGGTCCCGCCGGCCAGCCGACCTTTCTGATTGACGCCCTGATTGACCAGGGTGCCCGCGACCTGACCATCATTAATAACAATGCCGGCAACGGGGAAGTGGGTCTCGCGGCGCTGCTCAAGGCCGGGCGAGTACGCAAGATGATCTGCTCCTTCCCGCGCCAGGTGGATTCCCAGATTTTCGATGACCTCTATCGCCGCGGCAAAGTGGAGCTGGAGCTGGTGCCGCAGGGTAACCTCGCGGCGCGGATCCAGGCGGCTGGCGCCGGGCTGGGGGCAGTGTTTACCCCCACCGGCTACGGCACACCGCTGGCGGAAGGCAAGGAGACGCGGGAAATCGACGGTCGTCACTATGTGCTGGAGTATCCGATCAAAGCCGATTTCGCGCTGATTAAGGCCCATCAGGGCGACCGCTGGGGCAACTTGGTCTATCGCAAGGCGGCGCGCAACTTTGGCCCGATCATGGCGACGGCGGCGAAAACCACCATCGTTGAAGTCTCGCAGCTGGTGCCGCTGGGCGACCTCGACCCGGAAACTATCATCACCCCCGGCATTTTCGTCCAGCGTGTCTTCTCGCTGGAAAACCTGACTGCCGCGCAACGCGCCTGAGGAGCCCGACATGCAAAAACTGACCCGTGACGAAATGGCCCAGCGCGTGGCCCGAGATATTCCCGAAGGCGCTTACGTCAACCTCGGTATCGGCCTGCCGACCCGCATTGCCAATTACCTGCCCGCCGACAAAGAGGTGTTCCTGCACAGCGAAAACGGCCTGTTGGGGATGGGGCCGAAACCGCAGCCCGGGGAAGAAGATCCCGAGCTGATCAATGCCGGCAAAGAGTATGTCACCCTCCTGCAGGGGGGCTGCTATTTCCACCACGGCGACTCCTTCGCCATGATGCGCGGCGGCCATCTCGATATCTGCGTGCTGGGGGCCTATCAGGTTTCCGCCAGCGGCGACCTCGCCAACTGGAGCACCGGTGCGCCGGACGCGATCCCGGCCGTTGGCGGGGCGATGGATCTGGCCATCGGCGCCCGCCAGGTATTCGTGATGATGGACCACCTGACCCGTGACGGCGAGTGCAAGCTGGTGGAGCAGTGCAGCTATCCGCTGACCGGCGTCGGCTGCGTCAGCCGGATCTATACCGACCTGGCGGTGATCGACATCACCGACCGCGGCCCGGTGGTACGTGAAATCTTTAACGGTCTCTCTTTTGAAGAGCTGCAGCGCATCACTCCGGTGGCGCTGACCTTTGAACAACTGGCGGAAAGCGCGTAAGGAACCTATGATGAATCAGGCATTTATCTGTGATGCGGTGCGTACACCCTTTGGCCGTTTTGGTGGTACCCTGGCGACGATGCGCGCCGACGACCTCGCGGCGCTGCCATTGAAAGCCCTGCTGGCGCGTAACCCGGGACTGGATCCCTCGCGCATTGACGATGTGATCTTTGGCTGCGCCAACCAGGCCGGGGAAGATAACCGCAACGTGGCGCGGATGGCGCTGCTGCTGGCCGGGCTGCCGGAGAGCGTGCCCGGGAGCACCATCAACCGCCTGTGCGGTTCCAGCCTCGATGCGATCGGCGTCGCGGCGCGAGCCATTAAAAGCGGCGAGACGCAGCTGATGATCGCTGGCGGCGTGGAGAGCATGTCCCGCGCGCCGTTTGTGATGGGGAAAGCGGAGAGCGCCTTTAGCCGCAGCATGCAGATGGAGGATACCACCATCGGCTGGCGCTTTATTAACCCGCAGATGAAAGCCCTGTACGGCGTACATTCCATGCCAGAGACGGCGGAAAACGTCGCCGATGAGTTTGCCATTTCCCGTGCCGATCAGGACGCGTTCGCCTTACGCAGTCAACTGCGTACCGCCGCGGCGCAGGAGGCGGGGCGTTTCGCCGATGAGCTGATTGCCGTCCAGGTGCCGCAGCGCAAAGGCGAGCCGCTGCTGTTTAGCCGCGATGAGCACCCGCGCAGTACCTCGCTGGAGGCGCTGGCTAAACTGCGCGGCGTGGTGCGCGCCGACGGCAGCGTCACCGCCGGTAACGCCTCCGGTGTTAACGACGGCGCCTGTGCGCTGCTGCTGGCCAGCGAGACGGCGCTGGCGGCTCACGATCTTCAACCGCTGGCCCGGGTGGTCGGCGTGGCGACGGCGGGTGTTGCGCCGCGGATCATGGGCTTTGGCCCGGCGCCCGCGGTGCGTAAGGTGCTGGCGCAGACCGGCCTGACATTAGCCCAGATGGATGTCATCGAGCTGAATGAAGCCTTCGCCGCTCAGGCGCTGGCGGTGACCCGTGATTTGGGCTTACCGGATGATGCCGCCCACGTTAACCCTAACGGCGGGGCGATCGCGCTGGGCCACCCGCTCGGCGCCTCCGGCGGCCGGCTGGCGATGACCGCGGCTTATCAGCTGAAACGGACCGGCGGCCGCTACGCCCTGTGCACCATGTGCATCGGCGTCGGACAGGGGATTGCCCTGATTATTGAACGTGTTTAAGGAGCCAGAATGAGTTTGTTGACCCCAATGCTGCGCAGCAGTCCGCTGACCGACTGGTTCAGCGACGCGCAGCGGGTGCAGGGCATGCTGGATTTTGAAGCGGCGCTGGCGCAGGCGCAGGCCGCCTGCGGGATGGTGCCGCCGGAAGCGGTCGGGCCGATTGTCGCGGCCTGCCGCCACGAGACCATTGATTTTGCCGCGCTGGGCGAGGCGGCGGTGGGGGCCGGTAACCTGGCGATCCCGCTGGTGAAACAGCTGACGGCGCAGGTAAAAGCGCGAGATCCTGAGGCTGCGCGCTACGTTCACTGGGGCGCTACCAGCCAGGACGCCATCGACACCGGACTGGTGCTCCAGCTGCGCGGGGCGCTGGAAGCCGCTGAGACCTTGCTTGAGCAACTGTTGGCTGCCCTGGCTCTCCAGGCGGATCGTTATCGCGATACTGTCATGCCGGGTCGGACCTGGATGCAGCATGCGCTGCCGGTGACCTTTGGCCTGAAGCTGGCGGGCACCCTCGACGCGCTCCTTCGCTGGCAGCAGCGGCTGCGCGAGATGCGTCCGCGGCTGCTGGTGCTGCAGTTTGGCGGCGCCGCGGGCACTCTGGACGCGCTAAAAGAGAAAGGGCCGGCGGTTGGCCAGGCGCTGGCGCAGATCCTCGGTCTGTCGCTGCCGGATACCCCGTGGCACAGCCAGCGCGATCGGCTGCTGGAGGTGGGCGCCTGGTTTGCCGGCGTCTGCGGCACGCTGGGGAAATTCGCTAACGACTTCTCTCTGCTGATGCAGACCGAAGTGGCTGAGGTCGGCGAGCCGGTGGCGGAAGGCCGCGGCGGCTCATCGACGATGCCGCATAAGCGCAATCCGGTGGCCTGCGCGGCGATCCTGACCGCCGCCCAGCGTACGCCGGGACTGATGGCGACCCTCTACGCCAGCCAACTTCAGCAGCACGAGCGGGCGCTGGGCGGCTGGCAGGCGGAGTGGGAGACGCTGCCGGAGCTGATTACCCTGGTGGGTGGGGCGCTGGCGCAAAGCGAAGCGCTGGTGCGCGATATGCAGGTCTTCCCGCAGAAAATGCGCGCCGATCTCGATATCACCCACGGGCTGATCATGGCCGAGGCGGTGACCCTGGCGCTGGCGGAATTCACCGGCAAAGCCGAGGCGCATCATCATATCGAGGCGCTGTGCCGTCAGGCGCTGGACCGTCACTCTCCGCTGGTCGATCTGCTCGCGACCGATCCGCAGGTCAGTCAGTATCTCTCTCGTGAACGCTTAACCACGCTGCTGGACCCGGCAACGGCGACCGGCAGCGCCGAACGCTTTGTGCGCCAGGTGCTGGCGCGTTATCAGGAGCAACGTGATGAATCTTGATTATCAACTCGACGGGCCGGATGGCGCGCCGGTTATCGTCCTCTCCAACTCGTTGGGCACCACCCGGGCGATGTGGCAGCCGCAGATCGAGGCGTTAACCGCCCATTTTCGGGTGCTGCGCTATGACACCCACGGTCACGGCAATACGACGAAAAATGGCAAAGTCACCCTCGCCCAACTGGGTGAGGATGTGATTACGCTGCTCGATCACCTGAATATCGACCGCGCCTGGTTCTGCGGGATCTCAATGGGGGGGCTGACCGGCCTGTGGCTGGGACGCTTTGCGCCAGAGCGTTTTTATGGTCTGGCTGTCGCCAACACCGCGGCGCGTATTGGCGATCAGGCCAGTTGGCTGTCGCGGGCGCGGGCGGTACGCCAGGAGGGAATGGCGGTGGTGGCCGCCGGGGCCGCGGATCGCTGGTTCACTCATGCGTTTCGCCAGAAGGCGCCGGAGGTGGTGGAGGCGCTATGCCACCAGTTAACCCATACCGACGCCGAAGGCTATGCCGCCTGCTGTGAGGCGCTGGCCGCGGCCGACCTGCGCGGCGAAGTAGGGCAGATCCCGTTGCCGACGTTAATTATCGCCGGTGAAAGTGACCCTGTCACTACGGTCAGCGACGCCAGTTTCCTGCAGCAGCAGATCCCCGCTTCCCAGGTGGTGGTGCTGGCGGCATCGCATCTGTCAAACATTGAGGCGCCGAAAAGCTTTACTTCGGCGCTGCTGAGCTTTTTCCAGGGGGAACGCCATGGAGGATAAACAGCGCTATCAGGACGGGATGGCGGTACGGCGCAAAGTATTGGGCGACGCCCACGTCGACCGTACCCTGCAGCATCTGACGCCGTTGAATGACGAGTTTCAGGACTTTATCACCCGCTACGCCTGGGGCGAGACCTGGACGCGTCCGGGGCTCGATCATCATACCCGCAGCATGATCACTATTGCCATGCTGATCGCTCTCAATCGCGAGGCGGAGCTGAAGATGCATCTGCGCGCGTCGTTTAACAACGGGGTGACCCGTGATGAGCTGAAAGAGTTGATCATGCACTCTGCGCTGTACTGTGGGCTGCCGGCGGCGAATGCCACGATGCATCTGGCGCAGCAGGTGTTTGATGACATCGACGCCGCGCAGGGTTGAGTCGTCGTCCGAGTCGGATTGCCCGGCGGCACTGCGCTTGCCGGGCCTGGGAAGCGAAGATCGCCTGTAGACCCCGTAGGCCGGGTAAGGCGCAGCCGCCACCCGGCGAAATAACGGCACTACCGGAAATGTCCCTGTTCGCACTATGTTTGGCAGGGCCACAACGTTTGGCAGGGCTACAACTTCTATGTTAATTCCGGGCAGATTGCGCTCCCGGTTGATCTTCTGCGCTATGTCTCTTATGGCGCAGGGAGCGCACAGGGGGCGGCCAGCACCGGCAGTTTCAGTCGCGCAAGTGGGTAAATGAGTGACAGGTCGCACGATCCGTAGGCCGGGCAAGGCGTTAGCCACCGCCCGGCACAAACGCGGCTCTGCGCTGGCTGTTTTTGCTCAGCGGCGCAGCCGCCACCCGGCGGACATGCCGGTACGATATCCCTTATTTCTCAGGCTCCTGCGGCGCGACGGCTGGGGCGGCGTACCAGGCTTCCTGCGGCACCACCACCGCCGCCTTGGGCTGCATCACAAAATTCGGCGACATAATCTGCACGCCGAATTCGTTAAACACATCAATAATACTGCTATGCAACGCGTTGCGGCCCTCCGGCAACAACGTCGCGGGGAGCAAGCGCACCTGCAGCTCATACGCGGTGTACCAGTCAAGCAACCCCAGCTTGCGAACTATCGGGGCGATTTGCTGATCCACGCCGGGGGTGCGTCTTGCCGCCAGCTCCAGCAGCGCATGAACCTGACGCCATGGCGTATCGTAACCGATGGTGACGCTGGTGGTGAGGTTGAACCCGCCGTCGGTGCTCTCGGCGCTGAGATTAATAATTTTCCCGCTCACCACCACGGCGTTCGGGACGGTGACAATGTAATTCTCACGGGTGAGGATCTTGGTCGCCAGCACGCCAATCTCGCTGACCTGTCCCTCATTGTCGGCGAGGCGGATCCAGTCGCCTTTGCGCAGCGCCCGGGAGTAGATCAGCACCAGGCCGCTCATCGCATGGGTCATCACCCCGGTCGACCCGAGAGTCAGCATCAGGCCGAAGAACACGCTAATGCCTTTGAAGGCGAGGGAGTTGGCGCCGGGGAGGAACGGGTAGGCGGCGGACAGGGCAAACAGCCAGATGACCACCGAGATCAACCGGCGGGTGGCGCTGACAGTTTCCGGATGGATGCCCGGCACCTGAATGCGGCCGGCGGCGACCTGGTCGAGAGCGACTTTCACCAGGCGAATGATGAGCCAGGTGATCAGGAAAATCAGTACCACAATCATCAGCCCCGGCAGGGAGGCGACAATCGACAGGGAGAGATCGCGGATCACGCCCAGCGACCAGTCGCCCAGCGATTCACTCCACACCCGTGTCCAGGGAAACAGGCTGAAAGCCCAGTTCAGCCAGAGATAACTGGCCAGCATGCCGACGAGAATGACCAGCACAGCATAGAGTCGAACTTCAATATTGCCGAGATAGCGCCGCCAGTGCTGCGGGATGGCGCTGCGTTTTTCAAGGATCCGCAGCAGGAAAAAGCGCCGCACCCGCCGCCAGGCGCGGAAGGCGCCATAATAAAACAGTGCCAGCAGCAGCCCCCCGGCCAGCGCTTTGCCGGCGGAGAGCAGCAGATAGCGGTGGTTGAACTGTTCCTGCAGGCTGGTGCGCTGGGCCTCCATTCGCGCCAGCACCCGCTGGGCCGCCTGGTCGAGCGTTAAATCATCGCCCTCGTCGAGATCCGCCTGGCTCAGCAGCAGCACCGGTTTGCCGTTCATCAGGAACAGCCGGCCTGGCTGACCATAGCGGTTGACCGCAACGACCCGCAGCGGCTGGCGAATATCGTCTTCAGTAAAGGCGCGCAGGGCGCTGCGGGTACGCAGGACGCGCTCTTCGGGCGTAGTCTGGCCGAAAGTAGCCTGCAACATGACGACAGGTTGGTGGAAAACGGTGACCGTGCGTGCCTGCTCGCGCGCGGTTGGCTGCTGCCGCGGTTCGGCAGCCAGCGCCGGCTTTAGCACCAGCAGCGCCAGCGCCCAGACGATCACCACGCTCATCCTGTTCATAGAGGCACCTGAGAAAGAGAATTATTGTTATTTTTCAGCAAACAACGGACGGCTTGTAGTTGAGCATAGCCTGGCGCGAAATGAATTCAAGTTGGCGCGGGGTGGGCATAAAAAAAGCCGTCGCCCAAACGGCGACGGCCTGCTATCAGCGTCAGAAGTGAGCGTTAGCCGTGCTGTTTACAGCCGGCGCACTGCTTATTCTGGATCTGCTGGAAGAAGTCGTTACCTTTATCATCGACCAGAATAAACGCCGGGAAATCTTCCACTTCGATCTTCCAGATGGCTTCCATCCCCAGTTCCGGATAGGCCACGCACTCGAGGCTCTTAATGCTTTGCTGGGCAAGCACGGCTGCCGGGCCGCCGATGCTGCCGAGGTAGAAGCCGCCGTGTTTATGGCAGGCATCGGTCACCTGCTGGCTGCGGTTGCCTTTCGCCAGCATTACCATGCTCGCGCCGTGCGACTGCAGCAGACCGACATAAGAGTCCATGCGGCCTGCGGTTGTCGGACCGAGGGAGCCGGAGGCATAACCGGTTGGCGTCTTCGCCGGGCCCGCGTAGTAGATCGGGTGATCTTTGACGTACTGCGGCAGCGCCTCGCCGTTATCGATAAGTTCCTTCAGCTTAGCGTGGGCGATGTCGCGGGCCACGATAATGGTGCCGTTGAGGCTCAGGCGGGTGGAGACCGGGTGCGCCGACAGCTGCGCCAGGATCTCGCTCATCGGCTGATTCAGGTTGATGCTGACGACATTGCCTTCACCCTGCTGACGCAGATGCTCAGGGATATATTTCCCCGGATTGCTCTCCAGCTTCTCGATCCATATGCCGTCGCGGTTGATTTTCGCTTTGATGTTGCGGTCGGCGGAGCAGGAGACGCCCATGCCGATCGGACAGGAGGCGCCGTGGCGCGGCAGACGGATCACCCGGATATCGTGAGCGAAGTATTTCCCGCCGAACTGCGCGCCGAGGCCGAGGTTCTGCGCTTCCAGCAGCAATTCCTGCTCCAGCTGCACATCGCGGAACGCCTGACCGTGCTCGTTGCCTTCGGTCGGCAGGCCGTCGTAGTAGCGGGTGGACGCCAGCTTCACGGTCTTCAGCGTCGCTTCTGCCGAGGTACCGCCGATCACAAACGCGATGTGGTATGGCGGGCAGGCGGCCGTACCGAGGGTGCGCATTTTCTCAACCAGATAGTTTTTCAGCTTCGCCGGGGTGATCAGCGCTTTGGTTTCCTGATAGAGATAGGTTTTGTTGGCGGAACCGCCGCCTTTCGCCATACACAGGAACTTATACTCTTCACCGTCGACGCTGTAGAGATCGATCTGCGCCGGCAGGTTGGTGCCGGTGTTGACCTCTTTATACATATCCAGCGGCGCGTTCTGCGAGTAACGCAGGTTATCTTCGGTATAGGTGTTGTATACACCCTGCGCCAGGGCGGCTTCGTCACCGCCGCCGGTCCAGACGCGCTGGCCTTTTTTACCCATGATGATGGCGGTGCCGGTATCCTGACAGGTCGGCAGAATACCTTTGGCGGCGATTTCGGAGTTGCGCAGGAACTGCAGCGCCACGTATTTGTCGTTTTCGCTGGCTTCCGGGTCGAGCAGAATGGCCGCGACCTGCTGCTGATGAGAGACACGCAGCATAAAGGCGGCGTCGTGGAAGGCCTGCTGGGCGAGCAGGGTCAGCGCCTGCGGTTCTACTTTCAGAACCGGCTGGCCTTCAAATTCGGCGACAGAGACGTGCTCTTTGCTGAGCAGATAGTATTCGGTATCGTCGTGCGCCAGCGGGAACGGATCCTGATAAACAAACGGTTTAGTCGACATAGTCACTTACTCCATAAAGATAAAAACCGCCGGGGTGGTCCCGGCGGTTATGAATCAGAACATCATGGACATCCACGGATAGCCAATCAGCAGCAGGGCGGCCAGGAAGATGGCGCCAAAGATGGTGCCGAGGCGCCAGTAGTCTTTGGTCGGCAGGTAGCCACTGCCGTAGTAGATTGGGCTTGGGCCAGTACCGTACGGGGTGATAATCCCCATCACGCCCAGCGAGGTGACCATCAGCAGGACGAACACTTCCATATTCATACCCGGAATGGTGGCCGCAATAGTCAGCATGGCCGGCAGCAGGGCAGTGGTGTGCGCGGTGGTGCTGGCAAACAGGTAGTGCAGCAGGTAGAACGCCAGCAGCAGGACGATGGTCGCCACGCCTGGGGAGATACCGCCCATCAGCGCGCCGCCCTCTTTACCCAGCCAGGCGATGAAACCGGTGGAGGAGAGGCCGTCGGCCAGCGCCACCAGGGTGGCAAACCAGACAAAGGTGTTCCACGCCGCTTTGTTGTTGGTGATGTCGCTCCAGGAGAGCACGCCGGTCCACAGCATCAGCACGATAACCAGCAGGGCGGCCAGCGCCGGTTCAATCCAGTCGGCGGCGAAGATCCACATCATCAGCGCGAAGCAGACGAACACCAGCAGCAGAATTTCATTGCGCGACAGTTTGCCCAGTTTTTCCAGCTCACGCGCGGCCCACAGCGGCACTTCGTTATTGATTTTCACTTCCGGCGGATAGAACCAGTAAGCCAGCAGCGGCATAGTCAGGATCAGCAGGACACCGAGCGGCAGGAAGGCGATGAACCAGGTCCCCCACGAGATGTTGATGCCGACGATGCTTTTTACCAGCGCCAGGGCCAGCAGGTTCGGTGCCAGCGCTGACAGGAACATCGAGCTGGTGATACAGGCGGCGGTGATCGCCACCCACATCAGATAGGAACCGATTTTACGCGCGCTCGGGTCGTTTGGTTTTGAACCGTACAGCGGCGGCAGGTTGGCAATAATCGGGTAGATGGTACCGCCGCTGCGTGCGGTGTTAGACGGCGTAAACGGCGCCAGCAACAGGTCAGCGAAGGTGATGGCGTAGCCCAGCGTCAGGCTGCGACGGCCAAGATATTTCACCAGGATCAGCGCCAGGCGGCGTCCAAACTGGGTTTTATCGTAGCCGGCGGCGAACATAAAGGCGCCGAAGATAAGCCAGACCGTGGAGTTGCCGAAGCCGCTCACCGCCCATTTAAAGGAGGCGCCGGCCAGCTTGAAGCTCGGGGCGGCCATCTGTTCCGGGCTGAACAACAGCCACTGGCTACAGAGGGCGATCACCACCACGCCGGTGATGCCGATAACGGCGCCAGGCAGCGGTTCAAAAATTAACCCGACGATCACCCCGACGAAGATGGCGAAGTAGTGCCAGGCATACGGCGGCAGGCCATCGGGGACGGGAACAAACAGTAACAGCACAGCGACGATTATCGGCAGCGCCATCATCAGGAGACGTTTTTTAGTCGCAGTCGTTGGGTTGACTGTACCGGCAGGCGGTATGGTTGTCTTTTTCTCTTTCATAATGAGTATCTGCAAGTTGTTGAAAATAGCGTTTACGCCAGCGACATGCTCAGTGATTTCTTTAATTACAAAAGTTACTTTAGTTTTTATTTTTCGTTTCTGAGTATCGTCAGGGCGATTATTTAACGCGTTTGTCTGGGCGTTAAATTAAATTTGTTGGTTATTTATATATTGCGCTTTCAATGGCCGTTGCAATTGATCGAGATCAAGTAAAGCAGGTGATTTCACTATTTTTTTATTATCAGTATAACCCTATGTGATGAGGTGTTAATTTGGCTAAAATATCGATAAATGTTAAAATAAAAATGAACAATTAATGCTTAATTTATTCATTTCTCGCACAACTATATGAAAGTAAATGCTTTTATTGGTCGCTGCAATCGTTTTGAATGTTAACATAAGTATCTAAAATGTTATCGTACATTTGTATTATGTAAATGCTATTTATTATTTTAATAATACAATAGAGGTAGCGATGTTATTGTTGGGGTTAAATAGTTTTATAACTAACGTAATTGATTTAGTAACTAAAAAACACGCTATATTATTGGCATGACAACAGGAATTAAAAAACCAAAACCATTAATGATTCCGTCACCCCATTCTGAGTTTTTAATATTTTAAAATCTGGAGCGTAACTTATGACCAGTAACGAACGAATTCTGCAGCCATTTACTTTACCAAATGGTACGGAGCTGAAAAACCGTTTGCTCATGGCGCCGATGACCACCTGCACCGGTTATTTCGATGGGACTGTCACCAGCGAGCTGGTGGAGTACTATCGCGCTCGCGCCGGCAGCATCGGTACCATTATTGTCGAGTGCTGCTTTATTGATGACTACGGCCTGGCCTTCCCGGGCGCGATCGGCATCGATAATGATGAAAAAATTGCCGGCCTGGCGAAAATCGCCGAGGCGATCAAAGCGCAAGGTTCAAAAGCGATTCTGCAGATCTATCACGGCGGACGCATGGTCGACCCGCAACTGATCGGGGGGCGTCAGCCGGTGGCGCCAAGCGCTATTGCCGCGCCGCGTGAGGGCGCCGCGATGCCGCGGGCGCTGAGCGGAGAAGAAGTGGAAGGGATGATCGCCAAGTTTGGCGACGGCGTCCGTCGCGCCATTCTCGCCGGTTTCGACGGCGTTGAAATCCATGGGGCCAACACCTATCTTATCCAGCAGTTCTATTCGCCGAACTCCAACCAGCGCGACGACGAGTGGGGCGGTAGCCGCGACAATCGCGCTCGTTTCCCGCTGGCGGTCCTCGACATCACCCACAAAATGGCCCGCCAGTACGCTGACGATGCCTTTATCATCGGCTATCGCTTCTCGCCGGAAGAGATGGAGGTCCCGGGGATCCGCTTCGACGACACCATGTATCTGCTGGAAAAGCTGGCCGCCCGCGGTGTCGATTATCTGCACTTCTCGGTGGGCGCGACGCTGCGTCCGTCTATCGTCGATACCTGCGATCCGACACCGCTGATCGAGAAATACTGTGCGATGCGCTCTGAAACCCTCGCCCAGGTGCCGGTAATGGGCGTCGGCGGTGTGGTTAACGTTGCTGATGCCGAGCTGGGCCTCGATCATGGTTATGACCTGATCGCCGTGGGTCGCGCCTGCATCGCCTATCCGGACTGGGCGGCACGTATCGCCGCCGGTGAAGAGCTGGAGCTGTTTATCGACAGCACCCAGCGTGAAGCGCTGCATATTCCGGAACCGCTGTGGCGCTTCTCGCTGGTGGAAGCGATGATCCGCGACATGAGCATGGGCGACGCCAAATTTAAGCCGGGGATGTTTGTTGAAACCGTTCAGGATGACACCAATGAACTGGTGATCAACGTCAGCCTCGAAAATGATCATATTGCCGATATCGAACTGGCGGCGAGCCCGGTGCAGACCGTCGAGTTCACCACCAGCTTCGAAGAGATCCGCGAACGTATTCTGACCGCCAATACCCCGCACGTGGACGCCATTTCCGGTGCCACCAGCCAGAGCGAAGCGGTGAAAAAAGCGGTCGCCAAAGCGATGCTGAAATCCAGCAAAGCGCTGGCAGCGGAAGAGGGCGGCAATGACGCCGCGCCGAAAAGTTATGACGTGGTGGTGGTCGGCAGCGGCGGCGCCGGCCTGGCGGCAGCTATTCAGGCTCACGACGAAGGCGCCAGCGTGCTGATCGTCGAAAAAATGCCGACCATTGGTGGCAACACCATCAAGGCTTCCGCCGGGATGAACGCCGCGGAAACTCGCTTCCAGCGGGTCAAAGGTATTCAGGACAGTAAAGAGTTGTTCTATCAGGAAACCCTGAAGGGCGGCCACAACAAAAACAACCCGCAGCTGCTGCGTCGCTTCGTGGAGAATGCGCCGCAAGCCATTGAGTGGCTGGCGGACCGCGGCATTATGCTCAACGACATCACCACCACCGGCGGGATGAGCATTGACCGTACCCACCGTCCGCGCGACGGGTCAGCGGTCGGCGGCTATCTGATTAGCGGCCTGGTGCGCAACATCACCAAACGCGGCATCGACGTCCTGCTGGATACCTCGGTGGAAGAGATCCTGATGCGCGGGGATGAGGTGAGCGGTGTACGTCTGGTCAACGACGAGAAAGAAGTCATCGAAGTGCAGACCAAAAGCATCGTAGTGGCCACCGGCGGCTTCAGTGCCAACAGCGCGATGGTGGTGAAGTATCGTCCGGACCTCGACGGTTTCGTGACCACCAACCACAAAGGGGCGACCGGGAGCGGTATCGCGCTGCTGGAACGCATCGGCGCCGGCACCGTGGATATGGGCGAAATTCAGATTCACCCCACCGTCGAACAGCAGACCTCGTACCTGATTTCCGAATCGATTCGCGGCGGCGGCGCTATTCTTGTTAACCAGCAGGGGAACCGCTTCTTTAACGAAATGGAGACCCGCGATAAAGTCTCGGCGGCGATTATCGCCCTGCCGGAACACTATGCGTACATTGTCTTTGACGAACATGTGCGGGCGAAAAACAAAGCTGCCGATGAGTACATCGCCAAAGGCTTCGTCACCAGCGCCAGCTCGCCACGTGAACTGGCGGAGAAACTGGGGATGGATTACCATGCCTTCCTCGCCACCCTCGAGTGTTACAACGGGGCAGTGGAAAAACAGCATGATGAACAGTTTGGCCGGACCACCGCGCTGCGCGCGCCGATTAACGAAGGCCCGTTCCACGCCATTCGTATTGCCCCAGGGGTGCACCACACCATGGGCGGCGTGACCATTAACACCGATGGCGAAGTGCTGAACGTTGACCAGCAGCCGATCCGCGGCGCCTACGCCGCCGGTGAAGTGGTGGGCGGGATCCACGGCGGCAACCGCATCGGCGGTAACGCGGTCGCGGATATCATCATCTTCGGTACCCTCGCGGGCCACCAGGCGGCGAAACGTGCCAGAGGATAACAGGTAATTGCTGATGCCGGGCTGGTGCTTTTGCCGCCCGGCTTAGAGCCTATCTCATTAGGGCTATTTTGCTTGCCATGTTGAACCTGGGCAGTGCTCGAAATCCTCACGTACTACGTGTACGCTCCGGTTTCTGCGCGCTGTCCGTGTTCAAACTGGCTGCGCCAATTACGCCTACTGGGATAGGTTCTTATCCCTTCTAAGGAGAGCCCGATGTCCGATAACCGCGTCTATAGCTACTCCGCCGTGTTGATGGGCTCGCCCATCCTGCTCAAACTTTATTCCCACGATGAGGCGCTGGCCTCCCGCGTATTTCAGTTAATTAAACGCTACGAAGATCTGCTTACCGTTAACCGTGCCGAGTCGCAGGTGATGGATATCAACCATGCCGCCGGGCGCCATCCGGTCACGGTCAGTCGCCCGGTCTTTCAGCTGATTCAGTGCGCCAAAGCTGCCAGCATGGTGCGCGACAGCGCCTTTAACCTTGCCATCGGCCCGCTGGTGAAGCTGTGGCGAATTGGCTTTCACGGGCACAGCGTGCCTGACGCGGCTGATATCAGGGCCCGACTGGCGCTGACCCGCCCGCAGGAGGTGGTCCTTGATGAGGCAACCTGTAGCGTGTTTCTCCAGCAGCCGGGGATGGAGCTGGATCTCGGGGCGATCGCCAAAGGCTATATCGCTGACCGCGTGCGCGATTATCTCCGTCAGCAACAGGTGGAGAAGGCGCTGATCAATCTCGGCGGCAATGTGCATACCCTCGGCGAATGGACCATTGGCCTGAAAAAACCGTTTGCCGACGCGCAGGCGCTGATCGGCTCCCTGACGATCAACGGGCAGTCGGTGGTCACTTCCGGAACCTATGAACGTTACTTTGAGCAGGACGGCAAACGCTGGCACCATATTCTCGACCCGCGCAGCGGTTATCCGCTGGATAACGAACTCGACAGCGTGACGGTGATTTCCACGGATTCTTTAGACGGCGATATCTGGACTACGCTGCTGTTCGGCCTCGGCGTAGAGAAGGGCTGCGCAGCGCTGCGTCAGCGTGAGGATATCGACGCGATTTTCGTCACCAAAAATCGCGACATCATTCTCTCATCGCCGCAGCGGCTGCGTTTTGCGCCGCTGGACAGCGGCTATCAGGTTATTGACTGTACTGCTTAAGCAAACTGTACTGTTCGGCGACCAGGCGGTAGCGATAGACCGGTCGCCCGGTAGCGCCGTAGTGGATAGTGGTGTAGAGGATATTGATCTGCGCCAGCCAAATCAGATACTTGCGGCACGAGACTCGGGAGATATTCACTGCCGCCGCCAGCTCATCGGTAGAGAATTCGACGTCCGGATGGGCGTCAATCCACTGGCAGAGTGTACGCAGCGTTTGCGCGGTTAGCCCCTTGGGCAGCTTGCGCGCGTCGCTGGCCTCCGGCGCGCCGCCGTGCAGCAGACGGTCGACGTCGGCCTGTTCGTAATACGGCTGGCCGGTCATCAGTTTACGCTTCTCCCGCCAGGTGGTGAGCGCCTCTTCAAAGCGCGGAAACTGGAAAGGTTTGATCAGGTAGTCAACCACCCCGTAATGCATCGCAGTCTGCACCGTGGCGGCGTCTGCCGCCGAGGTGATCATGATGACGTCGATGGCGCGCCCCGACTCGCGGATCGTCGGCAGTAGATCCAGCCCGCTGTCCTGTTGCATGTAGACATCCAGCAGCACCAGATCGATCTCCCGCTGCTTATCGTTAATCATCTCCTGGGCCTGACTGAGCGTCGAAGCGCTCCCGCTGCAACGAAAGCCGGGAACTCTTGCCACGTACAGGCGATTCAGTTCGGCCACCATCGCATCATCGTCAACAATCAACACATTTATCACGCACGTTTCCTTTTACTATCCCAGGGGAGATGAACAAAAAATTGGGTAAATACGCCGGGTTCCGACTCGACGGCGAGGGTGCCGCCCAGTTCGCGCAGCTGCTGGTTGGCGAGAAACAGCCCGACGCCGCGATTCTCGCCTTTGGTGGAGAAGCCTTTGTTAAAGATAGCGTCGATATTATTTTCCGGGATCCCCGGTCCGTCATCGCTCACTTCACCGCTTAGCCAGCCGTCCTGGTAGTGCAGCAGCAGGCCGATCTCACCCTCCGCCTGGCCGCTCATGGCGTCCAGCGCGTTCTCGATAAGATTGCCCAGCACCGTTACCAGCACCGTGACCTGCTTCTCATTCGGGCAATCCGGCACCAGGCTCTCTTCCGCCAGCGTTAGCGTAAAGCCGCACTCGGTGGCGCGCTGAATTTTACTTATCAGGAAGCCGGCCACCACCGGGGATTTAATGCGGTGCTGAATGTCGCCGATGTCCGCCTGATAGCGGTGGGCGGTCTGCAGCACGTATTCCTCGAGTTTGCCATAGCTTTTCATATTCAGCAGGCCGAGGATCACGTGCAGTTTATTCATAAATTCATGGGAGGTGGTGCGCAGGGCATCCACATAGCTCATCATGCCGTCCAGCCGCTGCAGCAGCTGGCTCACCTCGGTCTTATCGCGGAAGGTACAGATGGCGCCGACTACCGCTTCCTGGCTGCGAATGGGCACCGTATTGCCGATCAGCAACAGGCCATTGCACCCCAGCTCGCGGTCGTACATCGGCTCGCCGCTCTGCAAGACGGTCTGCAGGTCGGCGAGTAGCGGCGTGTGGGCCAGGGTTTTGTCCGGCCCGGAAAAGAGGATCTCCTGCGCCGCCGGGTTGATCAAATTAACTTCGCCGTGGGCATCGACGGCAACGACGCCCTCCTTCAGGGCGTGAAGCATGGCCTGACGCTGTTGAAACTGGGTGGAAATCTCCTGCGGCTCCAGCCCCAGCAGGACGCGCTTCAGGCCCCGCACCAGGCTCCAGGTGCCCAGCGCGCAGACCAGCGCGCTGAACAGGATGGTCAGCAGCACGTCCCAGCGGCTGTTGGCGATCTGTTCGTCCACTTTACTCAGCGAAATGCCGACCACCACCACGCCAATTTGCTGGCGCTGGTCGTTGAACACCGGGGTGAACACCCGCAGCGCCGGGGCCAGCACGCCGTGGTTAATGGCAACGTTCTCTTTTCCCTGCAGCGTGGGCAGGATATCCCGGCCGATAAACCGCTTACCGATGATGGAGGTATCCGGATGCGAATAGCGAATACCGTGCATATCGGTGACGATAGCGTACAGCAGGTCATTGCGCCGGGTGATGGCCTGCGCCAGCGGCTGAATGATCTGCTGCTGCGGGGGCGCCTCCAGTCCGCGCTTCACCTGCGGCATATCAGCCATGGTGCGCGCCACCGCCAGCGCGGTCTCTTTCAAACCGTCGCGGGTGGCATTGCTTATCTGCATATACCACAGGGCATAGACCAGCAGGAGCACGGCGCCGATGACGCTGCCAATCATCAAGGATACGGCGGTGCTCAGCTTTAACGGTAAGGTGCGTTGACGAACGCGAGGCTGCTGCTCTGATGCCTTCATGACGATCCCGGATTGATTCAGTGAAGGCATATTATCGCCGATAGGACGGTTTTCATAAAGCCGTGTAATCAAAGCAAATCGAGGCGGTTTAGCCGATGCGTAAACCGTTTCACATGCCCGGTCAGCAATCCTTCTGGCTGGCCATGCCGGCGGGCGGTGAAGATGAGGCGTAAGACAGGATTGCTCAGATAACCGGCAATCGCCCCCTGGCGGGGCGGTCGGGACGGTAAACTGTGACCCCGACGGCGGTAAAGTGCGGAAGAATGCCCGTATAGTGGCGACAGAGATTAAATAGGCATGATGAATATAAGGATATGCATCAGGCCGCTGATTACGCCGAGATGCGCTTTTTCTGTTGTAAATGGAGGTTGTTATGAACAGTTCGCTAACCGCTGCAATGCAGGCCCGCCGTCACCCGGATACCACTCACATCGATCGTCTCGCCACGGCCGACATGCTGGCGATGCTGCATCAGGATGATAAGCAGATATCGGAGGCGGTCGGCGCCTGCCTGCCGGACATCGCCCGGCTGATTGATGTCGCCACCGCGACGATGGGCCGGGGAGGGCGCCTGGTCATTATCGGCGCCGGGGCGTCAGGCCGGACGGCCATCGAGGCGGTCAGTGACTATTCGCCGGAAGGCAAACACGCGCTGGTGGGACTGATTGCCGGTGGGCAGACGGCGGCGATGGCCGAGCGGGAAACCGCAGCAAACCATTATGACCTGGGCGCCTTTGAACTGCAGTCGCTGGACTTTTCCAACCACGATATGCTGCTGGCGTTGACCGTCAGCGGCAAGACGCCGTGGGTATGGGGCGCGATGCGCCACGCCTGGTCGCTGGGGGCCCCTATCGCTGTCGTCACTCAGCAGGCGGCCAGTGAGGCGGCGCAACTGGCGGATATCATCATTGCCCCACAGACCGGGCCGGAGGCAGTGTCGGGCTTAGCCAATCCGAAGGCTCAACTGGCCCAGCGGCAGATCGTCAACATGCTGACGACCGGGCTCGCCATCCGTGACGGTCGGGTGTACAGCAATCTGCGGGTGGACGTGCAGGCTGACAATTCGCACTGGGCGGAGCGGCAGATAGCGATTGTCATGGCGGCCACCGACTGCACGCGCAGTGAAGCAAAAGCGGCACTGGCCAGCTGCCATCAGCACTGCCGCACCGCGATCCTGATGCTGCTCAGCGGGCTGGATGCCTGGCACGCGCGCGAGCTGCTGAGGGAACATCACGATCATCTGCGTCTCGCCCTGCGCGAAGCACAGCGCAGCAGCACGGCCACTCCCGCCCATTAACCCCTCTGCCAGGCGCGCGCGATTGTCGTACGCGCCTGGACTTTATTAACTAAAAAAAACTCTCTTTTTTATTTTTCTCAGCAATCAGGCTGAATTTTCGATCTTATTTTTCACCAGGTATCATTTTGATGGCTCGCTTTGCTTTTTTAAGTTAAATAATTATTTGATTAAAAATGCCAGAGTGTAAATGATATTTTAAAATAAAGTAAAAGTGCGTTAATATGCTGCCTCTTATTACCGTGTGCTACGTGATAATTCTATTATGCCTGCAATGAAAAAAACGATTATTTCCTTTACCGCATTAGCAATGTTCGTCAGCGCGGCGACGCATGCTGAAGCGGATACCTCTAAAAAAACCGACTTTCTGCTGATTGGCGGCGGGATCATGAGCGCCTCGCTCGGCACCTGGCTGCAGGCGCTGCAGCCGGACTGGAACCTGACCATGGTGGAGAAACTGGACGGCGTGGCCCTGGAATCTTCCAATGGCTGGAATAACGCTGGTACCGGCCACTCAGCGAATATGGAGCTGAACTATACGCCGGAGCGGGCGGACGGGTCGATTGACGTCAGCAAAGCGCTGGATATTAACGAACAGTTTATGATTTCCCGTCAGTTCTGGTCGACACAGGTGAAACGCGGTATTTTGCACGACCCGCACTCCTTTATTAACTCCACACCGCATATGAGTTTCGTGTGGGGCGATAATGTCGATTACCTGCAAAAACGTTATAACGCGCTGCAGCAGACCACCTTATTCCAGGGAATGAAATTCTCCACCGATCACGCGCAAATTAAACAGTGGGCGCCGCTGGTGATGGAAGGTCGCGATCCGCAGCAGAAAGTGGCCGCCACCTGGACGCCGGTGGGTACCGATGTCAACTACGGCGAAATTACCCGCCAGCTGATCGGCAGCCTGAAGAAAAATAACCACTTCACCCTGCAAACCTCCTCCGAGGTGACCGATTTCAAACGCAATGCCGACAACTCCTGGCACGTGACGATTAAGAACGTGCAGAGCGGGGAAGCGCAGACTATTGACGCCAAATACGTCTTTATCGGCGCCGGCGGCGGCGCGCTGAAGCTGCTGCAGAAAACCGGTATTCCGGAAGCGGATAACTACGCCGGTTTCCCGGTGGGCGGCTCGTTCCTGATGACCGAGAACCCGGCGGTCACCGCGCAGCATCTGGAGAAAGTCTACGGTCAGGCTTCGGTCGGCGCGCCGCCGATGTCGGTGCCGCACCTTGACGCTCGTTACCTCGACGGTAAGCGCGTGGTGCTGTTCGGGCCATTCGCCACCTTCTCGACCAAGTTCCTGAAAAATGGTTCGTTCTTTGACCTGCTCAGCACCACCACCACCGATAACGTGCTGCCGATGACCCACGTCGGTCTCGACAACTTCGATCTGGTGAAATATCTCGTCAGCCAGGTGATGCTCAGTGATGATGATCGTTTCGCTGCGCTGAAAGAGTACTACCCGGACGCGCGTAAAGAAGACTGGAAGCTGATCCAGGCCGGCCAGCGCGTGCAGATCATTAAGAAAGATGCAGAGAAGGGCGGCGTTCTGAAGTTGGGTACCGAAGTGGTGGTCGATCAGCAGAAAACGATTTCTGCGCTGCTCGGCGCGTCGCCGGGGGCTTCCACCGCCGCGCCGATCACCCTGAACGTACTCAAGCAGATGTTCCCGCAGCAGTTTAACTCGCCGGAGTGGCAGAGCCGTATTCACGCTATCGTGCCGAGCTACGGTCAGAAGCTGAACGGTAACGTGGCGCTGACCCAGCAGGTATGGGATGACACCGCCGCGGCGCTGCAGCTGACTAAGCCGCCGGTGATTCAGATGCCAGCGGCTGCGCCAACCGCGACCGCCAAACCGGCTGAACCGCAGCGCGACGCCTCGCCGCAGCACGATATGGCGCTGTAAAAGCACATTCGTGCAGTGAACAAAAGGGAAGACCACGGTCTTCCCTTTTTTACATCCACATTTCCCTGCCGCTATTTATGAATGATGCTCATAACCCTGTTATGATTTCCGGGGATTATCCGTTACCCCGAAACGGCTAAAATAGCCAGGCACTTCACCGCTTTCCTCTCCTTAACGGATACCATAATGACTTCATCGCATCAGCGCGCCACCAGCGGGGCGCTTTTTATTTTGATTTTAAGCGGCCTGATGGCCTTTACTTCGCTCTCCACCGATATCTATCTGCCGGCCATGCCGATGATGGCCGCGCAACTGCACGGCGATGCCGAACTGACGATCACCGGATTTCTGATTGGCTTTGCGCTGGCGCAACTGGTGTGGGGGCCAATAAGCGACCGGCTGGGGCGTCGCACGCCGCTGTTCATCGGCATGGTGCTATTTATTATCGGCTCCGCCGGCTGCGCGCTGTCGACCACCATCGATCAGATTGTCTTCTGGCGCGTGTTTCAGGCGCTTGGCGCCTGCACTGGGCCGATGCTGGCGCGGGCGATGGTTCGCGATCTGTTTGCTCGTACCCGCGCCGCGCAGATGCTCTCGACGCTGACTATCGTGATGGCGATTGCGCCGATTGCCGGGCCGCTGATCGGCGGGCAGATGATTAAATTCACCAGCTGGCACACTATTTTCTGGCTGCTGGTGGTGATTGGCGCTCTGATGTTTATCGCCTTGTGCTGGCTGCCGGAAACTCTGCCGCCAGAGCGTCGGCAGAAAGGATCGCCGCTTAGCGCGTTTCGCAATTACGCCGCGTTGGTAAAAAACCGGACGTTTATGCGTTATACCCTCAGTCTGACTTTCTTTTACGTCGCGGCTTACGCTTTTATCACCGGTTCGCCGGATGTCTATATTCGCTATTACGGCGTTGCGCCGCAGCACTACGGCTGGCTGTTCGCGGTCAATATCGTTGGGGTTATGCTGATGAGCGTGGTCAATCGTCGTCTGGTGCAGCGCCATGCGTTAGGTTCGCTGTTGAAGGCGGCGCTGGCGGTATCGGCGATTGCCGTCGTCGTGCTGGCAGCCGGCGTGCGTCTGCATATCGGCGGCGTGGCGCTGATTGTGGTGAGTATTTTCCTGTTCTTCTCAATGAATGGGGTGATTGCCGCCACCTCAACCGCTGCGGCGCTGGATGAGGCCGGTGAATATGCCGGTTCCGCTTCGGCGCTGATCGGCTCGCTGCAGTATGGCAGCGGCATTATCTCTTCGCTACTGCTGGCATGGCTCCACGACGGTACGCCGTGGACGATGGCGTGGATCATGGCCGCTTTTACACTCGCCAGCCTGCTTTTGGCGTGGCTCCATCGGCGCGTCGATTAATGAATTGAGCTCATAGAGACAAGTCGATTTCCCGGCTGGCGAGTAAGCGAACCGACAACGCGGGGGATATTGACGATAATTAGCGGTTGCGGTCAAAACGGACGTGAGGGTTATTGTTATACTGCCTTGAATTACTGCAGAAAAACGATAACCAGGAGTGTGGAAGGGCTATGAAAGACGATATCAACCAGGAGATCACCTTCCGCAAACTGTCAGTCTTTATGATGTTTATGGCGAAGGGCAATATCGCCAGAACCGCCGAAGCCATGAAGCTCAGCAGCGTTAGCGTTCACCGCGCGCTGCATACGCTCGAAGAGGGGGTCGGCTGCCCGCTGTTTGTCCACAAAGGGCGCAACCTGCTGCCGCTGCAGGCGGCCTGGACGCTGCTCGAATACTGCCAGGATGTGATAAGTCTGATGAGCCGTGGGCTTGAGGCGACGCGTAAAGTCGCCGGCGTCGGTCAGGGACGGTTGCGCATCGGTACCCTCTATTCGCTGACGCTGGAAACTGTTCCGCGCATCATTATGGGGATGAAGCTGCGTCGCCCGGAGCTGGAGCTGGATCTGACCATGGGCTCCAACCAGATGCTGCTGGATATGCTGGAGGACGATGCCCTTGACGCTATCTTAATCGCCACCAATGAAGGCGAATACAATAATTCGGCTTTCGACGTAGTGCCGCTGTTTGAAGATGATATCTTCCTCGCCGCGCCGGCGACGGAACAGCTGGATACCACTCAGCTCGCCGACCTGCGCGATTACGCCGATCGTAAATTTGTCTCGCTGGCGGAAGGGTTTGCGACTTATGCCGGATTTCAGGAGGCCTTTCAGGTGGCCGGTTTTGAACCGGAAATTGTGACCCGGGTGAATGATATCTTTTCGATGATAAGCCTGGTGCAGGCAGGCGTCGGGTTTGCACTGTTGCCGGGGCGCATGAAGAAGGTTTACGAAAACGATGTGCAGCTGTTAAAGCTGGCGGAACCCTATCAGATGCGCCAGCTGATCTCTATCGTCTATTCGCACCACCGCGAGCGCGATGCCGACCTGCTGGCGCTGGCGGCGGAAGGGCGGATGTACGCCCGCAGTATTAATCGCTAAGCCGCTGGGCCAGATGGCGAGCGACGTCTACGCCGCTGCGCTCCAGCGAAATGGTCTCGCCGCGCCAGCCCGCCTGGCGGGTCAGGCAGGTGAGCACCCCGCCGGGCGGCATCTCGATTGCCAGCCTGGCGTCGCGTTCATCGGCGGCGATCATCGCCTCCTGCCAGTGCACGGTGCGCGCCATGTTCATCGCCAGATCGTCAGCGATCCGCTGTGGATCCCACAGCACGCGCGCCGTCGAGCCGCTTAAATAGGCGCACTTAGGACGCGTCAGTGTGACATCGGCAAAGGCTTTTGCCAGCGCTGCGGCGGGTTTATCCAGCAGTGCGCAGTGCGAGGGCACGCTGACCGCCAGCCGCTGGGCTTTACTGGCGCCAGCCCGCAGCGCCAGCTGCGCCACCTCGGCCATCGCCTCATCGCGCCCGGCGATCACGATCTGCGTTTCGGCGTTGAGGTTGGCGAGATAAACCTCGTGGCCCTGCATCAGCGCCTCAACCCGCGGGCGGGTCAGGCCCATAATCGCCGTCAGTCCGTAACCTTCAGGATACGCCTGCTCCATTAAATCACCGCGCAGCGCCACCAGCCGCAGCGCGCTGGCGAAATCGAGCGCGCCGGCGATCACCGCGGCGGGAAAGGCGCCGATTGACAAGCCGCTGACCATTTGCGGATTAACGCCCTGGCGCTGTAGTTCGCGCGCCCAGGCCACGCCGGCGATCAGCAGACAGAGCTGTACCGCACGGGTGTGTTTTAGCGCTGCGGCGCTATCGAGGCTATCGACTTCATCCCCCAGCACCTCGCGCGCCTGCGCGAAGATGTTCTCGCGGTCGGGGATGGCCGCCAGCATGGCTGGCCGCTGGCCGCCCTGACCGGGAAAAGTAAACAAAATTTTCATCATTCCTCCCTGTGCCACGGCGTCGCGGTTAAGCGTGCGCCGCGGGATGTTTTCAGCAGCGCGCGGCCATCGCGCAGCCACTCATTAAGGGCGAAGGCGCCATACGGTGTTTCTATCTGGGTATCGGCGCGGCACGGCAGTTGGGCCACACGGGCCTGCCATTCCAGCAATGCCTCGCGGTCCAGCGGCTGCGGCGCGCGGATCAGCAGATCCAGATCGCTTGCCCCATGCAGTACCGGGATTTCGGTTGCCAGCGCGTAGCCGGTGCTACCGGTGACGCCCCAGCGCCAGGGCCAGTTGTGCAAGGTAAGGGCGATAGCCGCCTGGACCGGCGGCTGCGAAACAAAAGGCGAATGGAGTAAGACCTCACGATCAACAAGCATCTCCGGGGTGACGCTGCGCACGATATTGTGCGCCTGTACCCAACCGGCGGCGCGCTGCTCGCGCTTCATGCCTCGTACCCCAACCGGGATGCGGGAGTGGTCATCAACGTCGCGTCTCACCACCACCGGCAGCGCGGCCCGCCACTGCTGAGCCACCCACGGCTCGGCAATAGCCTCCAGGGCGCTGGCGTGGTTTAACCAGATTAAATCGTGGGGACGCGGCGTTGATGACATGGTTTACAGTCCTGAAGTCAAAGAGATAAACAGCGGTAGCGACAGGATACACAGAACCGAGCTCAACAGCAGCACGGCTTCAGCATCCGGTGACTGGACGCCGAAACGGTTGCCGAAGACCACGCCGAAGAAGCCGGCGGCCAGGGCAATCATCAGGATCGCGGTAATGGCGATGGATCCGTGCAGACCCAGCAGCATCACCAGACCCCAGGCAATAAACGGCTGCACCAGCAGTTTCACGATGGTGGAGGTGGCGATCAGCGCATTGAGCTGCAGTTTACGTGCCGACAGGATCACCCCGGTGAGGAACAGCGCGGCAGCGGTGGCGGCCAGGCCCAGCGGTTTGATGGAGGCCAGCAGCATTTCCGGCATTTTGATGCCGATAGCGGAAAGCACCACCCCAAGCAGCGGGCCCCAGACGATCGGTTTTTTCACCGAGCGCCACATCAGCACCGGCAGCATCGCCAGCGTAGAACCGCTGTTTTCACCCGCGGCGCGGGCTTTTTCACGTTCCAGAATCAGCAGGCAGAACGGGGTCATCAATACCGAACCGCAGGCGATAGAGACCGCTACCGACAGCGAGGTTGACGCGCCTTCACCCAGCACGCTGCCGAGGATCGGCAGGCCCAGCGCGGCATAGTTTGGCAGGGCGACGGTGAGGGTCAGCACCGCGGCATCCTGCGGCGTGCGTTTGAACACGCTGGTGGCGAGGAAGTAGATCGCGGCATAGGTGATCCACATCGCGCCGGTCAGTACCAGCACCAGCGGCGACTGGGCGACGATACCGGCCCACGGCGTTTGTACCGTCGCGCTAAACAGCGTGGCGGGTAAGGCAAAATCCATTACAAAAATATTGAGCAGCGAGACGTTTTTGTTATCTACCATCCCGGCCTTTCCGGCCCAGAAACCCAGCAGCATGATAACGAAAATGGGCGCGAGAGCATGAATAATCACATAAGTCATAAATCACCTGTAAATAAAATAGAGTACTGGCGCGATTGTTATTTTTTCTAAAAGCCGTCCCTTCCCGGAGCGTTTATTCCGCGCTCCGGGGGACGACTTCCGGCAGGTTTTCTTCTACTACTTACGTACGAACGTCTTACCAGCTGGCGCGCATGCGATCGCGAACCCGTTGTGAGCTGCGGCGGTTTTCCGCGCCCAGGCGGCACTTCAGCGAGGTATCTTTGCGCGCGTCAGCGATGGCGTCGCGCAGCGTGTTGCTGACCAACGACAGATCGTGGTCGTCAGGGGCATCCGGATTATTAATATCCAAAAGGGCGGAGAGGAGGCCGAGCGTCGCATAGTTGCTGACGTCGTAGGCCATCGGCGGAATGGTAGCCGCCAGTTTTTCCAGCGCCTCCACGGTGCGCAGGGTAATACGCGCCGCCGATTCTTTACCCATGGCGTGAACCAGCACGCCGCTATCGTTAAAGGCGATCAGGCGGTTGGCCTGGTAGCCATGGGCCAGAAACGCCCCGGACATCGCTTTTCCGACAATCAGACCAATCACCGGGTGGCCGGCAAGACGGGCTTTGGCGTAGGCGCCCGCGGCTCCGGCCAGTGCCTGGTGGATGCCGAAAGCTTCTTCGCGGCGGCCATAGGCCTGGCTCGGGACATCAATCACTGCCACGATTGGCCGTTTGACAGGCTGGTCGGCGTCGGCAGCGATGGTTTCGTTGACCACTTTCGCCAGCGTCCAGCCTTCCAGCAGGCCGACTTCGCCGCCGGCCGCGCGCGGGTAGTGGTTGTTGGCGTCAGGCACCACGGCGATAAAGCGGACGCTTTCGCCATCAATCTGGCCATCTGCGACCTGTACCGACGGGCACAGCCCGCTCATCAGCGGCGCGTCAGGCGCCAGTTTATTCAGCCACAGCGCGGCGCGGTTTGGGAACTGACTCATTATTTATCCTCCCGGGCAAAAAGCTGTTTAATCTGCGCGGTATCCGCCTGCTGGCGGGTATCGAACTGGCTCAAGCGACGCAGATAATCGTCATAGTTGTCGCTGCGGTGCTGGGCCGGTACGCCTTTGGCGATTGCCTCATTCATTGCGGTTTTAACGGCATTAACGCCATCGTTAACCAGCGCGTCGACCAGCCCGCTGGCGGCGCGAATTTCACCCCCGGTCATGCTCCAGATAAACGGCCGGTTGCGGGAGTCGTACTCTTCAATGCCGGCTTCCTGCTCGATAACCTGCGGGCCGTTGAGGCCAAGACGGGCTTCACGTGTGACGATAAGGTAGCTGCACAGCGCCGCGGCGATGGACATGCCGCCGAAGCAGCCGACGGTACCGGTGATAATGCCGACGACCGGGGTGTAGCGGCGCAGGTCGACAATCGCGGCGTGAATATCGGCGATGGCGGCCAGACCAAGGTTGGCCTCCTGCAGACGCACGCCGCCGGTTTCGAGACACAGCACCGCCTGGGTCGGGATACCGTTGCGGTTATCTTCCGCCGCCAGCTCCAGCGCGGCGGCCATTTTGGCTCCGGAGACTTCGCCCATGCTGCCGCCCTGGAAGGTGCCTTCGATGGCAATCACCACCGCAGGTTGGCCGTTGATAGTGCCTTTGGCGACCACCATACCGTCGTCGGACTGCGGGACGATGCCCTGTGCGCCGAGCCACGGCGACATAATGCCTTCAAACGGATCCAGCAGTTCGCGGTAGCTGCCGTCGTCCAGCAGGGCGTGGGCGCGTTCGCGAGCGCGCAGTTCGATAAAGCTGCGATCGTTACGCATGAGCGGCCTCCTCAAAGACTTGTTCAATACGAATACGAGCGACGCCCGGCGTGGCGCCGAAGTCGTGGATAATCAACTGCCCGGCGGGCAGACCGTTGATCAGGTTCAACCTGTCGAACAGCGCCTGCCAGCGCGCCTGGCTGTTATCCACGGAGGTGGTGATCTGTACGTTGAGCGTGGCGCTCTGTGCGGCGGTATAAAGCACTTCCATATCGCCTGAACCTACGACCCCTGCCAATGCTTTGCCGCTGAGGGCGCGGTTGGCAGGAAATGACAATGTAATCTGTTCCATAACATCCTCTGAATGCGTTAGCCGGAAACCCGGTCGAGAAACAGGGTGGCGGCAAGGAGATCGGCCGCGCCACCCGGCGAGGCGTTTTGCGCCAGCATCTGCGCATCAAGGCGCGCCAGCGCGGCGCGACCGGCGACGCTGGCGCAACCGCCAGCCGCCAGAACCTCGCGAGCGCCTTGCTGCATAGCGTGCAGGCCGTTCATGCCTGCACGTGACAGCACGCAGGTATCGCTCAGCGAGGTCATGATGGCCATCAGCGCATCAAGGCGCGCCTGCGACTCGCTGGCGCCTCGCGCCCGGCTTTGCTGCAGTTGCGGCAGCGCCAGGGTGGTAACATGCGGAAATCCGCGCTGCGCTTCCTCGCGTGCGCCCGGCACCTGCCAGCGGCGGCTGGCGCGCAGCCCCTTACTAAAGCTTTTCGGCGCGAAGCCGTCAGGCAGACGGGCGAGGGCGGCGGCGGTCCCGGCGATCGCCTGTGATTGACCCTCTCCACCCAACATCGCCACCGCGCTGACCAGCAGGCCCAGCGCCCAGATGGCGCCGCGGTGGGTGTTAACCCCACCCGTCGCCATTATCATCTGCGCTTCACCTTCGCGACCGAGGCGGCCGACGGTTTCGCGCAGGGCGATATCCGCCGGACGCTGCCAGCTTTGCTGCGCCAGCGCGTGAAAGGTCGGCTGCAGGCTGCGGGCGGAGCGTTCCATCAGGTCCAGATTGAGATCCTGATGCGCGCCGTTGCCGCGACTATCGACCAGACCCGGTTTCGGGCTCAGACGGGCTTCGTCAATCAGACACGCGCTGGCGGTATGCGCCAGCCAGCTGACGCGGCTTTCTGCGAGTTGGGGAGAGAGATTTTTCATTACCAGCTCCGGAATTTTGCCGGTGGGTTGTACAGTCCGTCGGACCATTCCACCAGGTCGGCGACGCTGCCGGCCGCCAGTAGCGAGCGGGTGGCATCGCTGCGGCGAATGCCGATATCTTCCGGGTAGACCACTTTGCCGCTCTGGCGCAGGGCGGCGACGCGTTTGGCGTCCACGCCGAGGCCAATATCGGTGATCCCGGCCACCGCGGCGACCATCGCCCGGCGCTCTTCAAGACTCTCCGCGCGGTACAGGTAAGCGATACCTTCTTCGGTCAGCACGTGGGTCACGTCATCGCCATAAATCATCACCGGCGCCAGCGGCATGCCGGAAGCTTTCGCCACCTCAACCGCGTCGAGGGTTTCAACGAAGGTCGGTTTCACGCCAGCCTGGAAGGTTTCGACCATCTGTACCACCAGTTTTTTCCCGCGCTGCATCGGGTCTGGTTCAGTGATCATATTGAGCCAGGCCGGGGTAGCGTGGCGGCGACCGTGCGGGTCGTGGCCCATATTCGGCGCGCCGCCGAAGCCGGAAAGGCGGCCGCGGGTGACGGTGGAGGAGTTAGCCAGGCCATCAACCTGCAGGGTCGAACCAATAAACATATCTACCGCGTACTGACCTGCCAGCTGGCAGAAGGCGCGGTTAGAGCGCATCGAGCCATCCGGGCCGGTAAAGAAGATATCCGGGCGGGCGCGGATGTACTCTTCCATCCCCAGTTCGCCACCGAAGCAGTGCACGCTCTCCACCCAGCCGCTCTCGATGGCCGGGATTAAGGTCGGATGCGGGTTCAGCGTCCAGTGTTTACAGATTTTGCCTTTCAGGCCGAGCTGCTCGCCGTAAGTGGGCAGCAGCAGCTCAATGGCGGCGGTATTAAAGCCGATACCGTGGTTGAGCGACTGCACCTGGTGTTCCGCGTAGATGCCTTTGATCGCCATCATCGCCATCAGAATGTGTTCTTGCTTAATCAGGCGCGGATCGCGGGTGAACAGTGGTTCAATGAAGAACGGTTTGTCGGCGACCACCACGTAATCGATCCACGAGCCGGGAATATCGACGCGCGGCAGATCGCATTCGTCGTCCACCAGTTCGTTGACCTGGGCGATGACAATGCCGTCGTGGAAGGCGGCGGCTTCGACCAGCGCCGGGGTATCTTCGGTACTTGGCCCGGTATACAGGTTGCCTTTACGGTCCGCTTTATAGCCGGCGATCAACGCGACGTTTGGCGACAGATCAACGTACAGGCGGGAGTAGAGTTCGATATAGGTGTGGATGGCGCCGATTTCGAGCAGGCCATCTTCCAGTAGCTGCGAAATGCGCAGGCTCTGGGTGCCGGAGAAAGAGAAATCCAGTTTACGGGCAATGCCTTTTTCAAACAGGTCCAGATGCTCGCTGCGTCCGACGCTGGGCATAATCATATGCAGGTCGTGAATTTTTTGCGGATTGACCTCGGCGAGCATGCGGGAGAGGAAATCAGCCTGTTTCTGGTTGTTACCTTCCAGTACCACCCGATCGCCCGGGGCGAGCAGCTTTTCCAGTACGCTGACCAGCTGGTCAGTGGGGATGACTTTGCCGGCGATCTTCGCTTCGGCCAGCCGCCGCTGTTTTTCCGTCCGGCGACGGTTCCAGACCCGCGCCGTCGTTTGTTCAGCATTCATTGTTAACCTCCTGATTCGACAAATCGTTTCGTTTGTCCTGGTGGAAGTTAGTGTGCGATGCGTGGCGCTGCGCATCAATTAAGCACGGCGGCTGATTGTTAGCTTTAGAGTAACGATTGGGTCTTACCGTTTGTGATAGGGATCAATAATACGAAAGGCGTAGTGGTCTACGGGGAGAGCGCAGGTGAGGAAGCCGGCCGGTACACGGCCGGCCGTGGGAAGGGGTTACTCTTTACTGACATCACTTAATAAGAAAGCAATACTCTGACCGCCGCTGGTCTGCTCGAGGGCAATTTTGGCGATAATCGTCAGTGGCACCGACAGCAGCATGCCGACCGGGCCCAATAGCCAGCCCCAGAAGATCAAGGACAGAAACACCACCAGCGTGGAGAGCCCCAGGCCACGTCCCATCACCCGTGGCTCCAGAATGTTGCCGAACACCAGGTTGACGATCAGGTAGCCGGCCAGGACCACCAGCGCCTCGTACAGCCCGCCAAACACCAGTACCTGCAGGATCGGCGGGATGGCCGCCAGCACGGAGCCAATATTGGGAATATAGTTGAGCGCGAAGGCCAGCAGTCCCCACATAAAGGCGAAGCGCACGTCCAGCAGGACCAGCATGCCCCAGACCACCAGGCCGGTCACCAGGCTAATCGCGGTTTTCAGCACCAGATAATGCGACACGCTGTCGATGGCGCGCTGAATGGCGCCCATTCCTTCAACCGGACGGGACATCAGCTGTTGCAGCTTGGCGGGAAGCTGGGGGACCTCCAGCAGCATAAATACAACCGTCAGTAGCAGCAGAAAAATCGAGGACATCGCGTTCGACAGCTGAGTGAGCAGGCTGGTGACCAGCGTCATCACTGCGTTAGGGTCGATGTATTTATTCAGCTCCACCACCGAGACGGTGAACCCCATGCGCTGCAGCCAGGGGGCGATGGTTTGCATCGGCTCGTAGAGATAGTTGCGATACTGCGGTAAGGTACGCGCCAGTTCGTTAAGCGAGGTCCCCAGCGAGGCCAGCAGCACAATGGCCAGCATGACGATGAGGCCAATCAGCATCGAGATCGCCAGCACGCGCGGGACCCGGCAGCGGACCAGCAGTTGTACCAGCGGATTAATGATCACCGCCAGAAAGAGGGCGAGAATAAAGGGGACAATAATGTCCGCCGCAAAGCGAATGCCGGTAAGGATGATCACCAGCATGCCCAGCATGATGACCATCTTTAATCCGTTAAGTGTAATAATGGGTTTAGCCATAGGTCCCGACCTCAATCTTCCTTGCCTATTAACAGGTTGCGTTACATTAGCATAATGACGTTTTTTTGCAGAAAAAACGCATTGAAGCAAAACGGCGGCGTAAAGAACTGCAAATTCTTTGAATTAAATGTAGCACTATGCTACAAATTTACCTGTGTATAACTACTGAGGACAATTTTCATCCGCAACGGACGAGAAGCAACACCGCGGATAATTGTAATTTTATGGACAATCAGTTCAGGATGTATATTTTAAACCACCCCGCAGTCTCTCTCTCTTTTTCCCGTTTTGCCGGCGAGCAGCACTGGCATTCGGCGCTATAGTCACCTTTTCTCTGCCTGAGCTGGCGCCAAGCGCACAGCGAAATCTACGTCAGAAATTTTCCTGTTTACGCCTCGCGTAAACGGTAATGGATTATATTCTCAAGCAGGAGAAGGGATCATGTTTTATTGGATTTTATTAGCTTTAGCTATTGTTGCTGAAATTACCGGCACCTTGTCAATGAAATGGGCAAGCGTGAGTGGCGGGCACACCGGCTTTATTTTAATGCTGGCCATGATTGCTCTGTCATATATTTTTCTTGCCTTTGCGGTTAAAAAAATTGCCCTGGGTGTGGCCTACGCGCTATGGGAAGGGATCGGCATTTTGCTGATTACCCTGTTCAGCGTGCTGTTGTTTGATGAAAGCCTGTCGCCGCTGAAGATCGCCGGCCTGACCACCCTGGTGGTGGGGATCGTCTTAATTAAATCCGGCACCCAGAAAAAAGCGTCGTCAAAGCAGGAGGTGGCCCATGCAGCAGTTTGAGTGGATCCATGCCGCCTGGCTGGCGATCGCCATCGTGCTTGAAATCATTGCCAACGTCTTTTTGAAGTTTTCCGACGGCTTCCGCCGCAAGGTCTACGGTATCCTGTCGCTGGCGGCGGTGCTGGGCGCATTCAGCGCCCTGTCGCAGGCGGTCAAAGGTATCGATCTGTCGGTCGCCTATGCGCTGTGGGGCGGCTTTGGTATCGCGGCGACCATTGCCGCCGGTTGGGTGCTGTTTGGTCAGCGCCTGAATAACAAAGGCTGGGCGGGGCTCATCCTGCTGGTGGCCGGCATGGTGTTAATTAAACTCGCCTGACGTCTCGCCGCCTGCAAAGCCAGGCGGCAAAACAGGTCCTCTGTAGTATGCTTATCTCAAGACCGGCCCCGCTGAGTTTGTGTCCGGTGACGATGAGGACTGCGCATGTTCAATGCTTTCGGCTGGCGGAAAATTCCTTCCGCCAGGACGTTGTCGATAATGATTTTTCTCGCCGGCCTCGGACTCACCGCGTCGGTCATTTCCCTGCTTTATCTCTCGCAACACCTCATTGCCAGTAAATCCAATGAAATTGACCAGCAGCGGTCAGTCCTCTCGGTGGAAGGGGCCGTGCAGACCTCGGTCAATCGGGTGCTGTCGCTGGTGCTGGATAATGCCATCTGGGACGATGCGGTCACGCAGACTTACGCGCCCTCGCTGGATCAGAAATGGCTGTACGACTCGTGGGGGTCAGGCTTTAAAATCAATAATCTGTACGATGGTACCTTTGTCCTGGACGAACACTATCGCATCCTGTGGGGCGCCTTTCAGAGCCAGGTCATGCCCCGGACCGACCTCTCATTTCTTGGGGCTGGCCTGACCAGTCTGATCCACACTCATGCGCAGGCATTGCGTGAGGGAAAAAACGCCTTTGCCGGTATCACGCGCACGGAGGCCGGGATCGCCTTTGTCGGTATCGGCCTGATACGCCCGACGACAGCTCGGCTTCAGGTATTTGATGCGACGCGGCGCTATCTGGTGATTACTCGGCATATCAACCCCCAGCTGTTGGAACGCCTGGGCGACACCTTCCAGATAAGCCATCTGCATCTCGCCGAGGGCCCCGGCGCCTACCGTATTCCGCTGCGAACGCAGGCGGGTGAGGTACTGGGATACCTGGCCTGGCAGCCACGCCTGCCCGGAGCCGAAGCGGCGCAGGCCTCGTCAGGCAGTATGCGACTGATCGCTGGTGTTGCGGCCAGCCTGATCCTGCTGTTTATCCTTTTTAGCAGTCTGGGCATGTATAAGCTGGCGCGCGGCGAACGTCAGGCGCGGGAGATAGCCATGATTGACTGGCTGAGCCGTCTGCCTAACCGGCGAGCGCTTCTGCTGCGGCTAAGCCAGGTATGCGAGACGGGGAAACACGACATTCAGTGCGTGGTGTTTATCGATCTGGATGGTTTTAAGGACGTCAATGATAACTATGGTCATGATGTCGGCGACGCCCTGATCCGCCATATTGCCAGCGCCCTACAGACGCGGGTACCGGCGGGGGCCATGCTGGCTCGAATGGGCGGGGATGAGTTCGCCATGGCGGTGAGCGGCGCAAAAGCGATTGACCGGGCGGCGGCGTTCGCCTGGGCAGCGCTGGAGCTGCTGAAAGCGCCGGTGACGCTCAGCAAACGCAAAATTTATATCGGCGCCAGCATTGGCATCGCCAGCGGCGCTCCGGCGGAATGCTCCAGTACCGAGCTGTTTCGCCGGGCGGACATCGCTATGTACCATGCCAAGAAGAGCGGCAAAGGTCGTACGGCCTGGTATGACGATGCGCTGGATGCCGTGCGCCGCCATCAGATGACGATTGAGAATGGCATCCGCCAGGGGCTGGAGGAGGAGGAATTTGAGGTCTGGTATCAGCCGGTGGTTGATGCCGATACCCTGGCGATGATTGGCGTGGAGGCGCTGCTGCGCTGGCCGCGACGCCCGCAGGGGGCGCTGGCGCCGGACGCATTTATTAGTATTGCCGAGAGCAGCGGCCTGATCGATGCCCTCGGGCAGTTTGTCCTGCAACGCGCCTGCAGCGATCTGCAACCGATGGACGATCTCCTCCTGTCGGTGAATATCTCGCCGGCGCAATTTCGCGACCCGGCCTTTGAAAACCGGGTAATGAAGACCGTCGCTGCCTGCCGCTTTCCGCCGTCGCGCCTGCAGGTGGAGGTGACGGAGAGCTATGTGCTGGAAAATCCGGAACGTTCGCTGGCGGTGGTAGAAAATCTGAAGGCCCAGGGCATCGCCGTGGCGCTGGACGATTTCGGTACCGGCTATTCGAGCATTGGCTATTTACGCCGCTTTCGCTTCGACAGTCTTAAAATCGATAAATCTCTTGCCGGGCGAGTGGAGCGTGATGAGCAGGCGGCAGAAATGGTGCGCGGGACGGTGCGGATAGCCCGCGCGCTGGGAATGACGGTGGTCGCGGAAGGGGTCGAGGATCCGCAACAGCTGGCGCTGCTGCGGCGGGCCGGCTGCGACCGGCTTCAGGGGTACTATTTCAGTAAACCGATGCCGATCGCCGACCTGCTGCAGCGGCGTCAGCCGCAGGGGTGATTACTCTCCGGCCAGCGCTTCCAGCTTATCGCGAAAGCCGGTAACCGAAATGGCGCGGTTGTCAGCCCGCCAGCGATCCTGCGGGCCGGGAGCGGAGCTTTGCACGGCAATCACTTGCCAGCCGTCCTCCGTTTTCAACAGCAGCGGCGACCCGCTGTCACCAGGCAGCGTATCGCACTGATGCGACAGCACGCTGTTTTGCGCCCAGCCGGTCACGATGCAATCCTGATGGCTGTACAGATTATCCAGATGATCCTCCGGGTATCCCGATTGGGTCACTTTCCGGTCCGCCGCCTTCAGCGCAGCGGTGAGATCGGCCTTGCTACCCGGGAAGAGTGGGATCGGCGTGATGCCCGAGGGAGCATAGCGCAGTACGATCAAGCCAAAATCTGACGGCGCCGCGGCGGAGGGCACGATCCAGCCATCGCCATCGGCCTTCAGGCGCTTACCTAAGGCCGGATCCACTCGCCCTTCAATGCCGTGAATTTCATATACCCAGCCGCCCTTGCGCGAAATAAAGCGCAGAGCAACCGCTTTGTCCGGTTTGCCGCGCGGAGGCGTCAATAGACAGTGGCCTGCGGTCAGTGCCAGGTGCGGGGAGATAAGCGTCGCTGTGCACAGATTGCCGCTGGCGGTTTCCAGCTGACCGATCGCATCCCACGGGCTTTCCTCGGGGTGACTGACCGCTTTTCGGTCATCATGGCCGAAGAACAGCGTCTTAATATCTTTGGCGCTCAGTCCGCTATCATCGGCATGTGCGCCCAGAGGTAACAGATAAAATGAACACAGCAATAACAGAACGTCTCTACGCATATCACTCTCTGGGGAGGCTATGATGTCTATTGACAGTAGCAGGAGATTTAAGTTTTTGAAAGTAAACAATAATTCTAATCAGACCAAACCGCTGCCATCAGGCGAGGCGGGCTGACGCTGCCGCTGGCAAAACCGTCTGATTTCAAACGGTTAATGCCAGCTGATTGCTTTAGCTATTTCCGCAGAAAGCGACGTCCGACGCAACAAAATTCGTGTATCAGAACGTACTGAATCCGGTGAATAATTCACCAACCGGGCATTAGGATTATTCCTGGTTTGTCAGCGATTCGCTGAAAAATAACGCGCTTGCCCGCCAAAACTTCACCAGAATTCGCACTTCTTTACGCCTCTCGTAATTATTTTCAATGCGAAACATTTTCTCACCGAAAACGTTGTTACCGTCACTCCGCCGTTGAGTAAATAGAGAGGTAATACCGGCGATGATAGCCTGAATTCTATTTCCCCGACGTTGGGAGGGTATATGTCTAAAAAAGGTATTCGCGCACTGGTTTATGTTTCCCTGGTCTCAGTCGCTATCTGGGGCGCGACCGGTTATCTGGTGATGGAAGCGGTGCGCGTACTGTGAAGCGTCTGGTCACCGCGAGGTGGCCGGCGCGCGCTAGTTTATGACTACAGTGTCTGGCGTCTTCGGGCGCCGGGCATTTTTTGTGCCGCAGGAAATTCAGGGTAATGAGAAGCGGGAAGGTGTCGTCAGCGATCGCCGTACGGTATTTATTTTTCTACAAAGGCGGCAGAAGCAGTAAATGAGAGCGTGGTGGAAATGATTAATAGAAGAAAAAGCGGGTAGCAACCACTGCGCAAATGATTAACAGGATCAGGATGAGCTCAAAACGATAGCGCCGCAGCATAGTGCTCTCCAGAAAAAAACGGCGCTGAAACAGCGCCGATTATTAAGAAGGTTAGTTCACCGGGAGGAATTATGCTGCCGGCTGTGCAGCAGGTTTAGCGGCCTGGTGTTTAGTGGTTTTGTGGTGTTTTTTCGCAGCCTGCGCTTTCTGTGCTACCGGTTTAGCCGCAGCTTTGTGGTGCTTTTTAGCCGCCTGAGCTTTCTGCGGAGCAGCGGGTTTAGCTTCTACTTTTTTGTGTTTTTTAGCGGCCTGCGCTTTCTGGGCAGCGGCTGGTTTAGCTTCTGCTTTTTTGTGTTTTTTGGCAGCCTGAGCTTTCTGCTCTGCAGCTGGTTTTGCCGCGGCTTTGTGGTGTTTTTTATGATGGGTGGTCTTGGCAGCAGTGCTGTGGGTAGCAGCCGGTGCCTGAGTGGTGCTTACTGCGTCAGCAGCGAAAGCGGCGGAAGAGAGACCCATAGCAGCGGCAACGACCAGAGCTAATACTTTTTTCATTCTGATATCCTCGAAAAGTTTTCTTAATTTCAACCCCACTGCGGGGCCGGTGAAATCACTATATGCTTGTCTTTTCGAGCTTTCCGTGAGTGTTTGGTATCGGCGTGTAACCGAATGTACAACACGCCTGGCCGTGGGGAGTGGAAGGACGCGCCGGGCAGCCCGGCGCGCACGATCACAGATAGCGGGCGGTAAGGTGTTCGCGGAAGTAGCGGCTGTTAAGATCCTCGCCGGTGGCCTGCTGGATCAGCTGCGAGGTGGAGAAGCGGCTGCCATGCTGCCAGATATTCTGTCGCAGCCAGTCGAACAGGGCGCTGAAATCTCCCTCCGCAATATCGCGGTCTAACGTCGGCAGCGCGCGCCGGGCGGCGGCCATCAGCTGGGCGGCATACATCGCGCCCAGCGTATAGGAAGGGAAATAGCCGAATCCGCCGTCGGTCCAGTGAATATCCTGCATACAGCCGTCCCGGTAGTTGCCGGTGGTCGACAGCCCCAGCCAGTGCTGCATCTTCTCGTCCCACAGCGCCGGGATATCATCTACTTCAATCTCGCCGTCAATCAGCGCGCGTTCAATTTCATAACGCAGGATCACATGCGCCGGGTAGCTGACCTCATCGGCATCGACGCGAATAAAGCCCGGTTTCACCCGCTGATTCCAGGCGACAAAGTTGTCGCGGCTAAAGGCCGGTTGATCGCCAAAGCGCTCGCGCACCGCCGGTAACAGGCGGTTAAGGAAAGGCTCGCTACGTCCCAGCTGCATTTCAAAAAACAGACTCTGCGACTCGTGGATAGCGGTGGAGCGAGCGAGTCCTACCGGCTGGTCGACCCACGGGCGAGGCAGATTCTGCTCATAGCGGGCATGGCCGGTTTCGTGGATCACGCCGAACAGGGCGCTGAGCAGGTCGTTTTCATTGTAGCGGGTGGTGATACGCACATCCTGGGGGACGCCGCCGCAGAATGGGTGGGCGCTGATGTCGAGGCGCCCGCCGTCGAAGTCAAAGCCGAGAATGCGCATGGCCTGCAGGCCCAGCTCGCGCTGATCGGCAATCGGGAAAGGCCCCTGCGGGGCGAGTAATGTTTGCGTCGCTTGCTTAGCGACCGCTTGCCGCAGCAGGGAAGGCAGCCAGGACTTGAGGTCGGCAAACAGGCTATCCAGCCGGGCGCTGGTCATATCTGGTTCGAAAATATCGAGCAGTGCGTCGTAGCGTGAGCCGCCTCTGGCATCGGCGCGGATCTGCGCTTCCTGACGGCTCAGCTTGACCACCTCGCGAAGATTGTCGGCAAAGCCAGCCCAGTCGTTAGCGGGACGCTGGCTGCGCCAGGCATGCTCACAGCGGCTGCCGGCAAGAGATTTTGCCTCCACCAGGCTCTCCGGCAGCAGCGCGGCCTGATCATACTGACGCTGCATTTCACGCAGGTTGGCCTGCTCGACGTCGTTGAGGTCCTGTTGGCGGGCTTCCTGCAGCCATTGGCCCACTTTTTTATCGGTCAGGATCTGATGCTGCAGCACGCCGAGCTCCGCCAGCGCTTCGCCCCGGGCGGCGCTGCCACCCGGAGGCATCATCGCAAACATATCCCAGCCAGCGATGGCGGAGAGATGCGAAAAGCGCGACAGGCGCTGAAAGGTACGGGTAAGTTGCTGATAAGGCGTATTTTCAGTCATAGTGGCGTTCGGTCCGTGACAGGTGAATGAACAGGTTATCGGTATGCTTCTACACTATCCTGATACGCCTGGCGGGTCGAGCATTGTGCGCTGGAGTACGGGATAAACGTCAGCCCCGAGCGGGAAAGAAAAAAAAGTGACTCTGTGAGCAATATTGCAGAAAACGGTAACATATCGGAACTAAACTGTGATCTATAACGCAGGTCTGGAGGTTCGGGGGTGGTTTATGAATCCGTTCACCTGGCTGTTTATTGCACTACTGTCCGTTGATGCCGTCAGAGAGCTGATGGGCTTGTCTTCCATTATGGGCATGTGGTGAAACGTGGCCCGCAGGCCACGTCACACGCGACTATTTCAGTCGTTGATGTAAGCAGGTGCCGGTCAACAGCGCGGCAAGGAGCAGCAGCGCGATAAACCCACCGACGCCATTCCAGCCGTAGTGATGCCAGAACACTCCGCCTAACGTCCCGGCAAGACTTGAACCCAAATAATAGCTGAACAGATACAGCGATGACGCCTGACCGCGGGCGCGGCGGGCGCGTGGGCCAATCCAGCTGCTGGCGACGGAATGCGCGGCGAAGAAGCCAGCGGAAAACAGCAGCATGCCGATGAAAATAAGCCACAGGGAAGAAAAGAGCGTCAGCAGCAGGCCGCAGAGCATGACAGCGGTAAAGCCGAGCATCACCGGTCCGCGGCCAAAGCGTACGGTCATGGCGCCCGCCTTCGGTGAACTCCAGGTGCCGGTGAGATAAGCTACCGACAGCAGGCCAACCACCGCCTGGCTTAGCGACCACGGCGACATCATCAGCCGGTAGCCAATATAGTTAAACAGGGTGACAAAAGCGCCCATCAGCAGAAAACCTTCGACGAACAGCAGCGGCAGACCGCGGTCGCGCCAGTGCAGACGGAAGTTGATCAGCAAGTTTTTCGGTCGCAGCGAGGTCGAGCGGAAATGGCGCGACTCGGGCAGAATGCGCCAGAACATGATGGCCGCGGCCAGCGCGAAGCCACTGATCACCGCCAGCGCCACGCGCCAGCCGAAGAAATCGGTAAAGACCCCGGTCAGCAAGCGGCCGCTCATGCCGCCGATAGAGTTGCCGCTGATATATAAGCCCATCGAAAAGGCGACGAAGCTGGGGTGGATCTCCTCACTCAGGTAGGTCATGCCGACCGCCGCCACGCCGCTCAGCGACAGGCCGATCAGGGCGCGCATAATGAGGATGCCGTGCCAGCTGGTCATCATGGTCGACAGCAGCGAGCAGCAGGCGGCCAGCAGCAGGGCGGTGACCATTACCGGCTTGCGCCCGATGGCGTCGGACAGCGGGCCGGTAAACAACAGGCCCACCGCCAGCATCGCCGTGGAAATGGAGAGTGAAATACTGCTGCTGGCCGGCGATACGCCGAACTCGTTCGACAGCACCGGCAGGATCGGTTGCACGCAGTAGAGCAGAGCAAAGGTGGCCAGACCGGCGGAGAACAGCGCGAGGGTGACTCGCATAAATTGCGGGGTGCCGCGCTTAATAAACTGATCCGGGCGGGATGCACCAGCGACGCTGACCTCGCCCGCCGGCACGGTGTCAACGGTTGTTGTACGACTCACAGATAATTCCTTGCGTAGAAGTTGCTGCTTACCAACAGAATGTTGTGACCATTCAGCTCACATTTTTAGGGTATGAAAATGTAAATATTCTGTCTAATATATTAATAATCTCAAATAAGACGTTTTAAATATGAATATCGAGTTGCGTCATCTGCGCTACTTTGTCGCCGTCGCCGAGGAATTACATTTTGGCCGCGCCGCGGCGCGACTGAATATTTCTCAACCGCCGTTAAGCCAGCAAATTCAGATCCTTGAGCAGCAGACCGGCGCCCGCCTGTTCGCGCGCACCAATCGCAGCGTCAGCCTGACGGCGGCTGGAAAGCAGTTTCTCGCCGATAGCCGACAAATTCTTGCCCAGGTGGATGACGCGGCCACCCGCGCTGCGCGTCTGCATCACGGTGAAACCGGCGAACTGCGTATCGGCTTTACCTCCTCGGCCCCCTTTATCAAGGCGGTATCCGATACGTTGTCGATGTTTCGTCAGCGCTACCCGGATGTGCATATTTTGACCCGCGAGACCAACACCCGCGAACAGATTGTGCCGCTGAGCGAGGGGGCTCTCGATCTGGGGCTGCTGCGCAATACCCAACTGCCGGACACCCTGGCGTGGGAGCGGGTGCTGCGCGAGCCGTTGCTGGCGATGGTCCCGGCCGACCATCCGCTGGCCCGCCAGCCCTCGGTCAGCCTGACGGCGCTGGCGCGCGAACCCTTCGTCTTTTTCGACCCGCACGTGGGTACCGGCCTGTATGACGATATCCTTGGCTTGCTGCGTCGTTACGGCCATACGCCGGTGATTGCCCAGGAGGTGGGGGAGGCGATGACCATTATTGGTCTGGTGGCCGCCGGACTGGGGGTGTCTATCCTGCCGGCCTCCTTTCAGCGCGTACAGCTCAGTGAAATGCGCTGGCTGCCGATCGACGAACAGGATGCAGTCTCGGAGATGTGGCTGGTGTGGTCGAAACATCATGAACAGGGGGCGCTGGCAAAACGCTTTCGCGAGTCGCTGCTGGCCTGGAAAACCGAGCACAATTGAGGCGAAAAGGGGCTGGAAATGTGCGGTAAATCACAAGGCTAAGTAAAAATTTGACGTTCACCATCGAAGTGCTTCACCATAGCCGAAAGTTTATTTCGAAGCGCGAAAATAAAGGGAGTCAATGGTGGTAGCGGATAGTCAACCAGGCCATATCGATCAAATTAAGCAGACCAATGCGGGCGCTGTGTATCGCCTGATTGATCAGCTCGGCCCGGTATCGCGTATCGACCTCTCCCGATTTGCGCAACTGGCTCCCGCCAGCATCACCAAGATTGTCCGCGAGATGCTGGAAGCGCATCTGGTACAGGAGACGGAGATCCAGGAGCCCGGCAGCCGTGGCCGCCCGGCGGTAGGGTTGATGGTGGAAACCGAGGCCTGGCACTATCTCGCGGTGCGCGTCAGCCGCGGCGAGATCCACCTTTCGCTGCGTGATTTAAGCAGTCAGCTGGTGGTGGAGGATCAGCTGGAGCTGGCCCTCACCGACAGCACGCCGTTTCTGACGCGCATTATTGACCACATCGATCGGTTCTTTATTCGTCACCAGAAGAAGCTGGAACGCCTCACCTCCATCGCCATGACGATGCCGGGTATTATTGATACCGAAAATGGCATTATTCATCGCATGCCGTTTTATGAGGATGTCAAAGATGTGCCGCTGGGCGATGTGCTGGCCAACCATACCGGGGTGCCGGTCTACATTCAGCATGACATCAGCGCCTGGACTATGGCGGAATCGTTGTTCGGCGCCTCGCGCGGCGCCCGGGACGTCATCCAGGTGGTTATCGATCATAACGTCGGCGCCGGGGTTATCACCGACGGGCGCCTGCTGCATGCCGGCAGCAGCAGCCTGGTGGAGATCGGCCATACTCAGGTCGATCCCTACGGCAAGCGCTGCTACTGCGGCAACCATGGCTGTCTGGAAACCATTGCCAGCGTAGAGAGCGTGCTGGAGCTGGCGCAGATGCGCATGGCCCAGTCGATGAGCTCGCTGCTGCACCAGCGTCCGCTGAGCGTGGAGTGGCTGTGCCAGGCCGCGCTGCAGGGCGATCTGCTGGCCAGAGACATTATCAGCGGCGTGGGTAACCACGTCGGGCGGATTCTGGCGATTATGGTCAATCTGTTTAACCCGCAGAAAATTCTGATTGGCTCGCCGTTTAATCTGGCGGCAGATATCCTTTTTCCGGCAATTTCCAGCTGCATTCGGCAACAATCGCTCCCGGCCTACAGCCAGCATATCGCGGTTGAAAGCACCCAGTTTTCCAATCGTGGTACGATGGCTGGCGCGGCGCTGGTCAAGGATGCGCTCTATAACGGATCCTTACTCATACGACTGTTACAGGGTTAACATTTTTTCATAGTCACACCAAAAATTGCGCTATCTCAAGCCGACCTCTGGCGGCATCACGTAGACTTTGCCCACTGTTGATTATTTCTCTCCCGTATATTTCATCGACAAAACTGTGGGGTTAGTGATGTTTAAGCGTTTCTTTATTACAGGTACAGACACCTCTGTCGGGAAGACAGTGGTTTCCCGTGCGCTGTTGCAGGCACTTGCTGCCAGAGGCAAAAGCGTGGCCGGGTACAAGCCTGTGGCGAAGGGCAGCAAAGAGACGCCAGACGGTTTGCGTAACAAAGACGCGCTGGTGCTGCAGAGCGTCTCCACGCTGGCGTTGCCGTATGAGGCTGTCAATCCCATAGCGTTAAGTGAAGACGAAAGCAGCGTGGCGCACAGCTGCCCGATCAACTACGGTTTGCTGTCGGATGGTTTGCAGCGACTGGCCGGTCAGGTCGATCACGTGGTGGTTGAAGGCACCGGCGGCTGGCGCAGCCTGATGAACGACCTGCGACCGCTCTCCGAATGGGTGGTACAGGAGCAGCTCCCGGTGCTGATGGTGGTGGGGATCCAGGAGGGGTGTATCAACCATGCGCTGCTGACGGCCCAGGCGATCGCCAATGACGGGCTGCCGCTGATCGGCTGGGTGGCCAACCGCATCAACCCCGGTCTCGCGCACTACGCTGAAATCATCGATGTCCTCAGTAAGAAGCTGCCGGCGCCGCTGATTGGCGAGCTGCCATACCTGCCGCGCGCCGAACAGCGTGAGCTGAGCCGCTACGTCGACTTAGACATGCTCGGCAACGTGATGGCGATAGATCGAATCCCGGCGTAACGTCCGCGACAGCACCGACGCCACCACGCAGGTGATCAGCAGGCCGGGCAGCAGCGCATACTGCCCGGTCATCTCACATATCATCAGGGTCGACATGATTGGCGCATGGGTGGTGGCAGCCAGAAACGCCGCCATGCCGGTCAGACCGATCATCATAGCCATCTCTTCATTCCCCGGTAGCCATAGCCCGCTGACGCTGGCAAACAGCATGCCCATCGCCAGGCCGACAAACAGCGTGGGGGTAAAGACCCCGCCCGGCGCGCCGGAGCCGCTGCTGGCCAGCACCGCCAGCAGTTTGCACAGGAAAATGCCGGCCAGCAGTAGGCCAGACGGCGGCACCCGCAAATAGCTTTGCACCACGCTGTAGCCGTTACCCCACACCGCCGGGGTGATGAGCGATAAGCCGCCGACAATCAGCCCACCCAGCGCCAGCTGCCACGGCGGCGTCAGTTTCAGTTTGACGAACCCGCGGTGGCTGTAGTCCATCAGCCAGATAAACAGCGGGCCGCACAGCCCGGCCAGCAGGCCAGTCGCCAGCATTAAACCATAGTGCAGCGCGCTGAGGTTCTGCTGCAGGACGACGTGGTACAGCGGCGCGGCGCCGCCGTTGAGAAACTGCGTCAACAGCAGGGCGATCACCGCCGAGATAACGACCGGCCCGAGCGAGGCCAGCATCAGCGTGCCAAAGAGAATTTCAGCAATAAACAGGCTGCCGGCCAGCGGGGCATGATAGGCGCTGGCCATCCCGGCAGCGGCGCCGCAGGCGACCCACAGTTTCCATTCAGTCTGCGGGGTAAAGCGGCGGGCGAACAGCGACGCCGCCAGCGCGGCCAGCAGGATCATGGCGCCTTCCCGGCCAATCGCGCTGCCGGTGACCACGACCAGCAATGACGCCAGCGATTTCACCAGGCTTGCCGGCGTATCGAAGCAACCGTCGCCGGTCTCCAGGGCTTCCATATAATCGGTGGCAGCATGCGGGCGCGCGATGCTGCGTCGCTGCCACAGCCAGAGAAGTGTCCCTGCCGCCAGGCCGCCCAGCGCCGGGGTAATCAGCCGCCGCCACGCCGGCAGCGACTGCGCCGCGTTGACCAGGCTTCCGCTGTCATTGCCAAGAAACAGCGTTTCCAGCACCACCATCGCATGGCGAAACAGCGCCACCGCCAGGGCGGCGAGAAGGCCAATCAGCGTGGCGATCAACAGGCGGCGGAACATCACCTGCACATCAGGATAGGGATGAAGACGGTGCATCAGTTACGGTGAGGTTCGGAAAACATGGCCTTATTGTGATAGGGAATAACCTTAGATGCAAAAGCGATAAGTGCGGGAGAGGGGCTGGGAAGCGGCGAAATAAAACCGCGCCGGATACCGGCGCGGTGAAGGGTTAACGATAGAGCGCTTTTTCCGCCACGGCGATCGGCAGGTTCTCCTGCCACTGCGCCAGCGTTGCCTGCGCCAGCTGACCCAGCGCCTCGTAGAAGGGGTGGGCGGCGTGGTCGACAAAGACGCTCAGGAAGCGCCCGGACCACGGCAGCAGGTGCCAGGCCAGCAGCTGGGCAAACAACGCATCCTGCTCCGTTTCGCACAGCCACGCCGCCAGCAGCAGCAGGGTGCCGAAATGATCTTCCGGTTCGTTACGCTCGGCGTCCAGTGCGATGCCGTTCGTGCGCATCCACTCGCGCAGGGCCAGCGTGGAATCGCCAAACAGCACTGACTCTTTATCCAGCCAGACGGATCCCCATGGCGGTGCCGGCAGGGCCCACGGGCCGATAAACAGGCGTTGCCAGGCTTCCGGTAATGACTCTTCCGTCGACGCGGCAAAGGCTGACGCCAGCGGGGCGGCTACCGGGAAGGGCCACTGTTGCTGCCAGCTGCCGTCCTGGAAGGCGGCGACCAGCGGCGCAATGTGCGCGCTATTCGGCGCATAAGAGAACAGCGCGCCCAGGGTGCGGGCGCTTAACGCGACAGCGTCGCGGTTTGGGATCGGCATCATTACTTATTCCTTTCTGCGGCGCGCGCCAGCGCGCCGTCTCATTAACCGGCAACCGCCATACCGACGGTCATATGCAGACCATAAAACAGGCCGCGACCAATACATTCCGCGATCAAGACCAGCAGCAGGCCGATCAGCAGCCCCGTAGCGCGCGGCGGTTGGCGGCGGATCAGCGGACACAGCCAGCAGCCAAGACCGAGAGCCAGCAGTATCAGGCGTAACGCCTGGAGTGTGCCGTAATCTGGCAGCAGGGTGGCTGCCTGCTGGACTGAACTGTGAATGGTGCTGAGCCCGGTGCTTTGCATGATGATAACGGCGGCGCTGATCGCCAGCGCGGCCACGCTAAGCCCGGCAAAAAACCAGCCGTTAAAGTCAACTTTCGCCAGCCGCAGCAGCAGGGCGGCGAACAGCGGCCCGCTGAGGAGCACCGTCAGGAAGAACGCGCTGGTAGTGTAGCCATTGTACCATGTTGGCACAGTATCGATTTGGTAAACCCGGGTCATCGCCAGAACAAACAGCAGGCCTAACAGCATGGTGAACACCAGCCAGATTTTACCCAGCGCCGCCGGCATTTTGCCTACTACCGCCAGCAGCCACCAGAATCCTCCCACGGCGAAGAACAAGGCGCCGCTGGCGATTTCATTGCTCAGCGCCGAGGCGCCGACGCGGTTCAGCGAGTTAAACGCCCGCAGCGGCGAACCGAGATGCATCACTGAAGCAAGAAAACCGATGCCCATCAGCAGCCAGATAAAAAACATGCTGCGCACCAGCCGCTGCTGCGCTTCGCGCTGGTCTGTCAGCGATAGCCAGCCCAGCCCGCTGACGATAGTCTCGCCGACCACGCATTGCCCCAGTACCGTAAACAGTACCAGCGGCCATTCATGCCATCCGCTTCCCATCTCACACCTCCTTTGGATTTGCCAGATAACCGGTGGTATCACCACACGGCCGGGCATTGGCGTTCGGTTTGATAACGATGCTCGGCCTGGTAAAGTGCGCCGACGGCAGCGGGGCCACCGCGGCCAGCTGGCCGTGTTTAGCGCGTAGTTCGGCAATCGGCCCGAAATCGAGTGCCCGCAGCGGGCAGGACTCTACGCAGATCGGCTTTTTCCCCTCTGCGACGCGCTCGTGACAGCCGTCGCACTTGGTCATATGGCCTTTGTCGGCGTTGTACTGCGGGGCGCCGTACGGGCAGGCCATATGGCAGTAGCGGCAGCCAATGCACACCGCTTTGTTGACCACCACAAAACCATCGTCGCGCTTGTGCATCGCCCCACTCGGGCAGACCTTGGTGCAGGCCGGATCTTCGCAGTGGTTACAGGCGATGGATAGGTAGTAGGCGAATACATTCTGCTGCCAGACGCCGTTGTCCTCCTGCCAGTCGCCGCCGGCATACTCATAGATGCGACGGAAGCTGACCTCCGGGGTGAGATTCTTGTAGTCCTTACAGGCCAGTTCGCAGGTTTTACACCCGGTACAGCGAGCGGAATCGATAAAGAATCCATATTGCGTGCTCATGGTTTACTCCTTAAACCTTCTCTATGTCGACCAGGTTGGTATGCTGTGGATTCCCCTTCGCCAGCGGCGACGGGCGGTGGGTGGTCAGCGTATTCATGCAGGCGCCATGGTCGATCCGGTCTCCGGCCATATTCGCGTCGTGCCAGGCGCCCTGGCCCATCGCCGACACGCCCGGCATGATGCGTGGCGTCACTTTCGCCGGAAGACGGACTTCGCCGCGCTGATTAAAGACGCGCACCATATCGCCGTTTTTAATCCCGCGTTTTTCCGCGTCAAGCGGATTGAGCCACACCTCCTGGCGACAGGCCGCTTGTAATACATCGACGTTGCCATAGCTGGAGTGGGTGCGCGCTTTATAGTGGAAACCAAACAGCTGCAGCGGATACTGACTGCGCAGCGGATCGTCCCAACCTTCAAATGTGGAGGCGTAGACCGGCAACGGGCTGATAACTTCGTCTTTCTCCAGCTGCCAGTGGGCGGCAATCTCGGCGAGCCGGCTGGAGTAGATTTCAATTTTGCCGGACGGGGTTTTGAGCGGATGCGCTTCAGGATCGCGGCGGAAGTCGCGATAGGCGACGAAGTGGCCGTTCGGATCTTTACGCTTGTAGATGCCCATCTGCTTCAGGTCGTCGTAGCCAGGTAGCGCGGGGTCTTTCGCCACCATTTTGGCATACAGATGCTGCAGCCACTGCGCCTGCGTGCGCCCCTCGGTAAAACGTTGATGCACGTCGTCGCCGAGCCGTTTCGCGACTTCACTTAAGATCCAGTAAATCGGTTTGCGTTCGAACTTCGCCGAGGTAGCAGGCTGGATAAAAATGAGATAGCCCATATTGCCGGCATAGTCGTTGGGAATAATATCTTCCTGCTCAACGGTCATCAGATCGGGCAGCAGCAGGTCGGCGTATTTCGCCGACGAGGTCATAAAGTTGTCGATAACCACAATGGTCTCGCACTTGCTTTCGTCCTGCAGGATCTCGTGGGTCTTATTGATGTCGGAGTGCTGGTTGATGATGGTGTTGCCCGCGTAGTTCCACAGGAACTTGATCGGCACATCCAGCTTCTCTTTGCCGCGCACGCCGTCGCGGGTGGCGGTCATCTCCGGGCCTCGAGCGATGGCGTCGGTCCAGGTGAAGCAGGAGATGGCGGTCTTTACCGGATTTTCCAGCACCGGCAGACGTTCGATAGTGATGGTGTAGGTTGATTCGCGGGCGCCGCTGTTGCCGCCGTTGATGCCGACGTTGCCGGTTAAGATCGGCAGCATGGCGATCGCGCGGGCGGAGAGTTCGCCGTTGGCCTGGCGCTGCGGTCCCCAGCCCTGGCAAATATAAGCCGGTTTACTCATGCCGATTTCGCGCGCCAGCTTAATGATGCGATCGGCGGGGATGCCGGTAATACGCGAGGCCCACTGCGGTGTTTTGGCGACGCCGTCGTCGCCCTCGCCAAGAATATACGCTTTGTAGTGACCGTTTGCCGGCGCCCCGACCGGCAGCGTTTTCTCATCGTAGCCAACGCAGTATTTGTCGAGGAATGGCTGGTCGACGAGATCCTCGTTTATCAGCACCCAGGCGATACCGGCGACCAGCGCGGCGTCCGTGCCGGGACGAATAGGGATCCACTCATCTTCCCGTCCGGCGGCGGTATCGGTGTAGCGCGGGTCGATAACGATCATCCGCGCGTTAGAGCGCTCGCGAGCCTGCTCCAGATACCAGGTAATGCCGCCGCCGCTCATCCGGGTTTCCGCTGGGTTATTGCCGAACATCACCACCAGCTTGCTGTTTTCAATATCCGAAGTACTGTTGCCGTCGTTGCTGCCGTAGGTATAGGGCATCGCGCAGGCAATCTGTGCGGTGCTGTAGGTACCGTACTGGTTAAGCGAGCCGCCGTAGCAGTTCATCAGCCGCGCTACCGGCGACGCTGAAGGCGACGAACGGGTGATGTTGCCGCCGACGATCCCCGAAGAGTAGTTAATGTACACGGCTTCATTGCCATACTGGGCAACGGTGCTTTTCAGGCGGTCAGCGAGGATATCCAGCGCCTCCTGCCAGCTGATGCGTTCAAATTTGCCTTCCCCGCGTTTGCCGACGCGCTTCATGGGATAGTTAAGGCGATCCGGGTGATTGATGCGCCGACGAATCGAGCGCCCGCGCAGGCAGGCGCGGACCTGGTGGTCGCCGTAGCGGTCGTCGCCGGTGTTATCCGTTTCGACGTAAACCACTTCATCATCCCGCACGTGCAGCCGCAGGGCGCAGCGGCTGCCACAGTTGACCGAACAGGCGCCCCAGACGACGCGGGTGTTGTCGCCGGTAGCCTGTTGTACTGCTGCCGCGGCGCTACGCAGTGTAAAGGGCAGGGTAAGCCCGCCGGCGGCCAGCGCCAGAGAGCTGAGGGCTGTGGATTTGAGTAGCGCGCGTCGGGTGACGCCGCCGGGGGATTCCTGATTCGACATTGCTCACTCCATGATAGTTATGCTGTGCGGAGAAGGGCCGCCACGTCATTAACAGACGCAGGGGTGAGCGATAATACATTATGGGTAGCCAGCCGATCTTATCCCTGGTCAATGCAGGGATAAGATCTTTCATTTGAAACCGAAGAGGGCTTACTGAGCGTCGTTTTCGGCGGGACTGTCGCTGTTACGCGTATAGGTGATTTTGAAGGTGTCATTGGCGCAATGGCCGACCACCTGAACACCGGGCTGGTCTGCCTGATCGTTTGGCACAATGGCCAGGCTGAAGGCAGTTTCCGGTACGCCATTGTTGATGATCTTCTGCTGGATGTCACTTTTAACCCGTTCACAAGAGTCTGGGGCCGCCAGCACGGTCGTGGAGCACAGCAGTAGCGCGGCGCCTGTCCAGAGGGATAGTTTCATCTTACACTCCTTATCGATGTTATCCAGAATTAAGCATAGCAGAACTGGTGTAAACAATTGTATTTGCTAATATGATCTGATGTACACAAAAGGAATCGCCTGTGAAAAGATTGTATTGGCTGATCCCGGCAGCGCTGCTGCTGACGGCGTGCGACCGCAAAAGCGCCCCGGAAGCCTTCACCCCCGAGATGGCGAGTTTTTCCAATGAGTTTGAGTTCGATCCGCTGCGCGGGCCGGTGAAAGATTTTAGCCAGACGCTATTGGATGAACACGATGTGGTGGTCAAAAAGGTGAGCGCTCAGCTGTCAAAAGAGGGATGTTTTGATCTGCTGACCCTGGAAGATGTGGAGAACAATACCGGCGCCACGCTGCTGCTGGATGCCAACTATTACGTCGATGGGCGCACCCACGAGAAGCGACTGCGCCTGCAGGGCAAGTGTCAGCTGGCAGAGATGCCTGCCACCGGGGTGAGCTGGGAGACGGATGATAACGGTTTTATTATCAGTGCCCGTGGCAAAGAGACCACCGCCACCTACCGCTATGACAGCGATGGCTATCCGCTGGGAAAAACCACCACCGCCAAAGAAGAGCAATTTACCGTCGCCTCCACGCCGTCGAAGGATCCGCGCAAGAAAATGGACTATACCGCCATCAGCACCTTCAACGAACGCACGCTGGGCACGGTACGCCAGACCTGCGACTACGATCGCCACGACAATCCGCTGAGCTGTGAGCTGCAGGTGATTGATGAAAGCGTGCAGCCGCCGCTGACACGCCATTACACCATCAAGAACCGCATTGATTATTACTGAGCCGTCGGCTTCAGCAGGGCCGGTCCTGGGGTTTTGTGTTCGGCCAGATACTGGTGCTGGAACAGACACATGCGAATGGTGTTGCGGTACTCGCCGTTAATGAAAAACTCATGGATGAGTTCACCCTCGACGATAAAGCCGAGCTTGCGGTAAATATGGATCGCTTTTTCATTCTCTTTATCGACAATCAAATACAGCTTATACAGATTAAGCACCGTAAAACCGTAGTCCATGGCCAGCCGCGCCGCGCGAGTGGCAAGGCCTTTTCCCTGGAAGTCCGGTGAGATAATGATCTGGAACTCGGCCCGCCGATGAACATGGTTGATTTCAACCAGCTCTACCAGCCCGGCTTTATCGCCATTGCATTCGATCACAAAGCGACGCTCGCTTTGATCGTGGATATGTTTGTCGTACAGATCGGAGAGCTCAACGAAGGCCTCGTACGGCTCTTCAAACCAGTAGCGCATGACGCTGGCGTTGTTATCGAGCTGGTGGACAAAGCGCAAATCTTCCCGTTCGAGGGGGCGGAGTTTGACGTGTAGCGCGTCGGTCATGGGTAATCCTGTGGTTAAAGCTGAACAGCGCGTTATGAAAGGCGGCGCCCGCAGGCGCCAGCGTTGACAGGAAGCGGATCAGGGATTGATTGCCCGGCCGGTGCGGCGGTCAAGGCAGCGCAGGGTGTTCGGCTCCCAGTAGGCGTTGACGTTGGCGCTTTTCTGGCAGTTATCCTGCGCGTCGAAGGCGACATCGGTTTTGTCCCACTCTTTTTCCGCCCGCTTATTGACCTTCTGGCGCAGGCTGCGGGTGTCGTTCCATTGCTCTTTTTCCATCGACGCCTGCTGACGGCTTTGCGCGCTGTCGCCAGATTCAATCACCAGCCGGTCGGTGGCGGCGAAGGAGCTGGAGGTATAGACCACGGCGCTCAACGCCAGAATGGCGGTCAGGCACCAGCGTTTGTTCAGTGTCATGTTCATCACGATTTCCTTTAAGTGATGGGTTAACCCTCAGGTTAAGTTTACTACAGCTCTTTTGCCGGGCATAGCCGACAAAACAGCGTGGGGCAGAAGCCATTATCGCGTAGAATGGTTCAACGCTTTGTCTCATTTACGAATCTTTTAATGCTCAAAACAACGCTCCTGTTCTTTGCCACCGCCCTGTGCGAAATCATCGGCTGCTATCTGCCGTGGCTATGGTTAAAGCGCGGGGCCACGCCGCTGCTGTTGATCCCCACCGGCCTGGCGCTGGCGCTGTTCGTCTGGCTCCTGACGCTCCATCCTGCCGCCAGCGGGCGGGTCTATGCCGCCTACGGTGGGGTGTACGTCTGTACCGCCTTGCTCTGGCTGCGGGTCGTGGATGGCGTCAAGCTCAGCCATTACGACTGGGCCGGGGCGATCATCGCCCTGTGCGGCATGCTGATCATCGTGGCGGGCTGGGGGCGGGCCTGAGCTCGCCTTGTGTGATCGCTGCCACTTTTTTAAACCTTAATTCTTGTATGGTAGTCGACCTGTTGCCTTACTTATCAGACATTCTCTTTTGTTATGACTCTGTAAGGAACAACGATGGCTATCGAGACACTTGCCGCCCGGACGGGGGCGACGCCGCTGCGTATCCGTCGGGTGCAGAAGATCACCCTGACGCTGCTGTTTATCGCCGGTATCGTCAACTTTCTTGACCGCTCTTCGCTGAGCGTCGCCGGGGAGGCGATACGCGCCGACCTGGGACTCAGCGCCACCGAGTTTGGGGTGCTGCTCTCCGCCTTTTCGCTCTCCTACGGCTTCGCACAATTGCCGTCGGGAATATTGCTGGATCGCGTTGGACCGCGCATTGTGCTCGGCGCCGGACTGATTTTCTGGTCCGCAATGCAGGCCCTGACCGGGATGGTCAATTCGTTCTCGCATTTTATTCTGCTGCGCATTGGCCTCGGGATTGGTGAAGCGCCATTTATGCCCGCCGGTGTGAAATCAATCAATGACTGGTATGCGCAAAGAGAGCGCGGTACGGCGGTGGGGATATTTAACTCCTCGACGGTGCTGGGGCAGGCCATTGCGCCACCGGCTCTGGTTATTATGCAACTGGCCTGGGGCTGGCGAACGATGTTTGTGGTGATTGGCTTAGCCGGTATCGTGGTCGGTCTGTGCTGGTATGTGGGCTACCGAAATCGCCGGCACTTCACCCTTCAGGAAGAGGAGCAGCAGTATCTGGCCAGCGAGGAGGTGGCCCGCCCGGCGCTGAAATTTAGCGAATGGCTGGCTCTGTTTAAACGGCGCACCACCTGGGGGATGATTCTGGGCTTTTCCGGTGTGAACTACACCGGCTGGCTGTATATCGCCTGGTTGCCCGGCTATTTGCAGGCGCAGCAAGGGTTAAGCCTGGCCCGTACCGGCTGGGTGGCGGCGATCCCGTTCCTTGCCGCGGCGGTGGGGATGTGGGTCAACGGCCTGGTGGTCGATGCCCTGGCGCGCAGAGGTTACGATCTGGCGAAAACCCGCAAAACGGCGATCGTGATCGGTCTGGTGCTGTCGGCCCTGGGCACCCTGCTGGTGGTACAATCCTCCACGCCGACCCAGGCGGTGGCTTTTATCTCCATGGCGCTGTTTTGCGTCCATTTTGCCGGGACGTCGGCCTGGGGGCTGGTGCAGGTATTGGTGGCGGAGCATAAAGTGGCTTCGGTGGCAGCGATCCAGAACTTTGGCAGCTTTGTGTTTGCCTCCTTTGCGCCGATCGTCACCGGCTGGGTGGTGGATACCACCCATTCTTTTAATCTGGCGCTGGTGATCGCCGCCGGCGTGACCTTCACCGGGGCGTTGTGTTACTTCTTTATCGTTAAAACCCGTATCGACTAACCGCCAGACCGGACTCCCGGCTAAGTGACAGGCCCGCAGGGACGCGTGGCCGGTGTGTCTTTCGTCGACTTCTTATATTTCCTCGCGGCGACTGTTTCCCATTCCATCAGCGATGATTCTGTGACGGTTCACTCCCGGCAGCGACCGTCTGCATCTTCTTGTATGGTAGTTGACAGAAATCAAAGATGTTATACCAATTGCGTGCGATGGTTGAGACACAAAGGCATTCTCCTCGAGAGTTCTCCCCGAGAATGGTTGATGAGACACATAACAACGAGAGTCATCATGGAAAACACCCTTTTAACCGCCAACGCCATGCTGCCAGGCTACGATCGCAGCGCGCTGATCCCCCGTATCGTGCACCTTGGTTTTGGCGCATTCCACCGCGCCCATCAGGCGGTATATGCCGATATTCTTGCCAGTGAACATGGCAGCGACTGGGGCTATACCGAAGTCAATCTTATCGGCGGCGAGCAGCAGATCGCCGACCTCCGCCAGCAGGATCGGCTGTACACTGTGGCCGAAATGTCCGCCGACGCCTGGACCGCACGCGTGGTTGGGGTGGTGAAGCAGGCGCTGCACGCCCAGGTTGATGGCCTCGAAGCGGTGCTGGCGGCGATGTGTGAGCCTCAGGTAGCCATTGTCTCCCTGACCATTACCGAGAAAGGTTATTGTCATTCGCCGGCCAGCGGCGAGCTGCAGCTCGAGCACCCGCTGATCGTCGCCGATCTGCACAACCCGCACCAGCCAAAATCGGCGCCAGGCGTGGTGGTGGAGGCTCTGGCCCGCCGTCGGGCGGCAGGCTTGCCGGCTTTTACCGTGATGTCCTGCGACAACATGCCGGAAAACGGTCACGTCATGCGCAATGTCGTCTGCGCCTACGCCCGGGCGCTGGACGCGGAGCTAGCGGCCTGGATTGAACAGAACGTCACCTTCCCATCGACCATGGTGGACCGCATTGTCCCGGCCGTTACCGCGGAAACCCTCGATAAAATTGAGCAACTGACTGGCGTGCGCGACCCGGCCGGGGTGGCCTGCGAACCTTTCCGTCAGTGGGTGATTGAGGATAACTTTGTTGCCGGACGTCCGCAGTGGGAAAAAGCGGGAGCGGAACTGGTCGCCGATGTGGTGCCTTTTGAAGAGATGAAGCTGAGGATGCTTAACGGCAGCCACTCGTTCCTTGCTTATCTGGGCTATCTGGCCGGTTATCAGCACATCAATGACTGTATGCAGGACGACAGCTACCGCCGCGCGGCGCTGGCGCTGATGCTGGACGAACAGGCGCCGACGCTGAAAGTGCAGGGGGTGGATCTACCGCGCTACGCCAGTCTGCTGATTGACCGCTACTGCAATCCGGCGTTGAAGCACCGTACCTGGCAGATAGCGATGGACGGCAGCCAGAAGTTGCCGCAGCGCATGCTGGACTCCGTACGCTGGCATCTGGCGCACCAGCAAGATTTCACGCTGCTGGCGCTCGGTGTGGCGGGCTGGATGCGCTATGTCGGTGGCGTTGACGATGCCGGCCAGCCGATTGAGATTTGCGATCCGCTGTTGCCGGTTATCCAACAGGCGGTGGCGGCCAGCGCCGAGGGTGAAGCGCGGGTGAAAGCGCTGCTGGGTATTGAGGCGATCTTCGGCCTGGCGTTGCCGCAGGAGCCCCGTTTCGTCTCGGCGGTGACCCGCGCCTATCTGGCGCTGCAGCGGCAGGGGGCTAAAGCCACCGTCGCCGCGTGGGCTGCCGAGCAATAATCTGCTTCCGGTGTCGGCCTCGTCGTCGACACCGGCTATTTTGTCATCTCTGCTACCTTCCGCTGATATTTCCTTTTTTTTGGCTGTCGATCGGTTTTGGCGCGCTGAAAAGATGATCGAACGCAATGTCTATACATAACTCTATATTTCCCTGATTTACTAAAGATAATTAGCTGTTATTTTTCCGAATAATGGCTGGTAATTTACTGCCATAATGGCATAGTTAAGTCATTGAAAAAGAACTTTCTCTGGAAAAGGAGTACGGGCCATGTATAAAAAAATTTTATTGCCTGTTGATGTCTTTGAAATGGATTTAAGCGATAAAGCTGTGCGTCACGCGGAATTCCTCGCCACTGCAGAAAACGGTGAAATCACATTGCTCAACGTTCTGCCGAACAGCAGTCGTTCACTATTACGCGGCTTTACGGCGGATATTCGTAAATTTGAAGCCTATATGAAAGAAGAGTCGGAGAAAAAGATGCGCGAGGTGGCGCGACTGTTCGACATCCCGATGTCGCGTATCCATACCCGGGTGGTCTTTGGTAACGTGCGCGACGAAATTCTGGCTATCAGTAATAACGAAGAGTTCGATGTGATAGTGGTTGGCTCCCGCAAACCGGGCATCTCCACCCATCTGCTGGGCTCCAACGCCGAGTCGATTCTGCGCTACGCCAAAACGCCGGTGCTGGTCGTCCGTTAATCCCCTCAATCACGACGGCTGCGTCAGCCACGCTGGGCAGCCGTCTGACCATTAATCTTCGCTAAACCAGTCGCGGTTCTCCTGGCGGATCAGTAACACGGACTCGCTGATTTCATGCAGATGGACATTCATTGCCTGCTCTACTGCCTCCGCGTCGCGTTTTTCCAGCGCGGTGAAAATCTCATGGTGCTGACGCAGGAGCATCTCCGGCGAGGTGATATGGTCCAGGCTCATGTAGCGCACGCGGTCGATGGCGGCTTTAATATTTTCCACCGTATCCCATGCCAGCTGACAATCGGCAATGATCGACAGCTTCTGGTGAAACTCATCATCAAGCAGGAAAAAGTCGTTTGATTGTTGTCTGTCGACGGCAATACGCTGCTGATGGAGATTCTGCTCCAGCTGATAAACCTGCTCATCGTTAATCATGCCGGCGGCGCGGCGGACCACCGCGCACTCAATCGCCTGGCGGACAAAGCAACCATTGCGCACCTGCGACAAGGAAATTTTATTGACGTAGCTGCCGCGCTGGGGACGTATCTGGATAAGCCCATTTTCCGCCAGCTTGATGAAGGCCTCGCGCACCGGCTGACGCGACACATCGAAACGCACGGAGACTTCTTTCTCGGACAGCGGTGTGCCAGGCGGGATCAGGCAGTGAACGATATCCCGGCGGAGGATGCGATAAATTTGCTGATTGACGGGTTGCGTCGGATTCAGTTGCGATTCTGCGGCCATTGATGGTTACTTTTTAAGGGATTATGCGCACTATTTTACGCGTTTTTTGCGGTTCCGCCCATACCCGGCCCGCAGGCCGGGTGGCTGACGGTTAGCCCTGACGGTGAATACTGAGTCCGGCAAAGCTCTGGCTCACCGGCATCATCTCCAGGGTGTTGATGTTGACGTGCTTCGGCAGGGTGGCCACCCACCAGACCGCCTCGGTCACATCTTCCGGCGTCAGGGCTTCGGTGTTCTCATAAGTTTTCCCGGCTTTGGCGTCATCACCTTTAAAGCGGACGTTGGAGAACTCGGTGCCTCCCACCAGACCCGGCTCGATGTCGGTGACGCGCACCGCGGTGCCGTGCAGGTCGGTACGAAGATTCAGGCTGAACTGACGGACGAAGGCTTTGGTCGCCCCATAGACGTTGCCCCCGGCATAAGGCCAGCTGCCTGCCGTGGAGCCAATGTTAATGATATGCCCGCGATTGCGCTCCACCATACCCGGCAGGACCGCGCGGGTCATGTACACCAGCCCTTTATTATTGGTGTCGATCATATCTTCCCAGTCTTCCACGCTGGCGCGGTGAGCCGGCTCCAGACCCAGCGCCAGACCGGCGTTATTCACCAGGACGTCAATCGCCTGCCACTCAGCGGGCAGATCGGCAATCAGCGTCTCAATGGCGGCGCGGTTACGGACGTCAAGCTGGGCGATATAAAGGTTATCACCGAGGTCGTCTTTCAGCGTCTTCAGGCGCTCTTCACGACGTCCGGTGGCAATCACTTTATGGCCGTTAGCGACGAAACGGCGAGTAATACTTTCACCAAAACCGGCAGTGGCACCGGTAACCATGATAATCATCTTACTGTTCCTCAACGCTTTTTGTGTTTTCATACCATAGCACGCACAGACGGCGACCGGTAACGGAAATCATTGCGACCCCTTAAGGAGAAGCCTAATCTTACAGGATTAGCCTGTGCAGGAGAGAAAGATGTCTGAACAAAATCCCTTTTTTAGCGTCAGTTTGCTGCCTTACCAGGCACCCCCGTTTGATCTCATCCAGGACTGCCACTACCGCCCGGCGTTTGATGAGGGTGTCCGGCAGCAGCGCGCGGAGATCCGCGCGATAATCGACAGCCCGGAGCCGGCGAATTTTGCCAACACTCTTGAGGCCCTTGAACAGAGCGGACAGCTGCTGGCGCGAGTGACGCGGGTCTTTTTCGCCATGGCTGGCGCCCACACCAACCCGTTCATTCAGTCTCTGGATGAAGAATTTTCCGCTGAGCTCGCCGAGCTGGGGAATGACATCTGGCTTAACGAGGCCTTGTTTCAGCGAGTGAACAGCGTCTATGAGCAGCGTGACGCGCTGGCGTTAGACAGCGAATCTCATCGTCTCCTGACCCTCACCTGGCAACGTTTTGTTCATGCCGGGGCGACCCTGGCGCCGGCGCAGAAGGCGGTGCTGCGCACGCTGAACACCGAAGCGGCGACCCTGCAAAGTCAGTTTCAGCAGCGGCTGCTGGGGGCGGCCAAAAGCGGTGGCCTGGTGGTTGATTACCGACATCAACTGGATGGCCTGGCGGATGAGGAGATAGCGGCGGCGGCCGATGCGGCGCAGGAAAAAGGGCTCAGTGACCGCTGGCTGCTGACGCTGACCAATACCACCCAGCAGCCGCCGCTGCTCTCTTTGCGCGACCGACAGACGCGGGAGAATCTCTTTGCCGCTGGCTGGACGCGCAATCAGCAGGGCGATGAGCATGATACACGTCGCCTGGTGCTGCGACTGGCGGCGATCCGCGCGCAGCAGGCGGAGCTGCTGGGCGCGGCCGATTACGCCAGCTGGGCGCTGACCGATCAAATGGCGGCCTCTCCGGCGGAGGCATTAACTTTTATGCGCCGGATCGCGCCGGCAGCGCGGGCGCGGGCGGAACGAGAGCTGGCTGACATCCAGCAGGTGATTGACAACGAGGGCGGGGCGTTTCGCGCCGCGGCATGGGACTGGCTCTATTACAGCGAACAGGTGCGGCGAGCTGCCTTTGCCATTGATGATGCGCAGCTTAAACCCTATTTTGCTCTCGAGCGCGTGCTGCAGGATGGTGTCTTCTGGACGGCCACGCAGCTCTTTGGCCTCCGCTTTGTCGAGCGCTTCGATATCCCCGTCTATCACCCGGATGTTCGGGTCTGGGAGATCTTCGATCACAACGGCGAAGGGATGGCGCTGTTTTACGGTGACTACTACGCTCGCGACTCAAAGAGCGGCGGTGCCTGGATGGATGTGTTTGTCGAACAGTCTACCCTGCGGGAGCAGCGACCGGTTATCTACAATGTCTGCAACTACGCCCGGCCGCAGGCAGGGCAGAGTGCGCTGTTGTCGTGGGATGAGGTGATCACTCTGTTCCATGAGTTTGGCCATACCCTGCATGGGCTGTTCGCCAGCCAGCGTTACGCCAGTCTCTCCGGAACCAATACCCCGCGCGATTTTGTCGAATTTCCTTCGCAGATCTTCGAACACTGGGCCAGCCAGCCGCAGGTGTTTGCCCACTACGCGAAGCACTACCAGTCCGGGGAGCCGATGCCGGAAGCGCTACGCGACAATATGTTGCGTGCGGCAACCTTCAATAAAGGGTACGACATGAGCGAGTTGTTGGCTGCTGCGTTGCTTGATATGCGCTGGCATAGCCTGTCGACCTCGGCAATACCGGCGGACGTGGATGGGTTTGAGCAGAAGATATTGCAGGAAGAACACCTGGATCTGGCGGCCGTTCCGCCGCGCTATCGCAGCAGCTATTTCTCCCATATCTTTGGCGGCGGCTATGCGGCAGGTTATTACGCCTATCTGTGGACCCAGATGCTGGCCGACGACGGCTATCAGTGGTTTGTGGAGCACGGCGGTTTGACCCGTGAGAACGGTCAGCGCTTCCGGGAAGCGATTCTGTCGCGCGGCAATAGCACTGATTTAGCTGAACTTTATCGCCAGTGGCGCGGGCACGATCCACAGATTGAGCCGATGCTGAAAAATCGCGGGTTGAATGCGTAGGGCCATTTCGGGCTGGCACGATAACCGGGCGCGATGCCCGGTTTTTTATCCAATTTTTTCGGCAAAACCGCTGCAAAAGTCTTTCCGAAAATGAATCCTTAAACCAGGGAAAATTTGCAGGAGGATAGAGCCCCATTTTTTCACGTAGCTCAAATTTATAGTGTGATGGACATATCCATGCAACGTAGATCTGTTTGGGCAAGTCTTGATGGGGATGTCGTTTCCTTGATAAACATAAAGCCATGCTTTTCGTAGAAAGTTTGCGCGTTTGGTGTTGAGGTCAGGGTTAGCTGTTTCAGCCCTCTTGTCATCGCCTCTTCTTTAATCGTTTCAATAATCAGGCTAGCAAAACCTTTACCAAAAAAATCCGGCAATGTAAAAATAGCTTCTACGCTACCCTCGGTAAGATCCAGATACCCCGTTGCCACCAATCCTGTATCTGGCAGCTCGACAACAAAGAAAGGATTTTCCGTAATTACCTCCCTGTAATGTTCAGGCATCGCTTCGGGTGTCCAGGCTTCAAGTACCTTGGCGCTATAACTTGGCTTACATCCTTCCCGGATAGAAAGGTTCCTTATATTCCAACATTCCTCTGCCTCTTCTGGTACAGCAAGTCTGATTTTCATTTGTTCTTCCTTTTCGTCTTATTATCTTTATAGATTTATCATGAAACGGGTTCGTTTCAACTCTGTTTGGCAAAAGAGTAAAGTCCGCGCCTGGTCCTGTGCAGACGGAGCGTGGAGCCAGCGCTTCGACGCAGAACACTTTCCATCTCCTGGCGGACAGCGCATGACTTCCCATACCTAAAAGGGTATAGCTGGGCATCAATATAGTATTGGAAAGGGGGTTAGACCCGTGATTAAGATTGAATCACCCGCCAGACAGGGCGAACGAATACCCAGACAGAGGTGATCATTCTATGAGTAACGCAATAACTAAAGTCCAGAACGCCAATGCACGCCGTGGCGGTGATGTATTGTTAGAAGTTCTGGAAAGTGAAGGGGTGGAATATGTATTTGGTAATCCGGGGACAACCGAACTGCCGTTTATGGATGCGCTGTTAAGAAAACCGTCAATTCAGTACGTGTTAGCTCTGCAGGAAGCGAGTGCAGTCGCCATGGCGGACGGTTATGCGCAGGCAGCAAAAAAACCAGGCTTTCTGAATCTGCATACCGCCGGTGGTTTAGGCCACGGCATGGGAAATCTGTTGAATGCAAAATGCTCACAGACACCACTGGTGGTGACGGCGGGGCAGCAGGATTCACGCCACACGACAACCGACCCATTATTGTTGGGTGATCTGGTCGGTATGGGTAAAACGTTCGCGAAATGGTCACAGGAGGTTACCCACGTTGATCAGCTACCGGTATTAGTTCGCCGGGCCTTTCACGATTCTGACGCTGCACCGAAAGGCTCCGTTTTCCTGTCGCTTCCGATGGATGTGATGGAGGCGATGAGTGCTATCGGCATCGGCGCGCCTTCTACTATCGACCGCAATGCAGTCGCGGGTTCGTTACCTTTGCTGGCGAGTAAGCTGGCGGCATTTACTCCGGGTAACGTCGCACTGATTGCCGGCGACGAAATCTATCAAAGTGAAGCGGCCAATGAGGTTGTTGCTCTTGCTGAGATGCTTGCCGCTGACGTGTACGGTTCAACATGGCCGAACCGGATCCCCTATCCAACAGCACACCCTCTCTGGCGGGGCAATCTGTCCACGAAAGCGACGGAAATTAACCGAGCATTAAGCCAGTACGATGCTATTTTTGCCCTTGGCGGTAAGTCGCTTATCACTATTCTTTATACCGAAGGTCAGGCAGTGCCGGACCAGTGTAAAGTGTTCCAGTTATCAGCTGATGCAGGCGACCTGGGACGCACCTACAGTAGTGAACTCTCCGTGGTTGGCGATATTAAATCATCGTTAATGTCACTGCTACCTGAACTGAAGAAAGCCACGGCAAACCATCGCCGTGATTATCAACGCCGTTTTGAAAAGGCGGTTAATGAGTTTGAATTAAGCAAAGAACGTCTGCTCGGACAGGTTCAGGAACAACAATCTGCTACGGTAATTACGCCGTTGGTGGCGGCATTTGAGGCAGCAAGGGCGATCGGACCAGATGTGGCCATTGTTGACGAGGCGATTGCCACCAGCGGCTCGCTTCGCAAATCTCTCAACAGTCACCGTGCGGATCAATATGCCTTTTTACGCGGCGGTGGCCTGGGATGGGGAATGCCCGCGGCTGTCGGCTATTCACTCGGTTTGGGAAAAGCGCCTGTGGTGTGCTTTGTGGGAGATGGCGCGGCGATGTACTCCCCTCAGGCTCTCTGGACGGCCGCACATGAAAAACTGCCAGTCACCTTTATTGTCATGAATAATACGGAATATAACGTATTGAAAAACTTCATGCGTTCTCAGGCAGATTATACGTCGGCCCAAACAGATCGCTTCATCGCAATGGATTTGGTTAATCCGGCAGTGGATTATCAGGCACTGGGTGCATCGATGGGGCTGGAGACCCGAAAAGTTATCCGTGCCGGCGATATCGCCCCGGCCGTTGAGGCCGCGCTGGCGAGTGGCAAGCCTAACGTGATCGAAATCATCATCAGTAAAAGTTAATCGTTAATCTGTCCGGACTGTGCCGCATCCAGTTATCCCTGATACTGCGGCACAGGTTCACAAAACCCGGTAAAGCCGGATTCGTGTTTTTTGCCGACCACATCAGCATATTCTCCACCATATTCGGATTTTCCAGCCTCCGGTAAACCACACCACGTAATTGAGCATTTTCCATACTGGCAGGAATAAGCGCGACACCAACACCATGGGCCACAAAATTCATCACAGTCTGCTGCACGGAGGCTTCCAGACCTATTTGCGGACTAAATCCAGCTTTGAGGCACTGATGAAGGATGGAATCATAGAGCATCGGCGCGCTCTGGCGCGGAACCGTGATGAACGGGTCATCACAGAGTGATTCAAGTCTGAAATGCTCGCGTTGAGCCTGAGGGTGGTTGGCAGGAAGGGCGGCGATGAGCGGCTCACGCAAGAGCACCAGTGAATGAATTCCCGGTGTGGCCGTCTCGGAGAAGCTAATTGCCGCGTCCAATCTGCCATCCTGTAATGCGGCATGTAAATCAGAGGGGACCCTCTCCTGAAAATGCAATTCCACGTCGGAACAGGTATTCCTGTGCTGCATCGCAACATGCGGCACAACGCTATAGCTGGCATACATTGTTGCGCCTAATTTCAGAACCCCTTTCTGCCCTGATTCTATTGCCCGTACGTTATTACAGGCCTGCTCCAGCATTGCCAGCATTGCGCGACAGTCCAGCAGAAATTGCTCACCGGCAAGGGTTAAACTGACCCCTTTAGCGGCCCGGTTAAATAGCTTTGCACCGAGGATAGTTTCCAGCTGGGCTATTTGCCGGCTTAAGGGAGGCTGCGAAATATTAAGTTTACTGGCGGCTTTGCCAATGTTTCCGGTTTCAGCAACAGTGCAAAAGTTAATCAACTGATTAAGGGTCGGTTTCATAAGCATTCCTGAAGCAGGTTCATACCTTCCAGGGTATCACTTGTTTGCCGCAGAGAGGCATATGAAATTAAGCGTTCTGGCGTTCAAGTTGAAGCAGGTGTGTGGCCACTCCCCATCTGATTGCTATGCATTTCCCATCCCGGAAATCGAACACCGAGTAACTTGCATTAGGGTGAGCGTACCGCGAAAAGTTTTCAATAGTTCCTTCTTTAAGCACCGCCAGCACGCCCTGGCTGACTTGCCCATGCGTGACAATACAGACGCGCTGATGTTCTGTGGTTTCTTGTAGGTTTTGTATGAAACCTGTCACTCGTCGGGTTGCTTGTGCTAATGACTCTCCCTCTGGCGGGCAATACTCGGCATCATGAGTGAATAACGCATGCGCATCGTGGGGACGTTGTTGCATGAGTTGTGACGTTAACATACCTTCGAACTGGCCAAAGGCCTGTTCTTTGAGGGCCGGCTCAGCTATCAATGGGCAACGAAAACGGTCAGCCAGGCGCTGTCCCATTTGCCAGGCACGACCAAGCGGAGACGTGTAAACGCAGTCTACCCGGTAATCACTCGCTGCAAACGCGGCAAGTAAAGCTAATGTTTGGCGCTCCCCCCGAGGGGTTAACGCACTATCACTCTGTCCCTGAATCATTCCTTTTATATTCCACTCTGTTTCCGCGTGTCGAACAAGTATCACTTGCATCATTAAATGGCCATTATGGTGTTGATTTAACTGCTACAGTTTAGACAAATCCCTTTAATAGAGTGGGATTTTTAGCACTGAACGAAGACAGATTCTGCCTCCCCGCTTTCCTTGTATCTGACAGTATGTCGTGATGAGATACCGTCTCTGAAATCGAGTGAGCCATCCCATTCCCTAAATCAGTGACGCCCGGTTAGGAATGTGATGCAGACAATCCAAAAAAACGCGCCAGACAATGACCCGAGCCAGCACGCTTGTCAAATGGGATGGCTAGAATGGCAAACAGCAATTTTCTTCAGGACATTTTCGCTTCGACGTTTAACTCAGCATTTAAAATATCGCGTATATTGACGAGTGCATTGCGCACCGCGGCGCCTCCTGCATAAAACAGTAATTGCAGGACAACCTCGATGATTTCTTCTCTGGTTGCCCCTGCATTTAGCGCTGCCTGAGCGTGCGCCCTCAATTGTGGAACTGTATGACCCAGAGTGACACAGGAAGCAATGACAACCAGCTCCCGCGTTTTAGCGTCCAGCCCCGGGCGTGCAAGGATGCCTCCCATAGCCCATTCGATCGAGATATCAGTAAAATCAGGGCACAAATCGGCCATGTCCTTTCGTAGTTCTTCTCCCGCACCATTTCCATACAGCTCATTAAACAATCTCATTCCTCGCTCACGGAGCTCTGTATTGGTCATCATTTTTAACCCTCCCGCACTAAGTGAAAACAGATTAAAACCTGCTGGTGAAATTTGATAAACAGCGTTATGTTTTTATCTTTAACAAGCCAGGCTTGATAATAATGAATAAACTGGAAAGTATGGCGGTGTTTGTCCGCGTCGTGGACAGAGGCAGCTTTAGCGCTGTTGCTGAAGAGATGCGAATCAGCGGAACCATGGTTGGGCTACATATCAAAGCGTTAGAGGAACATCTCGGCGTTCGCTTACTTAATCGCACAACGCGTCGGCAAAGTCTGACCGATTTTGGTCAGGTTTATTATCAGAGTTGCCGCCGGATATTAGCTGATATTGAAGATAGCGAGTCACAGGCATTTGCTCTTCACCAGAAGCCACGTGGAAAACTGAGAGTAGGTTGCCCAGTCTCCTTTGGTGTCCATGCGCTTTCGCCTGTTACTGCTCAGTTTCTTATTGAATGGACTGATATGGCAGTAGACCTGGTGCTGAGCGATAAATCGATGGATATGGCAGATGAAGGTTTGGATGTCATGATTAAGATTGGTGAGCTCCTGCATGTTAATACACTTGTTGCCCGTCCGATAGCGCCATACCGGTCAGTCATGTGTGCCTCTCCGGCCTATATAAAACGGGCAGGGGAACCCATAACACCTGAAGAATTATGCCATCATCGATGTCTTGGGTTTGCCCATCCCATTGCAGCGAATGAATGGACACTTCAGAGGGAAGGCAAACCTGTCAGATCTCCGGTAAACATCACGATGACCTGTAACAATGGGGAAGCATTGCGAAGGGCAGCATTGAATGGATTGGGAATTATTATGCAACCCGAGATCCTGTTGGCTGAAGATTTGCAAAATGGCCGACTGCTGCCTCTGATGTCTGAATTTCAACCATTAGCTAAGCCAGTGCATATATTGACCTTTGCAAACCGTCAACAGTTACCAAAAATCCGTTTATACGTTGATTTTTTATTGAAAAATTTCAGTGCATCACTCTACGCATTGAACCTTTCATAAATAATGAATTGTACGCGGCTACGGTTGACCGAATGCCGCGTCGGTGGCAGAGAGGCACCATCTGACGTTGATAAGACGTAATAATTCGCCTCTGTTCCTGAACACTCCCGAGCGCGCGTCACTTTTTAATCTTGACTTTGCATAAGATTGCTCGGTATGTTTCTCATCGTAGTGTATTATACCAGATGAAATAAAGCCATCTGAGCGTGGATTATATCGTTCAAAGGATATATTCGCGCTAATGATTTTTATCCAGGGAAGCAATGAATAAGGAAGTGCGCGAGTGTCTGATTGGAATATTATTGTGCTGTCTCTATTTTCAGCGACGTACCTCCCTTTGTTCTGGTTCGTAGGCATGCGGATAGCCTCTGAGGACATTCTCAGAAAGAATAAATTTTACGAAGCGGATCCAAATGTTTTAGTCCCTGGATGGGCGAAGACATGCACGACGGTATTCTGTGTTTTGCACTACTGCCTGTTCCTCATACCGTTGACTATGATTGACTGGTTACATGGTTTGGCTGCATTTGGCGCAGGGATTCTGTTGCTTGTGTTTCTCCCTTTCTTCAGGAAAAGCTATATGCCTGTTTTTAAAGCACACGCTATGCGCGTTCACAGGAGGGACCCTTCAACAGGACGATTATTAATTCGTGTGTTGAAGGCTAAGACTTTTGGTTGAAAATGCTCTGTTTAGCCTTTATTCATATTACGTAAGTCTTCTGGCAAACCAGGTCCATCCGGTAACCAACCTGGCTGAATCTGGGTAGCTTTGCCTGGAGCACCAGGATCAACATGAGCCAGCGCCAAACGAACCACGATAATGTTTACCCCTTTGGCCAGCATTGAGGCAGCGGCTTCTTCTGTCGCTCCATAAGGAAATAAGGCGGAGGAGACAGGTGCATCAGTTTCACGAGTAAGTCCATGGATGCTATTAGCTGCTGAGATAGACGGTATGGTTTGCCTTTTATTCACACATCATTCAGTGCATTTCAATATCAAGGCGTTAAGGTTGCGTTAACAAACAGACGCAATACTGATGTGGCCGATCCCCTCATAAAATGGCCAAATGATGAACGAAAAACTACGCAATGCGCTACCGCACAAAGACATCCCTTTTTTCCGCCTGCTGCATATTATTGTCGCCACCCTGATTCTATTGCAGATCATTAGCTCTAATCTCACCGAAAGTGAGGCGCTTCGCGACGTATCTCTGACCGGGGTCGTGACATGGTTCCATGTTATCTCTGGATTAGCGCTGATTGTTCTTGGTGTAGTGATGCTGGTATGGATGCTTAAACAACGTGGGTTTCGTTACTATTTTGCCTGGTTGTCCCTTGATTTTCGCGGTGTAGTTGAAGACATTAAAATGCTAATGACATTTCGTCTTCCTGAAGCACATGCCGGTGGCATAGCGGCGATGATCCAGGGGCTTGGCGTACTTGCTTTGCTGGCGGTCGCACTCTGTGGAGGGCTCTGGTTTGTACTGGACATTGCGCCAGGGGCGTCATCGGCGCTGGCAGAAGCGGTCCTGCATTTGCATAAATTTCTGACGGTGTTCATTGAAACCTATTTCTGGGCACATGGTGCGATGGGATTGCTGCATATCTTCCTCACCTTTCGCAGTCAAAGGAAACACCCCGTTGTGGAGTAATCTTGTGCTCTCTCGCTAATCCCGATGAGGATGCGTATTAAAAGGAAAAAGGCATGCATCTTGAACGACACAGCATTGAAAAAGTCGGTTGGTTAAGGGCGGCGGTACTCGGGGCGAATGACGGGATTGTCTCTACCGCCAGCCTGGTGCTCGGCGTGGCGTCTGCAAATACCAGCCCTTCGGGCGTGTTGCTGGCCGGTGTCGCCGGGCTGGTTGCTGGAGCCATGTCGATGGCAACAGGGGAATATGTTTCGGTATCATCCCAGGCGGATACGGAAACCGCCGCGCTTGCCGAGGAAAAAAGTGAGCTGGACGCAGATTATCAGGGAGAGATGCGGGAACTGACGTCTCTTTATATCCAGCGCGGACTTGAGCCTGCGCTTGCCCGCCAGGTTGCAGAGCAGCTCATGGCCAAAGACGCCCTGGAGGCTCATGCCCGCGAAGAGCTGGGACTAACGGACACTCATTCTGCGCGACCTTTGCAGGCGGCCCTCTTTTCGGCCGTGAGTTTTTCAGCCGGGGCGGGGTTGCCCTTGATCGTTGCAGTGCTTTCGCCAGCAAAACTGATTTTTATCGCTATTTTCCTTTCCACTCTCTTTTCACTGGCTGCTCTTGGCTATCTCTCTTCCATGGTGAGTAACGCACCGCCTGTCAGAGCTATCAGCAGAATTACGTTCTGGAGCACGCTGGCCATGCTTTTTTCGATGGGGATTGGGCGTATAGCCGGGCAGGTACTGTTGTAAAAATCGCTAAATTATCAAACACACCTTTAGAGAAAGAGCCATTTAATCTAACGTCCATATCGGGGTAGTCTTTAAATATAGCGAAATAACTTGTTATATAAGTTTCGCTACACCGATATCTTTTATTGAAAAAGTGGATGAAAAAATGGTTTTGATTGCTACTATGTTTCTGTACTCTCTGGCTCTGTCGTTTTCGCCTGGCCCGGTCAATATGGTCATTATCTCTTCCGGTGTTATACATGGCTTTAGAAAAACATTCGCCTTCGTATCCGGTGCGACGCTTGGTTTCACCTTGTTACTTATCTTTGTTAGTTTTGGGGTATACACAGTCATTGCCACGCATCCACAATTTTTCAAATACCTGAATGTTCTCGGCTCGATTTTTATACTGTATCAGGGATATAAAATTGCTACATCACACCCTGATTGGTCATTAAAAAAAGAAAATGCCCCCGGATTTGTTCAGGGAGTGTTAATGCAATGGCTCAACCCAAAAGCCTGGGCTGCCTGTACCTCTGGAACGACCTTGTTTTCTGAGCCATCAACCAGTCTGCCGCTAATACTTTTTATTATTATTTACTTTTTTATCTGTTATATCTCATTATCCATTTGGGCAATGTTTGGTGATAAAATGTCAATATTTCTTCAGGGAAGGACACAAATCCGCATCTTTAATTTATTGATGGGCGGTTTTTTATGCGTTATCGCATTCTATATGCTTTATCCACAATTATTTTAACTGTTCAAAGCTTATGTTGTTCCATGGAGTTATAAATGTAATTGATTAATTTATAGGCAGCACTGCTGGTTGATATATTGGCAGGCCAAATGGCATAAACTTTTAGCGGCTCTAATGACCAGTCAGGAAGTACTTCATGCATCTCCCCGAGTTTAACATCATTTTCGCAGAGGAAACGGGGAGGTACGGCAAATCCTATGTTTTGTTTGGCAAGAACATAGGCAGCTTCAATGTTATCAACGCATACCATAGGAGCATACTTAATGACCGCCAGTTCGCCGTTTTTGTGCCTGAACTCTCGAATGTTTTCTCTCATTGTTAACCCAATCCACGGCAGGGATCCCAGCTCAACGGGATGGTTAATGGGCTTGTGCTGCATGAGCAAGCCCTTTGACGCTACCAGTTGTCGTGGCAGAACAAATAGATGCCTTGCTTTGAGTGAACTGTCGGGAAGTTCGCCAATACGGAAGGCGACATCAATGCTATCGGCGATGATGTCCTCACGCAGATCACTATAAGAAATACTCAGGGAAATATCCGGGTTTTCTTTAATAAAATTCGCGAGATGGCGGGTGAATGGGCCGTTTAAAAAAACAGCAGGGAGGGAAATGCGCAGCTTGCCGACGGTAGAAATAGAGCGTTGTTTAAATTCAATGACGCCCTTTTCATACAACTCCAGCATCGATCTGGCGGTCTCCAGCAAACTGATGCCATCCTGGGTTAGTGAAATCTTCCGCGTATTTCTGTACAGCAAGGCGCTATTGAGGTTTTTCTCAAGTCTGGATAAATGTGTGCTTGCCGTGGCGGTCGTCAGGCCTAACGCTGCGGCGCCACCTGAGATTGAACCTCGTTCTACAATTTTGGCAAATACTATCAGGTAGCGGATGTCATCGATCATTTACAGTCCTGTGTTCACTCAGTCATGCTGTGCGTAGAGCCAGCAAAAGCTTAAATCCATCATAGAATTAACATATCTTATTTTCATCACCGGCAGCATATTTTTTCAAGCGCTTCACAACGCGGGCTAACCGGTTCCCGGGTATGCAAATTTGTGCTTAAATGAGCAGGCATAAATCCTCGAAGCATCATCGGTAATACTTCCCGTCAGGAGGTAAGTTTGCACATTGATACCCATCGTTTGCATCTTCGCCCGGTCATGGCTTCTGATGTCGACGATCTGTACCGAATTTATGGCGATCCCGCGACCAATACCTTTAACCCCGCCGGGCCATACCCGAATGTAGACCATGCGGAAGTCGTTCTGAGGCGCTGGCTCGCGCATTGGCAAACTTACGGCTTCGGAAACTGGGCAATAGCACCGCGCACTACCCCAGAACACATCATTGGCTTTGGCGGCGTCAGTCTTCGTAGCTATAACGATGTCATCATTAACAATCTGGGTTATCGATTTTCCACAGAGGCATGGGGAAAAGGACTGGCCACCGAGTTTGCGATTGGCACGATAAAATATGGCTTCGAGGAGATTAAGCTTGCAGAGATGTCAGCGGTTGTCAGGGCTAACCATCTGGCTTCGCAGAAAGTCCTCGAGAAAGCAGGGATGAGGTACATCAACGATATTGCTGATGTAAAAGATGCGCCGCCGAGCCTGCTTTATTCATTGATGTTAAACGAGTGGTTAAACCAGTCTACTGACTGAACAAAACGTTCTGCTTAACCCTCGCGACGGATAATGACACCGTTGCTTTGGGGGCCTTTCCGGCAAAACACGCAGGCCTGCCCACGACGTTACTCTTTGGCTTCAGACCTTAAATTTACCGTGATTAACCGCAGACCGTCACGCCTGGCTTTATCCGGTGTAACCGCTCGCTTTTATTATCAAAATGCGCACATAATAATAAAAATGAGGTCTTCAGCATTATTCATTTTCAGAATTATCGCACAAGGTATTACCTTAATCTGAAATGGCTGTTGGATGGTTGTTTTCGAAAACTTATACCCCGTATTATTTGATAATCATCTTTATCTCTGAAAAGGTCGTGTATGAGTAATTTTCTGCTATTAGCCCTGGCGGTGGTGTTATTGTTAACATCATTATTTTGTGGTCTGTCATATGTTAAAGACAGAAGGAAACTTAAGATGCGTTTTAACAAAACCCGGCGTTAATTGATCGCTCTTGAGGATAGTGCAAGAGCGATGGCCGAGAATCGCGCCAGCTCTTGCTTTGTATCAATCTGGAATTTTTTCATGATGTTGATTTTGTGAGAAAAAACCGTCTTATGGCTGATGCCCAGCTCTTGCGCTATCTGCTGATTGTTCATTCCCGTTTTTATCGCATCGATAATATAAAGCTGCGACTTGGTCAATGTTAATCGTGGGCATTTAAGACACCGTTTGCTGCCTTTCTCCGGCCCCCCAGCAACGGGTTTGCTTAACGCTGTCAGACGGTTTGCGATTTGATTTTTTATACTGCGCAGATCGGCGTTAATACTGATAAAAGTGGCATCACGCAGACAAAGCGGCAAGCGGTCAACCCGCGCGCCGCTATCGCTGGGGACAAAAACAAAAATAGGTGTCTGCTGCGGTACCTTTTTGAAGCACGGGTGGCACAGGTAATGTTCACCGGTTTCCATTTCTGTAAAAAGCACATCAGTCTGACTAATGATCTCAGGTGAATATTCGTGAAGAGAAAAGGGCGTACGGATATTTTCTTCGATGGCGATCTCGAGAAGTAACTCGCAAATTCCCCGCTTCAGATAAATATTTTCAGTGTTAATTAAAAAATCAGGCATAGTAGTGAAGAACACGAAATGGATAAAGGTTGATTGAGTGCTTATAGCAAATTTGTTTTGCGAATATAGGCTTAGGATATTTCTAATAACCAATAAAAGCAACAAGTCCAAAATTGGACTTTTTGCGATGTCGTCGATATAAAAGTTTTAAAATCAGTGAGTTACAAATATTGATCGCGTGTGCGCTGTCAGTAATTTGGCACAAACTGCTTAAATTGCTTATAACGCATGCGTTAATTCTGGACTCAAATATATTAATTAAAGTTACTTATTCACAGCGTGAATTGCTATTTCAAAAAATATGGTGCGCAGGCGCTGATCCACGGTTAAATGTCACCAGAACGAGGCCTGCGGTTGTCATTGACGAGAAGGACGCTGGGTATAGACGCGCCGCTGCGGAGGGGGAACAGCAACGGCGTACAAAAGGATCAGTTATCAGGGTTGTTGGAAATGCCTTTCCAGACCATCCCCAGGCCGATCAACATCGACGCGAAGAGGGCGAACAAGGTGGTGGAGATAAAAATGCCGGTCATGGTGATGCCTCAGAAAGTGCGTATGCAATCTATTAGGTACGGGGCTGCGAGAAAGGTTCCTTGCCAGGCTGAGTATATTTCCGTCAGTGGCTTTTCGGCTGGTGCCAGCAAGGCTAATGCTTGTCAGCGCGCCTCGGGCGGGAGGTGATGTATGCGCTCGTCCCCACGCTGTCGCAAGGGGTAACTGTTGACAGGTGAGGTGGAGCGGTCCTGGCGTTGACATTCCTCTGAGCAACTTATATATACACGTCGCTTCTGTTTATTGCATGTTAAACAACATCAGTTATGGGACTCAGAAGCGCCACGGCCCCCGCCGTCGGGTGGGAGTCATTCTGCCACCCGGCCTGGTTATTTTTTTTTGGTGGCGAGTGATAAAAAATTTTATTTCCGCTCTTGAAAAATGCGCTGCAGATATTATTTTATATAGCGGACAAGCCATGCTTGCCTTTATGTTGAGCTTTTGAATGGATATTCAGGAGGTTAATTATGGCACTCAAAACCTTGTCAGCACTCCCCGTTTTCGCTGATTCTCTTTTTGCCGATCGTTTCAACCGCATTGACCGTCTTTTCAGCCAGTTAACTGGCGATACGCCGGTGGGCACCTTGCCGGCCTATGATTTGCAGAAAATAGATGACAGTAATTTCCTGCTCAGCGTCAGCGTGCCCGGCTGGAAAGATGAGGAACTGGCAATAGAGACCGTCGGCGGTAATCTGCATATTACCGGTAAACGTGCAGAAACTGATGCCGGGACCGACGGTAGCCAGCGCTGGATATATAAAGGCATCCGCCGCGCTGATTTCCAGCTGAGTTTCTCGCTCCCTGAACATGCCCAGATTAATCAGGCGCAGCTGGATAGTGGGATCTTAAAGTTGACTATCCACCAGGAGATCCCGGAGAGCGAAAAACCGCGAAAAATTGCCATTGAGAATCAGGGCCGGGTGATTGAACACAAAGTCTGATTCGGCAACAGTTTAAACGAGTATCCTGCTAAGGCCCGCGCTGCGGGCCTTTATTTTTCCACCCGCACTGACGCAATCGGTCTACGGCCGGCGAGAGAACTCGATATGCTATTCTTTTAACTGGCGCGATGCTGCTGTTATTCCTTTGATATTTTGCGAGGGGGCTGAATGACAGACGAAATGAGTTACGATGCAAAACCGACCTCAGCGCTGACGACGGAAGTGGCTCAGATGCTGGTTGCGCGTGGCTGGCGGCTAACCACGGCAGAGTCCTGCACCGGGGGCAATCTGGCGGCGGCGCTCTGTGCTCAGGCGGATACCGCGGCGTTTTATGATACTGGCGTCGTTACTTTCAGCGATGAAGCCAAACGAAACGTGCTGCAGGTTGGTGCGGAAACCCTGGCGGTACACAGCGCCGTCAGCGAAGCGTGCGTCCAGGAGATGTCGGCCGGTATTCTGGCAATGGCTGACGCCGATATCGCCATCGCCATCAGCGGCTACGCGGGACCGGAGGGCGGGGAAGATGGTACCCCCGCCGGCACGGTATGGTTTGCCTGGAATTTTCGCGGCCAGACCGAAACCAAACGGATGTGCTTTGCCGGCGACTGTGAGACCGTGGTGGCGAAAGCCGTACGATATGCCCTGGCGGCGTTGAGCGAAAAGCTTGCCCACTGGCAGTGACGATGCCCGGGTGCGTGGCCCTACAGGTCCGTTGCCTGGCGTGCTACCGGCCAGCAGATCTCCCCGATGCCGTTAAGGCACGGTCGGGAAAAGAGAAACCCCTGAAACAGACGAATGCCTACCGACTGCAGCCAGCACCACTCCTCAATGGTTTCGACGCCCTCGGCGACAACGGTGATGCCGAGATCTTCACAGCAGCGGACGACCGAGGCGACAATCGCCTGTTTGGTGCCGCTAATATGAATATCGCGCACCAGCTCTGCATCCACTTTGATTTTATCAGGCTGAAAGCGGGTCAGGAGCGACAGACCGGAGTAACCGGCGCCAAAATCGTCGATGGCCAGCTTCATGCCGGCCACGCGCAGCGCTCTGAGAACTTTGCGGAACTGGTCGAAACAGGAGATAACCTCCGTCTCAGTCACCTCGATCAAGACCTGTTCTGGCCTGAGACCTGCCGCCAGCAGATTGTCCATCAGCCAGCCTACGGCGTCAGGATGGTTATACAGCGAACCCGGCAGCAGGTTGATCGCCAGCTGCTGTTTGCCGAGCGAAAGGCGGGCGGCAAGAGAGAAGGCGAACGCTTTGCTCTCGAGGTCGAAACGGTAGCGATCTTCCGCCGCAATGGCGGCAAACATTTCCACGGGTGAGCCGCCGGTCGGGCTGCGGATCAAGGCTTCAAAGGAAGAGACCCGCCTTTTAGCCGGCTCGACGATGGCCTGCAGGGCGAACTGGCAGGGCTGGTCCGCGAGGTTGCGCGGCGAGGCGTTGCCCATTGCGGGAGTCATCGTCCAGCGAGAGGGTTGCAGAGACTCGGGCAGGCAATAGCGTCCGCCGTCGGCGATAAAGGCGCTAATCAGCCTGAACATGCGGTCGTTGATCGGCTCGGTTTCACCGAAGGTGCTGAAACGCAGTATCGCTTCTACCGCGGCGTCGCCCTCATAATGGCGGAGATCCAGCATGCGCATCCCGACATCCCGGAAGCGGCGAAAGGCCGAGTAGTCGCGCATCAGCTCCACCACGTCACGATGGCGGGGGTCGCATTGTATTGCGCTGAATAACGATTCGAGGATTTCCTCATTTCCTTCCAGCACCTGGAAGAACTGCTGGCCATTAAACAGCAGAATGCCGGTTATCCCGAGGGGCATATTTTTCCCGCTGGCGCGATGAATAAGGGCGTCAAGATCGATCAGTGGCCAGGCAGGATCAACCTGGCTGCGGTAAATCAAGGTGGTTAGCATAGTCATTCCGTTCTCTGTAGCAGAGCCCGATGGCCTGTACAGATCGAAAATAGGGAGGTTGGGCCATACCCTCAAGGAGGAGGCCAGCATTTTCTGACATTCAACCAACCGTGATGTCCGCTACGCGGAACGGGAGATTCACATGGTGATTCCCTCCACTCTACAGGGAATCGGATGTTTAGCTATCTTTTTCTCAATATCGTTGCTAAAAGACAATAACAGACCATACATTTTTTTTAAAAAACGGGGGCGGAGACTTAACTTAGCGATTAAAAAATGGCTGTCAGGAATTATCCTACCACTCTATGACGTGTTCTGGAAAAGAAGAAATGAGCTTGCATGGATAATATGAGGTCAATATTATCTATGCCAATCAAATTCTTCTTATTTTTTCGAGGTTGTCATGGGTGATTTGCTTATTGTTTTATGTTTGATTTTTTGCCCCGTTATTTCTTTGTGGAGCGGCATTGCCTATATTAAAGAGAGGCGCAAAAGACGTTATGTCTTCCGTTCCAGAAGATAATGAGTTAGCATAATAATATTTTATGAGGTTAACGTCTGGCGAGTATCTGGACAAGATTGTTGAATTGCTGTCGACTCTTTAAATGGAACTTATTCATAATGTTCTTTTTATGCGAATGGATCGTTTTGTGACTAATTTTTAGTACAGTGGCCACTTCATGCGGGCTCAGGCCAATGCTGAACGCGTAGATGACTTTGGTTTGCGCGTCGCTCAATGACTTACAGGGGCAATTTATGCAGCGACGCAGACGATTAAAGGGAGAGCCATGCTGTTCCGTTAAGGGGTGTTGAATTGCGTGACCTATCGCCTCCTTAAGAAGATGAACGGCGGTGTGCGGGTGTATAAACACCGCATGCTTAAAACAGTTGGGTAAGTGATCGATGACGGTAACCTCTTCATCATTCAGGAAAATAAAAAGTTGATAATTCTCTGTAGCGTGCTGTAAAAGTTCATGGCATAAGTACCATTCTCCCGTCACCATTTCAGTGAATATGACATCGGCTTGTGCAATCGACGCCGGCTTCCATTGCTGAGAAAACTGATAATGCGATCGCTCGCACGCCTGCATCGTTTCATTAACCAGTTCGGCAATCGCGACCCGCAGATAGTGATTTTTTATATTGAACAAAAAATTTGTCATATAACTTCCCTGTTGAGCATTAAAATGAAATCAGGATAAATTAAAATATATAATGGCAATGCGCCGATTATTTTTAGACGAGATAATCTAAGGGATGTTTTACACTAATGCAATATTTGCTGGAGAAAGTGGGATAACGGCAGATGAGCATACGAAAGTTCCTAATAAACAAAACGTTAAGCATATGTCTGTTAGGGTTTTTTACTGATAATTATTTTTTTATTTTTGCCGTGCATAAAAAGCTTAGTGCTGTCCTCCACCTGTTGTTAAAATTAAAGGAGGATAAGACTACAGGAAGTATGCGGTATCTATGAAGCAGATGCTCTATTTAAAAATGCTGGCGTGGCTGGAAGATAATATCTACTGTAACCCGTCTATCGATTACCTGGCGCAGTATATGGGGTATTCGCGCCGGTTTGTCTATGAGGTGTTTTATCAGTATGGTCAGTTACCCATCGGGCAGTATATCCGGCTGCGGCGGTTGACCATCGCGGCGGTGAGTCTGCGATTAACACGGCAACCGATCGCCGCCATTGCCTGGCAGTTAAGCTATGACTCGCCGCAGACCTTTTCCCGGGAGTTTAAGAAGCGCTTCTCGCTCTCGCCACGGGAATACCGTTGCGCCCTGCACTGGGACACGGCTTTGCTGTTAAAGAAATTCGACCCGGAGGGTGAGAGCCTGCCTCAGGCCCGTTTCTGTTCACTGCCCGAGAGGGTCTATCGTGGCTATCCAATGAAGTATGAGCTGCGCCTGTCGGATATGGTGTTGCAAAGCACGTCCAAGACGGCTATCAGACAAAAGGTTGACCGTTTTTTTACCGCCGGCGGTGGCCGTCTCTCTGTGTTATCCGATTATTATGCGGCGAGGAACAATGAGCTTAACGTCGAGGTTAACGCCTTTGTCGGCTGTCATCGGGAGCGAGGCGCGCTGCCCGCGCTGACGACGAACAGCACGCTGACGATAAGGCCCGGGCTGTATGTTGGCGTTGAATTCTATGGCAGTTGGGCGCGTTACTCCCGTTTATCCAGCGATCTGTATATGGAGTTGCTGCCAGCCCTGGGAGCAAGCCGCCGGGAGGGTGTCGACATTGAGTGTTTTCTGGAACGTCATAAGGAGGGCGGGCCAGCGGCGGAAAGGCGCTATCGCGTACGCTATTTTATCCCGGTGACGCTGTCTGGTGAGGTGACAGCCTGCCAGCGTCCCGGTAACTGACAAATGACAAATAAAGGTGGCCTGGCGGCCACCTTCGCGAATATCACAGTACAAACCACAGCAGCCAGGTGATCAGAAAGCCCGTCACTCCCATGATGGTCGTCAGCACGGTCCAGGTTTTTAACCCATCCGGCACCGAGAGCCCGAGATAGCGCGTGACGACCCAGAACCCGGCATCGTTGACGTGCGATAACCCAAGCGAGCCGAAGCAGGTCGCCAGCGTCACCAGCACCAGCTGAATCGGCTCCAGCCCGATAACCGCCTGAGACAGCAGACCGGAGGTGGTGAGGATCGCCACGGTGGCCGATCCCTGCGAGGCCCGGAGTACCAGCGAGAGCAGGAAGGCGGCGGGCATCAGCGGCAGATGAATGGTCTCCAGCGCCTCGGCTAAGGCATTGCCGATGCCTGAGGCGACCAGTACGCCGCCAAAGGCACCGCCGGCGCCGGCGACGAGGATCACATCCGCCGAAGAGGGGATCGCGCTGCCAGTGACTTCGCCCAGCTTTTTCAGGCTCATCCGCCGACGGATGCCCAGCGTCCAGCTGGCCAATCCCAGCGAGATCAGGAGGGCGACCGGCGGGGTACCAATGACGGTCATCAGCTGGCGAACCGCATTTTCCGGCAGCAGCAGCGCCTGACACAGCGTCCCGGAAACAATCAGCATGATGGGCACCACGATCAGCCCACCGATAACCAGCGCATTCGGCGGCGGCAGACGGGTCTGCTGCGCGTTAACGGAGAGGTCCGGCACTTCAGCCGTTTGCTGCTGCTCCAGCACGTTAATCGACAGATGATAATGGCGCCGATTGATAAACCGGGCGACAAAATAACCCACGATACCGACGACTATCGATACCCCGATTCCCGCCAGCATCAGCCAACCGACATCGCTATGCAGAATGCCTGCCGCCGCTGCCGCGCCAGGATGGGTGGGCAGCGCGACGTGCACGGTTAACATCACTCCGGCCATCGGCAGGCCAAACTTCAGCGGCGATACGTGGGCGACTTTGCTGAAGCCGTAAATTAACGGAATGATGATGATAAAGCCGACTTCAAAAAAGACCGGCGTGCCGAGAATAAAAGCCACGATGGTTAAGGCGGCAATGGTCCGTTTTGCACCCAGTACGCCGGTCAACGTTTTCGCCAGCGATTCGGCGCCGCCGGACATTTCAATCAGCACCCCCAGCATAGAGCCCAGAATAATAATGCTGGCGATGTGACCAAGCAGGCCGCCCATGCCTTTTTCAATGGTGGTAATAATTTTATCTGCCGGAATGCCGGTGGCGAATGCCACCAGCAGGCTGACGATCAGGAGCGCTACAAAAGGATGTGCTTTCGCTTTGATCACCAACAGGAGCAACAGCACTACGCTGGCTAACGCAATAAGTAACAGCGCCGATGTCGACATAGGTTTGCCTCGGGTATTAACAGGTATACAGAGAGTTATTTTTTTAGAAAACGGCGTTTATTTTTTCCGGTAGGGCGAGAACCACCCCAGCCCGGAAAACGTGTCTGCTCGGGGGATATATTCGCAGCCGATCCAGCCGTCATAACCGGTTTTATCCAGTAGCGCATAGAGCCACGGATAGTTTATTTCGCCCTCATCCGGTTCATGACGGTTGGGCAGGGAGGCAATCTGAATATGGCGATACTGGCCGGCATATTCGGTAATGAGATGGCTTAAATTGCCGTCTACCTTCTGCGCGTGAAACAGATCTAACTGCACCGCGACGTTCGGCCTGTCGACCCGTTTCACCATCTCCAGCGTTTGATATTGGCTGTGGTAGAGATAGCCCGGTTTGGTCTGAGGATTCAGCGCTTCGATGAGTATCCGCTTGTCGTGGCGGGCAAAGCACTCCGCCGCGTAGCGCAAGTTATCGATAAGCACGGCCTCGCAGGCTTCGCGATCCATCCCCGGCTGTACCACGCCGGCCATGATATGCACCTGCGGGCAATCCAGCTGGCAGGCATACTCCAGCGCCAGCTGGATCTGCTGGCGGGCCTCGGCGCTTCTGCCTGGCACCGCGGCGAGCCCCCATTCACCGGCGTTGACGTCGCCGGGTGGGGTATTGAACAGCACCAGCTGCAGCTGGTTCTCCTGCAGGCGCTGTTTAATTTCCCCGGCGTCATACTCATAGGGAAACAGAAACTCCACGGCCTCAAAACCCGCGCGGGCAGCGGCGGCGAACCGGTCCAGGAACGGCAGTTCGGTAAACAGCATGGTTAAATTAGCAGCAAATTTTGGCATGGTTTTATCTCAGTTCATCCACTTCGTCAGTGGTCAGGTAGCGGATCTCACGGTTGCCGAGGGTAAATATCAGCCGCGCGGTCTCTTCCAGCTCTTCGGTATTGTTGGTGGCTTCGCGCAGCGATGAGCCGGTGACCACCGGACCGTGGTTGGCCAGTAAAAAGGCGTTATAGCGCGGCGCCAGCCCGGCCAGCGCCTGGGCAATACGGTCATCGCCCGGTCGGTAGTAGGGAACCACCGGGACGTCGCCGACACGCATCACCACGTAGGGGGTAAAGGGACGAATACAGTTGTGCGGATCGAGCCCCTGCAGGCAGGAGAGCGCGGTCAGATAGTGGCTGTGCAAGTGGACGATCGCCTTACAGGCCGGGTTGTGCAAATAGACCGCCCGGTGAAAAGTGACCTCTTTCGACGGTTTGTCGCCGGAGATCCATTCACCTTGCAGCGTCACCACCGACAACCGCTGTGCCTGGAGTTCGCCGAGGCAGGAGCCGGTCGGCGTCGCCAGCAGGTTGCCGTCCGGCAGCAGCAGCGACAGATTGCCGGCGGAGCCAGTGGCATAGCCGCGGCTAAACAACGAGGCGCCAATCTGCACCATTTCATCTCGCAGTTGTTGCTCAGTCATGACGAAACTCCTGCTGGGCACGGGCAAAGAACTGGATATCGCCGAAGTTACCTGACTTCAGCGCCAGGGAGAGCGGCTGGCGGGTGTCACGCACCCAGGGCACGCCGGGGGAGATGGTCGGCCCAATATGGAACGCCTCGACTCCCAGCGTCTGCGCCACAATGCTCGATGTTTCCCCTCCGGCCACAATAAACCGGGTAAATCCTTTCGCCTTCAGGGCGGCGGCAAGGGCGGCAAACAGCTGTTCCACCCGTTCGCTGCTGGCCTTGTCGCCATACTGCGCCTGGATCCGCTGCAGCGTTTGCGGCTCGGTGGTGGCATAGATCATCGGCGCCAGCGGCGCATCGCGCTGCGCGTCCACCCAGTCAGTCAGCGTCCTGACGTAGCTCTCCAGATCGGTAAAGCAGGCGCTTAAGTCGACGGCGCGGGCGGGGGCCTGTTCACGATAGGCTGCCACCTGGCTGTTGGTCATCACCGAGCAGGAGCCCGAGAGCACCACCGCCGGGCCGGCCAGCGGCATGCCCGCCTGAGCGCTTTCACCCCTGGCGCCATGGCGCTGTGCCCAGTCGCGGGCGAGGCCGATGGCGAGACCGGAACCGCCGGAGACCAGCTTCATCTCTCGCAGCGCCACGCCCTGGGTGAGCAAATCCTGTTCACTGATGGCGTCGAGCACCACATAGCGCACCGCCGGATCGCTGATTGTCGCCAGCGCGGCGGCGACCGCCTCCGGTCCCCGGTCGACAATCGGCCAGGCAATCAGCGCGGCTTTTCCGCGCCCCTGGCGCTCAATTAAGCGGCCCAGGTGCGCATCCTCCATCGGCGTCACCGGATGGTGGCGCATCCCGGATTCATTCAGCAGTTGCTCGCCGACAAACAGATACCCCTGATAGACCGTGCGGCCGTTCACCGGCAACGCCGGGGAAATCACCGTCCGCGTCTCGCCCAGCTCGGCCAGCAGGGCATCCAGCACCGGGCCAATGTTGCCCTGCGCGGTGCTGTCGAACGTGGAACAGTACTTGAAGTAGAATTGCTGACAGCCCTGGGCCTGCAGCCAGCGCAGCGCGGCCAGCGACTGGCTGACGGCCATTTCCACCGCGCAGGAGCGGGTTTTCAGGCTGATGACCACCGCCTCGCTGGTCAGCGGAAGATCGCGGGTCGGCACGCCATTCAATTGCACCGTCGGCATGCCGTTGCGCACGAGGAAGCTGGCGATATCCGTGGCGCCGGTGAAGTCATCGGCAATGACACCAAGCTGCATGTTATCTCTCCTCACTGTTTGTGGCCCGGCAGAGTGATGCCGTTGAAAATCTTGATCACCGCGCTGTCATCTTCCCGGCCGAATCCGGCATTGCTGGCGGAGGTGAACATATTTAGCGCGGTGGTGGCGAGCGGTAGCGGGAAGGTCAGCGCCCGGGCGGTGTCATTCACCAGACCGAGATCTTTAACAAAAATATCGACGGCGGATTTTGGCGAGTAATCGCCATCCAGCACGTGCTGCATGCGATTCTCAAACATCCAGGAATTACCCGCCGCGTGCGTCACCACGTCGTACATCGTCTCCAGCGGGATCCCGGCGCGGGCGGCAAGCGCCATCGCTTCGGCGGCAACGGCGATATGCACCCCGGCCAGCAGCTGATGAATAATCTTTACCGTCGAGCCAAGGCCAATGTCGCTCCCGATGCGATAGACTTTGCCAGCCACGGCGTCCAGCACCGGCGCGAGGCGGGCAAAGGCGGCATCGCTTCCGGAGGCCATCACCGTCATGTCGCCGGCGGCCGCTTTCACTGCGCCGCCCGATACCGGCGCGTCAAGCATCAATAGCTGGTATTCCGCCAGCGCCACGGCTATCGCCTGGGCATCGGCGGAGGCGATAGTGGACGACACCATCACGACGGTGCCCGGCTTCAGGTGGGCGGCGAGGCCGGTTTCGCCGAACAGGATCCCCCGCACCTGGGCGGCATTGACCACCAGCAAGACGACCGCATCCAGGTCAGCGGCGAAAGGCACCGCGCTGGGGCCCGCGCCTTTGGCGCCCGCCTCCAGCAGTGCGCGACAGTTGTCGGGGTTGATGTCAACGCCCCAGGTGTTCAGGCCCGCCTGCAGGCAGGCGCGGGCGGCGCCCATGCCCATTGAACCCAGTCCAATCACGCAGACGTTAGTGTGTGCAGCCATGATGGTCTCCTTGTGAATATTCGTTAATTAATGTGATTTAATGATAGAATAAAGCGTTATCATGTGAAGTTATGTGAGAGCTATCACGAATAACCCACATGAATATAAAAAATTCACAGGCGGAAAGAGGCTGCACAATGGCGATTATTGCCCTAAAATAGCGTAAAAACAGCGGCAAAGCGCGATAACAATACAGGGTGTCGCCAGGTTCGCAGCCCGAGTGGTGACGCCTGGTGTGAAAAAATGGTAAGGGGAGAGCGGTGATTCCAATAGAACGACATCAGCGTATTTTAGCCCTGGTGGAGCAGCGTGGGGCGGTAAGCATTAATGAGCTGACGGAGATCCTCGGCGTGTCCCATATGACCATCCGTCGGGACGTCAGTAAACTGGAGGAACAGGGGCTGCTGGTCAGCGTCTCGGGCGGTGTTCGCGCCGTCAGCCGGCTGGCCACAGAACCCAGTCATCTGGTGAAAAGTACGCTGCAGAGCGAGGAGAAACAGGCGATTGGCGCGTTGGCGGCAAGTCATATCGCCAAAAACAGCTGCATCTATCTGGATGCCGGGACCACCACCCTGGCGCTGGCGCGGGCGATCCTCGACCGGGATGATCTGCAGGTGGTGACCAATGATTTTGAGATAACCCAACTGTTGATCGATGCCAGCCAGTGCGGCGTGATCCACACCGGCGGTACCCTGTGCCGGGAGAACCGCTCCTGCGTGGGCGAATCGGCGGCGCGAACGTTACGCCACCTGGCTATCGATACGGCCTTCATCTCCGCCAGCGGCTGGGACAGTCGCGGTATTTTCACCCCTGATGAGAACAAGGTTACCGTCAAGGAGACCGTCAGCCAGGTCAGCGCAAGAAGTATCCTGTTGTGCGACAGTTCGAAATACAATCAGGTGGCCACGTTTATGGCGTTACCCTTGACCCGGTTCACCACCATCATTACTGACCGGAATCTGTCCGATGCCGCCGCCAGTCATATCGCCCGGCACGCCTGCGAGGTGCTGCGGGCCGGATAACGCGTGCCTACCGCCGGGTTAGCGTTGCCAGTGCTCGATCAGCGCTGCGCCGATCCCGGCGATATGTTGATTACGCTCGGCCATACTCGCCGGGGTATCCCGCAGATAGATCACCACAATGCGCTCCGCGTTGCCGTCCGGGCCGAGCAGGGCGACAATGCCGCGCGCACCCCGTTCGCCAGCCCCGGTTTTGTCGGCGATAAACCAGCCCGCCGGCAGCACGGCGCGGATCAGCGGGCCGGCAACCCGATCGTCCACCATCCACTGCAGGAGCTGCTGTTGCGAACGGGCGCTCAGATGCTGCGCGGTCAGTAGTTTGCGCAGCGTGGCGGCCATGCTGGCCGGGGTAGTGGTATCGCGCGCGTCGCCGGGAAGCGCCTCATTCAGTGCCGTTTCCCAGCGGTCAAGGCGGGTGACGTTGTCACCGATCTGGCGCAGAAAGGCGGTCAATCCCGCGGGGCCACCGACGGTGGCCAGCAGCAGATTGCCGGCGCTGTTATCGCTCATGGTGATGGCGGCGGCGCAGAGTTCGCCGATCGTCATCCCGTCGACAAGGTGTTTTTCGCTGACCGGGGAGTAGTCCACCAGATCCTGCTGGCGGTAGTGGATCCGCCGATCCAGTTGTTCGACCCCGGCATCCACCCGCGCCAGCACCGCGCCGCACAGCAGCACTTTAAAGGTGCTCACCATGGGAAAGCGTTCATCGGCGCGCCAGGCCGCCAGCGTGCGGCCGCTGGCCAGATCCATTTCCACCATCCCCACGCGGCCCGACAGCTGGCTTTCGCTTTGTTTAATCTGCTCAAGCGGCTGTGGACCGGCGTCTACCGCCAGTGGCAGGGTGGCTAACAGGGAGATAACACACAGGCGAACATAACGCATAACCGCAATACTTCCTTGAGTGAGGGCCGATAAAGGCGAGCAAAGGAGCGACAAATAAGAATAACCCGGCGTTTTGCTGATTCACAATTCCTCTTTTTTCCTTCATCATTTGTCATCTTTTATTTCGAATAATCAATATTTAGCCCAGCCTCAGCACGCTATTTTTTGACTCAAGGCCGCGATGAACTATAAGAAAGTACGTAATGCCGCACTCAGGCTGGCGCCGTTTGTTGACGACAATGCCCGCCGGACTCCGCGGTTCGCCAATGATATACGCCATCCCGGGAGGAACTGGTGCACCCGATAATTAAGGTCATGCTGGTGGGAGGTAAGGCCGACGGGCTGTTGGTCAGCGTCGCCGATGACGCGACCGAGGTCTCGGTGACGCCTGCTCAGTACGGTGCCCCATCCGGGCAACCGCTGAGCTATCGTATTGTCAGTCAAACCATTGACGATGAACGCTATTATTTTGGCGTCTTCAGTGAAGCCCATCAGGATAGCGACAAGCTGACGCGGGTCGCCCTGACCCGTGGAATGAAAAAAATGTTCTGTTAAACCCTGCCCGAATGAGGGCGTGAGAGGGTATCCCTGGCGCCGCTCTGCTACTGTGGCAGCCTTCTATTTCCAGGGCCGGACCCATGATGATTCAGTACATCCGTATTCAAAACTTTCGCTCGGTCAGGGATATCGCGCTGGAGCTCGGGCCGCTGAACATTGTCTTCGGCCCCAACGGCTGCGGCAAATCCAATATTTATAACGCTATCCACCTGCTGACCGCCGCCGCTGACGGCAAGCTGTCGGGGTTTATCAGCGAAGAGGGCGGTCTGGAGAATATGATGTGGTCCGGGGAGCGTTCGCCCGTTGATCGTCATCCCCGCCGTCTGCAAATCGCCTGCCGGACCGACAGCTTCGATTATGAGCTGCAGATAGGCTTCCCGGAAAAATTGCCCTATCCGACGCAGTTCATGCTCGATCCCATCGTTAAAGAAGAGAACATCTGGCTGGCCGGCTACTCCCGCCGGCCTTCCTCCCGCGTACTGCAGCGTAAGAATCAGGCGGCGTTTCTCGTCGATGTGACGGGGGAGAAAAGTACGTTCACTGAGAGCATCTATGAAAACGAGTCGGTGTTCGGTCAGCTCGGCGAACTGCATCGTTTTCCCGAGGTGTCGCGGGTGCGGGAGACCCTGCGCCGCTGGCGGTTTTATCATGAATTCGCTATCGGCCGCCATTCGCCGCTGCGTCAGCCGGCCGTGGGATACCGTTCGCCAGTGCTCAACAGCGACGGCCATAATCTGGCGGCAGCCTTTCAGACCATTGTCGAAATTGGCGCGGAAGAGATTTTGCACGAGATCCTCGCCGACGCCTTTCCTGGCTGCCAGTTTTACTGTGAAAACGAGCAGTCACGTTTCGCCCTGAAAATGCGTCGCGAGGGGATCCGCCGCCCGCTGCTGGCGGCGGAGATGTCTGACGGTACGCTGCGCTTTCTGTGCCTCGCCGTTGCGCTGCTCAGCCCGCGCCCGCCGGCCTTTCTGGCGATCAATGAACCGGAGAACAGCCTGCATCGCGACATGTTGCCCGCGCTGGCCCGGCTGATTATCGAGGCCTCGCGCTACAGCCAGATCTGGCTGACCAGCCACTCGGCAGAGTTGGCGGAGCTGATTGCCGCCGGGGCGCCTTGTCAGCGCTATGCCCTGGAGAATCGCGGCGGTGAGACGCGGATTGTCGAGTGAGTCCCGTCGTCCCTGACGGGGGCGCCGGAGTCAGGCGGGGGTCTGCGTCCCCGCTGCAGGCAGCAGATTTTTCCCACCCCGTAAGGTAAAGAACGAGAGCAGGGTGAAGCTCAGGGTGATACACCCGAGGATCAGATAGGCCTGATGGAAGCCGACGGTGTCGTACATCCGGCCGACCCAGGCGGAAAGCACCACCCCGGAAAGCTGTTTCGACAGGTTAAAGCCGATCAGAAACAGGGTGGCCGAGAGCCGCGGGTTAAAGGCGGAGGAGATATATTTAAAGGTCCCGACCAGCAGGAAGGGGATCTCAAACATATGCAGCATCTTGAGGATCACCACCTCCACCGCCGATGAGGCAAAAGACGACCCGAGAATACGCACCGACATGATCATCCCCGCGGTCAGCAGGGCGTTTTTGGCGCCGATGCGGTTAACGATGGCCGGGGCGCAGAACATAATTAGCGCGTTGAGCAGCTCGCCGCCGGTGGTAACAAAGCCAAACACTTCGGTCCCGCGCTGCGGGCTGGCGAAAAAGCTTTTGAAAAAGTTGGCGAACTGCTGGTCAAACACGTCATAGACGCTGGCGACGCCGATCACATAGACGATAAAGCCCCAGAAGCGCGGCATACGCAGCAGCTCTGCCGCCGTGCGCAGCGAAAAGGCCTGGCGATTGGCGCCCAGCGCCTCGATAACCTCGGCGCTGTTGCTGCTTTCCGGTCGCGACAACCAGAGCAGCAGACCGAGCACCAGCGCAAAACCGGAGGCGATCCAGAAGGTGATGTTGGGATCGATGCCGAACAGCACGCCGGTTATCGAGGCGCACAGCGCCCAGCCGACGCAGCCTGCGACCCGCACTTTGCCATATTCAAAGCGGTTGGCCCGGCTGACGCGTTCGATATAGGCTTCCACCGCCCCGGAGCCGCTGGAGAAAACAATCCCCAGATAGATCCCGCCCGCCAGCGCCCCGGCGATAATATTCATTTGCAGCAGCGGTGAAAAAACAAAAATAAAGAACGGTGCGAACAGAATTAACAGCACCGTAATAGTCCACAGCAGATGTTTGCGCAGGCCGAGCTTATCCGACATCAGGCCAAACACCGGCTGAAAAATAATGGCGAATAACGAAATAGACGAGAAAACGATCCCGGTTTCCGTTTTGGTTAAATGGTTAACGTCCGCCAGCCACACCGGAAAAAACGGAAAGTAGGCCGACATAATGAAATAGTAAAAGAAAAAGAACAGCAGGAAATAGACAAAATTATGCCGTTCTCGTGGCGCCAGTTCAGAGAATTTCATCACCATGATCCCTTGTTATTCTGTTTGTAGGGTGGGGGCTGTCGCCCCCACGGATTAAAGGCAACGCAATGAGACCTCGTACTGCCAGCGCGTTTGGCTCAGGAGCCACTGCGGTAGCACGCTGGGGGTCCAGGAGTCATCGCCGCCCACCCCCATATGCAGGCCGTCGAGGGTGATCCACACGCCGTCTTCGGCCTGCATCTTGTGCCAGTGGTCGGTCTCCATCAGTTGACGGGTGCTCCATGGCTGAACGGAGAAGTGGAAATGACCGCTGACGTGCCAGCGTCCCCAGTCCAGCGCCTGGGTATCACAGCGCAGGCCGTTTTCCGTCGGGAAGATGTAGGGCGTCGTCATCGCCGCCAGCGGCAGCTCCCAGCGGGCGAAGCAGGCGCTGCTCCGCCGGTCGGGGTAGTTCTCATGTGGGCCCAGGCCCAGCCAGCTCACCGGCGCCTGCTGATCCGCCACCTGGAAGTACAGCCCGACCCGCGGCAGCGGCGGCAGGGTTTCTGCTCGTTCGCCGTCCACCGCCAGCCGCAGCGTACCGTCCGCGGTGAAGTGCATGCGCCAGTGGCTGACAATCACTACCTCTTCGCCGCGCAGATAGTGCCAGCGGCAGTCGACGAGGGTTTCATTTGCCAGGCGCTGCGCATCGCACTGGACGCAGTGCGCCTCAAGATCGTACAGGCCGGCGCTTTTCCAGCGCTCCACCCAGGCGTTGGGGTCGATGCGCTCTACTTCGCTGACCCCGATGTCGTTGTCGAGCGGCGCGCGAATAAACTGGTCACGCAGGGGGGTCAACAGCTGCTCCTGACCGCCAACCGACCAGCGGCTCAGCAGACCCGTCCGGCGATCGATGGTCCAGCATTGCGAACCGGCGCGGATCTGCCAGACCTCGTCGCTGACGATAAGATCCGGAGCGCCGGCAGGCACCGTGGGCGCCGGCAGCACCAGCGGGGCGGGCAGGGGAAACTGTTGCCAGGCGACGCGGTGTTCCGCTTCTGACCAGGCGGTCGCCCGGGGCTGGGTCACCTCCAGTGTCAGCCACACCGCGCGGGCGCCTTCAGGCAGGATCAGGCTGTCGAGCAGCGTTATCTCGTCGCTGCCCTCAGGGGGCAGCGCCAGGGTCAGGTTGCCGTGATACAGGGTTTCACCGGCCGACTGCACCTGCCAGCGCACCACTTCGTTATCGGTTGGGCGGAACAGGTATTCGCTGGTGATGCGCACCCGCAGCGGCGAGGTCGACAGCAGCGTGAACTGAAAATACTGCTGGGCGTGCTTCGCCTCCACCAGCGACGGATGCGGTGTGCGATCGGGAAACACCAGACCATTCATACAGAACTGGCGATCGTTAGGCTTATCGCCAAAGTCACCGCCATAGGCCCAGCCGACGCTGCCGTCGTCAAAGATTTTGCGGATCGCCTGATCGGCCCAGTCCCAGATAAACCCGCCCTGCAACCGCGGATACTCGCGGAAGGCCTGCCAGTAATCGGCGAAGTTGCCGAGGCTGTTGCCCATCGCGTGGGCATATTCGCAAAGGATCAGCGGCCGCTGCTCGCCGGGCAGGCTGATCCATTTTTTGATCCCCCATTTGGGGACCGCCGGGATCGGCTGGTCGCGTTCGACGCGGGCGTACATCGGACAGATAATATCGGTGGCGGTGGTATCCGCGCCGCCGCCCTCGTACTGCACCGGACGGCTCGGGTCGTTGCGTTTCAGCCAGTGGTACAGCGCTTCGTGGTTACCGCCGCCGCCGGATTCGTTGCCCAGCGACCAGATGATAATGCACGGATGGTTGCGGTTGCTCTGTACCATCCGGGTGACGCGGGCGCTGAAGGCTGGCAGCCACGCCGGATCGTCGGACAGCCGATTCATCGGCACCATCCCGTGGGTTTCAATATTGGCTTCATCGACCACATACAGACCGTAGCGGTTGCAGAGTTCATACCAGCGCGGCGCGTTGGGGTAGTGAGAGCAGCGCACGGCGTTAAAGTTGTTCTGCTTCATCAACAGAATGTCCTGCACCATATCCGCCTCGGTGACCACCTGACCGCGCAAATGATGATGCTCATGGCGGTTAACGCCGCGGATCAGCAGCGGTTTGCCGTTGAGACGCAGCAGGCCATCGACAATCTCGATGCGGCGAAAACCGATGTCCCATGCTTCGGCCTCCAGCAGTTCGTCGCCGCGCCACAGGGTGACCACGGCGCGATAACAGTTCGGGGTTTCCGCGCTCCAGTGCGCCGGCGTCGCCACCGCCAGGGAGAAATCGACCCGTTCCGCGTAGTGGCCGCGTTCATCCACCGTCGGGGTGCCTAACGGCTGCCGCCCGGCGGCGACCTGCTCCTCGCCGCGCCACAGGCTAACCCCGACGCTGAGCCCGGCAAGGGCCGCCTCTGTCGCTTCGACGGTCGCCTGGACCTGCAGAGTGCCATCGCGGTAGAGGGCGTCGAGGGCTGGCGTCAACTGCACGTCGCATAGCCGTTGCTGCGGCTTATTCAACAGCCACACCGAGCGGAAAATGCCGCTCATCCGCCACATATCCTGGTCTTCCAGCCAGCTGCCGGCGCTCCAGCGCATGACCATCACACACAGGCGGTTGTCGCCCGGGCGCAGGAAGGGGCTGAGATCGAACGCTGCCGGCAGGCGACTGTCCTGCGAATAGCCGACCCAGACGCCATTGCACCACAGATGAAACGCCGAGTTGACGCCATCGAAAATAATCTGCGTCTGTCCATCCGCGCGCCAGGCTTCTTCGAGCTCAACGTGCAGGGAATAACAGCCGGTCGGGTTATCCTCTGGTACCCGCGGTGGCGTGGTATCGATGGGATAGCGGACGTTGGTGTAGATCGGCGCGTCATAGCCCTCCATCTGCCAGTTGGAGGGCACTGGCGTGCCGCGGCTGTCCGGCAGATCCTGCGTCAGCCACTGCGCATCGACGGCGAACGGGCTGCGGGCGTAAGCGAACTGCCACTCGCCGTCCAGCTGACGGCGGCGTGTGGAGGGATGGTTATCCCGGGCGGCAAGCTCATCGCGCCAGCTGGCGAAAGCGGGATGCGCCGGCAGGCGGTTAAGGTGGGTAATGGTTTGGTTCTGCCAGTCTTCACGGGCGAGGACGGCGTGAAAGTCGGGCATATGGCTGTGGCCGGTATCGCTAATTTGCATTTTAATCCCCGGTGAATCAGAAAATGTCGTTCGCTAAACAGGATGATTAACGTTATCGGGTAATTTGTTTTTTCCAGCAATCACGCTGAAAATGAAATGAACAGACGATCACGAAAGCGGGGGCAAAACGCTGTTTTTTGTCGCGCGTTAAACATAAAATGTTAGCGCACGACATTGTTATCACTGAGGAGAAAAGATGCCGCGTCGTACCGCAACCCTGGAGGACGTCGCCCGCGCGGCGGGGGTCTCCCAACAGACCGTCTCCCGGGTGCTGAACCGTCCTGAGGTGGTGTCAGCCCGCACCCGGGAGCAGGTGATCCGCGCGATGCAGACGCTGCACTACGTGCCTAACCGCTCGGCGCAGCTGCTTGCCGGCAAGGCGGCGCCCTCCATCGGGCTGATTACCGCCTCGCTGACGCTGCATGCTCCCTCGCAGATCGCCGCCGCGATAAAAAGCCATGCCAGCCTGCATCAGCTGGAAGTGGCGATAGCGATGCCGGCGCAGGCCGATTTTGTCGCGCTGCAGGCGCGGCTGGATGAGCTGCGCGCCCAGCATATTCGCGGGGTGATCGTCAGTCTGCCCCTGGAGAGCGCCACCGCCGAGCGGCTGGTGCAAGAGAACCCGGATATGGCCTGCCTGTTTCTTGATGTCTCTCCGGAGGCCGATGTCTGCTGTGTGCGCTTCGACCACCGCGACGGCTGCGGAGCCTGCGTGCGCCACCTGTGGGAGCTGGGGCATCGCGAATTCGGCCTGCTGGCGGGCCCGGAAAGTTCGGTTTCCGCCCGTCTGCGCCTCGCCAGCTGGCGCGAGGCGCTGCACAGTCTGAATATCGCTCGCTCAACAACAGTGTTCGGCGACTGGAGCGCCGCCAGCGGCTGGCAAAAAACGTTCGAGCTGCTGCATCTGCAGCCGCGGATCAGCGCGATTGTGGTGGCGAACGATCAAATGGCGCTCGGCGTGCTCAGCGCGCTGGCCCAGCTTAATCGCAGCGGTAGCCGGGCGGTATCGGTGACCGGCTATGACGACACCGCCGACAGCCTCTATTTCCAGCCGCCGCTCACTACGGTGGCGCAGGACTTCGATCTGCTGGGCAAGCGGGCGGTGGAACGGCTGATCGCCCTGATGGCGGCGCCGCAGCTGCGGATCCGCGAGCTGCTGCCGACCCGGCTTATCGTGCGCCAGTCGGCCTGGCCTGCCGCCGTCGTGGAGGACCAGCAGCAGACCCTCGCGCAACTGAAAGCGCTGGTGGAAAAACTTTAGCGCAGGCCGTTTAGGCTTTATTGAGGTTGACTCTGTTATCCTCGGCATCAAACGTAGAGAGGTCAGGATTATCTGTCTGCGAAAAATGCAAAACACAATCTATCCATGCAAGCATTGATTTACCGCCAGTCATATGGCGGTTTTTTTTGCCGTCGCCTGCCTCTATCGTTTTCTTCCGTTCGCCTTTCCGCCTGGCATATCCTGCCGCGGCATGCTAGATCTTGCTTCCGGGGCTCCATTCGGGAGACGACGGGAGGCAAGGTTATGATGGTGATAGAGGGTAAAGAGGCGATCGCGCGGGTGGACTGGCAGCGGGTGCGAACCATTATCGCCGAGGCCGGATTGAATGAGCGCGATGTTCAGCAACTGGAGCAGGCGTTCCGCCAGAGCACCTTCTGCTGGTTTGGCTATGAGAACGGCCAGTTGATTGCCGTGGCGCGAGCCATCAGCGACTGTACCTGGAGCAGCTATCTGGCGGATGTGGCGATCGTCCCCGCCCGTCAGGGGCAGGGTTACGGACAACAGTTGATGCTGGCCATCCGGGAGCAGTTGCTTCCCTTTGGCAAAATTTTTATCTATGCGGTCGCCGATAAAATTACGTTTTATCAGCGCTTTGGTTTTGCCATGCTGACCACCGGCATGGTCTGCGCCAGCGAGGAGGGCATGCACAACATGCAGGAGCAGGGCTATATCCGTCAGCCCTGAAAGCAGGCGCTTAGAAACGCCTGGCTTAAACGTGTAAACCAGGCGCAGGCTGTCAGAGGGGGCGTTCGAGCACGAAAAGATACGCTTCCCGCGACCAGAACAAAGCGGTGCGGCGGCGCTCCACCGACATGGTTTTCACTTCCCATCCTTCACGGGTATAGCTGCTGAGAAACTGGCTCATTTTGTCAGGGTCAGCCTTGGCTTCGCCAAAAAACAGGCTGCCCAGCAGCCCCTCTTTATAGATCACTACCCGACACTCTTTCTTCATCATCGACCCTCCTGGCGACCCGTTTACTGTGGCCGTCTATTGTCCGTTGCCGCGATGATTTTGCAATCGGAGAAGTAGCAAACTGTTTTCGGTACTGCAGCGGACTGAGCGCAAACTGTTGGCGAAAATGGTGGCGCAGGGTGCCGGCGCTGGCAAACCCGCAGCGCTCAGCGATCTGATCGATGGACATCGTGCTCTCCGTCAGATGCTGGCGGGCGCGCAGCAGCCGCTCGTCCAGCAGCCAGCGGGCGGGCGTTTTACCGGTGGCCTCCTCAAAGCGGCGCAAGAAAGTGCGTGGTCCCATGCCGGCGCGCTGGGCGAGGGAAGCGACGGTATGGCTGGCGGCAAGATGCTGGTGCAGATAGTCAAACAGCTGCCCAAGGCGCTGGCTCTCCCGGCTGCGGGCAACCGGGCGCAGGACCTGCTGCGCCTGACCGCCATCGCGATGGGGAGAGACCACCAGGCGGCGGGCGACGACGTTGGCTGCTTCGCTGCCGAAATCCTCGCGCACCAGGTGCAGACAGAGGTCGATCCCCGCCGCGCTGCCCGCGGACGTCATCAGCAAATCATCGCCCACGTAAAGCACATCTTCCACCACCTGGATCTGTGGAAAACGGGACTGCAGCGCCGCGGTGTAGCGCCAGTGGGTGGTTGCCTGGCGGCCATTGAGCAGCCCGGCGGCGGCGAGAACGAACACCCCGGAACAGATGGAAATAATCCGGCATCCGCGGGCGTGGGCGGCAGCCAGGGCGGCGCACAGCGCCTCCGGGACCGGGGCGTCGATGCCGCGCCAGCCGGGGACCACAATCGTATCCGCCTGGGCGAGAAGTTCAGGCCCGCCGTCAGTCATCAGGCGGATGCCGCCGGTGGCGCGCAGCGGACCTTCATCGACGGCGGCGACCGCGAACTGGTACCAGTTGCCGCCCATTTCCGGGCGCGGCAGGCCGAAGATCTCCACGGCTACGCCAAACTCAAAGGTGCAGAGTCCATCGTAGGCGAGGGCGATCACCTGATGACGTGACGGTGTCACAGAAGGGGTTGTCAGGATGTTAGCGTTTTCTGTCATGGTTGCCGGCAGATCAGGGTGATGGGCGTCAGTAAAGTAGTGTTATCACAGACAAGGAGAAGACGCCATGAGTGTAGTAACCCAATTTACCCCCGCCGCTTCCGCTGAGGCTATCCGCTGGTTTCGCCATAAGCTGCATCTTGAAACCGACTGCGCCGATGTGCACAGCGCTCAGCGTGCCGGCGAGGTCGACTTTGTCCTGCTGCACGTGGTTGGCAGCGAGGAAGCCTTCGCCAGGCGTCACCTGCCTGGCGCGCTGCATCTCCCGCACCGGGAGATCACCGCCGGGAGAATGGCGGCCTGGCCGACAGATACCGTGTTTGTGGTCTACTGTGCCGGGCCGCACTGCAACGGCGCCGATATGGCCGCGCTGAAGCTGGCCGAGCTGGGACGGCCGGTGAAAATGATGCTCGGCGGGCTCACCGGCTGGGAGGATGAAGGATTTGCGTTCGCCGACGCTGAATGAATTTTTTTCATGTACCATGAAATATTCTCGTTTGCGACCCGCCAACCTGCATGCCAGTATCTGGACATATAGCCATCCAGAAGTCTAAAAATTCAAATAATGAACTATCACGGTGGGCAACTAACGCGCCCACCGCTAAGGAGACAGCATGCAACGTCAACAGGCCCCGTTCCGCGCAGACATCGTCGGCAGTTTTTTACGCCCGGACAGCATTAAACAGGCGCGTCAGCAGCTGGCTGAGGGGATTATCGACGCCGGTCAGCTACGCGAGATTGAGAATAACGCGATCCGTCATCTGGTCCAGCAGCAGTGCGACTGCGGCCTGCATGTGGTCACCGACGGTGAGTTTCGTCGCGCATGGTGGCATTTCGATTTCTTCGATGGCCTGCAGGGCGTTGAACGTTACGATGCCGAACAGGGGATCCAGTTCAACGGCGTGCAGACCAAAGCGCACGGCGTTCGCGTCACCGGCAAGCTGGCCTTCGGCGATCACCCGATGCTGGAAGACTTCCGCTATCTGAAAAGCATCAGCGGCGACGCGCAGCCGAAGATGACCATTCCCAGCCCGAGCGTGCTGCACTTCCGCGGCGGGCGGAAAGATATTGATGCCACAGTCTACCCGGATCTTAGCGACTACTTCGACGATCTGGCCACCACCTGGCGCGACGCGATCCGCGCGTTTTATGACGCCGGCTGCCGCTATCTGCAGCTGGACGATACCGTGTGGGCCTATCTGTGCTCCGATGCCCAGCGTCAGCAGGTACGCGAACGCGGCGACGATCCGGATGCGCTGGCGCACATTTATGCCCGGGTGCTGAACCAGGCGCTGGAAGGTAAGCCGGCCGATCTGACGGTGGGCCTGCACGTCTGCCGGGGTAACTTCCGTTCAACCTGGATCTCGGAAGGCGGTTACGAGCCGGTTGCCGAGGTGCTGTTTGGCGGCGTCAATGTCGATGCCTTCTTCCTGGAGTACGACAACGACCGCTCCGGGGATTTCGCGCCGCTGCGCTTTATTCGTCCCGGCCATCAGCAGGTGGTCCTCGGGCTGATCACCACCAAAAATGGCGAGCTGGAAAATCCGCAGGGGGTAAAAGCGCGTCTCGCCGAGGCGGCGCAGTACGTGCCGCTCGAGCAGATCTGCCTGAGCCCGCAGTGCGGTTTTGCCTCCACTGAAGAGGGCAATGCCCTCAGCGAAGACCAGCAGTGGCAAAAAGTCCGTCTGGTGACGTCGATCGCCGCCGACGTCTGGTAATGACTTTCTTAGCGCAGCGTTGCACCGTGATGAGGCAACGCTGCCGTCCCTCCCGTCGACGCCGCCCACCTGTCCCGCATCCTGCTGTTTTCACAACCTGGCACCGTTTTTGCCTTATCACCTCTGGTTAGCTGTTAATTCTTTATTTTTGCGCTACTCAGGAGTGAATCATGCAACGTAGAACGTTATTAAAAGCTTTTGCACTCTCCGCCTCTGTTATGGCTATGGGTCTCTCATTCCAGGCCTATGCCGCCGACACCATCAAAGTCGGGATCATGCATTCGCTCTCCGGGACGATGGCGATTTCCGAAACGCCGCTGAAGGACGTCGCGCTGATGGCCATCGACGACATCAACGCCAAAGGCGGGGTACTGGGCAAGAAGCTGGAGCCGGTGGTGGTCGACCCGGCCTCCAACTGGCCGCTGTTTGCCGAGAAGGCGCGCCAGCTGCTGGCCCAGGATAAAGTGGCGGTGGTGTTTGGCTGCTGGACATCGGTCTCACGTAAATCGGTGCTGCCGGTGTTTGAGGAGCTGAACGGCCTGCTGTTCTACCCGGTGCAGTATGAAGGGGAAGAGATGTCCCCCAACGTCTTCTATACCGGCGCGGCGCCTAACCAGCAGGCTATCCCGGCGGTGGAATACCTGCTAAGTGAGGATGGCGGCGGCGCCAAACGTTTCTTCCTGCTGGGGACGGACTACGTCTATCCGCGCACCACCAACAAGATCCTCCGCGCCTTCCTGCATGCCAAAGGGATCCAGAACAAAGATATCGAGGAGGTCTACACCCCGTTCGGCTACAGCGATTACCAGACTATCGTCGCCAATATCAAAAAATTCTCCGCCGGTGGCAAAACGGCAGTGGTCTCCACCATCAATGGCGATTCCAACGTGCCGTTCTACAAAGAGCTGGCTAACCAGGGTCTGAAAGCGACCGATGTGCCGGTGGTGGCCTTCTCGGTAGGGGAAGAGGAGCTGCGCGGCATCGATACTAAACCGCTGGTCGGCAACCTCGCGGCATGGAACTACTTTGAGTCCGTCGATAATCCGACCAACAAAGCCTTCGTCGCCGACTATCGCGCGTACGCCAAAGCGCACAAGCTGCCGAATGCCGATACGGTCGTGACCAACGATCCGATGGAAGCGACCTGGGTGGGCCTGCATATGTGGGCGCAGGCGGTGACCAAAGCGGGCACCACCGATGTTGACAAAGTACGCGAGGCGATGGCCGGGCAGACCTTCAACGCGCCGTCCGGTTTTACCCTGACCATGGATGCCACCAACCATCATCTGCATAAGCCGGTGATGATCGGTGAAATTGAAGGTAACGGTCAGTTCAACGTGGTCTGGCAGACCGATAAACCCGTCCGCGCGCAGCCGTGGAGTCCGTGGATCCCCGGTAACGATAAGAAACCTGACCATCCGGTGAAAACCGTCAGCCAGTAAGCGCCAGGGCCGGCGGGGCTGGAGCATAGCGCCCGTCGGCCGCTGACCAGAGGAGAACGACATGAACGCATTGCGTCTCATGAGTGTGTTGGCGCTACTGCTGATCCTGCTGCCGTGGCGGGCGCAGGCCGCGGAGGCGGACGACTTCGTTGCCGCCAGCCGCAGCCAGCAGGCGCAGCTGTTGACCCAGTGGGCGGCAGCACCACAGGCGGATCGTCTGCCGCTGCTGCGGGCGTTGACCACCGAGAGCCTGGTGATGGACGACGGAAAACATGCTTTCCGTACCCGACAGGGCGGATTACAGCCCTTGGGCGCTGCCGCTGCGCCGCAGGGCGAAACCCGACCGGTCCGTCTGACCAACCGGCTACGCAATCTGGCTGCTGGCGCGCTGGCCAGCCACCTTATTTTAAGTGACAACGTCACGGAGAGGGCTTCTGCCGCGCGCACGCTTCAGCGGGAAGCGACCCCGGCCATGGCCGCGCTGCTGCAACAGCGGCTGCAGGCGGAAACCGATGAAAATGTGCGGGGCCTGCTGGAGGTGGCGCTGGCGCGCCTGCAGCTCACTCAGCCTGAGGCCAGCGCGCGACTGGCCGCCGTGACGCTGCTCGGCCATTCGGCGGACCCGGAGACCCAGGCGCTGCTGATCCCCTTTACCGATGCCCAGCATGAGCCGGATGCGGCGGTGCGCGAGGCGGCCAGCGACAGCCTGCAAAAGATCAAACATCGTTTGCTGCTCGGCGATCTGCTGGGCCAGGCCTTTATGGGGCTGTCGCTGGGATCGGTGCTGCTGCTGGCCGCGCTGGGGCTGGCGATCACCTATGGCCTGCTGGGGGTGATTAACATGGCCCACGGCGAGATGTTAATGATCGGCGCCTACAGCTGCTGGCTGGTACAGCAGGCGCTGGCGCAGCTCGCGCCGCAATGGCTGGCCTTTTATCCGTTAGTCGCGCTGCCGGTGGCGTTTCTGGTGACCGCCGGGATCGGCATGGCGCTGGAGCGCACCATTATTCGTCATCTGTATGGTCGGCCGCTGGAAACGCTGCTCGCCACCTGGGGGATCAGCCTGATGCTTATCCAGCTGGTGAGGATGCTGTTTGGCGCGCAGAACGTGGAGGTGGCAAACCCGGCCTGGCTCTCCGGCGGCGTGCAGGTCCTGCCGAACCTGATCCTGCCGTGGAACCGACTGGCGGTGCTGGCGTTCGTCCTGCTGGTACTGCCCTTTACCTGGCTCATCCTGAACCGCACCCGTCTGGGGATGAACGTCCGCGCCGTGACGCAGAACCGGGCGATGGCCGCCTGCTGCGGCGTGCCTACCGGGCGGGTGGATATGCTGGCTTTTGGCCTCGGCTCCGGTATTGCCGGGCTGGGCGGCGTGGCGCTGTCGCAGCTTGGCAACGTCGGGCCTGAGCTGGGTCAGGGATACATTATCGACTCGTTTCTGGTGGTGGTGCTGGGCGGCGTCGGCCAGCTGGCCGGCAGCGTGGCGGCGGCCTTTGGGCTGGGCATTTTCAACAAAATTCTCGAACCCCAGATGGGCGCGGTGCTGGGCAAGATCCTGATCCTGGTGATGATTATTCTGTTTATTCAGAAACGCCCGCAGGGTCTGTTCGCGCTGAAAGGGAGGGTTATTGACTGATGAGCCAACCAATCACCTTAACGCTGGCGCAGCGCGCGCCGCGGCCTCTGCGCTGGCTGGGGATCCTGCTGGTGCTGGGGCTGCTGAGTATGCCATTCCTGGCGCTGCTGCCGGCCTCGCATCCGCTGGCGGTGCCGAGCTGGCTGCTGACGCTGAGCGGCAAAATCCTCTGCTACGCCATTGTGGCGGTGGCGCTGGATCTGGTCTGGGGCTATGCGGGCATGCTGTCGCTGGGGCACGGCATTTTCTTTGCCCTCGGCGGGTACGCCATGGGGATGTACCTGATGCGCCAGGCGGCGGGCGACGGTCTGCCGGCGTTTATGTCTTTTCTCTCCTGGAGCGAGCTGCCCTGGTTCTGGTGGGGCACGCAGCATTTCGCCTGGGCGATGGCGCTGGTGGTGCTGGTTCCCGGTCTGCTGGCCCTGGTCTTCGGCTGGTTTGCCTTTCGCTCGAAGATCAAAGGGGTCTATTTCTCGATCATGACCCAGGCCCTGACCTATGCCGGTATGCTGCTGTTCTTTCGCAACGAGACCGGGTTTGGCGGCAACAACGGCTTCACCGGTTTTACCACGCTGCTGGGTTTTCCGGTCACCGCCACCGGCACCCGCGCCACCCTGTTTATGGCCACGGTTTTGCTGCTGTTACTGACCCTGTGGCTGGGCTCGGCGCTGGCGCAGAGTAAGTTTGGCCGGATCCTCACCGCGGTGCGTGACGCCGAAAACCGGCTGATGTTCTGCGGGTACGACCCGCGCGGCTTCAAGCTGCTGGTATGGACGCTGTCGGCGGTGCTCTGCGGTCTGGCGGGGGCGTTATATGTCCCGCAGGTCGGGATCATCAACCCCAGCGAAATGTCGCCGACCAACTCCATCGAGGCCGCCATCTGGGTGGCGCTCGGCGGGCGCGGCACGCTGATCGGCCCGGTGCTTGGCGCGGGGCTGGTCAACGGCGCGAAAAGCATTTTCACCGTGGCGATGCCAGAGTACTGGCAGCTGTTTCTGGGCCTCATCTTCATCATTGTGACCCTGTTTTTACCCCGCGGGGTGATGGGCCTGCTGCGTCGAGGAGACCGCTAATGCAACCGGATGAAGGACTGTTTACCCGTCAGCTGCCCGGCGATCGTTTTCGCGAACAAACCGATCCGGTGCTGCAGCTGGAGAACATCAACGTCAGCTTTGACGGTTTCCGGGCGCTGACGGATCTGTCGCTGGCGATAGGCGTCGGCGAACTGCGCTGTGTGATCGGCCCCAACGGGGCGGGCAAGACTACCCTGATGGACGTGATCACCGGCAAGACCCGGCCGCAAAGCGGCAAAGCGCTCTATGACCAGTCGGTGGATCTGACCACCCTTGACCCGGTGGCCATCGCCCGCCAGGGCATCGGGCGCAAGTTTCAGAAGCCGACGGTCTTCGAAGCGCTGACGGTGGCGGAAAATCTCGCCCTGGCGATGAAGGGAGATAAATCGGTGTGGGCCAGCCTGCGCGCCCGGCTGAGCAGCGAACAGGACGATCGGCTGAATGAGGTGCTGCGCCTGCTGCGTCTCGATGGTGAGCGCTACCGCCAGGCCGGTCTGCTGTCCCATGGCCAGAAACAGTTTCTTGAGATCGGCATGCTGCTGGTGCAGGAGCCGCATTTGCTGCTGCTTGATGAGCCGGCGGCCGGCATGACCGATGCGGAGACGGAGTATACGGCGGAGCTGTTTCGTACCCTGGCTGGACAGCACTCTCTGATGGTGGTGGAGCACGACATGGGATTTGTCGAGACCATCGCCGACCGGGTGACGGTTCTACATCAGGGCCAGGTGCTGGCGGAGGGATCGCTGCGGGAGGTGCAGGCCAATGAGCAGGTCATTGAAGTTTATCTGGGACGTTAAGGAGCGCCAATGTTACAGGTGAGTCAGCTACATCAATACTACGGCGGCAGCCATATTTTGCGTGGGGTGGATTTTTCCGCCCGCCAGGGCGAAGTCACCTGCCTGCTGGGGCGCAATGGCGTCGGTAAGACCACGCTGCTGAAATGCCTGATGGGGCTGATCCCGGCGCGCAGCGGTGAGGTACGCTGGCAGGATCAGAACATCACCCATCGCAAACCGCACCAGCGGGTGCAGGCCGGGGTCGCCTACGTCCCCCAGGGGCGCGAGATATTTCCGCGCCTGACGGTGGAAGAAAACCTGCTGATGGGGCTGTCGCGCTTTCCCGCCCGCGAAGCGCAGCAGGTGCCGGAGGAGATCTACCAGCTTTTCCCGGTGCTCAAGACCATGAAGCAGCGGCGAGGCGGTGACTTATCCGGCGGGCAGCAGCAGCAGCTGGCGATCGGCCGCGCGCTGGCCAGCCGTCCGCAGCTGCTGATCCTTGATGAACCCACCGAGGGGATCCAGCCTTCGGTTATCAAAGAGATTGGCGAGGTGATCCGCCAGCTGGCGAGCCGCGGGGATATGGCGATCCTGCTGGTGGAGCAGTTCTATGATTTTGCCGCCGGGCTGGCGGACCACTACCTGGTGATGTCGCGCGGCGCCATCGTCCAGCAGGGCAAGGGCGGTGATATGGAGCGCGACGGCGTGCGCGCCATGGTGACCATCTGACCAGGCCGGCGGCGTGCGCGCCGCCGGTTTGCGGGCTATTTGCGCAACAGCCGCTGCAGGCGCGCCTGGCGCCAGTTTTTGATCCATTCGCCGAACACGAACAGGCGTAATCCTCTCACCACCAGCAGGGCGCCCCAGATCAGGGCGACCCAGCCGGACCAGTAGTCCTGTGGATTAGTGAAGCGGTTGAGCACCGCCAGCAGCACGCAAACCACCAGCGCCACCGACAGCGAACGGAAAAAGCGGCTCTCCTGATGCACCCGCGCTTTGGCTTCCTCTATGCGCAGATCCAGCGAGGCTTCCGGGCCCGGCGCGCCCTCCCGCGAGGCTTCGCCGCCGATCTCGGCCACCGTGACCTCAAAGACCGCGGCGAGGGCGCTGAGAGTCTCCAGCCCCGGGCGTTCGCCATTCTCAATACGCTGGATCGTGCGGACGCTGAGACCCGCCATTTCGGCCAGCTGCTCCTGGGACCAGGCGCGCTGTAGCCGTAATTGTTTGACCTGATTGTTGCTGTTCATATTCGTATGCTCCATGACGTTCTGCGGATGTAAACCTGTGATGGAGTATGGTGAACCGGGCCGCCAGCCACCACGACAGCGACCCGACAACGGCCCGACATCAACCCGACAGCCGCATGCCAGCTTGCGTCAGGCGTTGGCCAGCGGACAATCCGGCTGCCAGGGACGGGCATTCATCCCGCGGAAAATCATCAGCCAGGCGGCGATAATCGCCACGATAAGAATGACAAAAAGCGACCAGTGCGGCAGATGGGTGAGGATCATCCCGGTGAACATCGGGTTGAATGCCGCGCCCAGCCACCCCAGCGACTGGGCGGAGAAGTAACTGGCCTTCATCCCCGACGGGGCAATATGGTCAATCAGCATATACTCCCCGGGGGCATAAATCACTTCCCCGAGGGTGAAGATCGCCGCCGAGATCCCCCATGCCCACAGGTTGGCGCCAGAGAACATAAAGCCCACGAGGCCGATAACAAAGCAGACGGTGCCGAAGGTCATCAGCGGGCGAATATTTCTGGCGCTCAGTCGTCGGCCAACCGCGTACTGCAAAGCGACCACCACCGCGGCGTTAACCGGCAGCACGACGGCCACCACTTTCTCGGCGAAGTCACTGCTGGCGACCACCAGTACATACTGCGAGAGACAGGAGGCGAAAGCGCCGCTGACGAAGGAGGCCAGCAGCCCGGAGCAGGTAAACCACAGCAGCGCCCGGTCATGCAGCAACACTGAGGGAGACCAGGCGGCATCACCCGGCTGGGCCGCGGCCACATCCCGCTGGAGAAACAGCTGAATAAACACCAGTGGAAAGGCGGCGCAGGCGGCCGCCAGCCAGAACGGCAAATTGATGCTGTGCATCACCAGCAGCGTGCCGATGGGCGGCCCGACGGTCCAGCCGATATTGAGGATGGTATAGTTTAGCGAGAAGATACGCGCTTTTTTCTCCGGCGTCAGCCGGTCGGCGAACCAGGCTTTTAGCACGGTGGAAAACACCGAGTAGGCGCAGTTGATCAACGCAAAGAAGATCACCACCAGGATAGCGTTATTGACCAGCGGTATCGCGCTAAATCCCAGAATAAACACCAGCACTGACCACACCATATAGCGCTTTTTGTCGAACTTATCCGCGAGGATGCCAAAGCCCATACTGAACAGCACGCCGACCACCAGCGCCAGCGACAACGCGTAGCCAATCACATCGACATCCAGCTGATAACGTCGGGTGAGGTAGATAGTCATAAACGGCAGTGTGGCCCCGCGGCCAATAGTTAGCAGTAACGACGATGCCAGCAGCGCGATGGTGGAGCGCCTGAGAGTGGTGATCATGATTTCCTTGCCTGTCATGTTGTTATAATTTTATGTCTTCGATCACAAATAACATGCTCATTACGCCTTGTACAGGTCAGCCCGGTCGCCGGGCGCACTTCCTGGCCTGCCAAAAATAATGATCTATCCTGGCGGCCGCTTTTTGGTTACTTTGATTTTGTTCACAAAAATTCTAATAACGACAGAGGCAGGGTATGACGAGGAAAGATGGACTGCTGGCGCTGCTGGTAGTGGTGGTGTGGGGGCTTAACTTTGTGGTGATTAAGCTGGGATTACACAATATGCCGCCGCTGATGCTGGCGGGGCTGCGCTTTATGTTGGTCGCCTTCCCGGCGCTGCTGTTTGTGTCCCGGCCTGCCATCCCGCTGCGCCTGCTGCTGGGTTATGGCCTGACCATTAGCTTTGGTCAGTTTGCCTTTCTGTTCTGCGCTATTGGCCTGGGTATGCCTGCCGGGCTGGCTTCGCTGGTACTGCAGGCGCAAGCCTTCTTTACCATTATTCTCGGCGCCTTCGTCTTTGGCGAACGTCTGCAGGGCAAGCAGCTGGCGGGGATCGCGCTGGCGATCTTTGGCGTGCTGGTGCTGGTGGAGGGCAGCCTCGGCGGGGAGCATGTGCCGCTGGTGGGCTTTATGCTGACCCTGGCGGCAGCGCTCAGCTGGGCCTGCGGTAATATCTTCAACAAGAAAATCATGTCGCATGCCGCCCGGCCGCCCATTATGTCGCTGGTGGTGTGGAGCGCGTTGATCCCGGTGCTGCCGTTTATGCTGGCCTCATGGCTGATTGATGGCCCTCAGACCATGCTGGCGAGTCTGCAACACATCGATCTGCTGACGATACTGTCGCTGCTCTATCTGGCGTTTATCGCCACTATCGTCGGCTATGGTATCTGGGGATCGCTGCTGGGGCGCTATGAGACCTGGCGGGTGGCGCCGCTGTCGCTGCTGGTGCCGGTGGTGGGGATGGCCAGCGCTGCGCTGCTTCTGGGGGAGACGCTGAGCGGGCTGCAGCTCACCGGGGCGGTACTGATTATGGCCGGGCTCTATATTAACGTCTTCGGCTTACGTCTGGTGCGGCCGGGTATAGCGCGCGGATAAAAAAAAAGCCCCGAAGAAGGGGCTACACAATTATGCGTGTAATGGCATCACAGGTCGTGCTGCTGGTAGTACGGCACGCCCAGTTCGTCGGATTTATCACTGCCAGCCGCCATATGATTGAAATCAAATGGCGAATCGTTATGTTCCGAAGGGATAATCATTGTATCACGCTGGTTTTGACGCACCGGCGTGGTGTTTTGCTCCGCATAGCTGAGGCTGGAGACCAGCGACAGGAGTACGATAGCTGCGATAGCGAATAATTTCATGATTTCCTCAATACGTCTTTGATAATACAGGCGATTAACATCAGTTATTTAGCGGATGCAGATAGCGGGATTCGCCAGGTACATTCGTTATGCGATACTTGTGGGGCGGAACATCGAAATAGTTCTTGAACGTTCGCGTCAGGGTCTGCTGCGACTCGAAACCGTAGCGTTCCGCCAGGTACAAAATGGGCTCATTGCTCTGCTTGAGCTTTTGCGCAATCTCCGTCAGCTTGCGGCTGCGGATGTACTGGCCGAGGGAATGGCCGGTCTCTTTCTTAAACATTCGTTGCAGGTGCCACTTGGAGTAACCTGAACGCTCAGACACTTTTTCCAGCGACAGGGGCGATTCCAGGTTATCCTCGATCCACGACAAAATACTATGGATAGTGATGGCGTCATTATTACGTCTGGACATCATCTTACCTCTTCTTATTTTACGGCAGGACCTTCTTGAGTAGTTGCTCAAGCGCGACGACTTCGTCCGCCGACAGATTTTTTGTTAACTCCTGGTGTAACTTCTGACCCACAACCTGATGACACTGCTCGCAAAGGGCTGCGCCGTCCGGTGTCAACTGCACCAGCACGCCGCGCTTGTCAGCGGGGTTGGGTAACCGTTCAATCCAGCCTTTGCACGCCAGGCGGTCGAGCATACGCGTCATCGCGCCCGGGTCGACGGAAAGCACGGTTTTCAGCTCAACGGGGGTAATACATACCTCGCAACGAATGGAACAGAGCACGCGAAACTGGGTCGCGGTAATATCCATGGGTGAGAGGTAGTCGTTGAGCAGGCGATCTTTTTTCTGGTTAACCATCTGGATCAAGCGGCCCAACGGGATCATTTCATTAAACAGGTCGCTGGTACTTTTCATGATGATTGCCCAGGCAATTAATTAGTTGCAAGTGATACTATTGCCCAGGCAATCATAAGTCAACATTATGAATTGGCCGATGCCACGATTTGCTAAAATAAAAAAATCCGACGTGGGTCACTGTTTATGGTTTTTCTAACGCTTGTTAATTTTTAGCGGAAGTGGTTTATCAGCAGGCTGGCGGCGAAAGTGTCGAAGCCGGTATACTCACGGAACGAAACAATACTTAAAAAATGAATATTAACGGGACTTTAATTAACTATGTTCGATTTGTTTAAAGCAATAGGGCTTGGCCTGGCGGTGCTTTTACCGCTGGCAAACCCACTCACAACCGTGGCGCTGTTCCTCGGCCTGGCGGGCAATATGAACAACGCCGAGCGGAACAAGCAGGCGTTGATGGCATCGGTGTATGTGTTCGCCATTCTGATGGTGTCGTGGTATGCCGGTCAGGTGGTGATGAATACATTCGGCATATCAATACCTGGGCTGCGTATCGCCGGGGGATTGATTGTGGCCTTTATCGGTTTCCGCATGCTGTTCCCCCAGCAAAAAGCCCACGATTCGATGGAAGCGAAGATCAAATCGGAAGAACTGCAGGATGAACCGACCGCCAATATCGCCTTTGTGCCGCTGGCGATGCCAAGCACTGCCGGTCCGGGCACCATCGCGATGATTATTAGCTCCGCCTCGACCGTTAAGCATGGCGTGGACTTCCCGGAGTGGGTGGTGCTGGCAGCGCCGCCGATCATCTTTTTGCTGTTAGGGGTGATTCTGTGGGCTTGCCTGCGCAGTTCCGGCGCGATTATGCGTCTGGTAGGCAAAGGCGGCATCGAGGCCATTTCGCGACTGATGGGCTTCCTGCTGGTCTGTATGGGCGTGCAGTTTATTATTAATGGCGTGCTTGAGATCATTTCGACCTGGCACCCCTGATCGCCCCGGATGGGATGAGAGACAACAGCCTGCCGGTAGCCATGCCGGCAGGCTTTTTTATCGCGGTCACTCAGGAGTGGTGCGGTTGATGGTCTTCCAGCGATACCGGCCAGCGGCGGAAGATCATCAGAGACCATACCAGCGCAGCCAGCGCCGGGATGGCGCCGATGTAGCCGATGGAAGCCATCGACAGATGCAGACTCACCTGGCTGCCCACCAGCGCGCCAGCGCCAATACCAATATTAAAGATGCCCGAGAACAGGGACATGGCGACGTCGGTGGCATCCGGCGCGGAAGCCAGCACTTTTACCTGCATACCGAGGCCGATAATCATGATCGCCACGCCCCAGAAGATACTGAGCAGCATCAGATGATGTGCATTGTCCGAGGCAGGCAGGAGCAACAGCAGGCAGGCCAGCAGCAGGACGATAGCGATGCTAATCAGCCCGGAAGCGTGCTGGTTGCCGAGCTTACCGAACAGAATGCTGCCGATAATACCGGCCCCGCCGAGGATCAACAGCAGCACGGTAGCAAAGTTGCCGCTCAGGCCCGCCACCGTCTGGACAAAGGGTTCGATATAGCTGTAGGCGGTATAGTGGGCGGTCACCACCACCACGGTCAGAATATAAACACTGACCAGCGCCGGACGGCGGAACAGCACCGGCAGGCTTTTCAGCGAGCCAGAATGTTCGCTCGGTAGCGTCGGCAGCAGTTTCACCAGACAGGCAAGGGTGGCTAACGCGCCCAGGCCAATCGCCAGGAAGGTCATTCGCCAGCCAAAATACTGTCCGATGATGCGGCCAATCGGAATACCGAACACCATCGCCAGGGCTGTACCGGTGGCGATCAGGCTCAGCGCCTGTGCCCGTTTACCAGGCGGCGCCATGCGGATGGCCAGCGCTGAGGTAATCGACCAGAAAACCGCATGCGCAAAAGCGATGCCAATGCGACTAATTACCAGGACGTCAAAACTCCACGCAAAAAACGACAGAACGTGGCTGGCGATAAACAGAATAAACAGGCCGATGAGCAGACGCCGGCGCTCCATTTTGCTGGTCAGCAGCATAAACGGCAGCGACATCAGCGCCACCACCCATGCATAAATGGTGAGCATCATACCCACCTGGGCGGTTTCCATGCCGAAGCTGCCGGCAATATCGGACAGCAGACCGACAGGGGCGAATTCTGTGGTGTTAAAAATAAACGCGGCGATGGCCAACGTCACGACACGTAGCCACGCTACCTTGCGTGAGACCGTATTCGTAGTCATAAGCTCTGGATGGGTGATTCAAGGGAAGATGTGACGGTGATCTTAAAACGATTACTGGCGAAAAGACAATCATTTTGTGATCTTCATCTCATTTCGCTGCAAGTGGCTGGCAGCGGTTAAGCAATTAATTTTGCTATGGATAGTGTCAGGGGAGCGCTTTTATGTCATGTTGAAGGAAAGTAAAAAAAGTAAGGACAGTGTATGCAGGAAATTCAATTTTATCTGGTCGATGCCTTCAGCGATAAAAACTTTGGCGGTAATGCCGCGGCCGTTTGCCCGCTCAGCGAGTGGTTAGCGGACGATGTATTGCTGAAAATGGCCCAACAGCATAACCAGTCCGAAACGGCGTTTTTCGTCCACACCGACGAGGGCTATGAGCTGCGCTGGTTTACCACGCTGGGCGAGATCAACCTCTGCGGCCACGCCACCCTGGCGACGGCGCATGTTATTTTCGAGTATCTTGACCATCCCTCGGCGACGATTACCTTCAGCACCCGTTTTGTCGGTGAACTGCTGGTGACCCGCAGCGGCGACTGGCTGACGCTCGACTTCCCGGCGTGGTCGACCACCCCGGTGGACAACCCGCCGGCGGACCTGCTGGCCGGACTGGGACTTGAGTCCGCCGTCGAGGTGCGGGAAGGGCGTGATTATCTGGTCGTGCTGGCGGATCGCCAGCAGGTTGAAGCGGTGCAGACCGATATGGCACGTCTGCAGAAGCTCGGCAAAATGATCTGCGTCAGCGCACCGGATGAGGAGTATGACTTTGTCAGCCGCTTCTTCTGCCCGGGAGAAGGGGTGCCAGAGGATCCGGTGACCGGCTCCGCCCACAGCATGCTGATCCCCTGGTGGGGCGAAAAGCTGGGGAAAACCACCATGATGGCGCGCCAGGTCTCCGCCCGCGGCGGCGACCTGCGCTGCCAGTGGCAGGGCGACAGGGTGCTGATTAGCGGCCAGGCCACCACCTATCTGCGCGGAACGGTTTACCTGCGTTAATCATGGCCCCGCGTCGCCCCGGAGAGCGGCAATCTACTTCCGCTCCCTGGGGCGACATAGCATCAGCCCAGCGATGCGCCGCCACACATCACCAGCTCCTGTCCGGTCATCGCCGATGCGCCCTCGCTCAGCAACCAGCTCACCAGAGAGACCACTTCCTGCGGAGTAATGAGTCGCCCAAGCGGCGGAAGCCGCGGCGGGGAACTTTCTCTGCCTGGCTGATGAAGCATCGGCGTATCGGTTGCCCCGGGGGCCACGACGTTGACCGTCACCCCGGCAGGCGCCAGTTCTGCCGCCCAGCTCCTGGCGAGAGCGACCAGCGCGGCTTTGGTGGCCGCATACTGCGAGCGACCAGCGGCGCCTCGTGACGTACGGCTTCCCAGCAGAACGATCCTCCCGCCCGATCCCATGGTCGGGGCGAAGTGATTGACCAATGTCTGAGCCGCATCGACGTGTAAACGCCACAGCGACTCGCTGCGCTGAGGGTCCAGATTGCCCAGGGTGGCTGCCGCCATTGAACCCGCGGCGTGGATGATGGCCTGAGGAGGCTCAATCTGCTCCAGCGCCGCCAGCAGCGCGCTGCGTTGGCTGACGTCGACCATCAGATGGCGAAAGTTCGGCTGTGAAAAGGGCGGCAGCGAACGGCTCAGACCGACAACCTGCCAGCCGTCCGCCAGCAACTGCCTCACCACCGCGGCGCCGATCCCGGAACTGGCCCCGGTCACCATTGCCCGCTTCATTGCGCCTCCAGCATCGCTGCCGGGATCTTGAATACCGCCTTTCTGACTGGCGCTGGCGTCGAAACCGCACACAGCGCCTGGTGCGGTTCGCCGGGGTAAAAGACCGCGAAGTCGCCGGGACGCAGCAGAATAGAAACACTCTCCGGGGCCGGCTGACATATATAGAGGTCGGGCTTAAGCTCATTATCTTCTGGCCGCATCGCGGGAGCCATGCCCGCCTGGATCCGCTCCTCGCCAGCCAGGATGACCTGAATATCCGCCCACTGGCGATGATATTCCGTGTGCCGCTCGGCCGCAGGCTGCGTTTGCGCCACACTGAGGGTGCAGAACCACGACGCGCCGTCGGGCTGGAAGCGGCCATCCTCTCTGGCGCTGAGCGCGGCCAGCGAACAGGCCTCGCTGCTCAATAGCTGCTTTAACGCCGGCGGCAGACCAGCCTGCTGCAGCGCCTGCAGATTACCGATAATCATGCGTTTTCTCCTTTTACCCACTGCGGCGAGACGCGAACATACTTGATCGCCTGGCGGTACCAGGTGTAGGCGATATGCAAATTACCGTCTTCTCCCTGTTTGATACTGGGGTAGGAGAACTCCCGATTCAGCTTCTGCTCAGAATTGTTGGTCATACAGTAACCATCGCCCTCATCGAGATTGCGCAGCCACGGCCAGGTGACACCGCCATCGGCTGATATAGCGACGGTCATCGGCGCGCGCGGTGCGCCCCAGAAGGCGCTTTTCTCGGTTGCTTCCGGCTCCTTACGGCCATCCTCGTCAGCAATTTCATCATACAGCGAGGCGCGGCGTTCCGTGGCGCCGGCGGCGCTCATATTATTGAACACCAGCGCCAGTTCGCCATTGTCCAGAGTGGTTGCCTGGATTGATGAGTTATTGTTCGGAAGCGTCGTCGGTACCGGCGCCGACCAGCTCTCTCCCTGGTCGCTGGACTGGCTGAACCAGATATGGTCCGCCCAGCGGCTGCGAAAGAAGGCCGCCAGTCTGCCGTCGGGAAGCGGAGTGATACTCATATGGACACAGCCCAGGCTCTCCGGGACCGCCACGTCACGCCAGCTTTTGCCGCAGTCTGAAGAGATCTTCACCGCGCTGACGTCATTGTTACCCACCCATTTCTCGCCGGGTTCGGTTCGGCAGTAAAAGACCGGCAGCAGCCAGTTGCCGTCAGGCATAACGCTTATCGGCTGGCGAATAAAAGTACCCGGCTGATCCAGCAGCGTATCGATGGGCCCCCAGCTTCGTCCGCCATCGTGGGAGAGGCGGTAACGCACAATGGCGGTATCCTGGTTTCCGGCAAATTGCGCTGTCCACAACAGCCACAGCACGTTATCGGGCGCCTGAAACAGCACCGGGTTTTGTTCCGAGCGGTCTGGGTCATCAGATAGCTTAACCGCCTCACTCCAGCGATCACTGCCGGGGGCTAACCGCGATCCCCAGATAGAAATATCGGCTTTTCCCTCCTGGGAGCCGCCGAACCAGACGCACATCAGACTGCCATCATCCAGCGGCAGCAGATTGGCGGCATGATTTTGCGGGCAGGCGCTGGGGAGCATTGCCCATGCGATGTGTTCATCTTGCTGGTGCTGGCGAATGACGCCGTCAAAAGGAGGAATTACGGTCATATTTTATACTCCACGTTGCTCAACTGGGGCGGGGGATGGTTGTGATTTATTCGGGATCAGGCGGTCAATCACCATGATGATGGCCGGGGTCGCCAGGGCGACATACATGTTGTTGATACCGAACGGGTCGCCGAGTAAATACCAGGCGGACGTCACCACACAGGCGCCGATCAGACCTGCATTCGCGCCACGGGTGCTTTTGAAGAAGGGCGCGTAGAAGGCAATGATCGCCACCACGGTAATCGAAAGGCGAATGGCGCGAGTAAAGAAGGAGAGTTTCAGCACCTCCGGTACCAGCAGCACAAAAATCAGCGGCAGGAAGCCGATAATGAGCGACGCCCAGCGCGTGGCTCTGAACTCCTGGTCCGGGGTTGGGTTGCGCCATGGTACGTAAAAATCCTTCACTACCAGCGAGGCAATGGCCAGGGCCACGGTACTTACGCTGACGAAAATCGATGCAACAAGTGACGTTGTCACCAGACCTGCCAGCCACGGGTTCATGTCCTGCAGAAACACCGGCAGGGCGTACAAACTATTGATTTCCGGATGCAGGTATTTCGCCGCGACGCCGATAATGGCGATGGCAAAGGCGATAGGCAGGCAGAAAAAGAAGGCGATCCAGGTGGAGCGTTTCGCGGACTGGACGTTTTTGGTTGAGCTAATGGCCTGAATGACAAACTGGGTGCAAAAAATAGAGCCGACGGTACCGATGAGCCACGCAAAGATGGTGCCAGCGCCAATGTTACCATCCCACGTCCAGTAATAATCCGGCATCTTCTCAATCATCGGCGAGAAGCCGCCGGTTTTGGACAGCGCAAAACCCAGAATGATCAGCAGACCCACATATTTTAACGCGCTGTGTAACATGGTGACCCAGGCGACACCCTTCATGCCGCCGAAGGCGAAATAAAAAGTGCTGACGATAGCGGTAATAAAGGCGGCTACCGGTAAATTCACCTTTAATACGGTGGAGATGGCTGCGGCACCGCTGACGTAATTGCCCACGTTAACCAGCAGCAGCGCATAAATCATAATCAGGGAGATAATATTTTTGGTACTGGTGCCATATTTTTCAGCGATGGCGCCGGAAATGGTGATTTTTCCGGTGTTATAGATGCGTTTCACCAGGATTAAACCGAACAGCGGAAAGCCGATGGCTGCCCCCAGCACGGACCACGAGGCGGCAATCCCGCTTTCAAAGGCGGCCTGAGCGGTACCGATGGTCGATTTGGCGCCGATATATTCTGACATCAGTAATATACCGACAATAAAGGCCGGCATGGCGCGCGAGCCTTCCATAAAATCCCCGGAATTTTTACTACGAATGCGAAATGTCAGCCAGGTGGTAAACAGAATATAAGCAATGACGATGCCGACAATAATAAAGGTATCTTCAGCGGTAAAATGATTCATCTTAGCCTCTCTCTGGGCATACGAATCCTGGGTACGGCTGTACCCGGTCCGTTTTATTAACCAAGCGCAGTGGGTATTACGCTAAATAACGGGCAATGATGTCGCGTATCTGCTGCAGCTGTTCGTCGCTAAACTGCACCGCGTAGCGGCTATCGCCCACCTCATGGCCCATCAGCTGCAGGGCTTTTTTCACTGCCGCGGGTGAGAACGCGACGTTGTAAAGGTCAGTGCGCAGGCCCGTCACGCGCTCCTGCGCCTGGCGCGATCCGGCGATATCCCCGGCGTGAAACAGCGACCAGATCGCGTTGATTTCCGCGGGGGCGACGTTGGCAAGCCCTGAAATGCAGGCCGAGCAGCCATCGACATACCCCTGATGGATAAGCGAGTCCGGCCCGTTCAGCACGTCGAAACCGTCAATGTCGCGCACGGCGTCAAGAAAGCCTTTCAGGCTGTCGTAGCTGCCGGCGCTGTCCTTAATGCCGACGATATTCTCGTGCCGAGCCAGCTGGCGCGCCGTCTCCGGGGCAATGGTGTTCCCGGTGCGGGCGGGAATGTTGTAAAGAAAGAGCGGGACGCTCAGCGCGTCGGCGATCGCCGTATAGTGGTTAATCAGCTCCTCCTGCTTCAAGGGTACGAACCACGGGGTAATGGCCGATACTGCGTCAACCCCGAGTCGGGCGATCTGCTGGCCCAGCCGGCGAGTCTCGCGGGTGGATATCTCCCCGATATGCGCCACCACCGGCGCGCGTCCGGCGGCTTCTTCCACGCAGGTTCTGGCGACGGCGATCTTCTCTTCCTCATTGAGGACAAAAAACTCGCCGTTGGTGCCGCCGCAGAAAATACCGTTGCCCGCGGCGAGCTGACGCTGCACCTGCTGGCGTAGCGCTGGCAGGTCAAGGGCTCCCTCGGCGGTAAAGGGGGTGACGATGGCGGTGAGTACGCCGCTAATAGCTCTCCTCATTTTCTTTCTCCTGTTATGCATGTTCTGGAAACAGCGTTTGATAGATAGCCGCAATCTCTTCGCGGCTGACGCTGCAGGGGGCGTTATTCATCAGGCGCTTGACGTTTTGCGCCGCTGCGCTGAGAGCAGGGATGCTCTCCCTGGGCACGCCGAGCGCGGCAAGGTTGTCCGGCAGAGGCAGTCGTTTCACCAGCGCCGCCAGCCACGCGACCAGCGCATGGGATTTCTCTTCCTCGCTGAGCGTGCGATCTGCATCGGGGATCAGATCCCAGACCTGAGCGAATTTTGCCACCGCGTGGGGGCGGACCACCCGCATGCAGGGCGCCAGCAGAATGGCATTAGCCACCCCGTGCGGCAGGTGCCAGGTACCGCCAAGCGGATAGGAGAGCGCATGCACCAGATGGGTGCCGGCATGGTTGATTGCCGCGCCGCCGTACCACGAGGCCCAGAGCATCTCCAGCTTCGCCGTCAGATCCTGCGGCTGATCCACCGAACGTTCGATATGCCGCACCAGCTTGTGTAAACCGATTAACGCCGCGTTGTCGCTTACCGGGTTGGCGACGGTGGAGGTAAAGCATTCCAGCAGATGACACAGGGCATCGATGCCGGTCGACGCCGCGATGCTGGCCGGCATGCTGGTGGTCAGCTCGGGCAGCAGGGCGACATAGTCCGGCAGCAGCACCGGGGAGATGATCCCCACTTTGGTCTGCTGCTCGGGGATCGCCAGAATGGCGTTCGGCGTCGCTTCGGAGCCGGTGCCGGCGGTGGCCGGGATCAACAATGAGCTAATCCGTCGTTGCGGCAACTCGCCTGCCAGCAGGGCCGTCAGAGAGGGCGCCTCAGGATGCAGGAGCACCGAGAGCAGTTTCGCCACATCCAGCACGCTTCCCCCGCCGATGCCCACGATCATCTGGGGCTGGCTGGCACCCAGCTGGCTGACAATCTGTGCCACATCGTGATGGCTGGGCTCTGCCGGTACCGTGTCAATGACCTCAACCTGACGCCCTTCGGCCGCCAGCAGGCGATGGATCGCCTGGGTCGCTTCCAGCGCGCCAACGTTCTGGTCGGTCACCAGCAGGATGCGGGTTTTACCTGACAACAGCGGGAGCAGGGCCGTTGAGGCGCCCGCCCCGCTAATGATTGTGCTGTGTATCGTCGCCACGCGTTTCTCCTTGGTAGTAATTGATTGAATTCAATCATTCATGAATCTAGTCACTCGTCTGGTGGGGAAAAGTTATAATTTATACGGCAGTTTAATAACTTGAGCTTGCTCACATTTAATCAAATATGATTGAATATAATCAGTTTCAGGTTTTCATCGACCACAAGGCAGAACAATGAACGACGGTAATAACCAGGTGCTGGTGCTGGCAGATGACTTTACGGGAGCCAATGACGCCGGCGTCAGCCTGGCGGAGGCGGGCATGTCGGTGGAAGTGGCCTTCAGCGCCGGGCAGCCATCAACCGCTCGGGCGCTAATTCTCAACAGCGACAGCCGGGCAATGAGCGCCGCCGCCGCCGCGGACAAGGTCACCGGTCTGCTGCGCGGCGCGGCAAGATTCGTCCCGCACTGGCAGGTAAAGAAGATTGACTCCACGCTACGCGGCAACCCCGGCGGCGAACTGGAGGCAATGATGGCGGCGCAAGGCTGCCGGCTGGCGGTGGTGGCCCCGGCGTATCCGGCGGCAGGAAGGCATACCCGGGACGGGCGCTGCTATGTGCATGGGGTGGCCCTCGATCAGACCGAATTTGCCAGCGATCCGAAAACGCCCGTGAGCCGGGCGGAGATTAGCGAAATTATCGCCATGCAGAGCCATCTTCCCTGTCTGACGTTGAGCGCTGCCCAGCTTCCGGCGGCATTAGCGACGGCGGGCGAGGAGAAGCGAGTGTTGATTGTCGACGCCTGGGAAGACCGCCATCTGGACCAGGTGATCGACGCCGTCGCGCCCCATGCGCGGGAGACCCTGCTGGTCGGCTCGGCGGGACTTTGCGAGGCGCTGGCGCGCCGCCTGCGCCGCAGCGAGCAGGGGCCGCTACTGGCGCTGGTTGGTTCGATGAGCGAGATGGCGCAGCGCCAGGTCGCTGCGCTGCAGGCGCATTCCCGGGTGATGAAGATTGAAATTGATGTCGAACAGGCCTTTAGCGGATCGCCGAAGGAGGAAGCCTCGCGGATCGCCGAGGTGCTGCGTGAGGGTCATCACTGCGTGGTGACAACTCGCCCGAATAACGCCGCCCGGCACGGGATTGAAGCCCAGTGTCGCGAACATGGCCTCAGCCGTGCGGCCTACGGGGAGCACATCTGCGCCTGGCTTGCCGACGTCACGGTGCAGGCGGTGGCGCTGTGCCCACCGGGCGCCCTGTACCTCTCTGGCGGCGATGTGGCCATCGCCGTCGCGCACGCGCTCGGCGCCACCGGATTTCAGATCCGTGGGCGGGTGGCGCAGTGTGTGCCTTACGGGCACTTTCTCGGCGGTCGCTGGTCGCGACCGGTGATGACCAAAGCAGGGGGATTCGGCACCGACACTACGCTGTTAAATGTTGTGAATTTTATTGAGGAGAAACTGAGTGTCTAACATGATTGCAGTGACAATGGGCGACCCGGCAGGGATTGGTCCGGAGATTATTATCAAATCCCTCGCCGAAGGGGCGCTGAGCGGCGCGCCGGTGGTGGTGGTGGGCTGCGCGCAGACGCTGCGGCGGATCCTGGCGCTGAATATTACGCCGCGGGCGGAGCTGCGCATCATTGACCATCCCGCCGAGGCGCGTTTTTCCCCAGCGACCATCAACGTCATTGATGAACCGCTCAGCGACCCGCAGGGACTGCGCCCTGGCGAAGTTCAGGCCCAGGCGGGGGACCTCGCGTTTCGCTGCATCAGGCGGGCGACCGCGCTGGCGCTGGACGGCGCGGTCGCGGCCATCGCGACCGCACCGCTAAATAAAGAGGCGCTGCATCTCGCCGGGCACGCTTTCCCCGGCCATACCGAACTGCTGGCCCACCTGACGCAGACCACCGATTACGCCATGGTGCTCTATACCGAGAAGCTCAAGGTTATCCATATCACCACCCATATCGCCCTGCGCCAGTTCCTCGATACCCTCAACCAGCCGCGAATCGAGACGGTGATTGGCGTGGCGGATCGGTTTTTGCGCCGGGTCGGCTATCAACGTCCGCGCATTGCGGTTGCCGGTGTTAATCCGCACGCTGGGGAGAACGGCCTGTTTGGCGATGAAGAGATCCGCATCGTCGCCCCCGCGGTCGCCGCCATGCGCGCGCAGGGAGTGGAGGTCACCGGCCCCTGTCCGCCGGACACCGTATTTATGCAGTGTCACGAAGGCATGTACGACATGGTGGTGGCGATGTATCACGATCAGGGGCATATTCCGCTGAAGCTGCTCGGGTTCTATGATGGGGTGAATATTACCGCCGGGCTGCCGTTTATCCGCACCTCAGCGGATCATGGCACCGCGTTTGATATTGCCTGGACAGGTAAAGCGAAGTCTGAGAGCATGGCAACCTCCATTGAGCTCGCCATGCACATCGCGCAGGAATAACATGAAGGGATATAACCGGTTAGAGCAGATTATGGACTTCCTGAAAAGCCATAATCTGGTGACAGTCGACCAGCTGGTGGCGGCGACCAACGCCTCGCCGGCCACCATTCGCCGCGACCTGATCAAACTCGATCAGGAAGGGGTGATCAGCCGCACGCACGGCGGGGTGACGCTGAACCGGTTTATTCCTTCCCAGCCGACGACGCTGGAGAAAGCCCAGCGCAGTCCGCTGGAAAAGCAGGCTATCGCCAGCGCGGCGGCCGCGCTGGTGAAAGCCGGCGACGCGATTGTGCTTGACGCCGGCACCACCATGATTGAGCTGGCGCGGCAGATCACCCATCTGCCGCTGCGGGTGATCACCAGCGATTTACATATCGCGCTGTTTTTGTCGGAATTTAAGCAGATAGAAGTGACGATTATCGGTGGGCGCATCGATGACAGCAGCCAGTCGTGCATCGGCGATCACGGCCGCCGCCTGCTGCAGACCATCTGGCCGGACCTTGCCTTCGTCAGTTGCAACGGCTGGGACCTCGAGAAGGGGATCACCGCCCCGACGGAGGAGAAGGCTGCCCTGAAACGTGATCTGATGGCTAATGCCCGGCGGCGCATCCTGCTGGCGGACAGCTCCAAATACGGCGCCTGGTCACTGTTCAATATTGCCCCGCTGGAGTCGTTGACCGATATCGTCACCGACGCCCATCTGCCGGAGGCGACCCGCGAGGCACTGGTGACCCTTTCCCCGCAGCTGATCATTGCCGACTGACTCGCAGGCTGCCATCAGGGCAGACGGGCGATATTGGCCTTAATCACCGCCATCGACTGGCTGAACTTCGCCTGCTCCTCGGCGGCCAGCTGCAGTTCAATAATCTGCTCCACGCCACCCTGGGCCAGCACCGCCGGCACCCCAGCCGCCGCGCCGCTGACGCCGTACTCACCGTCAAGAATGCAGGAGACTGCCAGCGCACGGTGGCTGCCGGTGAAGATATTGCGGCAGATCTCGGCGATGGTGCCTGCCACGCCATATTCGGTGCAGCCTTTGCCCGCGTAGATCTCAAACCCCAGTTTTCGTACTTTTTCGGCCATTGCCTCGCGGTCGAGCGGCCGGCCGGTACGTTGCTGATAGAGGTCGGCGATCGGTGAGCCATACACCGAGGAGTGTGACCATACCGGAAACTGGGTATCGCCATGCTCGCCGAGGATAAAGGCGTCGATGCTTTGGGCGCCAATATCCAGTTCCTGCGCCAGCAGGCGACGCAGGCGGGTGGTATCCAGCCAGACGCCGGTGCCCAGCACCTGACTGCGCGGCAGGCCGGAGAGCTGCCATACCTGCCAGGTGATGATGTCGCAGGGGTTGGTGGCCACCAGAAAGATGCCGTTAAACCCGTTGGCCATCATCGTCGGCACAATACTTTTCACAATCTTCGCCGTCGTGGTCAGTTCATCCAGCCGACTCTGACCGGGGCGCAGCGCACCGCCGGAAACGGTGATCACCGCGATATCGACATCAGCGCAGTCGCTGGCTTCCCGGGTGGAGATGGTCATCATCCCTGGCAGATAGGCCGCGGCATCGCTGAGATCCTGGGCATGGGCCTCGGCGCGCTGTTGGTTAAGGTCGACGAGGATCAGTTCCTCGCAAATGCTCTGGTTGAGCAGGGCGTAGGCCGCCGACGCGCCGACATTGCCGGCGCCAATAATCATCACTTTACGGGCTTTGGTGTGCATATTCAGATCTCAAGTACGAACGGCAGGAGATAAAATTACTGTGTTTCAGTGAGTTAGCGCAAGAGGTGGGCAGCAATATAAGTTAATGCTATGGCGGAAACGGGCCGAGGCCGCGCTACAGTGGCGTAAAAAAAGGAGTTCACCTATGTATACCGTTACCGACATCGCCCCCACCGACGCCGAATTTACCGCCCTGATTGCCGCCCTCGACGCCTGGCAGGAGACACTCTATCCGGCAGAGAGCAACCATTTGCTGGACCTCAGCCAGCTGCCGCCGCAGACGGTGATCGCCCTGGTCATCCGCAGCCCGCAGGGCGAGGCGGTTGGCTGCGGGGCTATCGTCCTCAGTGAAGAAGGTTTTGGCGAGATGAAGCGGGTCTATATCGATCCGCAGCACCGCGGACAGCAGCTGGGAGAAAAGCTGCTGGCGGCGCTGGAAGCGAAAGCGCGCCAGCGCGACTGTCATACGCTGCGGCTTGAAACCGGTATCCATCAGCATGCGGCCATCACCCTCTACACGCGCAACGGCTACCAGACCCGCTGCGCGTTTGCGCCGTATCAGCCCGATCCGCTCAGCGTGTTTATGGAGAAACCGCTGTTTGCCGATCTTCGTTCAGCAGCGCTATAAACGCCTCCAGCTGGCGGGTTTTGGCGCCCCGGCGCCACACCAGCCAGGTGGTTAGCCAGCGCCACTCTTCGGCCAGCGGCCAGGCGGAAACCTGCTGATGGCCGGGCATACTCTCCAGCATACTGCGCGGGATCAACGCCAGGCCCGCGCCGGCGATCACGCAGGCCAGCATCCCGTGGTAAGACTCCATCTCGTGGATCCTGCCCGGGGTCGCTCTGTCGGCATGGAACCAGCTCTCAAAATGCCGGCGGTAAGAGCAGTTGGCGCGAAAGGCGTAAACGTTGGCCCCGTTCACTTCGCTGGCGCGGGCGATGGGCGCGTGGCCGTACGGGGCGACGATCATCATCTCTTCCGGGAACACCGGCAGCCCCTCCAGACCCGGATGCACTAGCGGGCCGTCAACGAACGCGGCGCTCAGGGCGCCCTCCAGCACGCCGTCGATCATCGTTCCGGAAGGGCCGGTGGAGAGCGCCAGGTGAATTTTCGGGTAGCGCTGATTAAAGTGGGCCAGGGTGGTGGGGATCCGTACCGCCGCGGTGCTCTCCAGCGAACCCAGGGAGAACAGCCCCTGGGGTTCGTCGCCCGCCACCACCATCCGCGCCTCGTCCACCAGGGCGAGGATCTGCTGGCTGTAGCGCAAAAAGCTGTGTCCCGCAGGCGAGAGGCGCAGGCGCTGGTTCTCGCGGATAAACAGCTCAACGCCGAGGTCTGCCTCCAGCTGGCGGATGCGGGTGGTGAGGTTGGACGGCACGCGATGCACTTTCTGCGCCGCCTGGGTAATGCTGCCGGTGGTGGCGACAGCGTTAAACATCTCTAGCTGAGTCAGGTCCATACTATTCTTCTTTTGTGAATGCGTTGCTTAATATTATTCATTTTCAATGAATGGAAAGGTAAGCCAGAATACGGTTACTTCGCAAGCAACGAGAGAGAGAATAACGATGAATTTATCTGCAACGCACGCGGTTTCCGTCAACCCGACTACCGGTGAGGTGGTCTCCTCGCTGCCCTGGGCCAGCGAACGCGAGGTCGATGCGGCTATCGCTCTCGCCGCGGCAGGCTATCGCCAGTGGCGTCAAACGCCGCTCGCCGAGCGCGCTGATGCGCTGCGCCGCATCGGGGCCGCGTTGCGCACCCGCGGGGAAGAGGTGGCCCAGATGATCACCCTCGAGATGGGCAAACCGATCGCTCAGGCGCGCGGCGAGGTGGCGAAATCCGCCAATCTCAGCGACTGGTACGCCGAGCACGGCCCGGCGATGCTGGCGACGGAAGCCACCCAGGTGGAAAATAATCAGGCGGTGATTGAGTATCGTCCGCTGGGCGCCATTCTTGCGGTCATGCCGTGGAACTTCCCGGTCTGGCAGGTGCTGCGCGGCGCGGTGCCGATCCTGCTGGCCGGCAACAGCTACCTGCTGAAGCATGCCCCGAACGTGATGGGCAGCGCCCGACTGCTGGGCGAGATTTTTGCCGCCGCCGGCCTGCCTGATGGTGTGTTCGGTTGGGTGAATGCCACCAATGACGGCGTTTCGCAGATCATCAATGACGACCGCATCGCGGCGGTGACCGTCACCGGCAGCGTCCGTGCCGGGAAGGCGATTGGCGCCCAGGCGGGAGCGGCGCTGAAGAAATGCGTGCTTGAGCTGGGGGGATCCGATCCCTTTATCGTGCTCAACGATGCCGACCTGGATGAGGCGGTGAAGGCCGCCGTCACCGGCCGCTATCAGAACAGCGGCCAGGTGTGCGCCGCGTCGAAACGCTTTATCCTCGAAGCCGGTATTGCCGACGCGTTCACCCGCAAATTCGTCGACGCCGTCGCGGCGCTGAAGATGGGCGACCCGCGCGATGAGCAAAACTACGTCGGGCCGATGGCGCGTTTCGACCTGCGCGATGAACTGCACCAGCAGGTAACGGCGACCCTTGATGAAGGGGCGACTCTGCTGCTGGGCGCGGAAAAAATCGAAGGGGCGGGCAACTACTATGCGCCAACGGTGCTGGGCAATGTTACCGCCGGGATGACCGGCTTTCGCCAGGAGCTATTTGGTCCGGTAGCGACCCTGACCACCGCTCGCGACGCTGACCATGCGCTGGCCCTCGCCAACGACAGCGAGTTTGGCCTGTCGGCAACGGTCTATACCACCGACGAGGCGCAGGCCCAGCGCTTCGCCCGCGAGCTGGAGTGCGGCGGCGTCTTTCTCAACGGCTACTGCGCCAGCGACGCCCGCGTGGCCTTCGGCGGCGTGAAGAAGAGCGGTTTTGGTCGCGAGCTGTCGCATTTTGGTCTGCACGAGTTCTGTAATGCGCAGACCGTCTGGAAAGACCGTCGCTAATCAACGTTAGCCCCTGACGACCGTCGCCCACCTCTGCTATACTCGCCCACCAAATTTCGATGGTGGGCAAGGAGCTGCATGTGGCGGCGGTGATCAATAACGCAATGCTGGAAGCCATTCTGGCAGAAATCAGGCCGCTGATTGGCCGCGGTAAAGTGGCGGATTACATTCCGGCGCTGGCCAGCGTCAGCGGCGATAAGCTTGGCATCGCGATCAGCACGGTGGACGGGCAGCATTTTGCCGCCGGCGATGCGCATGAACGTTTTTCCATCCAGTCTATCTCCAAGGTATTGAGCCTGGTGGTGGCCATGAACCACTATCAGGAAGAGGAGATCTGGCAGCGGGTGGGCAAAGATCCCTCCGGCCAGCCCTTTAACTCCCTTCTGCAGCTGGAGATCGAGCAGGGCAAACCGCGTAACCCGTTTATCAACGCCGGGGCACTGGTGGTCTGCGACATGCTACAGAGCCGGCTTAGCGCCCCGCGTCAGCGGATGCTGGAGATTGTCCGCCGCCTGAGCGGCGTGCCCGATATCGCCTACGATCCGGTGGTGGCCCGCTCTGAATTCGAGCATTCGGCGCGCAACGCCGCCATCGCCTGGCTGATGAAATCCTTCGGTAACTTCCATAACGACGTCGCCACCGTGTTGCAGAACTATTTCCACTACTGTTCGCTGGAGATGAGCTGCGTTGAGCTGGCGCGGACCTTCCTGTTCCTCGCCGATCGCGGTATCGCCCCGCACCTGGAGGCACCGGTTATCGCGCCCATTCAGTCCCGTCAGGTGAATGCCCTGATGATGACCAGTGGCATGTACCAGAACGCCGGTGAATTCGCCTGGCGCGTTGGCCTGCCGGCGAAATCGGGCGTCGGCGGCGGAGTTGTGGCGATTGTGCCGCAGGAGATGGCGATCGCCGTGTGGAGCCCGGAGCTTGACGACGCCGGGAACTCGCTGGCCGGCGTGGCGCTGCTGGAAAAACTGACTCAGCGGATGGGGAGGTCGGTGTTCTGATGGTTGAGCAGGATCGGTTGTTTGCCCGCCTGGCGCGTTCGACGTTTCGTTCACGCTTTCGACTCGGGGTCAAAGAGCGGCAATACTGTCTCGATAAGGGGCCGGAGATCATCGACCAGCACGCTGCGGATTTTATCCGCCAGCGGCTGGCGCCCGCCGAACCGATGAACGACGGTAAGCAGACGCCGATGCGCGGCCATCCGGTATTTATCGCCCAGCATGCGACCGCCACCTGCTGCCGCGGCTGTCTGGAAAAATGGCACGCCATTCCCCACGGCCGCGCGCTGAGCGAGCAGGAGCAGCGCTATGTGGTGCAGGTGATCCATCACTGGCTGGTGCTGCAGATGAACGGCCCGTCTGTGCGGTAATCTGCATTTGATCGGCGCCGGAGTATGCCTGATAAATATTCTCATGTTATGATAATCCGCTAACTAATTATTAACATAATAATTGCCTGAAACAATTAGACGGATAATTACTGAATGTCTTCACTGTCGATTCGGTCATTTACGCTGTTTCGTGAAGAGCAGCCCGTGCGCGACGCACTGGTATTATTCACGTTAACGCTACTACTGCATTTTCTGGGGGCTATGCTGCGCCTGGTGCAGGAGCTCTCATTCTTCTGGCCGCTCAATGCCGTGATGGCCGGGATCTTTGCGCGCTATGTCTGGCTTAATCGCAGCTATTTTTATGCCGTCTGTTTTGCGGCAATGCTGGTTTATGACGGACTCACTTCGCGCTGGGGGATGGGCTTTGCCTCATTGCTGATTAATTTCTCCAATATTGTCTTTATTGTGGTGCTGGCGCAGCTGGTGCTGTGGGATAAGCGACGCGCCGACTCCATGCCCGGCCCGATTAATGCGCTTAATTTATTCTGTTTTTGCTTGTTTGCCGCCTTATTGTGCGCCGCCGTCGGCGCCCTGGGGTCGGTGGATGTTGAACGCGCCACCTTTATTCCCCAACTGGCAGACTGGTTTAGCGAACAGTTCTCGACAGCGGTGCTGATCCTGCCGTTTATTCTGACCCTGACGTTGCCTTCGGCATTAAGCGGTTTTCGTTTTCGCCAGCTGCTGCCCGCGCTGGCGCTGGTGCTGTCGATAGCCCTCGGCGTGGCGGTGGGCGGCGCCGGCAGCATTACCTTCCCGTTGCCGGCCCTGATCTGGTGCGCCGTTCGTTATCCGCTGCCGCTGACCTGCCTGTTAACCTTTCTCACCGGTATCAGCGAGATATTGCTGGTCGCCAACTCGTTAATTCACTTTTCGCCGGATGCGCGAATGCAGCCGTGGCAGCTGTTCTCCACCCGTCTCGGCATTGCCGCTATGCTGATTAGCCCGGTGATTGTCGCTTCCAGTGTCGAAGCGATTAACACGCTGGTGAAACAGCTGGCCCTGCGCGCTGATTTTGATTTTCAGACCCGGGTGTATTCCCGTTCCGGACTGAGCGAGGCGCTGAAGCGTCAGGCGTTGCCCGCCGATAAGCTGCTGACGGTGATGGTGCTGGATATCGATGGCTTCAAACGGGTGAATGATGCTCTGGGCCATGAAGGTGGCGATTGCGTATTGACCCAGTTTGCCCAACAGGTTCGGCAACTGGTGGACGAGCAGGGGATGGTTGCCCGAATTGGCGGTGAAGAGTTTGCGGTGGCGGCGGTCGTCGACAGTACCCAGCAGGGCTATTTACTGGCGGAAAAAATCCGCCACGGGGTGGAGTCGCAACCCTTCGGCCTCGGACAGAATCCAATCCATCTGACCATCAGCATGGGGCTGGAGACGCGCGAGGTGGGGCACGCTCGCATCACCGAGCTGTTTAACCAATTGCTGATGGCGGCAGACGAGGAGATGGTCAAAGCCAAACAGACCGGTCGCAATCGCATCTGTATGCCAGCGCTAACCGAAAGCGCACCATAAGAAAATCCTATACGGAATCCACTTGTGTTAATTTTTGGTTAAAAACATAGTGATGTGGTCAATTACAGGGAGCTTCCATGACCACATCCTTTTCACTGCGCACGCTGTCGCGTGACGATATTCTGCACCACCTCCCGGCATTAAGCGATATCCTGGCAAGCTGCGTCAACGGCGGCGCCTCGGTAAGTTTTATGCTGCCCTTTAGCGCGCAGACGGCGACCACTTTCTGGCAACACACCGCCGACAGCGTGGCGGCCGGCGAGCGCATCGTACTGGTGGCCCTCGACGCCAGCGAGCAACCCATCGGTACCGTGCAACTTATTACCCGCCAACCGGAAAACCAGCCCCATCGTGCGGATGTCGCCAAACTTTTGGTTCACCAAAATGCCCGCCGCCAGGGGATTGCCAACGCGCTGATGAGCGAGCTAGAGCATGTTGCCCGACAGGAAGGGAAGACGGTGTTGGTGCTGGACACGGCAGCCGGTAGCGGGGCGGAGCAGTTCTATGTTCGCTGTGGCTGGGAAAAAGTGGGGGAAATCCCGCGCTATGCGCTGATGCCTGACGGAGAGATGACCGCCACCTCACTGTTCTATAAGTTTTTGCCCTGACGGCCGCTATTGCAGAATGCTTTGATCAAAACGGGGTTTCACTGGTAGAAAAACCTGATAACTTATTGGACCAATTACTCAGGTTGTATGACTACTATTAGAGGGAACCCATTGTGAAAACATTAAACCGTCGTGATTTCCCCGGCGCGCAGTACCCTGACCGTATCATCCAGTTTGGTGAAGGCAACTTCCTGCGCGCATTCGTTGACTGGCAGATAGATCTCCTCAACGAGCATACCGACCTGAATGCGGGCATTGTGGTCGTCCGTCCTATTGCGACGGATTTCCCGCCTTCACTGAGCACCCAGGACGGCCTTTACACCACCATTATTCGCGGTCTGAACGAGAAGGGTGAGGCGGTGAGCGACGCGCGTCTGATCCGCTCGGTCAACCGGGAGATCAGCGCTTACGCTGACTTCGACGCTTTTTTACGTCTGGCGCATAACCCGGAGATGCGGTTTGTCTTCTCCAATACCACTGAGGCGGGCATCAGCTACCATGCCGGGGATCGTTTTGACGACGCGCCGCCGGTCAGCTATCCGGCGAAACTGACGCGCCTGTTGTTTGAGCGCTACCAACATTTCGCCGGTGCGGCCGACAAGGGATGGGTGATTATTCCCTGCGAACTGATCGATTATAACGGCGAGGCGCTGCAGGCGCTGGTGCTGCGCTATGCTGCCGAGTGGCAGCTGCCGCAGGCCTTTATCCGCTGGCTGACCTCGGCGAATACCTTCTGTTCAACGCTGGTGGATCGCATCGTAACCGGCTATCCGCGTGATGAAGTGGCGGCCCTTGAGGCACAAACTGGCTATAAAGATGCCTTCCTTGATACCGCCGAGCATTTCTACCTGTTTGTGATCCAGGGGCCTGCCTCGCTGGCGGCCGAGCTGCGTCTCGATAAACTGCCGCTGAATGTGCGCATTGTGGACGATATCAAGCCGTATAAAGAGCGCAAAGTGGCGATCCTCAATGGGGCGCATACCGCGCTGGTGCCGGTGGCCTTCCAGGCCGGGATCGACACCGTGGGTGAGGCGATGAACGATGCGGAGATTTGCGCGTTTGTCGAAAAAGCGATTTATGACGAGATTATTCCGGTGCTGGATCTGCCGCGCGATGAGCTTGAATCATTTGCCAGCGCCGTGACCGGGCGCTTCCGTAACCCGTATATTAAACATCAGCTGCTCTCGATTGCGCTCAACGGTATGACCAAATACCGCACCCGCATTCTGCCGCAGCTGCTGGCAGGGCAGCAAAAGAGTGGGCAACTGCCGCCGCGGCTGACTTTTGCGCTGGCAGCACTGATCGCCTTCTACCGGGGAGAGCGGGAGGGTGAACGCTATCCGGTACAGGATGATGCCGAATGGTTGACGCGATACCAGACGCTGTGGGCCCGGCATCGGGATCGCCAGATGAGCACCCGCGAGCTGGTGAGTGCGGTACTCAGCGTAGAGGCTCACTGGGAACAGGACTTGAGCCAGATCCCGGGGCTGGTGGAGCAGGTGACTGCCGACCTCGATGCTATCCTGTCCCGCGGTATGCGTGATGCTGTACAGCCCTTGTGCTGATAGCGGACGTCATTGACCCGGCTGCGGCCGGGTTTTAAAGCCCCTTCATTAGTTACAACATGCTTTTTTATCACGGCTATCGAGCCGGTCGGTCACTCCGCTGCAAAAAAGCCTTTTAGTGCCAAATCGCCCCCTGCAAGGAGAGAATTGCCGCTATGCCGCTTGAACATGTGGCTGCACAGGAAAATAATGGTTTGAACCCATTTTCCCTGCCAATGTTCGCAGGCTAATACATTCATCTGTAAGGAAACTCGCATGGTCATCGATATCCGGGAAATACGGCCGCACGACAAAGCCGAATGGCTTAATCTCTGGGAAGGCTATACCCGCTTCTATGGCAGCCCGCAGCCGGAAGAGGTGACCGAATGCACCTGGCAGCGAATGCTGGACATGAACTCCCCGGTGCTGGGCAGGGTGGCTGTGGTCGATGATACGGTGGTGGGGTTCGCCATCTGCATTCTTCACGAGGGAACCTGGGTCACCACGCCAATCTGCTATCTGGAGGATCTGTTTGTCGATCCTGCCTTCCGTGGACAAGGCATTGCCAGAACAATCATTAAGTCGCTGCAAACCGAAGGGGCAGACAAAGGCTGGTCGCGGTTGTACTGGCATACGCGCCATGATAATCCAGCCCGTCATCTGTATGATGAGTTTACCCCGGCTGACGATTATGTGCGCTACAGGATCACGCTTGGGTCCTGAAGCGGTAAGAGGTTGTTAAGCTTTTCCCGCTATAACAGGGGAAACCGGCTCAGGAGAAGCAACGATGGAAAAACGTCTCGACACAGTGGTCAATCTGATTATGTTTCTTTCACTATTGGCTACGGCCTGGGATCTCTCACTGGTGCATCATCTCGCCTGGTAGCCTGAAACGCGGCGCCTCTTGCGGCGCCGCTGGCGTTATTCATCCGCCATCTTCCCTGCGCTAAAACTCCAGTCCTCCCGCTGGTTAAACTGGATAACCACCATCACGTCCTGCGGGCTGACCGCCATCTCATCGTCTAACCGCGCACAGAGTCGACGATAAAGCCCCTGTTTCTGCGCCCGGCTGCGCGGTTTCCCGGCGAAAATATGAAACAGCACGAAGTAATAGCTAACTGAGATATTTTTAACCGGGCAGGGTGCGAGTGAATTTAAACAAAAAAGAGTAAAGTCAATAATACTATCAAGGCCATCATTTTATAAGTATATTGAAAGGCCAAATGATCATAAGAAATATGTGCAGGAACAATGAATGATCTAATAAAGGAAGGATCTGATTATGTATTATAGGGATTTCATTATTACCTCTATCGAGGCAGAGCGTATTCTGGCCATGAAATTTGATGAAGCATTTTCTGGAGTGAAAAAGAATGTTATTGATACACTGAATCAAATGGGAAATGGTATAACCCGTGCTTCGTATTATACTTCCTGCTTAATGGATAATTATCAGGATGTTTGCTCTAAGTTAAAGCAAGAGGACACAAGATTTATTGCAGGGCTGGCGCAGTTAGTTAAAAACCGTGATATCATTTTCCAAATGGTTAAAATATATATAGAAACCTACTTTCAAAATAAAAAAAGAAGAAAAAGCTCAATATATTCTCAAGAAGCTTGTCGGGGCGGGAGTTTACCTATCATCAGCAGGATTAACTAATCGGATTTTAATCATGGCAGTAGCAACCATGATTTGCCAGACTTCCAGGTTTAATACTGTTGTATATGGGCGTATCAACAGGGCAAGGTCATTAGTCCTTAAAGGGAGTGTAACTGCTACCGCAGTGGTATTGAACGTGTATGGATTGATTCAGGATGCCGCAAAGAGCGCTGACAATTTGAAAATGCATAATTCATTTTATTACAATGCCTTATATGCCAACCATCTGGAGATGATGTACTTTCTCATCGAACCTGTCCTCACAGGAGTTCCTTATTTAAATCCGATGATTATTTCTGATGATGAACTTGCTGAATTACTTATTAAATTAATGAGGTGAATGAATGGGTTTCTTGAAAAGATGGTTAAAGGAAGAGTTCATTCTTTTTTTATGGGGGTGGGGTGTTGTATTATTAATCATTGTATTTAGCATGATTGCAGTCTCTCTTTTTCCTGACATTGCCATTAACTTAATAGGACTTTTTATTTTATTAATCATTGGGTTTCACGTTGTTGTTTGGTTTAAAGTTAAAAACTGATATGAAAGAGGAGGGGTAATGTCAAATCCAGCATATTTATGGTTAACTGATGAGAATGATTCGCCTATTATAGGTTCTTGCCTGATGCCCACACGCACAGGTTCCATCGAATTGCGCGCAGTGAATCATCATGTTTGGTTACCTACCGATAATAATACAGGAAAGCTGACGGGAACCCGTCTTCATACACCGGTTAAAATTCAAAAAGAGTTTGACAGAACAACACCTTTGTTATTTAGGGCTCTTTGTGAAGGTCGAACATTAAAATCGGCAACGCTAAAAATGTACAGAATAAATGAGGCGGGACTGGAAATTGAATATTTTAACATAGCGATGGCGAATATTTAGATTACGGCAATCACACCAAATTTACATCCGGCCGGAATGACAAGTACTCACCTTGAAGACATTGATTTCCGTTATGAGACGATCACCTGGAGATACACAGAAGGGAACATCATGTATCGTGATTCATGGAACGATCGCTGTTGTGCCTGGTAGCAAATGATATAGTCCTGAAACGCGGCGCCTCTTGCGGCGCCGCCAGCGTTATTCATCCGCCATCTTCCCTGCGCTAAAACTCCAGTCCTCCTGCTGGTTAAACTGGATAACCACCATCACGTCCTGCGGGCTGACCGCCATCTCATCGTCTAACCGCGCACAGAGCCGACGATAAAGCCCCTGTTTCTGCGCCCGGCTGCGCGGTTTCCCGGCGAAAATATGAAACAGCACGAAGCGGGCGCTGCGCCCGGCGCTGAGGTAGTACCGGTCATAAATGCGCTGCTCGTCGGCGGTCTGTTCTATAAACTGAAATTTATCTGCTGACGGCACGTCGAACTCCGCCACCAGACACTCATGAAAGAGCGCCGACAATTGAGCAAACTCCGTGGGACGCCAGGCCGTGCCAAGCGATATGCGAGTCAGGGGCATGGTGTCTCCTGCTCATTCAGACAGGTCAGGGCGCTGGCCGCCGCCGGCCAGCCGGCATAGAACGCCAGATGGGTAAACAGCTCGACGATTTCGGCCTGGCTCAGGCCATTTTGATAGCCGAGAGCGATATGCCACGGCAGCTGCTGGGTTTTACCCAGCGCCGTCAGGGCAGAAAGGGTAATCAGGCTCCGTTCGCGGGGCGACAGATCGCGGCGTGCCCAGATATCACCAAACAGTACCGTTTCGGTCAGTTCGGCCAGTTTTGGCGCAATGGCGGCCAGGGTGTTGCGATTAACAGCGTTATTTTCCACAGTGACTCCCGTTATTGGGTGTTGAGATGGCAATCACTGTCGCATGCCGGGAAAGAGGTTGAATATCGCAATGTTCAGGATGTTTCATCCTGATAAGCAGGACGATTTTTCGCCCTGTTTTCCTTATCCATTGTCACGCTTACGCGCTCATTTCGGTTAAACGTCGATTTTTCGCGCCACGATAAACAACCTGGGGAATCGCAGGAGCACCTTTCCGTTACACTGTAACGGATAGTGGGCGGTCAGCAATTCGACATAGCGTGTCAGGAACGCGCTTCTGGACTGCTCGTCCAGGCCGGCCAGATAGGGACGCAATCCGGTCCCCTGCAGCCAGTCGCTTATCGCCTGATGGGAAGCGAGGGGATGAAAATAGGTGGTGCGCCAGATATCAACTTCGCAACCCTGGCGCGTCAGCATATCGTACCAGGCGTCCGGCGGGAGTAAGGGCTGGCGTCCGCGGTCCGGTAATCCTTGTTCGTTGGCGACCTGGCGCATCAGGGTATGCGAGGGTTCCTGCCAGTTATCCGGCATTTGCACGGCCAGCGTTCCGTTGTCTGCCAGCTGCGCCACCAGATGCGGAAACAGCGTCTCATGATCCGCCAGCCACTGCAGAGAGGCGTTCGCATAGATCACGTCTACCGGTTGCGCAGGCCGCCAGCGGGCAATATCGGCGTCGATGAACTCACAGTCGGGTAAGGCCTGTGCCGCCTGCGCCAGCATGGCCGGGGAGTTATCGATACCGGTGATTGCCGCCAGCGGCCAGGCGGCGCGCAGCAGGCGGGTGCTGTTTCCCGGCCCGCAGCCAAGGTCGACGACGTGTTCAACCTGCAGATGGGCAATACGCGAGAGCAGATCGGCCGCGGGGCGGGTACGTTCAGCGTCAAATTGCAAATACAAAGAAGGGTTCCAGTCAGCCATAGCGCGTTCCTGTGTGAGGGAAGACTGGGCAAAGCATAGAACGCCACAGGCCGACTGTCAGCCGCCGAATGTGACCAGCGGTAACCCATTTCGTGACAGTGTCACAAAAAGAATAAACATCAGTGGGGTTTTCGCGTCTGGTCGGTACGCTCAGGAAAGCGGTGGGATGGACAGTCACTGCGCCCGCAGCGGGCGCAGTGACTTATTCGGCGTTCTTGAGCGCTTCGGCTCGGCTGGCGGTGGCGTAAACAAAATCCAGCATCGGTTCGAGATCGGTGTCGTAACCGGCCTGAATGATTTTTCCCCGCAGCCATTCGATTTCGCTGGTGATATCGGGCGGGAAAATGTTGTTATCCTGCGCCCGGCGCAGCCATTTCAGCAGAAAGTTATTCTTTCCTCTGATACCGCCCGATTTTTTCGACTTTCCGTGCATCTTCAGCGCGACCAGGACGCAGTAATAGAAATGAACGCGCTGATTAAAACTTTGGTGCATGTCTGTGTTTCCCGCCAGAATCAGGAATTCACCGTGTGGGTCAGTGATTCGGATTGGACTACGGCGCCGGGCTGGATCGTTGTGCGATCTCTGTTGTTCTCCGCTACCGTCCTTGCATCTGTTGTCAGACGCTAAGGAGGATGTTGGCATGGAAGCCGAATCGTCGTCAATTGCCGATTCGTTTTTTGCCCGCGGCGACCCGCGGGCCAGGCCTGATTACGCCCTTGAGACGGCTCGCTGTTGTCGCTGGACGCGTAAAATGAGCAGGAAAGCGAACACCACGACGATCGCCGCCAACAGATATAGCGTGGCGAGGTCGTAGAAGCCGGCGACCCATCCGGCCAGCGGCCCGGTGAGTCCCAGCGCCAGGTCAAGAAACGCCGAGTAGGTGCCGAGGGCGGTCCCCTGGTTTTGCTCTTCCACCTGTTTGACTGCCTCGACCCCTAACGCCGGGAAGACCAGGGAAAAACCCGAACCGGTGAGAAAGGCGCCGACGCCGGCCACCCAGGCTGACGGCGCCAGCCAGATCAGCAGCAGGCCAAGACACTCGATCACAAAGCAGACCAGCGAGACCGGGACCCCGCCATAGCGGGTAATGGTATTTCCCAGCACCAGGCGGACGCAGATAAAGCCGACGCTGAACAGGGAGAGGGTAAACGCCGCGCCCTGCCAGCTGTGCGCCGCAAAATAGAGGGTGATGAAGGTGGCGATAACGCCGAAGCCAACGGTACCAAAGGCCAGCCCCAGGCCATAAGGCCAAATTTTTCGTACCACCGCGTGAAAGGGCGCTCTGACCCCAGCGGTCACGCTGACATCCTGGCGGGTGCGGGCGAACAGCAGGCCGATGGCGGCCACCACCACCACCACCGTGGCAAATCCGCTAATGCCGAAATAGTGGTTAAGGGTGACCCCCAGCGGCGCCCCGATCGCCATGGCGACATAGGTCGCCACGCCATTCCAGGAGATCACCCGCGAGGTATGGATCGCGCCGACGGTTTTGATCCCCCAGAGCGTGGCGCCGGTCGCGGTAAAGCTCTCCCCGACGCCAAGAAACACCCGGCCCGCCAGCAGCGCGGCGATGGCCAGCATTGGCGTCGCCTGCAGCAGCACCGCCAACAGGGTAAATGCACCGCTCAGCAGACAGCAGATGATCCCGAGACTGACCACTTTTTTCGGGCCCCAGATATCGGTATAGCGCCCGGCGTGCGGTCGACTGATCAGCGTTGAAATGTATTGCAGGCTGATCACAATCCCGGCAACAAAGGTGCTGTAGCCCAGTTGATAATGAATGTATCCCGGCAATACGGCCAGCGGCAGGCCGATGGAGAGATAGCAGATACAGGTGAAGACAACGATCGAAATGATGCGCAAATTGAGTTGCGCGGTGCTGACGGAAGTGCTCATAGGGATAAGTGTTTAATACAAGGGATGTTTAGCATAGCGCGCCGTGAGGGCGCTGGCGAGTCGCGATGGCGTTTTATCCGTCGCTGACGAAGTCGCTGTGAAAAAACACCTGTACCGCCGCGTGTGTTTGTGCTTATGCCGCCATTAATAGGGTTTGCCGCTGGCGCCTGCGTACGGGCATGATGGCGTTATCTTACCGCCGCGTTCAGGAGAGAACATGTCCCACGATTTCGCTGATAATTTCGCTGATATTGACGTTTTGTTCATTGCGGGCTTCGGTCCCATCACCCGCAGCACGTCGCAAAGCCGTGACTTCTATTGTCAGGCGTTGGGGTTGCCGCTGAAGCCGATGCCGGGTAACGAGGCTTATCTGCTCAGCGAGCAGGATGCCATCGGCGGGGTGAAACATTTCGCGCTGTGGCCGCTGGCGCAGGCGACGCAGTCCTGCTTTGGTCAGGACCAGTGGCCGGAGACGGAGCCGGTGCCGCAGGCATGGATTGAGTTTGAGGTCCGCGACCTGGCTGCGGCGACGGCGCGGCTGCAGCAGCAAGGATACCGCCTGCTCGTCGCGGCGCGCGACGAACCGTGGGGACAGACGGTCACCCGATTGCTCAGTCCGGAAGGGCTGCTGGCCGGGCTCACGGTGACGCCGTGGCTGCGGGCGGAAGAGCCTTAACGCCCACGCCGGGCACTGCGCAGGACACATAAGAGAGGTTATTGACTCTCCTCGTGATCGGAAGCGCTTCGCACTTCTCCCCAAGCGCGGTTTTGCAATACGGTGCGATAGCCGTCCCGGTCGACGAAAGTGACGCCATTGACCTCCCAGTAAGGGTTAAACGCCGTGACGCGCAGAAATCCGGCGGCGTCCATGGCGGCGCACTGTGCTTCCCATTCCGCCTGCTGTGGGTAATACAGCACCAGCAAATCTTCATCTCCTGGCGAGGGAGTGACGGGATGGTGGCGACAGTGGGTGAATTCCAGATGCCAGTCTGCGGCGGGCGCGCCGAGCATTATCCCGCTGAATCCTTCATGATCGGTAAAACTGCCGAGCTGCTGAAGCCCCAGCCCGGCGCAATACATGCTGGCGGCGGCGTCCAGTTCACTGACCGGTCTGGCGATGCGCATATGACAGAACGACATAATGACTCCCGTAAGGCGTGGGCCGGGTCAGGCGTAGCCGCCACCCGGCAAAAAAACGGCATCATAGCCGCGACCTGGCGCCCGGCGGCGCTGCGCTTGCGCGGGCCTACGGACCGAAAAATCGCTTTAGCTGAAAGCGCAGCCCTGTAGGCCGGGTCAGGCGCAGCCGCCACCCGGCAAAAAAGCGGCATCATAGCCGCGACCTGGCGCCCGGCGGCGCTGCGCTTGCACGGGCCTACGGACCGAAGAACCGCTTTAGCTGAAAGCGCAGCCCTGTAGGCCGGGTCAGGCGCAGCCGCCACCCGGCAAAAAAGAGGCATCATAGCCGCGACCTGGCGAAAAGCGATTCTTTCGCGAGTTGATACTGTACCGGCAAAACGCCCCTGCGTTTGTCTGGAAGAGCCCTTGTACGCCTCATACGAGTGCATCGCGGTTTCCTTTTTCAGCTTAGTCGTTCGCCACGTTTTGCAACAGCTTGCGCCACTCGCTAAGGGCGGGGACGCTGAATCCGTTGCGCCAGATAAGTTGGGTGGTCGCCTCGCACAGCGGTTCGCTAAGGCAGTTTTCTGGAAGCGTCATCAGCGCCAGCACGCTCTGCGGCAGCAGGCCGGCGTAGCGTCCGGAAGCCACGCAGGCGAGCATGCTGTGATAGGAGTTCACCTCATGTACCTCGACGGTCATCTGCTGCGCCGCCAGCCAGCGTTCGCCCAGCGCGCGGTAGCTGCAGCCGCTGGCGAATGCCGCGAACCGCAGCGGGCCCGGGGTCTGCGGACGGACCACCATCAGAGTTTCATAAAACACCGGGGCTGATTCCAGTTCGGGCGGACACGCGGGTTGACCATCAGCCCCCGGGGGCAGGCAGACCAGCGCGGCATCGAGGCTGGCGTTGACCACCTGCTCGATCAGCTGGCAGGTAGGCTGGGTGATCAGCAACACCTCTACCTGCGGGCACCGCTGTTGAAAGCGAGTCAGCAGCGGCGGCAGACGGCTGGCGGCGGTTGCCTCCATCGCGCCCAGCCGCAGGGTACCGCCGGGCGTCGCTGGATGCAGGGCCTGCTTTGCTTCCTCCGCGAGACTCAGGATCCGCCGGGCATAGCTGAGAAACTGAATGCCTGCCGGGGATGGCACCATCTTTTTGTTGCTACGGACGAAGAGTTCCACGCCAAGTTCCTCTTCCAGCTGCTGAATACGGGTGGTGATATTGGACTGCGCGCGGCCGAGCCGTTTCGCTACCTGCGTCACGCTTTGCGTTTCTGCCACCTGGATAAAGATCTGCAGTGTGCTGTGGTTCATATTTTTATTCTCAATATGAAAATGATATTGATCTTATCATCTTTAAAGGAGATGGTAAGCCTCCGGCATCGCTAATGCATGAGGAAACCATGAGCAACCCGCTGCTTTCGCTTCTTGATATTGATTATCCCCTGATTCAGGCCCCGATGGCGGGCGTCTCCACCCCCGCGCTGGCTGCCGCGGTAAGTCATGCCGGCGCGCTGGGTTCGCTGGGGCTGGGCGCTTCAACCGTTGCCCAGGCGGAAGCGATGATAGTCGCCACCCGCCAGCTGACGGACCGTCCGTTCAATGTCAATCTGTTCTGCCATGCGCCGCCGCGACGCGATGCCCGGCGGGAAGCCGACTGGGCAGAGACGTTGCGCCCCCATTTTGCCCGCTATGGCAGTACGCCACCGGATTCGTTAAGCGAGATCTACCAGACATTTATCGGTCATGCGCCGATGCTGGAGCTGCTTCTCGACCTGTCTCCGGCGGTGGTGAGTTTTCATTTTGGTCTTCCTGAACGTGAGACGATCCAGCGTCTGCGACAGCAGGGGATTGTCACCCTGGCGACGGCAACCTCGCTCCAGGAGGCGCTGCTGATTGAGCAGCAGGGGATCGACGTGGTGGTCGCTCAGGGCTATGAGGCGGGCGGGCACCGGGGGATCTTCGCTCCGCAGGAGCCTGATGCCCAACTGAGCACCTTCACCCTGGTGCAACTTCTGCGGCGTCGGCTAACCATCCCGGTGGTGGCCACCGGGGGCATCATGGACGGGGCGGGGATCACCAGCGTAATGCAGTTGGGGGCGCAGGGCGTTCAGCTCGGTACGGCGTTTTTACTGTGTCCGGAATCGGCCGCCGACGCCGGTTATCGCGCGGCGATCAACAACAGCATTGACGGGCGTACGGTGCTAACCTCCGCGATATCCGGGCGTCCGGCACGCTGTCTGGCGAATGCCTTCTGTGCGCTGGGGGAAGCCTGTCAGGCGAGCGCCGTGCCGGATTATCCGCTGGCGTATGATATCGGCAAAGCGCTGGCCGCCGCCGCGAAAGCCCAGGGCGTCCATGGGTATGGCGCCCACTGGGCCGGGCAGGGTGTGGGGTTGATCCGCGAGGGTGACGCCGCCAGTCTGGTTCGTCAGCTGGCGGCAGAGTGCGGCTGGAACTAGTGTCTGACGGTTAGCGTCGGTGGGCGAGGCTGCGCACCAGCCGATCGCCGGCCATTTGCACGCCCTGGACCATCGCCACCAGGATCAGCACCGTGCCAAACATGACTTCATTATTAAACCGCTGATAGCCGTAGCGGATGGCGAGGTCGCCCAGACCGCCGCCGCCGATCACACCAGCCATGGAGGAGAAACCAATCAGCATCACGATGGTCAGCGTGATCCCGGCCAGCAGCGTTGGCAGGGCTTCCGGCAGCAGGGATTTAAAAATCACGTGCCAGACGTTACCGCCCATCGACAGAATGGCTTCGATTCTCCCGTAGTCCACCTCGTCGAGCGCGTTTTCCGTCAGACGGGCAAAGAACGGAAAGGCGCCGATGGTCACCGGCACGATGGCGGCGGTGCTGCCCAACGTGGTGCCGACGATCAGGCGGGTAAAGGGGATCAGGGCGATCAGCAGCACGATAAACGGCAGCGACCTGCCGATGTTGATCACCGCACCTAACAGCGCGTTCAGTTTCGGCATCGGCGCCAGCCCGTTGGCGCGGGAAATAAATAACAGCACGCCGGTGGGCAGCCCGATCAGCACGGTAAACAGGGCCGCCAGGCCCACCATATAAAGCGTATCCAGCGTGCCGTCGAGTAATAACGGCCACAAATCTTCCCAGCTCATGCTACTCCGCATAATGGCCTCCCCTGAACGCCGTGACGGGTAAGAAAATCTTGTTCAGCCTGCGGGTCGTGCAGTAGCGACTGGCGCAGCCGCGACCATGGGGTCACCAGCAGGTCGGCGAGTTTACCGCTCTCGACAATCTCGCCCTGTTCCAGCAGCGCCGCATGGTCACAGATGGTTTTCACCACCTCCAGCTGGTGCGTAATCAGCACGATGGTCAGATTGAGGCGCTGGTTAATATCCGCCAGCAGGGCCAGCACCGAGGCGGTGGTCTCGGGATCCAGCGCACTGGTCGCCTCGTCGCACAGCAGCACTTCCGGCCGGGCGGCCAGCGCCCGGGCGATGCCGACGCGCTGTTTTTGCCCGCCGGAAAGCTGCGACGGGAAGGCGGCGGCCTTTTCGCTGAGATCCACCAGCTCCAGCAGTTCGCGCACCCGAGCCTCGCGAGCGGCCCTCGGCACCCCGGCAATCTCCAGCGGCACCGCGACGTTGTCGGCGACGGTGCGGGCATGCAGCAGATTGAAGTGCTGGAAAATCATCCCGGTACGCAGGCGATAATCCCGCAGCGCCGCCTTGTTCAACTGGGTAATATCCTGTCCGTTCACCAGAATGCGGCCCGAGGTGGGCCGCTCCAGTAAATTGAGACAGCGGATGAGCGTACTTTTGCCGGCGCCACTGCGCCCGAGAATGCCGTATATTGCCCCTTTCGGTATCTGCAACGCGATATCGTTCAGCGCCGGTCGGCCGGTTCCGGCGTAGGTTTTGCTCAGCCCTTCGATGGTTATCATGACTGAGGGGCCACCGGGATCACCGAACCGTTGTAGGTTTTACGGATAAACTCCGCCACCTGCGGTGACGTCAGATCTTTCGCCAGCGCCTTAATGCGCGGGTCATTCGCCAGGGCTGGGGTGGTCACCAGAATATTGGCGTACGGGTTATGCTCGGCGCTTTCCAGCCCCAGGGCATCTTTTGCTGGCACCAGGCCGGCTTCCAGGGCGTAGTTGCCGTTAATCACCGCCAGGTCGACATCGTCGAGAGAACGCGGGATCTGCGGTGATTCAATCTCCAGAATCTTCAGGTGTTTCGGGTTCTCGACAATATCCTTCGGCGTCGCCAGGGTGGTGGCCGGGTCGCTAAATTTGGGATCCAGCTTGATAAGCTTCTGCGCCTGCAGCAGGAACAGCGCCCGGCTCAGGTTAGTGGTGTTATTCGGCACCGCCACGGTGGCGTTTTCCGGCAGTGATGAGAAATCTTTATGCTTGTGCGAGTAGATCCCCAGCGGCTCAATATGAACGGTGGCCGCGACGGCAAAGGTTTTACCCAGTGCTTTTTCCTGATCCTTCAGATAGGGGACATGCTGGAAGTAGTTGGCATCCACATCGCCACTGGCCAGCAGTTCATTGGCGTTGACCCCGCTGGTCAGCTCTACCACCTTCAGATCGAGGCTGGGATCGATTTTTTTGATGTAGTTGAGGATCTCCGCGTGGGGAACCGGGTCCGCGGCGACGCGCAGCGCGGCAGCCTGGGCAGACGTCCATGCCAGAGAAAGAGACAGTGCGACCCCTGCCAGTTTAAAAGCGGCATATTTCATGGTGTGTTCCTTTTTAGTTATGGTTAAACGATCAATTGCTCGGCGCGTTCGCGAAACACGTCCTGATAGTAGCGTTCCGCCACGTCCGGATGGGAACGCAGACGGCCCTTGAGATAATTCCAGCCGACATCGCGCAGCAGCGGATTGTGCGGGTCGCTGTCTGGACCTCGCGCTTCACGCGCCAGTTCGGGCGGCAGGGTGTAAACCGGCACCACTGCGTCAAGCTGGGCACCGAGGAAGAAAGCGATGGAGAGGCGCTGCTGCTGCGCCGGCGGCGACACCACGCGATGGACGGTGGCGCGCAAATACCCGTTGGTCGCCAGCTCCAGCAGTTCGCCAATATTGACCACAAAGCTGCCGGCCAGCGGCACGGCGTCGATCCATTGTCCAGGCGCGACCTCTACCTGCAGTCCTTTTTGCTCGTCCTGCAGCAGGAAGCTGAGAAAACCGGAATCTTTATGGGCGCCGACGCCCTGGCTGCTTTGGGTCTCCTGCTGGCCGGGATAGCGGATCAGTTTGATATGCTCGTTGGGTTTCTCGCCGTAGAGCCGGTCAAAGGCATTCTCCGGGAGCTGCAGTGCTTCGGCAAAAGCGCGCAGCAGGCGGATGCCCACCTGGGTCATCTGCTGTTGCCAGTGAAGTAACACCGGTTTAAGCGACGGCAGGGCGGCAGGCCACAGATTCGGACCCTGCAGGCGCTGCCAGCGCGGGGCGTCGTCGCTGAGGGTCAGCGCCGGACGTTCGGCGCCGATATCAAACTGCTCTCGCCAGTCAGGCTGGCCGCGCGTTAGCTCCGATGCCGCGCGGTTATAGCCGCGAAAATGGGGGGAGTGGATCATCGCCACCTGCTGCTTTTGCGCCTCATCGAGAGCAAAAAAGCGTTGGGACTGGCGCTGAACTTCATATTGAAGCGCGTCGTCCACACCGTGGTTGATCAAATAGAAGAAGCCGATGTCGCGGGCGGCGTGACGCAGGTCGGCCAGGAAGGCCGCTTTATCCGCGGGGTCCGAGTAGCGGGCCAGGTCGAGAATCGGCAGGGTGGTCGCGTTCATTGTGTTCTCCGAAAACGGGGTAATAAGTTATGGATCGATTCAGGTTCAGGGTTCGGGCACAACAGCAGCGCATGGTGATTTCCTCTGTCCGGGGCTGAACACAGCTTGCCTCAAGGCCAAATAAGCAACCAATAACGTTATTTTCTAATTTATGACCGCGCGGGGTTCATTGCTTTTGCGTTAAATAGATATAGGCGCGAAGCGCGTAATGAAGCCGGTTGCGCCCGTCGGTCAGAGCCAGTAAGGTAGGCGCACTTTTTTAATGCGGAACGGACGTATCGTAATGCACAGCTCGAAAGATCCTCTGCACGGCGTGACGCTGGAAGCGTTGCTCAATGCCCTGGTGGCGCGCTATGGCTGGGCGGAAATGGCCCGCCAGGTCAACATTAACTGCTTTAAAAGCGATCCCAGCATTAAGTCCAGCCTCAAATTTCTCCGCCGGACGCCGTGGGCGCGCAAAGAGGTGGAGGCCATGTATCTCGCCTCCCTTGATGATGACGCGCCGGTGGAGAAAGCGGATCCCTGGGCAAACTGGCAGAAAAAATAACCCTTACCACAGGACACCATCATGCAGAGCTGGAGCAGTAAAGATTTCACCGCCGACCGCGCGTGGGGCGCGCTGGATATCGCCAATTTTTCCGGGACCACCGTGCGTCTGCACTGGACCGACCAACCCTATATCTGGCACATCAACGATGGTCAGGAGGTGTTTGCCGTGATGGATGGTCAGGTGGCGATGCATGTGAAAGTCGACGGCGAGGAGCAGGTCATCATGCTGAACGCTGGCGATATCTTCTACGCCGAGGTGGGATGCGAGCATGTCGCCCATCCGCAGGGGGCGGCGCGTATTCTGGTGATCGAGAAAGAAGGGTCGGTCTGATCCTCCCGGCGGGCGGTTCTTAGCCCGCCGTTTCATCACCGGTCAGATTCAACATACCGCGTTGATATAAATCACTTATCCTGCTTTCGATATATTTAATTCTTGTTTGCCATTCCCTTCACCCCAGCACTATCTTTTGCCGCAGGCGCCTGACCAGGCACAATCGCGGGAGAGATCATGGCAACCTTGCAGTGGGACCACGCAGTACAGTTTGTGAATCAGCCGGAAGCGGCCATTCAGACCTTTGCCGACCAGCAGCTGCGGGCGGTGGCCGGAGGGCGTCATCCGGGGTGGGGAACCCGCAATGCGCTGAGCTATTTTGGCCTGACCTATATCGAATTCCTCGCCATTTCCGACCCGGACGAACTGCGCGCCGCGACGGACAGGTTCCTGCTTTCGCGGGATGCCGAGCGGTTGCTGCCGGAGAACGAAGCGCTGTTTCGGGTAGCGCTGCGCAGCGACGACATCGAGGCCACTCATGACCAGTTGCGTCGCAAGGGGTTGGCGGTGTCACCGATTGTCGATGGTCAGCGCAACGATCCGCAGGGCAATGTCATCCGCTGGCGGATCTTCACCATCGATGGCGACACTGACGGGCTGGTCTATCCATTTGTGCTGCAGTGGGGAGAAGACGATACCACCCGGCTGGCGCGGCTGCGTTCCCAGGAGCTGGACGTGCCGCATCCGCTGGGCGACATTGCGCTTGAGCAGGCGGTGTTCGAGGTGGTCAATCCGCAGGCGGTGCGCGATCGCTGGCAGGCGCTGCTGGGCTTCCCGCCCCAGGGGGAGCAGGGACTGGACGTGGGCGGCCAGTGGTTTACTTTCCGCGAAGGACCCGCCAACCAGCTGACCGAACTGGTGTTTCGCGTCGCCAACCCGGCGCTTAAGGGACAGCGCTTTCGCGTCGGCAACGGCGTGTATCGCTTTACATAAAAGCTGAATCTAGCGTGCCGTGGCGCGCAGGGCCCCCGGCGGCTGGCCGGTGATGCGTTTGAAGGCCCGGCTGAAGGCCGCCAGCGATTGATACCCGAGGCTGAAGGCGACCGTTTCCAGCGCCTGGCCTTCGTGGGTAATGTACTGCACCGCCAGCCGCATACGCAGCTCGGTCAGATAGCGGGCGGGGGTGGTGTCTGTCGCGGCGAGAAAACGTTCCGCGAACAGCGAGCGTGAAAGCCCCGCCTCCCGCGCCAGATCTTCCACTTTCCAGTTGACCCCCGGGCGCTGATGCATGGCATAGATCGCTTTTGCCAGCCGGGGATCGCGCAGGACCTGTACCCAACCGGTGGCGTTGCCACATCCGCACTCTACCCAGCCACGGACAATCAGCGCGGCCACCACGTCCGCCAGCCGGGCGAGGATCCCGGCATAGCCTACCTGGCGGGTGAGGGATTCCCGCTCCATTGCCACCAGCAGCGGCTGGATCTCCGGCCAGGTGTTTAGCAGGCTGCTGACCCGCATCACCTCGGGCATGGCCTTTACCAGCGGCTGCATGCCGCCGAGCTCAAAGTCCATACAACCGCTGAAAATGACGGCGCGCTCCGGGCAGTCCGGGCGGCCGCCGGCGTTGATACAGCTCACTGTGCTGCACACCGTTTCGCTGGGTAGCTGGGCCACATTGACCACCGTGGCCTGCGGATCCGAGAGCAGGGCGTGCCCGTCGCCGTTGGGAATAAACAGCGCATCGCCGCTCTCGAGGGTGAACTGTTCTCCACTGGCCATGCGCAGCAGCACCGGCCCGCGGCTGATGAAATGGAACTGGGCTTTGCCCGCCACGGCGCTAAAGCCGACACCGAACGGGCGTGCGGTTTCGATGCGCCGGTAGTTAACGCCGGAGAGGCGCATACCGCGTAACAGTTCGCTGGTCAGGTCGATAGTAGGCTGGCTCATGGTAATTCCGGACGAATAATCAATAACTGAAGAGTATGCATCATATATCGTCCGAAGGTAAGTCCCTAAGATGACCAGGATGTTAATAAAACTGGAGAGTTGTATATGAGTTCCTGCATAGCTGCTGACGCGAGCCTGTCTCCCGCCAAACCTGCCTGGCGCGCCGTCTATGCCCTGGCCCTCGGGGTGTTCGGCCTGATCGTGGCCGAGTTTCTGCCCGCCAGCCTGTTAACGCCGATGGCCAGCAGCCTCGGCGTCAGTGAAGGGATGGCCGGACAGGCGGTCACCGCGACGGCGCTGGTGGCGTTAGTCACCGGCCTGCTGATCGCCACCGCCACCCGCAATATCGATCGCCGCTGGGTGCTGATGTTCTTTTCCGTGCTGCAAATAGTCTCCAGCCTGATGGTCGCTTTTGCCGATTCGCTGGCGTTTCTTCTGCTGGGTCGTCTGCTGCTGGGGGTCGCCATCGGCGGCTTCTGGGCGATGTCCACTGCCACGGCGATGCGTCTGGTGCCGGCGGCCCATGTGCCGAAGGCGCTGGCGATCATCTTTTCCGCGGTGTCTGTCGCTACGGTGGTAGCCGCGCCGCTCGGCAGCTATCTTGGCGAGCTGATCGGCTGGCGCAACGTATTTATTCTCTGTGCGATACCCAGCCTGCTGGCGCTGCTCTGGCAACTGTGGGTGCTGCCCTCCATGCGTCCGGAGAACGTCGGGACCTTCTCCACGCTGTTCAGGGTGCTGCGCCGTCCCGGTATGCTGGGCGGCATGCTGGCGACAATCCTGATTTTTAGCGGCCATTTCGCCTTCTTTACCTACCTGCGGCCGTTCCTTGAGACCGTTGCGCAGGCCAGTGTCGAAGGGGTCTCGCTGATATTGCTCGGCTTCGGTATCGCTAACTTTATCGGCACCTCGGTGGCGAGCTATCTGCTGAGCCGTAGCCTGCGCCTGACCCTGGCGCTGGTGCCGTTGATGATGAGCGTTCTGGCGCTGCTGATGGTGACGTTTGGCCATCTGACCATGCTGGACGGGCTGCTGGTCGCCCTGTGGGGATTTGCCTTCGGTCTGGTGCCGGTGGCTTGGTCCACCTGGCTTGCCACCACCGTGCCGGATGAAGCAGAAAGCGCGGGCGGTCTGCTGGTCGCCTCTATTCAGCTGGCCATCAGCGCCGGGGCCGCCGGCGGCGGGGCGGTGTTTGATTTGCACGGCGCCAGCGGCGTCTTCACCGGCAGCGGTCTGCTGCTGTTGAGCGCGATGGTGATTGTTTTCGCCGCCGTGCGGGTGAAACCGGTCGCCAGCGCTGACCAGCCGGAGACGGGCCGCTTATCCCGCGAGATCGATAACTAAATTGGCCGACAGGCTGCGGGAGCAGCACAGCGCAATATGCTGCTCTGCGGCCTGTTTTTCCGCCTCCGACTGCACGGTATCCCGGTGGTCGACAATTCCCTCCCGCACCGGCGTCAGGCAGGCGCCGCAGATCCCCATCTCGCAGGAGAGCGGCACCGCGACGCCATGCTCCTGTAGCACCTGGGCGATGGTTTTGTCCCCCGGGACCGGCCAGCGTTCCCCGGTGGAGGCGAGGGTGATGGTGAAGGTTCCGTCCGCCGCCGACGCTGCCGTCGGGGCGGGCGGCTGGAACGCTTCGCTGTGCAATTGCGCCTCCTCCCATCCGGCCGCCCGCGCGGTATCGCGAACCCGGGCCATAAATCCGGGCGGACCGCAGAAGTAGACCCGGGTGTCGGCGTCCGGAGCCCCCAGATCCTGCGCCAGCCGCTGGCGCGGACTCTGCCCCTCGTCTGAGCAGTGGATCTGGCAGATTCCACCGGTTAGCTGGCGGGCGATCTCGGTGGCGAAGGCGGCCTCCTGCGCACGGCTAACGTAATAGTGCAGCGTAAAGCTGGCGCCGGACGCCGCCCGGGCGTGGGCCATCGCCAGCAGTGGCGTAATGCCGATCCCGGCGGCGAGAAGCACCACATGGCCGCCCTCGTGCAGCGGAAAGTGGTTGCGCGGGGCAGAGATCATCAGCGGTTGTCCCGGGCGCAGGGTGTCGTGGACATAGCCTGAGCCACCGCGGGACTGCGCCTCGCGGGCGATGCAGAGCAGATAGTGATCCCGTTCGGCCGGGCTGCCGGTCAGGGAGTACTGGCGGATCAGCCCGCAGGGAAGATGGAGATCGATATGGGCGCCGGGCGTCCACGCCGGCAGCGGTTGCCCCTCGGCGCTCACCAGACGAACGGCCAGATTTTTCGCGCCCTGACGCCACAGGCCATCGACCACCACGGGGAATATGTCGCGCATATGACCTCCACTCATACCAGAAAGAAATCGCCAAAACCCATCTTCTTCAGCCCGCGCCGGTAGGCGATGGAGCTGCGGTCTGCCGGAATATGCGCCTCAAGGGTGAGATCCAGCGGCAGCCGCTCCGGACGCTGGGTCTCTACCATCAGGCGGTCCTCTTCGAACACCCGCAGGTTGAAGGCATGTACGTCTTCCACCGGCACGTGCAGGTCGAAATTGCGGGCAATAGGGGCAAACATCCGCGTCACCCGTGACGATACCGGCGAGGCGGCGTTCATGATCACCAGCCTGGCGTCGGCGGGAAAATGGATGGTCAGCGTAGCGGTGAACGGCAGATGCATTTCAAAGTGACGCAGCCACAGGAACCCTTCCGGCGCGCGGAAATCGGAGCTGGCCGGGTAATTGCCCACCGAGCTCCAGTAGTCGGCAACAAAGCCGAACGGCGTCTCCTGCGGGGTGTAGTCCGGCACCTGCTGGTTGTCCGGATCGGCGAAGGTGTTGGTGTGGATCCACGCGAAGTGGGCGACATCGAGAAAGCCTTCGACCTGGCGGCCAGCAAACCCCTTCACCTCGAAGGCCGGGCAGTTGATTTGCTGAAATCCCGCGTCGTCCCAGTGCGGCATGGTCGGTAACGGCGGCGGATTGTCCGGATCGCAGGCCAGGCAGGTCCAGATCAGCCCGTAGCGCTCCTCCACGGCGAAGCTGGTGAGATGCAGTTTGGCCGGAATGGGTTGCCCCGGGCTGGAGGGGATACGGTTGCAGCGGCCATCCTCGCCAAAGCGCAGGCCATGATAGGGGCAGACGATGCCTTCCTCTTCATGAAACCCCAGGGTCAGCGGCACCCCGCGGTGCGGGCAGACGTCGCGGGCGACCACCACCTGGCCTTTAATACGGTAGATGACCAGCTGTTCGTCCAGCAGGGTGGCTTTCACCGGGGCGCCGGTAATATCGCAGGCGCGGGCCACCGGGTGCCAGCAGCGGGCCAGCCGCAGCCAGTCCTCTGGATCAAAGGTGCAATGGGCGGGGGGCGTGGGGGTGATTGTCTTCATGATTTCTCTTCCTGCTCACATCGGTGATTGTTTTATTGTTGTGAGATTATTGTTGTCATATTAGGGTGTTCACATCCATCACCATTAATTCACTCAGCTGTTGCAAAAAAGAGTACAGGGGTGCCATGAGTCCATTTTCCCGTTTCGCGCACTATTTTATCGCCGTGGCCCGCTGCGGCAGCTTGCGCCGGGCCGCCGAGCAGCTGCATATCTCCGCCTCGGCGATTAACCGCCAGATCCTGCAGGCCGAGGAGGCCTTCGGCACCCCGCTGTTCGAGCGCCTGCCGGAGGGACTGCGGATGACCACCGCCGGTGAACTGCTGTATGACAATCTGCTGCGCTGGCAGAAGGAATTTCGTCAAACCCGGCAGAAATTTGATGAGCTGCAGGGGATGAAGCGCGGGAGCGTCAGCGTTGGGATGGTGCAGGCGCTGGCGGAAGGGGGCTTCGCCGCCGCGCTGGCGGAGATCATCGCCAGCTGGCCGTGGCTGGAACTGGATCTGCAGGTCGCCGACAGCCACACCGTCAGCCAGAAAGTGCGTCAGGCGGACCTGGACGTCGGCCTGATCCTCGATCCGCAGGGGCAGGCCGGACTCAGCGTACTGGCCTTTGCCGAACTGGAGGTGGGGATTGTGATGCGCCCGGACCACCCCCTGGCGGGGGCGAAAGCACTGTCATTGGGCGAGCTCAGCCTGGAGCGGCATATCGTGCCCGGCGCGCCGCTGATCGTCCATGAGCGGGTGGCGCTCCTCTATCGCCACCATGACTTTGCGCCGGAGAATACCATCAGCTGCAATGATATCCGGCTCATCAAGTCGCTGGTGCTGCGCGGCAGCGGCGTGACGCTCCTCAGCCTGCTCGACGTGCTGGACGAGGTCCAGCGCGGACAGCTGGCCTTTATCCCGCTGCGCAGTACGCTGCTGCGACCGCTGACCCTGGCGCTGTGCACCGCACCCTCGCGTCAGCTTTCGCGGCCCGCGCAAATGGCCATTCAGACGCTGAGTGCGGTGATTGAATCCATGGCGACGGTCAGCCCAGCGGCCCGCTGAGGATGGTGTCGCACATGCCGTTGATAATGCGCTCCCCGGTCTCCTCGCGCAGCTCCTGGTACCAGGCTTCGGTGAGCTGCATATCCTTCCCGTGGGTAATATCGCAGCGCTTGCGCGCCTTCAGCACCAGGTCACGAACCCGGTCGCAGCGCTGGGCTTCATACTCGCGCAGGGCGGCCGCAATATCGTGGGTCTGGCGGAAAACGGCGCCCAGCACCACCGCATCTTCCATCGCCGCGCAGCCCCCCTGGCCAATATCCGGGGTGGTACTGTGTCCGGCGTCGCCCAGTAGCGCGACGCGGCCGCGCACCAGGCGGCTGAACGGCTCGATATCATGGATTTCAATACGGTTGGTGGTCTGCGGATCGAGGGTGGCGATAAGCTGCTGCACCGGCGACGCCCAACCGGCAAAGTAGCGGCTGAGGTCGGCGCGCAGCGTGTCGCGATCCTCCGCCAGCCCTGCCGGTAGCGGCACATCAAAGAAAAAGTAAAACCGGCCGTCGGAGACCGGCATCAACGAGACGCGCTTGCCTTCGCCGACAAAGGTGGTCCACTGATCGCCGGGCGCCAGCGCTTCATCTATCTCCACCAGACCGTTCCAGTTGACGTAGCCGGCGTAGCGGCGCTGCGGGGTAAAGCCCAGCACCCACGGACGCAGTGCGGAATGGCTGCCGTCGGCGGCAATCAGCAGATCGCCGCTGGCGCTGCTGCCATCGGTAAACCACACCGTCACGCCGTCGGCATCTTCCTCACAGCGGGTGACGCGTTTGCCGAACTGCACGCTTTCCCGTCCCCAGAAATCCAGCATTTCCCGCTGCAGCTCTGCCCGGGAGACCGGGCAGGGGCGGCTGCCGGTGCGTTCGATCAGCGGGGCGAGACTGAACTGGGTCATGTTCTCGCCGCTGCGGAAATCACGATACGCCATCCGGCGCAGCGGCCCGCCGAAGGTCTCCATGATGTCGCCCATGCCGAGGTGGGCCATGCACTTCACGCCGTTGGGCCACACGGAAATCGCCGCGCCGACCGGTTTGATCTCTTTCACCGCTTCATAGACGTCGCAGTCGATCCCCGACTGTTTGAGCGCCACTGCCGCACTTAAGCCGCCGATGCCGGCGCCAATCACGATTGCTTTCATTTTTTTCTCCTTCTCCCGATGTTGTGACTGACTACAGCAATTTGCGTACCAGTTCGCCGGAGGGAGGAAAACCGCCTGCCAGAGGCACAGAGACAGGTCATGACGCACCGCATCGGTGCAATGTGACATATTGGTTGCCTTTTTATGAATCAAAAGTTTCTCAATGTCGCATTGAGAATCTATCGTTTCATCGCTCTGGTTCAGCATCGGTGGGGAGGTATAGGTAAATAGAGTAATTTAAGTTAATGATTTTGCAGAATTAATGAAATTTTCTGGTCGTTTTTGTCGTCTCTGGCCTGCTTTGTGCACTAGCCCATGCACTTCTCTTTGCTATGGGATTACACCATGTCTGACGAACATCACAGTGGCCTGCTTTACGGCCTTGAACAGCGGATCCCACCGCTTCCGGCCTTTTTCAGCGCTCTCCAGCATGTGCTGGCGGGCCTGGTGGGGATCATCACGCCGCCGCTGATCATCGGCGCTACCCTCGGGCTTGGCGACTGGCTGCCGTATCTCATCAGTATGTCGCTGCTGGCCTCGGGCATTGGCACCTTTCTGCAGTCCAGTCGGGTATGGGGCGTTGGCGCCGGGATGATCTGCATGCAGGGCACCAGCTTCGCCTTCCTCGGCGTGACGGTGGCCGGAGGGATGTGGGTAAAAGCGCAGGGCGGCGGGCCGCAGGATATGATGGCGATGCTGTTTGGCGTTAACTTTGTCGCCGCTCTGGTGCCGGTGATTGTCAGCCGCTTTATCGAACCGCTGAAGAAAATCTTTACTCCCATCATTACCGGCAGCGTGATTGCGCTGATCGGCATCAGCCTGATCAAGGTCAGCGTCATCAACTGGTGCGGTGGGGAAAAGGCCGAGGATTTCGCCAGCATGAGCAATATCGCGCTCGGAGCGGGCACCCTCGGGGTTATCGTCCTGCTGAGCTGCGCCAAAAACCGCTGGCTGCGGCTCTCCTCGGTGGTGGTGGGCATTGCCGTGGGCTGCGTCGCGGCAGGGCTGAGCGGTCAGTTCCATCTCCATAGCCTGGGCGACACTCTGTTTCGCCTGCCGACGCTGTTTCCGTTCGGCTTTCAGTTTAACAGCGCGATATTTCTGCCGGTCGCCCTGGTGTCGCTGGTCTGTATTCTGGAGGCGGTTGGCGATCTGACGGCCAACTCGCTGATTTCGCAACAGTCTATTGACGATCACGCTTTTCGTAACCGGCTGAAGGGCGGTATCCTGGCGGACGGCGTCAGCTGTATGGTGGCCGCCATGCTCTGTGCTTTTCCCAACACCACCTTCGCGCAGAACAACGGCGTGATCCAGATGACCGGGGTGGCCAGCCGCTATGTCGGACGCTACATTGGCGTGATTCTGATCCTGCTTGGACTGTTTCCCCCGGTAGGCGAACTGCTGCGGCAGATCCCGGCGCCGGTGCTGGGGGGCGCCACGATGGTGATGTTTGGCTGTGTAGTGGCGGCCGGGATCCGGATTATTACCCAGACCCCGCTGAGTCGTCGCGATGTGCTGATTGTGGGGCTGGCATTTGGTGCTGGCCTTGGCGTCGAGTCGGTGCCGGCGTTTCTCAGCCATTTTCCGCCGATGGTCGGCGATCTGTTCGGTTCGGCGGCCACCAGCGGTGGGCTGGTAGCGATAGCGCTGAACCTTATTCTGCCGCAGGAGCAGGCGGCGACGAAAACGATAAGGAGTCAGGATGATCGCGCTGAGTCAGTTTAACGGCCTGAGTATAGATGAGGCAGTGGGGCTGCTGGCCCCCTGCGTGGCGATCCCGGCCTGGGGCGAGACGCTGGTGAGCTTGCGACCTTTCGCCAGCCGCCAGGCGCTACTGCAGACCGCCCGTGAGGCGATGGATTACTGGGGAGAGGACGAGCTGAACGCGGCGCTCAGCGCCCATCCGCGAATCGGTGAAAAGCCGACCGGCAGCCAGGCGCACGCGGCGCTGTCGCGCCAGGAACAGTCGGCGGTGGACAGCGAGAATGAGCGGCTCGCGCAGGCCCTGCAGGAGGGCAATGCCCGCTACGAGGCCCGTTTTGGCCGGGTGTTTTTAATCCGCGCCAAAGGGCGCAGCGGCGAAGCGATTTTACAGGCGCTGACGCGCCGGCTGCAGCATACCGCCGACGAAGAAGTGGCTGAGGCGCTTGCCCAGCTGCGAGAGATTACGATGTTAAGACTGGAAGGAGTGATTGGCGAATGAGTACCCTGAGCACCCATATTCTGGATATTTCCACCGGCAGGCCGGCGGAAGGCGTGACGGTTAGCCTGAGCCGGGAGGGCGAGACGCTGGTGCACCTGGTGACCAACGCCCAGGGACGTATCGCCACCTTTAGCGCCGCACCGCTGCCGGCGGGGAGCTATTGCTTAACGGCGGAAACCGGGGCGTGGTTTACCCGCGCCGGGCGCGAGAGCGTCTTTACCCGGGCGCAGATTGATTTTGTCATCGGCGAGGCGGCAGATGACCATTTCCATCTGCCGTTTCTCATCGCCCCGGGCGGGTGGTCGACCTACCGCGGTAGCTAAATCCGGCTGCCTGTTGCCGGGCGGCGCTGCGCTTGCCCGGCCTACATGACCCGTAGGCCCGGTAAGGCGTAGCCGCAACCGGGCATCTACAGGTTTCTTCGGCCACCATCCTTCCTGTTTTATCCCCACGCAAGGATAATTATCCTTTTATCCCTACTAGGGGATAACCTTGACATTATCCCCTGTCGGGTATAAAACCAGACTTATCCCGATAGGGGGATAAATGATAGTGAGGAACAAGGCGATGACTTCCCCGCAGATATACAGTCCCGTGCAGCTGGCCAATTATCTGAAGCTGCTGCGCCAGCAGAACCACTGGACCCAGGATGCGCTGGCCAGGCGGATCGGTATTAAGCAGGCGACGCTGTCCAATTTTGAAAATCACCCCGACAAAACCACCTTAACCACGCTGTTTAAGATCCTCCAGTCGCTAGGGGTGGTGATGACGCTGAACGCCAAAGCCACAGAGACGGCGCCGGCTCCCGATAACAATACGGACCTTGACTGGTAATGGCGACGCTTACCACCTGGATGAACAATGTGCGCGTGGGAATCTTAACCCGCCAGGCTAACGGGGCGCACAGTTTTCGCTACGACGAAGAGTGGCTGCGCAGCCCGCGTGCCAGACCGCTCTCCCTCTCGCTGCCGCTGCAGTATGGCAATATCACCGCCGACGCGGTGTATCACTATTTTGATAATCTGCTGCCCGACAGCCCGCAGGTTCGCGATCGGATTGTCAGGCGCTATCAGGCGCGCTCGAAGCAGCCGTTCGATCTGCTGGCCGAAGTGGGAAGGGATAGCGTAGGGGCAGTGACCCTGCTACCGCCGGGGGAAGAGGCGCACCTCGAGGGGTTGCGCTGGCAGACGCTGGACGAGGCGCAGCTCACCGCTTTGCTGACCGCCTACCAGTCGGATATTCCTCTCGGGATGATTACCGGCCAGGATGATTTCCGTATCTCGGTGGCCGGCGCCCAGGAGAAAACGGCGCTGTTGCGGATGGGCGAGCACTGGTGTATTCCGCAGGGCACCACGCCAACCACGCATATTATTAAACTGCCCATTGGCGAGATAAAGCAGCCTAATGCGACGCTGGATCTGCGTGAAAGCGTGGATAACGAGTTTCTGTGCCTGGCGCTGGCCAGGGAACTGGGCCTGGCGGTGCCGGAGGCAGAGATTATCACCACGCCGCGGATCCGCGCGCTGGCGGTGACCCGCTTTGACCGGCGCTGGGCGCAGGAGGGACGGGTACTGCTGCGTCTGCCACAGGAGGATCTGTGTCAGGCCTTTGGCATACCGTCGTCGATGAAATATGAATCTGACGGCGGGCCGGGTATTGCGGCAATCATGGCCTTTCTGCTGGGCTCCAGTGAAGCCCTGAAAGACCGCGATGCTTTTATGAAATTCATGGTCTTTCAGTGGCTGGTTGGGGCAACGGACGGGCATGCGAAGAACTTCTCGCTCTTTTTGCTGCCCGGCGGCAGCTACCGGCTAACGCCGTTCTACGACATCATTTCGGCGTTTCCGGTGCTGGGCGGCACGGGACTGCATCTGCGCGATCTGAAGCTGTCGATGGGGCTCAATGCCACAAAAGGGCGGAAAACGGAGATTAACGCTATCTATCCGCGACATTTTCTGGCAACCGCCAAAACGGTGAACTTTCCCCGGGAGCAGATGCTGGCGATCCTTCATGAGTTTGCCGAGCGCGTGCCGCAGGCTATCGAAAGCGCTCGCCGGACGCTGCCGGCGGACTTTTCCGCCCACGTCTGGCGGGCCATTACGGAAAATATGCTGAAACTGCACGCCCTCCTGCAGCAAGGGCTGCAGGCGTTATAGCGAAGCCGGCTGGCGGTTAGCTCTGCGGCTGCCCCCAGCGGCTGCGCAGATAGTTGACCGCCTGTCGGGTTTGCGGCTGATTGAGGTTATTTTCGCGGAACAGGATCGTGCCCTGGATCTGCGGTAGAGTTTCATTGAGGTCGAGCTGCTTTTTCAGCTCCGGCACGCCGCCATCCACCGTCCAGTCAGGCTCATTTTTGGACGGCTCACCCACTTTGTACAGCGCCACGCCGATATACAGCCGGGTATGCGTCGGCTTAACCACCTCGGCCCACCAGTTGGCCAGCACATCATAGCGCGCGGCATCGCGGGCAAACGGCCAGTAGATCTGCGGCGCGATGTAGTCGAGCAGTCCCTGCTGCACCCAGCTGCGGGTATCGGCATAGGACTCATCATACGCGGCCGCGCCACGGGTATCCGACCCCGCCGGATCGTGCGAGCGGTTGCGCCACACCCCGGCCGGGCTCACGCCAAACTCGACGTTCGGATTGAGCTTTTTGATGGTAGTGGAAACCTGGGCTATGAGCTGCTGGGTGTTATGCCGGCGCCAGTCGCCCTTCGAGGCGTAACCCTGCCCGTAACGGCGGAAGGTTTCATTGTCGTTAAGCGGTGAAGAGGCGGTTTCGGTGTAGAAATAGTCGTCGAACTGCACGCCGTCAATCGGGTAGTTCTGCACCACTTCAGCGACGATGCTGGTGATCCAATCCCGTGCTTCGGGAATGCCTGGATCGAGGACAAAGCGATCGCTGGCGGTGCGGATCCAGTTACGGTGCAGGACGAACACGCTGGCCGGCACCTGCGTGAGGGTGTTATTCAGCTCGGCAATGGTCGACGGTTTGGTGTTGACCGAGACACGATAGGGGTTAAACCATGCGTGGACCTTCATACCGCGCTTGTGCGCTTCATCCAGCATAAACTGCAGCGGATCGTAGCCGGGGTATTCGCCGATTTTGCCGGTCAGCATATCGGACCACGGCAGAATATCTGACCGCCAGAGCGCCGTGCCGTCGGGTTTCACCTGGAAAAAGACGGTGTTGATACCCAGGCGCTGCAGGTTATCGAGTTTGGCGATCAGCGCCAGCTTCTGCTGCGTGATGCGGCTTTCCGGCGTGCTGGCGATAATCGACCCGACCGGCGGCCAGTCAAGGCGCGACACGGTGGTGAGCCACACGCCGCGTACCGGCTCCCGGTGCGTCTGGCTGGCTTTGACGGCGGTAGTGTTCGGCGCCGTGACAAGGGATTTAGGGGCCTTACTGGTGCAGCTGAACAGCATGCCCGCGGCAATGACGGCCGCACCGGCCAGCGCCACTTTGCTGGCTAAGGGGAATCGACGAGAATGGCTGATGATGAACTCCCGTGTACTCAGATCGTCGCGTGTAGCGGCTATTCTCTTACGATTCGTGGGTCAGAGCAATTCCTTCATCCGCCGGTTCGTCATCGCCTAGTCATAATGCAAGGTATAGGTCGCGACGGCCGATACCTGGCCGGCGGTGATCCGGGGACGTGTCTGGTAGTAGCGGGCAGTGAGCGGCAGGGTAAACCGTCCCGGGCTGGCGCTGCCCAGCGTCATCTCATGATTCAGGGCGACCGGCTGACGATGGTAAAGCAGTTGCACGCCGATACCCTGCGCCCGGTCGTCAGTGGCGTCATTGCGCAGAACGCCATGCCCCCGGGCGGTGAGGGGCTCTGCGCCGTCAACACGCAGGGAAATCGTAACCGCGCTGTTGCAATCCAGCTGCAGCGCGAAAGGGGTATCGCCGGTGGTTTTGCCGACGCCGCCGAAGTGGTCAAGCATCGCGGCGGGCAGCTTAATCAGCGCTGGCGTGGCGTCATTCACGGAACATCCCGCGGTGTTGACCCTGCCGCTTAAGTCTAACGCGGCCAGCGGGGTATGCTCTGCCATTAAAAAGTGCTCGCTGTGATACTCAAGCTCGCCCGGTGTCGCCGCGGGACCGGTTTTAATAAGCTCAATCGTCAGTCGGAAATAGCCCAGTTTCCACACCGCATCAGGCAATATGGCCGGATTGTTCACCCGTTCGCTAAACGGCGAGGGCGTCGGCCGGTCAGGAAAGCCGCCATAGCCGCCGATAGCGCGCAGCGATACGCGAGCGCCAATGCCGGCGAGGTTGGTTTGATAAACCGTCGGTCGCGTCGCCCCGCCGGACAGCAAACTGTTCAGCTGTAGCGGCGACAGCCCATGCGGGTCGTCCGCGCAGCGGATCCACTGTTCGCCGCCGTCGCTAAGGCGATTCCAGGCAAAACTTTTGTGATACAGCGGGGTGCCCGGTCTGGCGTCAGCCGGCACGGTGAGTTGCCCCACGTTCAGCCGAAGGGTGCTGGCCTGGCCGCGGACAAACACCGGCGTACAGGCCCATCCGCTGACGGCCGGTAACAGGGCGAGTAACAGCGTCAGAGCGGCCCGACGCAGGAGAGTTAAAAAGGACATGTTAACGTCTGCTGTAAAATGAGTGGATGGGGTGTCTGCGCCAGCGTCGGGGTGAGATCGTAGCGGGCAGTACAGTGCTGCTGAGGGCCTGGCCCCCATTGTGCATACAGGGTGCCTTTCGGCGCCAGGCCGGCGAGGTACACCTGCCCCTCGCTGGCAACGATGCTGCTGGTGTTCCTGGCGCGTACTTCGCTGCCAAAGGGCAGTGGTTGTCCCTGCGACTGCAGCGTAAACAGCGCTTTATAACCAACGTGGGTGTGAAAACGCGCCAGCACCACCGCGTCCTTGGTGGGCACCAGCGTCACGGTGCTGTTGGCCAGATCCACATTCTCCGGCAGCGAGTGGCTGTCGAGGGAGACGTCGTTGCGGTGATAGGCGGTGGCAAAGGGCAACACGGCGTACCCGTCACGATTGGTGGCAATGGTTTTCTGGTTGGCCAGGGTCACACCGCTGGCGCCACCGGCGTCAATCAGTACAACCGAACCATTCATTTCCGGCGTAAAGACCACCCCGTGGCGGTGAATCAGGATACCTCCGCTGGCGCCGTAGTTCAGGCGAGTGGCCTGCGAATCGCGGCTGTAGCCGAGATTCAGATCGCCCATTCCACTACTGTAGCCGGCCGTCAGGCTGCCGCTGTGCCCGTTCTGCTGATCGAGGGTTTGGCTGACGGCGTAGCTGAGCGCGTGATTATCCAGTAGGGTGCCGTTGAGACTGACCATCTGACTGTCGGCGCTGTGGCGGGAGGAGGTCAGCGTATAGCCGGCATAGCTGCCCGGCAGCAGGTGGCTCAGCGGCACTGAAAGTGACAATGTCACTACTTTATCGGAGTGCGGCTCGTCGTCATCCTCGTCACTGTCGCTGCTGTGAGAGTCGCTGTAGCTGAGCGACCACGCGATACCGTGAAACTGGCTGCTGATCCCCATATTGGCGGTACGCTGCGGGGCACCCCCTGACCAGTAGCTGTCCTGATCGAGACTCAGATAGAGGGTAATATCGTACGGCAGGCTCTGGCTGGCGGTGATTTGCAGAGTCGCTTTTTTGTTGTCGTTATCCTGCGAGTCGGCGTCGGGATCCTTGCTGGAATACGCCTCGCTCAGCGTGGCATAGCGCAGATGTGAATAACGCCAGCCGGTGAAGGTGAACTGCGTGCCAAGACGGTCAAAACCTTTGCTGTACTGGAGCTGCCAGGCCCGGCCATCGATCGGATCCTGCTGCTGCCCGTCACGGGCGTTTAACAGCTGCAGCGAGAGCGCCCCGACATCGCCCAGCCCTTGTCCCGCACCGACCGAGAGATTGTGGTATTGCCCCGTGCTTTGCAGCCCGCCAAACAGCGTCAGGTTGTGGGCAAATCCGCGCATCAGCGACAGCTGCATCATCAACGGCTGCTGGCTGGCATCGTCGCTATGATAGCGCCCGGCGACCAGGTTGTATTTCAGGTTGCCTTCGCGCTGCATGCTGGTCACCGAAGCATACGGCTGGGTGAACCGGCGGATTTCGCCATCCGACTCTTTGACGGCAACCTCAAGATTGCCGCTACTGGCGGTGGGATAAAGATCGTCAATCACAAACGCGCCGGGGGTAACATAGGTTTGATACAGCACGTAGCCATTTTGTCGAACCGTGACCTGGGCGTTAGTTCTGGCTATCCCGCGGATGGTCGGGGCAAAACCTTTCTGCGAGTCCGGGAGCATCGCATCACTGGAGGCGAGGGCAATTCCCTGAAACTGTACCGCGTCGAACACATCGCCCGACGTAAAGGTATCCCCGAGCGTCAGTTCACTCCGCCAGCGCGTCAGATCGCGCTCAAGCCAGGCGCCGCTGGTGGTCCAGTGGGGCTTGTCATCGCTGTTGGCGGTCAGGCTGTTGCTGGCGCGCAGGCGCCAGGCGCCAGCGTTCACGCCACTTTTCAACATCAGATAGTTATCGCGCTCGGTGCTGCCCTCGCGGGTACGCTGGCTGGCGCCTGAATAGCGGTAATTGCTCTGAAGGGCGCTGATACCTTCATCCCACAGCGCAGAAGGAACATTATCCCTCGCCTGGTGCGTCATCAGCGCCTGGGGAAGGGTCATTAACAGCCGTTGATGGGCAAAATCGAAATTGACCGTACTGCCCGGCAGTAGCGTGGTGAGTTCGGGGCATGAGCGGGGCGTTGCGCCGGGTGCCTGTGCCAGCACCGCCGGATTAACCCCCGCCTGCACCAGGTCTTCCCGTTGAAGGCAGGGCGTCAACTGTCCGCGATCGTTCTGGCGAAACGTGATGATCTTACGGGCGTCCAGCGTGACGCCATTGACCTGCCAGTTCACCGGATAGTCGCCAGGCGGCTGGCTCGTTTGCTGATTGAAGCGCTGAAGATCCACCGCCGGCAAATGATCGTTTTTTTCCAGCAGATCCATATTAAAGGTCGCCTGGGCGTGCAAGGGGGCGCTCTGTCCGGCAAGCAGGATGGAGAGGCTGACGACGGTAACGGTATGAACCGGGCCGTGGCGCATCGCGATTTCAGGCGGTTAGTGCGCCGGGACGGGGGCGCTAAACGTCTGCACAGCGCCAAAGTCATCCAGTATGCGCCAGCTCACCTCGTGGGCGCAGGCCTCGCCGGGCAGGGCATACTCTTCACGGCTGTGAGGGGCAATCACGCTGTGCTCAAGCGGTGTTTTCTGGTTCTGGCCCGCGCAGCTGAGCGTGGTGATAGTCACATAATAGGGAGAGGCGTTTTCCGCCTGCAGGTGGTTGCCACTGACGTGCCAGCGCAGGTGCTGCGCCGCGTCGAGCGCCGAGCCGGGGAGCCCTGCCGGGCGATAAATTAACTTAAGTTGATTCTTAATGGCAAATTGCAGAATGTTCTCGCCAGCCGGCGCGGTATTGGCGGGAATCACTTTGATGTTCAGGGTGAATAAACTCTCCCGGTCATGCGGCAGTTGCGGCGAGGTTAACAGCACGCGCAGATCGTTGCTGTCTCCGGCGTCCAGACGGAACAATGGCGGGGTGACGATAAAGGGTGATTTATTATTATCAGCCAGATCGTCAACCCAGCTCTGAATAAGCACCGGATCGTGAGGATTCGTGTTTTTGACGGTAATGTCGGCCTCATGACTTTGTTCATTATAAATAACACGTGTGCCGGCAATGGCAACCCCGGCGGCAGACGCCAGGAACGGGCAAAAGAGAAGGCTCAGGATAAAAGCCACTTTATAACACTGCATAATTGAGGATCCGGTCACGAGAAGTGAAAATAAGGGCAGGGGAACTGCCCTTGATAACGGCGGAAATCAGAACATTCTATTCATAAACAATATCAATATTGGCTGTGGCATTAATATTGCCGGCAGTCACATCCTGTGAGGAATCGCTTTTCAGATCGGCAATAAAGTTAAATGCAATATCACCGTTTTCGTCGGCTTGCGAAACCGCCGTTTTGCTCTGCTTGTCAAAGGTCAGCTGAGTGCCTTCCGTTGAGCCATCAGGAGAAGAGAAGACTTCAATGCCCACGCCTTTGGCGGTATCCGCGGCGTCGGAAAGCGCCAGCACGGCGGCGCTGGTGCCGTTAGCATTGGTGTCCGGGGTACCCTCCAGGCTGATACTGATGTTCTGTGCCAGCGGGCAGCCGGTCAGGTTGATGGTGAACGGCGTTTCTGCGGTTTTCGCTTCATGTGATTTCAGCGCCGACATATCGACGTTGCCAAAATCGACATTCACATCGCCACCATTGTTAGCGATCTGGCAGGACTCGTTAATAATTTTACCGGTGAAATTCAGTGTTCCCGCCGCGCGGGCGGTGGTCACAGTAGCCAGACTTAAGGCCAGCAGTGAACCCACAACCAGCAGGGTGCCTTTTTCTTTCATACTCAAACCCTATTAAATACTCACAAGTTAATTAAATCGTTTAACATTTTTAAAGCATGTTTTTTATTTCTGTTCACAAAAAAACGGTAAGCATCGCTAATGTATACTGCCGTCGGGGGCGGGATTATACGGAGAACATCGTAAAGGCCCATTGATAAGGTGTGTTAAGCTGTAACATTCTTTATTTTTTAGTGTAAGTATAATCTCATTTGATATTATAATTGAGTTCTATACACAGAGTGCATTATTCCAGGAATAAGTCTTGTTGCCAACGAGTTGCTGTTATTCCCGGCAGTTGACCGGGCAGTCCGGAATAATCATTTACGCTGCCGCTATTTTGCAGTAGCGTGGAGTGACGGCAGGAAGCCGCAGGTTGTATGGCACAGAAACCATTGTGTGCCGCTCAGTGTCACCCGCTATCAAGGAAGATTGCTATGTTTCCGTCCCGTCTCGCTCTGTTATGTCTGTGTCTGGCGCCGTTGGCGTCGTCTGCTGCGCTCTCCGGCCAGGTACACTTTTCGGGTCATATCCTCAACCCAGCCTGTCTTATCGCCCCGCAGCAAGATCATCTCGATGTTTCATGCCAGCACCGTTCACCGGAACAGGTCTCCCTGGCTGGCCACCGACCTCGCTATACGATGCCGGATAACCGCGGTGAGGTCAGTCTCCACTGGCGAAATACACAGCACAGTGAAGCGGATGTGATTATTCGCTATCGTTAAGGTCAGAAAAACGCGGTGAAGGGTAAGCGGATGCAGGACGAAAACAGTAGGACGGTTTAGGCGCGCTCAGCAGTGAACCACTGGGGCGACGCGCGCGTAGAGAATGATTCATGAAAACAATTCTTACCGTCGCCCGGCAGCGGCAATGGCGTCAGTCGGGTTCCCAGGCGAGGATATCACCGGGCTGACATTCCAGCGCCTCGCAGATGCGGGACAGAGTATCAAAGCGGATGCCTTTGACCTTTCCCGACTTGAGCAGCGACAGGTTCTGTTCGGTAATGCCTACAAAGGCCGCCAGCGCCCTGGACGTCATCTTTTTTTCCACCAGCAGTTTGTCCAGATTCACCACCACAGCCATCGTTAAATAAACTCCTTATTCTCTTCTTCCGCACGGATCCCGTGGAGCATGGCGTGAAATGTCACAAACAGCAAGCTTCCCGTCAGAAGCAGCACGCCGTCGCTGAGCAGAAACACCACCTGATAATAAGGTTGTGGCCACCAGGCGAGCAGCGGGATCAGGAAGCGACACGCCGGCAACAGGATCCCCATGCCCACCATGGCCAGAGCGATGTAACGAACGCTGTGCGCCAGGGAGAGGCTGAGCACGCTGCGCTGGCGGACGCTATGGGTCACCTTCATGCCCTGCCAGATAGCAAACGCGAACAGCCCGGCCGGAAGATACAGCAGGGCCAGCAGCAGCAAACGTCTCGCCATCCCCGGCGTCTGGGCCGGGTTGTCGGTTAACGGCACGTCAGCAAAGTGCAGCAGGGTGGAAAGAAAATAACGTTCGCCGGTAAAGAAGATCCACAGCGGCACGATCAGGGCGAGCATAAAAAAGAGGGGCAGTATGCCGCTAATAATAGCCAGACTCAGCCGGGTTCTGGATTGCTTCACAATTTACCTTCCTGATTGATGAGAATAATTAAAGCACCAGCCGCGTCAAGCATGACATAAGGGCCACGGCGAAGACAACGCTCATCGCCCGGACGCCGCGACGACGGCTGGCAAACCACGGGCGGGTCCAGACGCGGTAGAGGCTGAGGGTGATGAATGACGCCTGGATGGTCCAGGTCAGCATCCGGAACAGGTAGCCCATTTTGCCGAGATTCTGCAGGGTCTGGAAAACCTCGGCGAGATAAATAACCCCGGTCGCCAGCAAAACATAATTGAGCAGGCGTATTTTTCGCTGCGCCAGCCAGTCGCCGGAAATAAACAGGATCACCGACAACAGCGTTAACAGCGCCCAGAGGATGTCAATTCCGTTCATTACGCGCCTCCTGTTCATCAGGGGTGGCAGCCAGTAAGAGCTTGATGGCAGGCCCGATCACCGGCCAGGCGGTATCGGAGAGGATCACTACCGCGGTCTGTCGCTGTCGGTCGAAGGCCATCATTGCCGCAAAGCCGCCACTCTGCCCGTCATGCCAGACGATCTCCCGTCCGCGGACGCGGGTAGTGAACCAGGCATAACCCACCCGGGAATCGGGATCATCGGTGGCGAACAGGGGGGGCATGCCTTCACTGCCCGCCAGGTTTCCTGCCAGCAGCGCATGGGCATATTTCGCCATATCGACAATCGTGGCGCGTACGCCGCCGGCGGGGGCGAAGGCGTCCATCACCCATGGCTGCTGAGGGAAACCAGAGGCTGACCAGCCCACGGTAAACGTCGGCGAGGCTGGGGTATTGTGCCGGGCCACTTCCGCGCCCTGCATTCCGGCGGGGGCAAAGACCCGTTGCGCCATCAGTGTGGCAAAATCGCGATGGGACGCTCGCTCCAGCGCCAGTCCGAGCAGGGCAAACCCGGCGTTGGAATAATCAAACCATTTCGTCGGCTGCAGGGTGGCCTGGTTCATCATCGCGATCAGCGCGGGTCGATCGTAGCGCCAGGGATTCTGCCGCCGGGCAATATCGCTCAGAATAGCCAGCCGCTGCCCAACCGACGCGGTGAGCGGTGGCAGTCCTGAACGGTGAGAAACCAGTTGCTCCAGGGTAACATCCCGCACCGGGCTGACAATCTCCGGGACCAGCGCCGACACCGGCGTCTGCGCGGTGACTTCGTCGCGGCGAATAGCCTCCAGCAGCAGGCTGGCGGTCATGGTTTTGCTCAGGCTGGCGATCTCATACTGCGTCGTATACTCGCTCCCCCACAGACCGTAGCGCACCCCCTGAGGCGTAATCAGCGCTGCGGCGACCTGTCCGCGGGCGCCATTGAGCAGGGGCGTTAATATCGAGACCAGCTGTTTATCCCCCGTCGTCCGGGAGCTGGGGGGATGAAAGCCGGGCTGCAGGGCGATTCCTGCCGCCACGATGACGGTAAAAACCAGCACGGCGGCAATGATCTGTCTGTCCCGGCGATAGCGGTTCCAGCGCATGTTTTCTCCTTAACGCGGTACGAAATCCAGGTGAGCGAATACTGCTTCTCCCTGGTGTTAAAGTGAGCGCAGGTTAGCCTGGTGTTTATCGTTTTACAATAAGTTTTTATCGTTTTATAATTAACTTTATGAGGGGTAAAGCAGACACTCCCGGCGCGGTGTGGAGAACGCTGGGGACAATAGAGGTCAGGGGATAAAGTGCGCTGGCGAAGGGCGGTACTCGCCAGCGAGAAATGTCGGCTATGCCAATATACCGGGAGACGAAAACTTAGCGGATCCGCGACTGCTCGTCGTCGCGTAACGTCAGCACCTCAAAACCGTTGGCGGTGACGGCCACGGTGTGCTCCCATTGTGCGGAGAGTTTTTTATCGCGGGTGACGACCGTCCAGCCATCTTTTTTGGTTTTGATGCGGCTGTCGCCCTGGTTCACCATCGGTTCGATGGTGAACACCATTCCTTCGCGCAACACGGCGCCTTCCCCGGGGCGGCCGTAATGCAGCACCTGCGGTTCCTCATGCATTTCCTGGCCGACGCCGTGACCGCAATATTCTCTGACCACGCTGTAGCCATGGTCCTCGACCCAGCGCTGAATAGCGTGGCCAATATCGCCCAGCGTCGCGCCAGGTTTTACCACCTCAATGCCTTTCCACATCGCTTCATAGGTGGTTTTTACCAGCCGGCGGGCCAGCGGAGAGACGTCGCCTATCAGGTACATCTTGCTGGAGTCGGCAATCATGCCCGCTTTCTCCAGGGTGATATCGACGTTAACAATCATCCCGGCGCGCAGATGTTCGGTCGCTTTGGGGATCCCGTGGCACACCACATCGTTAATGGAGGTGTTCAACACATAGGGAAAATCGTATTGCCCCTTGCTGGCCGGGCGGGCATGCAGCTGGTTGACGATAAAATCTTCCACTCGATCGTTAATCGCCATCGTCGTTACGCCGGGAACGATAAAGGTATCCAGCATATCAAACACCGACGCCAGCAGCTGGCCGGCATGGCGCTGACGTGCGAGTTCATCGGCGGTTTTAATGATTATTGATGGCATTGATTACCTCCAGCAGACGGTCAGAGCCGGATTTCAGCATCAGCAGTTTGATCTGCTGGTGGTTAAGCTCGGGGTAGAGCTCGCTCATCATGCCCAGACGGATCCAGTATTCCGCCTGGGCATTGACGGAGCGGGACATAGCTTTGCTGGCATCACGAATATCATCGTGCAATAGATCGGAGATTTTGACGATTCCCATAGAGACAGTCCATATATGATTCGTATATGTATCGTATACAGACCGGCACGGGATGTCATGGGCATTTTGTGTCGTGACCGGGGGGGAGGCGAGAGGCCCACGCAAAAAAGCCCGACCAGCGGGCTTATTTTCAGCATTTTTTTCGGGTTAATCATTCGCGCCATTCACCATGGCGAAAATACCCATTAGATTATCGGTATGCAGAATGAAAATAACATGACGGCGGCGAAGCGCGGCGCATCACTATATTTTATGCAGGTGTTAATTTTGCGTATGAATATTCTCCCGTCAGGCCGGGAATCCGGGGGAGTTATAGCGCGTCAGTGAGTTTATCCACCACCACTTTACCCGCATTATCGAACTGCGTAATGCGAAAGCTGTCGCTCCAGGAGCGGCGGGTGGTGAAACGGTCGAACAGGGATACCCGACCTTTACGCTGACCATCTTTACTCAAAATAACCCATTCAGTCACCGCAGAATAATGCTGGCTATTGTCATGACGGCTCTGTTGTTCAACAAGCTGATCTTCTTTTTCCACTTTTAAATAATCACGCAACATATTTAACCTCCATAGAAAGTATTATTAACATTACTCCTTTTATTTATTCTTTCAATCAAACTTTTTAATCAATAAAAGTAACTATTAGTGGGCGACCTAAGTGCAAAAATCGTCAGATTGTCATCACCCCGCGCAGTGGATTCCACTACGCTTAACAGAGCTGTCCGCCGCGCTATCTGCGGTTGCCAGGGCCAGAAAGGCGGCAACAAAACGCTTCACCTTGTATTCATCATGGGCGTTGTTCTGCTATATCTAGTGGGTTTTGCCACGACCGAGCCACAGAGAGCGCTGTACCATGAGTAATGAACACCTGACGGATATTGCCTATCGTCACTTTATTGAAAGTGTTAAAGATTATGCCATATACATGCTGAGCACTGACGGTACGGTCATCAGCTGGAATGAGGGCGCTCGCCGGGCAAAAGGGTACCTGAGCGACGAGATCATCGGTTGCTACTTCGGTCTCTTCTATAGCGAAGCTGAGCAACTCTCCGGTGTACCCGCGAAAAACCTGGAAATCGCCCTGCGTAGCGGGCAGTTCGAAGGGGAAGGCTGGCGTTACCGCAAAGACGGCTCCCGATTCTGGGCGCACGTCATGATCGACACCATCCGCGATGAGCAGAACACCCTGCTGGGTTTTGCCAAAATCACTCGTGACATCAGTGAACAAAAAGCGATTAACGACCGCATCGCATGGATGGCGCGCTACGATGCGCTGACTGGTTTACCTAACCGGGTGGAGTTCTTTGAGCGGGTGGAAAAGCTGATCACCGGTAATGATGCCCGCCGCTTTGCCATTTTCACCATCGATTTAGACAAGTTTAAAGAGATTAACGATCTTGAAGGACACCTTATTGGCGACCAGCTGCTGCAGCGTGTGGCAGGCGCAGTGCTGAAAACGCTGCAGAAGGAGGAGATGGTCGCGCGCTTTGGCGGCGATGAGTTTGTAGCCGTTAAACCTTTCGCCGATGAGAGTGAGGTAGATGCCTTTGCTGCGCGCCTCTGGCACTGCTTCAGCGGTAAGCAGACGTTTGCCGCAACGGAAGTGGTTCTCTCCGCCAGCATTGGCATCTCGGTCTACCCTGAGGACGGCACGGATATTAATACGGTACTGAGCAATTCCGACCTGGCCATGTACCGGGCGAAAAGCAGCCTCGACACCAAAATTTGCTGGTACGAGCGCGAGATGGATGACAAGACGCGGCAGCGCAATATGATGGCCGCCGACATCCGACGCGGTATTCATGCAGGAGAATTTTCGCTTCACTATCAGGCGATCCGCAATATTAAAGATCGCCGGATCACGGGTTACGAAGCGCTGTTGCGCTGGCAGCATCCCCTGCAGGGGTCGATCCCGCCTGACGTGTTTATTCCCATCGCTGAAGAGAGCGGCGCCATCGTGCCCTTAGGCTACTGGGTGCTGGAGCAGGTATGCAGCGAATCGCTGGAAAATCGGCTGAATAAAAAAATTTCGGTCAATATCTCGCCGGTGCAGTTGCGCCACCGCAGTTTTATTGAAAAAGTCCGCGAGATCCTGATGCGTACCGCCTATCCGGTCAGCCTCCTTGAGTTTGAAGTGACGGAGACGGCGTTCATCATCAATAAGCAGCTGGCTTTTAGCGTCCTGCATCATCTGCAAAAAATGGGGATCAGTATCGCACTCGATGACTTCGGTACCGGCTACTCCTCCCTGAGCATGCTGCGCGATTTCCATTTCGACGTGATTAAACTCGACCGCAGTTTTATGCTTGATGTGGAGAGTAATCCCCAGGTCCGCTCATTCGTGCGGGCCATCATTTCGCTGGGAAATTCAATTAATACGCCGCTTATCGCCGAGGGTGTGGAAACCGCCGGGCAACTGCAGATCCTCGAAGAGGAAGGGTGTGACGAGATGCAAGGCTTTCTGTTCGGCGAGCCGGTGGATATTAAACACCTGCCTCCGTCGTCCTGATACGCCCACCGGCTGCGGGTGGGCGCAGCGTCATTACTGATGCGCCAGCGGAGCCTGCCCGGAAAGATGCAGCAGAGCCGACTGCAGTGAGACGTCAAACATCTGACCGTGCGTCATACCAGGGTAGCGCCAGAAAGCCACCGTCAGGCCTTTGTCGGCCAGCTGCTGCTGAGTGTGCCGCAACAGACTCAGGGAGGCCACGTGGCCGGTGGGTTCCCGGGCAGCTTTGCCATCACCTTCCAGCAGATACAGCGATTTCCCGGAGAAGGCGGTGGCGCTTAAGGCTTCGCTGCCCTTCAGAGGAGATTCCTGCGCCTGGCCCAGTGACGGGCTGGCCGAATAATAGAGATGAAACAGCGAGGTCTTCCGCCACGCGTCGAGCACAAACAGCCCGCCGTAGGAGTGGCCCCAGATCGCGCGCTGGTGGGGATCTATTTTCAGGTGAGCTTCCGTTTGCGGCACCATTGTTTCGGTCAGCAACTGACGAAACAGGTCATTACCTCCGGTTTTTCGCGGCGGCAGCGCGGGTTTCCCGACTTGCGGTTTGAAGGCCTTTAGCGGAGGAGTGTAATCCCAGGCCCGGGCGGCGGTATCGAAGGGCAGCGTTGTCTGGTAACCGATAGCGACGATCACCGGCGGGGAGCCAGCGGAGAGCTGCTGCAAAAGGGCGTCGTTAAGCTTATCCATCACCGCGTTACCATCCAGCATATACAGCACAGGATAGCCGGCGGCGGGCGGGGCTTTGTCCGGCACGGCAGTCCACACCCGGTAGTGGCGTTCGCCATCGGCGGAGTCATACTGACGTTGCGTAAAATGATAGTACGCTGACCCTTTATCCGCGATGTTTGGCCCCAGCGGCTGAAGGTCCGGCCGGGCGGCGCTACTGCTACTGTAGAAGAGCATGCCAACCGCCAGCGTCAGCAGCCCGCGTGCCCGGATGCTCCCTGAATTCCGCTTCACCTTGTCTAACCCCCTGTATTCTTTGATCTGTCATTGTTGTTGGGCAGACACGGTAACACAGCTTGTTTGATAATGGTTCTCATTTCTTTTAAGCGCTTTGGGACAGCGTGGAATGCCGGGCGGGGCTGGTGGCGGCAGACGTCAAAACGGAGAATATATGGCCGCCTGTCGGCGGCCATCAGAGCACGGTCAGGGATCGCCGTTGATGCTACGCAACAGCCTTTTTACCAGTGGGATGAGCGCAATAAGCACCAGCGCAATAACCACGATCAGTAACAGCGTCAGCCCTTTATGATGACTGATAAGCACCAACAGCATCGCCAGCGTCATGAGATGATCCTTGCATTAACAGCGTTAACCACCGCCGAGGTGAATGAAATTTAACAGAATGGTGATGACCACCCAGGCCAGCAGCAGAAAGCGTCGTTTATCGCGTCGAGCTTCCAGCGCAGCGAAATAATTAGCGCTGTACCAGGTTGATATAATAATAGCCAGCGTGATGATGACCTGCCAGACCACTTCGCTAAAGCCCGTCACGATGCTTATCGCGCGAAAGCAGAGCACAATCGCGATACCGTTAAGCGCGTTACACATCAACCATCCCCACAGGCTTGAGGGACGGCTAAAGAAATATCCAAGTCGTAAAACCAATGTCGTATACACCTTGCCAAAATAATCGCGCTGTAAAATGCAGTTTAACGCCCGACGAGGTATTGATATAAATCAATATTAATGGGATAGCGCAGTAATCACTGGCATGCGGCGATCGCGGAATGGCAATAGAAAGGAGAGAGAATAAGTGAATAAAAACACAAAACTAATTGTTTTTATTGCATTTTTTAATTTCCTGATGCGGTGAAATATTCTCATCAATCAATTTAAGAAAATGGCATTAATTTCCATTGTTATTATTTTATCTGGCTCTATCACCAGCTAAATTAAAAGCTATTCACTATTAACCGCTGGCCGTTTGCGGAAGTGGTCTGAAACAGCCGGAGCCTCAGCTCCGGCTGGCGTCATACCTAATGAGGCAAGGCGTTATGTTGCAGAATTTTCAGGAAGTCATTTTTGTCTGAAATTAATGACAGCGCGTTAGCGATCAACTCATCGCTAAATATAGAGGCAATTTCTTTGAGCACATCAATATGCTCTTTTTCTTTCGCGATGACGCCGATGGCAATAAACATGACGTTGCTGCGATCCCAGATAACGCCATCAGGAAACTGAAAGATCTCAATGCCGGTTTTGAGAATGATATCCGTCGCGGATTTCGGCAGATGCGGCAGGGTGATGCCATTCCCCAAAAAAGTGGAAACCTGATGTTCACGCTCCAGCAGAAAATGAACGCACTCCTGATTCACATACCCTTTGGCTTTACACTCCGCGCCAATCATGGCGATCACTTCCGCTTTATTACTGGCCTTGCAGCCGATGTGCAGATTATCCAGCGTGATGTTATCGATCATAGCCAACCTCCCTGGTGAGACGCGTAGATTTTTTACTCTCATGATTCGCTGACAGCTCTTCTTCTAACTGCTCGAGCGATTTATTGGAGGTCTCTGGTAGGGCGAAGACCACGAACAGAATCGCTAAGTAGTTGATGGCTGCGAAGATGAAGAAGACCGGCCCAAGGCCCAGTTTCGCCTGCAGCAGCGGGAACAGATAGCTGACCACCGCGTTCATGATCCACATGAAAAATACCGAGATCCCCATCGACAGCCCGCGGAATTTCAGCGGGAACAGCTCGGCTAATACCACCCAGGTAATAAAGCCCATGGAACCCTGCATCACGCCGACGAACAGCGCGCCCAGCAGCCAGATGGCGGTGGCTTTCAGATCGCCCACCAGGGTGTAATCGACAGCGGCGATAATCAGGTGCAGCGTGGCCATAATGGCGAAGCCGTAGATAATGATCGTCTTACGCTTGAAACGATCGACAAGGAACAGCACGCCAATCAGCATACCGCCGACGGAGAAGACACCGTTCAGCACGTTACAGATCAGCGAGGTACGCTCTGAGAAGCCGGCGGCACTCAGAATTTCCGTGCCGTAGTACATAATGACGTTGACGCCGGTGGTTTGCTGCAGTGCAGCCCAGGTAATACCGACCAGCAAAATTTTGAGGATCCATGGCGTTTTGAGGATAGTCGTGAAGGTGCCCTGGGCGCTGTACTTATTGCCGGCTTCAATTTTGATCAGGGTGGAGATGTCGTCATACTCCTTCTGCGCGCGTTCCGCCGGGCGGATCTGTTTGAGAATATGCAGCGCTTCCTCGTGACGATTTTTGCTGATCAGCCAGCGCGGGCTTTCCGGCGCGCGCCACATGCCAACAAACAGGCAGACAGCGGGAATGGCCTGTACCAGCAGCATATAGCGCCAGACGTCCGGCAGGTGGCCCCAGATAATGCCGATTATTGCGTTAATGGCAAACGCCGCCAGCTGGCCAATGACGATGGCGACTTCATTCAGGCCGGTCAGTTTGCCGCGCATCTCGGTAGGCGCCACTTCAGAAATAAAGGTGGGGGCGGTGACCGACGCGCCGCCGACGGCGTATCCCAGCAGGGCACGAGCAATCAGCAGGGTGGTGATATCGGGGGCCGCGGCGGATAGCAGGGCGCCGATAAGAAAAATAAAGGAGAGGAAGAGTAAATATTTGCGCCGTCCGAAGAAATCGGCAAACTTGCCGCCAAACACGCTGCCCAGCGCGGCGCCGATCAGCAGGACGCTCATCACCAGCCCTTCGGTGGTTGGGGTCAGCGCCATATACTGCTTCAGTGAGGAAAAGGCGCCGTTAATTACGCCGGTGTCGTAACCGAAAAGCAGGCCGCCGAAGGTGGCCACTAAGGTAATCTGATGAAGTCGTTTTCTCTGTTGCTGGTTCAGGTTTGTTATAAATGACATGGTAGTCCCTTTATTTTATTGAACGACACAAGATAAAAATACATCTCCCCAGTCAGGATTTATTACGCCTGTGTTGTCGTATCTAACTGAACTAAATGATTTTTCTTCTTTGTGTAATTGCTCAGCACATGGCAGGGTACGCTCAGCAATGGCGGTCAAAGAGGTTTACGGCTTGGTGTTGACATGGATGTAGTCGATATCCGTTCTCCTTTCGGGTTATTAGCGGTCTTAATTGCGCCGGATGCACCGACGTCTGCCGGTGGACAGCGCCCTGGTGCGGCTCGTTGCTGTCGTTCCGGTGTTTTAGCGTGACATGAATATGGCACAAAGAAATGGAATGAACATGCAACAAGATCACATTATGAAAATTTAATTTCAAATTGGTGTTGCAGAATGGTAAATGCATGAAGCCAATCACAAAGGGTACAGGGCGCATATCCCCATGAAAACCAGGTTAAATTTACATCATGGTAATAATGATGTTGTTTTCAGTGGGTTAATGTAAATCAAAGAATACAACGCAGATCACATTTTTACGCCATAATATCTAAGAATAGAATTTATATTTCATTACTGTGATCAGGGTAAAATGAGGATGGCAGCCTTCTGGCACCGGTCTGGAGGGGAAGAAAGCCCGTGGGGAGGTTATAGGATAAATGTGTGGCCGGCGGGAACGCTGGGTAAAAATGCAGAGAAGGGGGATCCTCTGCATTTTACCCATCACGAAAAAGATCAGTGCAGTGCGGGCCAGTAGCCTTCGTTGGCGACGATCAGTTCATCGAGGATGGCTTTCGCCACCGCGGCGCTGGGCACCGTTTTCGACAGCGTGATGGCCTGCCACAGTTTCTGGTAACTACCCTCAACCCAGGCGTCAACCACCAGTTTTTCGACCGCCACCTGCTGCTCCATCAACCCTTTCTGGAACGACGGGATTTTCCCCATCGCCAGCGGCTCCGGGCCATTGACGCCCACCAGGCAGGGGACTTCCACCATCGCCGTCTCATCAAAGTTGGCGATCGCCCCGTTGTTTTCCACGATCAACAGCATCCGCTCCTGGGTGTTAAAGGCGATGGCGCAGGCGAGGTCGACGATAAAGGTGGCATGGGCCCCGGCATGAAAATGCGCGCCTTCCGCCGTGCCCCGACGGGTAATCTCCCGGGCCATATCGAAGACCTCTTTTTCACGTCCGGCCATCACCTCGTTCGCCCGCGTAAAGTCTGGATCGGCGTGCGCCACCTCATAGTCAGGATAGAGGTAGTATTTCAGATAGGTGTTAGGCAGCGTCGACGGATCGAGGGCAAACACATCCTTCACCTTTTTAAAGGTTTCGATCCAGCTTGGCGCTTTATGCTGAAAATCTTCTTTTGGGCTACTGTACCCCTGGTCCGCCACGTGACGCTTCAGCGCCGGCATCAGATCGTTACCGGCTTTATCGGTGATGCGGGTCCACCAGCCGAAATGGTTCAGGCCATAGTAGCGGACGTTCAGCGCCTTGCGCGACGGCAGGCCGAGGATGTCGGCAAACAGCCCCTCGATAGCCACCGGCATATCGCAGATGTTGATGATGCGTGCGTCGGGTCGCAGGCGACGGGTGGCTTCCGCCACAATGGCCGCCGGATTGGAATAGTTGAGCATCCAGGCGTTCGGAGCGTATTGCTGCATATAATCGACCAGCTCCAGCACCCCGGCAATGGAGCGCATGCCGTAGGCAATCCCACCCGGACCACAGGTTTCCTGGCCCGGCACGCCATATTTTAACGGGATCTTTTCGTCTTTTTCCCGCATCTCATACAAGCCGACGCGAATATGCGCCATCACAAAATCGACGTCAGTGAAGGCCGCCTGCGGATCGGTGGTATAGCTGAACGTCACCTGCGGGAAACGTTCTGCCACCAGAATGGCGCAGGCGTCGCCGATCGTTTTCTGACGCTGGTGATGGTTGTCGTACAGACGGATCTCCCGCAAGGGAAAGCGCGACATATTTTCCAGCAACATCATTACAATCCCTGGGGTATAAGTACTGCCGCCGCCGGCAATCGTGACCACAAAATTATCTTTCATTTACCACCTCGTTATTCAGTAACACCCAGACTGGCGTTGACCGCCGTTCGAATTTTGTTAACCCCCAGGCCATAGATCACCTGGACATGGTTGCCTTTGATCAGCACGCTGCTCCCGCCGCTCTCTTTCAACAGCGACGGCTGGATGAGGGCGGGGTCGCGCACATCGACCCGCAGACGGGTAAAACAGTTTTCCACTACGCAGACATTCTCTTTTCCGCCCAGTCCCGCAATCACCAGCGTACCTTTATCGGCACTCTCGCTTGCCTGGCCCGTCTGCTCGGAAGTCTCCGCATCGGCAGCCGATTCACGGCCCGGGGTGAGCATCCGCAGACGGGTAATACAGAAGGTGCCGACCAGGTACATGGTGGCGGTTTCCAGCAGGCCGAGGGCGACAAACACCGGCCAGCGTGTGGCACTGGCGCCGGCAGGGAGGTTATAGACGACGAAATCGATAAGACCGTTGGTGGCGCAGACCCGCACGTGAAGCAGCCAGGCCAGCATCTGGAAAAAACCGTCCAGCAGGGAGTAGATAAGCCACAGCAGCGGGGCGGTGAAGATAAAGAGGAACTCAAAAGGTTCGGTGATCCCCACCAGAACGGAGGTCACAATTAAGGGGATCAGCGTGACTTTAAGCCGCTGCTTATTCTCCGGTTTCGCCGTACGGTAGAAGGCGAGCGCCATGCCGGCGGTGCCGAAGATTTTCACCATCCCGTAGGTTAAAAACCGGGCGGAATCACTCAGCGCCCCGATGGGATGACGGGCGATTTCGGCAAGGAAAATAGGCTTGGCGCCAATAACCGTTTGACCATCAATCAGCAGCTGTCCGCCGATGGAAGTAAAGACAAACGGCGACCAGATAAGATGATGCAGCCCGGTCGGGATCAGGAACCGGTTGAGAAAACCGTACAGGAAGACCCCGATGGCGCCAAAGGATTTCATAAAGCCGGTCAGCGCCGAAATGCCCAGCTCAACCACCGGCCAGAGATAGACGGTGGCGATAGCAAACAGGCCAACCAGCGGTAGCATCACGATCAGCACCAACTTACTGTTGCCGTAGATCGACAGCGCGCCGCGAAACTCAATGCCGACCACGCGGTTGTGGACAAAGGCGACGGCGCAGCCAAGGATGATCCCAAGGAACACGCCCATATCAATGACCTGAAAGCCAAAGATAAAGGTTTGTCCACTACCGTACAGTTGCGCGTTGGTGGCCCCGGACGCCAGGCGATGGGTCAGGGTCAGCCAGCTATTGTTCGCCGCCAGATACACCAGCCAGGTCATCGCCGCCACGAAGGCCGCTTCGGCTTTGCGGGTTTTCGCCAGGCCGCTGGCCAGCCCAAGGCAGAACAGAAAGCCGAGATGGTTCATCAGCGCCCAGAGCATGCTGGAGACGAATTTCCCCAACAGGTAGAGCGCGCTGCTTTCATCCACCCACAGCCGGTTGGTGGTCATGCTGAACAGGGCGATCAACAGGCCGATAGCCGGCAGATATAGCACCGGCCCGATCATTGCCCTGGAAAAGTCCTGAAGCTTTTTCACGCCAATCATGGTTGTCCTCTCGTCTTCGCAGACCTGATGAATAGGCTTATCAGACTAGGAGCAGACCACCGGGATCCCGAGCAGGAAAAGGGCCATCTGTGATGAAAGTCATATATATTGTTGTCGGACAGATATATAAATATGGCGAGATTTATAGATGAGTTAGTGTTGAAATTTTCGCTGCAATGTAAAAATAATCTTTTATTTACATTAAGTTATTCTCTTATCTGTTTGACGAACGCCACCTTAGCGAGACATCTAAAAGTGATTTATAAAAAGATTGCCACTGAACTGAAGGCCCGCATCAACAGCGACGACTATGCCGTGGGCGATATGCTGCCCAGCGAAAAAGCGCTCGCTGCGGAGCTGCAGGTCTCGGTGATGACGCTGCGCAAAGCGCTGGCGCTACTGGAGGAAGAAAAGCTGATCGCGCGGCGGCACGGCAGCGGAACCTGCATTGTGCGTAAAAGTAACTATCACGGCGGAGAACTGGAGGGCTTTAACTACCAGATGCAGGTGGTAGGCGTCACCAACTACCGTAACAAAGTCATTGAATTCACGCTGCTTGATGCTCCTCCGGCCATCGCCCAGCAGTTAAAGATCCAGCCGGGGGAAAAAGTTTACTACGTCAGGCGGCTGCGGCTGATTGATGAGGTCCCGATCCTCGTGGAAAACAGCTATATTCCATTCGCCACCTTTCCCTGGCTCAGCGTGGGTAACCTCGAGCAGTCTAAATTCAACTATTTCAAAAAAGAGTGTCATATCACCATCATCGAGAGCCACCGCAGCTATACGCCGGTGCTGGCGACCCGCGAGCAGGCCGAGCTGCTGCAGGTAGCGCCAAACAGCCTCCTGCTACGGGTGCAGTCTGTCAGCTATGCGCAAAACCGGGCGATCGTCGATTTCTCAGAGATCTACCAGAACACCAGTAAGTACAACGTGAAGCACATTACCCGCCGCTAGCGGATTCAGATCAGCCATCCCCGGGCGATCAGCTCCATTCCCAGCGCCAGCAGGAACAGCAGAAAACCCTGACGAAAGCGTCGCGGGCTGAGACGCGAGCGGATCCACTGTCCCAGCCACATGCCGAGTAGCGCGGGCAACAGCGCCAGCCCCGACAGCAGCAGCGAATCAGCATGCCAGCCACCGTGCAGGGAGAGGCCGGCCGCCATCGCCAGGGTGGAGAGGGTGAACGACAACCCCAGGGCCTGCACCAGCTCGTCTCGACGAAAGCCCAGCGTCTGCAGCCAGGGAACGGCCGGAATAACAAATACCCCGGTCGCCCCGGTGATAACGCCGGTCAGCCCGCCCATGAGCGGCGACAGCCACTTCTCCACGCGGGTGGAAACCTGCAACGCCGGGCCACAGAGCGCATACCCGGCATAGGCTATCAATACGGTGCCAAGCGCCAGCGCTGAGCACCGAGGGTTGAGGCTGATCAGCAGTGACGACCCCGCCAGCGTTCCCATAATAATCCCGGTCATCATAAGCCAGAGGCGGCGCACAATCTGCGCCAGCGCGGGGCCAGCCAGCAACTGCCAGAGATTGGTTAACAGCGAGGGAAGCACCAGCAACACCGCTGCGGCCTGCGGCGGCATCAGCAGACCAAGCAGGCCCATCGCCACGGTGGGTAATCCCATGCCGGTCACCCCTTTGACCAGTCCGGCGGCGATAAAGATCAGCAGTAAATAAAAGATGTGGAGATCGAACATCATGGCTCACTTTTCAGGGTAGAAAGGGACATTGAAACCACTGGTCGCTGAAGCCACAATGCGGTATGTTGCCCTAAGACTACGGGAAAACCGAAGGGTGGGGAGGGTGTGATGCGGATGGATCTGGCCGATCTGCGACTGTTTATCGCCATCGTGGATACCGGCAGTATTACCGGTGGGGCTGCTATGGCCCATCTTGCTCTGGCCTCCGCCAGCGAAAGAGTGCGCAAGCTGGAGGCAGAGGTCGGTGTTCCCCTGTTGCAGCGTCATGCCCGCGGCGTAACGCTGACTGAGGCCGGGGAGGTACTGGCGCGCCATGCACGCCCGCTTCTTGCGCAGCAGCAGCGTCTGCGCCAGGCGATGAGCGCCTTCGCGCGCGGTCAGCAGGGGACGCTGCGGCTGTTCGCCAACACCTCGGCGATGTCGGCTTTTCTGCCGGGCAAGCTCGCCGCCTGGATGGCAGCGCATCCGGCGGTGCAGATCGACACCGAAGAGCGCACCAGCGCGGATATCGTCAGCAGCATTCTGGCTGGTGTGGCGCAGGCTGGAGTGGTCTCTGATGCCGTCGACCCCGGGCCATTGCATCTGGATCCTGTCGCCGATGATCCCCTGGTGCTGATTGTGCCGCCGGCTCACCCTCTGGCAGGAGCGAATGAAGTGGCGTTTGCGGCGGTCATCAACGAGCCGCTGGTCGCCCTCTACCAGACCAGCGCGCTGCAGCAGCATATTGAACAACATGCCGCCGGGCTCGGCCAGGCGCTAAACGTCCGGGTCCGGATGAGCCATTTTGAAGGGCTTTGCGAGATGGTGGCTCACGGCGCCGGCGGGGGGATCCTGCCCCGCGTCATTGCCGAACGCTACCAGCAGCGCTACCGGTTTGCCGTCATCGCACTGCAGGATCGCTGGGCACAGCGCCGCCTGTGTCTGTGTTATCAGGATGATGCCCGGCTGACGCCAGCGATGCGCCGTTTGCTGGCGTGGCTCCGACAGCCGTGAGAACATGGGTGACAGTGTCACTTTACATGCCCGCTACGGCTACTGACATTTGTGTCAGAGATGCGATAGTAGAGGTCCGCTTTTATTCAGACGCTAATCAGGACAGACAAGATGAGTACATTACCAAAGGTCGCGGTGCTGGGACTCGGCGCCATGGGACATGCTTTTGCCAGCAATCTGCTGAAGAAAGGCTTTACCGTCGCTGGCTGGAACCGTTCGCCAGCACGCGGCGAAGATTTACAGGCGCAGGGATTGATCATGCATACCACGCCGCAGCAGGCGGTCGCCGATGCCGAGGTGATCATCAGTATGCTCGCCGATGGGCAGGCCACCCTTGAGGTACTGGCGAAAATAGCGCCTGCCTGTCAGCCGCAGGCGATCTATTGCCAGATGGGCACCATCGGCCTGCCGGAGACGCAGGAGGCTATCGCCTTGCTGCGGGCGCTTCAGCCGGCGATGACCTTCGTCGATGCCCCGGTTTCAGGGACCAAAGCCCCGGCGGAGAAGGCGCAGATCCTGGTGCTCGCCAGCGGAGATCGTGAAAAGTGTGCTGCTGCCGAACAGGTGTTTGCGGCTATCTCCCGCGGGACGCAGTGGTTTGGCGAGGCGGGCAACAGCCAGAAAATGAAGCTGGTCCTCAATGCCTGGCTGATTTCGATGATGCAGGGCATCGCGGAAAGCGCACAGCTGGCGAAGACGCTGGGCTTTACCCCCGACCAGCTGTGGAGCGCCCTGGAAGGCGGCCCGCTGGCCGCGCCGTATGTCAACGTGAAACTGGATGCCATCGCCAGCGAGCAATTCGCGCCGCAGATGCAACTGGCGCATGCGCTGAAAGATGCCCGGCTGGCGCTATCCCTGGCCGAGCCGCACACCATGCCGGGGCTGGATAACATTGCCGAACTGTGGCAGCAGGCGGCGGACGCGGGATATGCCGGACAGGATTTGTCAGCGGTGTATCAGTGGCTGTCGACGTCGTCAAAAGCGTAGTTTTTACGCACTCGTGTTGGCAAAAAAGTGGCCATTACGGCCACTTATCCTGAGGTGCTACTTCCCGGAGACATCCGTGCGAGTGTCGATCCCTTCGTCAATTCGTTTAATCATATAGGGAAAGAACGGATTGGAAGACTGACGCATCAGCGAGTCCAGACCCACAACCAGCACCGAACGCTCGCCGCGAGCTGCAAACGTGCCGAGGCTGATCCCATATTGATTCAGCGGATGGGGATAGCGCCCGTACAGCGAATCGCTTAACGGGAAGGGGAGCGCGACATGAGAAAGGGAGTATACGTCCGGCAAATAGCGCATTCCCTGCAGTTTTTCCACTGCGGTGTCTGTTTTCCCGGCAGGTGTTGTGCGGATTTCCATATCGGTACTGGCTGAATTCGCGTTAGTGATGATCGTGGTCTGATAAGCGCGGGGCGGCGCGGGCAGCAACCGTGCCAGCGCGGTGTAAGACGTCCGGCGTAATAATGAATTAAACCTGACGGCATGATTCAAATCGAAGAGGACAATTTCACTGCCATTTTCCGGCAAACGGTTATACAGCGCCGTCACGATCGCCCGCGTACTGACCGTTGAATCCACAACGGACTGAAAGGTCAATACCGGCGGTAAGCTGTTAAGTCTGTGATTTCTCGAGTCAGTCACTATCTGCTTTTGCAGCGCTTTGGTCAGCAGGAAGGACTGCCGGGCGGCGTTCGTCGGGAAGGAGTTATATTTGAACGGATTAAACTCGGGCATGATGTTTAACCATGCGGCTTTCGAGAAGGCGGGAAGAAACGCGGGCCAGCCAGCGAGGCCGGAAAAACGCGCGAAGCGGGTAATACCGATCATCGGAGAAATCAGGATCACCCGCTGGGGTTTTGCCAGTTCGGCATTATCCAGCGCGTCCAGCGAATATTTCATTGCCAGCGCGCCGCCGTTGGAAAATCCGACGATATGCAGGGGCGCATCATTACCTGTCAGTCGTTTCGCTTCTCTCACCGCAAGGCGCGTGGCGGCAAGCCAGTCCTGCCAGTCCACATCGGTCAGCCCGGCGGGAACCGTCCCATGGCCTGGTAATCTGATACCGATGGCGACATAACCCTGTTGCCGGTAATTTTCAGCGATATGCCGCAGGCTGTAGGGCGTATCTGTCAGACCATGCAGCAACACCACGGCGCCTTTCGGTTTGCCATCCGGCATCATGATATATGACCGATTCCAGTTGGTTGGAAACGAGTCCGGATAGATGGGGCTGTGACGATAGTAACGGTTCAGTTCGGTTTGCTGCTCAGCGTCCAGCTTATCGGTAACCTGGCGTTTTACCTCACTGAAGAGCGCATTCTCTTTTTTGATGTAATCGTTCCAGTCAGCATTGTCGATTTCATCCGCGTCCATCTCATGCGGAACCCAGGTATGCCAGAGCTGCAGCTCGGGTCCGCGCTGAATGTCATAAAGGCGTAGTCCCAGAGCGCCAACGATCAACAGCAGCAGGGATAACCCGATACGTTTTAACCACGTTACCCATTTCAACGCGTTGCTTCCTTTCTTAATGACATGTTTTCTGAGTATAAATAAACATGGTCAGGGAGATTTACTTTTTTACGCAGGACCGGTCGTGAAGCGCGCTGAGCGGTCCTATGGCATTGAGTTTAGCGACGCAAGACCAGTGGACGGATCAATGGCCAAAAACGCTTACTGGCTGACGGCTTCAGCGGGACAGCGTCGAACATTCGCTATTTATATCATCTCTGAATAAACAAAAATGCCAGCGCCGTCCGTCACTGCGCAACTCGGTGATGCTGAGCGGGTGGATGTCGATACGTGCAAATGAGTGAAGTGGGGCGCCGAGAACGTCGAGGATCATGGCACGGATAGTGGAGGCAGACGCAATTACACCGTGTCGGCCTGGAATATCGACGTGTTTTGCCAGCCAACCGCCACAGCGCGCCAGCAACTGAGCACGTGACTCTCCGCCCGGCGGCGGATCGCCCTCCAGCCAGGCCAGGAAAGCGTCGGCGTCTTGCGTCATCACCTCACGTACTGGCCGACCGGCCCAGATGCCGTAGTCGGGCTCCGCCAGCTCCCTCACCGGGGTACCCTGTAAAGAGAGCGCTGCGGCAGTTTGTCGGGCGGCGGTCTCCGGGGAGATCCAGACGCGGTGACAACGGGCGACACGGCGTTGTAACTGACGCGCCCGCTGCCATTCCCGCGCCTCCAGAGGGTCATCACAGGGGAAATGTGAACCTCTGGACGCAGCCGTTTCTCCCTGACAAATCAACGTTAGCGACGCTCTCATGATGTGTTAACCGCGACGGAAGGCTGGGCGCTGCACACCTGTCGCCGGCGTGCGTTCGGCTAAGGCACCGAACGCCACACCGATGACGCCCCAGAGCACCAGGTGCGTGCCGAAGGAGCTGATACGGAAACGCCATAGCAGGTCCGCCGGGAAGTGTTCGGGCACTTCGTTCACGGTCGGCATCAGGGCACAAACCACGAGCATCAGCGCCACCGCGAACAGCGTTGCCCACATCATCGCATCTCCTCTGCCGAGGCGCGGTTTTAGCTGATGTGATAACCACGCGGCCGCGATGACGATGCCGATGGAAAGCAACATCATGACGAAGTACAGTTCGGTACGATAGCCGATGGTATCCGGGTTACCGACCGCGGGCGGATTGGGTGGGTATTTCAGACCAGGCATCAGGCTCATCACCAGAAAGCCGACCAGCGCCAGGCCTAACGCTAACAGACGCGGGTTCGATGGTCCGAAGCGCTGATAGCTAGAGGCCCAACTCAGCGCCAGACCGCCGCCCAGCGCTGCGCCGAACAGCACCATGCCGGCCATTAGCCCAATCCCGGACTGGGTTTGACGGCTAAACACCTCTTCTTCACCGCCGTCAGCCGACGCGCTGTGTTGGTGTGAATGCGCGGCCAGACTTTCTTCAATCCCGATAGCGCGATCGACCTGCGGCTCGCCGAAATGGTGTGCAAAGGCAAATGCCACCAGTCCAGCCAGAATGCCTGCTATCATCCCCTTGAATAATAGTTTTCCAATCATGTCCGCCTCCTCAGTGGCAGGGAAAACCCAGCAGATGGCGTGCGTCGTGGAAGAATTCATGCACCTGGGTGCCGGAAAACATCGACGTCGCACCTTGTTCCGCACCGACGAAATAGATCGCTAACAGCGCCAGCAGGGTGGTAAACAGTGCCCAGGGCAACAGCGCCGCGACCGGTATCGGAGTGGCCGGGGTGTTGGCGGTAAGGGTGATATCGCTCATGATGTGACTCCGTTGTTAATTTGGCTGATGGAAGATTGTGCCGGGCTCACCGTGACCGGAACGCCGAGTGGAAGCGAGTGGTGGTGATGCGCTGGCGGACAGCTGGCATTGGCCAGGACGATCGGCTGACCATGCGGCGTGTTGATATACGCCAGCCGCCATTCCTGAGTCCGTCGGGCAATGTCATCCGGCGCGGTCAGGTGGAGGGTGGTGATCATGTTCTCCATTGCTGTCGCCCACTGGCGATAGTAGGCATCGTTCACGCTTTCGCCGGGTTGCGCCGGAGCCGCCTTGATCGCTTCGCTGAATGTCCGTACCCATTCTGCCCACGGGAACAGCCCCGCCCGGTGCAGATGGACGATCAGGGAGAATGCTTTCGCCTGCCAGGGCTTATCAAAAACCGGCCCCTCCTCGTCGCGGGGTAACCCGACGGCGGCGTAATCATGCTGTGTCGCAGTGCTCATGCTTCCTCCAGATAGTCGTCCCACAGATCGATGTACACGTTGTCCGGGCGCGGCGTGCCCCACAGTTCCAGTGCGGTGAAGCTGACGCTGTAGACGTGCTGAGGATGTTCGCCCAGACCGTGCGCCGCAGTGTCCGGCGTGATGAACACGCCGTGATCGGTCTCAATACGGCCGATTTTCCCGCGCACGTAACGCGGCAGGCGGGTGTGGGTGGTTGGGTTGAAGTTTTTTGCCCGAACCCGGTCTCCGGCCTTAAAGCGGGGAGCAACATCGTGACTGACGCGCGCGGAGGCACCGGTACTGACAACCATCGCGACGATGTCCTGCGTCAGCACCGGCGTGCCTGGCGCGCAGGGGGCAGGGGTCGAGCCACCCCAGAGTTCTTCGGCGGTGATCACGCCTTTTTCCAGCAGCAGCGTTTCAAATGCGTGCAACCAGTGCTCGTAGTAGCTCGCCTCCAGGTAGTGGGCTGGATCCATGCGTTCAATGGCGTGGCGGAATTCATCCACATTGAAATGTCCGCCGACGAACAGCGAGGCGAACAGCGGAAATACCCGGCGCTCCCATTCATGGTGGAAATACGGCTCATTTTCCTCGTTGAGGATCGGGCCGAGGCCGTGCATACCGCCCAGATCATGTATCCCGTTCATGGTTTTCTCCTCTTATTATGGCGCGGCGACCAGGCCGGTGCCGATCATGGAATCGCGGGTGACCAGTTCGATCAGCTGCGCTTCGCTCCAGCCGTCGGTACCCGCCGGACGTTCTGGCAGGACCAGATAGCGCAGTTCCGCGCTGCTGTCCCAGACGCGCACCTCTTTACTTTCTGGAATGTTTACCCCGAATTCGGCCAGAACGCCGCGCGGGTCGATAACGATACGCGAGCGATAGGGGGCCGATTTGTACCACACCGGTGGCAGACCCAGCACCGGCCAGGGGTAGCAGGAACATAATGTACAGACGGTCACGTTGTGCACGTCCGGCGTGTTCTCCACTACCTGCATGTCTTCACCCTGCACGCCGGAGAAACCCAGCTCGGCGATGGCGGCTGTGGCGTCCTCCAGCAGCCGACGTTTATACTCCGGATCACTCCACGCTTTAGCGACCACCTGCGCGCCGTTACGGGGGCCGACCTTGTGCTCATAAGTGTCAATCAGTTCATCCAGTGCCGCCGGGTCAATCAGTCCTTTCTCCTGTAGCAGGGATTCCAGCGCCCGGACGCGTAGCTCGATGTCCGCCGGTGGTTCAGTATGGTCGTGGTCGTGTTGATGGCTCATTTTATGGTTCCCGATGGTTAAGGGTTAAAACATCCGCCAGTCGCCGGAAGCTTCAAATGCGGCGGCGGCCTGATAAAGGGTGCTTTCGGCGAAGTGGCGTCCTACCAACATCATTCCTACCGGTAAGCCGTCGACCAGCCCACAAGGGAGAGTCATTGCCGGATGGCCGGTAATATCCTGCGGCGCGGTATTGCCGATCATTTCAAATGCGCGGGAGATGTATTCGGTAATGGAGCAGTCAGGTTCCGGCAATGGCTGAGCGACAAGCGGTACAGTGGGCATCACCAGCAGGTCGAAGTCCGCCAGCGCCCGGTCATAGCCCGCACGCGCGCGACGCGCGATATTCTGCGCCTTGGCATAGTAGCGGCCATGGTAGCGTTCCAGCCCGTACTGGCCGACGAACATGCATATCTTCAGCGATGGGGAAAGCGCATCGGCGTCGTCACGCCACTGGGCGTGCTTGTCCAGCAGCGCCACGTCATATTGTCCTTTCCAGTTAAAGCCCATGCCGTTGCCATGCATCATCTGCGCGGTCAGCCCCTCGCAGCCGATAGGGGACCAGAGCGCACCCGCCAGGCTATGCTCCGGTACCGAAATCTCGCCGACCGTCGCGCCTAATTCCTGCAGACGGGCGACGGCAGCGCGAACTTTCTCCGCGACTCGCGCATCCAGGTTCGGCAACTGAAAACCTTCGGCCATAATGCCGATCTTTAAGCCACGGACTCCCTTACCGAGCGCCTCGGTATAGGCTTCCACTTTGGGAGCATACTGACGTGGGTCCAATCCGTCCGCGCCGGCAATGACCTCAAGGACTAAGGCATTGTCTTTTACGCTGCGGGTCATCGGCCCGGTATGGTCGAAAGTGGCTTCGATCGGCATGATGCCGGTATAAGGCACCAGACCGTGGGTCGGTTTCAGGCCATAGAGGCCACACCATGCGGCGGGAATACGCGCCGAGCCCCCTTGATCGCCGCCCATGGCCAAATCGACTTCCCCGGAAGCGACCAAAGCGGCGCTGCCAGAAGATGAGCCACCGGCCGAGTAGCCGCGGCGCAACGGGTTATGCACGGGCGCCGGATCGGAGGTATGGCTGCCTCCCGACAAGCAGAAGTGCTCGCAGGTCGCCTTGCCGAGAATAGTCGCGCCAGCATCCAGCAGTCGGGTGGCAACGGTGGCGTCGTAGAGGGGGACGAAGCCTTCCAGCGTCGAGGCGCCGTTCATCATCGGTACGCCAGCCAGCGCGATGTTATCCTTGAGCACCACGGTGCGGCCGGCCAGTTTACCTGTTGCTGCACCTGTTACCTCGGTCTTGTAATACCAGGCGTTAAGCGGGTTTTCGTCGCCTTCAGGACGATAGCCGGCGGCGCGTGGGTAGTGCACCGCGGGGATCTCATCGGGCAGGGCGTCGATGAGATCATAGGCGTCGAAATTGGCCTGCATCAGCGCCAGATATTCTTCGGCTTGCGCAGGCGTCAATCGTATGTTTAGCCGACTGGCGAGCGCTTGCAGTTGTTCAATGGTAGGACGTTCAATAGCCATGGAGTTCCCTTTGTATGGTGTTTGCCAATGCAACCTGCCTTCAACATAAGCCCGAAATGTCATCACTACATGGTTGTGCAGGTCAGTCATTTGGCTGAGACGGACACCCGCCTGTTGCGCGGATGTCCGTCCTCGGTTAAGACGGTTTATCTGTTTTCGGCCAGTGAATGCCGACGCTTTTCATCCCTTTGGTGACGTCCATGTCAGGGTGCGCGAGTACCACATCCCGGTATGATGGGCTGCCGATGACGGCGGGTTTGAACTGGGTCAGGAATGCGGTGACCTCTTCACGGATATCCTGCGGAACGTTGAAGTTCTCGTAGCATTCATCAATAGCCTCGAATACGGCTTTCCAGTGCACTTCGGTCAGCCCCATTCCGCGGTGCGCGGTCACCATATCTCGTCCCCGGTAGACCGTGTTGCCGCCCCAGTGCTTGCACAGAAAATCGACAAAGTTGATATGCTCTTTCTGGAACGACGATTCGGATACGTGCGCCCAGATATGGCCGATATCGGGATGCTTCATACAGGTCTTCAACACTTCCCCTGCGAAAGCGTAAACGGCGTCATAACCGCCGAGACGTTCATAGAGTGTGGGTTTTTGCTGCTGATCGGTCATGATGGATTTCTCCGTTGCGGGTGAGTAGTGAGTCTGGGGATGTCTCTGTGCCGATTCGCATCAGAACAGTTTCATCACGCGCAGGGTGGTATGCAGATCTTCCTTAAAACCGCCATCGACGTTGAGGTCGCGCTGGAGCAGACCCTGTACCTGCACCGTGGGGGTGACGAATTTCGATAATTCCAGCCGTACCTGATCGACGCGCGTCGCCTGTCCGTTCTCGATACCGTCAAGCTGCTGTTTGCCGCCCCAGTATTGGGAATAACCGGCGGCCAGGGTCCAGCTCTTATCGGCGGGCGGCGCCCAGGTCACCCAGCCCTGAAACTGATAGGTGTTGTCCTGCTTGAGTCGACCGGTGCCGATGCCCGAGGCGTCGTCGTTGACGCCATACCACATCACGTCCGTGGACAGTTGGGTGGCGAAACCGTTACCCAGCTGCTGCACGCCGCCGAGCTGAAGGTCGAACTTCCAGCGATTTTCGCCGACGTTAAGCGTGCGTCCGGCGTCGTAGGAGCCCGCGGGGAGGTACAGGTAAGGCACAATGGCGAAGGTTGTGCTGGGGTTGTTGACCAGCCAGACCGGCGCGGCAAGGATGGGATCGCCCAGGCCGCTGGCTGAATCAAGTCGAACGCCGTTTAGTGAGCCATTGTAGAGGCGTCCGTATGGCAGCAGCACTTGCGGCGCAACCGTAAAGCCACCGACGTCCATGTAATGAACGTAACGAAAGATGCTGACGAAGGAGTCGAGCCCGGTTTCTTGCTTAAGTTCGCCGCCCCCGGTCGGGGTGAAGCTATCTCTCGTCGCGTAGGTGAAATATCCCAGAATGGCATCGGTGCCGGCGGGGGCTGGAATGAGGTCCTGCGAATTGAGATCGACCGCGTGGGCCGGGCCGGTTGCCAGCCACAGTGTGCAGGCGGCCAGGCTGATGCGAAACGTAGCGTTACTGAAAGTCATGACGTTCCCCCTCTTGTCTGATGTCGTGTTATGTCCGGAGCACGGTGTGGCCGGAAGACCTTACGCTTACTGATACTAGGGAGAAATTTGCGGCGTACTTGCTTCAGCAGGACAGTCGTTTGGCTGGAAGGGACATTCGGTTGCGGGCCTGCCCCTCGTCGTGTGATGGTCCGCCATAGTGCAGACGCCGCACGTTTAGGGTGCGGTTCCACGTTTTGTCGTCCCGCTATTCGACGCCCTATATGCCAGCAGAAAAGGGGGGCGCGGATTTTCAGTGATATTTCCCGGTAACTTAGCGCCGATCGGCGTAACAGAAAGAGGGTGTATTAGCTCGTTGGCATGATAGTTGCTGTCTGCGGAAACGTTTCTGTCGTTTTGGCGGAATACCCGGCGCGAGGTGAATGATAATGAATAGCATGCAGTCTGCGGGCAGTCTCCACTATTCAACCGTTGGCGTTAGCGAGTCGCGCCGCTTCGAGTACTGGAACGACGTAGTGTTACGTCACTGTATTCCAGCAGCCAGCGCCCCTCTGGCTGGGGTCGACTTTGATGCACGGCTGACGGTACGTGGAGTGGGTCTGGTGGATATGTGTTCACTGTCCGCGCCGCTACACAGCTGGGATCGCACGGCCCGTTATTTGCGCCAGGGCCCCGACGACGATCTGTGGTTGGGGTATATGCAGGATGGATACGGTCAGCTTGAACAGGGGGGACGCAAGGCGACGCTGGCAGCGGACAGTCTGGTGCTCTACGATGCCGCCCAGACATTCCGCTTCAGTCTTGGCGGGCGCGATAATCATCTGGTGCGGATCCCCCGCCATTTGCTGAGCTGTCATTTACCTGGGGTCGAACACCTCACCGCGATGGTGCTCGACGACCGCCGCCCGGGCGTGATCCCATTGCGCGAAATGCTGCGTCAGGCGGCAGCGATGCCCGCCTGTCTGGACACAGCGGATATCTCCGGCCGCTTCTCCCAGACGTTGCTGGATCTGCTGGTGCTGAGCCTGGAGTTACAGGACCTGAACAACGTTGGTGTTGAGCGCGATCTGTATTCCCGGATGATGAACTACATCCGGCGGCAACTTGTCGATCCCGATTTGAACATCGAAAGCCTGGCACGGGCGCACCACGTTTCCGTTCGTACCGTCACGCGTGCTTTCGCCCGCCATAAAAAAACGCCGATGGCAGTGATTTGGCAGGAGAGGCTGCAGGCTAGCCGAGAGGCTATCGAACGTGGACGAGTCAGTAGCGTGTCCCAGGCGGCGCTGGATTTCGGCTTCTCCGATTTCTCTCATTTCAGCCATGCCTTCCGCAAAGCCTTCGGCATTTCTCCTCGCTCTCTGCTGCCGAAGAAGCAGTGAACTCGCCTGAGGACGTCATTCTCAGGTGTAACAACAGGCTAAACGATGCCGGTAAAACGGTCAGTGTAACCAGCGTGGCAACCAGTAGTCCCCCGATAATCGCATAGGCCATCGGTCCCCAGAATACCTGATGAGAGATGGGGATCATTCCCAGAATGGCGGCACAGGCCGTCAGGCAGATGGGGCGCGCACGATGCTCTGCTGCCGCAATAATGGCGGCATCGCTAGCCATTCCCTGAGCAAGATTGCTGTCAACCTCGCTAATCAGTATGACGGCGTTACGAATGATCATGCCAGCGAGCGCAATCACGCCAAGCAGAGCGACAAATCCCATTGGCGTTCCGCCAGGTAACATAGCCAGCACGATACCCGGTAAACCAAACGGGGCCATCAGTATAGCCAACGCCATACGGGAATAGTTGCGCAACTGGAGCATCAACAGCAAGAGCATGATGACCAGTGTCACCGGCAGAACCGCATAGACCGAACTATTACCTTTTTCAGATTCAGCAACCGCGCCCCCTTCTTCAATGCTGTAGCCTTCAGGCAGTTCCGCGCGCAACCTGTCTACCGCTGGTCGCAACGCTGCGGATACTGCTTCGGCGCGAAGTCCCGGGGCGAGGTCAGTTTGCACGGTGATGAAAGGCAAACGCTGTCGACGCCAGATAACCGGATCATCCACGCCCCAGACTGGCGTGGCAAAGGCGCTGAGGGGAATTTGTTTCCCGTCATTCCCCTGAACAGTCAGCGAAGAGAAGGTGGCGAGGTTAAGACGCTCATTGTCCCTGGCCCGGAGCACCACATCGACAAGACGGTCATTATCGCGAACCGACGTGACTATACTGCCGGACCAGACGGTATTGAGCATCCGGGCCAGACTTTCTGACGACACGCCCGCAGCCCGGGCTGCGGTCTGATTGACCTTGAGGGTAATGACTCTCTCCGGTTCGCCTGCCGTCTGATTAACCTCGCGGGAGGAGGGAGACCGGCCAATGACATCGCTCAGGCGGTTCGCGATCGACCTGACCTTCAGATAATCTGGCCCACTCACCCGGTATTTGACTGGCCAGCCGACGGGGGGCCCAAGTTCCAGGGGCGATACGCGCGTGATGATGTCGCTAAAGCGCGTAGCCAGTATCCTGTTTAACTGTCGATGAAGACGATCCCGCGCTTTAAGATCTTTAGCTACCACCACCATCTGGGCGATATTTTCATTTGCCAGAAGCACATCCATAGGCAGGTAAAAACGGATCGCTCCCGACCCAACGTATGTCGAAAAGCGATCAACGTTGCGGTTGCCTGCCAGGGCCTTCTCCAGCTTTTCAGCCGTATTTTGCGTTTCCGACTGCGAGGCATTTGCCGGTAGCGTCAGGCTTACCAGCAATTCTGGCCTGTCGGAGGCGGGGAAAAACTCCCCCTGCATAAAGGTTGTTCCGTAAACGGACAGACCAAGCGCAATGAGAGCAATACACACGGTGGCGAAGCGGTGACGCAACGCCTTGCGCAATAGCCACTGGTATCCGCGGGCCATCCGTCCAGGACCTTTCGCCTTCTGTCTGATGTTGTCAGATAACAGCCACGTCCCGGTTAATGGTGAAAACAGGATCGCGACAACCCATGAGCACAGCAGGGCGATGAGCACTACGGCAAACAGGGAAAAGCAATATTCACCGGCGCTGGACGCAGCAAATCCCACGGGAATAAACCCGGCAATCATCACAAGGGTGCCCGTCAGCATCGGAAATGCGGTCGTTTTAAAAGCCCGGGTCGCCGCCTGCCGGCGGGAATCCCCGGCTTCCAGACCAGAGACCATGGTTTCCACAGTGATCATGGCGTCATCGACCAGCAGGCCCAGCGCGATAATCAATGCGCCGAGAGAAATACGCTGCAGACCTATTCCTGCCAGCATCATTCCCGTAAAGGTCATGGCCAGCACCAGTGGGATGGCCGCAGCCACTACCAGTCCGGCTCGTAAACCCAGCGAGACAAACGAAACGGCCAGGACGATCGCCACGGCTTCGATAAGCACCCGGATAAACCCGCTTACGGCGTCGCTGACCACCGCTGATTGATCGGCAACCTTGACCATCTCAATACCGTGCGGCAGCGTGACGCTGATGGCATGCATTTTTGCATTCAGCGCGGCGCCGAAACGCAGCATATTACCGGTCGGCGCCATCGAAATAGCCAGCCCGATGGCGGGTTTGCCGTTGACCCGGTAAACCGGCTGGGGAGGCTCGGCGTTTTCCCGACTAACGGTGGCAATATCCGTCAGAGGAAGGTAACGATCGTTAATATGCAACGTGACGGCACGTAAGCTCGCTTCAGAAGTCAGTTCCCCGCTGACCTTTATCGCCATATTTTCCTGTCCGGTGCGGATCATACCTGCCGGGACAACCGCATTTTGTGCCCTGAGGGCATCCGCTACCTGCTGGATGTTCAACCCCATACCTGCCAGACGCGCTGGAGAAAAAGAGAGAACTATCTGTTCCTGCTGCTCACCCAGCAGGCTGGTTTTTCCGATATCCGGTAACGACATGAGCTCCCGGCGGATTGTATCAACACGGTCCCGTACCTCCCGCAGGGTATAGCCCTCAGGTATAAAGCCATAAATCGTACCGAACGTATCATCAAATTCGTCGTCGACGGCGGGGCCCTGAACGCCTTCTGGCAAAGAGGGGGCAATATCCTGCATTTTCTTACGTACCTGATACCAGATATCCGGCACCTTTTGCGGCGGGGTATCGTCACGGAGATTGACATGAATAACGGAGCTCCCGGCACGGGTTTCACTTTCGAGATAATCAAGCCAGGGGGTTTCCTGCAGCTTTTTTTCCAGCGTATCGGTCAGCAGTCGGGTGGTATCCGTTACGGATGCCCCGGGCCATTGCGCAGAAACAACGGCCGTTTTAATCGTAAACGCCGGATCTTCGTTACGTGACAGGTTCTCATAACAGAACGCGCCCATAGCAATGATCAGCAGCATGAAGAAACTGACCATCTGCTGATGATTTAGCGCCCAGGAGGACAGGTTAAATTTCTCATTCAATACGGGTTTCATGATTCGCACTCCCCGGCAATCACCGGCTCGCCGGAGCGTAATTTACTCACGCCGGCGGTAATCACCCGGTCGCCTGGTTCAAGGCCGCCGGAGATAATGACCGAGGTGGCGGTATAGTATGCTGGCACCACCACGCGAAGCTGCGCCTGCGATTGTGGGTTAATCACATAAACCGCCGGTTTGTCGTCGACGCGGCTCAGCGCTGAAGCGGGAAGGGCGTATCCATGCGGACCCGTTGCGGGTAACGTGACGGTGACGCTGGCGCCCAGCGCCATTGCCAGCGGTGGGTTTTGCAGGGTAGCCCTGACGCGCCATGTGCGGGTCTGAGGATCGGCCTGCGGGCTAATATCTCTTACCGCGGCGGACGCTTGCACCGACGGGTCGCTGAGGAGGGAAACTCGCAAGCCAGCCTGTTCCTGTGGCGGGATCGCCTCGGGTTTAGCGATATCAAACACCACATCGCGGGCTTCACCGGTCGCCAGCGTCAACACCGACTGACCACCATTGACCATCTGACCCGCAGAGGCGCTTACTTCGGTGATAACGCCGCTTCGCGGCGCAATCAGACGCGTCCAGCCAAGGCTTTCCCGGGCATTACGCAACGCGGACTCGCTGTTTTTTAAACGCGCGCGGGCGACAAGCCAGTCTGCGCGGGCGGTATCGAGCTGCGTGCGGGCAATCGCGCCTGTTGGCATGAGCTTTTGCATTCGGTTGACGTTAAGTGCAGCAACCTGAGCAGAGGCTTTGGCTCCTTCATAATCAGCCTGTGCGCCATCGAGCTGATTCTGACTGGTTGTATTTTCAAGCGTGGCCAGCAGTTGCCCTGCATTGACCCGATCGCCAATATCGACGCTACGCGTCACTATCCGGCCGCCGGTACGAAAGCTCAGAATCGTTTCATCGTGCGCATGGATCTCTCCGGTTCTTTCCAGCGCGGGAAGGGTTTGCGCTGAGCCAACAACAACGTAGCGCACCGTTCGCACAGGATCAGTCTTATTACCCTGGTTGTCCCCGCATCCGGGCAGCAGAAAAATCACTACCGAAAGAATGGTCAGGGGAAGAAAGTGCAGCCAGGAAAGGGTGCGCGCCACGTCGTACAAATGGTGCAGACTGTGGCGGAGGGAGAGTAAAAATTCATCTGACATAACGCCGCTCCATAAAGGTGATGGCGTTATTAAATGCGCGCTTAGTCGAGAAAGATTCGACGTTTCGTCAAGGTATTATCAAGAGCGGCTATTTTCCATCTCAGACGACGTCCAGGGTAACAAAAGGCTGACTGCGAGTCCGCCGGTTTCAGGTAACGACGCGCTGATACTGCCGCCATGGGCCTGACAAATCGCGCGAGCAATCGACAAACCGAGACCGCTGCCGCCGGAGTGGCGGGCACGCGACTGCTCCTCCCGGCTAAAACGGTTGAACATTTCCGGTAGGAACTGGGAGGATACCCCCGGGCCGTCATCGCGAAATTCGAGGCAATATTTCCCGCTGGCGTAGTGCAGCGTGACATCAAGATGACCGCCATGACGCCCGTAACGGAGGGCATTTTCCATAAGGATGGTGAAAACCTGGCCCATACGGAACGTATCGCCTTTGAAGGGACACGCCTGAGAATGATGAAGCCTGATTGTAAAACGATGTGCACCAGCCTGGGGCATGATCCATGTCGCCCGTTCCTTAAGCAGCTCATCCAGACGAAAGGGTTCGTTTTCCAGCACCAAATTCCCGGCATCAGACAGCGAGAGCAGATGAAGTTCATCGGTCAGGCGATTCAGGTGCTGAAGCTGTTTCATTACCATGGCCAGTTGTTCCGGGCTGGCATCAAACACACCATCCAGCATGCCCTGCAAACGTCCGATAGCGGCAGTCAGGGGGGAGCGAAGTTCATGCGCCATGGCCACATGAGAGGTACGTAACTCTTTTTCATAGCGGGCCAGTTTCCCCGTCATGGCATTAAAGTCACTGGCAAAGCTGACCATTTCAGCCGGCGCATTCCTGATGAGCTCAGCCTGGCGGCCAAATTGCCCTTTGGCGACGTCCTTTGCCGCATCACGCAGTCGGCTGAACTGCAGCGCCAGTGGCCTGGCATATCGCAATCCCATCACCACAATAAAAGGGATCATGACCAGGACCAGTAACGCCACGGTGACCCAGTCCGCCGAGGCGATGGATGGGGTTGAATAACTCAACCCCCACCAGGTATCGACGATTTGATGGAAGCGCGCCGGGTTCGCCTGCGGGTTCTGGCTGAGCGCAAGAAACTCTTGTCGGACCGATGCCGGCATTCTGCCTATGTTCCAGTAATTCTGCACCGCATAACGTAGCCACATACAGGTCGCAATGACAATTACGCTTCCGATGGCCAGCGCTAATATACGTGCGCAAATCCAGCGCCACAGGGAGGAGTAGCGGGTTTTTGTCATGGTTGTCTGAACCTGTAGCCTACGCCGCGAACGTTAACCAGCACGCCGGAAATACCCGCCGCCTCGAGTTTTTTACGCAGGTTATAAACATGGGTATCCACCACGCGCTCCAGGGCTTCACTTTCCGGCAAACAGTGCTCCAGTAAATGCTGGCGGGAAAAAGGACGTGAAGGAGAGCGCATAAGCGTGGTCAGTAGTGAAAATTCGGTTGGGGTCAGATCCAACGTCCGCGGTGTGGTGTCCCCGTCGATAATGCTCGCCACGATGGCCGTAACATCCACTTCAAGCGATTGCCAGCGAAGGATCTCTTCCTTTGTTTCTGTTTTATTGCTGCGGCGCAGTACCGCCTGCACCCGAGCCACAACTTCTCCCGGATGGTAAGGCTTAACAACATAATCATCAGCGCCATAGCGCAAGGCGCCAATACGATCGGGTGTATCTCCCATGGCGGTGACCATGATCACCGGAACATCATTTTTACGGCGCAGGCCAGCCAGGACTTCGGTGCCGTTAAGCCCCGGAAGCATCACATCCAGCAGGATCAGATCGGGTTTCCACCGGTGCGCCATATCCAGCCCGGAAAGACCATCTCCGGTAATGGCGACATCGTAATTTTCACGGCGTAAGTAGGCTTCGAGCACGCCAGCCGCATCGGCGTCATCTTCAATAATCAGCACTCTTCTGGACAACATCCATTCACCTTGACCGTTTCTTAACACTATCCCGACGATTCATTGATTTTGCCAAATCATACTGCGCCAACATTTTGTGGCAGCTCCTGCCTCAGGAGAAGCCGGCGTCTGTGAGGAGAACAGTATGATAGCGATAAAAAAAACCCTGTATATGACCGTACCGCTTTTGACGGCCATGACATCCGGCGTACAGGCAAATGATGACACTTCTTCCGGCGCCTTCACCATTGGGCTGGGAGGCCACTACACTCCACGATACTCAGGTTCAGACAAGCAGGTATGGCAGGTGGTTCCTGTACTTCAGGGGCGTAACGGCGCTTTCTTTATTGATACGCAGAAAGGGGTGGGATATGACCTGCAGAACGCCAGCGGTTGGTACTTTGAACATACGCTGGGATACGATCTGGGAAGGGCGGATAAAAACGCCAGCTGGCGGGCAGGGGCAAATAATCTGAAAGGGATGGGAGACATTGACGTCTCCCTGAACACGGCCCTTGCCGTCGGCTGGCAGGCTTTTTCCTGGCTAAGTGTTGAAGGCAAAGCGACGCTGCCTTTAACGGACAGCCAGGGGGTAAGCTACCAGGCATCCTTAACGTTGCTCCCTGTACAAACTGACCATGACACGGTCGCCTTTCAAATGGCGGCCCTGTTTGCCGACAACCGTTACCTGAATACCTGGTATGGTGTGGATCCGCAGCAGAGCCAGCGCTCAGGTTATAGCCGCTATTCAGCACCGGGGGGATTTTATGGCATAGACAACAGTCTGACCTGGAGTCACCAGTTTGATGCCCACTGGGGCACGCTCCTGAGCGCTGACTATACCTGGCTTGGGGAGCATGCAAATGAGAGCCCGATCGTGTTACGACGTAACGAGGTGGCACTGACAGCTGCTGTCATTTGGACATTTTAGGACGGAGAAAGCGCGGCGTGCGGTTTGCCGGGAAAGGTTAACATTCAGTGAGTCAGCATTGTTTGGCAGATACGGAACCAGAAGCGAGACATGATGTTAACCGCGCCGGAAGGCCGAGCGTGGTCCGCGTGTCCACTCTTTCCGAGCCTTCAGATTTTTACATCCATCAGAATCCAGTGCTTTCGACAGTAAAATTTATTCTTTGAGTTTGTCGTGTTGACTTATTCTGTAAAAAGATTACTTTTCATGACATGAAAAAGATACTTATTATTGTACCCGATGGCGGCATGCTGTTTGAATCCGCCGGTATTGCTGACATTCTGATGCAGGCCAACCGCCTGCACCCGGAAGGTGCCCGGGAAATCTGCTACCAGGTCAAGCTAGCGACAACTCAACCGCATCAGGTTATCCATGGTCAGTCCGGTTTAAATCTGCTGGCCGATCATCGCCTGCATGAGATTGACCCGCGTGAACCCCGCGATACCATCATGATTACCGGCAGAGGTCAAAACCCGCAGGAAGGGATGGCGGTGGTTGACTGGCTGCGCCTTGCCGCTCCCCATGCCCGCCGCATAGCCTCCATTTGCGGCGGCGCGATGCTGCTGGCGCAAACCGGACTGCTGGACGGCAGACGGGCCACTACCCACTGGAAACTGCTGGAAACCATGCAGGCGGAATTCCCGCAGGTCCGCGTCGAGGGCGGGCCGCTCTATATTCAGGACGAACATATCTGGACCTCTGGCGGGGTCAGTTCCGGCTTTGATCTTACGCTGGCGCTGGTTGAAGAAGATTACGGCTTCAGCCTGGCGCGCGATATCGCCCAGGACTTCGTCATGTATCTGCGTCGACCCGGAGGCCAGCTACAGTTTAGCCGCTATAACCTTCAGCAGACCACCTCCCAGGGCCCGATTAACGATCTGCTGGCGTGGTTGCTCGAAAACCTCACCGCCGACCTCAGCGTAGATAAGCTGGCGGAAAAAGTCGCCATGAGTCCGCGAAATTTCACCCGCGTCTTTACCCGGGAAACCGGTGCTTCCCCGGCGCGCTACGTCGCGGAAGCCCGCCTGGCCGCCGCACGGCAGCGTTTGGAGCAGACTAACGAGACGCTGGATCGTATCGCCGAGCAAACGGGATTTGGCAGCAGCATTAACCTGCGACGATTGTTTGAAAAACAGCTTAACCTCACTCCAGGTGAATATCGTCAACGATTTCACTGCCGTAAAATGGCGTAAAGTGATCCTTTTTTGTCATTTACGCCAAAACCTATCCATCCTAATCTGACTCCAGAGATAATAGATAAGGAGTTAATTATGGTAAAGGTCGGCATTAACGGTTTTGGCCGTATCGGACGCAATGTACTGCGCGCAGCACTGGATAATCCGGATATTCAAATTGTGGCGATCAACGATTTGACGGACAGCAAAACGCTGGCGCATCTGCTGAAATATGACTCGCTGCTCGGTAAGCTGGATGCAGAGGTCACCGCTGGTGAAGGGGGGCTTGTTGTTGATGGTAAACCCATTACCGTATTCAGTGAACGCAACCCGGCGAGTATTCCGTGGCGTCAGCGTGAAGTCGACATCGTTATTGAGGCTACAGGATTATTCACTGACCGTGAAAAGGCAGCTGTACATATCCACAGCGGTGGCGCGAAGCGCGTGATTATCTCTGCCCCTGGTAAAAACGATGATTTAACCATTGTGATGGGCGTTAATGAGAGCCTCTACTCCCCGGATAAACACTACGTGATAAGCAACGGAAGCTGCACCACCAATGGTCTTGCACCTGCTGCGCAGGTCCTGCACCAGCATTTCGGTATTAAACATGGTCTGATGAACACCACCCATGCCTACACCAACAGCCAGGCGCTGCACGATCAGCCGGAAAAAGATCTGCGCGGGGCTCGCGCCGCAGCATTGTCGATTGTTCCTTACTCCAGCGGCGCAGCGAAGGCTCTGGGTAAAGTTATTCCTGAGCTGGATGGCCGTTTAACGGGCTACTCGCTACGCGTCCCTGTGCCGGTGGTGTCCATTGTTGACCTGACCGTCACGCTTGAGCGAGATGTGACGGTCGAAGAGGTGAACAATGCTTTTCGTGAAGCCGCCGCAACGGGACCTCTGAAAGGGATCCTGGGTTATAGCGATGAACCACTCGTCTCCAGCGATTACCAGGGAGACCCACGCTCGTCGATTATCGACGGCCTATCAACGCTGGTGATTGGCGGTAATATGGTCAAAATTCTGGCGTGGTACGACAATGAATGGGGATTCTCTAATCGTCTCGTTGACCTGGCATTAATGATGGCAAAGCGTGAAAGCTAATCCACTGTGCGTTTTATTCATCTGTAAAAGTATACGCAATTTAGCTGGATGAATAGTGGCCACAAGGATAACGAGTATCATTCATAGATTAAACATAACAAATCTATCTGACCGCGATATATAAGCATAAATGCCCGAGAGAGCATTTATGCTTTCGGTGATGAACGGAATTGCGATATGTTGTGGCCAGGTACTCCCTGGTGGTAGCTAATCAACGCAAACTATTAGATACAAGGGAAGGGGGAATTGAGACAGAATCTGTCAACATGGAAGCCGGCTGCGTTGGGCGAAGGTGCCATTTATCTTCAGTACACCATTCAACTTCAGCTGGCGCCTCTGTTTATGGACGCGATTGGAACTCGCCATTCGAGTGCGTAAACGATGCTGGCGCCTTTTTGAGAATCACGTCTGTGGCTGATAAAGGCCTGGTTGATACACACTACAGACTGCGCGCTATCAACTTAGCATTTCATCTGGCATCCCGTGACGCGCTCGGTCAGAAAATGCAACAGGCAGTAAGATATGCTGGACAGTACAAGCTGCAGGTGTGCCTGAATGAATTAACCTGGCAGTTACTGTAGGAGAACAGGCTGTAGTGGGCGAAGTGATTGTTAAAAGCCATACGACGTTATTGAGCAAGACAATGCATTTAACATAATATACATTATGCGCACTAATATTGTGGTGGATAAGTTGTAAGGTTTTCTCCTGGATAAGTTACTCGTAGATTCACCATCGCACTGGTCTACGTCGACGATGTGACGAGTCGCCTGATGCAGCTTCGCTTCGTGAAATCGGAATCGTGGCTTTACCCTTTCGGTAAAACTTAACTGGAAGGTTTCGATACGACACCAGACCCGCTAAACAACATGCGGATACCGAGGCCTATCATGACAACGCCTGTAAATCGTTCCTGCCATTTGATAAAGCCTGGGTGTTTACTTAGCCAGTTTCCAAATGTCCCTGATGCCATCGCGACTGACCCCAGGGAAATAATTCCTGCCAGCTTCTGGATACTACCCAGAACAAGCAATTGCAGCCAGACAGGACCCGCGGCAGGATCGACAAACTGAGGAAGAAAAGCGAACATGAACAGCAGGGATTTTGGGTTAGTCAGGCTGTTCAGGGCGCCTTCCTTAACGGCACTCCAGTCAGAAATTTTGGCAGTTTTTCGCAGCCGCGTATCTGTGCCTGAAGTCGCAATCATTTTTATGCCCAGCCACATCAGATAAGCCGCACCAGCCCACCGTAACAGATCTAGCGCGACTGGGCAGGCATGAACAACGGTTACCAGCCCCAGGACCAGAAATGAAACTTGCACAAAACCCGCTACAAATACATTGCCCAGTACCGTAAGCAGTGCGATACGTCTTCCCTGACCGACGCCTCTGGCGATAGTCAACATCATGTCTGGCCCCGGAGAGATCTCCAGAAGCGTTAGCGCGAGGAGGAAAGTTATAAACGTTTCGATAGAAGGCATCGTGTTGGAGTCCGGAAAAATATTTCCGCTACGTTACCTCAGTCCGATTCGAGCCGAAAGCGGAATGTACTGCAGCGTCAGCTTTTGGCACAGAGCAGACAAGCTACCTGAGTTGAAGGTCCGCTATGAGCGAAGAGCGGGCATTTCCTTAAAAGAAAATTTAAATCTAATGCAAAGTAAAACTTAACATTAAATAGATCGGTCAATCTGAATGACTATAATTATTTTAATTTATAAAGAGGCCTGACTAAATATTTTTTCCAAAGCTTCCCTAACAATATACACCTTGGTTGCATCAGAAATTCTACCACCATGTGCTCCTGCCTTTTTGAACAACTCACTGAAAATTTCTTTGATAAGAATTTCATTAACTGCCATTTGAGTTTCTTTATTATATTTATCCATTTCCTGTTGGATTAGTCTTAACATGCTTTCCATTTCAGTAGGTTGCTCATTCATCCATTCAATAAGCGCAGATTCATTAGCAATATCTGGGCTTTCTCTATGGCATTTATTGCATAGCAGAATATAATTTGAGACATCATTACTTCCGCCTAGTGAGTGAGGGATAATATGCGCCCTCTCCAATTTTGAGGATTCGCGGCCACAGCAGACACATACATTGAAATCACACGCATTATCATAGCGCGTATCATCCAAACCTCTTTGAATTCCATTGTCAATCCAGTACTGCCAGATCTTTTTTTTACTTGGTGCGTTTTGTCTAGGAACTACTGCCATATTACTGCTCCTCAAGAATTCAAACAGTTGATTAGAGATCAGCTGACCTGCACCCTATAGATTAACACACTACGCTGTTAGCAACGTCCGCTCATGGCACAGAGCGGAAATTTCATCTTTGCCCTGCCCCGGACATCTGAACTATTACGCTGATGTTGGCCCGACAGTACGCCAGCTGATGACACAACTGCTTTATGGATCCCTGGCAAGTTACGGCCGCGCGTACATCAACCACGCCCGCGTCGGGCCTGTACCACAGAGCTCATCCAAATTGATGTCTGCGGGCATCACGGGTCCGAGTGATCGTAATACGCTTATCGCCCTCCTCCATTTGTCAATATGTGTGCTTTTTGTTGACCTAATTTGACAATTGGTGACCAGGCAGTAATTATCATGTTAATTACTGACCAGGCAGCTATCATGAATACCCCAATCGACTCTTCCCATAAAAACCTGCATCTGGGTTTGCTTTTCCATCTGGCAAACCAGTTTAAGGACCTGCTTATCGGCCATTACTTTGCCGATAGCGGCATTACCGCACCGCAATTTAAGGTATTGATTAATATCTTTAAAGGTAACACCAGCCCGGCAGAAATCTGCAAGAGCCTGCAGATGGATACCGGGGCAATGAGCCGTATGGTTGCACGTATGGTGAAGAACGACCTGGTCGAGCGCCGCCCGAATCCGCACGACAAGCGCCAGGTGATCCTGGCCCTGACGGCAAAAGGTCAGACGCTGTGCAATACGTTTCAGAATGAAGCACTGAATACCATCCTCGCGGACTTAACGGCGCGTCTGACGCCCGAAGAATCCCGGCAGCTCGCAGATATTCTTATCAAAATGCTGCCCGATGAATTCACGGCCCCCCATCGCTAATTAAGGTCACCGGTTATGTCTATGGAAAATAACGCGCCTCCCTCGGACAAACGCCCAGGCAAGCGTACAAGAAACTTCGCCATTTTATTGCTGATCCTGATCCTCGCGGCAGGAGGCTGTCTGGCCTGGTATCTGCTTTACGCCCGCTATTACGAGAGCACCGACGATGCTTACGTCAACGGAAATCAGGTCACCCTGACACCGCAAATCACCGGTACCGTGACTCAGGTGACCGTGGATGAAGGCGATTATGTCGAAAAAGGCCAGCCCCTGGTTCTGCTGGACCCAAGCGATACCGCCATCGCCCTGCAGCAGGCTGAAGCCAATCTCGCCAGCACAGTGCGTCAGGTGCGTGGTCTCTATAGCACTGCCGACAACTACCGTGCACAAGTTGCTGCCAAAAAAGTAGCCCTGCAAACAGCGAAAAGTGACTACGTGCGCCGGGAAAAAATTGTCAGTTCCGGCGCCATTGCGGTGGAAGATCTGGCGCACTACCGTGATGCCGTGACCAGCGCGCAAAGCGATTTACTGGCTGCAGAGCAAGCGCTTAAAACCAATCAGGCGATGGTTGATGACACCGTGGTGGATAACCATCCTGAAGTCAAAACCGCCGTTGCGACGCTGCGCCAACGCTATCTCGATAACTCCCGCAGCACCATTGTTGCGCCCGTCAGTGGTTACGTCGCTAAACGTGCTGTGCAGCTCGGGATGCGTGTCACCTCCGGCACCACGCTGCTTGCCATCGTGCCGCTGAATGAAGTGTGGGTGGATGCCAACTTTAAAGAGAGCCAAATGCGGGACATGCGCATTGGGCAAAAAGTAGAGCTGAATGCGGATCTCTATGGCGATAACGTGAAATATCACGGCACCATCGAAAGTCTCGGCATAGGTACCGGTAGCGCATTCTCACTGTTGCCAGCCCAGAACGCCAGCGGCAACTGGATCAAAATCGTCCAACGCCTGCCGGTACGCATCACGCTTGATCCACATGACATGCAGAAGCATCCGCTGCGTGTGGGTCTGTCGATGAACGCTGAGGTGGATATCCGCAATCAAGGTGGTCACCTTCTGCCACAAAAAACCGTCGAACAGCCGCGATTCCGTACCGATGTGTATGAAACGCCAATGGAAGCAGCCGATAAACTGGTGGCGAAAATCCTTCATGACAACACCAGCGCTGTAGCCCAGCGCTAAGAGAGAAGCTATGTCAGAGCCGAAGGCAGCCTTTACGCCCCCCAGCCTGTTCCTGGCGACGCTTGCCCTGTCGCTGGCGACCTTTATGCAGGTGCTGGACTCCACCATCGCCAACGTGGCGCTGCCGACTATCTCCGGCAACCTGGGCGTTAGCGCCGATCAGGGGACATGGGTTATCACCTCTTTTGCGGTGTGTAACGCTATTGCTCTACCGTTGACAGGCTGGTTTACCCGCCGATTCGGGCAACTGCGGTTGTTTATCGCCTCGGTGATGTTCTTTACCCTGACATCATTTCTGTGCGGCTTCGCCCACAGCATGACGGAGCTCATCATCTTTCGTGCGCTGCAGGGCTTTTTCGCCGGGCCGATGTTCCCGATGTGTCAGACGCTGTTGCTGGTTATCTTCCCGCCGATGAAACGCAGCATGGCGCTGGCGCTGCTGTCGATGGTGACCGTGGTGGCGCCTATCGTGGGGCCTATCACCGGCGGCTGGCTTACCGATAACTACTCCTGGCCGTGGATCTTCTACATCAACGTGCCGATTGGGATTTTCGCCTCTATCGTGGTCTGGTCGCAGCTGCGCATGCGTGAAGAAACAACGCAGTCATCGCCTGTCGACTATATTGGCATCGCGCTGTTGGTGCTTGGCGTGGGCCTGCTGCAGGTGGTGCTGGATAAGGGCAACGACGAAGACTGGTTCTCTTCTACGCCCATTATCGTGATGTCTATTGTCTCGGCGATCAGCCTGATTTGCTTTGTGATGTGGGAGCTGGACGAACGTCACCCGATTGTGAACCTGCGTCTGTTCAAAGACCGCAACTTCGCCATCGGCACGTTGGCGCTGATGCTGGGCTATGCCGCGTTCTTTGCCATCAACATTATTCTGCCGCAGTGGTTGCAGACCCAGATGGGCTACACGGCTATCTGGGCTGGCCTCGCCGCTGCGCCGATGGGCTTCTTACCACTGGTGCTGACGCCGGTTATCGGACGTTACGCCACCAAAGTGGATTTGCGAATTTTATGCTCAGTGTCATTCCTGACAATGGGGGCATCCTGTCTGATGCGCGCGCAGTTCAATACTGACGTGGATTTCCGCACCATCGCCAGCGTGCAGATGTTTATGGGGATTGGCGTGGCCTTCTTCTTCATGCCGCTGACCACCATTGTGCTGTCGAATCTGCACGGTAACGAAGTGGCGGAAGGCTCAGGACTGGCCACGTTCTTTCGCGTACTCGGCGGCTCCTTTGCCTCATCGTTAACCACATGGATCTGGCAGCGCCGTGAAGTTTTCCACCACGCGAATCTGACCGAGAGCGTGACACAGTACAACCCGGCGGCTATGGATTACGTAAATAAGATGGGTGGCCCGACGCAGCAGCATCTTGCGATGATTGACCAGGTGGTTACCCAGCAGGCCTACATGATGTCGACAATCGACTATTTCTGGGTGCTCGGCTGGGGCTTTATGGCGCTGATTATCATCATCTGGTTCACCCGCCCGCCGTTCGTGAAATCGGGTATGCCAGGCGCCCCCACAACAGGTCACTAAACTGAAATTCGCACAGGCAAACTTCGCTGAACGAGCACTGTGTACGGATGGTACTATCGAGCGCCGGGCCAGTGCCTCTTCCCTGCCCTTTATCACGTAAGACCGCCTGGAACGGGCTCTGCAGATGATAAGAGCGTTGAATAACATTGACCCCAATTCTGATAACGGTGTTTGACGTTTACTGCTCAGTTATTTCGCAGCGGCGTCTGCCCAACAGCTGATAACAATTGTCGAGTCCACGGATGGCGTGGCGCCTGAAAAATTTGATCCACACTGCCGCTTTCGACTACCTCGCCGTCTTTCATCACCGCAATACGATGACTCATATGCTGCACCACGCCCAGATCATGAGAGATAAACAGCATTGACAGATGCAAACGGCGTTGCAACGCTACCAATAAATCCAACACTTGCGCCTGGGTGGTTACATCCAGCGCCGACACCGGCTCGTCGCAAATCAGAATATCCGGCTCGCAGGCCAGGGCCTGGGCAATGGCGATACGTTGCCGCTGCCCACCGGAAAGCGTGGCCGGACGTCGTGTCAGCAGATCGGGACTTAAACCAACCAGCGCCAGCAACGCCTGCGCACGTGACAACCGGTCCGCGGCTGTGAGCGTCGTATGCAGGCGCAGAGGCTGTTGCAGCAATTGCGCCACGTTATATTGCGGATTAAATGAACCCAGCGGATCCTGCACAATCGTCTGGATTCGTGCCCGCAACGGCTGCCGCTGACGTTCTGTCAGCCTGCTCCATGGTTGCCCAGCGAGAAGGATCTCGCCCTGTTGCGGTGCCTGCAGCGCCAGCGCCAGTTTGCCTAGCGTGGTCTTGCCGCTACCCGATTCGCCCACAATGCCCAGCGTTTCGCCCTGCGCGACCTCTAACGTCACCTGATTGACGGCCTGCAAGCGACGGCCATCCGGCAGAACATACGCCAGTGATACGTTATCGGCAGCCAGCACGGGTGTGGTGCTGTCGGTACTGATGTTCTCCCGCACTACCGTTTGACCCAGCGGATCGTTTCCTGTTAACCACTTCCCACGCGTGCCGGCAGAGGGAATGGCCGCCAGCAGACGGCGGGTATAAGGGTGTTGCGGTGCATGCAGCACCTGCCGCACCTTGCCGCTCTCCACCGCTTTGCCCTGCCGCATCACCACCACACGGTTGGCAATATCCGCCACCACCGACAAATCATGGGTGATCAGCAGCACGCCATGCCCGGCATCCGCCAGGGCCCTGAATACATTCAAAACTTGTTTTTGTACGGTGGCATCCAGTGCGGTAGTGGGTTCATCGGCAATGAGTAATCGCGGCCCCGCCGCCAGCGCCGATGCGATGAGCGCACGTTGGCGCAGGCCACCGGAGAGTTCATGTGCATACTGCGCCATCCGGTTATGCGGATCGGGGATGCCGGTTTGCGTTAACAGCTCCGCCACGCGTTCGCGAACTGCCGCCCCCCGTTCCAGGCGGTGCGTCAATAACGGCTCCGCGACTTCCTGACCAATCCGGCGCAGCGGGTCAAGCGAGGTCAGTGCATCCTGCAAAACAAAACCAATTTCGCGCCCGCGTAGTTGCTGCCAACGGCGGGCATCGCACGCCAGTAAGTTCTGCGACAGGCCATCGTGCCCCTGCAATATCAGGGACTCGGCGCGAACAGCCGCCCCGGCCCCCGCCAGCCCGACTAGCGTCCGGGCCGTGACGGATTTACCCGAACCGGACTCGCCCACCAAAGCCAGGACTTCACCGGCATGCACGTCAAACGATAAGGCGTTAACCGCCTCAATCACCCCCTGCGACGAGGGGAAGCTGACGCTGAGTTGCGCCACCTGTAACAGCGGTTGCTGGAAGGACTCAGTAGTCATGCGATCCCGCCTTTGGCAATAAGGGTTTGAATACGTCGGCCCAGCAGCGTAATGGCAATCACCGACAGCGCGACAACGCTGGCGGGCAGCAGACTGACCCACGGGGCGCTATCGAGAAAATTACGTCCCTCAGAGAGCAATGCGCCCCACTCCGCCGTCGGCGGAGTCACCCCAAGTCCGAGAAAGCTGAGGGCCGAGGCGGATAATATGGAATACCCTATCCCCACCGTTGCCAGTACCAGCAGCGGGCGCAGCGTATTGGGCACAATATGGCGCAAAATAATCACCATTGGCGGCTCTCCCAGCGCCACCGCATGCTGCACATACCCCGATAACCTGACCTGCAACACTTGCGCGCGCACCAGCCTGGCATAGCCAGCAATGCCGGCCAGTCCGACCGCCAGCAGGGTATTCTCTGGCCCACGCCCCAACACCGTGATAGCCAGCAGCGCCAACAGCAAATCGGGGAACGCCAGCATAATGTCCAGTAGCCGCACGAGTAACTGCCGTACCGCCCTGGGCGCAAGACCTGCCAGTGTCCCCAGCACAATACCGCCCGCACTGGCAATCAGGGTCGCGCCGACCCCAATGCTCAGCGACAGCGAGGTGCCATACACCACGCGGGTAAACACATCACGCCCCAACTGGTCAGTACCGAACCAGTGTCTGAGGTCTGGCGGTTGCAAAATCGCGCTGAAATCCATCTGTTCGGGAGTGTACGGTGTGAATAGCGATGGAAAAAACACCGCCACCACGAGCAGTAGCACCAGTAACAACGGAATGCTGGTACCCGGCGCCAGCCACGGGTTACGATAGCGCCCCCTGTCGCGGCGAGCCACCCGCAGTAAAAGATCACTCATCAGCATGCCCTCGCAGACGTAGACGGGGATCGATCAGTAAATAAAGGGTATCAATCAGTAGGTTAATCACCACAAACGACAGCGCAGAGAACATCACCACCCCCAGCACCAGAGGCATGTCGCGGTTCTCGATTGCCCCGAGAGTGATTTGTCCCAGGCCCGCCCGGCCAAACACCGTTTCGGTCAGAATTGAGCCGCCTAATACGCTGGCCAGCAGCGTCCCCGTCAGCGTCGACACCGCCAGCGAGGCATGGCGCAACGCATGCCGTAAGCGCAGCGTAGTTTCACTCACCCCTCGCGTACGCACGGTCATGGCGAACGGCTGCGAAAGCGCCTCCTCCAGCCCATCACGCAGCACCTGGCTGAGTGTCGCAGCCAGCGGCAGGCTGAGCGTCACCACCGGCAACACAAGGGCGATCCAGCCATCGTTACCGGTCACCGGAAACCATTGCAGTTTGAAACTGAAAATGCTCAACAACACGATACCGATCCAGTACACCGGTGTACTAAGCAGCATCAGCTCCAACCCGGCAAGCAGAGACCGCAGACGCGGATGACGTCCGGCTGTCAGTAATGCGTTAAATACCGCCAGTACCAGCGCCAGCGCCAGGGCGCTGACGGCCAGCGGCACCGTCTCTTTCAACGCTGCGCTAATCACCTGCACAACAGGCTGGCGATACTGGTAACTCACGCCAAGGTTGCCCGTCAACGCCTCGCCACAGTAGCGCAAATATTGCCACCACAGTGGCTTATCCAGGCCGAACTGGCGGGTCAGCGTCTCGCGAAAACTATCATCCACCACGCTGTTGGCGCTGCCTATCAGAATCGCCACAGGATCGCCGGGGATCAGTTTTACCGCAACAAACGTCAGCGTTGCCGCGCCCCACAGCACGGCGAAAATGGTCAGCAGGCGCTTGCCTGCTGCCAGCAGCTTAGCGTTGGATCCAGACATCATAGAAATTCGGCTTCGCGTTCGTGGCCCAGCTAATGCCCTGCACCTGTTTGGCTTTCCCTAACTGATATGCCGGGATGTAAATTGGCACCGCCCAGGCCTGATCGATAATCTGGTGCTGGATGGCATAGTAGATGCGTTTACGCTCGGCTTCGCTGGCACCGACAGCGGTTTCCAGTTGGCTATCCAGCGCTTTTACGCGGCTGAAGTTGTTCCCCTTCGGCGGAATATAGTTGGAGTGGAAAACGGTACGCAGGATGTCCGGCTCCGGGCGAACAAAATAGTTCGAGATAATGTCGTACTGGTTAGCCGCCGTGCGGCTGCTGAGAATGCCTGAATCCACCGGATCGAGTTTCAGTTCAAAACCGGCTTGTTTTACCTGGTATTGAATTGCCTGGAACAGCGTCACGTCAGCGGCTTCGACATCGTTTGAAGAGTAGGTAAATTGCACAGTAAGGCGTTTACCCTCCTTGACCCGGTAGCCTTCGCTATCGGTTTGCTGCCAGCCGGCTTCATCCAGAAGACGGCGGGCTTTTTGCAGATCAAATCCCCACTGGCTGGCAATGGCCGGATCGTAATCCAGCGTCGCTGGTCCAAGAATATTGTCGGCCGGTTTCAGGATGCCAAAGAACGCGGCTTTAACGGCAGTGGTGCGATCAATGGCGCTCTGGAAGGCCTGCCGCACTTTCAGGTCGCTGAAGATCCCTGTGTCGCTATTCAAATAAAGGACGCGTGGAACGCCGGGGTTTTCCCTGGTGATCACATCCAGCTTCGGGTTATTTTTTACCTGCGCATAATTCACCGGCGGAATGGCATCGATCACCTGTACCTGCCCGCTATTCAGCGCGCCAAGCCGCACCGCTGACTCCGGCAGGTACTTAAATTCGATCTTATCCAGCCATGCCGGGCCTTTGTGGGTGGCATAGCCCGGGCCCCAGTTGTAATCGGCGCGCTTGCTGAGTTTACTCCCGCTGCCTTTGACAAACGATTCGAGGATATAGGGACCGGAACCGACCACGGTATTGCTGGTATTCGCCGTTTTCTGCAGATAAGTCGGTGACTGAATACCGAGATACGGCAAGCTCAGCCCCTGCAGCAGCGGTGCGAAAGGCGTTTTATAGCGGATCACCACGGTGTACTCATCTGGCGTAGTGATCGCGTCAATCGGCCCCAACAACGATTTGGAGTAACTGGAGGTGGTTTTCGGATCGAGTATGCGTTCAAAGTTATATTTTACCGCCGCAGCATCCAGTTTCGTGCCATCACTAAAAGTCACATCCTTGCGAAGATGGAAGGTGTATTCGCGGTTATTGTTGTTAATTTCCCAGCGTTCAGCCAGCCATGGAGTAAAGCTGTTATCTTCCGCCTGGCCGACCAGAGAATCCACGACGTTACGCGTAACCAGAGCGGTGACGGAATAAGCGGTAATAGAGGGGTCAATAATCGGGGTATCGCTGCCCAGAGCGACCGTCAGCACCCCCCCCGCGACAGGTTTATCCTGCGCGAGAGCGGTGAAGCTGGCAGTAAGCGTTAGCGCGGAAAGCAGACTGATGCGCAATAAACTGTTCTGTGAATAAATGCTTCGTTTCATCCCTTATCCTTGGCCTGGTTTTTGTTAAATATCTTGCAATTAAAGTCCATTGTAGGGGGAGAGCCGCCGGCGAGTAACGATGGATAATTTATATCGATTTCTGAAAATAGCTTTTGCTTCAGGGGGAAGAAAAGAAAAAAGAGAGCCCCGAGCTACAGGCTCCAAATAAAATAATATAAACTCTCTACCGCCATTATTTCTCTCAAAAGAGTCAGAGGGCAGCTAAATTAACCCTCCGACTTTATTAAGATAAAAATGTGAAATAAGAATCGGCATTAACGGTAATGGTAAGTTTCGCCAACAAGACGCAGAACGTCGAGATAGAACCCGTATTCAGGAGGCGCCGCGTCCGGCGCCCCCTGTGATCCACCTCGCGGCTACTCCTCGTACGCCGCGTGATGGAAATCAATTTCCCACTGCAGCACCTCGCCGTAAAGCGCCGATAACGCCTGCTTTTCGTCTTCACTCAGCGCCATGGCGCAGCGGTCGAGTTCGTTCTTTAGCCAGAGAGCCTGCTGATAAAATTCGTCCTCCGCGTGCATTTCCACCCAGCGTCGTAAATCAGCATCGCTCTGATAATGTTCGCTCGCCCGTCGGCACCAGCAAGAGTACATCCATTCCGCACCGAACATCAGGGTCACAATCTGCTCATAGCTGCCCTCGCGGGCGGTCCGCAGCATACCGTCGCGAAAGCGCCGTACCCCGGGCAAATCATCCGGGAACTCAGCGGGATCGATCTGCCGCGCTGACAACACCTGTTCAAACCACGCGATCTGTATATCAACCAGGGCATTCAGCACGCCAATCAGCCAGCGCTGCTGTTGAATACCCGGCGCTTTGCTGACCCCGAGGGCAAAAATCGCGATTGCCGTCGCGACAAAGTTGCCCTCAAACACCAGATAGCGGTTGAAGACGACTGTCGGCAGACGATCCTGTTCGATATCAGTCACAAACGGGTGCTGCTGCATCGCCTGCCACGCCGGTTGATGTTCGCGCAGCAGGCGTTCGCTAAACGCTTCCATTAAGCTTCCTCCAGCGCGGCCTGCGCGACCGACATAAAATGCTTCACCCGGGCCAGCTCAACATCGTTCCACCAGACGCCATCGACCTTCATTGTACTGGCCACAATGACCCCCTGAGTCCGCCCGAGGATCTGCTTCACGTTAGCCGGCGTCACCCCGGAGCCCACCAGGAGCGGTAGTTCCGTCGCCGCGCGGATCTCGTCAATTTCCGCCATCGTGGCGCTATCGCCCGTACGCTGGCCGGTGGCGATCACCGCGTCAGCCTCGAAGAAATCGACATCGCGCGTCAGCTCCTGAATCGAACGATCGGCGACAATGGCATGGCTACCGTGCTTAACGTGGCTATCGGCAAAAACGCGAATATGTTCAGCGCGCAGCATACTGCGGTAGCGCAGCGCCTTAGCGGCCGCCCCTTCTATAAATCCTTCGTTGGCGATATAGGCGTTGGCCCACTGGTTTACGCGGACGAAATCGGCGCCTCCCGCCAGGGCGATCGCCATTGCCGGGATCGCCGCGTTAGCCAGGACGTTAATACCCAGCGGTACAGCAAAACGCTCACGAACTTTCTCGGTAATGACCGCCATCAGCGCTGAGGTTTCATGGCCGATGTCCTCAGGTTTAGAGAAAGGAATATCGCCATGGTTTTCAATAATCAGACCATGAACACCGCCTGAAATATAATTTTCAGCATCGCGAAGTGCACGTTCAACAATATCAGGGACTGATTTTCCTCGATATTTTGGCGAACCAGGAAATGGGTCGCAATGAATAACACCAATAACAGCTTTTCTTCGTGAAAAAATAGCTTGTATTGCATTCGTTTTTTCTGCTGAGATAGCAACCATCTTATCCATCCTGTTAAGGGAACACTATGCGTGTTTACGTTACTGGTAATATTACCGTAGATGAAACCTGGTCCATTCCGGATATACCGAAAAAAGGGGCTTCCATTCACGGCGTTAAAGTTTCGCAGGATATCGGCGGTAAAGGCGCGAACCAGGCGATTATATTATCCCGCTGCGGAATAGAAACGTGTTTAATTGCCGCCACGGGAAATGACAGCAACGGCGCGTGGATCCGCCAGCAGATAAAAAATGAACCACTGACGCTACTACCCGACGGCCATTTCAATCAACATAGCGATACCTCGATTATTTTAAATAGCGCTGATGGCGACAACGCCATCATTACCACTACGGCGGCTGCCGATACATTCAGCCTGGATGAAATTATTCCGCATATGGCGGATACCGTCGCTGGCGATATTCTGCTACAGCAGGGCAATTTCTCCCTCGATAAAACGCGGGCGCTGTTCCAGTACGCCAAAAGCCGCGGCATGACGACGGTATTCAACCCCTCACCTGTCAATCCTGACTTTTGCCATCTGTGGCCGCTCATCGACATCGCGGTGGTCAATGAATCCGAGGCCGAGCTGCTCCAGCCATACGGGGTGAAAACCTTAGTGATTACCCAGGGCGCCGCAGGCGCCTGGCTGGTCCAGGAGGGCCTGCGTCAGTTTTGTCCCGCCGTGCCCGCCGAGGCGCTTGACACTACCGGCGCGGGCGACACGTTCCTCGCCGTCATGCTGGCCTCTGCCCTGCTGCGCGGCGTCGCGCCGGATGCGCTGGCGCTGGCGCACGCCAGTCGCGCTGCCGCCATTACCGTTAGCCGCCGGGGGACGCTCAGCGCGTTTCCCGGCAGCCGTGAGCTCGCCGCCCTGTTAACCACGGACGGCGCGCGCTGACCTACTTAAACAGCGGACGGTATGAATCGACGTTCGCTTTGGTCACCACCGTCGCCGGAACCAGAATGGTTTTCGGCACGGTTTTACCCGACGTGATGCTGTTCAGCGCATTCAGGGCTTCGGCGCCCATCTTTTCCGGGTCCTGCTGCAGTACGGCGGTGACGTAGCCGCCGTCAATACCGGAAATCGCCTTCGCCGTCAGATCCCAGCCAAAGACTTTAATATCTTTCTGCCGCCCCTGGTTTTCTACGGCGGCGATAGCGCCGAGCAGCGCGGGTTCGCCGGTGGCATAAATCGCTGTCAGATCCGGGTTACCGGTGATCAGGTTTTCCGCCGCGGTCATCGCTTTATCCTGCACGTTCTGCCCGTCGACCACGTTAGCGATGGTAATCTTCGGATTGCTTTTCAGCGTCTCTTCGAACCCTTTCTGCCGCTGGTTCTGAATGGCCGAATTCAGCGCGCCGACAATACCCAGTCGCGCCTGGCCGCCCATCTCTTTCTGCACGTAGTCCACGAAGTATTGACCAATAATTCTGCCGCCTTCAATATTATCAACGCCGACCTGAGCTGCCTGTGGCCCGGCCGGTAATACGGCATCAATCGCAATCACCGGAATGTTTGCGGCGGCGGCTTCTTTAACCGCTGGCATGATCCCGTTAACGTCGATAGCAGCAACCAGAATGCCTTTAACGCCTTGCTGAATATAGTTTTCTATCGCGTCGTTTTGCGCCACGGGATTATCGTTAGAGTTAAAAATAACTAAATCCTTGCCACTGGCTTTGGCCGCATCCTGTGCGCCTTTATTCATCAGATTAAAGAACAGCGCCTGTTGGTTGATTTGTACCAGCGCATAAGTCGGACCGGCAGCGCTGGCGGCAGAAATAAAACTCATTGATGCCAGCATGGTCGTGGCGACAGCAAGTAAACGCAGTTTTCCGGTGTGAAATAACATCATCAGTATCCTCGTCGGGAATAGTTGATAGCCAGCAGAGTTCCGCGCCGCATGCGAACGCAGAAGGATTATTTTTTTGGCGGGCAAATATCGTCTATATCGCCAGAACAATCATTGACCGTTCGGCGGATACCTGCTTAATGTCATCCCGGCAACCGGTCCGTGTCGGTGCGCGACTGGAATAACTTAAACGGGGTTGGGAATGACTTCCCGGATGATGCGGTAAACTGGCTATACAATTCTCCGCAGATTAAAATTTGTCAAGCATTTATTTTTGGTGATTGTGCGCAGAGAAATTGCTGTATCCACCGCGCTTAACTATGTTACAGATAGCCGATTCTGGCAGAAATGGCGCAGGAAATGAGTATAAAACGCGTATTGTTATCCGATGTGGCAAAGCTGGCCGGGCTGTCGAAGGCGACTCTGTCGCGCTATATGAACAACAGTATTGTGCTGCCGCAGGACACCATCGACCGCATCGAAACCGCCATTCGCGAACTGGACTATCGCGGCAATAGCCTGGCACGCCGTCTTAGCAAAGGCGGCAGCGAAACGCTTGGCCTGGTGCTTCCCGATATTACCAACCCCTTCTTTGCCGAACTGGCCGACGCTGCCGAAGAGGCCGCTTCTGCCAGCGGCTACAGCCTGGTGCTGTGTATCACCCGCAACAACCCGGAAAAAGAGTGCCAGTTCATTCGCTGGCTGGATACCTGCCAGGTCGACGGTCTGCTGTTCACCACCAACCGCCCCGATAACGGCCTGCTGCGCAAGGAGGTCCAGCGACACGAACGCATTGTCCTGCTGGATGAAGATATTCCCGGCAGTAAGGTACCGAAAGTGTTTGCCGATAACGTCCAGGGCGGGCGGATCGCCACCGAAAAACTGATCGCCGCCGGGCATCGCCATATCGCTTTCGTCGGTGGCCCGGACAAGCTGATGAGCGTCCGCGAGCGCTATCAGGGCTTTTGCACCGCGATGGAGCAAGCGGGCCTGAGCTGGCCGCCCGAATGGGTGATGTATGGCGACTACCAGCGCGAGTTTGGCCAGCAGGCGCTGCGGTACCTGTTCAGCCAACCGGTTCGCCCTACCGCCGTCTTCGCCGCCAGCGACTATCTGGTGCTCGGTCTGCTCGACGGCTTGCGCGCCAGCGGGCTCCAGGCGCCAGAGGCGCTATCGTTAGTCGGCTTCGATGACGCCAATTATGCCGATTTTACCCAGCCGCGGATCTCCACTATCCGTCAGCCCGCCCGCGAACTGGGCCGCACCGCGGTGAACATCATGATGCGCCTGCTGAACGACGATCCGGATATTCCCGCGGAAACCCGCCTGCCGGTTGAATGGATTGGCCGCGACTCGATCAAGATCTGTTAAGCCCGTCCCAAAATGGCGCAAAAGCGCCCGCTTTTGGCGCAAAAAACGATCAATAACAATTTATTCACTATAATCAGTAAACCGGTTTACCGGATTGTATTCAATTAAGTGTATTGAATACATAAGGTTAAGTTACAGGGCTGCTGTGTGGTTCCTGCCCTGGCACGGATGCTGCAATGTTCATACTGGCGAACAAATATCTTACATAGCGTTTGTCCTGACTGCACTGGCGAGTGCTCTACTCCGCAGGTAAACCGGTTTACTAGATTGTAAACCGTGTCGGGTAGAGTCCCTCCCGCAGGATGGCGAACATTTTCCCGGCCACAGCGATGGGAGTTATCAGATGCAGCAGCCACAAACTACCCCGCCAAGGGTGGAGATGATCAATATCACCAAGACCTACGGGTCGATACGCTCATTGCGCGGAGTCAACCTTGAGCTGGCCCCGGGCGAAGTGCTGGGCTTAGTGGGCGATAACGGCGCGGGGAAATCCACCCTGACCAAAGTGCTCTCTGGCGCGGTGATCCCCTCCAGCGGCACGATTCGTATCGACGGTGAACAGCAGCAGTTTACGAATCCGGCCGATTCGCGCCGTTGCCATATCGAGATGGTCTACCAGGATCTGTCGCTCTGCGACACGGTAGACGTCGCAGGCAATCTGTTTATGGGCCGTGAGCCGATGAAATCGCTCCTCGGCATCCCCTTTCTCGACGAGGCCAAAATGCACGCCGATGCCAGGGAGATGCTTAAAGGGCTCGGGATCTCCATTCCGGATACTCGCCTGCTGGTGCGAAATCTCTCCGGCGGCCAGCGCCAGGCTATTGCCATCGCCCGCGCCGCGGCCTTTGACCCGAAAGTACTGATTATGGATGAACCCACCGCCGCACTGGCCGTCGCGGAAGTTGAAGCGGTTCTGGAGCTCATTCGCCGCGTTTCCGCTCGCGGGGTGAGCGTGATTCTGATTACCCACCGCCTGCAGGACCTGTTCCTGGTCTGTGACCGGATCATGGTGATGTATGAAGGTACCAACGTCGCCGACAGACGGGTGTCCGACACCAGCCTGAGCGATATCGTTAACCTGATTGTGGGCGAAAAATTCACCGCCCGCTCTGCGGCAGCACATTGAGGTAACAGGATGAGTATCATGAACTTAAGCAGCTCACGCATGATCCAGCATTCGCTGCCGCGCCGCCTGCTGCATAACCACTCAGGCGTGGTCAGCATCGCGCTCTTTTTCGTCTTCTGCTGCGTGGTGTTTTCGCTGATCACCAGCAACTTTCTCACCGGCACCAACTGGCTCAACATTATCCGTCAGAGCGCCCCGCTGCTGATCGTCGCGACGGCAATGACCCTGGTCATTACCACCGGCGGTATCGATCTGTCGGTGGGCTCCACCCTGGCGCTGGTCGGCGCACTCTCCGCTATCGCCCTGAATAACTGGGGGCTGCCGTGGCCGGTGGTACTCCTCGGCGGCCTGCTGCTCGGCGGATTCGTTGGCGCCATCAACGGCTTCTTTATTGCCTATGAAGGCATTCCGGCGTTTATCGTCACGCTCGCCACCCTGGCCGTGGTTCGCGGTATCGCGCTGCTGGTCACCCAGGGCTACTCGATTCCGGTGCCGGCTGACAGCCTGTTTACCTTTATCGGACGCGCGTGGGTAGTTGGTATCCCTATGCCCGCGCTGATCGGCATGATGATTCTGGTGATCGGGCATATCGTTCTCAACCATATGCGCTTTGGCCGTTACGTGACCGCTATCGGCGCCAACGCCGAAGGCGCTCGACGCAGCGGTATTAACACCAAAGCGGTGACCATGAAGGTCTATATCATCAGCGGAATGGCCGCCGCGCTGGCGGGGATGATCATTACCGCACGCCTCGGCAGCGGCTCCTCCAACCAGGGCGAAGGCTTTGAACTGCAGGTCATTGCTGCCGTTGTGCTAGGCAGCACCAGTCTGTTTGGCGGCTTCGGGACTATTATTGGCACGCTGCTGGGCGCACTGTCGATTGCGGTCATTCAGAACGGGCTGATCCTGTCGCATATTTCGCCGTTTTACACCCAGATAGCCACCGGCACCATTATCCTGCTGGCTATCTGGCTGAACACCCGCATTCTCAACCCGACGCGCTCCGCGGCAAAAGGATAGCTGATGAAAGGATCAATTTTTCGCCATCCCTCCCCGCTGCCGGTCGGCGTCAGCAGCGGTTACGTGATGACTGTGCTTGGCCCGCTGCCGATTAACGAAATGGGCGTTACCCTGATGCATGAGCATATTCTGCTGGATGCCTCCGGCAAATGGGTGCCGCCCTGCTGCTGTAGCGATCGCCATCTTGCCGAAATGCCGGTGAAAATGGAAAACCTTGGCGAACTGTCGCTCAACCCGCTGATGAGCCGCGATAACTGTCAGCTGTTTGATGTTGACGTTGCGATTGACGAGCTGACTAAATATCGCGCCCTTGGCGGAGAAACGGTGGTCGACCCGACCAATATCGGCATTGGCCGCGATCCGAAAGCGCTGGCGCGCATCGCGCGTCTGACCGGTCTGAACATCATTATGGGGACCGGGCTCTATCTGGAACCTTCGCACCCCGAGTGGGTAAAAATCAGCAGCGTCGAACAACTGACTGAACGGCTGATTTACGATCTTGGCGGCGCGGAGGAGAAACCGGAGGTGCTCGCCGGACTTATCGGCGAAATCGGTATCTCCAGCCGCTTTACGCCGGATGAGGAGAAATCCCTGCGCGCTGCGGGTCGGGCCAGCGCCGCGACCGGCGTGCCGATCGAGGTCCATCTGCCTGGCTGGGAGCGGCTGGGCCATCGGGTGCTGGATATTCTCGAGCAGGAAGGCGCCGATTTGCGCCATACCGTGCTGTGCCATATGAATCCCAGCTTTGCCGATAAGCGCTACCAGCGCGAACTGGCGCAGCGCGGGGCGTTTCTTGAGTACGACATGATCGGCATGAGCTATTACTACGCCGACGAATCGGCGCAGTCGCCCTCCGACGAGGAGAATGCCCGTGCGATCCGCGAGCTGATTGACGACGGCTATATCCAGCAAATTCTGCTGTCGCAGGACGTCTTCCTGAAAACCATGCTCACCCGCTACGGCGGCCACGGTTATGGCTACATATTCAAGCATTTTGTTCCGCGTCTGCGGCGCCACGGCGTCAGCGGCGAACAACTTGAAACCTTAATGATTGGAAACCCCCAGCGGGTCTTTGGCGGATAAAAGGAAACGTCATCATGCAGAAAAAAATCTTACTGGTCGGTGAGTCCTGGACCAGCACGTCAACGCACGTTAAAGGCTTCGACCAGTTTGCCACCGCCACCTGGCACACCGGCGCAACGGACTTTCTGGCCGCGCTCGCCGACAGTCCCTATGCCATTACCTATATGCCCGCCCACGCGGCAGCGACCGACTTTCCGCTAACGCTGGAAGCGCTGCAGGAGTGGGATGCGATTATTCTCTCGGACATTGGCGCCAATACGCTGCTGTTGCATCCGGACACCTGGCTGAAGAGCCGCCGAACCGCCAACCGTTTAACGCTCCTGCATGATTACGTGGCCGGCGGGGGGGCGCTGATGATGATCGGCGGCTATTACAGCTTCCAGGGAATCAACGGCGGCGCGCGCTATCGCCATACCGCGGTGGAGAAAGTGCTGCCGGTACGCTGCCTGGCCTGGGACGATCGCATTGAAACCCCGGAAGGCTGCTATGCCGAAGTGACGGAATCTCACCGCCTGTTTAACGATATTCCGGGCGAATGGCCGTGGCTGCTGGGCTATAACGAAGTTGAAATGCACCCGGAAGGTAAACTGCTGGCGACCGTGGCCGGTACCGGTCATCCGCTGCTGGCTGTTCGCGAATATCAGCAGGGTCGCTCGCTGGTGTGGACCAGCGATATGTCAGCGCACTGGCTGCCGGAAGAGTTTGCCAAATGGCCCGGCTATCGCCAGCTGTGGATTAACTGCCTCGACTGGCTGACGGAACGCCGCTGATGACCACGACCCTTGAGCTCGCCCGGCAGCTGTTGGGCTTTAACACCATTAACCCGCCGGGTAGCGAAGTCGACTGCATGCGGTTCTTCGCCGACTGGCTTGAAGATAGCGGTTTTGAGGTTTCGCTGTCGTCGTTCGGCGAGGGACGCTGCAATCTTATCGCCAGCCTTCCCGGGGCGAAGCGCGGTAAACCGCTGGCCTTTACCGGCCATCTGGATACCGTCCCGCTGGGAAATGCCCGCTGGCAGTACGATCCTTTTGGCTCGCAGATGGAAGATGGGCGTCTTTATGGCCGCGGATCCAGCGATATGAAAGCGGCGATAGCGGCGTTTGCCGTCGCCTGCGTTCATCAGCGGGAAGCGATCCTCGCCGGACGCGGCGCGGTATTGCTGATAACTGGCGGAGAAGAGACCGGCTGCGACGGCGCGCGAGCGCTGATCGCCTCCGCGACGTTGCCAGAGGTGGGCGCGCTGATCGTCGGTGAGCCCACCGCTAACTATCCGGTTATCGGCCATAAAGGCGCGCTCTGGCTACGCTGCGAAACGCGGGGGAAAACCGCCCACGGCGCGATGCCGGAGCTGGGGATCAATGCTATCTATCTTGCGGCGGATGCGCTGGGTAAGATTCAGCATTTTTCGCCCGGCGCGCCGCATCCGCTAATGAAGAAACCCACCCTCAACATCGGACGCATAGAAGGCGGAATCAATATTAATTCCGTACCGGACCGCACGCGTTTTGATGTCGATATCCGCAGCGCGCCCAATTTACAGCACGCCACTATCCGGGAGCGCTTGACGACGCTGCTTGGCGAAAGCGTCACCGTCTCCACGCTGGTCGACCTGCCCGCCGTCCTGAGCCGGGCGGATCACGCGTGGATAAAGCAGGTTTACCAACGCTGTCAGCCGCTGCACGCTGAGCCGATTGCGCCGCGCGTGGTGCCCTACTTTACCGACGCCTCGCTGCTGCTGCCTGCATTGGGCGATCCGCCCTGTATTATTCTCGGCCCCGGCGAGCCGTCGATGGCGCATCAAACCGACGAGTACTGCCTGCTCAGCCGACTGGCGGAGGCAGAACAGCTATACGGTGACATTATTCGCGACTGGATGGCATCACCGCCCGCGACGAAAGTAAAAAATGAGTGACACTGTCACTGAAAGCGTGTGCCATGCAATCAGCGTTTGAATAATATCGCGGAATAACAGAGGATAACCGCCTCGTACACGACGGTACCACCACCAGCAAGGAGGCTTACCATGACCGTGATAATCAACGCGGTGCTCGTTTGCACCCTCTCTTTACTCCTTTCCGCCTGCTCGGGTCGTGCTTCTGCGCCGGACAGCGCCGAAGACGCTAAAATATCGGCGGAAGTGGATAAGATGCTTCGCGATTATCAAACGGGTTCCGATACTTCACCCCAGGCCAATGCCTCACGCTATCTGGCGCGGATCCAGGCGGCTATCTTCGCTAACATAGACCAGTCGGCCTCCTGGCAAGGGCAAAAATGCTCGGTGCGCTTTACGCTACAGCGTGACGGGACAGTGCAGGATCCAACGGTCGAGAGCGGCGATCGGCCATTCTGCGCGCAGGTGATGTCCGCGCTGAAAAAAGCCAACATCCCGCCCGCGCCGGACGAAAAAACCTATCAAACATTCAGTCATGTCGTGCTGGACGTGAAGCTCTGAGACGTGTCTTAGCATATTCTCGCAGCGGCCATTTGGCCCCTGGGCCATTTTCAGAACGCCACATAGCCGCCGAAATAGTAGCGTTGCTCTCTTAGCATCGCCTGCCGGGTGAGATCAGACCATAAATCGCTCTGAGGTGTTTGTTAAATCTACGGCTATTTACTCCAGAGCTGAGATTAATGCCAGGGTAAGTGGTTCTTCTTCAAATCATCCTGAATGCGAGTTTTTAGAGAGTTGATAAGCATCGCGAGAAGCTTATTTCTGATAAAAGGCAATGCTAGAAACCATGCTAAAAAACCCGAGAATTTTACCGTCCTTATGGACGCACTCAAGGCAACCCTGAGACGTTTATCCGCCTTCTCCATCAGTTGGTCAATATCTATTGATATCGTCGGCCACGCAGGCAAAGGTTCTTCCTGCTGAACGGCCTCGACTAGCGGAATGATCGGATACTCACCTTTACCTGTTGGGGTATGAGTATCGCCTGCAACAAACAAAGGATTCTCCGACTTAAGTGAGAAATGTTCCCGCAAAAACTGCTGACAATTCCGCCTCCCTAGCATGTAATCGTGGTGGCGATATTCTTCACTTAGAAAACCGCCAAACCCACCCAACGAGCCGCTGGCCATCGCGTTTTCAGTTGATACAGGATTGTTAGAATCCACCGAACGAACCGGAGAAATCAGGAAACGGCTGTAAACCTCATCATCCATCGCCAGCGCCAGGTCGTCGGGATTAAACCTGAGTTGCTGATAGGCGGTCATGAAGATACCTTTGACGCTGCTAACCAGCGTGAGTGGTTCGGACATGACCTCCCTGTCGGAGATCGCTGTTTTCGGAAAAGGATCCATCAGGATTGTCGCCCTGTTGGCCTTTCTCCCGTCACGTGGATTGCTACAGGCAAGCCCCGCCATTTCCTTTCTGGCAAGCTCCATCGGTTCGTTGTCAAGGATGCCACCATCAGCGATGTACTCATTAATAGTGACTGGCAAAGGCGAAGGCCAGTGTGGCTTCAACTGTCGAACTTTAATATTTGGCTCTCCGGGGGCGGTGGTTATCACAAAACGGTAGTTCAGCGCATTTGGATCGCGTTTTTCCAACCGCGGAGCTAACGCTAACGGAAACGCCCCGGAAGCAAGAGCGGCATTGCCTAATTCAACCCAACTGGCCACCTGAGTCCTTTTGATATATGAAGGATCAAGAGGAATATCGTCCGGTCTGCGTTTAAAGATAGTCTGCCCTTTATAGTTTACCGAAAAACTGGCCCAGGTTCTGTGCAGAACCATCGACTGGCCTGCATCAGCATTCCCCTTGATCGAAAAATAGTAGGGGCTTCCTTGTAAGCTGGTTTGAGTGAAGATAAAACGAACTCGATCATGCAGGTAGGGACGATCGATAGGTACTGAAGCGTAATTCAGAGCTTTGTTAGCGATGGCCTGCAATACATTGCAATTAAGCAACGAAGTTACCACACCACTCTGTTCAATATCATCGGTGGTCAACAGCTTAGAAATATCAATATCTTTGACCCAACCGGTGTAAAACGGATTGTTCAGTGAAGCCGGATCCATACCCGGTCGAAGGTGAGGGAAATCATATTGTAGCGCTCCTGCGGCAATTGCCGCATTCATACTCCCTGCTGATGCACCGGCAATAACCCGAATGCGCACTTTATGATGAGGCACATTTTTATTTCCTTTAGCCTTCTCTTTTTCCCATGCATCCAGCGTCTCAAACAAAAAATCGAGAGCTCCGGCTGTATGGTTACCCGCAGAAATTGCCCCGGCCATCACCAGAGCAATTTCAAACACGTTGTTTTCCGGTTGCGGTTCCTCAATCTGATAAGGAACTGTACCGTCCTGAGGATTGTTATCCGGAATGTAATATCTATCATCATCTCTCAACATTGCATTGTATCCCCGTATTAGATTTTATCCGCCCGGTTCTTTAGGAGCGCAATAACACCCTGGCCATCTTTAATAAAACCGTTGCTGTCAAGCTCGTATTCCTGCAGGCTGACGCCGAAAGAGACGGTATTGCCCACATTTCCGCCCATCACGCGCACCACGCTGTCGCGGGCTTCAACGACGATATCGGAGTGGCTGTTATAACTGGCATGATTCTCAGCGTAATAGAAGGTGAATTTATTACCCTGCCGATTACGTTGAATAATATCGCCTAACGCGGGTTTTTGTTCGTTAATGGCATATCCCCAGAATGGTTTATTTGCCTGCTGAGTATATCTGGCCTTAATGGCGTTATTGACGAAGACAGAATGACTGGAGGAAAACATAAAGTTTTCATATTTTTTTCCGGCCTGACGTACGACCCAGGAAATAAAAGCTGCAGACCACGGCACATCTTCACCATTAGCATCTCGGCTGCGCCCGTCATAGGGTTGCCCAATCGCCGCCCACATTTCACGAACATAACGGTAGAAAGGCGCCTGCTTTTCATCGCCTTTACCTTTATCAAAGCGCCGCCATTCTGCAATGGCGGCCTGGATCAGCACTTCCACCTGAGTACTCGCCGGTTCGCGCAGATATTTACCGAAGACCACGCCTTTGTCGCTGCCGATCACAACATCCCGCCAGCCCGAGACCGTACTTTCACCTTTATCCTGCAGCGCCTCACCCAGGGTCAGTTCGCGAAGGATGGTGCCATTGGGCTTATTTCGCAGGTGCAGTCCATCGGTCGCGACAATGCGGTTTGTGGACGACGTGGCAACAGAAAACGGATTTAGTACGGCAAGCGATGGGATCAGCGTCAGCGCGCCATTACCCACTACACTGCCTTTTCCCTTCTCATCCAGGGTGAATGCGCCCAGCTGCGACGGGCTCAGACGAAGAATATTGCGGTCATAGCCTACCTTGCTCGCCGCATGTTTTTGCTCTGGCGGTACCTGAAGCAGCGCCCATTTGTTGCTATAAAAGAATGCCTGGGTGCCCAGAAAGGCGCGAGACATCGACAGCCACGGGATGGATATCAGTTTTTCTTCCAAAAGCTTGGACAGCACAGCCCCGCTACCATAGGCACCAATCGCAAAGGCCGTACCTATGGTCTGCTGCACTGCTTGAAAGTAGTCGAGGATCGGCCCGTCAATTTCCCTGACGCTACAATCCATATCAACCGAAAAGAGAATTGTGCTGCCCAGATTCGCGGGCTGGCCTATCGCCGCTGCAAATTTCAGCGCGCTTTTCGCATGGATCTGCCCTGCAGCAGCTGAAAAGCGGGAAATGTCGTTGCCGTGATCCTGAAAGATGGGAAGCAGGGAAAGCCCCTGAGCGGAAAGGAATTGAGCTTCCTCTTTAGTCAGTGTTTTTTCATTGGTGCTGTCAGAGGCATAGTAGCGAATAACGGTCGAGACCGTATTTTTCTTCAGATATTCAATAAATACGGCCTGCTTTGCCGACAGGCGAACGTTCACATCTACGGCGGACCAGCCGCTGGCTTGTCCAAAATCATCTTTATATGACATAGACCACCCATGCAAATTAATAAGTCTGCTATTAAAAAGCTACGTATCGGAAGGAAGTGATGCAAAAAGCATCAGCTGAATATCTGGAATAGCATAGTCAATAATTAAAACTTCACCCAATAACCCGAAGAGGCTCCGGGCCGGTATTTATAATATAAATGCCTGGAGCGATGGCAAACAGACGTTTTTTGACGATCAGCGAGGAATGATTCAATAGTAACAGGCTGGAGCAAGCCTGTTTTTTTTCCATTCTTCAGGATCGTGGCCGGGTATGAATACCGCATGATATCGCTCGGTAAGCTGACGCAGCTTTCGCACTGACTGAGCGACATCAGTAGCTGACGTCATTAGCCCCGGGAGCGCCTTCTCATGGTAATGATCTAAGGTATAAGCCGCATCAATCGCTAGCGTAAAATTTGTACCACCGGGTAAGCGGATAAGAAAAGATTGATGGCCCGGTGAATGCCCTGGGGTGAAAATACACTGCAGCGTGCCATCACCGTAAAGGTCATAGTGATCATCAGACAACCCGTTCAGAAATAGCCAGTTAAGTTGGGGACGATCGAAATCGCGTCGGCAATAGGCTCCTGACGTAAACCAGTCAGGGGCAAAGGCATATTCATACTCTTGCCTCTGAACAACATGCGTAGCATGGGGGAAGCGACCAATCGCTCCCGTATGATCCGAGTGCAAATGGGACAGGACCACATAGCGGATATCCTCAGGGGCAATGCCAATCCTCTTAAGTTGTTCTACGCAAGCCTGTTCTTCTGACATCACCGGTTTAAACTGCTCTACAGCACTTCCCCAATAACCGCTGGGATCTTTCAATCCTTCGACAGCCAGACCGCCGTCAATCAGGGCAAAACCATCCGGATGGGTCAGCAGAAACCAGGGGACAGGGATCTCATAATGCTCTCCCACGCCCTGATTCATCCGGATATGCTGATATCGACAATGCTGTGTTCCTGACTGGAACATAAAAAGCTTGATCTCTGACATCATTATTTTCCAACAATAAATCAATTAAATAGATTGAAATTTAGCCTGACTCAGCCTTGAGTCTGGATTTTTCATCATTTCGCAGGAAAGCAGTAGATGCCTGCCCCCACTTACATTTATCGGTAAAGCCAATATAATTGGTGAATGGATCTCTTCTCAGCAATGCGCATATTTATCAGGGTGGTTGAACGGGGCAGCATGTCGGCTGCAGCCCGCGATCTCGGCATTGGCCAGCCCGCCGTGAGTGAAAGAATAGAAAAACTGGAAGCTCATCTTGGGACACGTTTGCTTAGGCGCAACACGCGTAATATGTCTCTAACGCACAGCGGTAACGTGTTTTATGAGCGAAGCAAAACGGCCATTCAGGCAGCAGAGCATGCTCTTTCTGTGAATGAAGGAAATCAGGGGTTGCAAGGCAAAATTCGTATTGCCGCGCCCTATTCCGCCGGAGAAAGCTTGCTGATGCCTGCATTGTTGCAGCTTCAGAACGAGCATCCGGCGCTGCAGGTCGATGTCATTTTTAACGACCGCGTCATCGATCCCGTCACCGAGGGGGTCGATTTATCACTGAGGTTAGGTGATGTCTCCGAAGGCTTTTTTGTCGCACGTCCGCTTGGCGCCGTGTGCAGAGTGCTAGTGGCCTCTCCGGCTCTGCTGGCGAAAATGGGTCATCCTGACTCGCCGGAAGCGCTGACAGATTATCCATTTGCGGCTGTTTCCGGTGTATTCGCCAGTAATCGCATTCAATTGATCGCTTCCGAAGATCAACTCATTAATGTTCCCGTCAATATTCAATTTCAGTCCACGCACTGGCGCAGTGTCCTCTCCTGGTTATTAGCGGGACATGCCATTGGTGTTTTGCAAAGTCCGGTTTGCAGAAAAGAAATGGAAGACGGCGCGCTCATCCCCCTCTTAAGCCACTATCCGATCCCGCCATTTAGTGCCTGGTTGCTCCATCCACCGGCTGGGATGATGTCGTATGAAACGCGAATTTGTGCCCCTCTGCTGGAGGGGTATCTCAAAGGTTTGTTGCTTGAGCCGGCCGGCTGAATGGAACAGCGCCTCCCTGGCGCGCTGAAGATGGCCTCTTGTTAATGATTCAATCTCTGATGCATGAAATCAATAAGCGCTCTTGTTTTTGCCGGCAAGTAACGCCGATCTGAATACAGAGCGAACAATTGCAAGGGGGCTGCCGATTGTTCAAATTCAATCTCGATTAACCGCCCATCATCAATATAGGGTTGGCAGGCTTGTTTCGATAGAATGGCAAAACCGACACCTGAGATGGCCGCTCGCCCTGCCATCTCTCCGCTGTTGACCCGATAACGACCGTTAACCTTAATCGTCTCGAATCCGCCCTTTTTATTCACAAACTGCCAGGGAGCACCTTTAAGCGCATTCACCGTTGTAATACAGGGTAATTCTTCAAATTGCTGTATACGAGAAGGCGTGCCATAACGCTGGATGACGGAGGGGGCCGCAACGATGGTGCAAGGGATCGTCACCAGATGACGGGCGATGTAGTCACTGTCATCCATCTGACCACGGCTAACAATGATAGCTAAATCCAGGTCATCTCGCAGGGATTCATAACCCGACAAATTTGTGACGCAACTTATCTCCAGATCCGGATGCTGACAGGCGAAATCAGCAACAACAGAGCCCAGCAGTGCAGGACCGATTTCATTGGGAATACAGATACGTAATGGCCCCTTGAATTGCATTTGTCGCAACGTTAATTCGGTTTCAGTTTGCTCAAGTGCTTCCAGTAATGGCTTCGCCCGGGTATAGAGTAGATGCCCCGCCTGTGTGAGTTTCATATGTCGGGTACTGCGTTCAATGAGCTGAAGATTCAGTTTGTCTTCTAACTGAGAAATGCAACGGCTCACATTTGATGTCGGCATTTCCAGGGCTTTCGCTGCCCCCACAAAACTGTCTCTTTCCACCACAGCAATGAAGATTTTCAGCGCATTAAAGTCCAGGACTGGCCGCATCAACTATCCCACATATGATAATAATGAGTGCCATTTTTACCATCTAATCGACAAGTTTGATAGCAGTTAAGCTAGGATATCTTTCATCCACAGGTCGCTTGCTATGCCACTGGTCACCACAACATTTAATCAAAAGACGCTCATTCGGATTGCAATGGTAATCGCTTTTGTCCAGTTTACTAATGCGCTGGAATATATGATGTTCAGTCCTGTTTTTACATTTATGGCTGCAGATTTCGCTGTTCCCGTCACCTTCTCAGGCTATGTATCCGGTATGTACACATCTGGAGCCGTCCTGTCGGGAATTATCGCCTTTTACTGGGTTGACCGTTGCAATAAGAAGCGTTTTTTAATCGCTAATATGGTACTGCTAGCCATGGCGACACTGTTGACGACATTGACCACCAGTTTTCCTCTTCTTCTTACATTGCGCTTCTTAGCAGGACTGGTTGGCGGTACGACAATGGCTGTGGGGATCACTATTTTGATAAACCACACACCGGCTGACTTGCGCGGAAAAATGTTGGCGACGGTGATTGCGTCATTTTCGATGGTCAGCATTGTGGGGATGCCCGCTGTGTTATTTTTGTGTACTCATTACGGTTGGCATGTCGCGTTGTGGTTAATCTGCACACTGTGTTGGTTGGCATTGCCACTGATCGTCTCCATCATCCCTCAGGATCCCGTCACTTTCGACACATCCCACGCGCTGCCCCTCGATGTAGATACTTTACTGTTTGCTTCCGGTAATGCGCTGGTACAGTTTAGTCCAATGCTGATCATTCCTGTTCTGGCGCCATTAATGACGCAGCTGTTGGGGGCTTCTCAAGGTCTGCTGCCCTGGTTGTTCTTCGGCGGGGGGCTGGCGGGGTATCTGTCTACCAGAATGACAGGCGCATTAACCTCTCGTTTTTCTGCTTTGAGTGTGGCGACCGGGTCAACCCTCGTTTTTATCCTGAGCTTGCTAATACCCCTCCTGGGCTATCCGCATCCGGCGCTATTTATTACGTTATTTCTCGGCGCAGCTTACAGTCGTCTGGTGTCATCGTCGTCGGTGACGATTCAGTTTCCTGATAACAACCAACGAGCGGGATTCTCTTCATTACAAACAGCCATGATGTATCTGATGACAACTGCCGCATTTTTCCTGTCTGCTTTTTTGTTACCTGACCATCGCATGGCGCTACAAAATATGTACACGCTGTTGGCGGTATGTGCAATTACCGCATCAGGAACCCCAATTATTGTCATCATTTTGCAAAAGAAACTGGCTAAGCGTACGTTCGCGCCCGATCGTTACAGCACTGAGTAGTACTCCACGGGTTGCTCATTTTTTAAGACAAAAACAGGGGCATACGCCCCTGCTTGACTATCGGCGGCTCATGGCCAGCTTCGCGGCAAATACCAGAAACAGGCAGCCGGTTGTCCGATCCATCCATTTCACCACAGCTGGTTTTTTGAGGATGCCGGCGGCATAGCGAGTGGCAGAAATCAGCGTTAATGACCACAGCGTCCCAATCAATACATGGATGGTGACCAGGAGAAAGGTCCAGCTGATGGGTGAATGCCCGGCGGGGATAAACTGGGGCAAAAACGAAACGTAGAAGACACCCATTTTGGGATTAAGCGCATTCCCCAACATCCCACGCAGGAACCAGTTACTTGTGGAATTGGATTCGGCCGGGTGGGTGTTAAATTGCTGGCGTGGGCGCAGGAGCAACTGGATGCCCAGCCAACAAAGGTATCCTGCTCCGCACCATTTCAATAAGGTATAAGCCAACTCAGAAACCGCCAGTAGCGCACCTAAACCAAAGGCCACCAGCGCGCCCCAGATAAAGCATCCAAGATCAATGCCTAACGCGGCATGCAAGGCTTTGCGTCCACCTTCAGCGGTCGCCGTGCGGAGAATAAGAGCAGTATCAAGACCTGGCGTCAGGGTAAGCAGTGTAGCAGCGAGGGTGTAAGCAAGAAGTGAATCAGTGACGAGCATTTCCTGTCTCCGAAAGAGATAAGGCTACTGAAGCGCTCACATTTTTGCAACAACAATGTTCACCCTGCTCCACTTTTACCCAGGCGTCTACCTGACGCAAATCAGCCCATAACTAAGGACCCCTCGGTTATGGGCTGATTTGCAGGACTAGCTCAACGCCATTGATAAAATAATACAGGGGTAAGTTAGCTCACTTTAATATCATCAAGGTCGATATCCTCTTCTTCGTGATCATGAGTAACCAGCACATCACGCGGAATATCTTTTTTGATGACAGCATAAACCGTGGCGGTAACAACAATATTCACCAGCAGGGCCATAATGCCAGCCATCGGGTGTGACATGGTGGGGATCATCAGTACCCCACCAAAAGGCACCGTGGCATCTGCACCATACACCATGGTGACTGCGCCACCGCACGCGCCACCGATGGCCGCGGCGGCGATACCGCGGACGATATCGTTCATGACGATCGGGATAGAGCCTTCAACGATATTAACAATCCCCATTGGAACCGCCGATTTTAAGGTTTCCACTTCTTCACTGTTATAGATGTTCTTACGCAGAAGCTTAGCAATGAAGAAAGCCAGGCCGAAACCAATAGGCGTTGCGGTGTTAACTAACTGAAGCGCGGTAATCGGCTCATTTATTCCCTGCGCCTGCAGCGTGAGAACGAAGGCAAAGCATGTCTTATTAAGCGGGCCGCCAAAGTCAACAATACACAGAGCGCCTATCACTGCGCCCAACACAAGATTCGATGACGTGCCCATACTTCTCAGGAAAGATGTCAGCGCTTCCGTAAAGATACCGATAGGCGTACCAATGATATAGACCATAATCAGGCAGCTGATAATGGAGGCAAAAAAGGGCACGATCAACGTTGGCATCAAACCGCGAGCCCAGTCAGGCACCTTGACGTTTTTAATGATCGCCAGCGCGATATAGCCGGCAATGTAGCCACCGATCATCCCGCCGATAAAGCCTGCGCTGATGGTGTTCGCCGCCAGCCCGACAACAAATCCTGGTGCGATGCCCGGCTTGCCAGCAATCGAGCCGGAAATCCCCACCGCAATGACTACCGGCAACAGCCCAAGCGCCTTAGCGCCCAGAGTGGCCATCGCCTGCCATAAATCAAATTGCCCCAGCGTTAACGTGTCCTGCACCGTTCCACCAAGCCCCATACCGATGGCAATAATAAACCCAGCACCACAGACAATGGGGATCAGAAATGAGATAGCGGTCAGCAGATGTCCTTTAGGATTTGCTGCTTGCCATATTTGTTTTAGAGACATAAATTACGCCCTTAAGTATAGAATCAGCAGGCCGAAATAAAATTATGAATTGACTATTTCACTGAGTTTTTCAATCAGCTTATTGGGGGATTTCACTGCCGTTTCCGTGGCGACTTTGACCACTTTCTTACCCGCAAACCGTTCTTCTCCCGTCACTTTAACATCCGCGGCAAGCAGAACAATATCTGCCATGGCAATCTCATCAGCGGTTAACTGATTCTCAATGCCGATGGTCCCTTGGGTCTCGATTTTAACGTTATGACCGGCTTTTTTGGCGGCTGTTTCAATTTTCTTTTGAGCAATATAGGTGTGTGCAATCCCCACCGTACAGGCGGTAACTCCGACAATATTCATCACGATTCTCCGTTAATTCATTTAATAAGATATAAAAGAATGTTAACAACTACATATTACGCATCGGTGCTTTCAGTTTCAGAATTGAAAAGCGCAATGATTTTATGTGGATCAGATTCAGCCAGTAATTTAGCGATAATGTCTTCGTCGGCCAGTGACCCGGACACTTGCGCTAACAGGCGAATATGAGTGGCATTTTGATCCACCAGGCAAACCGCAAATAAAATAATACAGCGAACATCGCTGCCATCCATGGTCTCCCAGGGAATAGTATGTTGCGTGCGTCCGATAGCTAATGCGGTACGGGAAACACCGGAAGATTTGCCATGCGGGATCGCAATATGATTTTCAAAACCGGTAGAGCCTTGCTCCTCACGTAACCAGACATCACGAATAAAGTCCTCCTTATTAGTCACCGCACCATCCTGTACCAGTAAATCGGTGAGTTCTTCTATCACCTCTTCTTTCGTTCTGGCGGTCATATTTAACTTGATGTTTTTAACATTAAGCACTGTCGAAATATCCATAATTCACCCGCATTCATATAGAGTGGTCGTTGAATAACAGACCAGGCATCGCTGGCGTGATGCAGGTCTTTTAATTTTTTTATATGCTGTGGTTCGTAAAAAAATTAATTAGGCAGCGACGGTTTCACGCTGGAAAATCTCGATCATTCTGTCCCATGCCTGGCTGACATCCTCATGGAGAGAAAACAGACCCGATGTCCCTACGATAAAGACATCCACGCCGGATTCGGCAATCTGGCCAAACGTTTTTGCATTGCAGGAGCCATCAATTTCCGTCAGATAGTGATAGCCATTGTTTTTGCGCATACTGATGAGCTTTCGTATCTTGTTCAGCGACTCAGGAATAAACTTTTGTCCGGCATAGCCCGGATCAACTGACATGACCGTGACTTTATCCAACAGGTGCGCATATTCAGCAATACTTTCAGCCGGTGTCGCCGGGTTCAACACCACCCCGCATTGTTTGCCCGCATCCTTGATCTGATTCAGCAGGCGGAATATTTTGTTATTCGCCGTCTCGGGATGAAAGCTGATGATATCGGCGCCGGACTCGAGACACATGGGAATGATATCTTCCGGATGATTCACCATCAGATGAACATCGATGGGAACGGTAGTGATTTTTTTCAGGTTCTCAATAAAAAAGGGAGACAGCGTGATATTGCGGACGTAATTACCATCCATTATATCGACATGATAAAAATCCGCTCTTTTATTCATTGCCGTGATCTGTTCTTTGAACAGCGTTAAATCCATGCACATCAGTGAGGGTGAAAATTTCGCGCTCATAAGCCACCTCCGATAATAAATAGTTAGTTAAACATTGCGATAATATGCCCCAGAACGATGCCGACAACGCCAAAGTCTGCATCGCCAAAGGTTGTAGAACCCAGGCCCATGTCTCCCATCATTGGCAAAAGGATGGCCGGCAGGAACGAAATGAGCAGGCCGTGGGCAAATGCCCCCACCACTGCCCCGCGACGTCCGCCAGTGATGTTGCCGTAAACGCCAGCCGTTGCCCCGCAGAAGAAATGAGGAACCAGCCCTGGAACGATGACGCTCAATCCGAAAAGCGGGCAGAGAAACATGCTGACCAGGCCCGCGACAAAGCTTGCGAGAAACCCGACGATGACGGCATTTGGAGCAAAGGGAAACACCGTAGGGCAGTCGAGCGCCGGCTTCGCATCTTTCACTAATTTGTCTGCAATACCTTTAAACGCTGGCACAATCTCGGCAATCACCATCCGCACACCGGCGAGGATGATATAAACCCCCGCAGCAAAAGTGAGGGACTGAATAATGGCGAAGATAATAAAATTCTGACCGGCACTCAGTGTCTCCTCGACAAAGGTTTTGCCCGCGACGACCACCAGCACAAGGAACAGAATCATCATGGTGAGAGAGATGGCCACCGACGAGTCGCGAAGAAAATTGAGTGACTTAGGCACTTTAATTTCTTCAATCGAGGGGCTACCTTTCCCGACGACTTTGCCCACCAGCGCGGAAAGCAGATAACCAATAGAGCCAAAATGGCCGAGAGCCAGATCGTCGGTATTGGTAATTTTACGGGTAAACGGCTGCAAGATCGCCGGAGAGATCACCATCATCGCGCCGAGAATCACCGCCCCGATGGCCACCACCCAACCACCCGACAAGCCCCCGACTGACAAGATCACCGCCAGCATCGCTGCCATATAGAGCGTATGGTGGCCCGTTAAAAAGATGTACTTTAATGGCGTCAGACGCGCCAGGGCGATATTGATCAACATGCCCAACACCATGATTGTGGCGGTTTCCGTGCCATAATTCTTCTGCGCCAGCGCGGCCATCGCGTCGGTGTTAGGGACGACCCCCTGAATATGAAATGAATGTTCAAACAGCTGGCTAAAAATGGTTAATGTATAGGCAATGATACCGGCGCCTGCCGTTAAAATAACAAAGCCCATGATGGTTTTCAGTGTTCCTGAAATAACATCTGAAATTCCTTTTTTTTGCAACAGCAGACCGATCAGAGAAAACAATCCAACCAGAATTGCCGGTGTCCCTAACACATCATAAATAAGGAAATGAAGCATATTAAACTCCACGGTTCAGAAAGCCGTTGCTTAAATGTGTTCTGCTAAAATCTCTTTGATTTTATTGTTGTCGAGTAAATTACTTAATCCAACAACCTTTGCGGAATGACCAACTAAATGTTCGGCAATATCGTTGGCGCTCAGAATAAGGTCCGCCGTTTCGCTTTTCGCTGACGTCAGGTCGGTATGCGCGACTTCAGCCTCTTTATTCATTTCGGCAAGAATTTTTTTGACATTCATTTCAACGATAAAGCTGCTGCCTAAACCATTGCCGCAGACGATGAGTATTTTTTTCATTCTCTTTTCCTTCAGTCAATAACAGCCTGAATTGCCTTAATATCATCGGCTTTTAACAATCGTTCTAGCTTTTGCTGATCGCTAAAGAGTTCTGCCAGTTCACCGATCATCGTGATATGTTCATTCCCGGAACGAGCGCATAGCATAATAACCACGTATACCGGGTCGTTCTCCGTTGAGCCAAATGATATGCCCTCTTTAATATGAAGGAGCGATAATCCATTCCTCAATGCACCTTGTTCAGGGCGGGCATGGGGCATTGCTAATCCCGGGGCTAATAGATAATAAGGCCCAAGTTCTTCATGGCTTTTCAAAATCGCCTCAATATAGTGCTCTGCCATATACCCCTGCGCCAGCAAAGGTTCTGCTGAGAGTCGAACGGCATTTTTCCAGTTATCTATTGAGTTAATGACATTAATTTTATCCGGGGTTAACCAGTCTCTAATCATATGCACTCCCGAGGGGTCCCATGTGCTGAACTATAAACAGCTAAATAAAATGCAACTGTGATACACCTCCCAAAGTTAGCGCTAACAAGCAAAAATGTTAAAAAATGCGTTACCGCTAACACTGGTTATAATGTGCTTTCCCCCTCGCTGTGGTAAGTTATAATGTGTATCAACGATTTACTTTTGTTACTTTTTATTTTTCAAACGGTTGGTGATCCTGGTGAAGAGTCTAGACGCAGACAATAGCCCGAAAGAAAAACGTCGTAAGGGAACTGGGAAGATAACCCTGACCGAAGTGGCTGAGTTTGTCGGCGTGAGCGCCATGACCGTCTCGCGTGCGCTGAGAATGCCTGAAAAAGTCAACCCTGACCTTCGCGACCGTATTGATGCGGCAGTCAGTCAACTCGGCTATGTCCCCAATCTCCAGGCGCGTAATCTGGCGTCGGTCCATTCCGATCTCATTCTGGCCGTCGTCCCCACCTTCTCTTCACCAGGTTTTTTGCCGGTGTCGGAGGCGTTACAAAAGATCCTGACTGAACGCGGCTATACCATGATGTTTATGGAATCCGGTCATGACGGACAAAGCGAACAAAAAACGTTTGAAAAAATGCTCGCCTATAACCCGGCAGCGATTATTCAGTTTAATATCGACACCATTGAGAGCTGTACCCAGCTGCTGGCCAACGTAGATGTGCCTATCCTGGAAATTGGCGCGTTAAATACGCAGTCTGTTGGCATGTGCATCGGTGTGGATTACGGTAAGGCTGTGAAACAGATCGTGACCCACCTGGCGGACGCCTCATTAAAAAATATCGCGTTACTGTGTACCCCGGCCAACAATACAATGTTTCGCCAGCTCCTGAGCGGCTGGAATACGGCGATGCTGGCCCTTAACCGTTCTCCGCATCGGGTAGTGACCACTCATTTGCCTTCCACCATTGCCACAGGGGTGAATATTTTCAAGGATATGATGATCACCTGGGGCGATCTGGATGCGCTAATTTGCACATCGGATGAAATGGCGTGTGGATGCATGATGGCCTGCCACAGCGCCGGGATCAAAGTGCCCAATACCGTAGCCATTGCGAGTTTAGGCGGCGGGGTATTATCGACAGTCTGTTCCCCTGCCCTGACAACCGTTGAATTTCCCTGGCATGACATTGGGGTGAAGGCCGGGAAAGCGCTTCTCGACCTGCTCAACGATAAGCCTTGTGAAAAGTTTATTGAAATTCCGTCAGTACTCAAAGTCCGGGCCAGTACCGCGGTATAACCGCCATCCGTGGCTTGCTCTATCGGCCCCCCCCGTTTATCGCTTCAACTCGTCCTGCCACAGCGGGGATGACGCCAGCTGCTGGCATACCGCGTCGATAAATACCCGGGTCTTGGCGGGAACCAGCGTGCCGGGCGGCATGAGGGCATAAACGCTGACCCGCGCCGCGCTGCGCCAGTCGGGCAGCACGCGGACCAGTTCCCCGCGCTGCAGGGCCTGATTAACCATCCACCCCGGCAGCAGTGCGATCCCGGTTGCGCGAATGACCGCCGTCAGCAGCGCTTCACTGATATTGGTGGTGAGGGGGCCGGCTGGCGTCACCTGGATATGCTCCCGACCATTCTCGAGGATCCAGTAGGGCCAGTCCGGATGGCTGGTAAAGCCAAGACACCGATGGGCCGCCAGTTGCTCAGGATGAGTCGGTTCACCGTAGCGTTGCAGATAGGCCGGCGAAGCAATCAGCTGGCTGCGAAATGCCCCCAGCTCGCGCCCGGTTAAAGTACTGTCCCGCACGTTTCCCAGGCGGATCACCGCATCAAACCCCTCCGCGACAATATCGACCCGTCGATCGAGAAAATGGGCATCAAGGCGAATATCCGGATACGCCTGCAGGAAATCAGGAAACATCGGGGCAATCAGCTCCCGGCCAAAGGTCACCGGCAGCGAGACCCGCAACGTTCCCTGCGGGGTGGCAGCAAAGTCCCCGACTTCCCGGCTGGCGGCGCTGAGCTCATCCAGCGCCGTGCGGGCGCGCTGCAAAAACCAGGTTCCGGCTTCAGTCAGCGTTACGCTGCGGGTGGTACGCACCAGCAACCGGACGCCCAGTTTTTTCTCAAGGTGGCTGACCCGGCGGGAAATCACCGATGCATCCCGCTCCAGCCTGAGGCTGGCCCCGATAAAACTCCCTGCCTCAGCCACACAGACAAACGCCATCAGCTCATCAAAATCATCGAACATGATTCCTGCACCCTACACATTAATCATTTGCAAATAAGGCTGATTATCAGCGATCTTTTCGGCTATTAACATAGCGGCTCTTCAACTTACAGTGAGAGAAGCCTATGAAAACGTTTTTGAGTATTGGGTCCGGTCCTGGTATGGGAATGGCGACCGCCTCACGGTTTGCCGGTGAGGGATTCCGGGTGGTGCTGTCCTCTCGCAATAAAAGCAATGTGGCGGCACAGGCCGACCAGCTGAGAGCGGCAGGATTTGCCGCGGAAGGCCGCGTGGCGGACGCCAGCGATATCACCAGTATCGCGGAACTCATTCGCGAGGTAGAGGTGGAAACCGGCGGCGTGGATGTGCTGCATTTCAACGCCGCGGCCATGCATGACGGTAATCTGGAGACCCAGTCGGTGGCAGGCTTCATCGAGGATCTCACCACCAATATTGGCGCGGTATATGCCGCCATCAAAGCGGTCTCTCCGCGGATGGCCGCGCGTGGAGAAGGCGCGATCCTGCTGACTGGCGGCATGTTTGCCACTCAGCCCCACCCGGAGTATCTGACGTTGAGCGTCGGCAAAGCCGGGCTGCTTAACCTGACGCATGGCCTTTTCCCGGTATTGAAAGCGCAGAATATTCATCTTTCCATCGTGACGGTGGGGGCCTACGTCACGCCGGGCTCCGCCGAAGCCCGGGACATTGCCGATCTGTTCTGGCAGCAATACCGCCAGCCATCCGCGCAATGGACAGCGGAAGCGTTTTATCCCGCCCCACACCATCAGTAACCTTCCCCGGCCGTCGCCTGGCGTCCGGGAGCCATCGCCCGGACGTGTGGGAAAAAACGTCATCCATCGCTTGCTTTCCCTGTCACCTCGGATCAGGATACGACGATATTCATGGAGGCTATGTGATGAAATATTTTATCGGTATGGCGGTAGCGTTATTGTTGAGCACGCCGGTGCTGGCGGCGGGCGAGCTTGAGATTAACCAGTCTCCCCTGACGCTGGTGCTGAGCGACCAGAATCAGGCACGGGTCTCTTCCTGTGCCGATTTCATTGCGCTGCGTAAAGCGGGAGAGACCGTCGATGCGCTGCCCGGACTTTCCGACCCGGATGGCCGTGCGGCGGAAGCGGCGTTATTCTCCTGCTGGCTACAGGCCTACACCATCGATCACACGTTATTCCCCACTGCCGCGCCGAAACCAACCCTGGCTGACGTGGTTCAGCACTTTCCTGCCAGCGCGGCGTTTATCGTCAGCGATGACGAAAAGCAGGACGTCGCCAAAAACTTTGTGGGGAAAACCATCGCCGACTATACCCCGGACCTGAAAGCCAGGGACGATCGTCTGGAATCAGCGGCCAGCGCCAGCGGCTATGTGCTGGATGAGTATTATGCGTTTACCGATAAGCAAGGGCACCAGCTCAACATCGTCGCTCTGGTGGGCTACGCCATCGGCGGTACGGCAAGCGTGAAAAGCTACTATCGCATCGATGACACGCACGCCCGCGTCTGGAGCGTCACCCTGCTCGATGAGAACAGCCCGCTGTAAGCAAGGGTTCCCTCTGCGGCGCTACCGCAGAGGGTGTTCCGTTTACCTGGCCAGCCACTGACGCCAGCCGCCCCAGGCGGTGATCTCCGTGGCATCCCCCAGCCCGGCGGCTTCGCAGATAAAACCCGTCACCCAGCGGCCATCGGCCAGCTCAACCTGTCCCAGCCCCAGCGGCGCGGGAATAGCGGCCAGCAGTGACCCCACCTCGGCGCTGGGTATCTCCCACACTTCCAACGCTATCGCGGCCCCGTCGCGCTCGTCACGCACCATCGCCGGGCGCTTGCCATCCGCGAGGGCGTACAAACGATAGCGTGGCGCGCTGTGGGTCGCCTGCAGCAACCGACCGCCCCGCGCCAGCAATTGACCGTTTAATGGCAGACCGGCCAGATGCGCACCGCATACCGCCAGGGCCATCCGGTCATGGCCTGCGGGATGCGCAGGCGGCGGGCTTTCCAGCCGCGCGCCGCCAGCCAACGGCAGCCGCTCCGCGCGCTGGAAGGCGTCGGCCAGGCTCAGCAAATACTGATCGGTAAAGGCCCGGCCAAACAGCGTGACGCCGGAGGGCAATCCGTCAGGCATAAACCCGCATGGCACACTCACCGCCGCATAGTCCAGCAGGTTCATAAAGTTGGTGTAGTAGCCCAGATCGGCGTTGCGGGCGATCGGCTCCGCCGCCAGCTCGTCGAGCGTCACCGGGCGCGGAAAGGTGGGCGTCAGCACGCAGTCCAGCGTATCAAGGATGGCATCGCACTGCGCTTTATACCCCTGCAGCTGATACATCGCCTTAAAGGTCGCCGTCGCGTCGATATCAGGCGCTTTCGCCAGCACGTCGCGAATCACCGGCAGCACGGCATCCGGCTGCTGCTCAATCAGCGGTCCGGCCACCGCATAGCGTTCAGCAACCCACGGTCCGTCATACAGCAGGCGGGCGGCGGCCAGAAATGGCGCGAAATCGATCGCTACCGGCACGCCGCCGAGCGCCGTCAGCCGCTGCACGGCCTGGGTGAACAACGCTTCGCTGGCGCGGCAACCGAGGAAGTTCAGCGCCTGCGGGACGCCAAAGCGAAACCCGGCGGACGGCCTGCCAAAGGCCTGCCGGCTGTTCCACTGAGGATTGCGGCGGCTGTAGCTATCCTGCGGATCGGTCCGGGCAACCAGCGCCAGCAGCTGGCTGGCCTCGTCGGCGGTAGCGCTGAAAAAGGTCACACAGTCCAGCGTGCGACAGGCAGGGACGACCCCGGCGGTGGAGATCAACCCTTTCGTCGCTTTCAGCCCCACCAGGTTATTCAGCCCGGCCGGAACGCGACCGCTGCCAGCGGTGTCGGTCCCCAGCGCGAAGCTGGCGACACCCAGGGCTACCGTCAGCGCGGAGCCGGCGCTGGAGCCACCGGAGGGGTAAGCCGGGTGATACGCGTTGCGGCAATGTCCGTACGGCGAACGGGTTCCGTTCAGGCCGGTGGCAAACTGATCGAGATTGGTTTTGCCCACCGGCACCGCTCCCAGCGCAATCAGCTGCGCGACAATGGTCGCGCTTTGCGTCGGTCGGTATGCAAACGCCGGGCAGGCAGCGGTCGTGACGATCTCCGCAAGGTCAATATTGTCTTTGATCGCGAACGGCACGCCGTACAGCGGAAGCGTCTCTGGCGAATGGCCTTCCAGCGCCGCGAGAAACGGCGCCTGCTCTGCTTCGCTCAGGAGATGGATAAACAGATTAAATTCGGGATTCAGCGTTTCCGCCCGCTGGCGGATCGCCGCCAACAGCGCCCGCGGGGTGGTGTTGCCGTTACGATAGTTCGCCGCCAGGGTCGCCAGGCGTAAATCAAACGTCTGCTGCATCATGCCTTCTCCTCAATAATAACTGCCACCCGTTGCCCGGCACGCACCGCGCTGCCTGGCTGCACATTGACCTGCTGAACCCTGCCATCGCACGGCGCCAGCAGCGGGATCTCCATTTTCATCGACTCAAGCACCACCAGCACATCACCGGCGCGCACCAGACGACCGGCCTCGGTCTGTACCTGCCACAAATTACCGGATACCGGGCTTTCCACCCCCTGCTCGCCCGGCTGCAGCGGCGCATCGCCCGCTTCTTCTGCCGCGCTCTCCTTGCTGTCGAAATGGGCCTGGCCGCTGGCGATCCAGCGATCGCGTTCGGCGTTAAACGCCCGTTGCTGATGGTCGCGAAATGCGTCAATGCTCTGCGCCTCGCGAGCGAGAAACTGTTGGTACTCCGCCAGCCGCAGCGTGCTGTGTTCGATGCGCAGCGGATAGCGACCGAGCGGGAAATCGCGGCGAATCTCCAGCAGTTCATCGGCCGAAACCGGATAGAAACGCAGCTGGTCGAAAAAGCGCAGCAGCCACGGCTTGCCGGCAAAATCGGCCACCTCGTGATAGCGATTCCACATCTGCAGAGTGCGGCCGACAAACTGATAGCCGCCCGGACCTTCCATGCCGTAGACGCACAGATACGCCCCGCCGATGCCCACCGAGTTTTCCGCCGTCCAGGTTCGCGCCGGGTTGTACTTGGTGGTGACCAGCCGATGGCGCGGATCAAGAGGCGTGGCCACTGGCGCGCCGAGATAGACATCGCCGAGGCCCATCACCAGATAGCTGGCGTCAAACACCGTGTTCCATACGGCCTGCTCATCCGGCAGATCGTTTATCCGGCGAATAAACTCGAGGTTGCCTGGACACCACGGGGCGTCCGGGCGGACGGTGGTCATATATTTGTCGATCGCCTTGCGGCAGGCCGGATCGTCCCAGGAGAGCGGGAGATGCACGACACGCGTTGGAACCTGCAGATCATCGCTCATGCAGACCGTGGCCCACTCCCCGCTGACCCACGCCAGCAGGGTCTCCAGCGCCAGCGTTTCCGGCTGGAAATGCAGCTGCAGCGAGCGGATCCCCGGCGTGATATCGATGATCCCTTCCCGGGCTTGCCCTTCAAGGGCCTGCATCAGGGCATGGATGCGAAAGCGCAGCACCAGATCCAGCTCCGCCTCACCGGCCTCCAGCAGCAGATGGGTATCGCCGGAGAGGCGCGCCACCAGGCGTTTGTCGGCGTCACCGCAGGTCATCACCACCGGCGAGGTGAGCGGCACAGGCTGCCAGGCAACGTCCTGCGCCTGCAGGGTCGCCAGCTCCGCGCGACGACCAGCCGCCAGCCGCCGGGCGGTGGAGACGTCCACCGCCACAAAGCGCACTTTATCCCCCGCCTTAAGCTGGCCCAGTTGCCAGAGATCGGCTTCGATAACCGTGACCGGACAGACGAAGCCTCCGAGGCTTGGGCCATCCGGCCCGAGGATCACCGGCATATCGCCGGTAAAATCCACGGCCCCCACGGCATAGGGGTTGTCATGAATATTCGACGGATGCAGCCCGGCTTCGCCGCCGCTGTCACGGGTCCAGACCGGCTTGGGCCCGATCAGGCGCACGCCGGTGCGGCTGGAGTTAAAATGTACTTCCCAGTCGGTGGCAAAAAAGGTCGCCATATACGCCGGGGCAAAGAACTCCGGCGCGCCGTGGGGACCATAAATCACCCGCAGCGTACGGACGTCCGTCAGCGCGGTGCGCAGCCCTGCGGGAAGCGCCGCGCCTTCCGCTGACTCAGCCAAAGGCGCAAGATGCAGTACGTCGCCAGCGCGTAGCGCCCGTCCGCCGTGGCCGCCAAACTGGCCGAGGGTAAAGGTGCTTTTACTGCCCAAATAATCCGGTACCTGAATACCGCCGCGCAGGCAGAGATAGCTTCTGACGCCTGGTCCGTTTATTGCCCCCAGCCTGAGGGTCGCCCCCGCCGGAATAGTGAATACGCGGTCCATGTCCTGCCCGGCGCCATCAAGGGTCACGGCCAGCGGCGCACCGCAGACCACCGCCTGTACGGCGGTATTGAATTTCAGGGTGGGTCCGCTAAGGGTGATCTCCAGCGCGGCGTCGCCCTCGGCATTGCCCAGCAGACGGTTGCCCAGGCGCAGCGCCCGGTCATCCATTGGGCCCGAGGGCGGGACGCCCACCGCCCAGTACCCCAGACGTCCCGGATAGTCCTGGACGCTGGTCTGGGTGCCGGCGCTCAGAACCTCCACGGTATCGGCCCGGTAGCGCAATTGCTCCAGGCAGCGGGTCCAGGGTTCTCCGGCGGTAAACGGTGCAAAGCCGAGGATCTGCTGCAGGTATAAGCGGTTGGTTTCGACGCCATACAGGCGGGTCTCCGCCAGGGCCTGCGCCAGGCCGGCGATTGCCTCATCGCGCCTGGGGCGCCAGACGATAGCTTTCGCCAGCAAGGGGTCGAAAAACGGCGGCACTTCACATCCGGCTTCCACCCAGCGGTCGATGCGCAGCGTGGCGCCGTCCGCCGGCGGAAACCAGACGTCGGTTAACAGTCCAGGCGAAGGCTGAAACTGGCGGCCAGGATCTTCGGCGTAAATTCGCGCCTGAATGGCATGGCCCCGGGGTTGTAGCCCGGCGGCCAGCTCGCTCAGCGGCGGTAAATCCCCTGCGGCCAGGGCGATCATCCAGCGTACCAGATCCACGCCCCACACCTGCTCCGTCACGCCGTGCTCCACCTGCAGGCGGGTATTGACCTCAAGGAAATAGAAGCGCTGCGCCGCACTGTCGTAGACAAACTCCACCGTCCCGGCGCTGCGGTAGTTCACCGCTTTCCCGAGAGCAATGGCCGCGCTACACAGCGCCTGCGCCATCCCATCCGGCAAATTCGGCGCCGGGGTCTCTTCAATCACCTTCTGGTTACGCCGCTGCAGCGAGCAGTCGCGCACGCCGAGGGCGATAACCTCCCCCTCACCGTCGCCGAAGATCTGCACCTCCAGGTGACGGGCGCGTTCGATATATTTTTCGAGAAACACCCCGGCGTCGCTGAAGTTGTTTTGCCCCAGCCGCTGCACCGTGGCAAAGGCCTCGCTCAGTTCGCGGGCGTCGCGGCAGACGCGCATGCCAATCCCCCCGCCGCCCGCCGTGCTCTTGAGCATCACCGGGTAGCCCACCGCCTCAGCCGCCCGGCAGGCTTCCTCGCTGTCGGCCAGCAGTTCACTGCCTTCCAGCAGCGGCACGCCCTCCGCCTTCGCCAGCGCGCGAGCGGTATGTTTCAGGCCGAAGGTACGCAGCTGTTGCGGGGTCGGGCCAACAAACGCCAGTCCCGCCGCCTCACAGGCTTCGGCGAAGGCGGCGTTTTCCGACAGAAAGCCGTAGCCGGGATGGATGGCGCGGGCGCCGCTCTGCAGCGCGGCGGCAATGATCTTCTCTACCACCAGATAAGTTTGCGCTGCCGGGCCCGCGCCAAGGCTGAGCGCTTCATCCGCTTCGCGGACGTGCAGACTGCTCAGGTCGGCTTCGGCGTAAACGGCAACCCCCTTCACCTGCATGGCGCGCAGGGTACGTAAAATGCGGCAGGCTATCGCCCCGCGGTTGGCAATCAGTAAGGTATCAAACATAAGCGGAACTCACAGCGTAGCGGGTCGTCCCGCAACAATTCGTCTTTCCCTGAGGTCGTCCCCGGGGGAACCGGCGCTTAAACGTGGCGCGTCGGCGTGTGATTCAGGCGGTCGGCGCGAACGGCGAACAGCCGAAAGGCCAGCAAACGCCAGCGCTGCCAGCGGGTCAGTTCCATACCAGCACCTCGGCGGGGGTCGGGTTCCAGCCGTTGCAGGGATTGTTGAGCTGCGGACAGTTAGAGATCAGCACCATGGCGTTACACTCCGCGCGCAGTTCAACGTATTTTCCCGGCGCCGAGATGCCATCCGCAAAGGTCAGACCGCCCTCCGGCGTCACCGGCACGTTCATAAAGAAGTTAATGTTGGCGCCGATATCGCGCTTATGCAGGCGGCCATCGTGCAGACAGGCGCAGAGAAAATTGTCCCGGCAGCTGTGCATATAGCGCTTGTCGAGGGCGTAGCGCACGGTGTTGCTCTCCTGGGCGCAAGCGCCGCCGAGGGTATCGTGCCGCCCGCAGGTATCGGCCACGATGGTCATCAGCGGATGGCCGAGGTTGGAATAGAGCACGCTGCCGGCGGTCAGGTAGGCGTTCCCCTGGCGACGCAGCGTGCGCTGCGCATCGTAGCGCTCGCGCGGGTTGTCGGCGTTGTAAAACAGGGTATCAATCGCCTGATTGCCTTCGAGATCGAGCAGGCGCAGGGTTTGCCCTTTTTTAACCTCAAACAGCCAGGGTTCCCCGGCCGGGATCACATGGCGATAGACGGCCTCTTCCGGGCGTCGGTTACTGGTGATAACGGTCATGAACGCCTCCTTACAGGGCAAAAAGTTGGGTATTACGGAACGCGCGCTGATTCTCATCGCGAGTCAGGAGCGCCTGGATGGCCGCGTCCTCATCGTCGGCCTGATACCAGCTCAGCTGCACCGGACGGGGCGCATATTCTGTGGCCGGATCCTGGGGATGCGGCAGCGCGGTGAGCACCAGCAGGACGTCCATCGGGGCAAACAGCTCAACGTAATCCCCGGCGCGACTGTTGCCGGCAACAAACTGGAAACGGCCCTCGTCATCGACGGTGACTTTGCTGAAGAAGTTGACCACCATCAGCAGATCTTCCAGGCCGAGATCCCATTTACCCATCTCCACCAGCAAGTTATCGACGCCGTTGCGGTAGAAGCCATTACGTAATTCCTGGTAGCGTCCGGCGCCATATTTGTCGTGTGTCTCTTCGGCGTTAAGGACCCCGCCGAACGGATCGTGCCAGCCGCAGCTGTCGGCGACGATCCCGGCCAGCACCCGGCCCATATCGGAGTAGAAACAGTGTCCGGCGGTCAGGCGCGCGGTATGCTGGCCCTTGAGGGTATCCGGCAGGTTCAGACGCTCACTTTTCTCATGGGGGTTGAGCATCATCATGCTGACGTTCGCCCCGCCGTCGATATCGGTCAGGCGCAGGATCTGCCCTTTGCGCAAAATCAGCGAGGTGTGCGCCCCGCCGGGAAGCCGCTCTTCGCGCAGGCTGGGAGTGGCGTGAAAAAGTACGGTCATCAATTTATCTCCTTAATGCGTAAACGTTGGTGTCGCTACCGGTGGCCAGCTGCGCCATCCGCGCCTCATTGAGCGGAATGTCGTAGGTAATGCGCGCTCCCCAGGCGTTAGGCGCCTGCGGATCGATGCGCACTTTGTCGAACACCAGCAGCCGGGTGCCCAGGTTGAAGCCTTCGGCCAGGTCGTGGGTGACCATAAACACCGTCATGCGCGTTTCGCTCCACAGCTGGAGCAGCAGCGCGTGCATATCCTTGCGAATGCCAGGATCCAGCGCGCCGAAGGGCTCATCGAGCAGTAGCACCCGCGGCTGCATCACGAACGCCTGGGCGATGGCCAGCCGCTGTTGCATCCCCCCGGACAACTGCGCCGGGTATTTATCCAGAGCGTGCCCCAGCCCCACTTTCTCCAGCATGTGCTGTGCCTGTTGCCGGGCCTCGCGTTTTCTGCCGCCAAACAGGCGCCCCAGCAACGGGGACGCCGGCAGCTCCAGGCCGATGGCGACGTTATCCAGCACGTTGAGATGCGGAAACACCGAATAGCGCTGGAAAACCACGCCGCGGCTGCGATCCGGCTCCGCCGCCAGCGGCTGGCCATCGAGCAGGATCTCGCCACGGGTCGGTTTTTCCTGACCGAGCAGCAGGCGTAAAAAGGTCGATTTACCACAACCGGACGCGCCGACCATCGAGCAAAACTCGCCCTCTTTCACCTGCAGATTGATGCGCTCCAGCACCACGTGGTCGCCGTACTCCTGCCAGATGTTTTTGATGTCGATAAAACTCATCCCCGGCCTCCTTCCGCCCACGGGAAACAGGCCTTGTGCAGCTGGCGCAGCGCCAGATCCATCAGCCATGCCAGCAAGGTGATCCAGATGACATAGGGAATAATCACGTCCATCGCCATATAGCGCCGCACCAGGAAAATGCGGTACCCCAGCCCGGCGGTAGCGGAGATGGCCTCGGCGGAGATCAAGAACAGCCATGCCGAGCCCAGCAGCAGGCGCAGAGAGGTGATCAGCCGCGACAGCAGCTGGGGAAGCACCACCCGCAGCACCAGGGTCCAGCTATTGGCGCCGAGGGTCTGCGCTTTTATAAAAAGCTCCGCCGGGATCTCCTTCGCCCGCTGCTCCAGGTCGCGCGCCAGCATTGGCGTAATGCCGATGACGATCAGCATCACTTTCGACAGCTCATCGAGGCCGAAGACGATAAACAGCACCGGCAGGATCGCCAGCGGCGGGATCATTGACACCACCGTCAGCAGTGGCGACAGCGCCGCGCGGTACATCGGGAAGACGCCGGCGGCGATGCCGATACCTAGGCCGATCAGCGACGAGACGGCCAGGCCCGTCAACAGACGACTCAGGCTGATCAGCGTATCGGCCCACAGCAGATACTCACCGCTGCGTTTGTCCGGGGTGAACGCCATCCGGTCAATGGCTGCCACCATCTGCGACAGGCCTGGCAGCAACTTGTCCTGCGGATTGGCTTCCAGCCGCACCGCCGATCCAATAAACCAGGCGGCGATCAGCACGACAAAAGGCAGCAGCATCAGCGTCAGGCGCATCCCCTTTTGGGGATAACGGTTAATGTGGCGCATGGCGTGGTCTCCCGGCGGTAATCATTACAGCTGGCCCGCGGCGGCCAGCTTCAGGTAGCTGTCGTCAAAGCGCAGTTTGCGGTTGGCGGCATCGCCGAGGGTGACATTTCCCGGGAAGGTCATACCGATAAAGTCCGCGCTCTGCGCCCCTTCACCCAGCAGGCCTTTATCGAACGAGAACTGCGCCACTCGCTGCATCGTTTTCGCCAGATCCGGCGAGGAGATAAACGCCAGGGTGTCGGCAGGCGTCCAGAACAGATGGGTTGTTTTCAGCTGTGCCTGGTAGCCGGCAAGATCGGTGCCGGAGTCGGCGGCCATGGCGCTCAACGCCTGAGTATCCCCGGCCTTCATTTTGGCCATCATTTCAAACCACGCGCCGGTCAGGGCTTTGCCCAGCGCGGGGTTATCTTTCAGGGTCTGGGTATTCACCACCATCATGTCGATAAGCTCGCCAGGCACCTGTGAGGAGCTAAACACCTCGCTGGTTTGCGGGGTCTTTTTGATAACCGACAGCTGTGGATTCCAGGCCACCGCCGCCCGCACGCCGCTGGTGCCGAAGGCCGAGACGATATCGGCATCGGAGGTATTCACCACCTTGACGTCTTTTTCCTGCAGCCCGGCTTTTTCCAGGCCGCGCACCAGCAGATAGTGGGATACCGACAGTTCCGGGAGATACACCGACATCCCTTTCAGGTCGCTGAGCTTTTTATCCGCCCCTTTCAGGACCACCCCATCGTTACCGTCGGAGTAGCTGCCGGTGATCAGCGCCGTGCTGTCGACGCCGCCCGCCGCCGGGATCGTCAACGCGTCCATGTTGGTCATCGTGCAGCCGTCAAACTGCCCGGCGGTGTACTGGTTGATGGATTCGATGTAATCGTTGAGCTGGACGATATTGATCTTGATGCCGTATTTGCTGGCCCATTTATCAATGATCTTTTCGTTACTGATGGTTCCCCAGGGCATCCAGCCGGCGTAGATGGTCCAGCAGACGTTGAACTCTTTTTTGACGGCGGCAAACGACGGGACGCTGGTCAGCAGCGTCAGCGACAGGACAAGTGAGCGGAGGAGCGGCGATGTTTTCATGGTGGACCTCTGGTTAGCACGAGAAACGGAGCAGCGCGACACCCAACGGTGCTGCTGTCTCCCGGGCTTTTATCCCGCCGTGTAACCTCGCCGAGGTCGCCAGCTCTCGGACCAGACGTTCACCGCGGTGAACCGGAACCCTAGCCAGCTATTGTGTGATCTGAATTGTCTGTTGCGCTGCTTTCTGCCGATGTTCTTGCAAGCGCCATGCCAGGAGCCAGAGGCCGCTCACAGCCGCGTTTCGCCGCCAGCGGGCGCATCGATTCCCAAAAATGGGGAGTGATGTTGGGGCATTGCATGGCTTTGGTGCAGGAAAACGCAGAGCGCATGCGCCGACATTCTGCGGATTTGCCACGAACGTTTCCCACGCACCGCGATGACCCATTTGCACCGCCTCAGTGCCGCACATTCCCCATGAAAAACCCCGTCATATGCCACCTTCTCGCCTTATCCATATGAATATAAAGCACTATTTTAACTGGCACGTTTAATGCTGTGCGCTTGTATACCGCGATGTGGACAAGATCGTATGCCGTATGGCCACAACACGTCGTCACTCTGCGGTCGCCACCTTCCCCTTTCTGTGAGGCATCCAGGGTGGATGCGTTTCACGGAAGCCTGCTTACTGAAAACGGAGAACAACATGACGACACTCAGTGAACCGTTGGTCACCCCGAAATATGGCAAATGGCGCCAGCTGGTGCTGGGCTTGATCTGTATGGCCGCCATTTCCAGTCCGCAATATGTCTGGACGCTGCTGACAAAACCTCTGGCCGCCAAACTGGGCGTGGGTTTGCCAGAATTGCAGGTCACCTTCTCCCTGCTGATCATCCTGCAGACCTTCTTTTCCCCTTTTCAGGGGCGGTTAGTGGAAAAATTTGGCCCACGGCGGCTGATCGCTATTGGCACGGTGATGGCGGGAATGAGCTGGGTGCTTTCCGCACAGGTGAATGGCCTGGCAACGCTCTGGCTGGTTTATGGCTGCATGGGCGGCCTCGGGACCGGGATCGTCTACATCGGCGTTGTCGGCCTGATGGTCAAATGGTTCCCGCAGCAGCGGGGGTTTGCCGCCGGCGCGGTGGCGGCGGGCTACGGGATGGGGGCCATTATAACCACCTTCCCCATCTCCCTGTCGCTGACCACTAACGGCATCGAACACACGATGACGACTTTCGGGATCCTTTTCGCCCTCGTCGGCTTCCTCGCCAGTCAGGGGCTGAAGCTGCCGCCGCCCGCTGTCTCTCAGCCCGTCAGTCAGACGGTGGCGCAGAGCAGCAGATCGTTTACTTCCCGGGAAATGCTGCGCCAGCCGCTGTTCTGGCTGATGTTCGCCATGATGGCGATGATGTCGACTTCCGGGCTGATGGTCACCTCGCAGATGGCGGTGTTCGCCGAGGATTTCGGCATTAGCCAGGCGGTGGTGTTTGGCATGGCGGCGCTGCCGCTGGCGTTAACGATAGACCGCTTCACCAACGGCTTAACCCGGCCGCTTTTTGGTTTTATTTCCGACCGCTTCGGCCGCGAGCAAACCATGTTTATCGCCTTTGCGCTGGAAGGCGTGGCGATGATGCTCTGGCTGGCGTGCCGGGAAGATCCGCTGCTGTTTGTCCTGCTCTCCGGGGTGGTCTTCTTTGGCTGGGGGGAGATCTTCTCCCTCTTCCCGTCGACACTCACCGATACGTTCGGCAGCGAGCATGCCGCCACCAACTATGGCTGGTTGTATATTTCTCAGGGCATCGGGTCAATCTTCGGCGGCCCGCTGGCGGCACTGCTCTATCAGTACACCCACGGCTGGCATGTAGTCTTCAGCTGCGCGATTGGCCTTGATTTTGTCACCGCCGCCCTCGCGCTGTGGGTGCTAAAACCGTGGCGCGCGCGCTTTATCCGCCAGCACAGCTAACTGCAGCGCTGACAGAAGTGACGGCTCGCCCGTCACTTCACGGATATTCGCTGCGCAGCAGCGCGTACAGGTACTCATCGCCCCACTCGCCTTTAAAAAAGATATTCTGCCGGTAATGAGCCTCGCGACGAAAGCCCAGCCCTTCAAGGAGTTTGATCGCGCCGGAATTGCGGGTATCAACCACCGCCATCAGCCGGTGATGGGCTAACTGTTCAAAGAGTAAGGCCATCACCGCCCGCATGGCTTCCCGGGCATACCCCTGATGCTGATACACCGGGGAAAAGGTCATCCCCAGCTCGGCCTGTCTGCCCTGATCGAAAAAGTGGATCCCCACATCCCCCGCCAGCGCACCGTTGGCCTGGATCTCTACGGCAAGCTGGAACCAGCTCTCATCCTCAGCAAAGGCCAGCGAACGCTGTTGTTCATAGAAGGCTGTCGCCTCTGTCATGCCATAGTGGGTCCAGCTCTGAAAGCGGGCCACCTCCGGCAGGTTGCGATAATGGCTGAAAGACGGCAGATCTTCCGTTCTGAACCGGCGCAGCAGCAGCCGGGGCGTGGTCAGGGGTAATATCATCTCTTCTCTTCTTCTTAATGAGACAGGCAATCGCGGGGCCATCTTAACCTGCGCAGCCTCAACCCAGCCATCGCACTTCCTTGTCAATTTAATATAAAGTTAAATTTCGATATTAAAATTTCACAAACCGATAAAACATTACAATAACAAATACGAAAAACAGGGGAACAAGCCAGAGAGGCGTCTTTGGAAAAAAGAGCCCTTGCGCCACGGCGAAGAGGATGGTCAATACAGCTGGGCCATAATTTGAAATTAACGACCGGAATATTCTTCGCAGCAATCTTTTAATAAGATTCATCATAGTTATCGGATCATCCTTGTAATGATGTCTGTAATACCCTCATTCGATGCCTGTCCTTCTGTAACCGTCTCAGACTTCAGAAATAATGGCTATCAGAAAGTACATCATTCACAGCTTATGTGTATAAAGGTCCGAATAATACGCCGGTTCGGAAACATTAGGACATGACTTGTGCAAGTCTACGCAATCTTGTTTTTATTGAGGAAACCGACACCGCATAAACCGCGGCTGATTTACTTTTTGCCCGTCTGGCGGCAAGATCCGGCATAATGCACCGCTGTCGCAGGACGGCCGTGTCACCGGCAGTCGTGGCAGCGAACCATTCAACAGGAAAACGCATGAAGCCAAAACAAGCGGACATTCTCCGCCACGCCAGCGCGCTGTTTAATCGCGAAGGATATCAGTCGCCCAGCATCGAGCGGATTGCTGAACATGCCGGCATCTCCAAAATGACCTTCTACCGCTATTACGCCGATAAAGAGGCGCTCATTCTGGCTATCCTCAAGCAGAAAGAGAGCGAATTTATGCAGGATTTGGCGCAGATCACGGCGGATAAAGCCAGCGCGCGGGAGAGGCTGTTTGCCGTGTTCGACTACTACCATCGCTGGTTTACCTGCGACACGTTCCACGGCTGCATGTTTACCCGCGCGCTGTTTGAATATGGCGCGTCATCGCCGGCGATCCGGGAGCAGTGCTCCCGGTTCAAGTCGCTCCTCTGGCAGTTCTTCCGCGATATCCTCCTGCAGGTGTTAAAACCGGAACCTGCCGAGCGGGTCGCCATGATGATGGTGATGCTCATCGATGGCGCCATCGCTGCACAGCAAGCCGAGTCCGCCGAATGCCGGGAGATCCCACCGGGGATCACCGCCTGGAGCGCGGCCAAAGCGCTTATTTACTCAGAAGGCGGTACGCTGTGAGATGATGCGCTGCCGTCCAGTGACTGCAGGGCCGCCAGCAGGCAATCATAGTAATCGTTGCAGGTTTGCAGGCGCAGCGCGGCGCCAAAGTAGACCTCCTCCATCGCCGCCGGATGTTTTTTGCCAATCGGCACAATCACATTGTTCAGCCAGCCATCCGCATGACCGATATCGACGGTGATATGTTCGGCATAATAATGCACATCGCGATCGGAAAGCCCAATCCGCCGACAGCCCGCCACCAGTTTTTCATACTGCGGTGGGTCGAGCAGCTCGGTCATCGCCATGACCCCCAGCGATTTGTAATAATGCTGACGGTTTACGCCGCCCAGCATAAAGGCGTTATACCCGGCCAGGCCCGGCCAGTCGTACAGGTGGGCAAAATGATTGTCCGGCAACGCGATATTCCGCCGCTTCAGTAAATCCTTATACAGATTGACGTGGGTGATCTCAGTGCTGCCCTGACCTATCTCATCCCACAGATTTTGCGCAATCTCCGCGCGGGTTTCTGGCAGCGAACCCACCAACCCCATCGCCACAAGATCGAAGAACAGCAGATTCAGCGCGCTGTCGCTTTTGAAGAAATAGTCGATCTGCGCCGCGGAGGCCTCGCTGGCAAGGAAATCGAACAGCGGATGATGAGACGCCGGGTGCTGCTGGCATAAGGCGCGCAGTTCGTCGACGATATTGCCGGCGTTAAGCACCGGTCTCTGGCGATGGAAACGTTTGCTTTCCGCCCGCAGCCACTCAGACTCAATGTAATTTCTGATCCCGGAGAGCAGCGGATGAAACTGATTGGCTGCCGCTGGCGAGAGCGGGTCGGCAAGCCAGGACTGATAGAGGATGAACAGCGCATGGTGAGCGCGCTTTTTGGCCTGTGGATCGTCAGCGGAGAAGGCGCGGATGCAGGTATTCTCAGTCAGATGCCAGGCTCTGTCGGCGACCAGCGGGTTGGCCGTCAGCTTCAGCGACAGCGCGTTGCTGTGCAGTAGCTGGTCAATTAACTCATCCAGTGCCAGCCTGGCCATCACCGCGGTCTGGTCACTACCAATGACCCCATTTTCTGTGTTACGCATGAATTTGTCCCTGTGAAATGCATGGCGACTATACGGTATAGTACCGTTAACAACGCGGCAACGAAAATTTATGGATAACGAATATCACATTGTAAAATATGGTTTTTTAATAAATAACAAAAAGACCACTATAAAAATATTGATATTATAAAATTATTAAAGTTACCATCTGGTACAGTGATAAGCGACGCAAGGAATCAGCATGCCCTATTTATTACTGACGCTGGCCGCCCTGTTCTGGGGGGGAAATTACGTGGTCGGTCACGTGCTGGTCCAGGGCGTGGATCCGATCCTGATGACAGAAGCGCGATGGGCGTTGACGGCGCTGTTACTGGGCCTGCTCTACCACCGGCAAATTGCCGCCAGCCGCCAGCTGCTACGGGATAACGCGCCGGCGGTGCTGGTGTTAACCCTCTGTGGCCAGGTCAGCTTCCCGCTTACGCTCTATATTGGCCTGCAAACCACCTCCGCCCTTAACGCCGCCATCTATATGTCCGCCACGCCGAGCATGGTGCTGCTGATTAACTGGCTGATTTTTCGTGACCCGGTATCGGCGCGCAACTGGCTGGGGGTCATTTTCAGCACCCTTGGCGTGATGATCCTGTTATTCCAGGGGAACCCACTGCATGCCACCTCGCTGCATACCTTTTCCGTCGGCGATCTGTGGGCCATGGGGTCGGCGCTGAGCTGGGCGCTCTACTGCTCGCTATTACGTCTGAAGGATCGCCGGATCCCGGCGAATGGCTTTGTCGCCGTCAGCTCGCTGCTCGGCGCCCTGATCCTGCTGCCCATCGTCATCTTCTGGCTGATGCGCCACCCGGCGCAGGACTGGGCCGCCTGGCACGAGCCGTTTTTCCTCAGCGGCCTGGCGTATCTGGTGATTTTCCCGTCGTGGCTGGCCTATCTGTTCTGGAACAAAGGTATCGCTGCGATTGGCGCCACCCGGGGAGAAATTTACACCCATATCATCCCGCTCTCCGGCGGGGTGTTGAGCATCCTCTTCCTGCATACCCAGCCGCATGCCTGGCATCTGTTCAGCGCCCTGTTTATCATGGTGGGGATTGGGATCTGCTCGCTGGAGAAACGCCAGGCGGCGGCAATTCGTCTGCGCGGCTAACGTACGCTACCGGGCGCCTGACGACACCCGGTAGCAGAAGTTAACGGCTGGTGGAGAGCGGCTGACGATGCCCCGCTCCTGCGGGCTGAATCACCCGTCCCTCGCGACCAAAGAAGGTCAGGACGGTAATGACAATCGCCACTGTACCGGCCACCAGGGCCATCGCCAGACCGTAGTTATGCCCATGATGCTGGGCGATTGACGCCTGGAGAGTGGCATTCACTGACGCCAGCAGATTACCCAGCTGATAGACGAAGCCAGGCAGCACCGCCCGGGTGTTGGCCGGGACCAGTTCATTAAGCCATGTGGGGATCACCCCCCAGGCTCCCTGCACCATAAACTGCATCAGAAACGCCCCCGCCCCCAGCGCCAGCGAGCCGCTGGCGAAAGCCCACAGTGGAATGACCGGCAGCGCCAGCAGGGCAGCGATCATAATCGCTTTGCGTCGGCCAATCTTCTCCGACAGCGAACCGAAGAACACCCCACCCATAATCGAGGCAATGTTGTAGCAGACGGCGATGATGCTGACCGTTTTAGGCTCGAAGCCGTGCTGAACCTTCAAAAAGACCGGGTAGAGATCCTGCGTCCCGTGGGAGAAAAAGTTAAAGGCCGCCATCAGTACCACCAGGTACAGGCACAGCTTCCAGTGGCTACGTAGCACCGGCAGCAGCGCCGTACTCGCTTTACTTTGCCGGGCCGCCAGCCAAACCGGGGATTCCTCGACGCAGAAATAGATAAACGGCAGCAGCAGCACCGGCGCGGCGCCAATCACAAACATCCCGCGCCAGCCGAGATGTTCAAACAGCAGGCCGTAGGCAACGGCCGCCAGCAAATAGCCGAAGGGATATCCCGCCTGGAACAGACCGGACATCAGGCCACGCGAGCGGTCGGGGATCGTCTCCATCGCCAGCGAAGAGGCCACGCCCCAGATCCCGCCCATCGCCACGCCATACAGCACCCGCAGCAGAAAAAACAGCAGCAACGACGGCGCGGCGGCGGAGAGCAGCTCAAAGGCGGAGAAGAAGACGATATTCAGCATCAGAATGGGTTTGCGGCCATACTTTTCCGCCGCCCTGCCGAAAATCAGCGCGCCTATCGGCCGCACGGCCAGGGTAAGCAGAATCGCCAGGGTGACCTCTTCAAGGTCGACGTGAAACGAGTGGGCGATATCGCTCAGTAAAAAGACCAACAGAAAGAAATCGAAAGCATCGAGCGTCCAGCTTAAAAAACTGGCAATCGCCGCGTTGCGCTGTCGTGAAGTCCAGCCATGCATCTTGTCATCCCTATCCCGACGGCGTTGCCGGGAGCTTGCGCGGCGTCCGGCAGAGCAAGCTGGTGTCACCGCTTATGTAAATTGTTTGTATAGAAAGTTGCTCTTTTGTTAATTACACCCTTTTTCCGACCGTCGGCAAGTTTATTAGCCTGCTAATTTGTTTCAAATTGCGTGTAGCGGCCCACCGGATCGGCAATTTTCGACCAGAATTAAAGATAGGCTGGCGTCAATGAAACGCTGTCCATGCCGCATCCGCCCACAGGAAGGGAGAGAATCATGAAGAGAGTTGCCATCGTCGGCGTGGGGCCGACGGGGATTTACACGTTCTATGAACTGGTGAAGCGTGGTGAGCCGCTGGCGATCACCCTGTTTGAAAAAGAGGCGCAGGCCGGGGTGGGTATGCCCTACAGCGATGATAATACGGCGGCGCAAATGCTGGCCAACATTGCCAGCATTGAGATCCCCCCTATCGACCTGACCTATCTGCAATGGCTCCAGCAGCACAGCGACGCCTGGCTGGCGGCGCGCGGTCTCGAGCGGCACACGCTGCATGAGCGCCAGTTTCTGCCGCGGGTGATCCTCGGCGAGTACTATCGCGACCGTTTTCTGTATCTCACTGAGCGGGCACGGGACGCCGGCTTCATCGTTAGCGTATGTGAATCCTGTGAAGTGACGGATATTGCCGTCCAGCCCGCCGGGATCGCTATCCATACCGATAGCGCGGCAGAACCGGTTATCGTCGACCTGGTGGCGATAGCCACCGGCCATCTGTGGCCTGAGGAAGAGCGCGCCAGTCGACAGTACTTCCCCAGTCCGTGGACCGGGCTGATGGACGCCCGGATCGCGCCCTGTCGGGTCGGGATCCTCGGGACCTCCTTAAGCGCGATTGATGCCGCCATCGCCGTGGTGGCCCAGCATGGTGTTTTCCATACTGAGAACGACAAAACGACCCATTTTACCCTCCATCCCGGCAGCGAGGCACTGGAGATAACGCTGATGTCGCGCAGCGGGGTGCTCCCGGAAGCCGATTTTTACTGTCCGATCCCATGGGAGCCGCTGGAGATCGCCACCCCTGCCGCCCTTGAGGCGGCTGTCGCCCGGGGCAGCGATGGGCTGCTGGATCGGGTATTCGAGCTGGTCGTCCAGGAGCTGGAATATGCCGCCCCGGCCTGGTGCGAGGCGACGGGGCTGCGCCAGCTAACGCCTGACAGCATCGCCGACGCCTGGTTTGCCGACCGTCTCACCCATGATCCTTTCCACTGGGCGCAACGCAATCTGCAGGAGGTGGAGCGCAATAAGCGCGAACACCATACGGTGCCCTGGCGCTATGCTATTCTCCGCCTGCACGAGGCGATTGAAAGCGTGGTGCCGCAGCTCAACGACGAGGACAACCGCCGATTCCGGCGCGGGCTTGCCCGGGTGTTTATCGATAATTATGCCGCCATCCCGCCGGAATCCATTCGCCGGCTGCTGGCCCTATACCAGGCCGATATTCTGCGTATTGTGGCGCTCGGCGAGGATTATGACCTGCAGCGCGAGTCTCACCGAACGCTGATTGTTCATCATCAGCAGCGCTGTGAATTCGATGTGTTTATCGATGCCCGCGGGCAACAAGCGTTGAAAACCCGGGATCTGCCCTTCCCATCGCTGCGCCAGCAGCTGCTGGCCTGCGGCGACGACATTCCGGACGTCGGCGATGACTACACGCTGCAGGCGCCCGAGACGCTGCGCGGACGGGTCGCTTTCGGCGCCCTTCCCTGGCTGATGCACGATCGTCCCTTTGTGCAGGGGCTGACGGCCAGCGCCGAGATTGGCAGCGCGATGGCCCGCGCCGTGTCGCAGCAGGCGACGGGCCGCCGGCGCCGCCTGTGGTTTATCGAATAGCGGGCTGCTTAAACGCAATATCCGAATAAAGGGGGGCAAACAGGCGTGCTATAAACAGTGACTGTTCGCCCCCATGCAAGACCCTGTCTAACTTTTACGAGGTACTCATGAGCCATCTTTTTAGCGCGACGCGTATTGGTCAGCTGGCGCTGGATAACCGCATCGTTATTGCCCCCATGTGTCAGTACTCTGCCGACGAGGGTAAAGCCACCTCCTGGCACCGGATCCATCTTGGTCAGCTGGCTTTCTCCGGCGCCGGCCTGTTAATTCTCGAAGCCACGGCGGTAGAGCCGGCGGGACGTATCTCACCGGGGGATCTGGGTTTGTGGGATGATGAAACCGAAAACGCGCTGCGCGCGGTGGTAGAGGATATTCGGGCCTGGTCGCCGATCCGCCTGGGGATCCAGCTAGGGCACGCCGGACGCAAAGCCTCCTGCGCGGCCCCGTGGCAGGGTGGTCATCAGCTGGCCCTCAACGAGGGGGGCTGGCAAACCGTTGCCCCCTCCGCCGTGGCATTTCACGATGGCGACCGCGCCCCCGCCGAGCTGAGCCTTGCCGATATGGCGCGCATCAAAGCGGCGTTTGTCGCCAGCGCGTTGCGCGCCCAGCGTCTGGGCTTTGAGCTGATTGAACTGCACGCCGCCCACGGCTATCTGCTGCACCAGTTTCTCTCGCCGCTCAGCAATCAGCGCCGTGATGAGTACGGCGGTTCGCTGGAAAACCGTCTGCGCTATCCGCTGGAAGTGTTTAACGCGATCCGCGAGGTGGTGGGCAACACCATGGCGGTGGGCGTCAGGCTGTCGGCGACCGACTGGGTCGAAGGCGGCTGGGACGTGGAGCAGTCCATTCAGTTCAGCCAGCAGCTGGAAGCGCTGGGCAGCGACTACATTCACGTCTCCAGCGGCGGCTTGTCGCCGCAGCAGTCGATCACCGTCGGACCGGGTTATCAGTTGCCATTCGCCCACGACATTCGCCAGCAGGTTGCCATCCCGGTGATTGGCGTGGGGCTGATCACCGACCCGCAGCAGGCGGAAGCGGCGCTGGAGGATGGCGATGCCGACCTGATCGCCCTCGCCCGTGCGGTACTCTACGATCCGCACTGGCCGTGGCACGCTGCGGCCAGCCTCGGCGCCCAGGTTCGCGTCCCTTCGCAGTACCTGCGCTCGGAGCCGCACGGCCTGAAAGGCACCCTGCTGCCAAACCGTTGAACCCGCGGCGGGTATAAAAAGGGGTATCGGAAGATACCCCTGAGCAGGATGTTATTGCAGTCGACGTGCCGGGCGGCGGCGGCGCCTTGCCCGGCCTACAAAAGGGTGATACCCGGTCATTGCGCAGCCAACCCGCTCCCTGCGTAGGCCCGCGCAAGCGCAGCGCAGCCGGGCAATCTATCAGGCTCCGCTCCCTATATTTCCGGGCGCGGGTCCGGCAAACACCGCGAGTTACTGCTGGGCGGCCGGTGGCGTGGTGTTCTGTTTGTCCGCCGCGATACTGTCCTGGATGGCTTTGGTTTTGCTCGCCGCCTCCGCCGAGAGCTGATTGGCGTCGCCGATGGCGTTGTCTTTGATCTGACCCGCCTCTTTGACTATGCGGTCACTTTCCTGCTTTGCGTTCTGCTTCACGGCATCGGCCTGGGCTTTCGCCTGCTGGGCGATGGCATCCGCTTTCTTGTCCGCCTCCGCCTTGATGGCGCTGGCCTGATCCTTCAGGCGGTCGGCCTCGGCGTCAGCCTGGCTTTTCAGCGTATCGATTTGCTTATCCGCATCCTGTTTAATCGCCTGCGCTTTGTCCGCCGCGGCATCCTTCATCTGCTCCGCATTATCTTTGGCCTTATCCAGTTTGTTATCCACTTTCGACGCATCGTCGCAGCCAAACAGGGTCAGACACAGGGCGGAAGCAAGCAGTGTTTTATTCCAGAGTTTCATCAGCATTCCCTTACAGGTTAAGTCGTTATCCAGCTTTGTGATTCATTGCCTTAATAGCATTCACATTTTATATATAATCGCTCAGTCGGCAGAGTCAAGCCGACACCGATCGATCCAGCGTCGCCACCAGCCCCTGCAGCCAGTCGGCAAAGACCCGCACCTTATGCGACAGATGCCGGTGCGGATAGAGCAGCGACAACGGTCGACGCGGCGCCGGGAAGTCCGGCAAAATTTCCACCAGTTGCCCGTTGTCGATATAGGGTTGCAAAAAGAAACGCATCCCCTGCAGCATCCCCAGCCCCGCCAGCCCGGCGGCAGTAAAGACTTCAGAGTTGTCCAGCACCAGTTTACCGGGGATGGCGATCTGCCTGATGCCCTCCGGGGTCTGGAATCGCCAGGGCATAATCTGCCGGCTGCTGCTGTTCACCCAGTTCACCGCCAGATGCGACTGCAGGTCCTCCAGCGTCGCGGGCGCCCCATAGCGCGCCAGATAGCCCGGACTGGCGCAGGTGGTTAACGCCACCTCCCCCAGCGAACGCGCCACATAGTCGCCATCCTCAAGATCCCCCACCCGCAGCAGGCAATCCAGACCATCGCGCAGCATATCCCGGCGTACGTCGGAGCTGCTGAGGACAATCTCCACCTCCGGATGGGCCTGATAAAAATCCGGCAGATGCGGGATCACCAGCAGCCGGGCAAAGGCGATTGGCATATCGACGCGCAGCTGACCGCGGATCGGCCGGTCCGGCGCGAACGACTCCAGCAGATCGTCGGCCTGGGAGAGCAACGGTTTGCTGCGGCGATAAAACTCTTCCCCCTCCGGCGTGAGATACAGACGCCGGGTGGTGCGCTGCAGCAGCCGGACCCCGCTCTCCTGCTCCAGCTGCTGCAGCGCTTTGGTCACCGCCGGTCGGTGGACCTGCAAATTTTCCGCCGCCTGGGCAAAACTGCCGGCATCGACGATTTCAATAAAGATTTTAATATTCTCAAACAGATTCATTTGCATAACGGCCCGTCTCCCGCCTCATCGCCTGCTCACATTATTACTAATTTAATAATAGTGATGAAAGTTTTTGCTCATTTTTTAAAACAATAAAGACGCCTACACTGCCCTCATTGCCGCATCGCTGGGGCGAAGAAATTTATAACTTATTAACATACAAGGAAAAATATCATGCAATCCAACCGCGTCGCCCGCATTCTGGGTATTGAAAAACCGGTGGTCCAGGGGCCGCTCTCCTGGCTTACCGATGCGCGTCTGGTGGCGGCCGTCGGCAACGCCGGTGGGCTTGGCGTGCTGGGCCCGAACGCCGGACTGACGGCGGCAACCGCCGTCTCCACCCCGGAGGCCACCGCCGAGAAAATGCGCGAAGAGATCCGCAAAACCAAACAGCTGACGGAGAAACCCTTTGGCGTCAACCTGATCCCGACGGCGGAAAACGACATCTGGACGCCGGCGATCCTGCCGGTGATCAAAGAGGAAGGCGTTAAGGTGGTGGTCTACACCGGCTACGGCGATGGTTCGTTAAAACCGGCGCTGTTCGACGAACTGAAAGCCGCCGGGATCACCATTATCTATCGTGACATCAACCCGACGCCGGAGAACAGCCGCCGCGCGGAGCAGGCCGGAGCGGATATTATTGTCGCCACCGGCTTTGACGAAGGCGGCACGCTGCCGGGTACCGCCCTCGGGACCTTCACCATCGTCCCGCTGATCGTTGACGCGGTACAGCGGGTTCCTGTCATGGCCGCCGGGGGGATCACCGACGCCCGGGGGGCGCGCGCCGTTCATGCCCTGGGGGCGGAAGGCGTCTTCGCTGGTTCGGTATTCATCAGCACCATCGAAAGTCGGGTTCCCGACTCGGTGAAAGCGAAAATTGTGGCCGCCAACGGTCTGGATCTGCGCCTGTTCCGTACCCTGCCGGACTACTACCGCGCGCTGCCCGGCAAACTGATCGACACACTGGTGGCCATGGATCGTGCCGGCGCCTCAAAGGCCGAGCTGGCCCAGGCGATGGGCGGTCTGCGCGGGATGCGGCTGGGCATGCTGGAGGGGAATACTGATGAGGGGTATATCTCGGTGGGCGCGGGGATTGGCAACATCCATGCCATCACCTCCGTCGCCGAGGTGGTCAACCAGCTGGCGGTGTGAAGCCGCCAGCCGGGGCACCGCAACCGGCGCGATCAGGCGTCGGCCACCTTCTCTACCGCCCGGGAGAAAGCGTCGATAGCCAGTCCGACGTCGGCGGCGGTGACCGACTCCGCCGGGTGATGGCTGACGCCTCCCAGGCAGCGCACAAACAACATGGCCGAAGGCCAGCGCTCGGCGATGGCGATGGCGTCATGCCCTGCGCCGCTCGGCAGCGTCAGCGAACGCCCCTGCACCGCCACCACCGCCTCGCTCAGCACCGCCTGCAGGTGACTGTCGCAGGCGGTGGCGGCGATGCGATAATACTCCTCGGCGGCGAAACTCAGCTGGCGACGCCCGGCAATGGCCTGCGCCTCACCCAGCAGCTCATCCAGCAGCGCCGTCAGCGGCGCATCCTGCGGGCCGCGAATATCCAGCGTCAACTGCACCTCGCCCGGTATCACGTTCACCGCGCCCGGCGCACAGCGCAGGGTGCCGACCGTCGCCACAAGGTTACCGCCGCGCTGCCGGGTCAGGTTTTCCACCTGCACCATCCATTCCGCCGCCGCGGCGAGGGCGTCCTTGCGATGGAGCATCGGCACCGTGCCGGCATGGCCAGCTTCGCCGGTAAAACGGCAGTTCAGCCGTCGGGCCCCGTTAATCGCCTCCACCACGCCGAGCGCCAGCCCCGCCTGCTCCAGGCACGGCCCCTGCTCGATATGCAGTTCCAGATAGGCGGCGATATCCTGCGGATGACGGGCCGCGTGGCCGATCCGCGCCGGATCGAGTCCGGCATTCACCAGCGCCTGGGCGACGCTCACGCCGTCGGTATCGCACTGTGACAGCCAGCTTTCAGGCCAGGTGCCGGTGACGCCGCGGCTGCCGAGCAGGGTGATGCCAAAGCGGGTGCCCTCTTCATCGCCAAAGCCGACGATCTCGATTGCCTTTGTCAGCCGTCGCCCCTGCTGGTGCAGACGCTGGACCACCTCAATCGCCGCCAGCACGCCGAGCATGCCGTCGTAGCGCCCGGCGTTGCGCACGGTGTCAAGATGAGAACCCAGCAGCACCGCCGGCGCCCCCTCCTGTTGTCCTTCATAGCGTCCGCAGATGTTGCCGACGCTGTCCTGCCACACCATCATGCCGGCAGCCTGCATCCACTGGCCCACCAGCTGGTTGGCCTGCAGATGTTCGGGTGACAGATAGACCCGGGTCAGGGCATCGGCGGTTTCGCTGAGGGTGGCCAGCCGATCGGCGCGGGCCATCACCCGGCTGGCAGCCGCTTCTCTCTCCGCCTGCTGGCGGGCGGTATCACTCATAGGGTGGCCTCGGTGCGGTAGTGATCCCAGGCCGCCTGCATCGCCGCGCCCTGAGTGGTGGTGAACTTGAGGTAGTTCAGGACCGCTTCCAGCGCGCTGAGCGTCTGCATCACGCAGTCTTTACGCGCGTTATAGCCCATGGTGCCAATGCGCCAGACTTTACCGTGCAGCGGGCCAAACGAGGTGCCAATTTCAATGCCGAAATCTTCCAGCATCAGCTTGCGTACCTGATCGCCGTTGACCCCGTTGGGGATCACCACCCCCAGCACGTTATTCATTTTGTGCCGCAGATCGCCAAAGGTCTCGAGCCCCATCGCCTGGATGCCCTTCAGCAGCGCATCGCCGTGCAACTTGTGGCGGGCGATGCCGTTGTCGAGTCCCTCCTGGAGGATCAGGCGCGCGCACTCCCGGGCGGCAAACAGCGCCGAGGTCGCTTCGGTATGGTGGTTAAGGCGCTCCGGCCCCCAGTAATCCATCACCATGCCGAGATCGAAATAGTTGGAGTAGATCATCTCGTCGACGCCATCGTGGTGGGCGTCGGTGCGGATCCCCTGCTCAATGCAACGACGGCGGCGGATGACCTCTTCCATCCGCGGGCTGAGGGTGATGGGCGACGTGCCGGAAGGACCGCCCAGGCACTTCTGCATCCCGGCGGACACCGCGTCCAGCTGCCAGGCGTCGGTTTCCAGCGGGTTGCCGCCGAGCGACGCGGTGGCGTCGGTATAGAACAGCACATCGTGACGACGGCAAATCTCCCCCAGCTCCGCCAGTGGCTGCAGCATGGTGGTGGAAGTATCGCCCTGCACGGTGAGCAGCAGGCGCGGGCGCACGCGCTTAATCGCGTCCTCAACCTGATCCGGCGTAAAGACCTCGCCCCACGGTACCTCGATGGTGTGCACCTCTGCCCGGCAGCGACGCGCGATCTCGCACAGCAGATGACCAAAACGGCCGAACACCGGCACCAGCACCTTGTCACCCGGACGGATCGCCGACACCAGAATCGCTTCGATCCCGGCGCGCGAGGTGCCGTCGACCAGCATCGTCCAGCGGTTTTCGGTGCGAAACACGCCGCGGTAGAGCGCCATGACTTCATTCATATAATGGGTCATCGCCGGATCGTACTGGCCAACCAGCTGGCTCGACATGGCGCGCAGCACGCGCGGGTCGGCATTGATCGGCCCCGGGCCCATCAGCAGGCGCTGCGGCGGGTTAATTTGCGAAAACTGAGTGATATCCATCTGCCATTCCTTACGTTAGTTAAGACCGCGCACCGAGGAGATAAACTGTTTCAGTTCGCTGGTCTGCGGGCTGGCGAACAGCGTTTTGCTGTCGCCCTGCTCCCAGACGCGTCCCTGATGCATAAACACCACGCGGTCGCCCACTTCGCGGGCAAAATTCATTTCATGGGTGACGAGGATCAGCGTCATACCTTCCGCCGCCAGTTGCTCCAGCACCTTCAGCACTTCACCCACCAGTTCCGGGTCGAGTGCCGAGGTGATTTCGTCACAGAGTAAAACTTTCGGCGACATAGCCAGCGCCCGGGCAATGGCCACGCGCTGCTGCTGGCCGCCGGAGAGATTGGCCGGATAGTAATCCAGACGGTCGCCAAGACCGACCTTCTCCAGCATCCGCTGCGCCAGTTCCCGGCATTCGGCCTGGGACTTCTTCAGCACCCGCCGCGGGGCCAGCATGACGTTCTCCAGCGCCGTCATGTGCGGGAACAGGTTAAAATTCTGGAACACCATGCCGATGGAGCGGCTGATCTCCCGGGCCTGTGAATCGCGGTCGGTGATGGTCATGCCCCCGAGCTTGATACTGCCCTCCTGGTAGCCCTCCAGACCATTGATACAGCGCAGCAGCGTGCTTTTACCCGAGCCGCTGCGGCCGATGATCGAGATCACTTCCCCCATGTCGATATCCAGATCGACGCCCTTCAACACATGGTTGTCGCCATAGTACTTCTGCATCTGATTAATGGTGATGAGAGGCATTGAATTTGTTCTCCAGATAGCGGCTGTAGCGGGACAGCGGATAACACAGAATGAAATAGCCCAGCGCCACCAGGGCAAACACTTTAAACGGCTGGTAAGTGACGTTGGTCAGCATCGTCCCGGCCTTGGTCAGCTCCACAAAGCCAATAATCGATGCCAGCGCCGTGCCTTTGATCACCTGTACGGCAAAGCCCACCGTCGGCGCGATGGCAATGCGCAGCGCCTGCGGCGCCACCACGCGGTACAAGGTCTGGCCGAAGCTCAGCCCGAGACACCGCGAGGCTTCCCACTGGCCTTTGGGCAGCGCGCGAATGCTGCCGAACCAGATATCCAGCAAAAAGGCGCTGGTGTAGAGCGTCAGAGCGACCGAGGCGGCGGTCCACGCCGAGACGTCAATGCCGAACAACGCCACGCCAAAGAATGCCAGAAACAGCTGCATCAGCAGCGGCGTCCCCTGAAACAGCTCAATGTAGCCGCGGATCAGCCGTTTCACCTGGCGTCCGCCGGTGAGGCGCAGCAGCAGTAACGGTAAGGTCACCAGCGCCCCGCCGGTGAACGCGACCAGCGACAGCAGCACCGTCCAGCGACCGGCCAGCAGCAGGTTGCGGATAATGTCCCAGTCAGTAAAAGTGGTCATCAGGCCTGTACCCCCAGCCATTTACGCCCCGCCGCCATCAGCAGCTGGCGCATCGCTATCGATAACGCTAAGTAGATCCCGGTGGTCACCAGATAGACCTCAAAGCTCAAAAATGTCCGCGACTGGATCAGGTTGGCGGCGAAGGTCAGCTCCTCATAGGAGACCTGCGACACCACTGACGAGCCGAGCATCACAATGATGCACTGGCTGACCAGCGCCGGGTAAATCCGCTGCAGCGCCGGGGGCAGTACGACGCGAACGAAGGTTTGCGTCCGGCTAAGCCCGAGCACGCGACCGGCTTCCCACTGGCCCTTCGGCGTCACCTGAATACCGGCGCGGACGATCTCGGTGCTATAGGCGCCGAGGTTAACCACCATCGCCAGCAGCGCCGCTTCACCGGCGGTCATCTTCAGTCCAAGGTTCGGTAAACCAAAGACGATAAAAAAGAGCTGCACCACAAACGGCGTGTTACGGATGATTTCCACATATCCGCCCCATACCCGGCTGAGCATTCCCGGGCGCCCGCTGCGGATCGCCGCCCCGAGGATGCCGATCGCCAGTCCGCCGATCGTCGCCAGCACCGTCAACTGTACCGTCACCCACAGGCCGGCCAGCAGCTCCGGCCAGTGCGGCCAGAGCTCAGAGAAATGAAGTTGCTCCGTCATCCCCAGACCTTACGCGCCGAGGCTGGCAGGCAGTGGCGCTTTCAACCACTTCTCAGACAGACCGTTGAGGGTGCCGTCCTTAATGCCCTGCTCGATGAGGGTATCCACTTTCGCCTTCAGCGCCGGTTCGTTCTTTTTCAGACCGATAAAGCACGGCGAGTCCTTCAGCATAAAGCTCGGCACCGGCGCTTTGTCGGCGTTCTGCCGGGAGATGGCCGCCACCACCAGGTTTCCGGTCGCGACATACTCCACCTGACCGGACAGGTAAGCCGACAGCGTGGTGTTATTGTCCTCGTAGCGCTTAATCTGCGCTGCCTGCGGCGCCACGCTGGTCAGCACCATATCTTCCACTGCCCCACGGGTCACCCCGATGCTTTTACCGCTCAGCGCGGCCGCGTCCTTCAGCTCCGCCCCTTTCGGGCCAAACACGCCGAGGAAGAACGGCGCGTAGGCGCGGCTGAAGTCGATCACCTTCTCGCGCTCGGCGTTCTTGCCGAGGCTGGAGATCACCAGGTCCACCTTATCCGTCTGCAGATACGGCACGCGGTTGGCGCTGGTCACCGGTACCAGCTGCAGCTTGAGCTTCATCGATTTCGCCAGATAGCGCGCCATATCGATGTCATACCCCTGCGGCTGCAGGTCGGTACCCACCGAGCCGAACGGCGGAAAATCCTGGGGTACGGCAATGCGGATGACACCGCGTTTTTCAATATCCTGGAGCTGGTCAGCCTGCGCGGCAGAAACAGACGAAAGGAGACAAGCGGCCCCGGCCAGTGCAATCAACAGTTTCTTCATGATGTTTACCCGTTACGTTAGCATGAAACAAAAGATTCTTTGAATCTGATTTTGCAACTAATGTGCCAGATACAGACGAGGCGAGGGTTGGCGAGGAATTAAAACAAAAAGTGAGAAAGGACAAGCGTTAACGGGAAAGTGTTCAGAGAGCGGCGGCGCCATCACGTGGCTTTTCGTGCACCATAATGATGCACAGCACCACGCTGGCGCCCCATCAGCGTTGTTCCAGCTCGTCCAGCTGCTGATAAAGCGTGGCAATATCGTGGATGCGCGGACGACCACTGTCGAGCGTTTCATGCAGAAAGGCATTGGCCAGCAGATTGATCAGGCTGTTGACCGAGGCATAGCTGTCGTAGGCCGAGACGCTGTCCAGCGGCGCGCAGAGCTGCCAGCGGGAGAGCGGAAACAGGCTATGGGCCTGCGGCTCGCACATTAACAGGACCGGCACCCCGTCGCGCTGCAACTGCTGCAGCAATGGGCGTACTATTCGCGGCCGGCGGCGAAACGCCATCATCACCACCAGATCATCGGTGGTCAGATCGACCAGCTCTTCGCTAAGGCTCTGACCCGGCTGGGGCAGCACCAGCACCTGGCCGCGGGCCTGCAGCAGTTGCTGGCGCAGATGCAGCGCCGCCGGATAGGCGTTACGCATCCCCACCACCACGATGCGGCGGGCGGCCACCATCGCCGTCAGCGCCTCGGCGAACTGGCGGGCGTCGAGCGCGTTGACCCATTGGGTGAGGTTCGCCATCTCCTGCTTATAATGGCGCGCCAGCAGCGTGTTACCCTGCACCGCGTCGCGCTGGTCGGTCAGCGGCATACCGCTCTGGCGCAGGGTGCGCAGTTCATCGCGCATATCCTTATATTTGTCATAGCCGAGGCGCTTGAACAGCCGGCTGACGGTGGCTTTCGACACGCCGCTCAGCTGCGCCAGCTCGGCGCTGTTGTAGCTTATCAGGTCGTCAAAGTGGTCAAAGATGAAATCCGCCACCCGCTGCTCCTGCGGCGACAGCGAGGCGTATTGCCCTTTTAGTCGTTCATCGAGTTGTTGCATAGCGCCCCTGTAACTTTCGTTTCATCATCCATCCCTCATCATACTGTATCTGCTATGCCTTACACATAGCGTGCCAGTGGGAAAATTCTGGTCATTGTTTTTATCAATGAAACGAAACGTTCAGAGATGGAACAGCTTTTGCAGTGTTCTGCGGGTGATTCGTTCAGAAAGGATAATTTATGCACAGTAGCAACGTTTCGACCCACGGCATGGCGGTGGCCCCCCACCACCTCGCCAGTCAGAGCGCGCTGGCGATCCTGCGCGAGGGCGGCAGCGCCATTGAAGCGATGGTGGCTGCCGCCGCGGCCATCGCCGTCGTCTATCCCCATATGAATGGCCTCGGCGGCGATGGCTTCTGGCTGATCGTGCCGCCTGAGGGAGACCCCATCGCCATTGACGCCAGCGGGGCGGCCGGGTCGCTGGCGACCCTCGAGGCCTACGCCGGACAGCGGCATATTCCCCACCGGGGACCGCAGGCCGCGCTGACCGTCGCCGGCACCGTCAGCGGCTGGGACGAGGCGCTGCGTATTTCACGGGACTTAACCGGCCGCGCGCTGCCGGTGGCCCGCCTGCTGGCCGATGCGATCGGGTATGCCGAAGACGGCATTCCGGTCACCGCCTCGCAAGCCCACGCCACCGCCAGCAAACTGGAAGAGCTGCGCCATCAGCCAGGCTTCAGTGAAACCTGGCTGGTATCGGGCGAGGCCCCGCGGCCCGGCAGCCGCTTTCGCCAACCCGCCCTCGCCGGCACCCTGCGCCTGCTGGCCAGCGACGGTCTCGACAGTTTCTATCGCGGGCCGCTGGCCGAACGTCTCGCGCAGGGCATGGCCGCGCTGGGGATGCCGATCACCCTCGGCGACCTGCAGGCCCACCGCGCCCGGCGTCCGGCGCCGCTGACGCTCCAGCACCAGCAGGGCACGCTGTGGAATCTTGCGCCGCCAACGCAGGGCCTGGTGTCGCTGGCGATCCTTGGCATCACCGACCGCCTGAACATGGCCGATGCCGATGACGCGCAAACGGTGCACCGTATCGTCGAAGCCACCAAGCGGGCATTTGCCCTGCGCGATGCGCATATCACCGATCCACGCCATCTGGATGTGGATGTGCAGGCGTTGCTCACCCCGGAAGCCCTGCAGCCGCTGGCCGAGAGCATCGACGACGCCAGCGCTTCCCCCTGGGGCCGCGGCAAAGGCCCGGGCGATACCGTCTGGATGGGCGTCGTGGATAACAGCGGACTGGCAGTGTCGTTTATTCAGAGTATCTATCACGAGTTCGGCAGCGGCGTGGTGCTCCCGGACACCGGGATCGTCTGGCAAAACCGTGGGGCCGCCTTCAGCCTCGATCCGCAGCATCTCCTGGCGCTGGCCCCTGGCAAACAGCCCTTCCATACCCTCAACCCTGCCGCCGCACGCCTGAACGATGGCCGGGTGATGGTCTATGGCTCGATGGGCGGCGATGGTCAGCCGCAAACTCAGGCAGCGCTGTTTACCCGCTATATCCTGCAGGGGGTGCCGCTGCAGGAGAGCATCTCCCGTCCGCGCTGGCTGCTGGGCCGCACCTGGGGCCAGTCCTCCGACTCACTGAAGCTGGAGGGACGCTTTGCCCCTGCCTGTATCGCTCGCCTGCGCGAGCTGGGGCACGAAGTGGAAGTGCTGGCCGATTTCAGCGAAGCGATGGGCCACGCCGGCGCCATTGTCCGCCATCCCAACGGCCTGCTTGAAGGGGCTACCGATCCACGCAGCAACGGCGCCGCCGCCGGATACTAAGGAACAGACCATGACCACACAGCCAGACTGGAGCGAGTATCTGACGCAGATGACTCACCTGTTGCACCTGGAGCTGGATGCACCCTGTCGTGAGGAGCTGGAGCGCCAGTTTACCCGCATCGCCGCCATGGCGCAGCCGCTGATGGACTATCCCCTCGGGCCGCGCGAGGAGATTGCGGGGGTGTATAAAGCATGACTCTTCATCACTTCACCATTGCCGAGCTCCAGCGTGCGCTGCACGATGGCGAACTCAGCGCCCGGGAGATCGCCCGCCAGACGCTGGACGATATCGCCCGCGTGAATCCGCAGATCAACGCCTGGACCGAGGTCACCGCCCAGCGCATGCTGGCGGAGGCCGACAGCATCGACGCCCTGCGCCGGGAAAAGCGCCCCCTGCCGCCGCTGGCAGGCATTCCCTATGCGGTAAAGAATCTGTTTGATGTCGCCGGGCATACCACCCTCGCCGGGGCGGAACTGCTGAGCGACCGGCCGCCGGCGACCAGCGACAGCTGGGCGGTGCGCCAGCTGCACAGCGCCGGCGCCCTGCTCAGCGGGATGCTCAATATGGACGCCTACGCCTACGGCTTTACCACTGAAAACAGCCACTATGGCGCGACGCGCAATCCGCACGATCTGTCGCGGATCGCCGGCGGATCTTCCGGCGGTTCGGCCGCAGCGGTGGCGGCCGGGCTGGTTCATTTCAGCCTCGGCAGCGACACCAACGGCTCGATCCGCGTCCCCGCGTCGCTGTGCGGGATCTTTGGCCTGAAACCCACTTTCGGCCGCCTTTCGCGCTCCGGCAGCCATCCGTTTGTCGCCAGTCTGGATCATATTGGTCCCTTTGCCCGCCGGGTGGCCGACCTCGCCGCGGTGTATGACGCCCTGCAGGGGCGCGACCCGGCCGATGACTTTCAGGCTGATAAAGCCAGCGAGCGCACCGGCAATCTGCTGGAGCGGGGGCTGGAGGGGTTGCGCTGCGCGCGGCTGGGCGGCTATTTCACCACCTGGTGCGATGACGACGCCCGGGCGGCCGTGGATCGGGTCGCCCACGCGCTGGGCGCCGACAGCGAGCTGCAGTTCGCGGATGCCGCGCTGGCCCGCTCGGCGGCCTTTATCATCAGCGCCAGCGAAGGCGGCAATCAGTACCTGGCGGATCTTCGTCACTCGCCAGAGCGTTTTGAACCCCACTCCCGCGAGCGGCTGCTGGCCGGGGCGATGATCCCCTCCGCATGGTATCTGCAGGCGCAGCGTTTCCGCCGTCATGCTCGCCAGGCGATGAAATCCCTGTTCAGCCAGGCCGACGTGCTGATCGCCCCCGCTACCCCATGCAGCGCCACGCCGATAGGCGCGGAGGAGATGGTGATTAACGGCCAGCCGCTGCCGGTACGCGCCAGCATGGGAATGCTAACGCAGCCGATCTCCTTCCTCGGCCTGCCGGTGGTGACCGTCCCCCTGCGCACCGCCAGCGGCAAGCCGATTGGCCTGCAGCTGATTGCCGCGCCGTTTAACGAACAAGCCTGTCTTCGCGCCGCGCGGGCGCTGGAAGCGATGGGCATTACCGATGCCCGAGTGGCGGAGAGTGCAGCATGATCAATCTGGATAATGTAGACCGCCCGGCGATCCTCGCCGAGGTGACGGCGGCGTTTTATCAGTATGAAGAGGCGCTGGTCAGCAATAATATCGAGGCGCTGGATGCGCTGTTCTGGCACGACCCGCGCACCGTACGGCTGGGAGCCGGCGAAAATCTGTATGGCATCGAGGCGATCCGCGCCTTTCGCGCCGCCCGCCCCACCGCCGGTCTGGCCCGCGATCTGCGCCATACCACCATTACCACCTTTGGAGCGGATATGGCGGTGTGCAGCACCGAGTTTACTCGCGAAGGCAGCGCGCGCCTTGGCCGCCAGCAGCAGACCTGGGTACGCTTCCCCTACGGCTGGCGGATTGTCGCCGCGCAGGTCAGTCTGATGGACTGAGTGGCGTATACGGGAGCGGGCCGGGGGAATAAGGTATCCACCGGCCCGCTCCCGGTCCGGTAACAAGATCATTACCCACCATATCGATTTCTATCATTATTAAAATACTTCATCCGCCATCAGCGATTTTTATCTCTTATTACGGCAAAGCAGGAATAAGGTGGCGGCGGAGACTGTCCCTCTTTTCGGCATTCAAAGGAGAAACGACGTAGCGGAACGGGAGCGGCTTCTTCCCAGGGTACTATGAAGAGTAACTTGCATTTTGATAGTGACTATGTCAATTTGCTGGCAAAAGCCACCTGGTTACTGGACAGCCCATGAAAAATGAACCGCTTTGCCACGCTCCCTGCCCCATTGCCCGCAGCCTTGGCCGCATCGGCGACAGCTGGAGCATCATGATCCTGCGCGACGCCTTCGCGGGCTTTACCCGCTTTGACGAGTTCCAGAAAAGCAGCAACGTCGCGCCCAATATTCTGTCGCGCCGCCTGAAGGCGCTGGTCGACGACGGGCTGCTGGAGAAGGTTTGCTACAGCAGCACCCCGCCGCGCTACGAATACCATCTCACGCAAAGCGGCCGCGATTTTCGCATGGTATTGCTGGCGCTGGCGGAATGGGGTAATCGCCACTTCGCTCCCGAAGGCCGTCAGATGCAGCTGGTGGAAACGGCAACCCAGCGGCGGGTGGATCCGATCATGGTCGATAAAGCAACCGGGGAAGAGATTATCCCGGGTAAATACACCATGGTACCGGGGCCAGCAGCCTCGCCGATGATGAAATACCGTCATGAATATCTGCAGCGCAAACGCGAAGGCGATAGCGGGCAAAAATTCCAGCCTGAACCCTACAGAGAGGCCAGCAATGAATCCGGCCAGTAAGAAAAGCGTCCTCGTCCTGGCGGCACTCGGCGTCGCCGCCCTGGCGGCAGCGAGCTACGGCGCTTACTGGTGGCATACCGGGCGCTTTATGCAGACCACCGATGATGCCTATGTTGGTGGCGACATTAGCGCCATTTCCAGCAAAGTCTCTGGCTATATCCAGCAGCTGGCGGTGCAGGACAACATGGCGGTGAAAAAAGGCGACCTGTTGATCCGCATTGACGACCGCGATTATCGCGCCTCGCTGGCTAAAGCCGTCGGAGAAGTGGCGGCGCAGCAGGCCGCGCTGGCCGATATCCTGGCCACCCGCCAGCTACAGCAGGCAACGATTGCCGGCTCTGCGGCCTCGTTACTGGCCGCCACGGCGGCATCCGAAAAACTGGCTAACGACAACCGACGCTATAACGCCCTGGCCGCGTCGAGCGCGATTTCCGCACAGATCCGCGATAACGCCTCCGCCGATTACCGCCGGGCGCACGCCGAGCAGGAGAAGGCCAAAGCGGATAAAACCGTGGCCGAACGTCAGCTGGCGGTGCTGGATGCTCGCCAGCAGCAAACCCTGGCTGCCCTGGCACAGGCCCAGGCTAACCTCGAGATGGCCAGGCTGAACCTCAGCTATACCGACATTCGCGCACCGTTCGATGGGGTGATTGGCAACCGCCGCGCGTGGTCCGGCTCGTTCGTCAGCAGCGGTACGCAGCTGCTCTCCCTGGTACCCGCGCACGGCCTGTGGATTGACGCCAACTTCAAGGAAAACCAGCTGGCGCATATGCGTGCCGGTCAGCCGGTGACCATCGTCGCCGATGTGCTGCCGAACCATACCTTTAAGGGGCATGTCGCCAGCCTGGCGCCGGCGACCGGCTCACGCTTCAGCATTCTGCCCGCAGAGAACGCGACGGGCAATTTCACTAAAATCGTGCAGCGGGTACCGGTCCGCATTGCGCTGGAAGGTGACGGGGCAAAGCTTGACGTCCTGCGCCCGGGACTGTCGGTGATCGTCACCGTGAACGAGAAGAGCCCTCGATGAGCACCGTTCAGGCGCTGTCTGCCCCGCAGGGACTGTCGATGCCGACGGCAAAGAAGATCTTCGCCTTCGCCAGCATGTGCGTGGGGATGTTTATCGCGCTTATCGATATCCAGATCGTCTCCGCCTCGCTGCGGGATATCGGCGGCGGCCTGTCGGCGGGCGACGATGAAACCGTCTGGGTACAAACCAGCTACCTGATCGCCGAGATCATTATTATCCCGCTTTCCGGCTGGCTGGCCCGGGTCATGTCGACCCGCTGGCTGTTCGCCGCTTCCGCGGCGGGCTTCACGCTGATGAGTCTGCTGTGCGGCTGGGCGTGGAACATCCAGAGTATGATCGCCTTCCGCGCCCTGCAGGGACTGGCGGGCGGGTCGATGATCCCTCTGGTGTTCACCACCGCCTTCGCCTTTTTTCAGGGCAAACAGCGAGTCATCGCCGCGGCGACGATCGGCGGCCTGGCCTCCCTCGCCCCCACGCTGGGTCCGACGGTGGGCGGCTGGATCACCGAAAACTACAACTGGCACTGGCTGTTCTTCATCAACGTTGTTCCGGGGATTTACATCGCGGTGGCAGTGCCGCTGCTGGTGAAAGTGGACAGCGCCGACCCCTCGCTGCTGCGCGGCGCCGACTATCTCAGTATTCTGCTGCTGGCCTTGTCCCTCGGCTGCCTGGAATATACCCTTGAAGAAGGTCCGCGCTGGGGCTGGTTTGATGACGCGACCCTGACGACCACCGCCTGGGTCGCCCTGCTCTGCGGCGTGGCCTTTGTGATCCGCACCCTGCGCCATCCGCAGCCAGTGATGGATCTCCGGGCCCTGCAGGACCGAACCTTTAGCCTCGGCTGCTATTTCTCGTTTATGGCCGGCGTCGGCATCTTCGCCACCATCTATTTAACCCCGCTGTATCTCGGTAGCGTGCGCGGTTTCAGCGCGCTGGAGATCGGCCTGGCGGTATTTTCCACCGGCCTGTTCCAGGTCATGTCGATCCCGTTTTATTCGTGGCTCGCCAACCGCGTCGACCTGCGCTGGCTGTTGATGGCCGGGCTGATCGGCTTTGCGGTGTCGATGTATAGCTTTGTCCCGATCACCCACGACTGGGGGGCGGACCAGTTGCTGATCCCACAGGCGTTTCGCGGACTGGCGCAGCAGTTTGCCGTCGCGCCAACGGTGACCCTGACGCTGGGCAGCCTCCCGCCCGCGCGCCTGAAGCTGGCCTCCGGGCTGTTTAATCTGATGCGCAACCTCGGGGGGGCCATCGGCATCGCCCTGTGCGGGACGGTGCTTAATGATAGAACCAATTTGCACTACAGCCGCCTGGCGGACCATCTGAATAACGCCAACCTGGCGATGAGCGATTTTGTTCAGCGCAGCGCGGCAAACTTCGCCGTTCAGGGACTCTCACCGGATGCCGCGCAGACGGCGGCACTGAAAAATCTTTCCGCACTGACGCTGCGGGAGGCGCGAACTCAGGCATTTTCCGATGCTTTCTACCTCATCATGATGGGTTTTTTGCTTGCCGCGCTGCTGGTTCCCTTGATGAAAAAGCCGCCGGCACACTGATACTACAGGAGAGTTAACTATGGGCGTTTCCGTTAAACGCATTGTCGTCACCGGGATGGGGATTGTCAGCCCGCTGGGCTGCGGCGTACAGCACGTCTGGCAGTCGCTGCTGGCAGGAAAGTCAGGGATCACCCGGCTCAGCGAGCAGCTGGTCGCGGATATTCCCTGCAAAGTGGCCGGCCAGGTGCCGTCCATTGACAGCGATCCGCTGCACGGCTTCGACCCGCTGGCGACCATCCCGGCGAAAGAGCGCAAAAAGATGGATCGCTTTATTGAGTTTGCGCTGGTCGCCGCCCGCGAAGCGCTGGCCCAGGCCGGTTGGTCGCCAGCATCCGAGGCCGAACAGGAACGCACCGCCACGGTGATCGCCACCGGGATCGGCGGGTTCAGCGAGATCGCCAATGCGGTACATACCACCGATGAACGCGGGCCGCGTCGCCTCTCGCCGTTCACCATCCCCTCTTTTCTGGCCAACCTGGCCGCCGGACATGTGTCTATCGCCCACGGCTTCCGGGGCCCCATCGGCGCGCCGGTCACCGCCTGTGCGGCAGGCGCCCAGGCCATTGGCGATGCAGCGCGGATGATCCGCAGCGGCGAGGCGGATATCGCCCTCTGCGGCGGCGCGGAAGCGGCGATTCATCGTGTTAGCCTGGCCGGGTTTGCCGCAGCGCGGGCGCTGTCCAGCGCCTCCAGCGACCAGCCGGAAGCCGCTTCCCGCCCCTTTGACCGTGACCGCGATGGTTTTGTGATGGGAGAAGGCGCGGGGCTTATCGTGATCGAGTCACTGGAGCACGCGCTGGCGCGCGGCGCCACGCCGCTGGCCGAGTTGGTGGGCTACGGCACCAGCGCAGATGCTTATCACCTGACCGCAGGCCCGGAAGACGGTAACGGCGCGCGTCGGGCCATGGAAACCGCCCTTCGCCAGGCCGGAGTGACCGTCGAAGAGATTGATCATATCAATGCCCACGCCACCTCAACGCAGGTCGGTGACAAGGGTGAGCTGGCGGCGATTAAAACGCTGTTTGGCGCCCATCCGGTCGCCATTACCTCGACGAAATCCGCCACCGGCCATCTGTTAGGCGCGGCCGGCGGGATTGAGGCCATCTTTACCATTCAGGCGCTGCGTGACCAGGTGGTGCCGCCGACGCTGAACCTGCATCACCCCGATGAAGACGCAGCAGGCCTGAACCTGGTGGCGCTGCAGGCCCGCCCGCAGAAAATGCGTTATGCGCTGTCAAACGGTTTTGGCTTTGGCGGCGTTAACGCCAGCCTGCTGCTGAAACGCTGGGAATAATCGTCAGCTCCCCCGCCGGCACTGGCCGGCGGGGGTAATCAGAACACGGACGCGCCACATGGATTAAATAAATTTAGCCTTATCTGCCCATGCAACAGGCACGCCCTGAGCGCATAACAGGGGTTCAAAACTGAGCAGCACCGCATCAGCAATGTTGTGCTCGATAAAAGGATCTTCCTGCAGAAAAGCGTGAATCAAGGGCTTATCGTTTCCGCGCATAAGAATGAACCCACCGGCATGATTATCAACAGGGCCGGCAAACAGAATTTTTCCTTCTTTAATTCCTCTCACCAGCCATTGCTTGTGTGCCTCAAGATGGGCTGAGATTTCCTCTTCCGAACTCAGGTATGTCAATGTTATCGCGTGCATCATGGCCTACACCTCATTAGCAAATCGTCGTTGTTGTTCTGAAAACTGATCTCAATGTCTGACTTATTTCTTTTAATTGCACATGTCTGAATAACGGGTTTCATGACTCCAGCTAACGCTGAATTTATTTTATGCTGAGCGCCGCCTGATTAATCAGTTCAGCGACCTGAGCGGGATGGGAAATCATGGACAGGTGACCGGAATTCATCCGCGAAATGTGGGCGCCCATCTCGTGGGCAAAACGCGCCTGGACCGACGTATTCAGCGCATGGTCATTTTCGGTGATCAGGTACCATGATGGCCTGCTATGCCAGGCGGCGGTCTCTATCTTTTCGCTGAAGGCGCCCGCGGCGATGGGCTGCTGCTGCGCCGCCAGAAGGCGTGCCTGTGATGCAGAAAGGTCATTCGCCATGATCTGATGAAAAGCATTCGCATCATCCAGCCAGATCAAGCCGTTTTTATCCGCCTGCATCCCCTCCATCGGCGCATTAAGCCGTGTCAGCGCATCGGCGACAGATTCACCTGAATCCGGCGCCAGAGCAGAAAGGTAGACCAGTCCCTTCACGTTTGGTGCATTACCTGCCTGGGTAATAACCGCGCCAGCCCATGAATGCCCCACCAGAAGAACGCCGCCCTTCTGACGCTCAAGGACACGTTCCGTCGCCGTCACATCATCCTGCAATGAGGTCAAGGGATTCTGCACGGCGGTGACGTGATAACCGTCAGCCTGAAGCAACGGGATAACGGCAGACCAGCTGGAGCCATCCGCAAACGCCCCGTGGACCAGAACAATGTTTTTAATATCCGTCGCCTCTGCCCGGAGAGGCGAGGCGAATGAGGTCATCAAAGACATAACGAATGCTCCCAGACGAATGTTTTTCTTAAGAAAATGGTTCATCGACTCTCACTCTACCGTTGACGTTAAAAGAACTTTGAACACTTTAACGCGCCAGGCTGAAACCTATAAAGTGTCTTAAAAGACAGGTATCATGCGAAATCAGACATAATTTTTACCAGGACTCACCATGCGAATTGCGTTACTGGCTATACCGGGCAGCATGAGATCGGCACTTGCCGGCATAGCCGACATGTTCTGGCTCGCCAATCAGATCATCGTCCAAAATCCGCAAGTCAACGCGGATATTGCACGGACATCACCGTTTTTTGAGGTCATGGTGGTCACCTCCGACGGTCTGCCAGTCATGGATGTTCAGGGGAGAAAAATCGTTAGCGAGGGCTCGTTCAATGATGCCGAACCTGTTGATCTGGTTATTGCCAGCGGTATGCAGCTTGACGAGCAGAAGCTTCCCCTCGCGCAAGAGGCCGTTACCGCTGCCGCAGAATGGATGAAAGAAAAATATCTCCAGGGCAGCTGCATTGCAGGGGCCTGCGCCGGTGGATTTATCCTGGGTGAAGCCGGGTTACTCAACGGACGCGCCTGTACCACAACCTGGTGGCTGTATCATACCTTGCGATCGCGATACCCTCTGGCGAAGCCCGTCTGGGGGAAAGTCATGGCAGAACAGGACAACATCATTACCACAGGAGGCCCGTTTTCGTGGATTGACCTGGTTATCTATATTGTTCGCAAATATGCGGGCAATGAGATTGCCAAACTGACGGCTGATATGGCCGTTGCGGATAGCCAGCCATTATCACAGCAGCTTTATGCGCCTGCCGGATTTCTTAATTCAAGGCATCCTCTTCTGATGAAGGCTGAACATCTGGTGCGTTATCAAAACCCAGGCATCACGGTAGATCAGCTGGCTGAGGCCTTGAACCTGACACCCCGTACTCTCAATCGCAAAATGATGGCGCTGATCCAGGAGAATCCGAAAAACTTTATCACGCGGGTTCGTATTGAAACGGCGACGCTTATGCTGGATATTCCTGGCAAAACGATTTCTCAGGTCGCCAACGCCTGCGGATATAGTGATGAGACCGCATTCAGGCGGGCTTTCAGTCGTGTCATGGGCATGTCGCCTGGGAATTACAAAGAGCGGATCAAAAATCAGACCCCATCGTCTTCATTATCCGCAAACAACCTCTCTCAGGTGGTCAGCAGGCATGATGCTTAGAAATCATCATCATGATGAATTCTTCACGCAATTATGAGGTGGCGCTCATTTTATGTGCATGGCGAGTCATATCCTGTGACTAATTCTCAGGAGGTAAAACCATGAAAAAGCTTCTGATATGTTGTTTGTTCGGCAACACCGCCAATTCTCTCGCCAAAAAGATACAGTTACTGGCGGAAAAAAAGGGCCATCCTCTCATTGTCAGCGCAGTGGGCCTGGAAAATTTTGCCAGCGTGGCGCCCGCTTTCGACGGATTTCTCGTTGCGCCACATATTCAGTATAAGGTCGCGGAGATAAGAGGGATCGTTGGCGACGCTCGTTCTATTGCGGTGATTGAAAGTCTGCCCTATGCCTCACTCGACGCGGAAAAAGTTTTCGCGTTTGTGATGGCGCAGATGCCTGAACTGGCAGTCTGACACCGAAGGCCGCCTCTTTTGCGCGGCCTTTTCTACGCATGTCGCCTTCTACCTGCCCTGTTGAGACGCTTCAGCCAGTAATGCCGCCTGTACAGCAGGACGGGCATTTATTATTTCCATGTACGACGATAGCGCTGGCCAGCGATCCAGAGGGATCGCGAAGAATTTGCACCATCCCAGCACCGTGAAGAGGTAGGCATCCGCCACGCTAAAGGATGACCCCGTCAGATAGTTTTTTTCGCTGAGCGTCGTCTGGAGAAAATCGAACCGTCGGAATAGCTTGTCCCGGAACATCGTTCTGACGTCTTCCGGCAGCGCGGGATTAAACAGCGGTGCCGAACCCGCGTGTATTTCACTGGTGATAAAGTTAAGCCATTCCTGCAGGCGCACCCTTTCCCAGCTGCCCGCGCGCGGCGCCAGGCCATATTCGGGTTTACGGTCGGCGAGGTACTGCACCATCGCCGGCCCCTCGGTGAGTATCTGCCCATCATCCAGCTCAAGCGCAGCAACATACCCTTTCGGGTTAATGGCGAGGAAGTCGCGACCATCAGCGGTGATCTTGCTTCTGTTGTTGACTTTCACCAGTTCAAACTCAAGGTTCAGCTCGCGCAGCACGATGTGCGGTGATAATGAACAGGTATCTGGCGCGTAATAGAGTTTCATCTAGTCTCCGTTAATGTGTAAAGCCGTCCGACAACGTCCTGAACGATCCTCTGCACACTGTATTTAACGCCGATCGCACTGTAAAATTAATGATATAGAAAAGAACTATTAGTTGAGCTACTGATAATCATGATGAATCTTTTACACTGGCGCCTGCTGGTGGCCGTGGCGGATGCTGGCAATATCTCACGCGCTGCCGAGGAGATAGGCATGACCCAGTCCGGCGCCAGCCAGGCCATTGCCCAACTGGAGGCTTCCCTGGGCTTTCCGGTATTTACCCGTGAGCGACGATACATCGGGATTACCGCCCTGGGTGAGCAGGTGGTTGAACATGCCAGAAACATGCTTTCGCAGCTGAACGCCATCCGCGAACTGGCTGATCGGGGCCGGAACGTCACCCGCGGTCGCATTCGGCTGGCCAGTTTTCCCTCCGTGACGTCTACCTTGTTGCCCGGCCTGCTGCGCGACGTTAAGCGCCTGCATCCGGGTATTGACGTTGTCGTGCTGGAAGGCTCTGACGAAGAAGTCGAAGCGTGGCTTGCCGCAGACACCGTTGAGCTTGGGGTAGTCATGAATCCCGTTCCCGGACGTGCAGAGGTGGTATTAGGACAGGATGCATGGGTCGCGGTCCTGCCCGCCAGCCATCGGCTGGCACAGCATGCGAGAGCTGATGGAATAACGCTAAAGGCGCTGGCGGACCAGCCCTTTGTTCTGGCGACGGGCGGCTGTGTCGTGAATGGCAAAAGCCTGATGGAAAAGGCCGGGTTGCAACTCTCTGATATCCGCGTGACGGTTCGCGACTGGATAAGCGCCTGTAAACTGGTCGGTGAAGAGATGGGCGTCGCGCTGGTACCGGAATCCGCCCTGCCGGAGACCTTGCGCAACCTGTGCGTGGCGCCAGTGACGCCGGCTATTCATCGTGAATTTGGGCTGGTTTGTTCGCCATCCGGATCGTCTTCTGATGCCACACAGGCGCTGCTTAATGCGCTACGTAAACGAAGATGAGCGCTCAAGCGTGAATCATCTCATCGCGATGGCATCAATCTCTAACCTCACTCCTGTTCCCAAACTAAAATTTTACTTTGAATACTTACTGAGTTTGCTGATATGTATGCCTAACCAGGTAAGTTCATCATTAGGAATAGCAATGGCGTAATTGCTTTTTATAAAGTCACGAATCACCTCAGCAACCACCATCGCTTTTGGATGGAAACGAATTAACTCATTATAGAAGTCGTCAGTTTCTTCTGTTGCAAGGCTATTATTTAATACCCTTTCAGCGAAATATCTTAAATGCGTAATAAACCTGGCATAGTGAATTGAATTAACATCAATATTTTGATTGAGTTTATAACGTACAATTTCAGCAATTCTGTTCACTAACTCTACTTGCTTATGTGCGTTAGTCTCATCAAATTGAAAAGTTGCATTGATAATATGAAAAGCAATGTGTACAGCCTCGTCATCAGGAAGGCTCACCGCAAACTTAGCTGATACCAAATCTCTTGCCAACTCGCCAATGCTATACTCTTTCTGATAGTACCGCTTTATTTCCCAGGTCAGTTTATTCGCAATGTTCGTATTTGTCTTACAGCGTTCAACAGCAAAATGCAAGTGTTCCGCGAGGGTGAATAATAAAACTGAATTAAGCTTTTCGCTGTAATGTGCTTGAGCCAGCTTGACAATTTCATGAGTGATCTCAAAGAAATCCGCGGGAATTGTGTCCGTTAGTGACAGATAATGTCGCGACTTGAGGGTATCCAAAGGCATAAAGACCTGTTCTACACTTTGCAAGTCGATAATTGTCCCTGGCTTGGTGTTAAAACCGATACCTTTGCCAAAGAGTATCATCTCTTTACCGTCATTTTCGGCAAGCAACATGCTGTTATTTAAGGACTTTTTAACTTTCATCTCAGTTCCCGCGGTAGCAATGATTAACTTAAATCAGTCCCGTTAGTCGCTATGACCTTGCGATACCAATAGAAGGAGTCCTTGCGTAACCGATTCAAAGAACCGTTCCCCTCGTCATCTTGATCTACATAAATAAAACCATAGCGTTTGGTCATTTGCGACGTTCCAGCACTAATAATATCAATTGTTCCCCAACTCGTATACCCTATTAAATCGACACCTTCTTTGACAGCTTCAATCATCTGCTCAAAATGCGCACGAAAATAATTAATACGGTAATCGTCATGTATCTTCCCATCAACCACTGTATCTTTTGCACCAAACCCATTTTCAACAATAAATAAAGGAATTTGATATCGATCGTAAAGCTCCAGTAGCGAAATTTTAAGCCCTACAGGATCTATTTGCCATCCCCATTCAGAAGCCGGTAGATGAGGGTTTTTTACACCCATGATAGTATTTCCTGCCGTGCGCTCTGCATCGGACTGAACAGATTCCGTGATGGACATATAATAGCTGAATGAAAGGAAATCTACAGTATAGCGACGTAACGTTTCCAAATCATCCGGCTGCATTTTTATCTTGATATTACGCAGTTCCAGGTCCCGCTTAATTAATGGTGGATATTCGCCTTTAATCTGAACATCTGAATAAAAATAGTTTTCGAGATTTTTTTTCAGAGTGGCTTCTACGTCAGCAGGATGACAGGTCAGTGGGTAAGTTGTTAACTTAGTAAGCATACATCCGACCTGGCTGCCAGGTATCTTTTCGTGGCAGTCTCTTGTCGCTAACGCCGAAGCAACAAACTGATGATGCAACGCCTGATAAATATCCTGCGTGCTTTCTCCTGGTTGACTTTTTTCTTCGCGGACACCCGCTGTCGTAAAAGGATGCCGATGAATGCTATCAATTTCGTTGAATGTTAACCAGTAACGTACCAAATTCTTATAACGGTCAAAGCATACATTTGAAAAGCGTACAAACGCATCAACAACATTTCGGTGGACCCAGCCATTATACTTCTCACTCAATGCTAATGGCATTTCATAATGTGAGAGCGTAACCAATGGTTCAATGCCAAGTCTGCGCATTTCAGTGAACATATTTTCATAGAACTGTAATCCCTTTTCATTCGGTTGCTCATCTTCACCTGTTGGGAAGATTCGTGACCATGCGATTGATACGCGCAGGACTTTTATACCCATTTCGGCAAAAAGCGCTAAGTCTTCTTTGTAACGATGATAAAAATCTATGCCTCTGCGTTTAGGGTAATTTTGATCATTCTTCCCCTCAAGCGCATCACTCACGTTTTGATCAGATACGGCCATATGGCCGGCATAGTCGCTTGTGCTCAAATGCGCCTTATAGGCAACTGCATCTGCAACAGAAGGCCCTTTGCCGTCAACGTTCCATGCACCCTCTGCCTGATTGGCTGCAATGGCTGCACCCCATAAAAAATTCTTGGGAAGAATAGATTTCGACATAATATCAAGCCTCTTTTAATGAAAAAATATTAAACTGCTGGAGTGTATTGGAATGATCGTTCGACGGCTTCATCATAAAACGATCGCTATTGGTAATAACCATTATTACGACTGGGTCATAACCCGCTTTAGTTATTTCATCAATATCAAATTCGATTAATAGTTCACCCGCTTTAACGTGTTGGCCATCTGTAATTTTCGGGTGAAAGCCTTGACCGTTCATTTGTATCGTATCAATTCCTATATGAAAGATAACCTCTACTCCATGGGTAGTCATCATGCTGGCTGCATGGCCACTTTCGAACACATGCTCAATAACGCCATCGGCAGGTGCATATAGTGCTCCCACAGTTGGAACGATAGCGATACCATCCCCCATGATTTTTGAAGAAAATACATCGTCGTTGACATCTGTCAGGGGGATGACTTTCCCTTCAACCGGACTGGTAAAGGTAAAGTCATTCATTAAGACTGGATTAGCAGTGGCTTCAGTCTTCTCAAATTTGGGCATTTCCTCCTCTGGATGGGGCGTTGCCGTTTTTTCTTTCCAGAAGAATAATGTTGATAAAAATGCCAGGCAGAATGAAACAAGTGCACCGATGATTGCATATATCAAACTGGTTGGATTATCCGGTGACGCAAAAATTGAGATACTGGCAAGGCTCGGCGCTACTATTGCATAAGCTGAGACCATCATAAATCCCATGAAGGATCCACCGACCATTGCACCCAACATCACAGAGATCAGTACTGGCCTATGCAGTAAAGTAATCCCGTAAAGTGCAGGTTCAGTAATGCCAAACAGAGCTGATATTCCAGAGGAAAGAGCAGTCCCTTTAAACATTTTATCTTTACTTTTTAGCGAAACGGCAAGGCAGGCTCCTGCTTCAGCGATATTGTGAGCTAAGGAAGCCGGGTTATACAAAGATTCTTTACCTGTTTGCCCCATTGACATTATGGCATAAGGGAGGAAAGGTTTATGCATACCGGCCGCTACAATAAATGGCAGTCCGCCCGCAAGTAAGCCTGTTGCGATGAATCCAAATTTGCCATGCATCCAAAGGATCAGATGCGTTAACAGAGAACCCATTTCAAAACCTAATGGGCCAAGGATAAGCAATGTGACGGGGACCGTCGTGACCAGCGATAACATGGGCGATAAGAAACCACGTAATGCATTAGGCGTATAACGATTGAAAAGAGATTCCGTTTGTGCATAAAAAATAACACAGAGAATTGCGGGAAACACCTGCGCTGCATAGGAGACGTTCGTAATGTCGAAAGTCATTAACGTTGCACCTTGTTTTGCCAGGGTAGTAAATGTGGGCAACAACAAGACTGAGACAGCAGTCAATGCAACTAATGGATTAACTTTAAGCTTATTCGCAGTAGTGATGGCGATAAGTAAGGGTAAAAAATAAATAGGCGCGGTTCCGATGCAGTCCAAAATTTGATATGTCGAACTGTCTTTAGTCAGCCATCCAGCCATATTCAAAATAATTAAAATGGATTTCAGCACGCCGCCACCTGCAATTGCAGGTATGAGTGGTTGAAAGATACTGATAACAAAATCAATCAACCATGCATTCCATTTCTTCTTGGTTCCTGGCTTCTGTTTTGCGTCAGCATCATTAGCCATTAACGATCTAATAGCATCAAACACTTTAACAACGTCTTTGCCAATGACTATCTGACACTGCACATTTGTCACGACACCCATTACCTCAGGTAATTTTTTGAGGTCAGATACTTCAACTTTAGCATTGTCATACAAGCTTAATCGCAATCTGGTTGAGCAATGTTCAATGTGTTCGATGTTACCTGCTCCACCGACTAATTTGAGAATTGAACGCCCAGTATTTAGATGATCCATAAGTTGCCTCATGAGCAAAAAAAAAGACCTGAAATTCTCACCCCAAAAGAGGGGGAGAATTTCAGGTCTTGCCTGCATTACCAGTTACACGCCTGTACTACATATTTGCCAACAATATACTATATACATAGTTACAGGCAATAAAATTAACCCATCTTTTATCAAAATGTGACAGTTATCACATAATAATCCTCGTAAATGACCACGATATAAAAATCCTCCCGAGAATATTTTCCTCCTGTATTATATTTGCTTTATCTTAACCGATAGTTACCACCACACCTCAGCTTGAGCGCCAATAGACAATTGATCTTTTTTATTATCGTTGAATTGATAATTCGATATCTCGTTCTGGTTTGCCCGGATATACGTTGTATAGAAACGAATTTCTGGCCTTGAGGTTAGGATTGATGTATTAACTTTAAGCGCATGATACAATGTTGTTTTGTAACCTGATTCACTATATGTCTGCTCTTGAGTTTTGTTATCCTGTCTAAACCATCCGAGTTCTACCCCGGTCTGGTTGAATTTATCCCAGATATAAGCAGGACGGATGACACTTCGATAACTTTCAAAATCTGTATGAGCACCAGTATCATAGCTAAATATATCATTACCATTTGAATATACTAGTGCGTGTGCAATAATAGTGTTTCCCGTGGGGTAAAATTCCCCTTGAGAAATTATTCTGAATGCCTTGCCATTTGTGTGATTTCCATAATAGTTATCACCACTCCCAAATGTTGGATTTGCTCCAGAAATTTTTGCAAAAGAACTGGCAATAGAATTATCGGCAGCTTGCAGGGTTAATTCGTCATAACCCCCTGCGTCAAACTTCTGCCTTAAAATCGCACCTACCAGCCAGGCATCTTTTACATGATAATACTGACCATCAGCCTCTCCTGACTTCACGACATCTGATTTGTTTGCCATGTTATAGCGACCATCAAGTTCTAATGTTGCCTTGTCCCATAAGGGAATTTCACGATAACGTATATCAAGCGCATTCGTATTGATCTGTAATGAATTTCCTGATGTATCATAATCAAGAGCGCGCGCGTTCAGGTCTTGCCGCACTACAGCAACGTTAAATTTGCCTGGACCCATTTTCCAGTTTTCTATACCGAGCCCTGCTCCGCTTTCTGTTCTGACGCTTTTCCAGTCAAGCATCTGTATCTCATACTTAGGCAGATAGTGCTTACCTACCCAAAAATCAGCTTCAGGGGCAAAATTAAGAAATCCCTTCGTCGTGAGATAGATATCAGAAAATTGTAAGTTACTCTCGGCATCTTTATCAAAGACTGCATTGTTGTATTGCTCACCCACATTACCATCCAGCATAACGACAGCATGTGCAGTTCTACCATCCTGGTCGTACACTTTCTGCTTGAGTTGAAGATCGAACCATGAGGTATATTCATTGCCGAAACGGCCAAGAGATCCAATAGCATATTCTTTTGGCGATCCATGATTAGCCGTTCCCCAACCAGAACGGAAATAACCATTGTACGAAAATCCAATATCGTTTTTAACAAAGTCACTAATTTCTTTCAATGTAAGATCATTATTAACTTTAGTCGTGGCACTATTGCCTGTTTTGTTGCTAGTACTCGATGCTGCAACAATAGTTGAAGTGGCAGAATTTGTTGTTGGCTGGCTTTTTTCATCTACTGAGTTGACTGTGTTTCTGTTTGTTTTATCAGCTTGCTTATACCTGGTTAATTCTGCTTTTGTGCTTTTTAATTCTGCAGTGTTTTCCTGGAGTTGTTTCTCAAGCAAAGCCAGTCTCTCTTCCACTGTTAAACTCTGTCCATAAGCATTGCTGAACATGGCAGAGATAAGGCAAAATAGAATAGTCTTGTTCATATTTTAAAATTCTCATATAAAATACAGGGGTAAAAGCGCATATTAAAATAAAATTATGCCCCGCCTTTCCAGGTTGAAATATATATGGTAAGCAAGCGTATTTAGCCTGATTATTTCATAGCTATTTAACTCCAGTGAAACGGAGCGATTCTTATCATTAATCTTGTTTTTGGAAATAAAAAATGCTTTCAAAATTATTTTATTGTTGTAGCTCCTTTAACAGTGCTGATTCGCAACGTGAACGGATACTTCTCTTGCCTTATCTCGTCACAACAGTTCTGTTGTTACAAATGCACGCAGATGACCGCCCTTCCCGATAAAAGTAAGCCTGACGCCATTTGGATTGTCCGGAGCAGAAAGTTTTTTGTCATTTAAGCTGAGTCGTAGCCGGGAAAACAATGTTAAATATGTTCAAAATTGCTTGCCACGCCGTTCAATTTACGTATTTTCTGCGCTGTTTTTTTGGAATCCATTTGCTACCTCAAATGCAAAAAAAAAGACCTGAGATGAACAATGAATAGGTCTAAATTCATCGCTCATCTCAGGTCTTGCCTGCTTTACCAGTTACACGCCTGTCGTTCTGCCTGTGTATTTAAATATTTTGTAGGAGTTTTTTACAATAGCTTACTTTGATATTTTTTAAAAATGTGACATACCTTACAAATTTCAACCGTTGCCGGAAGCAAATTAAACGACCTTTCTCAATAGCAAAAGCGGGATAAACCCTACGCGCACCGGGTTTTTGTCCCTGATAATATGCCCATGGTATTGCCGTGTAACACCTGAAGAGTGCCAGGATATTTCTGGCATTCTTCAGAGAGAGCATCTGAACTGCCTGGGCTTATGTGTTAGCGTTTTCCTGCTGCCTGGGGATTTTCGCCGTTGCGGCTTTTGACCTGCTGCTGGAGTAAATGAAGAACAGCGCGATACCCAGGCAGACAATGGCGCCGAGACGGCTCATCGAGAATGGAATCGACGCATTGCCCAGCCAGCCGAAGTTATCGATCAGCATGCTCATGGTTAACTGGCCAAAAATGACAGCGACCGTAGCAACTGCCGCGCCAATACGCTGGACGGCCAGTACCATAATGACGATATACGGTACGCCAAACATTGCGCCCAGCAGTTGCCATTTAGGTACGTCCATCAACGTCAGGGTGTGTTTGGGTTCGAAGAAAAAGATCAGCAACCCCGTCACCAGTGCGCCGACAGAAAATGTCAGGAACGCGCTTTTGAATACGCCGACCTTGCTGCCCAGCTGGCCATTGATAGCCGCCTGGATACTCAGCATGGCGCCACCGGCGACGGCAAGAAGAATCATGATAATAGTCATAAAGTTAATTTAACCCTGTGCAACCATAACCAGCGCTGCAATGATGAAAATCAGCGCAATAATACGTTTACTGTCAATTTTCCTGTGCGACGTACCGAGCAGGCCGAAGTGATCGATAATCAGGCTCTTGAACACCTGGCCTGCCAGGATGCCAATCATAGTCATGGCGATGCCGATTGCCGGCGTTACCACGGTCAGGATGATGACGTAAATCGGCCCAAGCACGCCGCCAAGTAGCTGCCACGCTGGTTGCGCAAAGAATGACGGGCTGTTACGCGGGCTGAAAAAAAGCATCAGCAGGAAGGTCAGCGCCGCGCCCACGCCAAATATGCTGAAGGTCGCCCAGAGGTCACCGACCTCCCCACCCAGTGGCCCGAGCAATCCTGCCTCTATGGACAGTCCCATGCCTCCGGCAATGACGATAAAAATCAATATTAGTTGCATAGCAATCAATCTCCCGTAGTCCAGGCGGAGAAGATTACGACTTAACATGGATGTGAAAAATGCCATAATGAGATAAACACCTGTGCAGGATATGCATTAATGAGTGAGCTTGGGAACATCAGTATTCGCGCCCTGCTGATTTTTATAGACGTTTATGAAACGCAGAATTTCTCGGTGGTGGCACGGCGGGAAGGGATATCAGCCTCTCAGGTTTCGCGCGTCATCCATCAGATGGAGGATGTGCTCGGGCAGCAGCTTTTTTACCGCAATACCCGGGCGATAATCCCGACGGAAAGCGGCCATCTTTTTATCCGCTATGCGCGAGCGATGACGGGCAGCATGGAGGAGGCGCGGCGGGAACTCAACGAGAGAATGCTTGAGCCTTCCGGAATGGTCCGCATAAACGCACCGGTATTCTTTGGACAACGCCATGTCGCACCCGCGTTACCCGGCCTGACGGAGCGATATCCGAAGCTCAGTATTGAGCTTACGCTGACGGATGATTACATCGATCCGCACCGGGAGCCGGCTGACGTGATTTTCCGGATTGGCGTGCTGACGGATTCCGCCTTTCATGCGCGCGTGTTTGGCCAGCAGTTCTATCATCTTGCCGCGTCACCGGATTACATCCGCCGGCACGGCATGCTGGGATCACCCGAAGAGCTCGCGCGGCATAAATGCCTGGTCTATCGCGGTTCGTCAGGACCAAACCAATGGCTGCTGCGCAGGCGCGGAGAGGAATGGGTGCACTACCCCGTCTCGCCCCTGATGTCATCGAATAATGCTGAAACCCTGCTGATTGCCGCACTTGGGGGGATGGGGATTGTGCTGTTTCCTGACTGGCTGATTGGAGACCGGCTGAAGAGCGGCGAGCTTGTCGGGCTGCTGCCGGAACTGGATAGGTCCATAAAAACGGAGCCACAGCACATCGCGGCAATCTATCCGAATGCCCGCCACCCTCCGCTGAACGTTCGGGCGATTATCGATTACTACATAGACGCGTTCGGTTCACCGCTTTACTGGCAGTCTCAATAAGTTCTGCAACTTTATTGCTCGTCTTGAATTTTGCTTCCTGCTTATGACTGAAGTGAGTGGAGTCTTAAACCTGGTATTGCTGTATCAATGGCAAATCAGCAATAAGTGATGAAACATTTAGCTTCCTGAGAGAAACAATAGTTGCAGGTAAAATAGTTCGATTTTGCCTGCAAATTTTCCTCTACTGTCAACGATATTGTCCAGCGCCTCCCCTTTTCGCCCTTAAAAATCCACTTTCTATACCCGTAAGCCGTTTCGTCATTAAATTCCATTGCCAACAACTTATTTGGCTCATGCTGCTTTCTTTCGTGAAACTTTTGCACTGTTTTTGCTCACCAAGATTCACATTGTCTCCTTTTAGTGCTCAAGAGTGAGTGTAACTTACTCGCTGATTCAGATTATGCGCAAATCCTCCTGTAAATTCAGTGATATGAAGGCATGGCATCAAATTTGCTTAAGCCAAAATGGCAGACCGCCACATGAAAAATGCACGGTACAGTGCCCAACACAACCACATAACACCACGACTTATCCACACAGGATGATTTATGAAAAAAATAATGTTCTCCACACTGGTCGCCGCGGCTTCTCTGTTCGCTGTCGCGCAGCAAGCGCATGCGGGTACCACGCTGGATGCAATTAAGAAAAAAGGGTTTGTTCAGTGCGGTATCAGTGATGGTTTACCGGGCTTCTCTTATGCAGATGCGAGCGGCAAATTCACCGGTATTGATGTCGATATCTGCCGTGCTACGGCAGCGGCAGTGTTTGGCGATGCCAGCAAGGTCAAATATACCCCGCTGACGGCCAAAGAGCGTTTTACCGCCCTGCAATCAGGTGAAGTGGATATTCTGTCGCGTAATACAACCTGGACTTCTTCGCGCGATGGCGGGATGGGGTTCTTGTTCGCGGGGGTTAACTACTATGACGGCATTGGCTTCCTGACCCATAAAAAAGCGGGTCTCAAAAGCGCTAAAGAATTGGATGGCGCCACCGTATGTATCCAGGCCGGTACGGATACTGAACTGAACGTGGCTGATTACTTCAAAGCCAACAAAATGCAATACACACCAGTGACCTTTGATCGCTCTGACGAGTCCGCAAAAGCCCTCGACAGCGGTCGTTGCGATACGCTGGCTTCCGACCAGTCTCAACTGTATGCGCTGCGTATTAAGCTGGGCAAACCGGATGAATTTGTTGTTCTGCCAGAAGTGATTTCAAAAGAGCCGCTGGGTCCAGTGGTTCGCCGTGGAGATGACGACTGGTTCACCATCGTTAAATGGTCTCTGTACGCCATGCTGAACGCAGAAGAGATGGGTATCACGTCGAAAAACGTTGAGCAGATGGCGGCAAAACCGTCTAACCCTGACATTGCTCACCTCCTGGGGGCTGAAGGTGACTTTGGCAAAGATCTGAAGCTCGACAACAAATGGGCGTTCAACATTATTAAACAGGTGGGTAACTACCAGGAAAGTTTTGACCGCAACGTCGGTAAAGACAGTGCTCTGAAAATCGCGCGTGGACAGAATGCGCTCTGGAACCAGGGCGGCATCCAGTACGCACCGCCGGTACGTTAATTCTGCCTTCCAGACGGCTACCGCCCCTCGCGGGGGGTAGCCGATGCGCTTTTTTTAATGAGGTTTCAACATGTCTCAACGCCCAACCGTGAAAAGGGATTTTTCGTTCGGTAACCCCACGGTTCGCGCCTGGCTTTACCAGATGGCCGCCATCATAGCCGTGCTTGCTATTGTGGGATATCTGATCCACAACACGGTGATCAACCTTGCCAATCGCGGTATTACCTCCGGTTTTGGTTTTCTTGAGCGAAGCGCCGGTTTCGGTATCGTCCAGCATCTGATTGATTATACGGAAGGCGATACCTATGCTCGCGTCTTTCTCGTGGGGTTAACCAACACCCTGCTGGTTTCCGCGCTATGCATTGTTTTCGCTTCTGTTCTTGGGTTCTTCATCGGCCTCGCGCGGCTATCGGATAACTGGTTGCTGCGAAGGCTATCGACCATCTACATCGAAACATTCCGTAATATTCCGCCCTTGTTGCAAATTTTCTTCTGGTACTTCGCCGTGCTGCGTAATTTACCTGGTCCGCGAGAAGCATTGAGCGCATTCGACCTGGCATTTGTCAGCAACCGCGGTCTGTACATCCCCTGGCCTACCTACGCACCTGGCAGCTGGCCGTTCGTTATTGCGCTGGTTTTGGCGATCGCTGGTAGCGTCGGTTTACGGCATTACAATCGTCAACATCAGTTGAAAACCGGCCAGTTGCGGCGAACATGGCCGATTGCGGCGGCAATGATCGTTCTCTTCCCGCTGATTGCCCATATCCTGTTTGGCGCGGCCACTCACTGGGATATCCCACAGCTGCGCGGGTTTAACTTCCGTGGCGGATTCGTGATGATACCGGAACTGGCATCGTTGACGTTGGCGCTGTCGATCTACACCTCTTCATTTATTGCCGAAGTCATTCGCTCCGGTATCCAGTCTGTTCCACATGGACAGAATGAAGCGGCCCGTTCGCTGGGTTTGCCGAATCCCGTAACGATGCGGCAGGTGATTATCCCGCAGGCGATGCGGGTCATCATTCCCCCGCTGACCAGTCAGTACCTCAACATTGTAAAAAACTCCTCACTGGCGGCTGCGATCGGCTACCCGGATATGGTTTCGCTGTTTGCCGGTACGGTACTGAATCAGACAGGTCAGGCTATCGAGACGATTGCCATCACCATGGCAGTGTACCTGCTTATCAGTCTGATGATTTCGCTGCTGATGAACCTCTACAACCGCAAAATTGCGCTGGTTGAGCGTTAAGAGAACGGAATGACTATGTTTGCTACCACACATGAAACACCGCCAGTCCCCACCAGCCCGGTGCGTAAAGCCTGGCGCTGGGCACGGAAAAATCTGTTCTCCAGCGGGTTCAATACGCTGCTGACACTGTTGTGCCTGTGGATTATCTGCAACATTATACCGCCAGCGCTAAACTGGCTGGTATTTCAGGCTAACTGGATGGGCACCACCCGTGCAGACTGTACCAAAGAAGGCGCCTGCTGGGTGTTCATCCATGCACGCTTTGGCCAGTTTATGTATGGGCTGTATCCGCATGAACTGCGCTGGCGCATTAATCTCGCTCTGATAATCGGCGTGCTGTCGATTATCCCGATGTTTATCAAGTCGATGCCGCGCCGGGGCCGTTATATCGCCTGTTGGGCCGTGATCTATCCTCTTATGGTCTGGTTCCTGATGTACGGCGGGTTTTTCGGCCTCGAACGTGTTGAAACCCGCCAGTGGGGGGGCCTGACGCTGACATTAATTATCGCCTCTGTCGGGATTGCCGGCGCGTTGCCATTGGGGATTTTACTGGCGCTGGGACGGCGGTCAACGATGCCGGTGGTTCGTACCTTGTCGGTCATCTTTATTGAATTCTGGCGAGGCGTGCCGCTGATTACCGTGCTGTTTATGTCATCGGTGATGCTGCCGCTGTTTATGGCCGAAGGGAGCACTATCGATAAGCTGGTGCGCGCTCTGGTCGGGGTGATTCTGTTCCAGTCGGCCTACATTGCCGAAGTCGTGCGTGGGGGGCTACAGGCGCTTCCCAAAGGACAGTATGAAGCGGCGGAATCGCTGGCGCTGGGCTACTGGAAAACGCAGGTTCTGGTTATTCTCCCCCAGGCGCTCAAGCTCACCATCCCGGGGCTGGTAAACACGATAATCGCGCTATTTAAAGACACCAGTCTGGTGATCATCATTGGACTGTTCGATCTGTTCAGTAGCGTACAGCAGGCAACGGTAGATCCTGCCTGGCTGGGTATGTCGACAGAGGGGTATGTTTTCGCAGCCCTCGTCTATTGGATTTTCTGTTTTAGCATGTCGCGCTACAGCCAGTATCTGGAAAAGCGCTTTCACACCGGGCGCAAATCGCACTGAGGTTTTACATGACACATACTATGATTAATTCTGCTGACGCCATGATGATTACGCTCGAAAATGTGAATAAATGGTACGGTCAGTTTCACGTTTTGAAAGATATTAACCTGCAGGTGAAACCTCGTGAACGCATTGTTCTTTGCGGGCCTTCAGGATCGGGTAAGTCGACCACGATTCGTTGCATCAACCACCTGGAAGAACACCAGCAAGGGCGGATCGTCGTTGATGGCATTCATCTGAACGATGATGTCCGCAACATAGAACGCGTACGCACTGAAGTCGGCATGGTATTTCAACACTTTAATCTGTTCCCCCACCTGACCGTTTTGCAGAACTGTACCCTGGCGCCGACCTGGGTACGGAAGATGCCGGCGAAAGAAGCGGAAGCGCTGGCAATGCACTATCTGCAACGTGTCCGTATTGCGGAACATGCGCATAAATTTCCCGGGCAGCTGTCGGGGGGTCAACAGCAACGTGTGGCGATCGCCCGTTCTTTGTGCATGAAACCCAAAATCATGTTGTTCGATGAGCCTACCTCAGCACTTGATCCGGAGATGGTCAAAGAAGTGCTCGATACAATGATTGGCCTGGCGGAAGATGGTATGACTATGTTGTGCGTCACGCATGAAATGGGTTTTGCCCGTACGGTGGCCGATCGGGTGATCTTCATGGACCGCGGTGAGATTGTCGAACAGGCGCCGCCACAGGAATTTTTCTCCCATCCAAAATCAGAACGTACCCGTACGTTTTTGTCGCAGGTTATACACTAAACGCCCAGGGTTACTTCCAATTTTCCCCCTCCGCTCTCGCTGAGGGGGAAATATTAGTGCTCAGCCGCGCTGTACATCGACCGCAACTTCAAGGGCCAGCGTGGCTCCGCCATCAAAAATAACCCCCTGCAATGGGGCAACATCGGCGTAATCCCTGCCCCACGCCGTCACAATATGTTGTCCCTGAGGCATGAGATCGTTAGTCGGATCAAACTCCAGCCAGCCTGCATCCGGGATAAAAATGGCAAACCACGCATGCGACGCATCGGTCCCGACTAATTTTTCCTGCCCCTCGGGCGGTAGCGTTTCAATATAGCCGCTGATATAGCGAGCGGGTAAGCCGACGGAACGCAGGCAGGCGATCGCCAGATGGGCAAAATCCTGACAGACGCCCCGCTTTTCCTGTAAAACCTGCTCTGGCGGGGTGCTGACACTGGTCGCAATCGGATCGAAAGTAAACTCCTCAAAAATACGATGGGTCAATGCCGCCGCCGCCTGAATGACCGGGGCATCATCGTGAAAAATATCCGCTACGTAGGAAGCCAGTTGCTGAGAACGGCGAATTAAACTGGAATCGAGCAAATACTCTTTCGCCATCCGCAGCTCCGGCGTGCCGGACTCATGTAATCGCTGCCGATACTCTCCACAGGTCAGAGAGTGGCTATTCAGCAGGTCCGCGTGGTTGATTTCGTCAATATCAAGCTCACTTTCCATCTCAATGGTCAGGGTGTCGTGCGGGACCTGGATCGAAAAATAAAACGTCAAATTGCCGAAATAATCACACCCTTCGTTCTGATAAACCGGCATCGGCGTTACGATGATCCGCCGTTGCAGGCAGTGCTGATTCGCGGTATTTCGCGGCAACAGGTGCGTCATGTTGTAGCATAACGTCACCGGAGAATTGTACTGGTACTTTGTAAGATGTCGTACCCGGTATTTCATAAGTCGGTCTTCCACTGGGTGTTAATCAGTTGCTGCGGTCCATTGGCATGGTCGAAATATTTGTCGCTCAGCAAGGTGGTGAATTGCTCCAGCTGGCTGATTATCTGCGTCATTATCGTATCCAGTTGTTCCCGCAGTCCGGTTTGTTCATCAACCTGTGCCAGTAGATCAAGATCGGCGAGTTGAATATCCGTGAGTGATTTCATCACCGGTCGCATATCAGATGTCAGGCTGGAGGTTTGTCCCTCCAGGCGCGGCAAATCGAGGAGATATTTACGCAACCGATCAACCTGGTAAATCAATGAACGCGGGTTCGTCCCATCCAGCATCAATAAATCCAGACCGGAAATGATATTCATCTGCCCCCGGTAACGTCGTCGAAAGGAAATTAACGCCTCGACGCTCATCAGTACCGATTCTAAAATTTGCTGTTGCTGCAAACCAGGAACGGCGCGGGTTAAGGTATGTTTCAGCAGAATGGCGGTCAGACGCGCCCGTTCAGCGCGGCGACCAATTTCCTGGAACCGCCAGTCCATGCCCCGCAGCATGCTCTCATGACTCAGTCCGGACAGGGCCAGTAAAGAGGTGACCAGATTATCCAGCGACTCCTCCGGCAACTCCGGCAGCCCGTCTTGATAGGCGACTTCCACCGTCCGAATATAATCACGTAATTCATTGATGATTATGCGAGTATCGGCCGATAGCATCTCTTTCACCTGCTCACCGCAGGCCAGCATGTTGAGGATATTAAATTTTATCGATCCCGCACGTTGGCCATCACAAACCAGTGAAGACAGTTCATGATTCTGGTCGCCGACAGCGTCGCTTTCAGGAAATGTCCCGGTGAGCGCTGATAATGCCCCCAGCAGAATTTCGCGACTTTCAGGCATAAATTGCTCAACGCCATTAAGCTGTTTGAACAGAATACGTATCAGGCGCAGGCTCATTTCCGCGCGTTCCGCATAGCGGCCGAACCAGAACAGGTTTTCTATCACCCGGCTGGGCAAATTTCCCTCATCGCGGGGAATCGAGTCTGTCAGAAGTGGCTGCGCGGTATCGAAGCTTTCACCAAGTATCCACGTATCTTTACTCCGTGCGCCGGATAAGTCGCTGACAATAAAATCATCTGCAGACTCTGCTACCCGCGACAACGTTCCTGGCATGACGCAGTATCCTTCCGGTGCGGCAACGGTGAAAGCACGGAAAATCGTGGGGCGATACTCAATTTGCTGGTTAGCCCACACCGGAACACGTGAACCCGGAATATAGGCCTGAGCCACGTAGCTGTGCGGACTAGCAGTAATTTGCTGAAGAATGAGCTTGCGGCCTGCGTCATCCAGACTATGGCCATAGATACTTTTGCTATCAAAACTCCGATAAGACGGTTTGATGATCAGTTGATCAAGGTGGTGGATCACAAAGTCGCGGTCCTCCGCCCGGCCACACCACCAGGTCTTCACCGTGGGGATCAACAGCGGTTCACCCAGCAAAAACTGACTTATTTCAGGCATAAACGCCAGCAACGCCGGAGCTTCAAGGACCCCTGAGCCCAGTGGGTTAGCCAGCACGACGTTACCGTTGCGCACCACTTCAAGCAGCCCGGGTACCCCCAGGCGAGAGTCGGAACGGAGTTCTGTCTGATCGCAGTAGGTATCATCCATCCGGCGCAAAATCACATCCACTTCCGACAAGCCATTCAGGGATTTCAACCATACTCTGCCGTTACGCACGGTCAGGTCGCCTCCCTGCACCAGCTGAAAGCCGAGATAGTTTGCCAGATAAGCGTGCTCAAAATAGGTACTGCTGTAGGCGCCGGGAGTGAGGACGACGATCCGCGGGGTATCGGTTTTGTGGCTGGCAAGGCTGGCCAGCGTATGCCGCAGCGCATGAAAGAAACCGGAAAGTCGCCGGACATGACTGTTACGAAACAACGATGGCAGTACGCGGGAAACAGCGATTCGGTTTTCCAGAACATAGCCAGTACCACTCGGGGCCTGAGTGCGATCGCCAATCGCCACAAACTGTCCATTCCCACCGCGAACCAAATCGACAGCATGGAAGATCAGATTGTGAGCCCCAGGCAAACGAATACCGTGGCATTGACGCAGAAAACCTGGGTGAGAGAAGACAATTTCTGACGGGATGATCCCCTCTTTCAGCAGGCGCTGTTCACCATAGAGGTCTTTAAGCATCAGATCGAATAGCAGCGAACGCTGAGCCAGCCCACGTTCCACGGTTGCCCATTCCCCCTCCGCCAACAGAGTGGGAATGATATCCAGCGACCAGACGTTTGGCGAAAGCGGATCACCATTAAGGTTATAGGTGGCGCCATCATCACGCAAAATACGCTGTGCCTGGCGAAGACGGTTTTCCATCCCTTCCACACCCATCTCACTGACGCTGTTCATCACCTCCGTCCAGTGTGGGCGGAGGATGTTCGTCAGATCGCAGGCCTCGTTATAAATTGCTGTCGACGCGTTCTCGACAGAGAAAGAAGCCGGCTCACAGGCCGGCGCGATTGATTCAGAAAAAGAAGCAGTCATGTATTCTGATTACCCGGCTCAAAACTAAATCCTAGTATACTTCCTGCGAAGGTCCAGAGTATGTGGGTATTCATCACCAGGTTCCTCTGCAGGCGGAGCCATCGGGCGTGGTACCTGCTCATGCTCATAGAAGGTCCTTAGCGCGCTGAATGCCGGTGGGGGGATCAATGTACCTTGGGTAAAACCATGATCCCAAAAGCGATTGACACGCCTGGCTTCGGCTTCGTTGCTGTTAACCGGTCGCGTCTCATAGTTACGTCCGCCAGGGTGGCTGACGCGATAGGTGCAGCCGCCGATGGAAAGACCATTCCAGGTATCAATCAAATCAAACACTAACGGGGTATTTACCCCAATCGTCGGATGCAGCGCTGACGGTGGCGCCCACGCCCGATAACGTACCGCCCCCACCATCTCTCCTTGTCTTCCGGTAGCCCGCAGCGGCACGCGGCGGCCATTACACGCCAGCACGTAGCGCCCTTCGGTTAAACCCGACAGGCGCACCTGTATACGTTCGACGGAGGAGTCAACATAGCGCGACGTCCCGGACAGCGTCACTTCCTCACCCAGAACATGCCACGGTTCGATGGCCCAGCGCAGCTCCAGCTCAATATCATCGATTTGCTGACGGCCATAGTGTGGGAAACGGAACTCTTCAAACGGCAACAGCCACGCCAGTTTGAAGGGATAACCATGACGCTGCAGATCATCCACCACCTCTTTCACATCCTGCCAGACAAAATGCGGCAACATAAATTTATCGTGCAGCTGTGTCCCCCAGCGGACCAGCGGCTGGTGATACGGCTCTTTCCAGAAACGCGCCACCAGACACCGGAGGAGCAGTAATTGCACCAGCGACATGCGAGCGTGAGGGGGCATTTCGAAACCGCGGAACTCCAGCAGCCCCAGGCGACCACTACTGCTGCCTGCCGCATAGAGTTTGTCAATGCAGAATTCTGAACGATGGGTATTGCCGGTGACATCCACCAGCAGATTGCGCATCAGTCTGTCCACCAGCCATGGCGTATCAACCAGCCCTTCCGGCATATTCTGGAAGGCAATTTCCATTTCATAGAGGGCTTCATCGCGCCCTTCATCCGGGCGCGGAGCCTGACTGGTTGGTCCAATAAACATACCGGAGAATAAGTAGGAAAGACCGGGGTGATGTTGCCAGTAGGTCACCAGGCTACGCAGGAGATCGGGACGTCGAAGTACCGGACTGTCGGCTGGCGTACTCCCGCCCAAAGTGACATGGTTTCCCCCTCCGGTGCCGGTGTGCCGACCATCAAGCATAAACTTCTCGGCCCCCAGCCTTGCCTGGTGCGCCTGCTCGTAGAGTGTTTCAATATTATGCACCAATTCATCCCAGTGGCTGGCCGGGTGAATATTGACCTCGATAACCCCCGGATCGGGGGTCAATAACAGCTTTTGCAAGCGAGGATCTTTTGGCGGCTCATAACCTTCAATCACCACCGGAAGCTGCAGTTCACTGGCCGCCTCCTCGATGGCATGCACCAGGGCCACATAATTCTCGAGGTGGGTTACCGGGGGCAGGAACAGATGCAGCTTGCCCTCTCGCGGTTCGAAACACAGTGCGGTACGGACCACGCTTTTAGTGCCGTTGGCGACCATTTTTTGTTGCTGTAAGGTCTGCCGGGCACGAACAGGGGCCGTCTCTCCCCCCATAGCAAAGACCGGAAGGGGTTCGCGAGGTTCAAAAGGATCTCGTTCGACGACGATCTCATCGTCGGCTAATGGCGGCAGCGAATTGAGCGGCAGACGGTAGCCCATCGCGCTATCACCGGGGATCAGTGTAATCAGCCCGGCACGCATTGGCCAGGGGCTACTTTGCCAGCATGCGCCATCGAATTCGACAGGCAGGATGTAGCCCGTGGGGTTTTCCATCCCGCGGCTAAGCAAACTCGCCAGTCTCCGCCGTTCGAGGTCATGATTCAGATTTGCGGTCCTCGGATCGACCCCCTCAGGTAGAGAACGCTCCAGCCACAGATAGTAGAGCGAATCTTCATAAGCGGGTTGTAAATAGCGGGCGGCAACCCCTAACTGCCGGCATAGAGCCTCACCAAATCGTTCCGCGTCGCTAAGGGTGTGGCCATAATCCCGATCGACACGGGCCAGGAGCGCCTGGTCGTGCCACAACGCCTCGCCATCGGTACGCCAGAAGCATCCAAGCGCCCAACGCGGAACCTCTTCGCCCGGATACCATTTTCCCTGACCATAATGCAGCAATCCGCCGCGACTAAACTGCGTTTTTAAGCGCAGTAACAGATCTTTCGCGAGGCGTAATTTATCTTTACCCAGCGCATCGGTATTCCACTGTGCGGAATCCATATCGTCAATGGAGATAAACGTCGGTTCGCCCCCCATTGTCAGTCGCACATCGTTAGATTGCAGTTCGGCGTCAACAGCGCGCCCCAGTGCATTGATGTTAACCCACTCGTCTTCGCTATAAGGCCGTGTGACCCGCGGATCTTCATGGATGCGGGTGACAATATTGGAATAGCTAAACTCGCATTCGCACGGGTCGGTTGCGCCGGTAATCGGCGCCGCAGACTGCGGGTCAGCCGTACAGGCTAAAGGAATATGCCCTTCGCCCGCGAACAGACCGCTGGTCGGGTCGAGCCCCACCCACCCGGCGCCGGGTAAATAGACCTCGCACCAGGCGTGCAGATCGGTGAAATCCTGTTCCGGGCCTGAGGGGCCATCAAGCGCTTTCACATCGGCGGTGAGCTGCACCAGATAGCCAGAGGCAAAGCGCGCGGCCAGCCCCAGATTACGCAGTATCTGTACCAGCAACCATGAGGTATCCCGGCACGAGCCTTTTTTTAATGTCAGCGTCTCCTGACAACTCTGCACGCCGGGTTCAAGGCGAATACCGTAGTCAATTTCGTTGGCCAGTCGGCTATTGAGCTGCACGAGGAAGGTGACGATAGGCACCATTTCCTCACAATCAACGCTTGCCAGCCACGCCTCCAGCTCAGGACACTGCTCGGTGACCTTGAGATAAGGCGCGAGTTCTTCTTGCATCAAGGCATCATAGGCAAAGGGGAAATTCTCGGCATACTCTTCGATAAAGAAATCAAACGGGTTGATCACGGTCATATCCGCGATCACCTCCACCGCAAACTCCAGGCGCTTCACTTTTTCAGGAAACACCAGACGTGCCTGATAGTTACCGAAGGGATCCTGCTGCCAGTTAATAAAATGGTCCTCTGGCGTCACTTTCAGGGAGTAGCCATGGATATGCGTACGTGAATGTGGCGCAGGCCGCAGACGCAAAATATGTGGCGCCACGTTGATCAAACGATCGAAGTCATAGGTCGTTTTATGTTGAATCGCTACCCGGATGGTCATACGGCATCTCCTTGCAGGAAATGAAACCAGTTGTCGGTAATCAGATGATGAAGCGCAATCAGGCTGAGCTGGATTTCATTAAGATAGAGGCTGAACTCTCGGTTCAGATCGTGAGAGTGTTCAACGCCCCGGGTCGCAAGCAGCAGGCTGTCGATGTGCACAGAAACGTCTGATGCCCGCGGCAGCTCAGCGGCGGCCAGTTTGATCTGCTCCAGACAAAAGCGCTGCGAACGGGGGAAATGCCTGTCCGTAAGGAGCAAAGTGACCACCAGCGAGCCTTTAATAGAGCAGCGCATCACCCGGCGAAAGCTGAGATAGGCGCTTTGTGATTTCAGTACCTTCGACCACACGACCTGGCCTAACTTAATGCTCTCTTCCTCACGCGCCTGCATCATCAGGGAATTCGCGGCGTCAAGAATGCGTGTATTCATATCGGCGCGCTCGAGATAGCGCCCCATGTTCAGAAAATACCAGCCGGCATCACGACTCATCGAACCGGTCAGTAAACCAACAATTTTCTGACATCCTTCTATGATGGTATTAAGGTAGGTATGCCGTTCAGAACGGTTGATACCGAGGCGGATATTCTGGCGGGCATAGAGATCCAGCTCATTAATCAGCTCCCACATTTCGCCCGGCACCACATCGCGGCTGGTCCGGATATTTTCACGGACCATTTTTAATGACGACAGCAGTGAATCTGGGTTGCTCTCGTCAGCCAGCAGAAATTTCAGAACATTACGTTCGTCTTTAATCTTATAGCGCTGGTTAAACAAGACGACACCGCTGTTAATTTCAATCAGGTTATACCAGGAAACCGCAATATCGCGTGGCAGATCGTAAAGCAGATCGTCATACACGCTGACTAACCGTGCGATATTCTCCACGCGTTCCAGATAACGCGCGCTCCAGTACAGGCGTGCCGCAACTCTTGATAGCATATTCATTATCGTTTGCTCTCCACGATCCAGGTATCCTTACTGCCACCGCCCTGCGATGAGTTCACCACTAACGAACCTTTTTTCATCGCCACCCGCGTCAGGCCGCCGGTCGTCACGTAAGTCTCTTTGCTTTGCAAAATAAATGGACGTAAATCAAGGTGGCGCGGCTCGAGATAATCTTTGGCGATGAGCGCCGGTGCGGTGGAGAGCTTCAGTGTCGGCTGAGCAATATAATTACGGGGATTTTCCTGGATCAGTTTGGCAAATATCTGCTGCTCTTTTTTGGTTGAATGCGGCCCGACCAACATACCGTAACCACCTGATTCATTAGCCGGTTTCACCACCAGCTTATTCAGATTCTGCAGTACGTATTCGCGGTCGTCATCGTTCTGGCAAAGGAAGGTTTCGACATTCGGGAGAATGGGTTCTTCGTCAAGATAGTAGCGAATCAGGTCCGGAACATATGCATAGACCACCTTGTCGTCCGCCACTCCGGCACCCGGCGCATTAGCCAGCGCGACATTTCCGGCTTTCCAGGCCCGCATCAGGCCAGGCACGCCAAGAACCGACTCAGGCTCGAAGACTTCCGGATCGAGGAACATGTCGTCAATGCGCCGGTAAATGACGTCCACCCGCTCCGGGCCATAGATCGTTTTGGTGTAGACGCAGTCGTCGTCGCCGACAAACAGATCGGCGCCCTCGACAAGTTCCACCCCCATTTGCTGAGCCAGGAAGGCATGCTCGAAGTAGGCGGAGTTATAAATACCCGGTGTCAGCACCACGATCTCCGGGCGTTCAATCTGCCGCGGCGACAGGGCCGTCAGGGTTTCCAGCAGCTGTGCCGGATAAGCATCAATCGGTTTGATCTCGTCACTTTCAAACAGTTCTGGCAGGACGCGCTTGGTAATGGCGCGGTTTTCCAGCATATAGGAGACGCCAGAAGGCACCCGCAGGTTATCTTCCAGGACGTAGAATTGCCCGGTTTCATCCCGGACTAAATCGGTACCGCAAATATGCGCCCATACGCCATACGGTGGCTTCATGCCAACACACTCAGGACGGAAATTTTTAGATTCCTTAATAATATATTCAGGAATAATGCCATCTTTGATGCAGTTTTGTTCATTATACAGGTCATCGATAAAGCGGTTCAGAGCGGTAAGACGTTGCTTCAGGCCTGTTTCCGCTATTGCCCAGTCTCTGGCATCAATAATGCGTGGAATAATATCGAATGGCCAAATCCTGTCGATATTTCCTTTATCGGTATATACCGTAAAACTAATCCCCATTTCCTGAATTGTCGCCTCTGCCGTCAGACGACGTTTCTCCAGTTCATCCGGCGGAAGAGAATCAAGGCATTGAATCAGACGTTGTGCGGAAAAACGTGGATTGCCCTCATGGTCGATCAGCTCATCGAAAAAGATGTCGGCTTCGTAATTTTTTATGAGTTTATGCATCAGCATTGTATCCTTGTTAAATCGCCGACCTGGGCAGTATAGACTTTACTTTCACAGAACAAAGCTTCAAAGCTTTCGTTTCTCAAAACACAGGAGGAGTTATTATTTGCAACACAGAGTCATTTTATAAAAAATCTCTGCATGAATTTTTGATTTAGTATTGATGGTTATATTGTGTACCGTCACCTCCCCTTGGCCATCATCGTCAATGTGAACGTTTAATCGGTTGCGAGTTAAATTATGATCGCATTGAAAATCATTTTTTGGCCCATCGCATCGGTACTGACAATGCAAGCTACAGGTTATTATCACTTGTTCATGGAGTTAAATTTTTAAGCTTTCACATTAATTTAAGCACAAAGCGTGCCATTAATTTATTCATTTATTATCAATAAGATAACATGATGCGTAATGGTAATTTACTATGGAGCATGGATCATCATGATGCAGGAGAGATACCGTAAAGCACCAAAATGAGGCGTTGCATTTCTTCTATTCAACGAAGCTTCAGATTAGCCCTGCACCATACGATAGGTTACTTTCGGTGCAAGACGTTTACTCTCTGGTTATTGCTTAACTTACCCTCCTTCATTGATGAGAGCGGCATTCTTTCTCCCTGGAGCGCACCACGGGTCAGCTTCGCCTGCGCGCGCATGTCTCGCCTGTATCGGATGCCGAATGATGGCGGCGCACCCTGTTTTTGAATTGCAATGATTTGAACCATGAGCACATGTTCATCGGCGGCAGAGGTTTCTGCGCGCCGCCACAGAACAATTCACTTGCGTTATTCTGCTCACCAGGATGTTCTGTCCAGTCGTACCTGGCTGTAGAATCTATCTCAGTAAAACCTGAATCAGCTGCACGAAGATATACACTCCCGCTACCACTTGTATGATCCGGAACGCCCATCTGAAATAGCGCCATTGATGGCGTTCTCTGGCATCAGCGGCTTCAATAGCGGGATCAAAACGTTTTCTTTTCCTGGTCCTGAATACATCGATTACCCACAGAATGAGAATAAAGCTAACGATGGTTTTCAGAATAATGGGATTATCCACAAAGCGTGACTCCGGCCTGGTCGTTAATACAGGCAGAATAGACGAACCATCTGTAGGTAGCCATCACTAAATGTAGGGGTAAAATTCGTTTTCATTCCGGTGGATGTAGCGGTGAATCTGTCTATAGCAGGTTGCTCCCCTGCTAAAGCCCACCAGAGATGAAGTGAATGCCCTATATAATAGAGTACCGCTGGCGGCAGGACGGTACTCTCGCTTTTGCGTAGGTCGCCGCTATGTTTATAGGCAGTTTATGACGTCACCCGATAGTGCGACTGCACCAGACCCGAAGGAAAGCTGCGGTTTGATAACAGCGTCAAATCGATATCCCTGGTCAGGGATCCGAACAACGGTTTTCCCGAGCCAAGCAGGACAGGAATGGTCGTGATAACGATATCGGCGACCAGCCCCTCGCGCAGGAACGACTGTATGACCTGCCCGCCATCTAAATAGACGCGACGCGCGTTCTCTACCGTCAGGTCAGCAAGCACCTCCCTTGGCGTGCGGCATGAGATTTGCACTTTGTCCTTCAACGCTTTGGGCACGGAGGTATCGGTTAGCTGTCGGGAGAGAACCAGTACGGGTCGATCATAAGGCCATTCGTCAAAGGTCAGCGCCTTCTCATAGGTACCTCGCCCCATAACGATCCAATCTTTGTCCGCGATGAATGCAGCATAGCCATGATCTTCTGTCGGGTCATCGCGCTGCAACAGCCAGTCAATATCGCCATCCTGTCGGGCGATGTATCCATCAAGACTGACCGCGATAAAAACATGTGTGGTGACCATCAAGTGCTCCGTATTCAGCTTGTGTATATGCCGTTGAATTAAGCGATGTTAGCTGCTCCCCATAAAGTAACCTATCACAATGTCATCACCGGATGCTGTGCGGTTCTTGTTTGCCGTGAAGCATCTGTTACTCTGGTTGGGCTTGAAGGATAATAAGGAAATAACATGCTGAACCCGGGATTCGTTACCAGCAGAGCACTTGCTCAATGGCAGGATATACCCGTTTTCTTGCCACAGTTTCAGTTCCATGAAAAACACCAGACGATCATCAGGACGTACTCGCCTGAAAAAATCCTGCCGTTAATAGCGACATTCGATATTCAGCAGGACGCCGTTATCCGGTTATTGATGTCTGTACGACAATTTCCGCAAAAATTTCGGCGCAATAAATACCCCCTGCCGGTTAGCCGCTTTGGCCTGGACAGTTTTACCCTTCTGGAAAAGTCAGCATCCGAGCTCTGCTACGGATTGCGCGGACAATTCTGGCGTGCGGACTTCGGCCTGGAAAACGTGCCGAATACTGAAGCTTATCTGGCGCCTGTGATGCCGGGCAGCGCGAAGCTCTTACTGCGCTACCGAGTAAAAACAGTGAATGAAGGGCAACATGAGCTGCAAACTGAAACGTTTATTTACTGTCCGGATAGAGCGACTCTGCTGAAAATGACGGCTTACTGGCTGGCAATACGGGCAGGCAGTGGATGGATTCGAAAAAGGACCCTTATGGCTGTTAAGTCCGTTATTCGATAACAAAGACAGTCGCAAGGAAATGAGGTCCACCTGGGTTAAAGGTATTCCTCTGGACATTGTTACGCCTGAGTTTACCACATGCCCTCCTGGTACACAGCCGCCAGCCTCTCAGGGTATGTCAATGCAACATACACTATCTGGCGGTACCCTCTCCCTGGGGAGAGGGCCAGATGAGAGGCAGCAAGCTACCCGCGATACGGATGGGTTTCGCGCCAGTGGTCGGCGATCTGCTGCCGGGTGCAGACCCACACCTTGTCGTGCTGCTGGATATAGTCAAGGAAACGCTGCAGCGCGCGGAAACGGCCCGGGCGGCCCAGCAGCCGGCAGTGCATCCCCACGGACATCATCTTCGGCGCGGTTTCACCCTCGGCGTACAGCACGTCAAAGCTGTCTTTCAGATAGGTATAAAACTGCTCCGCGGTGTTGAATCCCTGGGCGGTGGCGAAGCGCATGTCGTTGGCGTCGAGGGTATAAGGCACGATCAGGTGTGGCCGCTGGCTGCCGTCGCTGCAGGCCACTTCGCTCCAGAAAGGTAAATCATCGCCATAATAATCGCTGTCGTAGTCAAAGCCGCCGTGCTCCACCACCAGCTGGCGGGTGTTGGGGCTGTCGCGGCCGGTATACCAGCCGGTAGGCGGTTTGCCGAACAGGTCGGTCAGCACCTGCACCGCTTTTTGCAGATGCTCGCGCTCCTCAGTAATATCCATGTGCTGATAGTGGATCCAGCGCCAGCCGTGGCTGACCACATCGTAATCCGCGGCCTTGATCGCCGCCACAATCTCCGGGTGCCGCGCCAGCGCCATCGCCACGCCGAAAACGGTCAACGGCAGCCCGCGCTGGCTGAACTCACGATGGATGCGCCAGAACCCTGCCCGGCTGCCGTACTCATAGAGTGAATCCATCGACATATGGCGTGCCGGGTAGCTGGCGGCGCCGATAATATCGGACAGGAACTGTTCCGAACCCGCATCGCCATGCAGGACGTGATTCTCAGCGCCTTCCTCGTAGTTGAGGACGAACTGCACCGCGATCCGCGCCCCACCCGGCCAGCGCGCGTGCGGCGGCTGCCCTGCATAACCTCGCAGATCGCGAGGATAGTGCTCCTGGTTCTCTCCCATCTCCTGCCCCTTTTAAAATGGATTTAACGACTGAAACTGTCCGCTTAACGCTTTTTTCTCCGGGAACGCTAAGTCCCCGTGCTTGCTGGTCGCCAGGCCCAGCGCGACCAGTGACTCCACCATCTTCACCGCCGCGCTGACGCCATCGATCACTGGCACCCGCAGCTCGTGGGTCAGCTCCTGCGCCAGGGTCGCCATCCCACCGCAGCCAAGGACAATCGCCCCGCTACCATCCTCTTTCAGCGCGCGAATGCAGCGCTCACGCACTTTCTCCTGCGCCAGGCCGCTGCCGTCTTCCAGCGCCAGCACCGGCAAATCAATGGCGTGTAGCGCCGCGCAGTGTTGATGAAATCCGTACTGGTGCAGCAAATGACGGGCGATGATCAGCGTGCGCGGCAGCGTGGTCACAATGGAGAAACGGGTGGCGACCATCGTCGCCATATGCATCGCCGCTTCCGCAATGCCGATCACCGGCCCTTGCGCCAGCTCCCGCGCCGCCAGCAGCCCCGGGTCACCGAAGCAGGCGATCACATGCCCGTCCACCCCCTGCTCGCGTCCGGCCTTGATCTGCTCCAGCACGCCGACCGCCGCGATGGCCTCGTCAAAGTGGCCTTCAATGGACGGTACCCCGGCGTGGGGACAGACCGCAAGGATCTCGGTACCCGGCGCGGCGACCGCACGCGCGGCGGCGCCTATCGTTTCGGTCATCGCCAGGCTGGTATTGGGGTTGATCACTTGTATACATATGGCAGACATCACGACTCCTTGTGGCCGGCGAACAACCGGGAAAAATCGGGCAGGCTGACGCCATCGCGCTCGAAACACAAGCTGGCGACAATATGATCAAAATGGTGCATCAGCGCCTCGCTAAGTGGCTGCAGGGCTTTATCCCGCAGCAAACCCACCAGCTGCTGGTGATCGTCGCAGCGACAGCCCTGTCGCCAGGGGGCGCCCCAGGCGGCAATCACTAAAGAGGAGCGCTGGCTGAGGCGGGTCACCATCTCGGTGAGCACCGGGTTACCGGAGATGGCCTGCAGCTGAATATGAAAGTCAGCGGAGTGGCGGATCGCCGCCGGGCCGTCATGCGCCTCATGCGCCTGCTGTTCACGCTGAATAATGTTCTCCAGCGCCGCCAGATGCGGCGGCTGACAGCGCGCGATCACATCGGGCAAATTGGCGACCTCAAGCAGCGCCCGGGTGCGAAAGATCGCCTGGGACTCTTCCACGCTGGGGCTGGTGACATGTGCACCACGTTTGGGCGTCAACGTGACCAGTTGCACAGCGGCGAGTCGTTGCAGCACCTTTCTGATGCCGGTGCGGCTCACGGCGAATACCTCCGCCAGCGCCTCTTCCGGCAGTTTGCTGCCCGGCGGCAACTGATGTTCGACGATGGCCGTCATCAGCGCCTGGTAAATGCTTTCGTCCTTGTCCTGCAGCGCTGGCGCGGCCTGGAGACGATGTTCATTATTCATTAACCCACTCCGGTTTCACTTATCGATAGCAGATCGTATACATAAAATTTATTTTTTGTATACAAGATTCATCATTCTGGCCTGGATCCTGCAATAGCCTCAGCAATCCATATCAAAGGGTTTTCATTCAGAGGAGCAGGTTTCATGCCACATTCATCCCACACGCAGCAGAAGAAGACTCACGAGGCGGCCGCCAGCTACAGTCCGCGGCTATGTAATGACGATCTGGCGCCCACCCGCGACCAGAACTGGAGCTGGTACAATATTTTTTCATTCTGGATGTCGGACGTGCACAGCATGGGCGGCTACGTAGTAGCGGCGAGCTTCTTTACGCTTGGACTGGCCAGCTGGCAGGTTCTGCTCTGCCTGCTGGTCGGCATCTGTATTGTGCAGCTGTGCGCTAACCTGGTGGCGAAGCCGAGCCAGATGGCCGGGGTGCCATACGCCGTTATCTGCCGTCAGGCGTTTGGCGTCTTCGGCGCCAATATCCCGGCGGTGATCCGCGGGCTGATCGCGTTTGCCTGGTACGGTATTCAGACCTATCTGGCGGCTAACGCCCTGATGCTGGTCCTGCTCAAGTTCTGGCCCTCCCTTGCCTCGCTGACCAGCAGCAGCTTTCTCGGGCTGTCGACGCTCGGCTGGTTGTGCTTCGCCACCATGTGGCTGCTGCAGGCGATGGTGTTCTGGCATGGCATGAACGCCATCAAACGCTTTATCGATATCGCCGGTCCGGCGGTTTATGTGGTGATGCTGGCGCTGGCCGGCTGGATTGTATACAAGACCGGTCTGGACGGGATCTCCTTTACCCTCGCCAGCAAATCCCTGAGCGCCGGCGAGCAGACCTGGCAGATGATCACCGCCACGGCGCTGGTGGTCTCCTACTTCTCCGGACCGCTGCTCAACTTCGGTGACTTTTCCCGCTACGGCAAAAGCATGGGCGAGATCCGCCGCGGTAACCGCTGGGGGCTGCCGTTTAACTTCCTGCTGTTCTCGGTGGTGACCGTGGTGATTGTCTCCGGCACCCAGTCGCTGTTCGGCAAAATGATCACTGACCCGATCGAAACCGTCAGCCGCGTGGGTAACGATCTGGCGGTGGCCATTGGCCTGCTGACCATGATTACCGCCACCATCGGCATTAATATCGTGGCTAACTTCGTCTCTCCGGCCTTCGATTTTTCCAATTGCGCGCCACAGAAAATCAGCTTCCGTACCGGCGGGATGATTGCCGCGGTGGGCTCGATACTCCTGACGCCGTGGAACCTGTTTAACTCTCCGGAACTGATCCACTATACCCTCGACGTACTGGGTGCCTTTATTGGCCCGCTGTTTGGCATCCTGATCGCCGACTTCTATCTCATCAAACGCGGCCGGGTGTCGGTGGACGATCTGTTTAACGATACGCCGAAGGGTAAATACTGGTACCGCAACGGCTTTAACCCGAAAGCGATTACCGCCCTGCTGCCGACAGTGGCCCTGGGGCTAATCATCAGCTTTATTCCGGCCCTGCATGAAGTGGCGAACTTCAGCTGGTTTATTGGGGTCTTCCTCGGTGGCACCCTCTACCGCTGGCTGGCCCGCGACGAGCGTGAAGTGCAGGCGACAGCATCCTTCCGTTCCGGCGCGGTAGCGCAAAAAGAGTAACCCTCACCACCTGCCGCGGCGTCTGGCCGCGGCAGTCTGCAAACTGGCACCAATCTTGCTATTTATCACTATTCCCGGAGCGTTAAGAGAAGGCAGGTTCGATGATGGATTACCAGACCGCGGTGCGCGGTGCATTTTTTGATATCGCCGGCGTAGCAGAGACCCCGGATGAGGTGGCCGCCCAGGCCCGCTATCTCGATGATGGCCTGTTGTTCTTGCAGGATGGGAAAATTATCGCGCTGCTGCCATGGCAGGAAGGAGAAGCCTTTCTGCATCCGCTGAAGGGCTATGTCGACCAGCGAGGCAAGCTGCTGTTGCCCGGTTTTGTCGATACCCACATTCACTATCCGCAGACTGAAATGATCGGCGCCTTTGGCGAACAGCTGCTGGAGTGGCTCACCACCTACACCTTCCCGGTGGAAAGCCAGTTTGCCGATGCGGATTATGCGCAGGAGATAGCGCAGTTTTTTGTTAACCAGCTGATTAGCCATGGCACCACCACCGCGCTGGTGTTTTGTACCTTGCACCCGGCTTCGGCCGAGGCGCTGTTCAGCGAAGCGCTGCGTCTGAATATGCGGCTGATCGCCGGAAAAGTGATGATGGATCGCCATGTGCCGGATTATCTGTGCGAAACCGCCGGGGAGAGCTACGAGCAGACCCGGGAGTTGATCCTCCGCTGGCATCAGCGCGGGAGGCTGGGCTATGCCATCACCCCGCGCTTTGCCCCTACCTCGACACCGGCGTTGCTGGAGGCCGTGCAGCGCCTGCGGACTGAGTTTCCCGACACCTGGCTGCAGACACATCTCAGTGAAAACCGCGAGGAGATCGCCTGGGTTAAACAGCTGTGGCCTGAGCATGAGCACTATCTGGATGTCTATCATCACTATCAGCTCACCGGCGAACGCAGCGTTTTTGCTCACGGGATCCATCTCGATGATGCCGAGTGGCAGTGCCTGCATGACACCGGATCCGCCGTCGCCTTCTGTCCGACCTCGAATCTGTTTCTCGGCAGCGGACTGTTCCGCCTGCCAGCTTGCTGGCAGCACCAGGTGCGGATGGGCATTGGCAGCGACGTCGGGGCTGGCACCACCTTCAGCATGCTGCGGACGCTGGGCGAGGCCTACAAGGTAGGACAACTGCAGAGCTATCGCCTGCGCGCCAGCGAGGCCTTCTATCACGCCACCCTCGGCGGGGCGCGAGCCCTGCGGCTGGAGGAGAAAATTGGCAATTTTCAGCCGGGCAAAGAGGCAGATTTTGTGGTGATTGACCCGGCGGTCACCCCGCTGCAGCGTCTGCGCACAGGCCGCTGCCATGACATTTATGAGCAGTTGTTCGTGCTGATGACCCTGGGAGATGAACGCAATATCAGCGAGACGTGGGTGAATGGCGAGCGGGTGTGGTGTCAGGATTGACCCTCGTCCTGGCCCTCTTCCAATGGGAGAGGGAACCGTCCGGCACCAGATTTGAGGTCATCAAAAACTCATTGCCAGGCCTACACCATAGCCTGTGGTGTTATTGCCGAACATATAGCGCGCCACCAACCGGGTGCGAGTGATAAAGACCGGGTATTTACTGCTGTCCAGCTCGAGGCCAATCCCCAGGGAGGTCAAACCGGTAAAGCCCAGCGCCCCTCGCTGGTCGCCGAGAAATTCGGTATGCGCCCCCTCCAGAACGTAACGCAGCGGGTTACCCAACAGCGTCCAGTCCGCTATCGGCGCGCGGCGGCGCAGATACAAGCCGAGATTCTCCGCGCTGGCCTCTCCCTGCACCACCTCAGCGCTACTGCCGAAACTTTGCAGATGCATATAGGAGTAACGCAGTTCGGCATCAATATCCTGGGTGGCGGAAAAGCGTTCGTAATCCAGCATCAACGCCCCGCCGAGCCCCCAGGCATTGAACCGACCGCCGTCGAGGAATTGCAGATCGGCGTTGGTTTTTCGCTCGATTGCCCAGCTGCCGAGGCGCGCATCGCTGGCCAGGGTACCGAGCATCACATTGACGATCGGCCGCAACACCAGGTTGCCTCCGAGGCTGTCCCGGTGCAGCGAAAAATCCCAGCCGACACCGCCGGTGGTGGTCAGACTGTTCCATTTGGTCGGCACATTCCGCGTCTGTTCGCCATTGCTGACCACAAAGCGCGGGTCGTAACGGCTGTAACCCATCGTACCTTCAAGATACAGCGGGAACGACTCGCTGAGGGTTGCCCCGCCGCCAAACTGGGTGATGGCCAGATTATGCTTGTCGTTGCTGCCGGAACCAATGTTGAGATCGCTGGCGGTCACGTCAGGGACAACGGTATAGCTCATCAGGGTCAATACGGCATCGGCACGCTGTTTGATGGCGTGGCCGTTCGCCGCCAGCGTCGCTGGCGCGGAAAGCGAAAGGACCGACAGGAGAACGAGAAGACGCACCATATGTCGTTTGCCACCTCAGCGACAGGCTAACAATATTGCCACCCAAATCAGCAGGCTGGCGTTCACTCAGTATAGTCGGTGAGTCAGCCTGCGCGTCCGGCGGGGAGAAAAAGCATTGGGCTGCTCAGGCCGCGCCTCCGCGGCTGTGCAGCAGTTCCACATTTTCAAACGGCATGCGCGAGACCCGGTTGCGCCCATCATTTTTGGCCACATACAGCGCTTTATCGACGCGGGAAAAAAGCTGATCAATCGCTTCCCCGTCATGGTGTTCGGCCACGCCGATGCTCACCGTCACCGACAGCGTCTGATACTCGCTGACCGCCTGGCGGATCCCTTCCGCCAGTATCAGGGCGCGCGCTATCGGCGAATGGGGTAAAAAGAGCAGAAACTCTTCTCCCCCCCAGCGATAAATTTTATCTTCACGATCAACCGATGTTTCCAGAATGCGCGAGAGCACCAGCAGGACTTCATCCCCTTTTTGATGACCGTGAATATCATTAATGCTCTTGAAATGATCGATGTCGATTAACAGCAGACAAAAGCCTTGCGCGATAAATGACGGTGCCTCGACGAGGCGATAAAATTCGCGGCGATTAAGCAATCCTGTGAGGGGATCGTGGGCGGCAGAAAATTCCAGCTCTTTTTTCAGATGCACTTCCTCGGTGATATCGTGAATAATACACAACATCAGTCGAATATTATAAAGCACTACGGGCCCGGCGTAGGTTTGGACATGGCGCAGCGTACCGTCGGCTAAAATATGCGTAAAATTAAGCGGTTTATGCCCGCCTGGCATATTGGCAATATTATTCATGATGGGGATCACGTCCCGACCAAGGGTATTAATTTGCCAGGTATGTTTATTGCGCATTTCCTCATCGGAATAATGATAAAAACGCAGCGCCGCAATATTGGCATCGACAATTCGACCATCCTTATTGGGATCGATCAATAACATCGGCGCGGTATTGGTCATAAAAAAACGGGCAAAAAAGCCATTGTTGCGCCGCTGGTAGCGGCGGGACCCGGTGTGAATGGATTGATTTTGCGCCAGCAGCTTCACGGCTTCAAACAGCAGTAAGGTACCGCTGTCGTCAGTCTCAACCAGGGTGGTTTTACAATACACCGACTGCAGGCCCTTCTCAGTCTGTAGCGTCCAGACTTCAAATATCTCGGTCATCGTATCGAGATAGCGAAGATAATGTTGTAACTGTGTTTCAGGACAGGTCGAATAGATACCGTTACGCATCTCCTTCAGCGACATATCGCCGCTCAACGTCCGGGAAGCCTGATTGGCATAGACCACACTTTCATTAAAAGGATGGACTACCCATATCGGGGTACTTAATACATCAAAAACAGCCAGTTCTTTTAATAACATACAGGCCCCAAACCGACCAATTCCCGGCGCCGGAGCAACGCACAACGATGAGCGGCCCTGACGCTGGTATAAAGTGATAGCAAAAAGAAACCGAAAAACCTTAATGACGCGCATGCGCGGCAAGTATAGTCGGTTCTGCACGCAGCAACGCCCACCCGAGGCGACTTTGCGCGTGGTTTAACCGACTGGATGCGAAAATGTCTTTTTTATTAATTCTATTTCAACAGCATAGCAGCAATACCAGAACTGGTAGTCGCTTTTGATCACAGAGTATGTATATCGGTCTTACCCCCGGTTGGCTGCGTATTGGCTTTGTCCAGGACACCCGCGTTGCGGCTTTTATGCCCAGACTATTCGTGATAGTTTCTATCATAACTCTCATCACAAACGGCCATCACAGTGAAAAAAAACGCTACCAAAATCACGCTTGCCGATATCGCTCGTGAAGCCAAAGTCGGTATTGCCACCGTCGACCGGGTGCTGAACAAGCGTGCGGCGGTGAAGGAGTCCACGGCATTCAGTGTACTGGAGGCGGCACGACGGCTGGGGTTTACCCTCGAGCAACCCCACTATCGTCTGGCAGCGGGTAAAGCGCCGGTCACGGTCAGAATGGGGTTTATCCTGCTGCAAGAGACCCACTCCTTCTACCTGCCGCTGGCCCGAGCGCTGACGCGCGAGGCCGCCCCATGGCTACCGGCAGGCCAGGCGCCGGTGATACTGCATTTTGCCATTGATGCGGTGGAAGCGATGGCTCAGGCCATTCACCGGCTAAGTGACGAGGTGGACGTGTTAGGCCTGGTGGCGCTGGATCACCCGCTGATTCGCCACGCAGTCGCCCGGGCTGCCGCCCGCGGCGTTCGCGTGTTCACCCTGCTTTCGGATCTGTCGGTCCCCCAGCGCAGCGGATATATCGGCCTCGATAATCAAAAAGCCGGGCGCACCGCCGCCTGGTTTATCGAGCGCTTATGCCGCGGGAATGGTGAAATTGGCATTATCATTGGCGACAATCGTTTTACCTGTCAGGAAAGCTGTGAGATCAGCTTCCGCTCCTGCCTGCGTGAACAAGGCATGGGGCAGCAGATCCTGGAGCCGGTTCGCAGCCATGAACGGGCGGATATCGCCAGGACCGTGACGGAGCAGATGCTGAGTCAGTACCCGGCCCTGCAGGCGATCTATGCCCCCTGCGGCGGCGTCGAAGGCATTGTCGAGGCGCTGCGCGACAGCGGCCGTCAGCAGGCGATCACCCTGGTCTGCCACGGCCCGCTAAACGACAGTGAACTGGCGCTGATCGATGGCACCATCGACATCATGCTTAACCACCGGCTGGAGGCGTTTGCCGCTGCCACGCTACGCACCATAACGGACGCGGTTTCTCGCTCGCACAGCGAGGTGATTTCTCTCCCTCAGCCTTTCGATATCATCACCAAAGAAAATATGTAAATTCCCGGCCCCGCCGCCACCGGGGCCAGTTAACGGGCAGACCGCGCCCGCCCTCAATTTGATAAAAAACTATCAAAAACCACATCAATTCAAAGCATGATGGCCATCAAAAAATCATCATTCCATCATTGTTGAGAATGAAATATTTATTCAATACTCAGCGGCATCCCCTGTGTAAAAAGGAAGCCAACATGACACTCTCTATCGCCAATGCCCCCTGCAGCTGGGGCGTGGATGACCCCAAAAACCCTGACCTTCCCGCCTGGGCTACCGTGCTGAAGGAGGCGGCGCAGGCCGGCTATCGCAGCATTGAGCTTGGGCCCTGGGGCTACCTGCCCACCGACCCGGCCAGCCTGCGCGCGGCGCTGGAACAGCATCAGTTGTCGCTGGTAGCCGGTACGATCTTTGACGATCTGGTCAGCGAGGCCCATTTCCCCACCCTGGTGGCGCTGACGCATCAGATCTGCCGCAATCTGTCGCAGGTTCCGGCCGCCGAACCCACGCCAGGGCATCCTGTTCAGCCGCCTTACCTGGTGATTATTGATTTCGGCAACCCTGAACGGGCACGCTTTGCCGGGCGCGGCGCGCTGGCTCCACGACTCGATGACAAAGACTGGCAGCGCATGATGGCGCACATTACCGCCCTCAGCACCCTCGCCTGGCAGGAGTATGGCGTCCGGGCGGTTATCCATCCCCATGCCGGGGGCTGCATCGAATTTGCGGATGAAATCGAGCGGCTGGCGAACGATATTCCGCACGACGTCGCGGGATTGTGTCTGGATACCGGACATCTCTACTACGCCGGTATGGATCCGCTCGACTGGCTGGATCGCTATTACGCGCGACTCGACTACCTGCACTTCAAGGATGTGGATCCGCAGGTTTACCAGCGCGCCCTCGCCGAGGGCATCGACTTTTTCACCGCCTGCGCCGAAGGGGTCATGTGCCCGCTCGGCAGCGGCGCCATTGACTATCCGGCCATCAAAGACTTTCTCGCCCGTCGGGGGTATCAGGGCTGGATAACCATTGAACAAGAGCGTGATCCGCGCCATGCCGCAGGCAGCTTGCAGGCGGTCACGGAAAGTCTGCGCTATCTGCGCGACGTGGGATTCTGACAGGAGACGCAACATGATTAACGGTTTAAAACCTCTCGACCGCACCCTGCGCTGGGGCATGGTCGGCGGCGGCGGCAGCAGCCAGATCGGCTATATTCACCGCTCAGCGGCGCTGCGTGATAACACCTTTACGCTGCTGGCCGGCGCCTTTGATATTGATGCCGAGCGCGGACGCCAGTTCGGCCAACAGCTGGGGGTGGATCCCGAACGCTGTTACGCCGACTACCAGAGCCTGTTCCGCGGCGAGGCGGAGCGTCCGGACGGCATTCAGGCGGTGTCGATTGCTACACCAAATAACACCCATTATGCCATCTGCCGGGCGGCGCTGGAGGCCGGGCTGCACGTGGTGTGCGAAAAGCCGCTGTGCTTCAGCAGCGAGGAAGCTGACGAACTGGTGGCGCTCAGCCAGCGGCAGCACAAGATCATCGGGGTGACCTACGGCTATGCCGGCCACCAGTTGATCCTGCAGGCCCGGCAGATGATCGCCGACGGGCTGCTGGGCGACATCCGTATCGTCAATATGCAGTTTGCCCACGGTTTTCACGCCCAGCCGGTGGAGCTGGAAAACGCCAGTACCCGCTGGCGGGTCGATCCTCGCTTTGTCGGCCCCAGCTATGTTCTGGGCGACCTGGCCACTCATCCGCTGTTTCTGGTTGAAACCATGGCCCCACAGCTGAACATCACCCGGCTGATGTGCGCCAGACAAAGCTTCGTCAAAAGCCGCGCGCCGCTGGAAGATAACGCCCATGTGCTGATGGAGTATGACAACGGCGCCGTCGGCTCGCTGTGGAGCTCCGCCGTTAACTGCGGATCCATGCACGGGCAAAAGGTGCGTATCGTCGGTGAAAAAGCCAGTCTCGAATGGTGGGATGAGCAGCCCAACCAGTTGCGCTATGAAATCCAGGGCGAGCCGGTACGCATCCTCGAGCGCGGCATGGACTATCTCGATCCGCTGGCGCGTCAGGATGACCGCATCGGCGGCGGTCATCCGGAGGGGCTGTTTGAGGCATGGTCGAATCTCTATCGCCGTTTCGCCATCGCGATGGATGCCGCCGACCGTCGCGATGAAGCGCTGCTGGCCGACTTCTGGTATCCGGACGCTCGCGCCGGCGCATTCGGCGTGCGCTGGGTGGAAAACTGTGTACGGTCTGCCGACAACGGCGCCTGCTGGGTCGACTTCCGCTAACTCACTGGCTCAGGGCGCTCGCCCTGAGCCTTTACGGCTATTTTTCAATTCGTGACAGCTGGGTCTTATCCGCCTCACGTGCGCTATCCGCCAGCGCCTGGAACGCGCCGGCGCCATAGTATTGCGCGGGAACCGGCAGCGCCTGCATATCATGCCCTGGGTAGATCTGCAGTTCGCCGAGGTCGCGTAAGCGGAACCCCCCAACCTGCTCCGGCATAGTCAGGCGATACGGCGGCAGGGTTTCGAAAGGGACCGGCGTCGGCAGCCGATTTTCCTGCAGATCGTAGTTACGTTTCAGCACCAGAAACTTATCCGGCACCCGCCGGTGACTGTTCCACCAGTCGCCGTCGATCCGCTGAAACATCGCTTCCGTCTCCCCTCGCGTCGCCACCATCAATCGGGTCAGCACCTGTTTCAGCGCCGCATCCATGGCCTGGTTATAGTCTTCCAGCGAACCTCCGTGCCCGCTGAGGATCACGTTAATCGCCAGCCTGGCGCCGAGTAAATTGGAGTAGAGATCCTCTGGCGAAAAAGCGGAGATCTCCTCAGAAAACCCGGGGACAGACTGGAAGCCATACCACTGGGCAATTTCATGCCATTGGGCAATTTCGAAGGCCAGATGACCCGCCAGCCAGGCGGCCAGCTGATAGCGCTGCCTGACGCCCGCCGGCGGCGTAAAGGCATTCAGCTGAACGCGGCGCACGCCCAGCTCTTCACTATAGAAGATCCGCCCCGCCTGGCCCAGCGTCGGCGCAATACGATTGAACAGATAGAAGGTGTAGTCCGCCGTATCGCGCACATGGGCGATATCAATAAACCCGCCGCGACGGGTATAGATGAGCCCGTTCTGCTCCTCGCTGAGCCCCAGCAGGTTTTTCACCGCCCCGAACGCGCTGTCGTTGTAATGGTGCTTGCCAAGCGTATCCAGGGTCAGCACATTGCCAATCTGGTATACCGGGATCGGGATGCCCACCGCGCGCACGTGCAGGTCGTAACCAAAAGCGCAGCACGGTCGCAGCGACTCCGGCGGCGGCAGCTCACCCAGGGTGGGCACCGGATGGATCGCCGTCACAGCGGGCAGCACCGGATCCTGCGCCAGCGCCGGCAGCGACAGTGCAAACAGCAGCCATAAGGCTTTACGCATCAATAGCCTCTCCACAACAACAAAAGAGCGCGCATCTTACCGGCAGATGGCGCCAGCAGTTTTAGTTAAAAACGGTATTCACCAGAGACAAAGAAGCTATTGCGCTCGTTAAAACCAAATTCAGTCAGCACGTTAAAGTTTTTGGTGACTTCATACTGGGCGCCAATCAGCATATTCCAGGGTGAGGTCAGCTTCTGCTTGACGTCGAATTTCCCCTCGCCGTCTTTATTGACCGCGGCAATCAGGGGCTGAAGCTCTGGCGGCATATGCAGGTCGGCCAGATCGCCTTTAAACTCCTGCTGCACGTTCTGATACATGCTCCCGACCCACAGGCTGAGGTGGGACGGCCCGTCGATCCCCTGAAAACTGAAGCGGTAGCCGACGCGCGGCGAGACGGTGACCGCCGAGATGCTGCCGTCGAGAATATCGAAATCAGTACGGGTGTAGTTAGTGTCTACTAACCCGAACCAGTTGCCGTATCCCCCGGCGAGCGTAAAGCCGGTTCCCCAGGTGGTTCCTTTGAAATCAAGCGTAAAATCAATATTCTGCAGTTTTCCGCTCTGATAAAGCTGGTGAACCGCGCCGGCGATCACCCGATCCAGACCGCGAAACTGCGAAGGATCCGAATCCACGGAGACCTGGGAAACAGACGACCCGCGGGTATGCCCCACCAGCCCGTAAACGTTGAGAAACGGAAAGACCCACATATCGAGGCGCAGGTTTTCGGTTTTGCTCTTCTCGCGGGTGTGCCCGGCATCGATGGCGAACATATCGCTGGGAATGGGATGGTTGCCCAGCTTAAGCCCAGAAAAGGTAATACTGTCGACCATGATATCCTGACGGATATTCATATAGCTCAGGTTGACGCCGTAGGGTAACGGGATCGAATACCCCCGGGCGCGTGCCTCATCGCCCCATATCGGAAAATAGCTGTCGCTGTCGCTCTCGCTCTGCTCCGCGGCCGACGCGCCACAGGCCGCCAACAGCAGCGTTAACACCGTTCCGGATGCTCTCATTGTTATTCTCATGTGTAGTTATAAACCCGAACCGACATTGAAATAGACCGCCTGCTCATGCTCACTGAACGCCACGTCAATCCCGGTACGCAAACCGTACTGTCGTGCAATCAGGTAACGAAAACCGGCCCCCCATGCCACCTCTGACTGTTCCCCTAGCGCGCCCGCCGTGTCAGCGGCGCTCCCCGCGCCAACGAATCCCTGCAGGATCCAGCGCGGGGTGAACGCCCAGGCCAGCTGGGTTTGCGCCGTGACCACGTAGTCGCCCTGATAGCGGTAGCGCGAAATGCCGCGCAGCGCGATATAGGGACGCGCCATCGGCATCAGAGGGTTATCATGGTGGGTTAATGACTGATAATTGCCCGCGACCGCCAGCGTCAGCGTGTGGCTGAGCGGAATAAAAACCTTCCCGTCCAGCGAGAAAGTGTTGTAGTGATAATCGCCCCCAAGCAGCGAACGGAAAAAACGATATTCGCCCTTCAGCGCTAACCCACTCTGAGGATAGAAAATATTATCGGTGGTGTCATATTCCGCCACCACCCCCAGCGCCGAAGAGGTGCTGTTTTGCCCGAGCACCTGCTGCCAGACCCGGTTGACCACCGGGTTGTCGCTAGAGACATCCGCTCGGGCATATACCTGCGAAGCTCCGAGGAATACCGGCGTGTCGCCCACGCGAAACAGCAGTTTTTGCAGCGCAGCGATGCCTTTGGTCTCCGTCTGCACCGATTTACCGTGGCTGAAGCCGCCCGTATCGCCGGAATAGATATCCAGATTAACGTTAGCGTAACCCGCCCCCACCAGGTAACGAATGTGGTCATGTTGCCAGGTGTGGCGATGACCGCCGCCAATAAACCAGGTCCCGTTCTGCGTGGCGTCCCCGCCAAAGGCGGTAAGCGGCGGAGGAATAAACTGCCCACTTTCCCGGCTGCCTTTACCGTGTAAAAACAGGCCAAACAGCCCTCCGCCATAGCCGATCGCCGGCTCGGTGATCGCCAGCGGCACCGGCAGAAAACCATAACGGTTTTCCGCGAGATACTGACTCATATCGAGCATGCCATCTTCCGCATCGAACAGATCGGCGGCATCACCAGGCGGGCACAACAGGAACAGAAGCGCCAGCGTGGACAGCGGAAATTTCATGCTCACTCCGGGGCTTTGGGGCGCGCACAACACGCGTGGCGAACAGGATTATCACAACGGGATAATGAAAATATAACGTAAGAGAATAATGCTCACCAACGCGCAGCCGCCTGTTTTTAGGTTATTTTTATACGAAAAAGTGCTGGCTATCACAGAAACATGCCATCGCAATACCGGACAGCGCGGTGATTGTATTCAAAAGGTGAATGTCGTATAACATAGCGCTACCGAGGGGTGTCCCGTGAGGGCTGAGATGGCGCAAGCCGAACCCTTTGAACCTGATCTGGGTCATGCCAGCGAAGGGACGGGTCGGCAATTTTGCCTGCATTACCGCCATTGCCTGTTCACACCCCTGCACGCCCGGATCTCCCCTGAATGACTGGAGGTCCTGTGATTGTTCCCGCGTTTAGCCATGGTCTTTACGGCCGTTTACGCCAGCTGGCCGCCGCTGACTGGCAGCACTATGTGGCGCATCCTTTCGTCCAGCAGCTTGCCGAGGGCACCCTGGCGGAAAGCGCGTTTCGTCGCTACCTGACCCAGGATTATCTGTTTCTGATCCACTTTGCCCGCAGCTACGCGCTGCTGGTGAGTAAATTGCGCACGCTGCCGGAGATGCGGGCCGCGGCCGCCTCAATGAACGCCATCCTCAACGAACTGCCGCTGCACGTCGGTTACTGCGCCCGGTGGGGCATTAGCGAGCAGGAGATGGCTACCCAGCCTGAAGCGCCGGAAACCATTAACTATACTCGCTACGTGCTGGATATTGGCCACTCGGGTGACGCGCTGGATCTGCTGGTCGCGCTGATGCCCTGCGTAGCCGGTTATGCGGAAATCGGTCTCGGCCTGCTGCAGCATCCCGCCACCCGGCTGAACGATAACCCCTACGCCTCGTGGATCCGCAACTATGGCGATGAAGGCTATCTGCACGGCGTCAACGCCGCGCTGGCGCTGCTGGAAACGGTGTGGCAGCAGCGCGGGAGCGAGGCCCGGCTCACTGAGCTGAGCGAGATTTTTACCACCGCCACCCGCCTTGAGGCGCAGTTCTGGCAGATGGGCCTCAACGCGGCGGCGGAGACCCGGGCGTGACGGCGCCGGGTATCGAGGTCCGTGGCCTGAGCCTGCATTTCGGCGACCGCCGGCTGTTCGACAACCTGTCGTTTACGGTCCCCGGCGGGCAGTGGGTGTCGCTGCTCGGCGCCAGCGGGGCTGGCAAAACCAGCCTGCTGCGGGTAATGGCCGGTCTGGCGCCCGCCACCCGTGGAGCGGTGGTCGCCAGCGATGGGCAGCCGATTCAGGGCCGTCTGGCGTGGATGGGGCAGAAAGATCTGCTCTACCCCTGGCTGAGCGTCCGGGACAACGTCGCCCTCGGCGCGCGGCTGCGCGGTGAAAAAGTCGATCGCGCCCGGGTCGCCGCCCTGCTTGACCAGGTGGAGCTCTCGTCCTGCGCCGACGCCCGGCCGGCAACCCTCTCCGGCGGCATGCGTCAGCGCGCCGCGCTGGCCCGCACCCTGTATGAGGATCGCCCCATCGTGCTGATGGATGAGCCTTTCTCGGCGCTGGATACCCTCACCCGCACGCGCATTCAAACCCTGGCAGCCACCCTGCTGGCTGGTCGCACGGTGGTGCTGATCACCCACGATCCGCTGGAGGCCTGCCGGCTGAGCCACCGCCTGCTGGTCCTCTCGGCGGCCGACGGCGACATCGATGACAGCCATCACCTCGCCGGCACACCTCCGCGCGCGCCGGACGCGCCCGATCTCTTGAACAGCCAGGCCGCCCTGCTGCAGCAACTGATGAGGGCTCATCCATGACCGGACGTCTCTGGCGGGGAGGTATGGTGTTCTGCGGGTTGATGATCCTCTGGGGTCTGGCCAGCCGCAGCGGCATTCCTCACTTTCTTTTACCCTCCCCGATGGCGGTCGCCGAGGCGCTGTGGGTTAATCGCGCCTATCTCGGCTGGCACACGCTTATCACGCTCAGTGAGATCCTGAGCGGCCTGGCGCTGGGCGTAACGCTCGGCGTCTCGCTGGCGCTGGGCATGATCCTCTCTCCACGCCTGCAGCGCTGGCTGATGCCGCTGGTGCTCACCAGTCAGGCGATTCCGGTCTTTGCCCTCGCCCCGCTGCTGGTGCTGTGGCTGGGCTTTGGCATGAGCGCCAAAGTGGCAATGGCCGTGCTGGTGATTTTCTTTCCAGTGACTTCCGCCTTCTTTGATGGCTTGCGACGGGTCAACCAGGAATATCTCGATCTGGCGCGCAGCATGAACGCCTCCTTTGGCGCTCAGCTGCGGCATGTCCGCCTGATGGCTGCCCTGCCCGCGCTGGGCTCGGGCCTGCGGATGGCGGCGGCGGTGGCGCCCATCGGCGCGATTATTGGCGAATGGGTCGGCTCCGCTGAGGGGCTGGGCTACGTCATGCTCAATGCCAATGCGCGGCTGCAAACCGATATCTGCTTCGCCGCGCTGTTTATTTTAGTGCTACTGACCCTCCTGCTGTGGCTGGCGGTAGATACCCTGCTGCACCGGCTGATCGACTGGTCACCGGAATAAAGATGAAGTAATAAAGGAAAACAGATGAAAAAGTCGCTTTTCGCCGGGGCAACCCTGACGGCTCTGTTCAGCGGCCACGCGCTGGCCAATGAACCGCTGACGCTGGTGCTGGACTGGTACATTAACCCCGACCATGCGCCGATTATGGTGGCCGAGCAGATCGGCGCCTTTAAGGCTCAGGGGCTGGACGTCAAGATTGTCCCTCCCTCCGATCCCGCGCTGCCTCCCCGCATGGTGGCCGCCCGTCAGGCGGATCTGGCCATCACCTACCAGCCGCAGGTGCACTTCTTCGCTGACGAAGGGTTACCGTTGGTGCGCGTCGGAACCCTGATTAACTCGCCGTTGAACACAGTGATCGCCCTGGATAAGCACATCAAAACTCCGGCAGATCTGCAAGGCAAGAAGGTGGGCTACTCGGTCAGCGGCATTGAGCAGGCCACCCTGTCGACCATGGCGCAACACGCGGGTATCGATCCGGCCAGCATCAAACTGGTTAACGTCAATTTCCAGCTGACCAGCGCCTTGCTGGCGGGCCAGGTGGACGCAGTCATCGGCGGCTATCGTAATATAGAAGCGCAGGAGCTGAAGCTGCAGGGCAAAACGCCGGTGGTGATGAACGTCGAAGATTATGGCGTACCGACCTATGACGAGCTGGTGATTGTCGCCCATCGCGACGCGATTCATGAGGCCAGGATCCGTAAATTCCTCACCGCCCTGCAGGCCGGGGTGAGCTATCTGCGCGCCCATCCGCAGGAGAGCTGGGAGGCGTTTGCCGCCGCCCACCCGGAGCTGAAAACCGAACTCAACCACCAGGCGTGGCTGCAAACCGTGCCGCTGTTCGCCACCGATCCGGCGGCACTGGATAAACCGCGCTATGAAGCTTATGAACAGTTTTTATATAACAATAAGTTGGTGAAAAAAGTCACACCTTTAACAAATTATGCGGTTGAACTGCATTGAGTCTTGCTATCGCTGACGGAACGCATGCCGTCAGCGTTTTAACGCAGCGGCAATAAAAATATAGAGACTTTCTCACTAATAATTACACTTTAAAGGGTTATCGTGACACGCAGTTGTTCTATTATAATTCAGCAGGTTACGTTAATTATTACCCCGGTAAGAATAACGTCAAAATAGCGCAATCAATAAAACGTTGAATGCGGATTTAAAAAGCCATATATTGTGCGCGCTTTATGAATGCCAATTCAATTCCTTAGACCAATTATTCAACCAGCGTTCAACCGCAATGCTGGTTGTGGGAGTGATATGATGACGGATAAAGTCCGTATTGATACTTTACGTGCCGATTTATTAGACGCAAACAACGAAACCTTTTTGGCCCGTCAGGCCGAATTCGAATCGAATGTCAGGAGTTACCCGCGTAAGTTACCGCTGGCTATCACTAAAGCTGAAGGCGTGTGGCTGACGGATGCGGATAACAAACAGTACCTGGACTGCCTCGCGGGCGCCGGTACTCTCGCTCTGGGCCACAACCACCCTGATGTATTGCAGAGCATCCAAAGTGTCATTACCAGCGGCTTGCCGTTACATACCCTCGATCTGACTACCCCGTTAAAAGATCGTTTCTCCGAATACCTGCTCTCTTGCCTGCCGGGCGAAGGGAAAGAGTATTGCCTGCAGTTCACCGGTCCTTCCGGCGCTGACGCCGTGGAAGCCGCGCTGAAACTGGCGAAAAAATACACTGGCCGTACGGCGGTGATCAGCTTCTCCGGCGGCTATCACGGGATGACCCATGGCGCGCTGTCCGTCACTGGCAACCTGTCGCCGAAAGCAGCGGTTAACGGCATGATGCCGGAAGTCCAGTTCATGCCTTACCCGCACCTGTATCGTTGCCCGCTGGGCATCGGCGGCGAAGCCGGCGTGAAAGCCCTGACCTACTACTTCGAAAACCTGATCAACGACGTGGAGAGCGGCGTCCGTAAACCGGCGGCGGTGATCCTCGAAGCCGTGCAGGGTGAAGGCGGCGTGAACCCGGCGCCGGTCGAGTGGCTGCAGCGCATCCGCAAAGTGACCGAAGAGCATGGCATTCTGCTGATCGTCGATGAAGTGCAGGCTGGCTTTGCCCGTACCGGTAAATTCTTCGCCTTCGAACACGCCGGTATCCAGCCGGACATCATCGTGATGTCGAAAGCGGTCGGTGGCGGTCTGCCGCTGGCGGTGCTGGGCATTAAAAAACAGTTCGACGCCTGGGAACCGGGTCACCACACCGGCACCTTCCGCGGCAACCAGCTGGCGATGGCTACCGGTCTGACCACCCTGCGTCATCTGCGCGACAACAAGATTGCCGACAAAGTCGCTGCCCAGGGCGAGTGGCTGAAAGGCAAACTGGCCGAGCTGCAGAAACGCTACCCGGTCATTGGCCACGTACGTGGTCTTGGTCTGATGATCGGTATCGAAATCGTCAAGCCGAACGAAGCTCAGGATCACATGGGCTGCTACCCGGCTGACGGCGAACTCTCTGCCCTGCTGCAGAAGAAATGCTTTGAAGCGGGCCTGATCCTCGAGCGCGGTGGTCGTCACGGCTGCGTGCTGCGTCTGCTGCCGTCCCTGCTGATCAGCAACGCGGAACTGGATGTGTTCCTCGACAAATTTGAACAGGCCCTGCTGGCCGCCGGCGTAAAGCCGGTCTGAGTGGAGTCAGTGACCACCATGTCCACATTGAATCCGATTCTTGCTGGTTCAGCGCAGAGCGTTGAGGCCTATCAGCAGGTTATCGAGCAGACCAGCCAGGCCGTTGTGCAGTGGCTGAAGCAACCTGAGATGTATCAGGGGAAAAGCGTTGACGAGCTGCGTGAGCGTATCTCCCTTGAATTTAACGAACAGGGTTTGGGTAACCAGGCGGCGATTGATCGTGCGATCGAGTACTTCCTGAAAGACAGCCTGTCGGTGCATCACCCGCAGTGCGTGGCGCACCTGCACTGCCCGAGCCTGGTGATTAGCCAGGCGGCGGAAGTGTTGATCAACGCCACCAACCAGAGCATGGACTCCTGGGACCAGAGCCCGTCGGCAACCATCATTGAGATGAAGCTGATTGAATGGCTGCGCGCCCGGGTCGGTTATCCGGCTGGCGACGCCGGCGTTTTCACCAGCGGCGGCACCCAGAGCAACCTGATGGGCCTGATGCTGGCGCGCGACGCCTTCTTTGCCCGTCAGGGGCACTCTATCCAGCAGGATGGGCTGCCGGGGGATATCCGCAAGTACAAAGTCTTGTGCTCGGAAAACGCCCACTTCTCGGTGCAGAAGAACATGGCGCTGATGGGCCTCGGCTACCGCTCGGTCACGCTGGTGAAAACCGACGAATTCGCGCGGATGGACGTGTCCGATCTGAAAGCGAAGATTGCGCAAGCGCAGGCTAACGGCGAGCAGATCATGGCGATCGTCGCCACCGCCGGCACCACCGACGCGGGGGCTATCGACCCGCTGCGCGACATCGCCGGTATCGCTGCGGAGCATCAGATCTGGCTGCACGTTGACGCAGCCTGGGGCGGCGCGCTGCTGCTGTCTGAGCAGTATCGCGACTACCTTGACGGTCTGGAGCTGGTGGATTCCGTTACCCTGGACTTCCACAAGCAGTTCTTCCAGACCATCAGCTGCGGCGCCTTCCTGCTGAAGGACGCGCGCCATTACGAGCTGATGCGTTATCAGGCGGCCTATCTGAACTCCGAGTTCGATGAAGAACACGGCGTACCGAACCTGGTGTCTAAGTCGCTGCAGACCACCCGTCGCTTCGATGCGCTGAAGCTGTGGATGGGTCTGGAAGCGCTCGGCCAGAAACAGTATGCGGCGATCATCGATCACGGCGTCACAATGGCGAAAAACGTGGCGGAGTACGTGAAGTCTCAGCCGACGCTGGAGCTGGTGATGCAGCCGCAGCTGGCGAGCGTGCTGTTCCGTTCCCGTCCGGCGCAGATGGCGCAGAGCGACGCGGCGGCTATCGCCCTGCTTAACCAGCGTGTCGGCGATGCTCTGCTGGCTTCCGGCCGCGCTAACGTTGGCGTGACCGAGCACAACGGTGTCACCTGCCTGAAACTGACCCTGCTGAACCCGGTGGTGACGCTGGATGACGTGAAGGTGCTGCTGAACCTGGTGGAACACACCGCTCAGGAGCTGCTGGCGCAATAACCTGCCTTGGCGAGGCGGCGCCTGCCGCCCCGCTGTCAGCCTTGCCTGCAATAAGCCGATAATGCCCTTATCGGCTTTTTTATTTCTTTCCGCGCCACTGACGTTCTCTGCTCCCTGGCTGGTCGCAGGGCCCGTTGACGCCTGCCTTTCGCGATGCCACAGTACTATCCCGAAAATAACAACGTTCAGGATAAACATCCTGAAAATGAGGATGATGATGGAGAAACGCTTACCGGGGCTGGATCTCGACGCCCTGCGCAGCTTTGTGACCGGCATGGAGTGCGGCAGCTTCGCCCAGGCAGCGCAGCGCCTGTCGCGTTCCACTTCCGCCGTCAGCGCCCAGCTTAAGAAGCTGGAGAGCCAGTGCGGTGCGGCGCTGGTGGCCAAACAGGGGCGGCATCTGGTGCTCACCGCGGAAGGCGAAAAGCTGATGAGCTACGCCAGACGACTGCTGGCACTCAATGATGAAACCCTGCGCGCGCTGCAGGGCGAGCGGCTCACCGGCGAGATCCACCTTGGTATGCAGGAAGATTTTGGCGAATCGCTGATGCCGGGGATCCTTGGGCAGTTTAAACGGCACCATCCGCAGGTGCGGATAGTCGCCAGGGTGGACCGCAATACTCCGCTACGCCAGGCGCTGGCGGAGGAGACGCTGGATCTGGCGCTGCTGTGGCAAACCGAAGATCAGGGCCCCGGGCTGGGTCGCTGCCCGCTGGCGTGGATTGCGCATCCTGACCTGGATATTGGTGCTCTGCTGGCGTCCGGTGAGCCGCTGCCGCTGGTGATGTTCGATAGCCCGTGCCTGATGCGCTCTCGCGCTATTGCCTGTCTCGATGCCGCGGGGATCCCCTGGCAGGTGGTGTTCGTCAGCCACAGCCTGAACGGCATCTGGGCGGCGGTACAGGCTGGCCTGGGGCTGACGATACGCACCCGCATTGGCATGCCCGGCAACCTGCGCACCGTCGCCGGGCGACTGCCATCGCCAGGGAGCCTGGCCGTTAACCTGCAACAAACCACGCGAGAGGGACAGCATTCCGCCGCCGTGGCGCTGCTCGGCGAGCTAATGACCGAGGCCCTGCAGGGGTGGGTCGAGATGTGACAGTGTCACGCCACTTCCATTCACCCTAACCCTCTCCCTGAAGGGAGAGGGAACCGTCCGGCAGTCACCGGCAAGGGGCATTCTGCGCCGTTCCCGCTTCAATGCCCGGTGGCGACTGCGCCTTACCGGGCCTACATTCTCCCTGCGCGCTCGTGTAGGCCGGGCAAGCACAGCGCCGCCCGGCAACAGGCATCCAGCGCCTCTCCCGCTTCAATGCCCGGTGGCGGCTGCGCCTTACCGGGCCTACATTCTCCCTGCGCGCTCGTGTAGGCCGGGCAAGCACAGCGCCGCCCGGCAACAGGCATCCAGCGCCTCTCCCGCTTCAATGCCCGGTGGCGACTGCGCCTTACCGGGCCTACATTCTCCCTGCGCGCTCGTGTAGGCCGGGCAAGCACAGCGCCGCCCGGCAATGGGCATTGTGCGCCGTTCCCGCTTCAATGCCCGGTGGCGGCTGCGCCTTACCGGGCCTACATTCTCCCTGCGCGCTCGTGTAGGCCGGGCAAGCACAGCGCCGCCCGGCAATGGCCATTCTGCGCCGTTCCCGCTTCAATGCCCGGTGGCGGCTGCGCCTTACCGGGCCTACATTCTTCCTGCGCACTCGTGTAGGCCGGGCAAGCGCAGCGCCGCCCGGCAACAGGCATCCAGCGCCTCTCCCGCTTCAATGCCCGGTGGCGGCTGCGCCTTACCGGGCCTACATTCTCCCTGCGCACTCGTGTAGGCCGGGCAAGCGTAGCGCCGCCCGGCAATGGGCATTCTGCGCCGTTCCCGCTTCGATGCCCGGTGGCGGCTGCGCCTTACCGGGCCTACATTCTCCCTGCGCGCTCGTGTAGGCCGGGCAAGCGCAGCGCCGCCCGGCATCAGGTATAGGGGCTCGAGGGATCCGTCCGCCCGACGTCTACACCGCGGGTCAGGCTTTGCTCTCCTGCAGTAGCTGCTGGATCACCTGCTCCTGGCGGGCATAATCCCCTTCGCCGAAGGCGGTATAACGCAGCTGTCCGCGAGCGTCGAAAATGTAATGCGCCGGCCAGTACTGATTACCGAAGGCGTTCCAGATGGCGTACTCATTATCCGCCACCACCGGGTAGGTTATCCGCCAGTCTTTCACCGCCTGGCGCAGCAGAGGCAGCGAACGCTCCCAGGGATATTCCGGGGTATGGACGCCAATCACCACCAGCCCGGCCGCGCGGTATTTGTTCGCCCAGTCGCGTACGTAAGGCAGGGTATGCTGACAGTTGATGCATTCCCGGGTCCAGAAATCCACCAGCACCACTTTGCCCTTCAGACGCTCCGGGGTTAACGCCGGGCTGTTGAGCCACGCGCTGCCTCTCGCCAGGGAGGGCATCGCGCTGCTGGGCTGCGGCGCGGCGATGGGCTGGAGGATGGTCTTTTGCTCCGGCTGCGGCAGACGGGCGGCCAGCCGCTGCTCCAGCGCCTGACTCCATCCTCCCGCGCTTTGCAGATAGCGATCGCCGCCGCTGGCGATCAGCGCCACCGAGGCCAGCATCGCCACCCCCGCCAGCCGGCGCAGCCGTTCGCCGAACGCCAGCCCGCGACGCAGTCGGGCGATCAATGCTGCACCACACCACCCCAGCAGGAATAACATCAGCGCCCCGCCGCTGCCGTAGGCCAGCAGCAACCCGCCGGTGGTCGCCTGCCCCGGATGCACAAAGCCCAGGCTGAGTATCGCCCCCAATACCGGCCCGGCGCACGGGGCCCACAGCAGGCCCACCGCCAGCCCGGCCAGCAGCGATCCGATCCAGCCGCGCTGGCGTGAGCTGGCGTTGTTAAGCTGATTTCCCAGCGCCACCAGGGGTGAAGTCAGCCGCTGCGCGACGCGCTGCGAAAGCAAGCTCAGCCCGACAAGGGCGAAGAACGCCAGCGCCAGGCCGCGGCCTGCGAGGGTCAAATTCACCACCCAGCCGCTGGCGACCGTCACCAGCCACGAAACCGCGCCGAACATCAGCGCCATTCCAGCCAGCATAATCGCCAGCTGCCCCCGTCGGCCCCGGACGCTGGCGAACAGCAGCGGGATCACCGGCAGCGTACAGGGGCTCAGCAGGGTTAACATTCCGCCCAAAAATGCAATTAATATCGACATCGCCTTCTCCTCATTATGCCGTCGCTGCCGAGAGTGGCAGCCACGACATTACCGCAAGGGCATGTAAGGCGGATGTGTCTGGAAAGCGAGAGAATTGTCGGCTTAGTTATCCGTCTGCGCCGGAGATACAGCAGGATACAATCCCGCCGCGGCAAGACGAACGCTGGCGTCCAGGCCGCCCTGCGGGCGGTTGGTCAGACGCAGCATGCCGTTCATCTGGCTGACCAGCTGCGCAGCAATCGCCAGCCCCAGACCCGTGCCGCCAGTATCGCGATTGCGCGAGTCCTCCAGGCGATAAAACGGCTGCAACACCGCCTGTAGCGAGGCCTCCGGGATCCCCGGCCCCTCATCCAGCACATGGAGAGTGATATCCCCGGCGGCGTCGCGGGTCAGGGTTACCGTGACCGTCGTACCGAATTTCAGCCCGTTATCGATAAGGTTAGTCATCACCCGGCGCAGAGCCTGCGGTGGGATCCACACCACCCCGGCGGTCTCCTCGGGGCAAAAGCGCACCGGCCGGCCGACATCGGCATAATCGCAGACGATGGTGTCGAGAAAGGCGTCAAGGTTCAGCCGCTGGCGCGCCTCCGCCAGCGGTTGCGAGGTGCGGGCGAAGGCGATGCCCTCCCGCACCAGACGGGTCATATTGTCGAGATCCTGCAGCAGCTTATCGCGCAGTTCCGGCTGGTCGGCCATCTCCACCCGCAGCTTCATTCGGGTGATCGGGGTTTGCAGATCGTGGGAGATGGCGGCGAGGATCCGCGCCCGCTCCTGCAGATGGTCGTGGATGCGCGCCTGCATCGCGTTAAACGCGCGAGCGGCACGGCGGACCTCTTCCGGCCCCTGCTCGGCCATGGTTCCCGCCGTGTCGCTGGCCGGTTCAAGGGCATCCACCGCGCGGGTAAAGCGGGTGATGGGCAGCAACACCTGGCGAACGGCATACCAGGCGCAGGCCAGCAGGAGAACAAACTGAGCAATCAGCACCACCGGCAGCCAGCGGGCGATGGCCGGTAGCTTCGGCCACAGATCGAGAGTCAACGGGGCGCCGTCGTGGAGGGTAATATGGGCCTGAATATGCTGCCGGGGGCCGGGGATCGTCACAATACTGACCGGATACTGCGCGCTCAGCGCCTCCTGCAGGGAGCGGGCCGCGTCCCGGGCACGCCAGCTGTCCGGGTAGTCGCCGCGCTCTCCGGCGCCCAGCAGATAGCGATAGTTGCCGCGCGCCAGCTTCGGCAGCCATTGCGGGCGCTCAGCGGCCGGCAAACGGTCGAGGATCGCCACGCTGGTGGCGACATCGGAGGCCAGGTTGTCCAGCATCACGCTGCGGGCGCTGCTCATGCGCTCATAAAACAGCAGCGACAGGGTTAAAGTATTCGCCAGCAGCAGCGCCAGAAACAGCAGCGCCATCAGCCTCGACTGCAGCGAGGCGGGCCAAAACCTCATTCATGCCTCTCGCGGATGGAGACCGGCACCGACAGCACATAGCCTTCGCTGCGCACCGTTTTAATGTAGGCCGGCTCGCGGGCATCCTCCCGTAGCCGCTGGCGCAGTCGGCTCACCAGCAGGTCAATTGACCGCTCAAACAGTTCCGCGTCGCGTCCCTGGGTCAGATTCAGCAGCTGGTCGCGGTTCAGCACCCGTTGGGGGTGGTCGAGAAACACCCGCAGCAGCCGATACTCCGCCCCGCTGAGGGCGACGATGGCGCCGCTGTCATCCAGCAGGTGGCGGGCGGCAGTGTCGAGCAGCCAGTCGCCAAAGGCGATCAGCCTGCCCGCCTCGGTGATCTGCAGATTGGGCGGCAGCGCCCGGGTACGGCGTAAAATAGCTTTGATGCGCGCCAGCAGTTCGCGGGCCACAAAAGGTTTAATCAGATAATCGTCAGCCCCCATTTCCAGGCCGAGGATCCGGTCGCTGTCATCAGTGCGGGCGGTGAGCATCAGCACCGGGATATCCTGCTGCGGGTTGGCGCGCAGCTGGCGACAGAGCGTTAAGCCGTCCTCGCCCGGCATCATGATATCCAGCACAATCAGGTCAATTTGATGATTTTTGAGCACCGACCACATGGCTTTGCCGTTCGCCGCGCCGCTGGCGCGATATCCCGATTTTTCCAGATAGTCGACAATCAGTTCCCGAATATCGCGGTCGTCATCGACGACCAGGATGTGGTCAATACGCTCCAAAGGGTGCTCCTGCGGCAAAATTAACTCTTCACAAGCATAAGCCGTGTTGCCGGAAGCGCAATGTCGCGCCGCCGGCAAGGTGCGGGTTACAAACGGTCGGCGTCCACCACCGCCTGGACAAAGTCTGCCGGGTCCTCCTGCGGCGGATTATGGCCCACCGCCCCCTGCAGATCCCGGTGTTCATATTTCCCGGTAAATTTAGCCCGGTAGCTGGCGGGAGCCGGATGCGGCGCGCCGTTATTCGCCCCTTCAAGGGTGATGGTGGGCACGGTTATCAGCGGCAGCGCCGCCAGCCGTTGTTCATAGCCGGCATACTTCGCTTCCCCCTTCTCCAGCCCCAGGCGCCAGCGGTAGTTGCTGATGGTGATCGCCACGTGGTCCGGGTTATCCAGCGCCCGGGCGGTTTTGGCAAAGGTCGCATCGCTGAATTGCCACTGCGGCGACGCCTGATGCCAGATAAATTTCGCAAAGTCGTGGGTGTTCTGCCGGTAGCCGGCCTCCCCGCGCGGGGTGGCAAAATAGAATTGATACCACCACGACAGCTCAGCCTGCGGCGGCAGCGGTTTTTCGCCAATCTGCTGACTGCTGATCAGATACCCGCTCACCGAGACCAGGGATTTCACCCGCTGCGGCCACAGCGCGGCGACGATATCCGCCGTGCGCGCCCCCCAGTCAAAGCCGGCCAGATCCGCCTGCCTGATGTTCAGGGCGTCCATCAGATGGACAATATCGGCCGCCATCGCCGACGGCTGACCGTTACGCGGCGTGCTGGCGGAGAGGAAACGGGTCGTGCCGTAGCCGCGCAGATACGGCACAATGACCCGGTAACCCTTCTGCGCTAAAGCCGGCGCCACCTGGGCATAGCTCTGAATATCGTAGGGCCAGCCGTGCAGCAGGATCACCGGCTGGCCGTCGCGCGGGCCAATATCCACGTAGCCCATATTCAGATCGCCGGCGCGGATCTGTTGGATTTTGTCGAACGCCCCCGCGTCTTCAGCGGCGCAAACGGCGGCGGACCACAGGGTGGATAACCCCAGCGCCGCGGCGCTGGTATAGCGGATCAGGGATAATCTGTTCATCACTTTCTCACCTTTTATCATCATCAAGAGAGTACGTGACCAGTTAAGCGGAAATTTGTATCCGCCATGTGCCCGACCGGGGCCATTTTTATCTCTTAATGTCAGCGCTGCGCCGCGAGATACAGTGTGATACAGAGTCGAGGTTGGCAATTGTTGCGGGCATGTGAATTTATGCTTGCCCCAGGAGATAAATCCGTTACCGTGGCAGGCATTTTTCACCACTTAAGAACGCAGGAACCCGCTATGGCGATTTTTGATGGTCACAATGACCTGCTGCTGAATCTCTGGCTTCACCATCGTGAGGATCCGGTAAGCGCCTTCTTTGCCGGGATAGAAAACAGCCATCTCGACTATCCGCGTATCCGCCAGGGCGGGCTGGCCGGCGGCCTGTTCGCCCTCTTTGTGCCGCCGCAGGAGTATATCGCCCGCGTGGCGCCGCAGTACGCCAGCGAGGAGTGGGATCCGCTGGCGATCCTCTGGCAGCAGTTGGCTATCCTCAAGGCGATTTGCGCCCATGACGCCAGCCGCGCGCGGCTGTGCCTGAGCGCGGCGGATATCGAACGCTGTCGCCAGGATAACGCGCTGGCGATGGTGGCGCACATCGAAGGTGCTGGCGGGTTCGACACGCAAGGCGAAGATCTGCAGGCCTTTTATCGCGCCGGGGTGCGCAGCATTGGTCCGTTCTGGAACATCGCCAATCGCTTCGGCTGCGGGGTCACCGGCGCCTTTCCCGGCAGCCCGGACAGCGGGCCGGGTCTCACTCGCGAGGGCATTGCGCTCATCGCTCAGGCCAACGCCCTGAAGATGCAGATCGATGTTTCGCACATGAATGAACAGGCCTTTTGGGATACTGCCCGCCACTCCACCGCCCCGCTGGCGGCCACCCACTCCAATGCCCACGCCCTGTGCCCGCAGCCGCGCAATCTGACCGACCGGCAACTGCGGGCGATCCGCGACAGCGGCGGCGTAGTGGGCGTCAATTTCGGCAATGCTTTCCTGCGCGCCGACGGACGGCGTGACAGCGACACGCCCTTAACCACCATTGTCCGGCATATCGACTATCTTATTAACATAATGGGTGAGGATCATGTGGCTCTCGGCTCGGATTTTGACGGCATCACCCTGCCGGACGAGCTGGGCGATGTGGCCGGCTTACCGCGGCTTATCAATGCCTTGCGGAACAATGGCTATGATCAATTGGTGCTGGATAAGCTGTTGTGGAACAACTGGCTGCAGGTATTAAAAAATGTTTGGCAACAATAGGTTATATTGTAAACATAAAGTTAATTCCTTACATATTCCGGGTTGATCTCTCTCCCGGTGAAGCGCAATATGCGGCGGCCGTCACAGATCCACCATTATCCGTGAGGCCTGTTGTCATTTTTAAGAGGAACAAAACATGTGGAAGAAACCTGCTTTTATCGATTTACGTCTCGGTCTGGAAGTGACGCTGTACATTTCTAACCGCTAGTCGCCCCGCCCGCCGTTCGCGCGGGCATCTTCATTCATTACCCGGTCCGTCTTCATGTTAATTAAAGTCCTCGGCTCCGCCGCCGGCGGCGGTTTCCCGCAATGGAACTGCAACTGCGCCAACTGTCAGGGCCTGCGCAACGGCACCATTCAGGCCAGCGCCCGCACCCAGTCGTCGATCATCGTCAGCGATAACGGCAAAGAGTGGGTGCTGTGCAATGCCTCGCCGGATATCAGCCAGCAGATTGCCCATACCCCCGAGTTAAATAAACCCGGCGTGCTGCGCGGGACGTCTATCGGCGGCATTATTCTCACCGACAGCCAGATCGACCACACCACCGGGTTGCTGAGCCTGCGCGAAGGCTGCCCGCACCAGGTATGGTGCACCCCGGAGGTTCATGAGGATCTCTCCACCGGCTTCCCGGTGTTTACCATGCTGCGACACTGGAACGGCGGCCTGGTGCATCATCCCATCGCCCCGCAGCAGCCTTTTACCGTTGACGCCTGTCCTGATTTGCAGTTTACCGCGGTGCCTATCGCCAGCAACGCGCCGCCCTATTCGCCGTATCGCGACCGGCCGCTGCCGGGCCATAACGTGGCGCTGTTTATCGAAAACCGCCGCAACGGGCAGACGCTGTTCTATGCCCCGGGGCTGGGTGAGCCGGATGAAGCCCTCCTGCCGTGGCTGCAAAAAGCGGACTGTCTGCTGATCGATGGCACCGTCTGGCAGGATGACGAGCTGCAGGCCGCCGGCGTCGGGCGCAATACCGGTCGCGATATGGGCCACCTGGCGCTCGGCGATGAGCACGGGATGATGGCCCTGCTGGCCTCCCTGCCGGCAAAACGCAAAATTCTCATTCATATTAATAACACCAACCCGATCCTTAACGAGCAGTCTCCCCAGCGCCAGGCGCTAACGCAACAGGGGATTGAAGTGAGCTGGGACGGGATGGCTATCACCCTTCAGGATACCGCATGCTGATCACCGACACGCTGTCGCCGCAGGCCTTTGAAGAGGCTCTGCGGGCCAAAGGCGCCTTCTACCATATTCACCACCCTTACCATATCGCCATGCATAACGGCGAAGCGACCCGCGAGCAAATTCAGGGCTGGGTGGCGAACCGGTTTTATTACCAGACCACCATTCCGCTGAAAGACGCGGCGATTATGGCCAACTGCCCGGATGCGCAGACCCGGCGCAAATGGGTGCAGCGGATCCTCGACCACGACGGTAGCCACGGCGAAGATGGCGGGATTGAAGCCTGGCTGCGGCTGGGGGAAGCGGTCGGTTTGAGCCGCGACGACCTGCTCAGCGAGCGTCACGTGCTGCCCGGCGTGCGCTTCGCGGTGGATGCCTATCTCAACTTCGCCCGTCGCGCCTGCTGGCAGGAGGCGGCCTGCAGCTCCCTGACCGAGCTGTTCGCCCCGCAGATCCATCAGTCGCGCCTCGACAGCTGGCCACAGCACTATCCGTGGATCAAAGAGGAAGGCTATTTTTACTTCCGCAGTCGTCTGAGCCAGGCCAACCGCGACGTTGAGCATGGTCTGGCGCTGGCGAAGACCTACTGCGACAGCGCTGAAAAACAGAACCGGATGCTGGAGATCCTGCAGTTTAAGCTCGACATCCTGTGGTCGATGCTCGATGCCATGACCATGGCCTACGCTCTGCAGCGCCCGCCCTATCATACGGTCACCGACAAGGCGGCCTGGCACACGACCCGACTGGTGTAATCATGCAAAAAACGTCCATCGTTGTCTTTCGTCGCGGCTACCGCCTGCAGTGGGAAGCCGCCCAGGAGAGCCATGTGATCCTCTATCCGGAGGGAATGGCTAAACTCAATGAGACCGCCGCGGCGATCCTCGAGCTGGTCGATGGCCGGCGCGACGTCGCGGCGATTATCGCCATGCTTAACGAACGTTTCCCGGAAGCCGGCGGCGTCGATGACGACGTCGTCGAGTTCCTGCAGATCGCCTGTCAACAGAAGTGGATCACCTGCCGTGAGCCAGAATAAACCCGCCGTCAATCCGCCGCTGTGGCTGCTGGCGGAGCTGACCTACCGCTGCCCGCTGCAGTGTCCCTACTGTTCCAATCCGCTGGACTTCGCCCGGCAGGAAAAGGAGCTGACCACCGAACAATGGATCGCGGTCTTTCGCCAGGCGCGAGCGATGGGTAGCGTACAGCTGGGCTTTTCCGGCGGCGAGCCGCTGACCCGTAAAGATTTGCCGGAGCTGATCCGCGCCGCGCGCGACCTCGGGTTCTATACCAACCTGATCACCTCGGGAATTGGGCTAACCGAGAGCAAACTCGACGCCTTCAGCGAGGCCGGGCTGGACCATATCCAGATTAGCTTCCAGGCCAGCGATGAGGTGCTCAACGCCGCTCTTGCCGGCAATAAAAAAGCCTTCCAGCAGAAGCTGGCGATGGCCAGAGCGGTAAAAGCGCGCGACTACCCGATGGTGCTGAACTTCGTCCTCCACCGGCACAATATCGACCAGCTCGATAAAATTATCGAGCTGTGCATTGAGCTGGAAGCCGATGACGTCGAGCTCGCCACCTGCCAGTTTTACGGCTGGGCGTTTCTCAATCGCGAGGGGTTACTGCCGACCCGGGAACAGATCGCCCGCGCCGAGCAGGTGGTCGCCGATTACCGGCAGAAAATGGCCGCCAGCGGCAACCTCACCAACCTGCTGTTCGTCACCCCGGACTATTACGAGGAACGCCCGAAAGGCTGTATGGGCGGCTGGGGATCGATTTTCCTTAGCGTCACCCCGGAAGGCACTGCGTTGCCGTGTCACAGCGCGCGCCAGCTGCCGGTGGCGTTCCCGTCGGTGCTGGAGCAGAGTCTGGAATCGATCTGGTATGACTCGTTCGGCTTCAACCGTTATCGCGGGTATGACTGGATGCCGGAGCCGTGCCGCTCCTGTGATGAAAAAGAGAAAGACTTCGGCGGCTGCCGCTGTCAGGCCTTTATGCTGACCGGCAGCGCCGATAACGCCGACCCGGTGTGCAGCAAATCCCCGCATCATCACAAAATCCTCGAGGCCCGGCGTGAAGCGGCTTGCAGCGACATCAAAGTCAGCCAGCTGCAGTTCCGCAACCGTACCCGCTCGCAGCTGATCTACAAAACCCGGGAACTGTAATGACGCTGGCGACCCGCACCGTCACCTTGCCGGGCGGCCTGCAGGCCACCCTGGTTCATCAGCCGCAGGCCGATCGCGCGGCGGCCCTGGTGCGAGTTGCCGCCGGCAGCCACCACGAACCGTCGCACTTCCCCGGTCTGGCGCACCTGCTGGAACACCTGCTGTTTTACGGCGGTGAGCGCTACCGCAATGATGAACGACTGATGGGCTGGGTGCAGCGCCAGGCAGGGAATGTGAATGCCACCACCCTGGCCCGCCACAGCGCTTTCTTTTTCGAGGTCGCCGCCGAGGGCCTGGCTGACGGCGTCGCGCGCCTGCAGGAGATGCTGCAGGCGCCGCTGCTGCTCAGGGACGATATTCAACGCGAAGTCGCGGTTATCGACGCTGAAAACCGCCTGATCCAACTGCATGAGCCATCGCGACGGGAAGCCGCCGTGCGCCACGCCGCCATCGCGCCCGCGGCGTTTCGCCGCTTTCAGGTGGGCGACGCCGGGTCGCTGGGGGAGGATTTCCTCGCGCTACAGGCGGCCTTACGCGATTTTCACCGCAGCCACTACGTCGCCCGCCGGATGCAACTCTGGCTGCAGGGACCGCAGCCGCTGGAGCGCCTAGGCGAACTGGCGGCGCGTTTCGCCGCCGGGCTTGCTGCGGGCGAGGCACCGCCGCCGGCGCCGCCGATCAGTCTGGGCGAGCCCCCTGAACAGCAGCTGGCCGTCTCCAGCCAGCCCGCGCTGTGGCGCTGTCCGCTGATCGCCTTAAGTGACAATGTCACGTTACTGCGCGAGTTTTTGCTGGATGAAGCCCCAGGCAGTCTGATGGCCGGCCTGCGCCAGCGCGGGCTGGCCGAGGACGTGACGCTGAACTGGTTGTATCAGGATCAGCACTTCGGCTGGCTGGCGCTGATTTTCGCCAGCGACCGGCCGGAACAGGTCGACCGGCAGATAACCCACTGGTTGCAGGCGCTACAGCAGACGACGCCTGAGCAGCAGCAACACTACTATCAGCTGTCCCGGCGCCGTTTTCAGGCGCTGTCGCCCCTCGATCAGCTGCGCCAGCGGGCATTCGGCTTTGCCCCCGGGGCGCCGCCCACCGGGTTCGCCGATTTTTGCGCCGCCCTGCTGGCCGCCCCCACGGTCAGCCTGGCCTGCCAGACGCAGCCCCCCGGAGCAACGGTAGCCACCCAGGGCTTTAGCCTGCCGCTCAGCCGCTGGTCGCCACGTCCGGTCTCTGACCCGGCGCTGGCATTCGCTTTTTATCCGCAGGCCGCTGGCGAGCTCGTGGCCGAAAGCCCGGCGGAAGCCGCGCCACTGCGTCACCTCCCGTCACCGGGAGAGCCGCCGACGCTCCTGCTGCGACCGCCCTTCTACTGCTCGCCCACGCCGGCCGGGGGGCTGGCGCGCGGGGAACAGCTGCGTCCATTACTTGCCGCCCTGCGCCATGCCGGGGGACACGGCGAGTGGCATCTGTTCGACGGCAGCTGGCAGCTGATCCTGCAGTTGCCTGCGTCCGGCCAACGGCCGGAGGCGATTCTGCAGGCCATCGTGCGGCAGCTCGCGCTCTCGGTCGCCCCGCTGCCCCCACCGCCGGAGAGTATTGCGATCCGTCATCTCATGGCCCAGCTCCCCGAACGGCTGGGTACGTCAGCGCACCAGGAAGGTTGGCTGGCGGCCCTGATTGGCGGCAGCGCGGAAGATGCGCAGTGGGTAGCGCGTCAGCTGAGCCGGCTTACCGTCCCGGTTAATCCGCCGATGCCCGCTCCGGCCCCCTGCCGCGGCGGCGTCGAGCGGCTGGCTTATCCCCGGGGCGACACGGCGCTACTGGTCTTTCTTCCGCTGCCGGAAGGCGCTTCGCTGGCGGCCCTGCGGGTGCTGGCGCAGTTCTGCGAGCCGCCGTTTTTCCAGCGCCTGCGGGTGGAGCAGCAGATAGGCTATGTGGTGAGCTGCCGCTATCAGCGCGTTGCCGATCGCGATGGGCTGCTGATGGCGCTCCAGTCCCCGGAACGCCGTCCCGGAGAACTCCTCCGCTGCTGTAAAACCTTTCTGCGCCAGCTGGACCCCATGGATGAGGCGACCTTCAGGTTGTTACAGCAGCGGCTGGCCGCTCAGGCCCACACCCGGGTAGAGCCGCAGGTGCGCGCCCTGGACGCACTGCGCCAGGAGTATAACTTGCCGGGGGTGACGCCGCAGGCGGCTGACGCGCTGCGCGTTGAAGAAGTGGTCGCCCTGTGGCGTGAGATGACCCGCCGGCGTCGCCGCTGGCGGGTGCTGTTCACGACAGGGAATTAATGGCCGGGGTATCCGGGGTCAGAAAGTCGCTGACGAAGCGGGTGAGGATCGCCGCGGCCTGCGGGCTCTCCTGCACCTCGTCGTGTAACTGTTGCGGGTCGATGCCCTCCGCCTGCAGCACCGCCTCACGGTAGCGGATCAGCGAGCGGGCAATCGGCACGGTGAATTCCGGGTGAAACTGCGTGGAGACCGCCTGCGGCCCGTAGCGCACAATCTGGTGGGGATCGTGGGAGGATGCGGCCAGCACGGTTGCCCCCTCCGGCAAACGGGTCACGGTTTGCAAATGGCTCAAATGCGCGGGGAATGTCGCTGGCAGGCCGCTCAGCAGCGGGTCATCGACACCCCACGGCGAAAGCGCAATCGTTTTGCTGCCGCTTTCCCGCCCGGCAGGATGGTAAGCCACCTCACCGCCCAGCGCATGGGCCATCAGTTGATGACCATAGCAGACGCCGAACAGCGGCATGCCGATAGCCACCGCCTGACGGATCCAGTCGGCGGTCCGTTCGCTCCATGCCAGGCGGTCAGAAACCATTGCCCACGAACCGGTCAGCACCGCCACGGTCTGGCGATCCGGCGCCGGCAGCGGTTCATCTTCAAACACCCGCACCGCGGTCAGCTGCGCCTGCCACGGCGCCAGCAGCGTACGGAACCAGTGCGGCAGATCGCCATGCTCCTCGCGGATGGCTGCCGGCGGCGTGCCGGTCTGAACCAGCAATAATCGGTTACGTGTCACCCTTCCTCCTCGCTCCGGGTCATGTTCCTGCCATCACTATGCCGCCCGGAAAGCCGCGGGACAAATAACCAATATCTATGAACGATGCGTGTCAGGAATAAGTCCCGTCGCTTACTGGGCATCGGCGCTGTCACGCTGCGGCACGTCAGCCGCCGCGGATGACGCCTGCTGCGGAACAAAGATGTGGTCCAGAATGGCGCGCGCCGTCGGTCCGGCCACTACGCCATCCCCGCCGCCGTTCTCCAGAATCAGCGCCATCGCCACCTTCGGATGCTGATAAGGGGCAAACAGGGTATAGAAAATGTGGTCGCGCAGACGCACCGGGATCATTTTGGCGTTATAGGTCTGGTTTTGCTTCAGACTGAACACCTGCGAGGTACCGGATTTCGCCGCGATCTGGTACGGCGCGGTATGGAACAGCTTGTAGCCGGTGCCATTGGGCAGATTCGCCATTCCATACATGCCGTTGCGCACAATGCCCCAGTACGGCGATGTCGGATCACCCACCTGCGGCAGGTTCGCCGGCTGCTGATAACGTTCCACATGATTGCCCTGCTTCATCGAGTAGAGCAGATGCGGATCCTGCACCTTGCCATTGTTCAGCAGGGTGGTAAGCGCCTTGACCATCTGGATCGGTGTCGCGATCCAGTACCCCTGGCCGATGCCGACCGAGATGGTATCCCCCTGGTACCAGGGCTTTTTATGCACCCGCTGTTTCCACGCCCGGCTGGGCAGTACCCCGGCATACTCCTCATTAAGGTCGATGCCGGTGGACTGGCCGTAGCCGAACTTGCTCAGCCACTCATGGATCCGGTCAATACCCATCTCGAAGGCGACCTGGTAGAAAAAGGTATCAGCCGACTCTTCGATGGCTTTGGTCACGTTGAGCATCCCGTGGCCGGTCTTCAGCCAGTCGCGGTAGCGGCGTTCCGTGCCCGGCAGCGTCCACGTCGGTGCGCCGAAGAAGGTGGTGTTCGGGGTGATCACCCCTGCGGACAGTGCCGACAGCGCCATATAGGGCTTCACCGTCGAGGCCGGCGGGTAAAGACCCTGAGTGACACGGTTGATCAGCGGCCGGTCCGGATTATCGAGCAGCGATTTATAGGCCTGATAGCCGATGCCTTTGACGAAGGGATTAGGATCGTAGCTGGGGCTGGAAACCATCGCCAGCACGCCGCCATCCCGGGGATCGACCACCACCACCGCCGCGCGCTGCCCCTTCAGCACCGACTCAATATACTGCTGCAGGTGCAGGTCGAGGGTCAGGTAGAGGTTTTTCCCGGCCACCGGCGGTACCTCTTTCAGCAGACGCACCACCCGGCCGTGGTTATCCACCTCCACTTCCTGATAGCCAGTGGTGCCGTGGAGCGCTTTTTCGTAATAGCCCTCGATCCCCTGCTTGCCGATATTGTGGTCGGCAGCATAGTTCTCCTCTTCACCGTCTTTCGCCAGCCGCTGCAGGTCGTTGTCGTTAATTTTCGACACATAGCCCACCACGTGCGCCAGCTCGGCGCCGTACGGGTATTCGCGCTGCTGATAGCTCTCCACCGTCACGCCGGGGAAACGGAATTCGTTAACCGCGAAGCGCGCCACCTCCACGTCGCTGAGGTCGGACTTCAGCGTCACCGCTTTATAGCGGCTGTTGTGGTGCATATCGTCGCGGAAGCTGGCGATGTCATCCGGCGTCAGGTCGACGATCGGCGTCAGGGTTTGCAGCAGCGCGGCCATATCGGGAATTTTGCTCGGGATCACCTGCAGGCGATACAGGGTAATGTTCTGCACCAGCGGAATGCCGTTGCGATCGAATATCAGCCCGCGGCTGGGGGCGATGGGCAGCATCTTAATGTCGTTCTGGTTCGATCGGGTCTGGTAGAAATCATGCTGCTCCACCTGCAGATGGTAGAGGTTGACGATCAGCACGCCAAAGCAGACCACCACCAGCAGAAAAGCAATTGCGGCCCGGCGGATAAACAGCATCTCTTCCGCGGAGTGGTCGCGAATTTCATCTCTCAAAAGGGGCATTAGCGGTACATCACCTGAATCACAAGAAAAACCAACAGCGTAACGGCCGGGAAGCATAGCCTTATCGCGGCGCCAGCCCTACTGAAAGGTTGCTAATGATCTGGCAGAAATGTTTCAGCATGTTAGAGCGTGGGAAGCCTTTCTGTGTGGAAGAAAGGCTTCAGGGTGCGAGGGTAGCCAGCAAACGGTATTGCTGGCATCTGTTTACACGGTCAACCCGCTTATTTTCTGGCCTCAAAAGCGATCTTTACCGCCATCCCGGCCAGTACCGTCGCCATCAGCCAGCGTTGAAATTGTTGCCAGCCCGGCCGCCGCCCAAGAAATAGCGCCACCTGCCCGGCCAGCAAGATAATCATGCCGTTCACCGCTACGCTGATGATCGCCTGGGTACAGCCTAATATTAACGACTGACTGAGCACGCTGCCGAGTCCGGGGGTGATAAACTGCGGCAGCAGGGACAGATACAGGATGGCAACTTTGGGGTTCGCCAGGCTGGTGATAAATCCCATCAGAAACAGCTTACGCCCACTGTCCGCGGGTAAATCGCGCACCGCGAATATCGGCCGCCCTCCCGGTTTAATCGCCTGCCACGCCAGATAGAGCAAATAAGCGACCCCGCATAAACGCAAGGCATCGTAGGCGTAAGGGACCGCGAAAACCAACGCGGTGATGCCGAACGCGGCACACAACATATAGAAAAAAAACCCCACAGCCACACCGGCAAGGGAGATAAAGCCAGCGCGTTTTCCCTGGCAAATCGAACGCGAAGTGAGATACATCATATTGGGGCCTGGGGTTAACACCAACCCCAGCGCCACCGCGGCAAAGGCCATTAATGAAGCGAATTCAGGCATAACTTATCTCCAGATATCGGTAATGCCCAGGCGCGCGGCGACGGCGACCATGCTCCCCAACAGTATTCTGTCTTTAGCGCCAGTCACATGGTGCCTAAGTATTAGCTTATTCTGTGTCAGGCAACAACCCCTGCACCGGACATTCGCAACGGTTGCTCAACAGACAACCCTCATCTTTTTCTCGCAGTAAAATTGTCATATCTCAAACAATTAGCATTCCGATTGCCAGAATGCTGCAGATCGTTTCCTTTGCCGTCTCGTTACGTCTATGGTTAATGGTGAGGTTTATTTTACACCCTGGATCCGCCAGGTCCCATGAGAGGGTATTTCGCCCTTCGTTGAACGGAATTAGCTATTAAATCCGTAGACTCATTCAAATATCGCTTATTGGTAGCAGTGTATATCGTAATGGCATTCACAAAAGCAAACGGAGCCTGATATGAGCACGTCTAACGACCCATCCAACAACGCATCCGCCGGGAAGTGCCCTTTCCACGCCGAGACGCCAAAACAGAGCGCCGGCAGCGGCACCGGCAACCGCGACTGGTGGCCTAACCAGCTGCGTGTCGATCTGCTGAACCAGCACTCCAGTCGTTCCAACCCGTTGGGTGAGGATTTTAACTACAGGGAAGAGTTTAAAAAGCTCGACTACTCCGCGCTGAAAGCTGACCTCAGAGCGTTGCTGACCGACTCACAAGAGTGGTGGCCGGCAGACTGGGGTAGCTATATTGGCTTGTTTATTCGCATGGCCTGGCACGGCGCCGGCACCTACCGCACCGTTGACGGTCGCGGCGGCGCGGGCCGTGGGCAGCAGCGCTTTGCACCGCTGAACTCCTGGCCTGACAACGTCAGCCTCGATAAAGCCCGTCGCCTGCTGTGGCCGGTAAAACAGAAATATGGCCAGAAAATCTCCTGGGCCGATCTTTACATGCTGGCGGGTAACGTCGCTCTGGAAAACGCCGGCTTCCGCACCTTTGGCTTTGGCGCCGGTCGTGAAGATGTCTGGGAACCGGATCTGGACGTCGACTGGGGCGATGAGAAAGAGTGGCTGGCCCACCGTCACCCGGAAAGCCTGGCGAAACAGGCCATCGGCGCCACCGAAATGGGGCTGATCTACGTTAACCCGGAGGGACCGAACGCCAGCGGCGAGCCGCTGTCCGCCGCGGCTGCCATTCGCGCCACCTTCGGCAATATGGCGATGGACGATGAAGAGATTGTCGCCCTGATCGCCGGCGGCCATACGCTGGGCAAAACCCACGGCGCAGCTGAAACCAGCCACGTCGGCGCCGAGCCAGAAGCCGCCCCACTGGAAGCGCAGGGTCTGGGCTGGCACTCCAGCTACGGCAGCGGCGCAGGTGCGGATGCCATCACCTCCGGTCTGGAAGTGGTCTGGACGCAGACGCCCACCCAGTGGAGCAACTACTTCTTCGAGAACTTGTTTAAATACGAATGGGTGCAAACCCGCAGCCCGGCTGGCGCTATCCAGTTCGAAGCCAAAGACGCGCCGGAAATTATCCCGGATCCGTTTAATCCGGGGAAAAAGCGCAAACCGACCATGCTGGTCACCGACCTGACCCTGCGCTTCGACCCGGAGTTTGAGAAGATCTCCCGCCGCTTCCTCAACGATCCGCAGGCCTTTAACGAGGCGTTTGCCCGGGCGTGGTTCAAGCTGACCCACCGTGATATGGGGCCAAAATCCCGTTACCTCGGTCCGGAAGTGCCGAAAGAAGATCTGATTTGGCAGGATCCACTGCCGGCAGCGACCCACCAGCCGAGCGCTGAGGATATCGCCAGCCTGAAAACCGCCATCGCCGGCGCCGGCCTGTCGGTCAGTGAGCTGGTCTCGGTCGCCTGGGCGTCCGCCTCCACCTTCCGCGGTGGCGATAAGCGCGGCGGCGCCAACGGTGCACGACTGGCCCTCGCCCCGCAGAAAGACTGGCCGGTCAATGCTATCGCCAGCCGGGTGCTGCCGACTCTGCAGGCGATTCAGCGCGCCTCCGGCAAAGCGTCGTTAGCCGATATCATCGTGCTGGCTGGCGTGGTCGGCGTTGAGCAAGCTGCTGCCGCGGCAGGCGTTAGCGTTAACGTGCCGTTTACCCCAGGCCGTGTCGACGCCCTGCCTGAGCAAACCGACATCGAGTCGTTTGACCTGCTGCAGCCGCTGGCGGATGGCTTCCGCAACTATCGCCGTATCGAAGGCGGTGTATCGACAGAAACCCTGCTGATCGATAAAGCCCAGCAGTTGACGCTAACCGCCCCGGAAATGACCGTGCTGGTCGGTGGCTTGCGTGTACTGGGCGCGAACTACGACGGCAGCAAACACGGGGTATTTACCGACCGCGTCGGCGTGCTCAGCAATGACTTCTTCGTCAACCTGCTGGATATGGCCACCGTCTGGAAAGCGGCCGATGACCACGCGGAGCTGTTTACCGGTAGCGACCGTAAAACCGGTGAAGCGAAGTACAGCGCCACCCGCGTGGATCTGGTGTTTGGCTCCAACTCAGTACTGCGCGCGCTGGCGGAAGTGTATGCCTGCGCCGACGGGCAGCAGAAGGTCGTCCATGACTTCGTCGCCGCCTGGACCAAGGTGATGAACCTCGACCGTTTCGATCTGTAATCCCCCCGCCCCGGCAGCCGCCGGGGCGTTTTTCTCACACCGCCCGCGGCAACTGTTGCAGGCGACTCCGCGTACGCTGAATATCCTCCAGCTCCACCTCGGCCACCAGCGTCTCCAGATCGCAGCAGGTCACCAGCAGCAGGCGGATCTGCTTTTCATACAGCACATCAATCACGTTAATAAAGCGCTGCTGGGCCGCCGGCCCCACCGTAGCCAGCGGCGGCACCTCGTCCAGTAACCAGACGGTATAGCTTTCGCTGAGTGCCAGGTAGTCCATCACCGCCGTGGCGGCCTGACAGAGCTGGGCAAAGGTGAAGTGGAGCAGAGTGGGTGACGCCGCGGCCGCCAGCAGGGTGCGATAACCTACCGCCAGCGAAACCGGTTCGGCAGGCAGCGACGGCAGATCGTACAGCTGACGCTGTTGTGCATTCGGATTAACCCACATCCGCCCGCTGCAGAAGGCATTATCGACGCTCAGATGACGCTGGCGATAATCCTCCTCACCGTTCAGCGCGACGACCGCCAGGTGGGCGCGGATCAGCGCGATCGACGGTAAAAAGCGATCGTGATACAGCGGATTGGGCAGCAGCATCTCCGGCGGATAGTTTGACGTCGCCAACAGCACAATGCCGCGCTGAAAGAGATGCTCCAGTAAGACCTTGATCAGCATCGCGTCGGCGGGGTCGTGAAGATGAAATTCGTCGAAGCACAGCAGGCGACAGCCAGAGGTCATCTGCCTCATCACCGCCTGCAGATCGGGCGCCCCGGGGGCATTCAGCCGCTGATGTAGCTCGCGGAAGAAGTGATGAAAATGGACCCGACGCCGGGCGGCAAGCGGCAGGCTGGCAAAAAAGTGGTCGAGGATAAAACTTTTCCCCCGCCCGGTCCGTCCCCAGACATACAACCCCTGCGGCGTACCCGCCGCGGACAACAGCTGCTGGCCCAGAGCATCCAGGCGAGCGATCAGCGACAGCTGATCGTCATCGAGCGTCAGACGCGCCCGCGCCGCCTGCTCGGCCATCACACGGGTAAAGCGAAACTCAGCCGTCGTCTCTGTCTGCTCAGAATTCGACGCCATACGTCCATTGTTTAACATTCTTTTAACCTCCTGCGAGGAGGCCATTCTAGCCGCTTTCCCGCGGGTTGGCGAATCGCACAACGGGAAATACCGTCCGCGGTGATTTACTTCAATTCTTCGCCTGGCATGCGGCGAAAACCAGCATGAATCGCATTTTTCACGTTATACCGCGCGATCTTGCGCTAAAGATTGCGGCTAACGCGTAGGATTAAAAATTTAAAACTATTAACAATCAATTAACATTAGCAGGCAAACCATTCATCCTGAGGAATACAACACCATGTCTACCACCCAGGTTCTCGGCGGCGCGCCTTATGCCTCGCCAGGACAACCGCACGCCAGCTTAACCGGGCGCATTGATGCGCTGCCCGCCTCCGTCGGGTTATGGTCGTTTATCACCCTGCTCTCCCTCGGTGGCTTCTTCGAGCTCTACGACCTTTTCCAGACCGGGTATATCAGCGCAGGGCTGCTGGCCGACGGGATTTTCCACACCGGGCAGGCGGGGATATTCGGGATTGCCGATCAGGCGGCCTTTGCTTCCGCCACCTTTATGGGGCTGTTTATTGGCGCCAGTCTGTTGGCGCCGCTGGCGGACAGGCTGGGGCGCCGTCTGACGTTTATGGTGGCGCTCGCCTGGTACGGCCTCTTTTCGCTGCTGATGGCGACGCAGAGCAGCGCGGAAGGGGTGATCTTTTTCCGCTTTCTGGTGGGGATCGGCCTTGGCATTGAGCTGGTGACCATTGACACCTACCTCAGCGAATGGATGCCAACCCATCTGCGCAATAAAGCTTTTGCTTTCGCTTTCTTCATCCAGTTCCTGTCGGTTCCGGCGGTGGCGCTGATGTCCTGGATGCTGGTTCCGACCACCCTCTTCGGCCTCAGCGGCTGGCGCTGGGTGATCATCTTTGGCGCGCTGTTCTCGCTGGCGATCTGGTTTATCCGCAAAAAGCTGCCGGAGTCAGCGCGCTGGCTGGAAAGCAAAGGGCGGCATGATGACGCGCATGCGGTGATGAGTGAGATGGAAGCCCGCTGTGGTCTGACGCCGTCGCCGAAGCATGCGCATGCGGCACAGAGCGTCGTCAAACGCGGCACCTTCCGCGAGATCTGGGCGCCGCAGTATCGGCAGCGCACCCTGATGCTGATGGTGATGAACTTCTTCCAGGCGATCGGCTTCTTCGGCTTCGGCAACTGGCTGCCGGCGCTGCTCTCCGGTCAGGGAGCCAGCATCACCCACAGTCTGCTGTACGCCTTCTTTATCACCCTCGCCTATCCGCTGGGCTGCCTGTTCTGCACCCGCTTCGTGCATCGTTTTGAGAACAAGTGGCAGATTGTCCTCTCCGCGCTGATGACCGTCATCTTCGGGACCCTGTTCGCCCTGCAAAACAGCCCGATCCTGCTGGTGATCTGCGGGTTTATGATCACCTGGTCCAACGCCTGGCTGACCATCAGCTACCACGCCTATCAGGCCGAGATCTTCCCGACCCATATTCGCGCCCGCGCCGTCGGCTTCTGCTACTCGTTCAGCCGACTCTCCACCGCGGTGACCAGCATCCTGATCGGCATTATTCTGCAATACGCCGGCACGCCGGGGGTGATTAGCTTTATCGTCGTCAGTATGCTGATGGTGATGCTGTCGGTAGGGATCTTCGGCCCCAAAACGCGGGGTATTCGTCTGGAGAATATTTGACGGCTGTCGCCGCCGGAGCTGCAGGCGGCGACATATTTTATCAGTTGCGATGTTGCAGCTGGCGCTGAACCTCAATAAGCTCCGCGATCAACTCCCGCGCGAGCATAGAGGTCATTATATGATCCTGGGCATGTACCAGAATAAGATTAACCGGTACTTTGCCACAGCCCTCATCCATACCGATAAGCATGGTTTGTACATCATGCGCGCGTTTTGCGGCATCTGCGGCGTCCTGCATCAGCCTATCAACATCCTGCCACACTCCTTTTCTGGCGGCTTGCAGCGCCTGCATCGCCAGACTGCGGGACTCACCGGCGTTAATGATGAGTTCCATGACGGTTGCTTCCATATCCATACGGGTGCCCTACTTGTTGAGTGAACATTCATCCAGCAGCGCCAGCGCCGCATCAAGAATTTTATCGCCACGCATCATGCCGTAATCCATGCTATCGATAACGGCGACTCTCTTACCCACCGCAGCGGCCTTTTTGTTAAATTCTTCGAATTTATATTTAATCTGCGGCCCTAAAAGACAGCAATCGTAATTTGGTAACGTGCGGTCAAAATCATCCATTGAAACAGCAATAATATCGACAGCAATGCCTTTCGCTGCGGCCGCTTGCTTCATTTTATTCATCACCATGCTCGTTGACATGCCGGCAGCGCAGCACAAAAATATTTTTTTCATCTTATTTACCTGTTCCTGTAACGTATTATTGATGCTTATCTTTGAGATTTTGGTCTAAAAAATTAATAATAATTTTTGATACATCAGGCTGATACCACATCAAACCTGCGTGATCCGCCCCTTTCACCACGTAATGGGTGGACGGTATTTTTTTCGCTACCAGTGCCTCGTGTAAAAGCGTTGACTGGCTGGGTGAAACCACATTGTCGGCATCGCCGTTCATGAGCAGAAAAGGCGGCGTTTTATTCGAAATCCAGGTGATGGGATTAGCTCGTTTCGCCTTTTCGGGATAGGCGGAGATCGCGCCACCGCCTTGCCAGGGAATACCATTAACCAGCATCGCCTCTGGTATGGCCGGTGACTGATGCGCTTTTTGAATGTCCGCAGAAAAGTCAGCGCCGACTTTCGTCAGATCGGACAGGCCATAGAGATCAACCACCGCCTGCACATCGCTGCTTTGACTTGAATACTCTCCCTGGTCGAATTCCTTATGGCCGCTGGTGGTACCCACCATGGCGGCTAAATACCCACCCGCCGACTCGCCCATCACAGCGATATGGTTGGGATCGATGCCTAATTTTTCAGCATTGGCGCGTAAAAATCTGACCGCCGTTTTCGCATCTTCAACCATGCCCGGGAAAGTCACATTTGGTACGACCCGATAGGTAATGCTGGCGACGACATAACCGGCCCGGGCAATATCGACCCGCTGACCGATAAATTTTGATTTGGGCGCATCGAGAAAGCCGCCGCCGGTAATAAATACTACTGCGGGTAACGGTTTATCAGCATAAGGCTTGAGCAAATCCATCGTTAACTGGAGCGGTCGTCCCATGATATTTTGCGTAAATGAATAGGCAATATCAGGCACCATCTCGACGGCCAGAGCGCTGGGTTTAATAACGATAGTTTTGCTGTCTGTTAAAGGTGTTTGCGCAAAAGCAGACGGAATAATAAGCATCGTCAGCATAGCAGCGACGTGTTTGTTCATAGGGTAATATCCTGTAGTGATGTAGTAATGATTCAGAACCAGACTTCCATTCGATACCCGACTCGCCACTCCGAGTCTTCCGGCAATAACGTGACCTCTTTGTCCCCGCCTGCGTAGGTAACCGTCAAACTGAGAATCGGCGCGACATACGGTAAAACATCCAGCTGCAGGGCCGGGCCGGCGGCAATTTTGTAGCCGACGCCGCTGGCACCTTCGACGCCATTTTTATTGATAGTGTTATTCACCATGACTTCATACAACATGGAGAGATTTTGGTGATGAATATTTTGTTTAACGTTTACGCCGGTAAAGATCCCGGTTTCATTTGCGGAACCATAGGTCATGTCCCCCCCTGAATAACCTGTATCAGGTATAAAGGTGGTTCGGTCAGCAGTTTTTTCACGCTTGGTATATTCATAGATGAAAGCCGGCGAGACGGCAAAATCATCAAACAACGTCAAATTTCCATCGGTGGAAAAACGCATTGAAGAATCGCCCTCTTCGCTAAGGACGGTAATACGACTGGTGTTCAGATAAGGAGCAATAACCCCTTTACCATACTGTAATTTGACTGTCGATTGTCCCTTTGCCACTCCCCAAAAAGACGGCATGCTGTATTTCGCGGAAAAACTAATTGCTTTCTGCTTGCCAGTGCCCAATGGGTCATCAATTTCTTTAACATAGGTCATACCCAGTTCTGTCTGATCGATACGATAAGCCATATCAACGATGCGCCGCGAGCCTTCTATCGCCTGCGGCGCGGTATCGCTGGACCAGTCGATCTGGTCGGTACCAACGTTCAAATCAAAATTCTTACTGTTATAACCGAGGCCGGAATCAATATGCACTTCTTTGGTATTGTAAGCAAAGATATTAATACGTTGATCGAGGTAACGACGCCCAGCCCAAATGTTTGCGCCCTCGGGAAGAAAAGAGAGTCCACCAAAGCGCCCATAATTCTGTGCCGTTTCTACCGTTTTATCGCCGTAACCCACCATTTCATAGGTGTAATCAGCCCATTGCTCAGGAGAAGCCAGACCCTGCCATTTTTTAGTGATAGCCAGCGATGTCCAGTAATCGTGCCAGAAACTGTTTCCTAAATCGCCCATTTTGCCACGAGGATCCTGATTAGGTCCGGTGGGGTCGGTATGCAATGACATGTTTTTGGGACGGTTTAGTTCGCTCTGAAAATCTCCAGCCACCATGCCATATCCATTTAACTGGAAGCTGCCGTCGTCGCTTAGATTGGCCGCATGGCATAAGGTCGCAGGCAGAAAACATGAGATAACACCTGGAATAATAATTCTGGGGTTCATTCTTCAGACTCCATCGGGTAAGAGATATAAAATAAATAAAATTATTATTTTTATTGCTTATCTGATTTTATTTAAAGAATGCCACTCGTGTTATAACCCAGCTTGCCTTTTTATATATCGGCTGTTGCCGATTTTACTTATTACAAAAACATGCAATAGCATGAACGCTGTGAGCCAATTTACTATTCAGGAGTTCAGATCACGATACTCCTTAATACTCATATTATATTTCTCTTTAAATACTTTATAACAATGCGAGGCATTTTCATAACCCGTCATATTAATAACATCAATAATAGAGTGATTAGTATGCTTAAGGAGATGGATCAACACATCCAGGCGTTTTTCAACCAACAAATCGCTAAAGTTCTTACCGGTGAAGTCTTTTATCAGTTTACTCACTTTATAATTCGGCTGATTTAAACGACAGGAGATCTCTTTCAGGCTGGCAGTTTTATAATCTGTATCAATATATCTCAACACAGCCATGGCAAGTGATTCATTGTAACTGCCGTTGATATGGTAATCGCTGGCTTGCACATTCGAGAGCAGTTCGGTCATCAACAGGCCCACCAGGAAATTGACGCGTATCTCTTTTAAGTGGTTATTACTGTAGATCTCGCTGATGATGACATGCATAATGTTTTGAATTGCGTCGATTTCCCCCACTTTAAAGTGAATATGCTCTCCATGTTTTTTTCTGCCATTAATTGCTGAAAGGATAAAACGGGAAATGATGTTATTTTCGTCAAAAAGGGACATGAGCCGACCGAAAAATTCGGTCTTAATAATAAAATTGATGATAATATCATTCTGCCCTGCGGCTTCAATTTCGTGTCTGGCAAACTGGTTGATAAGCAGGATCTCACCCTTACCCAGAGTGAGACTTTCTTCATTAATCTTCTGATGCATTTTACCCTGATATATATAAATAAGCTCGATAAAGCCATGAGAATGCAACGGAATTTTAGTAAATCGGGTCTGCTTTTCAATATGAATGTAGTTGTCTTTGAAAAACCTTCGCTCCATATGGCTTTTGAATTTATGACACAGTTGATAGTTAGCGCGAAGCAGTTCGAGTTCTCTATCGGTATAAGCCAGTAGCTTTTCATGAATATCATGGTGTAACATAAAAGTACCTAACTGGAGCGAACGTTTGGGTATGCACTATCATTACAATAGTACTTTTATCTCACCTGCATCGGTAATGTCATAAAACTGATGATAGGTATCACAGTCTATCGGCGCAGGTAATTGTTTATTAAGTTGATACACTTTTGGTAATTTAAGGGTGCATTTTTTGAGGTTAAATGGCACTTTGATGACTAATTCAATGCCTTTTTTATAGCGCCGCCAGCGACACTCAATACGCCCTCTGATGGTTTGATGCCAGCAATCCACAAAGTTAATCGTCTCAGTAAAGGATGGACTGATTAAAATAACATCAGCACCAACCGCCTCCTCAGCGACGGTAATGCCGCCCAAAGCCTGAAACAGCCAGCTGGTATAAGAACTGAACATCGCGTGATTATTTGAACCATTCAGGTTATCACCGAAAAATTCCTTCAATGTGCTGGCATCATTTTTAAGCATTTTCTTGAATCCGGCTTCGACTCTTAACCATTCAAGGATTAATTCATTATGACCATAGCGATGGAATATTTCATAGGCAAAACTTTGGCCAAAAATCCCACAGGTGATAACATTTTGCTCTTTTTTGATGAGATCTATCAATGCGTTCAATGAACTCTCGATATCATCACACAAATCGAAGTAGATTGCAAAAACAAAGCTGGTCTGACTGCGATCGGCGAAGCTGCCATCCGTATTCTTATAGAGTGATAAAATTTTCTCTCTAATTTTATTGGCCTTACTAATATATTTTAGCCATTTTTCTTTTAAGCCAAGATCATCACATATTTTTGCGGTAATTAACAAATGGTAATAATAGAAACAAGCACTGGTGAAATGGAGAGCTGGCGAGCCATTTTTGTAATTACGCATATCATGATCGCGGCTTCCCCAGTCACCCAGGCAGCAGGTTACCAGGTCATCAAAGTCGCGCATTTCCAGGGAGAGGATTTGCTTCTCAAGAAATGGCAAGCTTTCGGCCAGCAGATTGATATTGCCATAATGTCGATAGTGAATGGCTATCAAATAAGGTAATACCAGTTGCCAGCCCAGGGGTCCCGTTTCCCCGCCAACGCCATTAGTTTTAATTCCCATAAATGGCGCAGTTTCGGTCACACCACCACAGGGACGAATATCATTGATAAAATCAAAGATAGTTTTCTTATAAATAGCGGCAGAGTCAAACTGATACACTTGCGACCGGGCCAACGCGACAATGTCTCCGCCATAGGCGAAACGTTCGCGGGCACAATCCCCGAAGACCGAATGAATATTATTCAATTTGGTTCTTTTAGCAACCTCAAAGAGCTTATTTATGTAAGGATCTGAGCAGTAAAAGCCCCCGTTTTCCCTTAGTACAGTATTTACCGAAAGTGCCTGAACATTGTTTAATTGTTCAATATTAATACCGCTTAACTGCACATAGCGAAACGAATGACAGGTAAAGGCATTGATAAAATGATTCTTCCCACTGCGGCATTCAAAGGCATCCTTCTGCTCCGCCCTCGCCGGTGCTCCAATTCCGCCGTCAATAATCACACCTTCAGTAACCTGTTTGCCGACAAATCCCGCAAGGGTGGAGTCAGTGTTTAGTTCGTAGTTTTCATCAACGTCTTCGCTATAGAGCAGTTCCACACGTTGATTCTCAGACGCGGTAATGGATAAATCGATAAATCCGGTGACGATGGCACCGAAATCAATAATGAATGTCTCTTCGTCTACGACGTGGATATGCACTGCCCCGAGAGACAACGTATGGTTAATTTTCGGAATAAAACTCGAGACCAGACGGCCTTCAGGCCCGTTGCTCAGCACCACATTTTTCCAGTCAGGTATCAGCAAATCGGTGGTGTTGTCTCCGCGAAACAGTTTCATATCCAGGCGCTCGCCCAAATAGATATTATTGAAGGTATAAGCGCCTTCGCAATATTGCCAGTCGGCATCACTACCGATGATTATTTCGCGATCTACAAACTTCATATAAATGTCAGCGATGACCTGTGGTTCACCGATGGTTAAGGTCTCTCTCAGGTTATATTTACCAAATAATTTAAGCGGCGCTGGATTAAACCAGCCATCGGCTAGCTCAACAATGACTTCATTTTTCGGCTGATTAATAAACGGCTTTATACTGTAAGTATCATAATAAATAATTTTAGCATAATTTGTCCAGTCAGTATTGAGCTCACCGCGTGTGACCTCTTTACCGTTGATATACAATTTATAAAAACCAAGACCAACAATGCTGATATAGGCATCAAGGAGGTCTTCGTCGAGATAAATTGTTTTTCTCATCACCACATTACGTTTACCGCGATAGTAATGAATATCATTAGTGAAGTGATGCCCACCGCTCACCCAGCGGCCAGAAAAATGGCCAAGGTTACTGGTTGTAAAACTGTTTCTAAAAACGTTGCTCTCACCATTGTCACCGTGGGTAAGGACTTCTATGGTATAAGAAGTAAAGCTTTGTAACGATATTCCATCGAGAGTGATAATTGTATTATTACCCTCTCTTGTGATAAGAGATACCAATTCGGCATCTTTATACACTTTTATCGAAAATGACTTTTGAGGATAATTGGTAGACCAGCACACCATAATTGGCAGATGATCGACAATAATGTTTTCCGTTTGGTAATTGATACTTAACATCTTTCCCACCATGGCTAAATTGGCGTTGCTGGCATATTTTTATGGAGCATTCAAATGGTATCCGTCTGATTTTCTTCCCGGCAAGCGACAAGATCGGCAGTCTTGAAGAAGAAATACCATCCTGCAAATCGCGCAAAAAGTCCTATAAATTGGAAAGCGGCAATTTTCCAGCTCCCCTGCATGAAACCAGAAATAATGATCGGCATGCCGGCCGGGGTACTCACCCCAGCGACGCGAGGCAATACGCCAATGACCGTTAGATACCATGCAATGCCGAGCATGATGCCATTGATAAAAATATAAGGAATCGCCAGAGTAAAATTCATTACCAGCGGCACGCCATAAGCCATCGGTTCGCCAATGGTGAAGATAGCTGGCGGCAAGGCGATCTTACCGAGCGTTTTATAGCGTGCGCTCTTCGCGAAAAAAGCGAGCATTATAGCCAGCGGCAATAAATCTCCAGCAGCGCCATAAGTCATAAAGAAAGCAAAGCCTGTGATGTTGGGTAAGTCGACGCCTGCAGCATACGCAGCAAGCTGCTGGGCATCCATGGCAAACCAGATCGGCGCTACGATACCAAGGGTGATAGCGTGGCCATGCAGCCCAAAAAACCATAGCAATTGCGCAATAACAGCAACAAAGATGAGTGACCAGATTCCGGATCCAAGTGATGTTAGCGGAACCTGGATTAATTTATAAATAATTTCGTGAATGCTACCATAACCGACACTGGTAATGACTGCGGAGATAATTGTAAACAGCGTCAGGATGGCGATTCCTGGAATCAATGAAGAGAACGATTTGGAGATAAATTCCGGAACGTTTTCTGGCATTTTGATAATCAACCCCTTACGGGTTATCGCCACGAATATTCGTGTTGAAATTATCGTCACCAGAATGGCGGTAAATAGCCCCATGGGCCCCAGCCATTGGCCAGGAATTGAAAATGATTGCCCTAATGGCCCTATCTCACCGAGATCATACGGCGTTAAAATAAAGAAAGAGATCATTGAGATCAGGCCTGACATGAAGCCATCAACATCGAAATTTTTCGCTAGCGTATAGGCAACGGAGAAAGCGACAATCACGGCTAAAAAATTATTCGTGAAGGTAATCGGGATATCAAAGAAGCGAGTTAAGTTGTGTCGTAACAAAAAATCCTGGTATGGCGCGAATGGAAACACTTTAACCAAAGTCGCCAAAGAACTCATAATTGTTACTGGCAATATGAGCATCATACCGCTCATAATTGACTTAAGATAGGTATTTTGACCAATGCTTTGCATCAGTTGCAAAGCCTTTTCTTGTACAATGTTGGTATGAGATGACATGTAAACAGTCCGTGATGTTATTAGTTTTCAGACATATTCATTTAACAATTCATATGCCGGCATGACATTAATGCATCATAATCTAACCAGGAAGTCAGCCTAATATATCATTATGGAGTAATACATATCGGTTGTTGTTAACTTAAATGACGGCTGTTGCCGTAGTTAATATTTGTGATGTGTACTGCAGGAGGGATAAAAAATTGTCATTAAAGCTTGTATCTTCTGGACAGCATTAAGCGGCACCGCAATACCACTTTTACCAACGGTCCTGCACAACCGGGGCTATATTGGCACTCTCCCATCAGAGGGTCGTTTAGACATTTTAGTGACAAGCCGCCAGGTCGGCGGCCCGGCCTCAGCCAAAAATCCCCTGCGCCTCGGCGAAGCATTTTTCCGCCAGGGTCGAGACCGGCTCTTGCTGGCGCATAATCAGCGCCAGCTGTGAATCGACCTGGCTTTCGGCAATCGGCAGAATGTCAAGATTGTCGCTGAGCGCTTCGAGGCCGTTGTTAAGCGGCATGATGGCGCAGCAGATCCCCGCCTGCACCGCCTGGATTATCTGAAACGTCGAATCGCTTTCAAAGACATATTTCGGCGTTAACCCTTTGGCCTTAAAGCTGATTTCTATGGATTCACGGTAGTGCATCCCCTTGGTCAGAAAGCCGAGGGGCAACGTCGACAGCGCCTCCCACCCCGGCGTCCCACCGCTGAAGTCGAAATGGCGTTTATCATGCAGGAGCCCCATCCGGGTTTGCGGCAACCGGGCGACCTTAAACAGGCGCTGGTCCAGATGCTGCAGATAGCAAATGCCCAGATCCAACTGGTTACGGCTGACGCCATCGATAATCTGCTCCGAGGTCATCGACAACAGGCTGAACTGCAGCGCCGGGTATTTCTCCGCCAGGGGTTTAATCAACTGCATCGGATTGAGGCTCGCCAGCGGCACCATACCGACCCGCAGCTGACCGACCATCTGCCCGCGGCAGATCGCCGCCTCAGCCGCCAAACCATCATGGGCGGCCAGCACCGCCCGCGCCCAGGCCAGGATCCGCTCACCTTCAGGGGTAAAACCCTCAAAGCGCTGGCCGCGCTGAATGAGCGTCAGGTTCAGCTCCTCCTCCAGATTACGAATGCGCATGGAGAGGGTCGGCTGAGTAATATGGCAGGCCGCCGCCGCCTGGCCAAAATGGCGCGTCTGATCGAGCGCGATCAAATACTTGAGTTGCTTAATATCCATTCTCTTTCCCGTTTGAACCCCGCCGTTCACCCCCGGGGCCGCGCACAGGTTACCAGAATGTTAGTTTCACTAGCGATAAATTCAAGCGAGGATATACAAGGCGCGGGGGCGCAGGACGGCGAGATGCCGCCCTGCACACTACCTTTTAGCGCACGCCGGCCAGCGGGCGGATCTCTTTCGAGCGCAGCGTCAGGCGAACGGGAACCGACTTATACGAAGGGGTGCCGCTCTCTTCATCCAGATAGTTCAGCGGCACCAGCACGTTGGCTTCCGGATAATAGGCCCCGACGGTGCCGGGCGCGATGCCGTAGGCTACTACCGTGATATCTTCCAGCGTCAGCTCGCTGTCTGGCAGCGCGGTATGAATATCTACCCGATCGCCATGTTCCAGCCCCTGGGCAGCCATGTCCTGTTCATTCATAAACAGCACATCGCGGCGGCCAAAAACGCCGCGGTAGCGGTCATCCATCGCGTAGATGGTGGTGTTGTACTGATCGTGACTGCGCAGCGTCACCAGGCGCATCACGTCCTCGCCCTCCACCACCACGTTCTCATGCACCCCTTTGAAGACCGAGAACATGGCTTTACCGGTGGCCGTTGGCCAGATGCGCTCGGTCGGCGGTAGCGGCATGCGAAAGCCCCCGGGATGGCGAATACGCTGGTTATACTCCTCGAACCCCGGAATGGTCTGTTCGATCCGATCGCGAATGCGGTCGTAATCTTCCACCAGATACAGCCAGTCCACTTTGCTGGCCGGCAGAGTGGCCTTCGCCAGACCGGCGACAATCGCCGGCTCCGAGCGCAGCGTCGGCGAGGCGGGCTTAAGCTTGCCCGACGACGCGTGCACCATCGACATCGAATCCTCGACGGTGATCGACTGCCGGCCGCTGGCCTGCAGGTCAAGCTCGGTGCGGCCCAGACACGGCAGAATAAAGGTCTCTTTCGCCGTCAGCAGGTGCGAGCGGTTGAGCTTGGTGCCGACGTGAACGCTAAGCTCAAGGCCGCGCATCGCCGGGAAGGCGCGTTCGTGATCCGGCATCGCCACGGCAAAGTTGCCCCCGAGGCAGATCAGCGCTTTGGCGTCACCGGCGATCATGGCCTCCAGGGCCTTTACCGCATCGTGGCCATGATGCCGCGGCGGCGTAATCCCCATTACCCGTTGCAGGCTGTCGAGGAAGGCCGCGGAGGGTTTTTCACTGATCCCAACGGTGCGGTTTCCCTGCACGTTTGAGTGGCCGCGCAGCGGACAGATCCCCGCTCCCGGCTTGCCGATGTTGCCGCGCATCAGCAGCAGGTCGGCAATCAGACGGACGTTGGAGGTGCCTTTGTTATGCTGGGTGATACCCATGCCGTAGGTGACGATGGTGGCCCTGGATTTGGCGTAAGCCACGGCGACCTGGGTCAGGGATCCACGCGTCAGGCCGGACTCCTGTTCGATATCCTGCCAGCGGGTGGCGTGCAGATCCTCGGCGAAGGCGGAGAATCCCTGGGTATGCTGGGCAATAAACGCGTGGTCGAGCACATTGCCCTGCTCCTCCTCCAGCTGCAGCAGCGCTTTGGCGATCCCTTTCAGCGCCGCCGCGTCGCCGCCGGCCCGCACCTGGTAGTAGGTCGAGGCGATCGGCGTCGAGCGCCGGGTCGCCATCTCCATCACGTTCTGCGGGTCGGCAAAACGCTCCAGCGCCCGCTCACGCAGCGGGTTAAAAACGATAATCGGCACGCCGCGGCGGGAAAGCTCATGCAGGGTGCCCATCATCCGCGGGTGGTTGGTGCCCGGATTATGGCCGATGGAAATCACCAGTTCGGTCTGGTCAAAATCGTCGAGGGAGACGGTGCCTTTGCCAATACCGATCGACTGCGGCAGGCCCACGCTGGTGGATTCGTGGCACATGTTGGAACAGTCGGGGAAGTTGTTGGTGCCATACTCGCGGGCATACAGCTGGAACAGCCACGCCGCCTCATTGGACGCCCGGCCAGAGGTATAGAACTCGACCTCATCAGGCTGCAGGCCGCGAAGGATCTCGCCGATGCGGGCGAAGGCCTGCTCCCACGCCACCGGACGCAGGGTATCGCTGGCGCGGTCGTAGACTAAAGGATGGGTTAAGCGGCCGTAGCCCTCCAGTTCGAAATCGCTCTTCGCCAGCAGGGAGGTCACGGTGTTGGCCGCGAGGAACGCGGGCGTCACCCGTTTGGTGGTCGCTTCCCAGGTCACGGCTTTGGCGCCATTTTCGCAAAACTGAAAAGTGGATTTATGCTCTTTATCCGGCCAGGCGCAGCCCGGGCAGTCAAACCCATCCGGCTGGTTAGTTCGCAGCAGCGTGGCGGGCGCCTCGAAGGCATCCATCTGGGTGCGCACAGCGATGGCCGTGGCCTTCAGCGCGCCCCACCCGCCTGCCGGGCCATCATAGGGGTGAACACCGGGCACCGCGCGTCTTTTGTTGGTCATCTTTTAACTCCTGCTGCTCTGTTCTGGCCGCCGCAGCCCGAAAAAAGGCGTACGACGGCCCCGGGCGACGTGGCGTGATATGCGCGGCGTCACCTGATTAGGATGCGGTTTCTCAAGGATAGTACGATGGGAAAGCGTAGGTACTGCGTTTGTTAACTGAATAATAACATACACCACAAACCTGTATAATTGATGTTATCTATCAGGTGTTAAATTTAACTTATTTGCAAATTTTCGCGCTTTTCGTCGCTGTGCGGTGACGGATAAAAGGCCCACGGGAAAGCGATGACCGGGCAGCGGAAACCGCCCGGTGGGTCTGGTTCAGGTCAGATTGAAGTAACGGTCCGGACGCAGCGTCTCCGGCAACGGATGTTGACCGGTCATGTCGAGCAGATTGCGCTCGATGGTGTTGCACATCGCGTTCAGCGGCAGGTCATTGGCAGCGGTACCGAAAGGATCTTCCAGTTCCTCCGCCAGCGAATCCCATGACAAAAAGGTGTAGGAGATAAACACCGAGACAAACGGCGTCATGTAGTGCAGATCGCCGACCAGGGCGAACGGCAGCAGCGTGCAGAACAGGTACACGGTGCGCTGCAGGATCAGGGTATAGGCGAATGGCACCGGGGTGGTGGCCAGCCTTTCACAACCGCCCAGCACGTGCGCCAGCTCATCGAGTTTGTTGTCCATCAGCCCGTAGGTGATGTCGCTGAGCTTGCCCGCCTCCCGCAGCTGGCCAATTTCGTTGCCGACCAGCAGCAGGATCCGGTTGGTGGGCATTGAGCTGGCGAGGATCTCCGCCACCTTGTCCTCCGGCAGCAACCGCCGCAGGTCAGCCGTCGGATCGGTTTTGCGCAGCTGGTGCTTCAGGCTCCAGCTAAAGGCCACCAGATAGCTGACGATGCGGCGATGGGCATCGTGTTCGGCCGGCAGGATATTACGCAACTGGCGTACCAGCGTGCGTTCGGCGATAAGCACCGTCCCCCACAGATTGCGCGCTTCGACGAACCGGCTGTAGCTGGCGCTGTTGCGAAAGCCGAGGAAAATCGCAATCGCAATCCCCAGCAGGCTGAACGGCGCCACCGTTAAGTGGATCCCCAGCTGCTCGTACCATTGATAGCTGATAATGGCGATGATGGACATCAGCACATTAAGCAGCAGACGAAAGATGATTTTCGACAGCACGGAGCCGTGCCAGTCAAATAAGCGAAGAAACCAGTGTTGTTCTGGCCGAATGATCATTGTCTGACTTCCTGAATTACCGCTCTGGTCATTATCTCTGAATAAAGAATAGAGATTATCTATGAACCGATTGGTTTATTTTATCGTTAACTGCGATGGGCAGATCTTCGCCATTATTTAGCGATGGTAATGGCGTTTTTAGTATGGGCCTTTTTTATATTTCAGGCAATCGATGCGCGGGCGCGTTACGCCAGCAATTAAGGCTCAGGGAAAAAATAGCCGCTGAGCCAATAAAATTGTCGCTTCAGGACACCGGGGGCGCCAGGCCGCTTTCGTCAGCCCCGCATAGCGCGCTGGGATCGAGATGCACCATCACATTGAGCACCGGATGCTGCGCCAGGACCCGCTCCCGCGCCTGACGGGCGATCTGGTGTCCCTCGGCTACCGACATCTCTCCCGCCACCTCGAGATGGACATCCACCAGCACCAGATCCCCCGCCTTACGGGTTTTCAAATCGTGCAGACCCGCCACGCCCGGCGTGGACTGCAGCGTGCCGGCGATCGCCCGCTGCGTCTCTTTATCGACGGCGCGGTCCATTAAATCGTGCAGCGCCGTGGCGGCGAAACGATAGCCCATGCGGGTGATCAGCAGTCCCACCGCCAGCGCGGCAAGCGGATCGAACCAGGCGAACCCAGCCAGATTACCGATAATCCCCAGCGCCACCACCAGAGATGACGCGGCGTCGGAGCGGGCATGCCAGGCGTTGGCGATGAGCAGCGACGAATTCAGCCGCGTGGCAGCCGCCAGCATATAGCGAAACAGACCCTCCTTGGCGGCCAGCGCCACCAGCGCCATCCACAGCGCCACGCTGTGCACCGCCGGAATCGTCTGCGGCTGCGCCAGGTGACCTGTCGCGGACCACAGCATGCCGACCCCGACCAGCACCAGGATCGCGCCGAGGATCAGCGAGGCGCCATTCTCGTAGCGCCAGTGTCCATAGTGGTGATCGTGGTCCGAGGGGCGACGGCTCTTTTTATTCGCCACCAGCACCACCCCATCGGCGACCAGATCGGAAAAAGAGTGCATCCCATCAGCAATCAACCCCTGTGAGCCAGAGAATATTCCCACCACAACCTGAAACACGGAAAGGAAAATATTGACCACCACGCTAATAAGGGTACTCTTTCGCGCCTGCATCGAACGCTCATGATATTTATTATCATTTTCAAAATTATGTTGTGTCATTATTTCTCTCCCTTTGTGAGCGGGAAGAATAAACTGACAAGCTGAGTTTATGCTTAACAATATAAAAGCCATTGCCTTTCCGTTTAACGATATCGGCGCTGTCGATTATTAATATATTCTGAAAGGGTGGCAGGACAGGTACAACCGCGCGCGGATGGGCTATCTTATGACTGGCCCGGCAGGTCGGGCCACTTTCTCTTCACCACCACAGGAGTCAGCGATGTCAGAGATCACCTCATCCCGGCTGCGTTTTGCCATTAACCTGGGCAACGCGGTCCTGGCCCATCTCGGGGAGACGGGGGAGCCCGCAGGCCTCACCGTCGAGCTTAGCCATCGGCTGGCGACGCGCTGGGGCGTCGCCGCCGAGTTCGTCCCCTATCCTGCCGCCGGAAAAGTGGTGGCTGACGCTGGCGGTGATCACTGGGACATCGCGTTTCTGGCCATTGACCCGGCCCGGGAAGCGACCCTGCGTTTTACGCCTCCCTACATCACCATCCAGGGGACCGCGCTGGTGAGAGCCGATTCGCCCTGCCAGAGCGTGGCTGACATGGATCGCCCGGCAACCACCATTAACGTCGGGCAAAACGCCGCTTACGATCTGTGGTTAACCCGTCATCTGCAGCACGCCAGCCTGAATCGCCTTCCCTCCTCGCAGGAAGCCATTGACGCCTTCCTCGCCGGTGAAGGGGATATGGTCGCCGGTATCCGACAGCCGCTGGAGGCGGCAGCCCGTCAGCACGCTGGGGTGCGGGTACTGGCGGATAATTTTACCGAGATCCAGCAGGCCATCTGCGTCGCCAGGGCGGATGTCGCTGGCTTCAACGCGGTGAATGACGCGCTCAGCGAGTGGCGGGCGGATGGCAGCCTGGAGGCACTGATTGCCCGACAGCTGGGCAAGGCGGAGTGACCTTCACTCCACTTCCATCCGGCGCATGGCGCAATGCCAGGCGCCGTTGCGTACCGAGGCACGGAGCACGCGGGCCACGCCATGCACCATCAGGCGCGTCGTGCGCCGCTGCAGCGGCGTGAGCGGCAGCCCCAGCATCTCCTGCGCCCATTCCGGCAGCAGATCGATCCCGGCGCGCATCATGACCTGACCCACCGGCTGGCTCAGCCTACCCGGCAGACGAGTAGAGAGCAGCACCTCGGCTACCTCCCGGGTACGTTCGTCACAGCGCAACTGCGGACGCATCGCCTCGAGATAGTCCGCCACTTCCTGCGGCGTCTGAGGGATGTCCTGGGCCCCCAGCCGGCGGGCGATTTCCGCCGACTCGCGGAAATAGTCCTCCTGGCGCTCGGCGCTGACCACCGTCCGCTTGTAGCGCAGGTGGGAGGCCATAAAGCGACTGCACTCGGCGACGTGCACCCAGGTCAACAGTGCCGGGTCGCTGGCCTGATAAGGCGTTCCGTCCTTATCCACCCCGCCGATCCGCTGATGGATCCCCTGCACTTTGGCGATGAGCCGCTCGGCGTCGGGGGTAGTGGCAAAGGTGGTGGCGGAAATAAACTGGCTGGTACGGCGCAGGCGGCCAAAGATGTCCTCACGGAAACGGGAGTGATCCCAGACGCCGGCCAGCGCCAGGGGATGCAGCATCTGCAGCAGCAGCGCGCTGATGCCGCCGCAGAGCATCGAGGTAAAATCGCCGTGTACCTGCCAGATGGCCGACTGCGGACCAAACAGCCCTGGCTCCCCTTTAGGCTGTTCAAAATCGATCTCTTTTAGCGCCATGCCGGTCAGGCCGAGCACCTGCGCCTCGATCATCCCGCGAATGCCGATCATGATGGTGTCCCTTACGTTCAACTAAAGGACAAAAGATACCACTATTGGGCAGGCAGGGAGAGATATCGCGGAGAGGGTGCCCGCTGCGCGCGGGCACGACAGCTTACGGATTCAGCTGGTAGTCGAGAGTGATATTGGCTTTCAGCACCTGCGATACCGGGCAACCGGCCTTCGCTTTCTGAATGATCTCATCGAACGCCGCCGGCGCAACGTCCGGCAGAACAATCTGACTTTGCAGCGCGATGTCGGTTATCGCAAAGCCGCCGTCGGTTTTATTGAGGGTGACCACCGCCGTCGTGTCGATTGACGTTGCGGTATAGCCCTCTTCGCTGAGCATCAGCGACAGAGCCATTGAGAAACAGGCGGCATGCGCGGCGCCAATCAGCTCCTCAGGGTTAGTGCCTTTCACCCCTTCAAAACGGGTGTTAAAGCCGTAGGGCTGCTGGCTCAGCGCCCCGCTCTCTGTCGACACGGTGCCTTTGCCATGTTTCAGATCGCCTTCCCAGTGCGCCAGCCCTTTCTTATGAATCGCCATGTGACTCCTCCTGTGATGATGTCGAACAAAAAGTATAGTGCGTGATGCCGAACCTGCGCCTTTTCTGCGGCCTGGGCATCACTGTGCCCTTAAGGATCTCGTGGTCAGCCTCGCTAACGGCCATCGTGTGGATGATAAGGATCGGTTTTGTCGTCCTTGCTGTCGTCCCGTTTACGCGGCACTTCGCCATGCTCAGCAGGCGCTTCTCGCGCAGGATGCTTTCCGCCCTGCTCGCCTTGTTTACTCATATCGGTATTCTCCGCTTGCGTAGGTTACTTAGGCGACTGCTTGAGCAGACGATCGACACGCACCACCGGCGGCGTCATTTTGCGATCGAGGCTGCCGTTGATGCTGACCAGATCGTCAGGCTCTACGTGCTGTTCGTTAAAAGCGGCGGCCGGAATGATGGCGGTGATGGTGCCGCTTTTATCGCGAAACTGATAACGGTCATTTTCCCCTCGGGTGAGCAAATTACCGCGCAGTGAAATAGTCGCGCCATCGTGCATGGTTTTCGCCTGCTCAACGGTCATGATCCGGCCATCCTCGACGCCGCGATAGCCGTCATCCAGTTTGTGCGGCGGCGGCGGTGCGGCATCCTGACTAAAACCGCCCTTATCCTCCGCCTGTGCAATACCCACGGCGAGTACACAGGCCATAGCGAGCGCTAATTTTTTCATCATCCCTCCGTCATTTTATAAGTGATTAGAATAAAGCCTGGCTGAGGCTATCCACTTTTACAAAGTCAATTGTTCTGATATCGACTAATATAAGAATGTCCTTATCGTTACGCTGTTGCCGAAACGAAACGCGGGGGAAATAATAATGATTAAGAATCAACAGGATTGTCCCATCGTTGACGAAAATGAACGAGCACTACGCTTCGAATATCGATTCCGGCGCTATGGGATAATTGTTCTGAGTCTCATCATTCTTACCGCACTAAGCGGTCTGTGGTCCTCCGGTTATTTCAGTGAAGCGCACCGGGAAAGTGACGCAGGTGAATTAAGCGTCGATTATCAACGCTATGCCAGACTGATGAGTGAAACCGAAGTGAATATCCAGATTAAACCCGATGGGGGGAATGAAAACATTATCAGCTTCACCGCCCCGTTTTTATCGCGCTACCAGGTCGGTGATATCCGCCCACAGCCGGATAAAATGTACAGCGCCGAGGGGAAATTATACCTCGTGTATCAGCAAACGGCCAACCGCTTGCCGATGTCGGTGTGGTTATCCATTACCCCAAAAACAGCCGGCAATATTTCCCTGCAGGCGGCAGTGAACGATCGCGCGCCTGTCACCTGGAACCAGTTTGTCTATCCCTAGGAGTGGCTATGGAAATGGTCCTCAGAGCCGCAGCAATCTATTTTATCCTGTTGATTATTTTTAAGATTGCTGGAAGAAGAACGCTGATGCAGTTAACCAACTTTGATCTAATATTGCTGCTGATAATTAGCGAAGCCACCCAACAGGCGATGCTCAGCACAGACTATTCAGTCACCGGTTCGATGCTCACCATCGTCACTCTGGTGGGTGTTGATATTTTATTCGGCTATATTAAGAAACGCTTCTCGCAGGCGGAAAATTTCATTGATGGTAGCCCGGTTATTGTGGTGGAAAATGGTGCTGTCATCGACGAAAAGATAAATCTCGTCAATATCTCTGTCGATGATATCCTGCTGGCAGCCAGGCAGCACCATGGGATTTATGAGCTCAAAGCGATCAAATTCGCTATCCTCGAGCGTAACGGCCAGATATCCATTATTCCTGAAAAGGAATAGTCTCAATTTTATTTATCGCGCTCCGGTTGTTTATCACCCGATTCCGGGGCGCGGGTGGCGTCATCCTCTTCTTTTTCAACGCTAAGCATATTTAATGTCACCATTTTTCCTCCTCGCGGGTTGTCAGGGTTCTAACAGATTATAGAACGTCCTCGCCGATGCAGGCACGATCCAGCCAGCGTCACCCGGATATGTCGCCTGATTCACACTGCGGTTATTCCAGGATATTTCCCACCTCGTCATTGTCATTTGTGAGGAATAATTAACCGATCCGTGCAGTTAATATTGCGCTAGCCAAAAAGAATGAGGTCACTATGTCTGTGATGGTAATTACCGGCGGAACCGCGGGGGCGGGTAAAGCCACCGCGCTGCGTTTCGCCCGCGCAGGATATCACGTGGCGCTGATCGCCCGAGATGAGACGGGTCTGCAGGAAGCACAGCTGGCCTGCGAACGGTTTGGCATTAAAACGCTGGCCATTAGCGCCGACGTCGCCGATGCCGGGGCGCTGCAGCGCGCTGCCGCCGAGGTGGAAGCCACACTCGGCGCGATAGACGTTTGGATCAACAACGCCATGACCACCGTCCTGGCCCCCTTTCGTCAGATGAGCGAGGAGGAATTTCGCCGGGTGACGGAGGTCACCTATCTCGGCTATGTCAATGGCACCCGCGCGGCGCTGGAGGTGATGACGCCTCGGGATCGGGGAGTGATTATTCAGGCCGGCTCGGCGCTGGCCTGGCGGTCGATTCCCCTGCAATCGGCCTACTGCGGAGCCAAGGCGGCGATCCGCGGCTTTACCGATGCCGTGCGTACCGAACTGATGCACGAGCAAAGCCACATCCAGTTGACCATGGTCCAGCTGCCGGGGATGAACACCGCCCAGTTTGGCTGGGCGCGGAATAAAATGGATCAGGCCATGCAGCCGGTGCCGCCGGTCTATCAGCCGGAAGTCGCCGCCGAGGCTATCTACAGCGTTATCCAGCGTCCGGTCAACGAGCTGTGGGTCGGGAAAAGCACCATCCAGTCGATCCTCGGCCAGGTCTTCTTCCCTCGCCTGCTCGATCGGCTGATGGTGAAAAAGGCGTGGGAGGGACAGTTTACCGGCCAGCCGAAACCGGCAGAGCATCAGGACGACCTGTTCACGCCGGTGCGCGGCAATCACCCCGGACACGGCCCCTTTAACGATGGCGCGCGGCGTAAAGCGGTGACGATCAGCGCCGATCTCCCGGGAAAAGTGGCTGCCGGCGTCGGAGTAGCGGTGGCGACGATGGCCCTGCGGGCGTTGTTCCGTCGTTCCGGGAAACGGCGCTAATCCAGGCTCCGGCTGAACCAGCGGTACCCATACCCGGAAAGCGACAGCCGCGCGTCATCCCCGCCGGTCAACCTGTCCCGATAGTATTTATCTTCCAGTATCGGGCTCCAGTAGCCCCTGGCCAGCGGCGGGAGTTGCACCTCTACCGTCTTCTGGCTGCAGTTCGCCAGCATCAGCACTTCCCGCGATTCGCTGCGATAGCACAAGCCCAGCACCGCAGCAGGTTTCACCGCGAGGATGGCGAAAGGAATGGAGCCCGGCTCGGTATATTCCGCCCGCGCCAGCACCATGTTGCGCACCCGGTTCAGCAGCGATCGGGGGTGGCGTAGCGCCGTTTCGACATTGATCCGCTGGTAGCGCCACCGCCCGCTGGCTATCGGTTTTACCGGCAGATCGTCCCGCGCCGCCCGGGAGAAGCCGCCATTGGGCGCCGCCGACCACTGCATCGGCGTTCTGACCGCATAGCGCTCCGGTAAACGCAGATCGTCTCCCATGCCAATCTCGTCGCCATAGCGCATCACCGGCACGCCGGGCAGCGCCAGCAGGATCGCATGGGCCAGCGCCATGCGCCGGGTATCGCCATCCAGCATCGGCGCCAGTCGCCGGCGTACGCCACGCTGGTAAACGGACATGGATTTATCAGGGGCAAAGGTGCGGATAACCTGGCGCTTATTGCGTTCGCCAATCCCCTCGAGATCCAGTTCATCATGGTTACGCAGCCAGTTGACGAAGCAGCACCCGTCCGGCGGGGTCACCATCGCCTGCAGAGCCTTCACCACCGGGGCGGCGCGCTGCTGCGCCAGACTGAGGTAGAGGTATTTGTTAAGCCAGAAATTGAGCACCATCTGCAGCCGATCGCCGTGGCCAAAATAATGGCGGTAATCTTCTACCGCAACGTCTACTTCGCCCAGCAGTATCGCATCGGGATTGAGGCGCTGAACGACCTGCCGGAGATGGGTCAGGAGCGGGTAGCCGCGCGCCTCGTCACCCTTCCCGGCCTGTTTCACCAGATGCGACGCGGCATCGAGGCGAAAACCTGACACTCCCGCCTGCAGCCAGAAGGTGATGATGTTTTCGATTTCAGCGATCACCGGCGGATGAGCAAGATTCAGATCCGGCTCATGACGATAAAACATGTGGCGATAGTATTGCCCGGCCTGTTCGTCCCAGCGCCAGACGCTCTCCTCGACGCCGGGAAACATGGGGGGATCGTCCTTCTCCGGCGGCCTGTCGGCCCAAAGATAGTATGGCCGCCACGGCGACCGGGGATCGTGCCTGGCCGCCTGAAACCACGGGTGCTGCGCGGAGGTATGCTGGATCACCAGCTCGACGATGACCCGCAGTCCCAGCTCCCGGGCGCGGGCAATCAGCTCAATGACGTCGGCAATGGTGCCAAATCGCGGGTCAGGCTGCAGATGATCGCTGATATCATAGCCATCATCCTGCAGAGGGGTGAGATAGAACGGCGTCAGCCAGAGCACCGTCGCCCCGAGGCTGCGAATGTAATGTAGCTTTTGGCGAATACCGGCGAGATCGCCGTAGCCGTCACCGTTAGCGTCATAAAACAGTGAACTATCAACCTGATAAATGACCGCTCTGTGAAACCACTGTTCCCGTTGCATCACTATCACCTTGCTTATTCACCCTGACGGGTGGCCCGTCACTCTCCAGCAGATTCAGCGCGGTTTACGTCCACCCCTCGCCGTCGGCCGGGGTTTGGCGACAGGCGATACGGTAGCGTGCTCCGCTGAAGGCGCCCGATTCGCCACCGCGTCCACCAGAGCCTGCTGTCTGGCGGTTAATTTCAGAGGAACCTGTTCCTCGACAGCATGAAGCGCGATCGTGTGGCGTTTAACCATAGTTTTTCTCCGGCGGCTTATTTTCCGGCCTCAACGCCAGGCAGTTCAGCACGATGCAGAAATTGCCCGACGATCGTCGGCTGATGATGAAGCAGCCAGTCAGCCATGCCTCGCTCCTCCGCCAGCATCGCCTCCAGGGCGTGGATGGCATGGTGGTCGCCCACCCGTTTCGCCGCAGTCAATAAGGCGGTATAGCAGGCGACCTCGAATTGCGCAAAAACATAGGCCGTGATAATGACTTTAATGACCTCATCGCCGGGCAGCATCATCCCAATGGACTGGCCCAACGCGGCGACCCGGCTCATCGCATCCTGCAGCGCGGAGCGGGAAATATGATTACGGGCAATGATATCCTGCAGAGACGATAATTGCCGGCGGGTTTCATAGAGATGTTGTTCAAGACGCGTGCGCAGTGGCGGATAGTTTTCACTCCTTCTGATTGCGGCGATTAATATCACTTCGGCCTGTTTTTCCATCGCATGTGCATCGCGCAGCCAGTTATGGTAATTTTCAATATCCGTCATAAATACCTCTGATAACTAATCCTTTATTTGGATGTGGGATCTTCATTCTCTTCCGCCGCCTGATCCGCCCGCGCTGCGCTATATCCGGACAAATGCCCAACGATATTCGCATAAATACTAATGAGAATGACCCACAGGACGCTGTTTTTCCACCAGATTAACGAGGGTATTGCCAATATTACCCACATCACAGCAGCGACAAGATGGCAGCGTTTAATCAATGCCGGTGTCAGTTTCATTTTTATTACCTGCTATGTTATAAATACTTAACCATTGACCAGCATATTGTTAATATCATTTACCCTTCGCGTTTCACAGATAAATATGGATTAGGCGACACGATTTATTATTACCAGCCCATATAAACAGAAACCTGCGGACCGGCAGGCCCACAGGTTTTTGTTCCGGCGCTCGTTTTAACGCGCCTCAGGCTTCAGTCATTAACTGTCACCGGCTTTACGACCACCGCCATGACTGTTCTTACCACCCTTTTTACCGGCTTCGAATGCACGTTCAGGATCATTTTTAAAGTTCCCGCCGCTGTGCTGTCCGCCTTTACGCCCGGCTTCGGATGCTTTTTCACGATCTTCTGCAAAGTTACCTGAACCGCCTCTGTGCTCTGCCATAATTTCACCTTTTAGGTTTACTCGATCTCGGTTGGTAAATGGAAAATGACCCTGTTACAAATCATCGCCCTCGATATCTAACACTAGAGGAATGCTCGCAGGAGTCAAATTAACGCCAGGCTTTTATCCACGCCAAATGGAAAATAAAAAATAAATAACGAAGCGGCAGTAAAAATAAATACAGTGTAACTCACTTATTCGCCTTAGGTTATCACCATTCACTATCATGAAATTTTTTCGCCCCGGCGCTTTTGTAAAAAAATGAAAATGATGGGCGATTTTTTTATTTTTTTCATCAGCCAGGCACTTCAGTCATAAAAATACTCATAATGAGGTAGTTCATCATTCACCCATGGGTGCGAAAGAATATTTTTTCACAATGTTCCACCCCTTCGCTTTTAAAAATCACACTGTCATTCAGCCCTCCCGATAAAAATAGCCCAGCCCCGAATTAAGGATGGAATAATCCTAATTTAACACCACAAATAATAACGCAGCGACATACAACGAAAGTCGCCATGGATCAGCCGGTTAAAGTCAAATAAAGCCCCTATTTTGCCTGTTAAACAAGATAGATGATCCTCTCGCGTTGTCTGGCCTGGGGTGAAGCTGACCTATCCTTAGGTCTGGCCCGTTCTGTCTGAAGGAGATGACTATGCAAGATGAAAAACCGCCAATGAAAAAATTACCCACCTCCATGTTGCCAGAAGAGACGGCTCCACGTCCGGAGTTCCCGGAGCAAGAACAAAACCCGCCGGGTCTGGATGCGGAGATGGAGCCGTCACCGGACCACGGGGAGACCAGCTACACCGGCACCGGGCGGCTGGCGGGTAAGAAAGCGTTAATTACCGGCGGCGACTCCGGCATTGGCCGCGCGGTGGCGATCGCCTTTGCCCGCGAAGGGGCCGATGTCGCCATAAGCTATCTGCCGGAGGAGCAAGAGGATGCCGATGAAGTCATCGCGCTGATCAAAGCCGAAGGTCGCACGGCAGTGGCCCTGCCGGGGGATATTCGCTCCGAGTCCTTCTGTCAGTCGCTGGTGGCCGACGCGGTGGAAAAACTGGGAGGCCTGAGCATCCTGGTCAATAACGCCGGACGTCAGCAATACTGCGAGACCCTCGAGGAGCTCACCACCGAAGACTTTGACGCCACCTTTAAAACCAATGTCTACGCGCCGTTCTGGATCACTCGCGCGGCGCTGCCCCATCTCCAGTCAGGGAGCGCCATCATTAATACCACCTCGGTGCAGGCCTATAAGCCCAGCCCGATCCTGCTCGATTATGCCCAGACCAAAGCCTGCCTGGCGATCTTCACCAAATCGTTGGCCAAGCAGGTGGCGAAGCGAGGCATTCGCGTCAACGCCGTGGCGCCAGGCCCTTACTGGACGGTGCTGCAATCCAGCGGCGGCCAGCCGGACGAGAAAGTGAAACAGTTCGGGAAAGACACACCGATGGGCCGCCCGGGGCAACCGGTAGAGATCGCCCCGCTGTACGTCACCCTGGCATCGGATGCCTGCTCGTATACTTCCGGTCAGGTATGGTGTTCTGACGGCGGGGACGGCGTGGTCTAAATCCCTCGCCGCCGGAACGATAACCGGGCCGGCGTTATGCCGGTCCCTCCCCAGCACGATCGCCGCGCAGCCCCTGCGTGGCGATTTTTCCTCTCCCGCAGCGTCTTTAGCCGGCTGCATGCTATGATATCCGCCCGCCGCTGTGCGCTGACCCTGAGGACAACTGATGAGTAATGAGATCCCCCTGAAATTTTATGACATCGTGGACGAATACGAGACCGAAGCGGCCACGCCGGTCAAAGAGACGGAACGCGATGCGCTGGCGCGCTATTTTCAACTGCTGATTGAGCGGCTGATGAATAACGAAGAGATCGTTGAAGAGGCGCAGCAGGAGATGGCCCGTGAAGCGGCTATTGATGAACGCCGAATAGACGATATTGCCAACTTCCTTAATCAATGGGGCAACGAGTAAGTCTCATCGTCAGCTCACCGGCAGGGCCACCGCCCGCCGGTGTTGCCGCTGAACGCAACACCCATGTTCAGGCCCCGGCGGCAATCTCCCCCAGACGTCGCTGCAGCGCATCCAGAAACAGCGGTAGCCCATCGGGCTGATAGTCGCGGGAAAGATAGATGCCATAGACGCTCAGCGCCTTCGGCGTCCAGTCAGGGAGCACCACCTCCAGCGCCCCGCTGGCCAACGCGCTCCGCGCCTCCAGTTCGGGGAGCATCGCAATGCCGCACCCGGCGACCGCCGCCTCCAGCAGCAGAGAAGAGATCCCCGCGCTCAGATTGCCGCTCACCGCCACCGACGCCTCCTGCCCCTGCGCATCGCTGAATTGCCAGCGCTGGCCGGCAAAGTGGCTGTATAACAGACAGTTATGCTGTTGCAGATCGTCAAGCGTCGTCAGCGGGCCATGCTGCTGTAGCCAGCGCGGTGCGGCACAGAGGAGCGAACGACATAGCCCAAGGCGGCGAGCGATCGCCCCGGGCTCCGGGTTGTCGGTAATGCGAATAGCCACGTCGATGCGCTCGCCGATCAGGCTGACCGGATGGTTATTGATATCCAGCTCCAGACGCAGCTGCGGATAGCGAGCGAGGAAGTCCGGCAGCAGCGGAGAGATCAGCTGCATTGCCGTGAAGTGCGCGCAGGCGACGCGCAGCGTGCCGCTGGGGTCGGCCCGCTGGCGCTCGCCGGCGATTTCATCGGCGATCCGCGTCAACCCGCGGGTCTTAAGCAACACTGTTTCCCCCGCCGGCGTCAGGGTCAGCCGGCGGGTGGAACGATGGATCAGCCGGGCGCCAGCCCAGTTCTCCATCTGCTCCAGATAGCGGCTGACCATCGGACGCGACATCCCCAGCGCCCGCGCCGCGGCGCTGAGACTTCCCAGCTCGCAGATGCGCAGGTACACCTGCGCAGCAATCACTCTGTCCATCATGCCCCCTTCATCTGCACGATTTATGAAACTCAGCATCTCTTATTTCAGGAATTCTATCAAATAGCGAAATCCGTACAATGGAACGCATTCACCTGTTACTGAGAACACATCATGAAATTATCTACTCTTGCTGTTGCCACGGCCCTGTTCAGCGGTTCTGTCTTCGCGGCGCCTCTGACGCTGCAAACCTACAATCCGCAGGAAAAGGGCATCTTTTCCGTTAACTCCACCCTCGTTTCCGGCCCGCACGAAGCAGTGTTGTTTGACGCGCAGTTCAGCGTCAAAGACGGCGAAAAGCTGGTGGACATGATCAAGAAAAACGGCAAGCCGCTGACGCGAATTGTGATCACCTCTGGCGATCCGGATTTCTATTTTGGTCTTGAACCGCTGGTGAAAGCCTTCCCGCAGGCGGAAGTGGTCGCCACGCCGGAGGTGGTCAAACATATTGAAGCCACCAAAGCGGCCAAACTGGCGTACTGGGGCCCGCAAATGAAAGATGGCGCGCCGACGCAGGTGTACGTTCCGCAGGCGCTGAAGGCCAACAGCTTTACCATCGACGGCGAGAAAGTAACGATTAAGCAGCCGCAGGACTACGCGGCGTTCATCTGGATCCCGGCGAACAAAACGATCCTCGGTGGTACCGGCGTGGCGTGGGGCATGCATCTCTGGACCGCCGACACCCAGACGCCGGCCAGTCGCCAGCAATGGCGCAATACCCTGGACCAGATGATCGCCCTGCACCCGCAGCGGGTGATCCCTGGCCATTACCTCGGCACACCGCCGGAGGGAGACAGCGCGGTGCGCTTTACAAAAACGTATCTCCAGCAGTTTGAGCAGGCGCTGAAGACGCATCAGGATTCGGCCGGGGTGATCAAGGCCATGGAGACGCAGTGGCCGGGCCTGGCGGAGACCAGCTCGCTGGAGTTAAGCGCCAAAGTTAATACCGGCGAGATGAAGTGGTGATCCCGGCTGTGCGTGAGGGAGACTGTTCTTAATCTGGCGCGCGAAGGTTGCTATTGCCCTGAAAATGGACCACCCTAGCTGAGGTCGCACAAAAAACGTGCGGCCGACTTTGGGTTACATTTCATCCGGTCACCACCGGGTTTGCCCTTGAAACCAGAACAGGATAAAGGAGTCAGAATGAAATCGAACCATCAGGCACGTCATCTTCTCGGTCTGAACTATAAGCTTTCCCAGCAGAAAAAAGTGGTGCTGGAAGGCGATGAAGAAACCACCCTCAACCACATCCATGCTACCGGCCGCAAACGCCGCGGTGGTTAATTTTCAGTCTGAGTGATGATAAACAACACCGTCCTGTTGCCAGGATGGTGTTTTTTTATGGCAATTGATTGCTTGTTTACCCGCTTGACGACCATCTGCTCTATACTCTGCCCGCTGCTTTCCACCCGCCCTCGCTTATCGCCGCGCCGGGACTGTGGTCATGATCAAGGAGTTAGTGCGATGCAATTTACTCATAAGAAAAACCGTTCCCTGTACATCCCTTACGCGGGTCCCGTTCTGCTTGAATTCCCCCTGCTCAACAAGGGCAGCGCCTTCAGTCTGGAAGAGCGCAGCAATTTCAACCTTCTTGGTCTGCTGCCGGAAGTGGTTGAAACCATCGAAGAGCAAGCGGAACGCGCCTGGATCCAGTATCAGGGATTCAAAACTGAAATCGACAAACACATCTACCTGCGTAACATCCAGGACACCAACGAAACCCTGTTTTATCGCCTGATCGGCAACCATCTCGAAGAGATGATGCCGGTTATCTATACCCCGACGGTGGGCGCCGCCTGCGAACGTTTCTCCGAGATTTACCGTCGCGCCCGCGGCGTCTTCATCTCCTACCAGAATCGCCATAACCTTGACGACATCCTGCAGAATGTCCCGAACCATAACGTGAAAGTGATTGTGGTCACCGATGGCGAGCGTATTCTCGGCCTCGGCGACCAGGGGATCGGCGGGATGGGGATCCCGATCGGCAAGCTGTCGCTGTACACCACCTGCGGCGGCATCAGCCCGGCTTATACCCTGCCCATCGTGCTGGACGTCGGAACAAACAACCAGCAGCTGCTGGACGATCCGCTGTATATGGGCTGGCGCCATCCGCGCATTACCGACGACGAGTATTATCAGTTCGTTGACGACGTGATCCAGGCGATTAAGGCCCGCTGGCCGGACGTCCTGCTGCAGTTTGAAGACTTTGCGCAGAAGAACGCCATGCCGCTGCTCAACCGCTATCGCAATGAAATCTGCTCGTTTAATGACGATATTCAGGGCACCGCGGCGGTCACCGTCGGGACGCTGATCGCCGCCAGCCGCGGCGCCGGTAGCCAGCTCAGCGAGCAGAAAATCGTCTTCCTCGGCGCGGGTTCCGCCGGCTGCGGTATCGCCGAGCAGATTATCGCCCAGATCGTCCGCGAAGGCGTTAGCGAAGAAGAGGCCCGCCAGCGCGTGTTCATGGTTGACCGCTTCGGCCTGTTAACCGACGGCATGCCTAACCTGCTGCCGTTCCAGAACAAGCTGGTGCAGAAGCGTGAGCATCTGCAGGGCTGGGATACCACTAACGATGTGCTGTCCCTGCTGGACGTGGTGCGTAACGTGAAGCCGAACATTCTGATCGGCGTCTCGGGTCAGCCGGGGCTGTTCACGGAAGAGATTATCCGCGAGATGCACAAGCACTGCCCGCGGCCAATCGTGATGCCGCTCTCTAACCCAACCTCACGGGTGGAAGCGACGCCGCAGAATATCCTGAGCTGGACCGACGGCGAGGCGCTGGTCGCCACCGGCAGCCCGTTTGCCCCGGTCACCCTGAAAGGCAAGCAGTACGCTATCGCGCAATGCAATAACTCCTATATCTTCCCGGGGATTGGTCTGGGCGTGATTGCTTCCGGCGCGTCGCGGGTCACCGATGAGATGCTGATGGCCGCCAGTGAAACCCTGGCGAAACACTCGCCGCTGGTGAACAACGGTGAAGGTCCGGTGCTGCCGGAGCTGAAGGATATCCAGACCGTCTCACGGGCAATTGCCTTCGCGGTCGGCAAAGTGGCGCAGGAGCAAGGCGTGGCGGTAAAAACCTCCGCTGAAGCGCTGCTGCAGGCCATTAGCGATAATTTCTGGCAGCCGGAATATCGCAATTATCGCCGCACCTCGATTTAATCACGCTCACCGGGTCGACATATCGGCCCGGTTTTTAATAACGTCAGAATAATATCTCCCGCCACAGAAACGCCTTTTTCGCCCATATTCATTCATCGTAAAAATATAAAACGGATAGCATTTGCCGCGCGCCCTCCGCTGTGCAAAATAGTTGTTTCTCACCCCCTCACAATGGAATGTGAAATGCAAAAATTAACCCCTGGCGCGAATAAAGCGAATGCTATACTGATCCGTATTGTCTTGTTTCTCATCGGCGGGGTCGCCATCATCGCTGGCCTGTGCCTGTTTGGCGGTGATATGTGGATGCTCACCCCGCGGGCTGAACAGTATCAGCCCGCCACCGGCGATCTGGTGGATGTCGTCATCTATGAACCGAGTAAATTTTTCTTCGCCCTGCTCTACGTGTTTATTATTACCCTGGTCTGGCTGTTGGCGGTACGTAAAATCCCCTGGCGGGCGATACAGCATCCTATATTACCGCTGATGGTACTGATTGCCGCCGGGATATTTATTTTCCTCCACCCGGAGGTTACCCCCGGACGATATGCCAGTATTCAGTACGGTAAACACAATACCTATTACGCGTCTATATTCTGGATGAAAACCCGGTCAGGTAGTCATTCCGCTAAGCAATCAAAATATGAAACCTTTGTTGAAGCAAAAGATCCCCGCTGGCTTATCGACAGAAACAATCTTGGCCGCGCCTGGCGCTGTGAAGTGCAGCGGCATAGCCAGTTTTACACCCTGTCATTAAATGAGGGCTGGTTTCCGAACGGCGATCCGCAGGTCCTTGCCAACCAGTGTAGCCAGATTGCCGATCTGGATACGGTCTCTGAAGACGAGCTTCTGGTCACTAAAACCATCAGGAGCCGTAAATGAGCCAGCAAAAAATCGTTCTGCGACCGACATTACGTCTCTGGCTGGGGCTGTTTAGCGGACTGTTGTTGGTGAGCGCCATCAGCGCCTTTCACGGTGAGTACTGGTATTTCGGCGATAAGCAGGCGTTTTACGCGGCGAAAGCCGGCGAGGTTTCGGTGCATGAACTCTATACGCCGGCAAAAATCCTCTTTGCTTTTATCGTCAGCACGATCCCACCGCTGCTGTGGCTGCTGCTGGTTAACCGTCGGACGCCGCGGCTGCTGACCCACATTCTCTCACCGGTGTTACTCCTGCTGGCGGGACTGGTGTTTTTCTTCCTGAGACCCGACGTGATTCCCGGCGGAGAGACCCCTGTCTATCGCTACGGCGAGCGGGAGCGCTACTACCAGACGGTCCGCTGGCAGAGACCGGAGCCGGGCGCGTGGCGGGATACCCGCTCTGAGTACAACGTGTATATCGAATATCGCGATCCCAAGGGATATCGCAAAGCCGACAATATTAAAAACGCCTATACCTGTGAAACCCACCGTGAGTCTCGCTTTTTGACCTTAACGACCGAGGAAGATTGGTATCCGGATGCGTATCCGAATATTCTCGATGCCCCCTGCCAGGCGATAAAGGATCCCCAGGCGCTGACGGAATATACCCGCGACCACGCCCGCTGGTTTCCCATCATGTTCTAGCAAACACATAAGCCCTCTGCGCCAACCCGGCTTCGTAGACAAAGGCGGCGCAGGCGAAAGCTGGCGGGCGCCCCCTGCCAGTTTTGTCACTGGCGCACTTTTCCTTTCCCCACTACACTGCCACCACCCATCCACTGACTGAATAAAAAAGGAGGCCCCCCATGCTGTATTGTGAAATGTTTATTGTTTCACATGCATTAGGCAATTGCGCCAGCTCAAGCGTTATCGGTATCGTGCTGCGATAACTATGGCTTGAGCGAAGACACTTCACGCAATCCCTTCTCTCCGGCTTACCGGGTTATCGTCAGCGAGTTTTGACGAGGCATTTGCATGCCTGTAACTCTTGAGTAAGTTGACTATGAGTACATTACTAACTGCCCATGCGCTCCACGTGGAGACTGCCTTTGGGCCGCTGTTTAACACCCTCTCCTTCACCCTGAAGAAAGGCGACCGTATCGGTCTCATCGGCCATAACGGTTGCGGCAAAAGCACCCTGTTGCAGGTGCTGGACGGCACCCTCGCGCCCACCTCGGGCAGCGTCTCACTCGCCGGTCAGTGTCTGATGGCCCGCGTTGAACAGCATCTACCGGAGGCGCTGCGTTCTCAGTCGCTGTTGCAGGCAGTGCTGGCCCCGTTACCCGCTGATGTACGGGAAGCGCAGCGCTGGCTGGCCGAACGCCTGCTGGCGCAGATGGGCTTTACCCCGGCGGTGATGGAGCAGCAAACCACTACCCTGAGCGGCGGCCAGCACACGCGCCTGCTGCTGGCCCGGGCGCTGATCCGCCAGCCTGACCTGCTGCTGTTGGATGAGCCCGGCAACCATCTCGATCTGCCGACTCTGCTGTGGCTGGAAAGCTTCCTGCAAACCTGGCAGGGGAGCTTCGTGCTGGTGTCACACGACAACACCTTACTGGATGCTGTAACTAATGCGAGCTGGATCCTCCGCGACCAGACGCTGCACAGCTTCGCCTTGCCCTGCAGCGCTGCCCGTCAGGCACTGCAGGAGCAGGATGAAAGCGCCGCGCTGCGCCATAAGGCCGAGCAAAAAGAGATCGACCGGGTCAGCGCCAGCGCCCGGCGCCTGGCCACCTGGGGTCGGGTCTATGACAACGAAGACCTCGCCCGCAAAGCCAAACAGATGGAGAAGCAGGTCGCCCGCCTGAAAGATGAGCAAACCGAGCTCAGCGTCGGCCCGCCGTGGCGTCTGTCATTGCAGGGGGACGCCCTGCCGGCTGACCGCCTGCTGGAGATGGACACCCTGCCCGTCGCGCCCGCGCCGGGCCTGCCATCCCTCTTCACCACCGGCGTGGCGCGCCTGCGCAGCGGCGATCGCGTGGCCATCATGGGCCGCAACGGCGGCGGTAAATCGTCCCTGCTGCGCCTGCTGTGGCAGCAGATGAAGGACGCATCGCCCCTCCCGGGGCTGCGCCTGCATCCCCGGCTGCACCCCGGCTACTATGACCAGACGCTGGAGCAGTTACCGGACGATGCCAGCCTGCTCGACGCGCTGACACCGTTCGCCCCGTCGGCCGACACCCGTAAACGGGCGCTGATCGCCGCCGGGTTTGGCTGGGCGAGACATAGCCAGAAAGTCAGCACCCTCAGCGGCGGCGAGCGGTCGCGGCTACTGTTCGTTGGACTCTCGCTGGCGCGCTACAGTCTGCTGCTGCTGGATGAACCCACCAACCATCTTGATATGGAGGGTAAAGCGGCGCTGGCGCAGACGCTGCGCGATTACCCCGGCGGCGTGCTGCTGGTCAGTCATGACCGCCAGCTGATTAGCGAAAGCTGTAACCGCTTCTGGCTGATCGACAACGCCGGGTTAACGGAATGGCACAGCCTGGAGGAGGTCTATGCCCGTCTGCAGGCCGTGGCGCCCGCCCTGGACAGTCGGCTCGCTTTGCAGAGTACACCCGCCGGGGCTGACGATGATGAGGAGGCGCTGCTGGCGCGGCTGATTGACCTGGAGCAATGGCTGGCTGACGACATGGCCCGCAAGCCAAAACATCAAAAGCCGTCACTTCAGGCGCAGTGGCGAGAGGAGATTAACCGCCTGCTTAACCAGTTGGCGTAATCTCCATGTTCCCCCCACCGGCTAAGGCGTCACGCCCTTAGCCGGTGTTTCCGGACCGGGTAAATTGCTGCTCGGTCATTACCTTTCCCCACTGCTCCCCCTGCCATTCGCGGGTTAACGTGAAGCCAAAGGATTCATACAGTTTGCGGGCCGCGTCCAGCCCTTTAAAGGTCCACAGCTGCACCGCGCTAAACTGGCGACTATCGCAGAAAGTCATCGCCTCGCTGAGCAGACGCCTGCCGATGCCGGTTCCCCGGCAGCTGTCGTCGAGAATAAACCAGCGCAGATGCGCCTCCTGCTGGCCGAGGTCCTCGCCATCGATAGCCAGCGAGCCGACGATTTTCCCTTCGCGGATCGCCAGCCAGATCTGGTTGGCCGGGGAGGAAAGCCGGGTGGCAAATTCCGCTACGCCGCTGGCGACCTTGCCTTCAAAAAAAGCGCCAAAGTCATGATGACGGGCGTAATACTCCCCGTGCATCTGGGCTATCCGGCCGATCATCCCCGGCTGGTAGCCGGTCATCAGCGAAATTTGCGGAGTCGTATCCGCGAGCGCGCTATCCCGACACTGCGCCAGCGCCCGGGCATAGGCCGCCAGTCCAGTGGCGACCGTTTGCTGCTGCGTCTCATCCAGATGGTCTAACGCCTCCACCACCTGGCGGGTACCCCAGGCGTTAATTTTCGCCACCGTATCGTGCCCCTTTGCCGTCAGGGCGAGTGATTTCGCGCGCGCATCCTCCGCGCAAGGACGCTCCTCCAGCTCACCAGCCGCCAGCAGACGAGAGACCATCCGGCTGACGCTTGATTTTTCCAGTCCCAGCAACGTGACCAGCTGCGCGGCCGTCATCTCCCCCCTCATCGATACCTCAAGCAGGGTGTGCACCGCCGAAGGTGAATAATGGGTGGCTGCCAGCGTGGTGCTCATAAAGCCCAGCTCGCGCACCATTAACCGCGAGGCGGTACGAATCTGTTGGATTAAGGGGGTGTCAGGCATGGAAGCGGGTCCGAAACATGAAATGGTTGTACAATACAACCATTATCTTCATCCTGCGTCAAGATGCAACATGGAGGGATAAGCGTTGCCGTGTGACCTGTGATTTCGCCACCACTGGGGTCGTGAGAACGAATACCGCGGGCGCCGGACAGCGCCCGCGATGAATATTATTGCGGGTTCTTCGCTTTCCAGGCCTCCCAGGCCGATTTGATCTCCTGCTTCGCAGCGGCGGCATCATTAAAACCGGCCAGCTCAACCTTTTTACGCCCCTCTGGCAGTTCTTTATAGACCCGGAAGAAGGCCTCCAGCCGCTGCTGCTCGATTTTCGGCAGATCGGTGATGGTCTTGATGTCGTCATAGGTCGGATCAATTTTGCTGGCCGGCACGGCGATGATTTTGTCGTCTTTCTCACCGCCGTCTATCATCTTTAGGACACCGATCGGCCGCAGCTTAATCAGTGTGCCCGGCGCCATCGGCGCGCGAGTGTAAAACACCACGTCCAGCGGGTCCCCATCTCCGGCCAGCGACTGGGTCAGCGAGCCGTAGTTCGCCGGGTAAGCCACCGGCATCGACTGAAAGCGGTCGGCGATGATAAACCCCGTTTTGGCGTCGGTTTCATACTTAATCATGCCACCTGCCGGGATCTCGGTGACGGCGTAAAATTCTTCCGGGTTGTTTTCCGGCTGGGGGAATTCCAGTACGTTCTGCGCCTGCGCGGCGGCGGACAGAAACAGACCGGCAGTGAGGATGGTTTTTACCAGATGCATTGTTGTATCACTCTGTTGTTATAAGAAATTGATGCGCAAAACGATAGAGTTGGGTGATGAAGAAAACATGACCATTCAGTGACGCTATTATTACCTACCAAAATTAGAGGTATTGTCTGAATTTTGTGCTACCGCTGTAGCAAAAAACCACATCCTGTACTAAAGCGCCTTGTATTTTTCTCCATAGCGTCTAATCCTTATTGGGTACTATTGCATTAATAAAATTAAACAATCCCCTCACAAGGAGACAGGCATGAAGGCTGCTGTTGTTACCCACGACCATCAGGTTAACGTCACGGAAAAAACGCTGCGCCCGCTGGAATACGGTGAAGCGTTGTTGAAAATGGAATGCTGCGGCGTGTGTCATACGGACCTGCACGTGAAAAACGGCGATTTTGGCGATAAAACCGGCGTCATTCTCGGCCATGAAGGGATCGGGGTGGTGCAAAAAGTCGGACCGGGCGTGACCTCCCTGAAGCCAGGCGATCGCGCCAGCGTGGCGTGGTTCTTCGAAGGCTGCGGCCACTGCGATTACTGTAACAGCGGCAATGAGACGCTGTGTCGCTCGGTAAAAAACGCTGGCTATTCCGTCGACGGCGGCATGGCGGAAGAGTGCATCGTCACCGCCAACTACTCAGTTAAAGTGCCGGACGGCCTCGACTCTGCCGCCGCCAGCAGTATCACCTGCGCGGGCGTCACTACCTACAAAGCGGTCAAGGTCTCCCACATCAAACCGGGTCAGTGGATCGCTATCTACGGTCTCGGCGGTCTGGGTAACCTGGCGCTGCAGTATGCGAAAAATGTCTTTAACGCCAAAGTGATCGCTATCGACGTCAACGACGGGCAGCTGGAGCTGGCGGCCTCGATGGGCGCCGATCTGACCATCAACTCCCGTAATGAAGATGCGGCGAAAGTGATTCAGGAAAAAACCGGCGGCGCGCATGCTGCCGTGGTGACCGCGGTAGCTAAAGCGGCCTTTAACTCAGCGGTGGATGCCGTTCGTGCCGGTGGCCGCGTAGTCGCGGTGGGCCTGCCGCCGGAGGCGATGAGCCTTGATATTCCACGTCTGGTGCTCGACGGCATCGAGGTGGTCGGATCGCTGGTCGGTACTCGTCAGGATCTGGTGGAAGCCTTCCAGTTTGCCGCCGAAGGTAAAGTGGTGCCGAAAGTTACCCTGCGCCCGCTGGAAGATATCAACGCCATCTTTAAAGAGATGGAACAAGGTCAGATCCGCGGCCGTATGGTTATCGATCTGCGCAGCTAATCACCTACGCCTCTCCCGCCCGGGAGAGGCGCTTGCTCCACGCTTCCCACTCGCGAAGTAAATCCAATTTCCGCAAATGCTTAGCGCAATTCCTTGGTTCCTTTGTTTTTAGCCGCGCCCGATGATGACAACACAATAGATAACAAAGGAATTCACCATGCATCGTCATTTTCGCCTGCCTGCGCTGGCCGCCCTGTTTCTCTCCGGCGCCTTTTCCGTCTGGGCCGCCGACACGCCGGTTAAAGGCGGCACCTTAATTTATCTGGAGCAGCAACCGCACACCAATCTCTATCCGCCCGCCGGCGGCTTTTATCCGAATGGCGGTATTCTCAATCAGATAACCGACAAGCTCACCTGGCAGAACCCGAAAACGCTGGAGATTGAGCCGTGGATTGCCGAGAGCTGGACCAGCAATGCCGATAAAACCGAGTACACTTTCCACCTGCGCAAAGGGGTTACCTTCTCGGACGGCACGCCGCTTGACGCCGCCGCCGTGGCCAAAAACTTCGACACCTATGGTCTGGGAGATAGAGCCCATCGCCTGCCCGTCTCAGAGGTCATCAATAACTACCAGCGCAGCGAAGTGATCGACCCGCTGACGGTGAAATTTTACTTCAACAAACCGTCGCCGGGCTTCCTGCAGGGAACCGCGACCATCGGCTCCGGTCTGGTATCACTCAGCACCCTGCAGCGCAATTTTGAAGAGCTGGGCGATGCCCGACATATTATCGGCTCCGGGCCCTTTGTGGTGCAGGATGAAAAGCCAGGCCGCGAGCTGACGCTGGTGGCGCGCAAGGATTATCAGTGGGGGCCGAAAAACATTGCCCAGCAGGGGCCCGCTAACCTCGACGGCATCACCTATATTGTGACCCCGGAAGACAGTGTGCGCATCGGCGCGCTGCTGGCGGGTCAGGCGGGCTTTATTCGCCAGGTGCAGGCCTACGATGAAAAGCAGGCGACCGATCAGGGATTTAAGGTCTACGCCGCCCCTACCCGCGGGGTCAACGACAGCCTGAGCTTCCGCCCGGATAACTCGCTTGTCGCCGACCTGCGGGTGCGCCAGGCCCTGCTCCATGCCACCAACGCCAAACAGGTGGTGGAGACGCTGTTCTCCGCTAACTACCCGCAAGCGACCTCCGTACTGGCCAGCTCCGCCGCCGGCTATGTCAATCTGAGCGATAAACTGACCTTCGACCAGGCCAAAGCCCGACAGTTGCTGGACGATGCCGGCTGGAAGCCCGGCGCCGACGGTATTCGCACTAAAGACGGCCAGCGGCTGGCGCTGACGGTCTATGAGTCGCTCCCGCAGCCGCAGAATAAGGAAGTGCTGCAGCTGATCGCCCAGCAGTGGCGCCAGGTGGGTGTGGCGTTGACCGTCAAAGCCGGGGATGCCGGTAGCCGTACGCTGGACAATCTTGACCCGCAGAAAACCCCGCTCACTGTCTCAGAAGTGGGCCGCGCCGACCCGGATGTGGTGAAAAGTATGTTCTTCCCCAACAATCGCGATGCGCTGCTGCAGAAAGGTGGCTCCAGCGATAAAGTGCAGCACTTCCGCGATGATAAGCTGAATGACCTACTGACCGGCATCTCCGCGGCGGTAGAGCCGCAGCAGCGCTTGCAGTTAACCGGTGACGCCCAGCGCTATCTGATCGATAACGCCTATGTGATCCCCATTTTCGAAGAGCCGCAGGTGTTCGCCGGCGCGCCGTGGGTCAAAGGCGTCAGCTTCGAGGCCGTCGGTCGTCCGTCGTTCTACGGCGCGTGGCTGGATAAGCACTAAGAGGCCGGGTATGAGCGCTTATCTTCTGCGACGGTTCGGCCAGGGACTGCTGGTCCTGTGGGCGGCATTTACCCTCACCTTTTTCCTGCTGCAGGTGCTGCCGGGAGATGCAGTGCTGATCAAGTTTCAGAACCCGGACCTCGGCCTGAGCCCGGCGCAAATCGCTGACATGCGGCTGGCCTACGGCGCCGATAGCCCGCTGTGGCGCCAGTACCTGCACACGCTGCTGGCGATGCTGCACGGCGACTTCGGCTATTCCCTGCAGGCGGGTCTGGCGGTCAGTAGTCTGATTGCCAGCAACCTGCCGGATACCTTAAGCCTCGCGCTGCCGGCCTTCCTGCTGGCTGTAGCGCTGGCGTTCGCCCTCGCTTTCGCCTCGCGTCTGCCGGGGCTGCGCTGGCTGAGCAACCTCCTGCAGTCGCTGCCGGTGCTGTTTATCTCTCTGCCTACCTTTTGGCTGGGTATCGCCCTGATCCAGCTCTTCTCGTTTCAGCTGCGCTGGATCCCGGTGATCAACCCCGGCCCACTGGAAGGGCTGATTTTACCGGTTATCGCCGTCGCGCTGCCCATTTCGGCCCCGCTGGCGCAGATCCTGATGCGCAGCATGGATCAGGTGGCGGTTCAGCCCTTCGTCGCGGTCGCCCGCGCCAAGGGAATGAGCGAAACGGGCGTCCTCTGGCACCATGTGATGGGCAACGCTCTGCTGCCGGCGCTGAATATTGCCGGGCTGCTGCTGGGCGAGCTGATTGCCGGGGCGCTGATCACTGAGACCGTCTTCGGCCGCAGCGGCCTCGGCCAGCTGACCCAGCAGGCGGTCAATAACCAGGATATCGCCGTGCTGCAGGCAGTGGTGATGATCTCCGCCCTCGGTTTCGTCCTGATAAACCTGCTGGTCGACCTGGTTATGCCGCGACTGGATCCCCGACTCCATTTACAGACCGGAGGTGCGAAATGAGCCTGGTCGATTATGCCATCGCGGTTCGCCGCCGCCCGGAATGGCGCAGGGTGCGTCTGCAGCCTGGCTTGTGGCTGGCGTGGGCGGTGATGATTACCGCGTTGTTAATGGCCCTCGCCCCGCAGTGGTTTACCGCCGCTAACCCGCTGGAAGGGATCCCCGGCGCTCAGCGCCTGGCGCCGCAGGCGCACTACTGGCTGGGTACCGACCAGCTGGGGCGCGACCTGTGGACGCGGGTGGTTTACGGCGCGGTACATTCCCTGTCGGCGGCGCTGATCGCCGTCGCCATCGGCCTGGTGGTGGGTACCGCCCTTGGTACGCTCGCCGGGGCGCTGACCGGACGCGTTGAATCCACGATCATGCGCCTGGTCGATGTCCTGCTGGCCATCCCCTCCCTGCTGCTGCAGCTCACGGTAATTATTCTGCTCGGTTTCGGCACGGTGAATGCGGCGGTGGCTGTCGGCGTGTCGGCGATCGCCAGCTTCGCACGCCTGGCGCGGGCGGAAGTCGTGCGCGTGCGCCACAGTGATTACGTCGAGGCGGCCCGGGGCAGCGGCGGCACCTTTTTCGCCGTCTTCTGGCGCCATATTCTGCCCAACTCGCTCACTGCGGTGCTTGCTTTCGCGACGCTGCAGTTCGGACAGGCGATGTTGGCCCTGGCTACCCTCAGCTTCCTCGGCTACGGCACCCCGCCGCCGATCCCGGAGTGGGGATTATTGATCGCCGAAGGTCGCAATTACCTGTCGACCGCCTGGTGGCTGACCACCTTCCCCGGCCTCGCCGTGGTCGCCGTGGTCCTTGCCGCCAATCGTCTTAGCCGCCAGTGGAGTGGAGTACGCCCATGAACGTTTTGTCCGTTGAAGATCTGCGCATCAGCTACCGCTCGCGGGGCGAATGGCGCGAAGTGGTGCATAACGTGAGTTTTTCCATCCAGCGTGGCGAAATGCTGGCCTTCGTCGGAGAATCCGGCTCGGGGAAAACCACCACCGCGCAGGCCATAATCGGCCTGCTGGCGGATAATGCCCGCCGGGATGGCGGGCGGATTGTCCTCAATGGCGAAGAGATTAGCGACTGGTCGGCAAAACGGCTTAACCGCCTGCGTGGGGTGAGCATTAGTCTGGTCCCGCAGGATCCCGGCAATTCGCTTAACCCGGTAAAAACCATAGGTCAGCAGGTGGAAGAGATCCTGCGGCTGCATCAGTCCCTCTCCGCAGGTGAGCGCCGACTGCAGGTCCTTAACCTGCTCACTAAAGTCGGTCTCAGCCACCCGGAACAGCGTTTTGACCAGTATCCGCATCAGCTGTCTGGCGGGATGAAACAGCGGGTGCTGATTGCCATCGCCATTGCCCTGCAGCCGGATCTGATTATTGCCGACGAGCCCACCAGCGCCCTCGACGTCACGGTGCAGAAGCGCATTCTCGACCTGCTTGATATCCTGCGCCGCGAGTCGGGTACCGCCGTGCTGTTTGTCACCCACGATCTGGCGCTGGCCGCAGAACGCGCCGACCGGATCATGGTGTTTCGCCAGGGAGAGATTCAGGAACAGGGCCCCACCGAGGTGATTGTCCAGCGTCCACAACACCCTTACACCCGCCAGCTGCTCCACGACCTGCAGGATGCGCCGTTGGGGCTGACGGCGTCTCGTCACCGGCCGCTGGCCACGCCGGCCATTCGCGTTGAGGGGATCAGTAAACGCTTCTCACTGGGCAAACAGGCGCTGCAGGCGCTCGACAGCGTCAGTTTTGAGGTCAGACGCGGCACCACCCATGCGCTGGTGGGCGAATCCGGTTCCGGAAAAACCACCCTGGCGCGGATCCTGCTGGGCTTTGAGCGCGCCGATGCCGGACAGGTGACCATCGACGGTATCGACGCCGGACATCTCAGCCGCGAGGCGCAGCGTCAGTTGCGGCGGAAAATCCAGTTTGTCTACCAGAACCCCTTCGCCTCGCTCGACCCGCGCCAGACGCTGTTTGCGATTATCGAAGAGCCGTTAAAAAACTTTGAGCGCCTCAGCGCGTCGGCACGTCGCCTGCGCGTGGAGACCGTCGCCGCGCGGGTGGCGCTGGCCCCGGAGCTGCTATCGCGTACGCCGAGGGAGCTCTCCGGCGGCCAGCGGCAGCGGGTGGCGATTGCCCGGGCGCTGATCCTCGAGCCGGCGATACTGGTTCTTGACGAAGCGACCTCGGCGCTCGACGTCACCGTTCAGGCGCAGATCCTCGCCCTACTGCAGCAGTTACAGCAGCAGCTGGGTCTCAGCTACCTGTTCATTACCCACGATCTGGCGACGGTCAGGCGGATTGCCGACAGCGTCACGGTACTGCGCGCCGGCCAGGTAGTGGAGCATGGCGACGTTGGCCGCCTGTTCGCTACCCCGCAGCAGGCCTACACTCGCGAACTGATCGCCGCCATTCCCCAGGTTTCACCCCGCTTAGCACAGGCCCACACGGAGAACGCATAATGCCTAAACGCCTCGGCTTTTTTACCCGTCTGCTCGATCAGGGCTCCGCGCAAACGCGCTACCGGCTGGCGGCCGAACAGATCCGCCACGCGGAGCGTTTGGGCTTCGACAGCGCATGGATTGCCCAGCACCATTTTCATGAACAGGAAGGCGGCCTGCCATCACCGCTGGTGTTTCTCGCCCACGTGGCGGCACAGACCGACCGGATCCGTCTCGGCACGGCGATTATCACTCTGCCGATGGAAAATCCGCTGCGCGTCGCCGAAGACACGGCGGTACTGGATTTACTCACCGACGGGCGTCTGGAGGTGGGGTTTGGCTCCGGCGGCACGCCAACGTCGTTTCTGCCCTTCGGCCTGACCAGCGAGCAGCGCGGGGCGGTGTTTGCCGACCATCTGCACCTGATCCATAGCGCCTGGCGCGGCGACACCCTGAGCCACCCGGACAACCGTCTCTATCCGCCCGCGCCGCAGCTGGCGGAGCGTATCTGGATCGCCACCTTCTCGGCGGAGGGCGCCATCCGTGCCGGTCAGGCGGGACACGGGCTGATGCTGTCGCGCACTCAGCCACGTCCACCCGGTGAGCCACGCCTGCCGCTGGACGCCATTCAGAACCCGATTATCGACGCCTACCTGGCGGCGCTGCCGGATGGCGTTGAACCGCGGATCCTCGCTTCGCGCACCGCCTTCGTCGCCGACAGTCACGCCCACGCCCTGCAGATCGCCGAGCCCGGTCTGCGTAAGCAGGCGACACAGCACCGGGCGGCGGGTCATACGATAGAAGGTGACAGTGTCACCGACTATCTGCAACAGCTGGATGCCCACGTTGGCGATCCTGAGCATGTTATTGCCTCCCTGGCGCAGGACAGCGTGCTGGCCCGCGCCACCGATATTTCGTTTCAGGTGCACTCGGTGGAGCCTTCGCACCGGGATACGCTGCGTTCCATTGAGCTGATCGCTCAGCATATTGCCCCCCACATCAGATAAGGAGTCACCATGACGCTGAGTCAGGATATTCTGGCCGAACTGGCGGAGATTGCCGCCGGTTCCCCGCTCGACCAGGCGCGCGCCGTACGCGATGCCGCCACCCGTCACGCCCAGGGAAGTTATGAAGTACTGTTCAGCGAGCAGGACGCTGACTTTCCTCTTGATGAACGCTTCGCGGTGGCCGCGAAGGTGGCGAAACTGCACCAGGCGGACGCGCTGGCGGCGCACTATGCCGGTTTCGGGCTCGCCGATCCAACCACCGATCGTCTGGTCCCGGCGCTGGCCTTTGCCCGCCTGCTCACCTTCACCCCCGTCGAAGCCACCCCCGGCGCGCTGCACACCTTAACCGGCGCGGGCTGGAGCCTGCGGGGCATCGTCACTCTGGCGCAACTGGTGGCCTTTGTCAGCTTCCAGAGCCGACTGCTGCTGGGCCTGCGGGCGCTTAACCATAAGCCCATTGTCAGCGCCGATACGCCGCTGGTCGCCGGATACTGGCATACCACACCGCACACCCAGAGCGGCAAAGCGGCCCCGGTTCGCTTCACCCGCGACGAGCTGCACTGGGAACCCTGGCTGGCCGATAAACCGCTGGCGGAATTCAGCGCTGAAGAACAGGCGATTCTGGCCAAATATGGCCATAGCGACTCCCCCTACTTTCGCCTGCTGGCGCGCAACCAGCCGGTGCTGGAGCAGCGGACGCTGACCGATAAAGGCATTTTCTATACCCCCGGAGGATTGCCGCGCGCCGAACGCGAACTGGCGGCCACGGTGACCAGCAAAATCAACGGCTGTATTTACTGCGCCTCGGTGCATGCCCGCAAAGCGGCGCAGCTGGCAAAGGACGAGACCGCCGTCGACACGCTGCTGGCGGTGACGCCGGGGGAGAATTTGAGTGACGGCCAGTCGCCGCGCTGGCAGGCGGAAATCGACGCCGCCGCTGCGCTGTCGGTGACGCCGCCCGGGCTGAATGCCCGCCATCTGGCGGCGCTTGATGAGCAGGGTTTAGATACCCTGGCCCAGCTGGATCTGCTGCAGTCTACGGCCTTTTTCGCCTGGGCCAACCGGCTGATGCTGACCCTTGGCGAACCCTGGCGTGAGTAAGCGTCGTTAGCAAGCTTGTCGGCGCTGATGGCAGCCATAGATGAGCAAGGCGCTCATCGCCAGAAACGACAGCGTGGCGGCAGGAAGCGCCACGCTGTTCCAGCCAAAGCCCTGGGCAATCATCATCCCGCCGCAGAAGGCACCGATGGCGCTGCCGAGGTTGAAGGCAATCTGCCCTCCTGCCGCCCCCAGCATCTCGCCGCCTTTGGCGTTCTGCAGCAGCAGGATCTGCAGCGGCGCCGACAGGGCAAACAGTCCCGCGCAGCAGATAAACGCCAGGGTCAGCGAGGCGACTTTATGCTCACCGAAGGCAAAGATCAGCAGCAGCGTCACGGCAATGACCCCGTCGGTTATGGCCGCAATGCGCAGCGGGCTAAAGCGCCCGGAAATTTTGCCGCTGAACAGATTGCCGACCACCATTCCCAGCCCCGCCAGCATCATAATCAGCATCATCCTGCTTTCGGCAAAGCCGGAGACGTTGATCATAAAGGGCTTAATATAGCTGAACCAGGCAAACACACCCGCATTGCCAAACATGGTGGCGGCAAAAATCAGCCACGGCGCCGGGGAGGCCAGAAAACGGAACTGCTCGCGCAGCCGGGTGCTGGTGCGATCATAGAGGGTGGGCACCCAGCAGAAAATAGTCATCAACACGGCGACGTTAAACACGGCGATAAGGGCAAAGGTATAGCGCCAGCTGAAGTGATGCCCAAGCCAGGTGCCGCCGGGGACCCCCACCAGGTTAGCCACCGTCATCCCGCCGATCATGCCCGCCACCGCGGCGGTCACCTTCCCCGGCGGCGCGATTTTCGACAGGATTATCGCCCCGACGCCAAAGAACGCCCCGTGGGGAAAACCGGAAACCAGGCGGCCAAGCGCCAGCATGGCGTAGCTACTGGAGAGGGTAAACAGGGTATTGCCGAGAATACACAGGGCAGCGAGAAACAGCATCACCGATTTCAACGAAAACCGGCTGGAGAGCAGCGCCATGATCGGCGCGCCGATCACCACGCCGAAGGCATACCAGGCAATCATATTGCCGGCGGCGGGGATCGAAATCCCGACATCGTGCGCCATATCCGGCAGCACGCCCATAATGCCAAATTCCGCCATGCCGAGTCCGAAGGTGCCCAGCGCCAGTGAAAAAATCGTTTTTTTCATACATCTTATAGGGGTATTGAGAGACGGCCGGCATTATTGACTATCCCGCCCCGACACACCAGCTAAAAACGCCCGACGGCAGCTTCCTCCATACAACGGCCTGATTCGTTCATGCTCGCCGCCCGCGCGGCAGGCCGTCATCGAGCCGGCGACGGCGTGGCTTAGCAATGACCCTCCCCTATTAAAATCAGTGGGCTCAAAGCGATAAACGCCCAATTGATCTCAACTTAACTTGAGGTTGTAAAGTCTCCCCATCATTCACCTCTGGAGAATCATCGATGCAAACTGTTGATGTCGGTTTTACCCATGTCGCCTTTACCGTCCGCTGTCTGGCCAGCAGTATTGATTTTTACACCCGCTATACCGCGATGACTGTCATTCACCAGCGCGAGCCCGGCTTGCCCTCAGCACGTAAGGTGGCGTGGCTCAGCGATCGCACCCGGCCCTTCGCTCTGGTGCTGGTGCAGAGTGACGATCCGGCCGACACGCCGCTGGGCCCGTTCGGCCATCTCGGCGTCGCCTGCGCCACCCAGGCGGAGATCGATGAGAAGGTCGCTCAGGCGCGGCGGGAAGGCGTTTTGCGGCGGGAACCGGAACAGCTGGGCGATCCGGTGGGTTATTTCGCCTTCTTTGCCGACCCGGACGGTAACACCCTGGAGCTGTCATGGGGGCAGCGGGTGGGGCTGGAAGTCATTGCGGCGGGGAACGCCAGCTAGCCCGTCCCCTGCGCGAATATTTTCCACCGTCTCGCCGGCGAAGGATTACACTTCAAAGGGATACCTCGGCAACACGGAGCATGGCGATGGGTAATAAGAAAAACGGTAATCCGGTCGACGCGGCGGTGAAGACCGCCCCGCTCGACAATAAAGCGTATGAGAAGGCGTTGCGCAAACTCCATGTTGAGCTGGTGAAACTGCAGCGCTGGGTGGTGCATAAAGGGCTGAAGGTGTGCATCGTCTTTGAAGGCCGTGACGGCGCTGGCAAAGGCGGCACCATTAAGGCGATCACCGAGCGCGTCAGCCCGCGTATCTTCCGGGTCGTCGCCTTACCCTCACCCACCGAGCGTGAGAAAAGCCAGCTCTATTTTCAGCGCTATATCAAACACCTTCCGGCGGCTGGCGAGATTGTGATTTTCGATCGCAGCTGGTACAACCGCGCCGGCGTCGAACGGGTGATGGGCTTTTGCACGCCGGAGGAGGTGCAGAAGTTTCTCGACGGTGCGCCGATGGTAGAGCGCGGCATGGTCGAATCGGGCATTATTCTGCTCAAGTACTGGCTGGAGGTCTCTCCGCAGGAGCAGGAGCGCCGCCTGCGGGATCGCATCGACGATGGTCGTAAAATCTGGAAGCTCTCGCCGATGGACATTAAGTCTTTCAACCGCTGGGATGAATATACCGCCGCCCGCGACGCCATGTTCGCCGCCACCGATACCGCCTGGGCGCCATGGTTCGTCGCCCGCTCGGAGGATAAAAAGCGCGTACGCCTGAATATCATCACCCATCTGCTGTCGCAGATCCCCTATGAAGCTTTACCGGTAGAGCATGTGACGCTGCCGAAGCGCAAAATTGGCAAAATGAAACAAACCAATTTCCCCTTCCGCTTTATTCCGGAGAAGTTCTGATTATTCCCCGCCGCGCTGGTTAATACCAGCGGCGGGTTTATTACCATAACCATGAATATTTCAGGCTGTTACTTTCCTCTGGAAGCTGTCTCGCAAAATAAATATTAAATTTCCTGCTGGGATTTATTTTTTAGTGAGTAAAGTGAATAATCACAGAACCAACCGCAAGGAGCCTATGATGAAAAGTAATACGCTACGTAAAAGACCCACTGACGTACCCGTCCAGAAGGCGTCAGCACAGCCAGGTAAGGATTTACGAGAAGCAGATAAACAGCGACAGCACAAGGAATTCATTGCCGCAATGAATGAATTTATTGCAAAAGGAGGCACTCTTACTGATGATGAATTCTTCAGGGTACTATGATGCTTGAACAATTCAATGTTTATCGAAATTGTTCTGCTCAGACAAATAAAACCCTGCCGTATTATATGATCGTGCAGAATGATTATTATGCAGACCTGGCCACGAGAGTCATTATTCCTTTAATGCGACTACAACAGTTACCACGCTGGCATCAGCATGTCGTACCAAGGATAAATATAGAATTTGACAGCTTTTTACTTTGTACGCCAATGATCAGTAACTTAAATAATAAACGGATCCAGCCACAGGATTTCGTCTGCAATCTGAGTCATGCGCGCCAGGGCGTTATCGATTCAATCGATACACTTATCACGAACTGCTGACTGTCGGGAACCCGCTCCGACATCTCCGGAGCGGGTTTCGCGCCGTGACGGCTTACTTCATCCCTTCGCGACTCTCTTTGATCGCTTCCAGGCGTTCGACATCGCGATACCAGCGCGGGTGATGTTTCTTCGCCCAACGGCGGCTGACCTTGCCTTCGATCATGCCCTTAATCGACCCTTTCACCCAGAATGCCATATACATATGGATGAGGATCGCGTGGATCAGGATAATCGCCGACGTCGCATGAATCAGCAGGCTATAGCGAATCACCTGAATCGGGAAATATGCCGCGAAATACGGCCGCCAGATAATCACCCCGGTCACCAGCAGCACGAAAATCATGCTCATAATGGTCCAGAACATCATCTTCTGCCCGGCGTTATATTTACCGACGCGCGCGACCTTATGTTCGTTGCCTTTCAGCACCTCCACGATGCCTTTCAGCCAGGGGATATCCTGTTTATCAGGAATATTGTGGTGGACAAAACGCACAAACATAAACATCAGCGCGACAAAAATCAGCACCCCAAAGAACGGGTGCAGGATACGCCCCATCTGCGGCGTGCCGAAGGTTTCCGTTAGCCACTGCAGCGTCGGGAAGAAAAACGATATTCCCGACAGTGCCACGAGGAAGAAACAGATAACCACCGTCCAGTGACAGGCGCGATCGATAAACGTCGTGCGCACAATCATCTTCGATTTACTCATCATGCTCCTCCTCGTCGTCGTCAACTTCCTTGTTCGGCCCGATACCGATGTAGTGGTAGATAAGCCCGGCGAAGGTGGCGATAAAGCCCGCCGCCGCCAGCGGTTTCACCCCCCCCTTCCACAGATTGATACTGGTATCGATCTGCGGTTCCTTCGGCAGTTTGTGATACAACTCCGGCTGGTCAGCATGATGCAGGACGTACATCACGTGGGTGCCCCCGACGCCCTGCGGGTTGTAAATCCCGGCGTTGGCATAACCGCGTTTTTTCAGCTTATCCACCCGCTCCTCGGCCACCTCCAGCATCTCTTTCTTCGTACCGAAGTGGATCGCGCCGGTAGGACAGGTTTTCACGCAGGCCGGTTCCTGACCAACGCTGACCCGGTCCACGCACAGGGTGCATTTATAGACCCGGTTATCCTCTTTATTGAGGCGCGGGATATTAAACGGACACCCGGCAATGCAGTAGCCGCAGCCGATGCAGTTTTCCTGCTGGAAATCGACGATGCCGTTGGCGTACTGAATGATCGCCCCGGCGGAGGGGCAGGCCTTCAGGCAGCCCGGCTCTTCGCAGTGCATACAGCCATCCTTGCGGATAAGCCACTCCAGCTTGCCGTTCTGTTCGGTCTCGCTAAAGCGCATGACCGTCCAGGATTTGGCGCTGAGATCCGCCGGGTTGTCGTACACCCCGACGCAGTGCCCCACTTCATCGCGGATGTCATTCCACTCAGAACAAGCCACCTGGCAGGCTTTACAGCCCACGCAGGAGGAGACATCGATAAGCTTGGCGACTTCCGCCTTATAGTCCCGCGCGCGCGGCGCGGGCGTGATCGGGTTGGTCGCGGAGCGTTTAATAATGTCTTGTGTTTCCATCGCCATTGAATCGCTCCTTACGCTTTCTCGATGTTGACCAGAAACGCCTTATACTCCGGCGTTTGCGAGTTGGAATCGCCGACGTTAGGCGTAAGGGTGTTGGCGATATAACCCTTGCGGGCCACGCCTTCAAAGCCCCAGTGCAGCGGGATACCGACGGTTTCGACCTGCTGGCCGTTGACGCTCAGCGTGCGCAGGCGCCGGGTCACCACGGCAACCGCGCGAATAAACCCGCGCTTGCTGCTGACTTTCACCCAATCGCCGTTGGCGATACCTTTGCTTTTCGCTAGTCCTTCACTGATTTCGACAAACTGTTCCGGCTGCGCGATGGAATTGAGCAACGCATGCTTGGTCCAGGTGTGGAAATGCTCGGTCAGACGATAGGTGGTGCCGACATACGGGAACTTATCCTTCTTACCCAAGCGGATGGCGTCCTCTTCATACAGACGCACCACCGGGCTGGAGACCACATTCGGGTGCAGCGGGTTGGTGCCAAGCGGGGTTTCCATCGGCTCGTAGTGTTCCGGGAACGGCCCTTCCGCCAGTTTATCCAGCGCAAACAGGCGGCCAAGTCCCTCCTGCTGCATGATAAACGGCCCGGTGTTGCTCCCCGGCGGCGCAGTATTGAAGTCCGGAATATCATTCCCGACCCACTTGCTGCCGTTCCACTGGATCAGCATCCGCTTCGCATCCCACGGCTTGCCGTTCATGTCAGCCGAGGCGCGGTTATACAGCACCCGGCGATTGAGCGGCCACGCCCAGGCCCATCCCAGCGTATTGCCGAGGCCCGAAGGGTCAGCGTTATCGCGATTCGCCATCTGATTGCCCTGCTCGGTCCAGCTGCCGGTGTAGATCCAGCACGACGACGCGGTGCTGCCGTCATCGCGCAGCAGCGCGAAGCTGTTCAGCAACTGTCCTTTTTTCGCCAGCAAAGTGCCATTTTGATCGTAGAGATCCGCCAGCGCGTAGCCGTTGTTCTCTTTAGCCACTTCTGCCGATTCCGGATGGTCTGGCTGCTTATAGCTCCAGCTCATTTTCAGCAGCGGTTCCGCGCCCTTCCCGCCTTCGCGACGGTACAGCTCGCGCAGACGATGATAGATCCCAGCCAGGATTTCGCCATCGTTGCGCGCTTCCCCCGGTGCGTCCTGGCCTTTCCAGTGCCACTGCAGCCAGCGACCGGAGTTGGCGATCGAACCATCCTCTTCGGCAAAGCAGGTCGACGGTAGGCGGAAGACTTCGGTCTGAATCGCCGATGGGTCGACATCATTAGACTCGCCGTGGTTTTGCCAGAAGGTCGAGGTTTCGGTCACCAGCGGATCGATAACCACCAGATACTTCAGCTTGCTGAGGCTACGCACCACTTTGTTTTTGTCCGGGAAGGACGCTACCGGGTTGAAGCCCTGACAGATATAGCCAGTGACGTTGCCGTTATCCATCATATTGAAGTACTTGATAACGTCGTAAGCCTGATCCCATTTCGGCAACCAGTTGAAGCCCCAGTCGTTCTCTTTCTGCGCCGCCTCGCCATAGAACGATTTCATCAGGCTGACAAAGAATTTCGGGTAGTTGCTCCAGTAGTTCACCTGCTCGGGCAGCGTCGCCTTCGGCGTGTTGGTGCTAAGATAACTTTGCAGATCGCTCTGTTTATCGGACGGCAGCGTCAAATAGCCCGGCAGACTGGTCGACAGCAGTCCCAAATCGGTCAGCCCCTGAATATTAGAGTGGCCGCGCAGCGCGTTGACGCCGCCGCCGGCCATGCCCATGTTGCCGAGCAGCAGCTGGATCATCGCCATGGTGCGGATGTTCTGCGCACCGACGGTGTGCTGCGTCCAGCCCAGGGCATACAGGAAGGTGGTGGTGCGATCCGCGACGCTGGTTGACGCCAGCACCTCGCATACTTTGAGGAAGTCCGCTTTCGGCGTACCGCAGATATTCTCCACCACTTCCGGCGTGTAGCGGGAAACATGCTGCCTGAGCAGATTCCACACGCAGCGCGGATGGCTGAGCGTTTCATCGCGTTTGGCGTAGCCGTTTTCATCGAACTGGTAGTTCCAGGACGATTTATCGTACTGACGTTTTTCGGCATCGTAGCCGCTGAACAGGCCCTCTTCGAAGGCAAAATCATCCCGCACCAGCAGACTGGCATTGGTGTAATGCTTCACGTACTCGGCATTGATCTTATTATTTTCGATCAGGTACAGCAGCACGCCCGACAGGAAGGTAATGTCGGTACCGGAACGAATCGGCGCATAGATATCGGCCACCGACGCGGTACGCGTAAAGCGCGGGTCGACGACGATAAGCGTAGCATCGTTATTGTTTTTCGCTTCCATCGCCCAGCGGAACCCCACCGGATGCGCTTCCGCGGCGTTGCCGCCCATCACTACCACGACGTTAGCGTTTTTGATATCAACCCAGTGGTTGGTCATCGCGCCGCGACCAAATGTTGGAGCAAGACTTGCTACCGTTGGTCCGTGTCAGACGCGCGCCTGGTTGTCTACCGCCAGCATGCCGAGCGAACGCACAAACTTTTGCGTCAGCATGCCGGTCTCATTGCTTGCCGCCGAGGCGCACAGCATGCCGGTGGAAAGCCAGCGGTTAACCGTCACGCCCTGCTCGTTCTTTTCAATAAAGTTGGCGTCGCGATCGGCTTTCATCAGTCTGGCGATGCGGCTAAAGGCTTCGTCCCAGGAGATGCGCTGCCATGTATCCGAGCCCGGGGCGCGGTATTGCGGATATCGCAGGCGGTTTTCACTGTGGACATAGTCCAGCAGGCCAGCGCCTTTCGGGCACAGCGCGCCGCGGCTCACCGGATGGTCCGGGTCCCCTTCAATATGGTAAATCGCTTCTTTGGCGTTTTTCGCGCCGTCGCCGAGGCTATACATTAATAGCCCACAGCCAACGGAGCAGTAAGTGCAGGTGTTGCGGATCTCTTTCGCACGCAGCAATTTGAAATTGCGTGCCTGAGCCAGCGCCATTTTCGGGGCAAAGCCCAGGGCGGCGGCTGTGGTTCCGGCCATACCGCCTGCGCAGATCTTAAAGAACTTTCTGCGGCTGACGTCCATTGCATTCCTCCATGCAGGATGTTGATTCATCGCGCGGAGGAAACTAACAGCAATACCTTTGTTTTATTTGCGTCAAATCAAGGTCGAAAACGCTCGCCCCCTTAATAGTCAGCAGCGACGAGTTTGACTAATACCAAAGAGTTAACGCCGGCGGGAAATATCGACCATCGACCGGCAAAAGGTGTTATAAATTCCGGCTGCGTTTGCGTCACTATCAGGTTAAATATGCAAAAAAAGAGAGCGACATCAATAGGCTTCGCCGCCATTATCTTATGGAGCACGATGGTCGGATTGATTCGCGGCGTCAGCGAAGGGTTAGGCCCGGTTGGCGGCGCGGCGATGATTTATAGCCTCAGCGGCCTGCTGCTCATTTTTACCGTTGGCTTTCCCAACCTGCGCCAGATCCCGCGCCGCTATCTGCTGGCCGGCAGCGTGCTGTTTGTCAGCTATGAAATCTGCCTCGCTCTGTCGCTGGGGTTCGCCGCCACTCGCCAGCAGGCCATTGAAGTGGGGATGGTCAATTACCTGTGGCCCAGCCTGACGATTTTGTTCGCCATTCTCTTTAATGGCCAGAAAAGCAGTTGGCTGGTGATCCCCGGTTTAGTGCTGGCGCTGTTCGGCGTGAGCTGGGTACTTGGCGGCGAGCACGGACTCAACCCCGAGGAAATCATCAATAACGTGGTGTCCAGCCCACTCAGCTACATTCTGGCGTTTGTCGGCGCGTTTATCTGGGCGGCGTACTGCACGGTGACCGCGAAGTACGCCAAAGGTAAAAATGGCATTACCCTCTTTGTCCTGTTAACCGCCCTGACGCTATGGCTGAAATTTCTCGCCAGCGACCAGCCGCCGATGCTGTTTAGCTGGCCGGTAGTCATTAAGCTGATGACGGTCTCCGTGGCGCTGGGGCTGGCCTACGCGGCGTGGAACGTCGGGATCCTGCACGGCAACGTCAGCCTGCTGGCGGCGGCGTCGTACTTCACGCCGGTGCTCTCTTCCGCGCTGGCGGCAGTCCTGCTCAGCGCCACGCTATCGTGGTCCTTCTGGCAGGGCGCCGGAATGGTGTGTCTCGGCTCCCTGCTCTGCTGGTACGCCACTCGCCGCTAACCGAGATCGCCCCCCGCCACCGGTATCGTCACACCCGTGATATAGCTGGCTTCATCGCTGGCGAGAAACAGGATCGCGTTCGCCTGTTCCGCCAGCGTGCCGTACCGGCGCATCAGACTGCTCGCCACCGTCTGATCGACCACCTGCTGATACCACGCCTTTTCCTGCTCGCTCGGTTGCTCATCGTTGCGCGGCGTCAGACGTGGCGGCGCCTCCGTCCCGCCCGGTGCGACGGCGTTAATCCGAATACCGCTGCCGCTGTACTCCATGGCAATCGACCGGGTCAACGCGTTAACGCCGCCTTTCGCCGCCGAGTAAGGCACCCGGTTCACCCCCGCCGTCGCCACCGACGAGATATTGACGATGCTGCCTTTCCCCTGCTTCAACATCCAGGGGAGCGCCGCACGGCAGCCCCACAGCGTGGGGAACAGCGAGCGGCGGATCTCTTTCTCGATCTGCTCCGGTTGGTATTCGGCAAACGGCCGCGCCCAGATAGTCCCCCCGACGTTATTGATTAACACATCGAGGCGGCCAAAATGCGCGATCCCAGCGGCAAACGCCTGCTCGGTGCTCGACCACTGTTCCAGATCGGCCTCCAGCGCCAGTACCTGACTTCCGGACTGGGCTAGTACGGCTGCCAGCTCGTGGACATACGTTGAACGGTCAATCAACAACAGCGCGGCGCCTTCAGCTGCTGCCTGCTCCGCGGTCTGGCGGCCAATCCCCTGCGCCGCGCCGGTAATGGCAACGACCTTATCGGTAAAACGCATACTGCCTCCTTATGCCGCCGCGCTCTGGCTGGCGATAAATTTCTCATACCAGAAGCCTGCCGGGGAAATGCCTCTGTCGCGCAGCGTCGTGGCGACTGCGTTGACCATCGGCGGCGGCCCACAAAGATAGATATCGACGTCGCCGTTATTCAGCATGGCGTCGTCAAGATGGTCGGTGACAAAACCGCGCTGCGGGCAGGAACTGCTTTCATCCGCCACCACCGGCAGCCAGCGATATCCCGTCAGTTGCTGTTTAAACGCATCCAGCGCGTCGGTTTTCACCAGATCGCAATCGCGGGTCACGCCGTACAGTAGCGTTACCGGGCGCTGACTGCCCTGTGTTTGCAGGGTGTGTAACATGGACAGCAACGGCGCCAGCCCGGTGCCGCCCGCCAGCATGAGCAGCGGGCGTTCGCCGTGGCGCAAATAGAAGCTGCCCATGGGCCCACTGAGGATCAGACGATCGCCGGGCCGCGCCTGCTGGGTTAACCACTGGCTCATCATGCCGCCAGGCACGTTACGAATAAGAAAGCGCCCTTCGAGAGAACCCGGTAACGAACTAAATGAGTAGGCGCGCACATGAGGCGTGCCCGGTACCTGAATGTTGATATATTGCCCCGGCAGAAAAGCCAGCGGCTCATCCAGGGCGACCACCAGTTCGATGGCGGTATCGGACAGACAATTCACCTGCCGCACCTGCGCCCCGGTGTTGGTCAGCGCGGTTTTACACTGCGCGGCGGCCACCGGCACATCGATCACACAGTCGCTGGTCGGGACCATCTGGCAGGTCAGCACCTGACGGGCCTGCGCTTCGTCGTCGCTTAACGCCTCGTCGAGATAATCTTCGCCCAGGTCGTACTCACCGCTGGCGCAGTGACATTTGCAGGTACCGCAAACGCCGTCCGAACAGTCCATCGGCAGATTCACCTTCTGGCGATAGGCGGCATCCAGCACCTTCTCCCCGGCATTACATTGAATAAAGCGGGTAATGCCGTCCTCAAAATTAAGAGCAATATTGAAGGTCATAAGCGCCTCTTAAATGTGGTAAACATCAATCACCTGACGGATATAGTCGTTATTCAGGCGTACCGTTTTGCGCACGATCTGCGGCCTGCCGTCCTGCTCGATTAGCGTGCAACAGGTAGAGCCGAAATAAGCGTCCGTGTGTTGATAGCGATGGCTCCAGGTGACCCAGTTGTAGCGCACCGCCAGCCCCTCGTCGCTTTCGCCCATCAGTTCAACATTGCTGATGATGTGCGTGGTGCGCGGCTCCGGCGTACTGGCGCCGGAACGTTCGGTTTTAATGCGATAGACGCGATCTTCCAGGCCTTCACGGTTGGGGTAGTAGATAAGGGAAATCTCTTTTTGCGGATCGCGCGTCAGCTGGTCGTCGTCGCCCCACGCCGGCATCCAGTAGACCACCTGCGGGCTGTAACAGCTCAGCCATTCGTCCCACTGACGGTCATCCAGCAGGCGGGCTTCGTAATAGAGAAACTGGCGAACGTGTTCGAGGGTCAGCATCAGGCCACCTCCACACGCTGGGTAATCGACTGGTCGTAACGCTGCTGTTCCTGTTCCAGCGCCGCCAGCATCACCGTTTGCCAGTGATGGTGATGGGCGATGTACAGCGCTTCATCTTCCGATTTCACCCCGCTGAGTCGTGGCGTGAAACCGGCATGTTTGGCGTGCTCATCCGGGCCATCGACCCAGCGCAGCGCGCCGCGGCTCAGATCGCTCCAGGGCAGATTTTCGCCAAGATAGCCGCGCTGACAGGCGCTGAACTCTTCCAGATCGTCCGGCGTCCCCATTCCGCTGACGTTAAAGAAATCTTCGTACTGGCGGATGCGTAGCGCCCGCGCCTGGTCAGATTCGCCTTTTGGCGCAAAGCACCAGATGGTGACTTCGGTTTTATCCACCGCAATCGGGCGGATCACGCGGATCTGGGTAGAAAACTGATCCATCAGATAGACGTTGGGATAAAGGCACAGGTTGCGGGTTTCGTTGACCATCTGGTCGGCGCGTCGTTCGCCAAATTCCGCCTGCAGACGCTCGCGGTGGGCATACACCGGGCGCACTTCCGGGTTCAGCGCCCGGGTCCACAGCAACATGTGGCCATTGTCAAAACCGTAGCCGCCGCCGACGCTCTTTGACCAGCCGTTGGCGTCAACCGCATGCGTCCCTTCCGCTTCATAGTTGCGGCGTGACATGGTTGAGGCGTAGTTCCAGTGGACCACGCTGACGTGATAGCCATCGGCGCCGTTCTCCGCGCCCAGCTTCCAGTTGCCTTCGTATACATAGCTCGACGAGCCCTTCAGCACTTCCAGCCCGTCCGGCGCCTGATCGACAATCAGATCGATGATTTTGCGGGTTTCGCCGAGATACTCCTCCAGCGGCTGCACGTCGGCGTTGAGGCTCCCGAATAAGAAACCGCGGTAAGACTGAAAGCGCGGCAACTTTTGCAGATCGTGAGATCCTTCCTGTTTGAAGGTTTCAGGATAACCGCCGGTGCTCTCATCTTTGGCTTTTAATAATTTGCCATTATTGCTGAAGGTCCAGCCATGGAACGGACAGGTAAATGAGTTTTTATTTCCGCTTTTGCGTCGGCATAACATCGCGCCGCGGTGGGCGCAGCTATTAATTAACGCATGCAGTTCATTCTTTTTATCGCGGGTAATAATAACCGGCTGGCGCCCCAGCGTCAGGGTATAATAGTCACCCGGCTCTGGGATTTGACTTTTATGGGCAAGAAAAACCCAATTCCCTTCAAATATATTTTTCATTTCGAAATCAAATAACTGTTGATCGGTAAATATAGAACGATGACAACGGTAGATATGATTTTCACGGTCGACAATTAACGCGTTGGTGATTTTGTCTTTGAGCGCTGAGAGCGTTTTTTGCATGAGTCAGTCCCTCCTGCAGGATTCAGGATGAAAGAAACAGGGTGAATTTGTCGTTTTCGGGTGCAATATCCGGCCCGGGCAGCAGCGTGCCCGTGGCCAGTAAAACCGATTACTCTTTGGCGCGCAGACGCGAGCCGCGGTGCTCTTCGTCGGCGTTCAGGGCTTTACAGAGGGTGAAATCAAAACAGACCTCGGTGTGCTCTCCCTCAAGATCGCGCTGCGCGATGGTCTCGCGGTCGGTCACTTTTACCGGGTCGGCAATCAGACCGTCGCGGGTGGCAAAGGCAAAATCATCCCACAGATATTTATCGCCGCTGAGGTTAATCTGGCTGGTCAGATGCTTATAGCCCGGCGCGGAGACGAAGAAGTGAATGTGCGCCGGGCGGTTGCCGTGGCGGCCTAACTGGTCCAGCAACTTCTGCGTCGGGCCATCCGGCGGACAGCCGTAGCCGGATGGCATGATGCTGCGCACGCTGTAGCGGCCATCGGCGCCGGTGCGGATCCGCCGGCGCAGGTTGTAGTCGCTCTGGCTCTGATCGAAGAACGAATAATTGCCCAGGGTATTGGCATGCCAGATATCAACGATGGCATTGGCTACCGGCTGGCCCTGATTATCTTTAACCTGACCATGCAGCCACATCACTTCCCCGGCATCGGCGCCATCATCCATCCGGGCGTGGCTGTCGGCCAGCGGCGCATTGGCCACATACAGCGGTCCTTCGATGGTGCGTGGGGTACCGGTTTCCCGCCGCGCCGCCGCGTCGATGGCGTCCTGACGCAGGTCGAGGAAATGCTCCAGTCCCAGCCCCGCCGCCAGCAGCGCCGCTTCCTGACGCCCACCCAGCTCGTGCAGATAGTTCACCGCGTGCCAGAACTCTTCTTCTGTGACGTTATAGTCATCGATCAGCGTGCAGATATTCTCCAGCAAACGGTGGACAATGGCTTTAAAGCGTTCATTACCGCCAGGAACATTTAACCCCGCGCCTTCACGTAATAATTTCTGCACGGCTTCTTGTTGTACGAAAGCATTACTCATAATTATTCTCTCTTATCGTTGTAGGATATTTGCCGGGTGTTCCCGGCATGAGGACAGATGTTATTATTATTAGCTATCGTCTTCACGAACAGACGAGGGATGACGGCATAGCGCCTCGACGCGAATATCCATAAAAGGATACAGCGGCAATCCCATTAAAATTTGATGTAACTCTTCGGCATCTTGAACATCGAAAATACTGACATTGGCGTAAAGACCGGCGACGCGCCAGATATGTCGCCATTTGCCTTCACGTTGTAATTGCTGCGAATAGGCTTTTTCGCGTTGTTTAATTTCATCCGCTTCGGCGGCAGGAAAACCGAGCGGAATATTAACGGTCATCTCCACTTTAAATAGCATTATTTTCTCCTGTTATGCTTTACGGGAATAGAAGCGCAGCTTGTCTTCATCCAGCTCCACGCCGAGCCCTGGCGTCTGCGGGAGCGCTACCTGTCCATCGGCAAAGGTGAGTGGCACGCTGACGATATCGTCTTTGAGGAGCAGCGGGCCGAACATCTCGGTGCCCCACTGCAGCGGCAGCGTCGACCAGGCGTGCAGCGAGGCGACGGTACCGACGGTCCCTTCCAGCATGGTGCCGCCATACAGGCCAATCCCCGCCGCCTGCGCGACGCGGGCCAGCGCCAGCACGCTATTCGGTCCCCCGGCTTTGCCGATTTTCAGGGCATAAGCGCCGGTAAAGCCCTGCTGCGCCAGCTGATAACCATCGTAGGCGGTCGCGACCGCTTCATCCGCGAGGATCGCAGTTTCAATTTGCTGGCTCAGGCGCACCAGTGCGGCATTATCGTGGGCGCTGACCGGCTGTTCGATGAGGTCGACGCCCATCGCCGCCAGTTCGCGGCAGCCTTTCGCGCCGGTCGCGGCGTCCCAGGCCTGGTTGACGTCGACGCGGATGCTGGCGCGATCGCCTAACGCTTCCACAATGGCCCGGGTATGACGCAGGTCGGTGGCTAATTCCCGCGCGCCAATTTTCAGTTTGAACGCATGATGGCGGCGCTCGGCTAACAGTTTTTCCCCTTCGGCAATATCTTTCGCGGTATCGCCGCTGGCTAAGGTCCACAGCACCGGCAACGCCGTTTGCAGCGCCCCACCGAGCAGCGCCGACACCGGCAGCCCTAAGGCTTTGCCCTGGGCATCCAGCAGCGCGGTTTCAACGGCGGACTTCGCAAAGGTGTTGCCTTTAATGGCGCTGTTCATGCGGGCAGTCAGCGCATTCAGGTTATCGGCCGGCTGCCCTTTCAACAGCGGCGTCAGATAATGGGTTATCGCCGACGAGATGGCCTCCGGGCTCTCGACGCCATAGCTCAAGCCGCCAATGGTGGTGGCTTCGCCGATGCCGCAGATGCCGTCGGAGCGGGTAAGGCGGACGATCACCAGCGTCTGGCAGCCCATGGTGGTCATCGATAACTTGTGTGGCCGGATGGTCGGGACATCCACTATCCAGCTCTCAATACGTTCTACGGTGGCGGTCATTTTCGGTTCCTGGTGAGATGTATAACTTTTTGTACCCACATCCATAACGGGGAGGTGTGTGCCATTGACAATAGGGTTCAGCCTGGCCGATGGTCAACGGCGATAATCGAAATGTTGTGCGATTATCGGCATGTTTGTTAAAAGGCAGTTAATAATGTGATCGCGGTGGTAAATCCGGCACAATTCAGGACGGTGCGGTTTGCGCACGGTATAGTGATGCCCCGTGAGCTTTGCATTGCAACGGAGAGGGAATCAATGCGTGACCATACCCCCACCACCTTGAGCGCCAGGCAGGCCGAGCACGATCCCAACTTTATGCTGTCTCTGGCCCGCGGGCTGGAGGTCCTTAACGCTTTTACCCCCCAGCGCCAGCGGCTGACCATTTCCCAGTTGAGCCAGAAAACCCAAATCTCCCGCGCGGCGGTACGCCGCTGCCTGTATACCCTCGCCGCGCTGGGCATGGTGCACAGCCCGGATGGCCGCAGCTATGAACTGCTGCCCCGGGTGCTGGCCGTCGGCCACGCCTATCTGGCCGGCACGCCGCTGGCGAAAGTCGCGCAGACGGCGCTGGATAGCCTTGGCAAAGCGCTCGGCGAATCCTGCTCAGCGGCGACGCTGGACGGCGACAACGTGCTCTATATCGCCCGCGCGGCGGTCAATAATTTACTGAGCGTCGACCTGGGGCGCGGCAGTCGCCTGCCGGCGTGGGCGACCTCTATGGGACGGGTGTTGCTGAGCGCGCTGCCGGAGGAGCAGCTTGAAGTGACGCTGTCACGAGCAGCGTTAATCCGCTATACCCCGCATACTCTGTGCGATATGGCTGGTTTACGTGCAGAGATCGCCCGGGTGCGCATGCAGGGCTATGCCCTCGCCGACCGGCAGATTGAGGTAGGGTTGTGTTCGCTGGCGGTGCCCGTGCTGTCGCGCCATGGCCAGGTGGTGGCGGCGCTGAATGTCGGAGTCCCCGCCGCGACGATCAGCACCGCGGCGTTAAAAGAGAAGGCCCTCGCCCCGCTTCGACGCGCGGCGATGGACCTGTCGCTACAGCTATAGCGTTGACTGCGGTTTCGCCACGCTCGCCAGACTGCGCCAGATGCCGGCGGCCAGCAGCAGAAGCAGTACGCCCGCCGTCGCCAGCACCAGGCTGTGAGCCTGGGTAAAGGCCGCCTTCGCCGCCGCCATCAGCGCTTCGGCCACCCCGGCGGGCAGCGCCTCGGTCAGACTGACCGCCTCGCCAATCGACGACGACGCCTGCTGTGCCATAGCATCGTTCAGGCCAGGCGGCAGCACAATGGTGGCGCTGTAGCTGCGGGTCAGGATCAGGCCGAACAGCGCAATGCCGAGACCGGCGCCAAGTTCATAGGCCATGGTTTCGATCGCCCCGGCCGCCGCCGCTTTCTCCTTCGGCGCCGCCGCCATAATCGCGGAACTGGAGGCCAGCAGCGCGCTGGCGACGCTGAAGCCCAGCAATGTCATCAGCCCCCACGCCTGCCACGGCTGAGTGCTGAAATCCGTAAGCGCGAGGCCAAGAAAGCTGAAGGCGCTGAGCAACATTCCGCCCGTCGCGACCTGCCGTAGTCCCAGTTTCGACACCAGTATTCCGGCGATCGGACCGCTGAAGCCGCTGGCGACCATCACCGGCAGCATAAACATCCCCGCCTCGAACGGCGTTTTCTGATGCACAAACTGCAGCTCCTGAGCCATCAGCAGTTCAAAACCGACCAGAGTAATCAGGGCCGTCATCGCCATCATCACCCCGCTTAAAATAATACGATGGGTGAACAGCCGCATATCCACCATCGGGCGGGCCGCCGACAGCTGCTTGCGGATAAACCAGGTCAACATCGCCGCCCCGCCGATCGCCACCAGTGCGGTGAGCCACAGCGCCAGCTGGCCCTTCAGCGCCGATTTCGCGCTAAACACCAGCATCAGGATCGAGGCAATTAAAATGAGCGCCTGCAGCAGATTGAGCGGTTGTTCGCGGCGCGCGGGCTGGCGCGGCACCACCTTCGCATTAATGGCGATAACCACCAGCACGATCGGCACGTTGATCAGGAATACCGACCCCCAGTAGAAATGCTCCAGCAGCATGCCGCCCACCAGTGGGCCAAAGGCCGCGCCGCCGGAGCCCACCGCCGCCCACAGACCCAGCGCCATATTGCGCTGGCTGGCCTCGGCAAAGGTGCTGCGGATCCCAGCCAGCGTCGCCGGGACGATCATCGCCGCCCCCACCGCCAGCAAAGCGCGTGAGGCAATCAGCGTCAGGGCCGTCGGCGACAGCGCGGCACACAGCGAGGCGACGCCAAAAATGGCGCTGCCGAGCAGCAGCAGGCGCTTGAAGCCAATTTTATCGCCGAGGGCGCCCATCGGCAGCACCATACCGGCCATGACTAAGGAGTAGATATCAATGATCCACAGCAGTTCATTACCGCTGCTACCCAGTGCGACGCTGAGCGTCGGGGCAGCCACATGCAATACCGTGGCGTCAATCGCCACCGGAATATAAACCAGTAAAATCGCCATCAGCGTCATCCATTGCCGTGACATAGCTTGTACCTCAATCAATGTTGGAAATTGGACGCACGTCCAGGATGGCGATCCTGCCGGATTGTTGAACGCATGTCCAACTTTTTGTTACACTCGGCCAAAGTCAGATGACAGCGGGGTTCTATGCACTATTTACAGCGGGATGCACGACGGGAATGGATTATGCAGGCCGCCATGCGGCTGGCGCTGCGCGGGGGTTTTGCCGCCATGACCGTGCGACAGATCGCCCGCGAAGCCGAGGTGGCCGCCGGGCAGTTGCACCACCACTTCGCCTCCATCGGCGAGCTGAAATCGCAGGTTTTCATCCGTCTGATCCGCGAGATGCTCGATATGCCGCTGGTGGCCGAAGACGCCAGCTGGCGCGAGCGGTTATTCTCGATGATTGGCAGTGAAGATGGCCGGCTGGAGCCCTATATCCGCCTGTGGCGCGAAGGCCAGGTGCTGGCCGACAGCGACCCGGACATCAAAGCGGCCTACCTGCTGACCATGAACATGTGGCATGAAGAGACCGTCGCCATCATCAAGCAGGGCCTCGCCTGCGGCGAATTTCGATCGTCTGAACCACCGGCGGATATCGCCTGGCGTTTTATCGCCCTGGTGTGCGGCCTCGACGGGATTTATGCCCTCGGCACCCAGACCCTGGATGAGGCGGCGTTTAGCCGTTATTTGAATAAGATGATTACCATGGAATTGTTTTAGCGGACGCTGCCAGGGCGTGGCATGGATCCATCGCGGGCACTGACTGCTGGCGGAGGCCATTGACCCCGTTGCGCCGTTAGTTTGCCGGATGGCGGCTACGCCTTATCCGGCCTACATAAACGCTTCTATCTTCATTCGATAGCTTTCCCCCATGCCCGGTCAGCGCAGCGCCACCGGGCATGAGGAAATTTACTTCCCGGCTTCCGGATGGGTATCGAACGCCGCCATTACCGCCGCCAGCGCCGCTTCACTAAAGCCATGTTTAGGATCGTCGACACCCAGCCCGAAGCGGGTCTGCAGCGCTTCATACAGCGCGGAGACATCGGCAAAATCGACCTTCTCCACCACGTGGTTATTCTCCCAGTGGGTAAAGTGGAAATTGGTGAGGGTCATTTTGCCGCCGTCCGGCAGATGACGGCACATCAGCAGATGGTGACGGAAATGGGACTGCGGCCAGTGCGCCGACCAGAAGTTGCCCATCACATAATCAGACGCATACTGGCGGCCTAAATCGAAATGGTACATCGACTGCCAGTGTTCGTGATGGTTGAACTGCAGCGTCCACTCATCGCCTTCATGCACCAGACGATAGCTACCGTGCGGCGTTTGCTGGGGGATATCGGCCAGCAGTTTGATCGGCGCGGTCAGCGTCTGGCCGCCGAAGCCGACGTCGGCGATCCAGCGCTCGCCCGCCACTTCCACCAGCAATAAACGGTGAGTACGCGGCGGCATCTGCGGCGGATTGGCCAGCACCACGCGGCCCAGCAGGCTGCGGACGTTAAAGCCTATCTCGCGCAGCGCGCGCTCCAGCAGGCCATTCTGTTCAAAACAATACCCCCCGCGGCGGGCGGCGATCAGCTTCTCTTCCAGCGCCCGATCGTCAAGGTGGATCTCACGCGGCAGCAGGACGTCGAGGTTTTCAAAGGGGATGGCGCTGTTATGCTGCAGATGCAGTTCCCGCAGGGTATCAATGGATACATCAGGCTCACCCGTCCAGCCCAGACGGGAAAAATAGGCGCGTAAAAAGGGACTCATCAAGGCCTCCAGCTGTAGGTGTCCGACATTTATAGCCTATTTTTCCGCGCCGACCGTCTTTTTTGTGCGCTTGTCGTTAACCGCGCGTGCTGCGCTGCATCAGCGCCAGCGCCGTCAGCATCAGGACCAGACCGGTCAACAGCGTCAGGCTGGCCATCGCCATGCCCTGACCGACGGAACCCTGTTCGAACTGGCGCCAGATAAACACCGACACGGTTTGCGTACCGGCTGGAGAGAGCAGCAGCGAGGTCACCAGCTCCCGGGACGCCACCGCGAACACCATCAGCATCGCCGCCAGCAGCGCCGGAAAGACCAGCGGCAGGACAATCAACCGCAGCGCCTGTAGCGGCGACGCCCCGTGCACCCGGGCGGCGGGCTCAAGATTGGGGCCCAGCTGGCGCAGCGCGCTGCCGACATAGCGCACCGGCCAGGGCAACAGCAGGCAGCAATAGGAGAGCAGCAACATCCACAGCGTGTTATAGGGCGAACGCGGCCAGAAAGGCTGATTCCACAGCAGGATCAAACCGACCCCCACCACCACGCCCGGCAGCGCCGCCGGCATCAGCGACAGCGCGTCCACCATCCCGCGCCCTTTAATCTTCTGCACCATCACCAGCCAGGCGGCCAGCAGGCCCAGCGCGCCGACGATCAGCGCCGAGCCCAGGGCCAGCGACAGGCTGGTGCCGAGGGCCGACAGGGCATCCCCCTGCTGGTCAAACAGCGCCGCGAAGTGACGCAGCGTGACATTCTCAACACTCACGCCCCCTGAGAGCGTGCCCATCACGCTGGTGAGCATCATCGAGGCGGCGGGGACGCCGACCGCCAGGCCGCCGACGGCCGCCATTATCAGCACGGCGGGCAGCGTCATCACGCCCAGCGATGCCCCGCGGTTTTCTCCCGGCTTGCCGGTGACGCTGGTGACCTCTTTCTCCCCCACCAGCCGTATTTGCAGCCACCAGGCGAACAACGCCACCGCCATCAGCAGCAGCGACAGCAGCGCGGCGCCGGTAAGGTCCACCGGCCAGTCGGCCAGCTTTTTCTCAATACCGACCGTCAGCATCACCACTCCCGCCCGGCTGCCCAGCGCCGCCGGTACGCCAAACTCCTCGATAGCGAGGGTAAACGCCAGCAGCGTGCCCGCCGCCAGCGCCGGGGAGAGCATCGGTAGTGTCACGTGCCAGAAAGCGCGCCAGGCGCTGGCGCCATGGACGCGGGCGACCACCGCCAGCCGGGTCCCGCTCGCCAGCAGGCTGCGGGAGACGGCAAAGTAGACCACCGGGAAAATGTTAAAGGTCATCACCAGCACGATCCCGCTGCGACTGAACAGCAGATCGTTCAATTGCCAGCCGGTCAGCTGCTGCAGATAGCCCTGGCTTTGCAGGGCCAGCATCCAGGAGAGCGCCGAGATATAGGGCGGCGTCAGAAAGGGGATCAAAAACAGGAGATCCCACAGCCGGGGCAGCGGCAGCGAAAACATACCGCGCAGGATGCCGAGCGGCAGACCAATCATTACGCTGACCAGCGCCACGCCGGCGGCGATCCACAGCGTACCGCCGAGCATCGCCGGCAACTGGGGATCGGCCAGCAGCGCCGAGACGCCGCCAAAGGCGTTCCCGAGCGAACCAGCGCTAAAATGGGGAAAAATCGCCTGCAGCAGAATAAACACTAACGGTAACGCGACCAGCATCACCAGGGCGGCGAGGGTCGCGCCGGAAAGGAATGTTTGTTTCACAACCGGTTCCTGAAGTTGAGGGGTCCCCCCGGCGGCCAGCGCCGGAGGAACAGGAGCAATTACTGCGCGTACAGCTGACTGAAGCGGGCGAGCACGGCGCCCCGTTCGCTGCTGCCTTCGCTGGTGGTGGGCAGCACCTTCAGCGCGTCCAGTAACGGACGTTTGGCCGCCACGTCGCGGCGGGCGGGCATCAGCCAGGCATCGGCAACCCTCGCCTGACCTTCCGGCGACAGAACATAATCGATAAAGGCTTTGGCATCGTCGGCATGCTGGCTGGTTTTGAGGATCATCATCGGGCGCGGGGCAATCACCGTTCCGCTGGCCGGGAAGATCACCTTCAGCGACTCGCCCTGCTGAATATTGCCGTAGGAGACATAATCCACCGCGCCAAATACCGCTGCTTTCGCCCCCTGCATCACCGGCGTCACCGCCTGGGCGTTGGGTCCGCTGACCACCATGCCGTTCTTTTTCAGATCGTCAAACAGTTGCCAGGCCTGGTCGCCCATGCTGTTTTGCAGCCCGATCAGCAAATCCAGCGACGCGCCGGAGAGCGCCGGGTCGGGGGTTGTCACCTTGTCTTTAAACGCCGGCTGGGTGAGATCCCGCCACTCTTTCGGTTCCGGGGTGCCACTTTTACTGTTCCAGACAATACCCAGGGCGGAGACGCCCTGGGCGATATAGTCCGCTGATTTCAGGTTCGCCGGTACCTGGTCGGCGTTGGCGCTCGCAAAAGGCAGCAACCAGCCCCGCTGGTGCAGATCTTCGGCGGTATCCCACGAGGCGGAGATCAGCACATCCGCCTGCGGGTTGGCCTGCTCGGCCTCCAGTCGGGCCATCACTTTGCCGGTGGTGGCCTGGAAAACCGTCACCTTCACCCCGGTCTGTTGTTCAAAACCGCTGGCCAGGCTTTTCGCCAGCGAGCCAGGGCCGGCGGTGTAAACGGTCAGCGCATGGGCGCTGGAAAGCATCATGGCGGAGAGAGCCATCGCGAGTACCACTCCTTTCTTAACGGTCATAACGGTGTTCATGCAACTTCCCCTGAGGTTGGCGTAACGGCGCGGACAGCGGCCACGCGGCCCGCGGATAAATAGACAATCTGGTCGGCTAACAGCTCGGCTTCACGTCGGTCATGGGTGACATACACGGCGGTGATGCCGAGCTGTCGCAACAGGCGGCTCATTTCGCCGCACAGCGATTCGCGCAGTTCGCTGTCCAGGTTGGAGAGCGGTTCATCAAACAGCAGCACCCGCGGCGCGGCGACGATCGCCCGCGCCAGCGCCACCCGCTGCTGCTGACCGCCAGAAAGACCAGAGGGTTTACGTTCGGCGAAACCGTTGAGGCCTACCCGCGCCAGCGCCTCGCTGACCCGGCGCTCGCGTTCGCTACGGGAGACACCGCGCATGCGCAGTGGAAAGGCGACGTTCTGCGCCACGCTCATATGCGGCCAGAGGGCGTAATCCTGAAAAACCATGCCGATATCGCGCTGCTCCGGGGGCAATCCCCATCCTGCGCGGGCGACCAGCCTGTCGCCAAAGCGGATTTCGCCGCTGGCCGGCACGCTCAGCCCGGCCAGCAGACGCAGCAAAGTGCTTTTGCCGCAGCCGGACGGACCCAGTAGCGCCACGATGCGGCCGGGTTCGATATGCAACGAGAAACGGTCAAGAACGGGAGTCTCTGCGAAGGCAAAAGAGACCTCCTGCAGGGTGATAGGGGTCAGCGTGCGCATCATCGCCCTCCCTTTCGGGACAGCGAGACCTGCCCGGCGGCCGACATCCGACGGGGCACGCTCACCTGGGATAACATCAGGGGAGCCAACATATTGTGATCCTCTTTGGGACTTAGTGCTGGCGACTATAGTCAGACGAGATGACGTATTGATTACATTTTCATTGCGGCTTAACGTGTTACCTGCCAACCGACCCATTATTCAAGGAACGCCTATGAGCCGCTTTCGCCACGTTGAACTGCAATATGCCAGCCGCCTGCTCAACCACGGCCCGACCATTTTGATCACCAGCTACGATGCCCCGTCCGACCGGCGCAACGTCATGGCCGCCGCCTGGTCAATGCCGGTGGAATTCGCCCCGCCGCGGGTGGCTATTGTGGTGGATAAAAGCACCTGGACGCGGGAGATCATCGAGCGCAACGGCACCTTCGGCATTGTGGTTCCCGGCGTCGCCGCCGCCAGCTGGACCTACGCCGTCGGCAGCGTCAGCGGCCGCGATGAGGACAAATTCAATGCCTGGGGGATCCCGGTAGTGACCGGTCCGGAGCTGGGGTTGCCGCTGATCGAGGAGAAGTGTCTGGCATGGATGGAGTGCCGACTGCTGCCGGCGACGGCGGCCCAGACCCAGTACGACACCCTGTTCGGGGAGGTGGTGTCTGCCGCCGCCGATGAGCGCGCGTTCGTCACCGGACGCTGGCAGTTCGACGACGATAAGCTCAATACCCTGCATCATCTTGGCACCGGCAATTTTGTCGCCAGCGGTCGTCATGTGCGGGCAAACTCCCTCGACGAATAAGCGTGACTTGCCGCAGGCGGCCGGTTTCCCCTGCCCGGCCTGCGGCCCCCCCTTTTCAACACGGTGGGCGGCGGCGATCGGCGCTGGGGGTCAGGCCAAACACTTTTTTATACAGGGTGGTAAAGTGGTTGCTGTTGGCGAAGCCGCACAGATAAGCCACTTCGGTAATGGTCATCTCCGTTTCACGTAATTTGACCCGCGCGGAGACCAGCCGCAGGCGTTTCAGATAATTATCCGGCGTTAAGCCGGTGGCCTCTTTAATATGGCGAAACGCCGTGCGGGTGGTGAGATGAAATTGCTCCGCCAGCTGCTGCCAGTTATGTTCTTCGAAACAGTGCTCCTGCAGCCAGGTGAGTAATTTATGGAGTTTATAGCGGGTGCTGCTATATTCTGCTTCCGACTCGGCTGTGAGAATGGTGGTCACCAGCTGGAAAAAGAGAGACTCACGTAGCGGGGTATTATCCGCCGCCCTCAGCGCCAGGGAAAATATCTTTTCCACCAGTTCCCGACAATAGCTGCGGGTCTCAGGCGCCAGCCAGCCATAGCAGGCGGCGCGCTGCGCCGATAATTGCTGCAGCAATCCCTCCATCTGCTGTAAATAGCGAAAGGCCACCGCCGGATTAATTAAGACATTAATCAGCTTCAGCGTCCCCAGCTCATCATAATAGTGGACATCGCCAGGCTGGACGTAAAATACATCGCCCTGCTGGATATACAGCGGGCGGCCATTAATAACGTGTAATCCATGCCCCTCCTCGACGATCACCAGCTCGGCAAACTCGTGGCCATGTTCCTGGCTATTATCTTCCGGGTCGCTGGCGTACATGCCGAGCTTATCCTGGGGATGGGTGAAATAATACTCAACGGTCAGTGTCATCATTACAGCAAATCCTGAACAGCGTGGTGCGCAGGGGCACGATAATCTATTCCAGCCTTCGTCACTCGCCCGATGTGCGGATTTGTGATCGCCAGCGCCCCCACCTCATTATTCCTGCCATTTTCACTGACGGTTTGGCATTGCCAGAGTGGTGGCGCCGCCAGACGACGGCCTATGCTGCGCCTAACCTAATGGAGAGGACGCAGTATGTCACAGGCAATTCAATACAATTCCAGTGTGGCGATGACCCGCCATCCGCATTTATTACAGCGTGCGGCCGCCCTGACGCCCGCGCTGCATCGTCAGCGCCAGGCGCCACAGGCCATCGTCAGGGCTGAACCCGATCCCAAGGCGCTGACCGGCTGGCGGGGGCATGCCGTCTGCACCCCGGAGCAGTTTTATCAGCAACCGCTCAGCGTCGGCGACAGCATCATTATTGACTTTGGCAGCCATTTTGTTGGCTACCTGCAGTTCAGCTGTCGCAGCGTCGGCAGCCCGCCGGATGCCCCGGCCCATCTGCACTTCACCTTCGGCGAAACGCTGAGCGAAGTCTGCGAGCCGTTCAGCGAGTACCAGGGGTGGCTGAGCAGTAGCTGGTTGCAGCAACAGGATCTGTGGCTCGACGTCCTGCCCGCCCGGGTTGACCTGCCGCGTCGCTACTGCCTGCGCTACCTGAAGGTGGAAATCAAAGCGCTGTCGCGCAAATTTCGTCTGCAGTTCGATGAGATAGCCCTGGAAACCGTTACCTCTGCCGGCAACCCGCAGCCGGCGGTCATCGCCGATCCGCAGCTGAAAGCCATTGATGACGTCGCGGTTCGCACCCTGCAAAACTGCATGCAGGAGGTGTTTGAGGATGGGCCGAAACGCGACCGTCGGCTGTGGCTCGGCGACCTGCGCCTGCAGGCGCTGGTCAATGACGTGACCTTCGGCCACCACGATCTGGTCCGCCGCTGCCTGTACCTGTTTGCCGGCCATACCCGGGAAGACGGCATGGTCTCCGCCAATGTCTTTGTCCAGCCTGACGTGCGCGCCGATGACACCTTTCTCTTTGATTATTCATTGTTTTTTGTCGACGTACTCTATCACTACCTGCAAAGCACTGGCGACATGGAAACCGCCCGTGAACTGTGGCCCACGGCGCGACGGCAAATCGAGCTGGCGCTGACCCGTTGCGATACCCGCGGCCTGGTGCGCGACAGCGATGACTGGTGGGTGTTTATCGACTGGCAGGCGGATCTGAATAAACAGGCGTCAGCGCAGGGGGTGCTCATCTACTGCCTGCAGCGCGCCATCTGGCTGGCGCAGCGTATTGAGCCACAGCGGGTGCCCGACGACACCGCCACACTGGCGCAGCTGAAAGAGGCCGCTCAGCAGCACCTGTGGGACAGCGAACGGCAGGTGTTTATCAGCGGCGCCGCGCGCCAGGTCTCATGGGCATCGCAGATCTGGCTGGTGCTGGCGGAAGTTGGAACCATGGCGCAGCGGCAAGCGCTGATGCGCCGCCTGCAGCAACAGCCGCCCGCCATTGCCATGAATACGCCGTACCTGCGCCATCATCACATTGTCGCCCTGCTGCAGTGCGGCCTGCGCGAGGAGGCGGTAGCGGAGATCAAGGCCTACTGGGGGGCGATGGTTGACTCCGGCGCCGACACCTTCTGGGAAATTTTCGACCCACAGCATCCTGACTTTTCCCCGTATGGCAGTAAGCTCATCAACAGTTACTGCCATGCGTGGAGCTGTACCCCGGCCTGGTTTATTCGCCAGTACGGACTTTAACAACAACGATAAGCGAGTGATTTATGGCAGAAACAACGTTTACTCTGTGGCGGCAGCGCCTTGGCTATGGCATTGCCGATCTCTCCTGCAACCTTGTGTGGCAGATGATCTCTCTGTATCTGATGTTCTTTTACACCGACGTGATGGGCCTCCCGGCCTATTACGTCGGGCTGATGTTCCTGGTCACCCGGCTGGTGGATGGCGTGGCCGACGTGCTGATGGGGCTGGTAATCGACAATACCGCCACCCGTTGGGGGCGCTGCCGTCCCTGGCTGCTGATCGGCGCCCTGCCTTTTGGTCTGCTGTGTATTCTGGCCTTTTATGTGCCGGATTTCGGCACCACCGGCAAACTGCTGTACGCCTTTATCACCTATCTGTGTCTGTCGTTCCTCTACACCCTGGTGAACATTCCGTTCTGCGCCATGCTGCCGTTTTTAACCAGTGATTCCGCAGAGCGCACCACGCTGTCGGCAGTGCGCATTCTGCTGGGATCTCTCGGGGCCACCATCGTCGCCGTGGCCACCCTGCCGCTGGTCGGCATGCTGGGCAAAGGCGACCAGCAGCAGGGGTTCCTCTATACCGCAGTGATTTTTGGCATACTGGCGGCCTTTTTCCTGCTGGTGAGCTTTCGCAACGTCGAAGAAAAGATCACCCTCACCGGGGAGCGCATGACCCTGAAACGCGCCTGGATTAGCCTGCGCGCCAATCGTCCGTGGTGGATCTTCGCCAGCAATATCTTTCTGATGTGGGGGGCATTCTTCTTTCAGACCGGAGCGCTGGTGTACTTCTTCCACTATTACGTCGGGAATACCGAGCTGACGGCGGTTATCGCCGGGATCTCCACCTTCGTTCCCCTGCTCGGCACCCTCACCGTCCCGCTGCTGGCCCGACGCATGAAAAAACGTCATGTCTATCTGGTGGCCAGCGCGATCAATCTGCTCGGGATGGGGATGATGATGCTCTCTGGCACCTACGCGCTGGGGCTGATCGTCGGGGCGGTGATCCTCTCCCTTGGCGCCGGTCAGCGCACGGCTATCTATTTCTCGATGCAGGCCGACCCGGTGGATTACGGTGTGTGGAAAACCGGCATCAATACCGCTGGGATCCTGACCTCGATAAACGGCTTTCTCGGCAAGGTGGCGATGGCCGGCGCCGGGGCGATCACCGGGGTACTGCTTTCCTCCGGCGGCTATATCGCCAACCAGGCGCAAAGCGACAGCGCCCTGTTGGCCATCAAGGCCTGCTATCTGTACATTCCGGCGCTGTTGATCCTCGCTTCGATGCTGTGGATGGGCCGCTTCTACCGCCTCGACGATCACTATGAGCAGATCCGTGCCGACCTCGATGCCGGACGCGGCGCCTCGCCAGCCCCGACCCCGACCACCGGAGAATCCCCCGCCATGTAAGGCGCCCCGCTGATTTAACCTCTGGATAAATTAAGGACTTTTATGCGTATCTCTGTGATTAGCGCAGCGGTTTGCTGCGCCCTTTTTCCACTCACCAGCGCCGCCGGGTTGAGCGTCGAACAACGGCTGGCGCAACTTGAAGCGCGCCTCAATCTCGCCGAACAGCGCGCGGCTGCAGCGGAGCAGCAGGTGCAGGCGCTCAGCCAACAGACCACGGCTCGCGAACAAAAACAGCAGGCCACCAATCAGCAACTGAGCGAGCAGCTGGCGAAGCGCGCCCCGGACGACGGCTTTACCTTTAACGCCTACGCCCGTTCCGGAATGTTAGTCAACAGCCACGGCAAAGGTGCCCGCGGCGGGCCAGGCATCTCCCCGGCCAGTTCGCTCAACGGCGATGCCCACGTCGGTCGTCTCGGCAACGAAAAAGATAATTACGCTGAGCTGAGCTTTGGCAAAAAACTCACCTTCAACGATGGCTCATGGGCGCGCTTTAAGACCATGCTCGCCGACGGGGCCACCAACCCGGATCCGTGGGTTCAGGATAACGACAGCCACCATCTGAACATTCGTCAGCTGTACGTCGAGATGGGCGACTTCGCCGAGTTCACCGGACCGTTAAAACGCGCCTCGATCTGGGCCGGCAAACGCTTCGATCGGGATAACTTCGATATCCACTTTACCGATAGCGACATCATGTTCCTCGGTGGCACCGGCGGCGGGATCAACGATGTCGACTGGGGAAGCGGCCTGCGCGGCGATTATTCGGTGTATGCGCGTAACTTCGGCGACCTTGGCAGCGATAATTACGCGGATAATGACATCCAGAATCTGCTGTTCACCGCCAACCATTTTTACGGCAACTGGCAGCTGATGACCACGGTGATGACCGCCCAGGGTAACGATGACCTGAAAGATAATACCTCGACCACCGGGAGCTATGCCCTGCGCAGCGATAACACCGCCAAAAACGGCTACTACGCGATGCTGGCTCTGCACGACAAACAGCAGTTCTACGGCCTGGCGCCGGGGGTGTCGGAAAGCGCGCTGCAGTACGGCGTCGGGCTGGGTGCCGAAGCGCGTCAGCCTGGGAGCGATGGCGACCTGACCGAGAACGCGGCTTCCCTGCGCTTTGCCTCGTACGGGATCCTGCCGTTGGGGAAAAACTGGCAGCTGGCGCCGTCGGTGATAGCCCAGCACAGCGAAGACCGCTATCGCGACGGCGACCGCTACGACTGGGCGACGTTTAACCTGCGGGTGTCGCAAGGGATCTCCGCTCACTTCGCCCTGCTGTATGAGGCCTCGTGGCAGTATATGGATCTCAATCCGAACGGGCGCAGCTATCGCTATAATGACAACGTTTATCAGTATCAGGCGGTGCGCGGTGATTTCTACAAGCTGACCTTCGCCCCCACCTTTAAAGTGGGCGATGTGTTTGATATCAAAGCGCGGCCGGAGATACGTTTCTTTGTCACGTGGATGAACTGGGATAAAGACCTGGATCGTTATGCGATCAACGATGATTTCGGCAGTAAAGGCTTTACCGCAGGCGGGACATGGAACTTCGGCGTGCAGACGGAGATTTGGTTCTGACGGATCGTCACTGGCGGACTTCATGCCCGCCAGTGGCAACTACATGCTATAACCCGGCTTCTTAATTAACTGCGCCATCTGCGGGGCGATCTCACTGTCCCACACCGCCTGCCACGCGTCCGGCTCAACCTGAGTCAGCGCGACGCTGACAGCGCTCTCTTTGCTGTTCAGATGGCGGATCAGCACCTCAGTGATGTCGGCGGCCAGCGCGGTTTTTTGTTCGTCAGTCAGTTCACGGGGAAAGCATTTAATATCAACATGCGGCATAGCAAAGACTCCTTGTGGTCAGAACCATAACGCTACCACAGAATGGCCGTTCTGGTTGCCATCGCGTGCGTTAAATCAGCTTGTTACGGCGAAGCGCCGCGGCCAACTCCGGTCGCTGACAGACCGCCCGGGCGATGGCGGCGAATTTTGGCGCGTGGTCGTCAAACCACGCCTGTCGCGGCCCCCAGCTGTACATCGCCGCGATATAGCAATCCAGCAACGTTACCGACGCGCCCAGCGCCCACGGCCCGGCGGCCAGCTGCTGTTCGAACCAGAGATAGAGATTTTTCCGGTACTGGCGACAATTCTCCACCAGTTGCTCCGCGGCGGCGGGCGCCCAGCGTTCCGGGTAATCGGCATAAGTAAAGGTAGGATAGACGTTGGCCACCAGCCAGACCAGCAGACGCTGGAACTGCTGACGCTGCGGCGTCCCTGGCGCGGGGGCCAGATCGGGACGCTGGTCGAGGATCATCAGCGCGATGGCGGCGGTTTCGGTCATGATGCTCCCGTCGGCCAGCTGCAGGGTGGGCACCTGGCACAGCGGGTTAATCTGCCGCAGACGCTCGCGCGCCGGACCGGGCTGGTCAAAGCCCTCCACGTCAACCACCTCGTAGGGAATATCGGCCAGGGAGAGCATCAGCTCGCTAATCGTCGAGCCCCATCCCGGCACGCCATAAACGGTTATCATGGTCTGCCTCCAGGGTAAAGCCTAAGTGTAGGCAGAAATTCGCCGCTCACCCACCCGGCACACCACGCCCTGAAAAGGCAGGCCTACGCCGATTCTCGTGCCACCAGCTGAAAGCCGATATCTATAATCACCCCGCTGTCTTCTCCCCCTTCGATGCGGTCAGCCAGCAGCGTGGCGGCCCGTTCACCGATGGCATGACGGTCGACGCTGACGGTAGTGATGGCCGGACGATTGCTGGCGGCGAAATCCAGATCGCCAAAACCGATCACCGCCAGTTCCTGCGGTACGCGTAGCCCCCGGCTTTCGGCTTCCATAATCGCCCCCTGGGCGAGGGTGTCTGAGCTGCAGATGATCACATCAAATTCGCCGCCGGCGAGCAGCTCCGCCAGACCGCTTCGCCCCAGCGCCAGCGACGCCGGGAGCGGCACTTCAACCTGAGGCGCATCGTCCAGCCCTTTTTTAGCCAGTCGGGCACAGAGCCCCTGCTTACGCAACATCGCGCGCGCATCGCCCGCCCACAGCAGGCCTGGTCGCCGGTAGCCTTTCTCCAGCACGTACTCGCCAATGGTTTCGCCCACTTTTTCATGGGAAAAACCGACCAGCATGTCCAGCGGCGTCGGGGTGAGATCCCAGATTTCCACCACCGGCGTGGCGGCGTTAAGGATCGTTTTCTTTAACAGCGGTGCATGCTGGATGCCGGTTAACACCACGCCATCAGGGCGCCGCGAAAGCAAGGTGGAGACCAGCTCGGCTTCGGTGTGCCGGTCATAGCCCGCCACGCACAGCAGCATATGGTAGCCGCGCGCCGCCAGGGTATCGCTCAGCGCCTGGATGGTATCGACAAACATATTGTTATTGATTTGCGGTACCACGACCGCCACCAGTTTGCTGCGCCTGGAGGCGAGGCCGCCGGCCAGCGCATTGGGGATATAGCCCGTCGCCTGCACCGCCTGCATCACTTTCTCTACCGTTTTTGGCCTGACCAGCTGGGGCGTATTCAGCGCCCGACTGACCGTCATCGGCGACAACCCGGCGCTGCGAGCCACATCCTCCAGCGTCGGCGCCCGCGTCGGTTTTTTGCTTTTCACGGCTAAGCCCCTGTGTTAAGTCGTTTCCTGTGGGCATTATTGATGATGCCCCACGCAATTGCCAGCGCCCGCCGCGTCTCCCCTAACAGAATCAACGACCTGCAATACAAAATGTTATCGCTATCATTATGGCTTGTCACTTTTCACAAACTGTTTTGTATTGTGATCTGCACGGCAAATTTTTCGCCTTTATAACGGCCAATTGTGATCGTTTGTACAAATTAAAACCACTACCGTAGCGTCAAAAACATTTCACCATTACAAATGATAGCGCAATCATTTTATTATAGAAAAGGACACCACTATGACCTCAAGCGCCAATTCCGAGTCCGTAACCTACGCCAAAACCACCGGCGTCAAAACCGCCGCTGAAACCGGTGACCGCATTGACCACGTCAGGCTGTCGCTGGCTTTTCTGCCGCTGGCCACTCCCGTCAGCGATGCCAAAGTGCTGACCGGTCGCCAAAAACCGCTGACAGAAGTGGCGATTATCATCGCGGAAATTCACTCCCGGGATGGATTCACCGGCGTCGGCTTTAGCTACTCGAAACGTGCAGGCGGCCAGGGCATTTACGCTCACGCCAAAGAGATAGCCGATAATCTGCTTGGCGAAGATCCAAACGACATCGACAAGATCTACACCAAACTGTTGTGGGCCGGGGCTTCCGTCGGCCGTAGCGGCATGGCGGTACAAGCTATCTCCCCTATCGATATTGCCCTGTGGGATATGAAAGCCAAACGCGCCGGTCTACCGCTGGCCAAACTGCTGGGTTCACATCGTGATTCCGTGCAGTGCTACAACACATCCGGCGGCTTCCTGCATACCCCACTGGATCAGGTGTTGAAAAACGTGGCTATCTCCCGTGAAAACGGCATCGGCGGGATTAAACTGAAAGTCGGTCAGCCTAATACTGCCGAAGATATCCGTCGTCTGACGGCGGTGCGCGAAGTGCTGGGTGATGACTTTCCGCTGATGGTGGATGCCAACCAGCAATGGGATCGCGAAACCGCCATCCGCATGGGGCGCAAAATGGAGCCGTTCAATCTGATCTGGATTGAGGAGCCGCTGGATGCCTATGACGTCGAAGGCCACGCGCAGCTGGCCGCCGCGCTGGATACGCCGATTGCCACCGGCGAGATGCTGACCAGCTTCCGCGAACATGAGCAGTTGATCCTCGGCAACGCCAGCGACTTCGTGCAACCGGATGCCCCGCGCGTCGGTGGGATCTCCCCGTTCCTGAAAATAATGGATCTGGCCGCGAAGCACGGTCGCAAGCTGGCCCCGCATTTTGCGATGGAGGTGCACCTGCATCTCGCCGCCGCCTACCCGCTGGAACCGTGGCTGGAGCACTTCGAGTGGCTGAACCCGCTGTTTAACGAGCAGTTAGAACTGCGCGATGGCCGGATGTGGGTTTCCGAACGCCATGGTCTGGGCTTCACCCTCAGCGAGCAGGCCCGCCGCTGGACCCAGCAAAGCTGCGAGTTTGGAACACGCCCGTAATGACTTTTCCCGGATGACGGCGTCCACGCCTTATCCGGGCTACCGGTCTGCAGACCACTGAGAACCCGTAGCCCCGGTAAGCGCAGCGCCACCGGAAATAATCGCTGACCCGCTGTACTCGCAATACACGAAATCATTCAGGCAAGCATTAAGGCGACATGAAAGATGACGTGTCTTCACAACCCTGCAAAGGAGTTGAATAACATGCAACAGCAAATAAAACGCAGCAACGTGCGTTACGGTATATTAGTTTTTTTATTTCTCGCGACCGTATTTAATTATGCAGACCGGGCCACCCTGTCCGTTGTCGCGCCGATGATGAGTAAAGAGTTAGGTTTTGACCCTGAAGCAATGGGCCTGGCCTTTTCGGTTTTTGGTATTTCCTACGTCATTATGCAAATCCCCGGTGGCTGGCTGCTGGATAAATATGGTTCGCGGTTGGTCTACGGCTGCGCGCTGATTGGCTGGTCGGTCGTCACTATGTTTCAGGGCACTATTTATCTGTTTGCCAGTCCGCTGGTGGTGCTGGTGATCCTGCGTCTGATGATGGGCGCCATTGAAGCCCCCGCTTTTCCGGCCAACAGTCGCCTGAGCGTCCAGTGGTTCCCCAATAAAGAGCGTGGATTTGTCACCTCAGTCTATCAGGCCGCGCAGTATATTTCGCTGGGCATTATTACGCCGCTGATGACCATCATTCTGCATAATTTAAGCTGGCACTATGTCTTTTATTATATTGGCGCTATCGGGGTGGTGCTGGGAATATTCTGGCTGGTAAAAGTAAAGGATCCTTCACATCACCCTAAAATTAACCCGCAGGAGCTCGATTATATTCGTGAAGGCGGCGGCGTACCGGAATTAGGTAGCCAAAAAACAAAGCAAAAATTAACTCTCGCGCAGATTAAAAGCGTCTGCGTCAATCGCATGATGATCGGGGTTTATATCGGCCAGTTCTGCGTCACATCGATTACCTGGTTCTTCCTCACCTGGTTTCCGACTTACCTCTACCAGGCTAAAGGCATGTCAATCCTCAAGGTCGGGTTTGTCGCCAGTATCCCGGCGATTGCCGGATTTATCGGCGGCCTGCTGGGCGGCGTGTTTTCGGACTGGCTGCTGAAACGCGGTTACAGTCTGACCACCGCCCGTAAGCTCCCGGTGATCTGCGGCATGCTGCTCTCCTGCGTCATTGTCGTCGCCAACTACACCTCCTCGGAAGTGGTGGTGATCGCCGCCATGAGTCTGGCGTTCTTTGCCAAAGGTTTCGGGAACCTCGGCTGGTGCGTGCTGAGCGACACCTCGCCGAAAGAGATGCTCGGTATTGCCGGTGGCGTGTTCAATATGTGCGGCAACCTGGCGAGCATCATTACCCCGCTGGTCATCGGGGTGATCCTCGCCAACACCCACTCGTTTGATTACGCCATCCTCTACGTCGGTTCCATGGGCGTGCTGGGCCTGTTCTCCTATCTGTTTATCGTTGGGCCGCTGGATCGTTTGACGCTCACTCCGCGCACCGTTTGATTGAAGACCCTGGCGAGCATTCGCCTCCGCTGTTTCGCATCGTACTCCGGCGAAACAGCGGTTTTTTAGTAGGTAATCCCCGGCGGGTTGACCACCGACTGCGCCACCGCCTCGCCCTGCTCTCCCCAGCGCGCCAGCACCTGCTGATATTCACCGCGGGCAATCGCCCCGTCGAGTGCTGCCTGCAAGGCAAAGACCAGGCCGTTGCCTTTTTTAGTGGTCGTCGCCACCCACGCCTTTTTCGGCCCCAGGCCCACCACCCTGGTCTGTCCGTTGAGAGCGGCCTTATAGGCTGCCACCGACTGCGGGCCGAAAAAGATATCCGCTCGCCCGGACTGGATATAGAGATTGCCGGAGGCATCATCGGTCAGGTAGACCGGCTGGGCCAGCGGCCGCCCGGCTGCCCGGTTGTCGTCGTTCCAGCCCAGCAGGATCCGTTCCTGATTGGTGCCGGACCCGACGATCACTTTGCGCCCGGCGAGGTCAGCGGGTCCGTTTACCGCGGCGATGTCGCTGGTGGATTTCACCGAGAAGGCCAGGGAGTCCACCCGGTAAGTCGCAAAATCGAACTTCTCTTTGCGCTTCTCGGTCACCGCGATATTGATCAGCGCCACGTCGTAGCGGCCGGAGGCGATGCCCAGCGGCCAGTCCTCCCACGCGGTGGGCACCAGCCTGAGTTTCAGGCCAAGGCTTCCGGCCAGCAGGCGGGCAACATCCGGGTCGCTGCCGATCCGCGTGCGGTTGTCGCTGGCCAGCAGCGCCAGCGGCGGCGAATTGAGCGCCGAGATCGCCACCGTTAGCGTCCCCGGCTCCACAAAGCGATAGCCTGGCGGAATTTTCGCTATCGCCTGCGGGTCGCGGGTGACCGGCAATGGCTGCTCATTGGCGCGCAGATCCAGCGCCGCCTGAGCGTCCATGGCGAGGGCGCTGAGCACAAGGGTCACTATCGCTCTGTTCATGACGGCAGCACCCTGGATAAAAACTGCCGGGTACGCGGATGCTGCGGATGGTTGAGCACCTCATCGCTGCTGCCCTGCTCGACGATCCTGCCGTCGACCATAAACACCACCTGGTCGGCCACCTCGCGGGCAAAGCCTACCTCGTGGGTCACCACCACCAGGGTGGTACCGGAGCGCGCCAGCTTCTTGATCACATCCAGTACCTCGCCCACCAGCTCCGGATCCAGCGCCGAGGTGGGCTCATCAAACAGGATCACCCGCGGGTCCAGGGCCAGCGCCCGGGCAATCGCGATACGCTGCTGCTGGCCGCCGGAGAGATGCCGCGACCAGGCGTCGGCTTTATTGCGCAGTCCGACGACGTCCAGCAGTTCATAGGCGCGGGCAATAGCCTCTTTGCGCGTGACCTGCTTGTGGGCGATCGGCGCCTCTATCAGGTTCTCCAGCACCGTCAGATGCGGAAACAGGTTAAAATTCTGGAAAACGTAGCCGACGTTGATCCGCTGGCGGAGGATCTCCTTCTCTTTCATCTCATACAGCTTGTCGCCTTTGCGGCGGTAGCCGATATAGTCGCCGTCAATCTGAATAAATCCCTCATCGACGCGTTCGAGGTGATTTATGGTGCGCAGCAGCGTGGACTTGCCCGAGCCGGAAGGGCCGAGGATCACCGTCACCGTGCCCGGGGGGATCTCCAGCGACACATCGTCCAGCGCCTTGTGACGGCCATAGTATTTGCTGACCCCGGTGATAGAGATATGGCCATTATGAGAGCTGGGCATGAACGGCCTCCTGCGGCTGTGGTTGACGTGCGGGTTGATTCAGACGGCTGCTGCGGGCGCTGTTTACCGCCGAGCGGCGCTCGCTGCGCGCCAGGGCGCGTTCCACCAGATACTGAATGGCGGAGAGGACGCTGGTGATCGCCAGATACCAGGCGGCGCCAACCATCAACAGCGGGATCACCTCCTGGGTACGGTTGTAGATCATCTGGATGGTGTAGAACAGCTCCGGCATCGCCAGGACGTACACCATCGCCGTTCCTTTCGCCAGACTGATGATCTCATTGAAGCCGGAGGGCAGGATGGTGCGCAGCGCCTGCGGCAGAATAATGCGCAACGTACGTCGCCAGGCGGGAAGCCCCAGCGCGGCGGCGGCTTCATACTGCCCATGGTCGACCCCCAAAAAGCCGCCGCGAATGATCTCCGCGGTATAGGCGCTCTGCACCAGCGTCAGGCCCACCACCGCCGTGGAGAATTGCCCCAGCACGTTAATGGTCTGATAGCTGGCCCAGGTCACGCCGGTAAACGGGATCCCCAGCGACAGGGTGTCGTAGAGATAAGAAAAGTTATAGAGAATAATCAGCACCACAATCAGCGGTAGCGAGCGAAACAGCCAGATATAGCCCCAGGCGAGGCTGCTGAGCAGCCACGATGAGGATAAGCGGGCCAGCGCCAGCAGGCCGCCGAAGATCACGCTCAGCACCGTGCCGAGCAGGGTCAGGAGCAGGGTTTGTCCCAGCCCCTCGAGGATCACCGGGTCGAAGAACCAGCGGGCGAAGACGCCCCACTCCCAGCGCGGGTTAAAGGCCACCGACTGGATCACCACCGCCAGCACCAGAAGGGCGACCAGGGCCCCGACTACCCGCAGCGGATAGCGCGCCGGCACCACTTTTATTGTTTCAGATGAATGCATCATGCCTCCTCAGGCGCTGTGGCTGAAGGCGCTCACCGCCAGCGCTTTAGTGAACCGCAGTCGGCCGTCATAGGGCGGCTGGCTGTACTCTTCCGGGTCTCGCGTGAGGTCAAACTGCGCCTCATACCCCTGGCTGAGATAGAGCTTTACCGCCTCCGGTTGACGGAAGCCGGTGGTCAGGTAGATATGGCTGTACCCGGCCAGCACCGCCCGCCGCTCCAGCTCCTGGACCACCTTCGCCGCCAGCCCCTGCTGGCGCAGACGGCGGTGCGTCCAGATACGTTTGATCTCCGCGGTGTGGCGATCTTTCGGTTTATAAGCGCCGGTGGCGATAATTTCACCCTCACGCTCAAGGACGATAAACAGCCCCTGCGGCGGCAAATACCACTCAGTCAACTCCACTTCCGCATCGCGGGAAAAATAGTCGCCGTAGCGGGCGGCATATTCGGCAAACAGCCCGTTAATAATCGGCTGCAGCTCCGGTGCGTCCGGAGAAATATCGCGGAATGCTTCGCTCATCGCGCCTCCTGTCAGTCGCCCAGTCCGGGTGGGTTGATTTCTGATTGCGGAATACTCTCCACCCCTTCACCCCAGCGGTTAAGCACTTTGGCGTAGTCCCCGCTGGCGATAGCGCCGTTCAGCGCCGCCTGGACGGCATTCACCAGCCCGCTGTCTTTTTTCAGCGTCACCGCGATATGCGCCGCTTTCGGCCAGCCGCCGTCAACGCTGCCCACCAGTTTGGTTTTGCCGGTCAGCGCCGCCTTCCATGCGCCAATTACGTTAGGGCCGAAAAAGGCGTCGGCGCGCCCGGTCTGCAGGGCCAGCGTCTGGGCGGCGTCATCCTTGGTGTAGACCGGGGTAAACGGCTTCAGCCCCTTCTTGACGTTCTCTGCGTTCCACGCCAGCAGGATCGCCTCCTGGTTGGTACCGGAGCCGACGATAATCTTCAGCCCGGCGATGTCTTCCGCCTTGTCAATTTTGCTCAGCGGACTGGTGCTTTTGACGTAGAAACCCAGCGAGTCTTTACGGTAGGTGGCGAAATCGAACTTCTCTTTGCGCTCTTTGGTGACGGTAATATTGCTGATCGCGGCATCATATTTGCCGGAGGTGATGCCCAGCGGCCAGTCTTCCCATGAAGTGGGAACCACGTTCACTTCCAGTCCGAGGCTCTCCGCCACCAGTCGGGCGATATCCGTCTCGCTGCCGAGCAGGGTTTTGTTGTCATCGGCGAAGACCGTCAGCGGTGGTGAGTTCAGGGCTGCCACCGCGACGGTGAATTTCCCCGGCACCGCCAGATGCAGATCTTTCGGCAACAGCGCAATGGCCTGTGGATTTTTCGCGGTGTGAATCGGCGTTTTGTTGGCCTCCAGGCTCACCCCGGTACCATTGATCTTGACGTCCTGGGCCCACGACGAGGCGCTAAATGCCAACGCGACGGCCAGCAAGAGTGTTGTTTTCTGCATAGCGTGATTCTCTTTTATTATTTTTGGAATTGATTAGCAGGTAGCGCCAGACCCAGACTTTCCCGCAGGGTGGTGCCCGGATAGTCGCGACGGAACAGGCCGCGCGCCTGTAACAGCGGAACCACCTCATCCACAAAGCGCGGGAAGGTTTCCGGCGTGCCGCCCTGAATAATGAAGCCGTCCGCCGCGTGCTGTTCGAACCACAATTGCAGGCCATCGGCGACATCGCTGGCAGTGCCGGTAAAGCGCGGACGCGGGCTCGCTGCCTCCAGGGCCACCTGGCGCAGGGTTAATCCCCGCTCGCGGGCGTGACGTTTAATCTCGTCGGTGGTGCTGCGGAAGCTGTTTTGTCCGAGGTCGCCAATATCCGGGAACGGCTCATCAAGCGGATACTGTGAAAAATCATGATGTTCGAAATACCGCCCCAGATAATTCAGCGCATCCTCGATGGAGACCAGCGCCGCGGTAGTCTGGTACTGACGTTCCGCATCCTCGGCGTCATCCCCGACGATGACGCTGACGCCCTGGAAGATATGCAGTTGGTCCGGGGTGCGCTGATATGCGGTGAGTTGGCTTTTGACATCCTGATAAAATGCCTGCGCCTCGGCCAGCGATTCCTGATGGGTAAAAATGGCATCGGCGTGGCGTGCGGCTAATTTCTTGCCGTCGTCCGACGCGCCGGCCTGGAAAATAATCGGCCGTCCCTGTGGCGTACGGGCAATATTCAGCGGGCCGGCCACTTTAAAGAAATCGCCATGGTGATCGAGCGTATGCAGTTTATTTTTGTCAAAGAACTGGCCGCTCTCTTTATTGCGCACGAAGGCGTCTTCTTCCCACGAATCCCATAATCCTTTCACCACCTGCAGATATTCATCGGCAATGCGATAGCGTAGCGCATGATCCGGATGCTGGGCCCGGGAGAAGTTTTTCGCCGACCCTTCCAGCGGCGAAGTGACCACGTTCCACCCCGCCCGTCCCTGGCTTAAATGGTCGAGGCTGGCGAACTGGCGGGCGGTGGTAAACGGCTCGCTGTACGACGTCGATAAGGTCCCCACCAGTCCCAGATGCCGGGTGACCGCGGCCAGCGCGGAAAGTACCGTTAAGGGTTCGAAGCGATTTAAAAAATGGGGAATCGATTTTTCATTGATATATAACCCGTCGGCGACAAAAATAAAATCCAGCTTCCCCTCTTCCGCTTTTAACGCCGTCTGTGTGACAAAGTTAAAATTAATACTGGCGTCCGCCTGCGCCGCCGGATGACGCCAGGCGGACATATTTCCCGATGCGCCATGTAATATCGTTCCCAGACGCAATTGTCGATTTTCAGACATAGCTACCCCTTCCCCTGTCATCCATTAAATGTGTTGTAATGCCTGTTCCGCCAGCTGGGCGAAATAGTGCGCTGCGGGCGCAATAAGCCGTTCGTCCGGATTAAATGCCGGATGGTGCAGACCATATTCGCTGGCGCTGCCGATGCTGACGAACGCCCCGGGAATATGCTGAAGATAGACCGCAAAATCTTCGCCGCCGAGATGCAGATCGGCGTGATGGGTGCGGTACCCGGCCTGGGCCGCCACGTCGCTGGCGAAGTCGGCCCAGCGGGCGTCATTGACCAGGGCCGTCGGGCCGGCATACCAGAAGACGTCAATCTGTGCGCCAAAGGCGCTGGCGAAACCGGCCGCGATCTCGCTGACCCGGGCCTTGACCCGCTGCTGCACTTCACTGCTGTGAGTGCGCAGCGTCCCTTCCAGCTCGACGCTCTCCGGCAGCACGTTCCAGGTATTGCCTCCCTGGATCCGCGTCACGCTGAGCACCACCGAGTCGAGGGTGTTCACTTCCCGGCTGGCCACGCTCTGCAGCACCGTCACCAGCTGGCTGGCCAGCAGGATCGCATCCTTTCCTTCGTGTGGGCGGGCGGCATGCGCCCCCTTCCCGGTCACTTTGAAGACGAAGCGGTCGACGTTGGCGTAGAACGCGCCGCCGCGGGTGGCAAATTCGCCCACCGGCAGGCCGGGCTCATTGTGCATGCCAAAGATCGCCGACACATCCTCCAGCGCCCCGGCACGGATCAGGGTTTTTGCCCCGCCAAAATTTTCCTCCGCCGGCTGAAACAGGATCCGCACCCGCCCCGGGAGTTCCGCTTCCCGCTCCTTCAGCAGCAGCGCCGCCCCCAGCATCACGCTGGTGTGAATATCATGGCCGCAGGCATGCATCACCCCGGGGTTCTGCGAGCGATAGGACAGACTGGTCGCCTCCTCGATGGGCAACGCGTCGATGTCCGCCCGCAGGGCAACCACCTTGTCGCCGCTGCCGACTTCGGTGACCAGCCCGGTTTTCAGATCGTAGGGCAGCAGGGTCAGCCCGCCGCTCTGCAGCCAGTCGCGGATCCGCGCGGTGGTGGCCACCTCCTGCAGGGAGAGCTCCGGGTTCTGGTGCAGCTCGCGCCGCCAGCTAATCAGTTGTTGTTCAAAGGACATTCAGCACCTCCTTGCCGTAGTGAGCCTGCGCCAGCAGGCGCAGGGAGTGCAGGCGCGCTGGCCCGTCGCTAATAGGGGTATCAATGATGAGTTCATCCAGTTGATCTTCCGCCTGCAGCGCGTCAAGCCGGGCTTTAACCTGTTCGGGAGTACCGGAGATCAGTGAGGATTCGCGGCGGTGGATGCGTGTCGGCCGGCTGCCAGCCTGGCGGGCAAAGGCGACGGCCTGAGCCTCACTGGCGACGGTCACCCGCTGGCCGTTCTCCAGCTCGACGCCCCACACCTCGACCTGCTGCGCCAGCGCGGCGGCGGTGGCCGGATCGTCGGCCACCACCACCTGCACGGCGACGATCGCCTCACGCGGGCTCAGCTCGCGCCAGCGGTTGAACACGGAACGGCGCAGCGCGCTGTCACCATTGAGATGAGCGGCAAAGACAAAGTTCCAGTCAAGACGAGCCGCCAGTTCCGCACTCTCCAGGCTGGCACCGAGCAGGAAACCGTCGGCCCGACGCGGCGGGATCGGCGTGGCGCGCAGGCTCTCCTCTCCACCGGGCTCAGTCAGCGACAGCCAGTTATCCAGCTGCGCCAGCTGATCGGCAAAGGTCCCTTTCTCCTCCTGATGCAGGCCCTGCTGCAGGGCGCGGGTGGAGAGCGGCAGGCCGCCAGGCGCTTTGCCGACGCCGAGATCGATGCGACCCGGCGCGAGGGCGGCCAGCAGGTTAAAGTTTTCCGCGACCTTATAGGGGCTATAGTGCTGGAGCATGACGCCGCCGGACCCGAGGCGGATCCGCCGGGTGTGGCCCAGCAGCCAGGCGATAACCAGCTCCGGCGAGGGGCTCGCCAGCTGATCGGTATTGTGGTGTTCGGCGACCCAGAAACGGTGATAGCCCCAGGCTTCGGCGTGTTGCGCCAGCGTTAGTGTACGCGCCAGCGCCTGCGCGGCGGTTTCCCCGGCGGCAAGCGGACTTTTATCCAGGATACTGATTCGATAAGACATTTCGCAGGCTCATATGAAAGTACGTGCCTGCATTATTAAAATCTCTGCTAACTATTGAGAAACAATTAATTCACATGTGTACTGCTGAAAATTAGATATGCCCGCCTGACCGCTGCGCTTCCAGCTCGCGGAGCAGCGCCTCTGCCTGCCGCGGATTGTGCACCCGGACGAAGCGAATATGACGATATTGCGGATCCTGCATATCGGCCAGATAGCGTCGGCGATTCTGCCGCCAGGTTTTCAGCGTCCAGAGGATAATGGATTCCCGGCTGCAGAACGAACGGCGAAAGCTCTCGCGGTTGCCCGTGCCCGGCCACAGCTCCTGATGCCGCCACGCCCGGCTCGCCGCCCGCCACACCGCCTGGCGCAGCGTGCGCCAGAGGCTATAATCGACCCAGATCACCAGATCCACCTCGCGCCATTTGACGCTGCGGCTGCGATTGTAATTGCCATCCAGCACCCAGCCCGGCGAGGCCGTGGCGGCGGCAATGGCGGCGAAAAACGCCTCATCCGGCGTGCCCTGCCAGTTCGGCCGCCAGTACAGGCGATCGAGCTCGATCCAGGGTAGTCCCAGCCGGTGTGCCAGGCGCCGGGCCAGGGTGGATTTGCCTGAGCCGCTGGTGCCGACCACGTTGATGTTCATTTCTGTTTCTCCCAGGTAGCCAAACTAATACTTATATCAATGTTAAATGGCGTATACAGTAGTGATCTTAATCAATGATAAAAGGTGTTTTCAGGATGAACCCCTATGAAGCACGCTACAGACAGCTGTTAGCCAACGGAGCAAGCGCCTGGGCGGGTGATGGTTTTGCCAGGGCAAAGATACAACAGGAAAAAACATTTCATTGGCTGGATTCCCATGGCTATTTACCGGCTCCCGGCGCGCCGGTACTTGAACTGGGATGTGGCAATGGTGCCATGGCCGCCCAGTATCTGGCGGAAAGAGGCTATGCCGTGTGGGGTGTTGATGTGTCCGAAACGGCGATCCGCTGGGCGGAAGACCGTTTTCAGCAAGCGGGTCTGGACGCCACATTTTTCGTCGGCAACGTCTGTCATCTTTCTCAATGTGAGGATGCCCAGTTTGCCTTAATCATTGATGGCAGCTGTCTACATTGTCTGCTGGAAGATCAGCGTCGCCGTTTTTTCGCCGAGGCGAGAAGATTGCTGAAACCCGCAGGCCGGCTGGTGATCGGCTCGATGTGCGGGCTTCCTCGTTATGCTGAAGACCTCGCCACTTACGATCCTGTCAAGCATCATCTCCTGAAAGAGGGGCAGCCCTGGCGTACGCTTAAACCCCTCCCGGCTTTACTGAATGAGATACAGCAGGCGCAATTTACCGTCCTTGCCACCGACGTTAAGCACAATGCCTGGTGGGATCATGCCACCATCGTTTGTTCGGCAAACGGGCCGTCGGCTGATCCTCAGGAGAGTTAATTTCAGGCTGACCGCGCCACCTGTTATGCAGCGCCAGTGAAGATGGCGCTGCCGCCAACAAAGCAGTCTCTATCCAGCGTCAGGCTGGCGATTTTATGCACCGGGCCACGCATACGAACCTGAAAATCCGCGTCGAAGGTGATGTGCAGCTGACCACCAGGCATGTTGACATCCACCCGATCGTCCACCTTCCCTAACCGGCGCATCGCGCTGGCAGCCGCACAGCTGCTGCTCCCGGAGGCCATCGTAAACCCGGCGCCCCGCTCCCAGATACCAATCTTCAGCGTATGGCGATCGATAACTTCCACAAACTGGACATTGGTGCGTTTGGGGAACAAGGAATGGTTTTCGATTTGCGGCCCTAAACGATGAACCTGCGCCAGGTCGAGCTTATCGACGAGGACAACGCAGTGGGGATTGCCCATCGAGACCAGCACGACGGACAGGGTTTCATCCGCCAGCGGCAAGGGATAATTCACCGCCTCAGGCAAATTCACTAAGGCGGGCAGCGCCGCCGGATTGAAATTCGCCCGCCCCATGTCGACGCTAATCTGATGAACATCGCCATGGACAGTGCAATAAACGTCACCGCCCGCCGTATGTACCAGAAAGGGCTCATGGCCGACACGACCGATATCAAAAAGATAACGCGCATAGATCCGTAGCCCGTTACCGCTTTTCTCCGCCTCGGAGCCGTCCGGATTGATAATACGCAGTGTGGGATTGATCTGATCGCCGCTGTCGATCAGCAAGCCATCCGATCCCACACCATAGTGGCGATGGCACAGAATTTGAATATGCTCGTTGCTCAACTGATCGGCAACATCGCGATGGCATACCAGGTAATCATTACCCAGCCCGTGATATTTATGAAAGTGTAAGGGTGTCATTGTGTGGGTTCGCCTGGCGCTGCGGTTTTTTGGACATCTTACATTACATTCACCGTCTTGATGAATTAAACCCTGCGTTGTTAACCGTCGTGGTCATTCTGCTCCACTGCGTCCGGCCAACAGGCTGGCGCCTCCCCTTCATCGGGCATACACTCTGCGTACCTGTGAGCAGTATTCATCAATCCGGAAAGATTATGCTAAAAGAGAACGTAAACGATCTGCTCTCCTTTATGGTGGTGGCGCGTGAGCGCAGCTTTACCCGCGCGGCGGCCCAGCTTGGGGTGTCGCAGTCGGCGCTCAGCCATGCCATGCGCCATCTCGAAGCGCGTCTCGATGTGCGGCTGCTGACCCGCACCACCCGCAGCGTGGTACCGACCGAGGCGGGCGAGCGACTGATTCAGCGCCTCGGTCCGCATCTGGAGGAGATGGAGCGGGCGCTGACCGCGCTGCGCGATACGCGCGAACGCCCGGCGGGCAACCTGCGCATCACCGCCGGGGAGCATGCCACCAGCACCGTACTCTGGCCGGCGCTAAAGCCATTTATGCTGCAATATCCGGATATTAACATCGAAATCACTGTTGATAATGGCCTCACGGATATCGTGGATGGCCGGTTTGACGCCGGGGTGCGACTCGGCGAACAGGTGGCGAAAGAGATGATTGCCGTGCGCATTGCTCCGGATATGCGGATGGCGGTGGTGGGTTCGCCAGCCTATCTGCAGCTGGCCGGTACGCCGCAGACGCCCTGGGATCTTGCGCAGCATCGTTGCATCAATCTGCGGCTGCCGACACGGGGTGGGCTTTACGCCTGGGAGTTTGCCCGAGACGGCCGGGAGATTCAGGTGCGGGTGGAGGGGCAAGTGATCCTCAACAGCCTGCCGCAGCGCATCGACGCGGCGGAGGCGGGCCTGGGTCTGGCCTACGTTCCGGACGACTGCGTAACGGAGGCCGTAGCCAGTGGCCGGCTGGTGCGGGTGCTGGCAGACTGGACGCCTACCTTCCCCGGCTACCATCTCTACTACCCCAGTCGACGCCAGCATACCAGCGCTTTCACTCTGTTGCTGAAAACTCTGCGACATTGATCTCATTGATAAATCTGTCAAATGCTATCGGTAAATGTTTTAGGTGCGTAACTATTACGTTACGTGTAGGATTCAGCGCCATGTCTGAGCTTATCTCCTACGTCAGAATGATGAGAAAGCCAGCATAATGTGCCAGCCGTCATCCACTCCGGCTGCAAACATGGGCATTGACAGGAAACTGATACATCAATGAATACGAAACACGACACTGCAGCGGAGCACCATGCTGCAAAACGCCACTGGCTCAACTCGCATGAAGCGGGTTATCACAAAGCGATGGGCAACCGTCAGGTACAGATGATCGCCATCGGCGGCGCTATCGGTACCGGTTTGTTCCTCGGCGCCGGGGCACGTTTACAAATGGCAGGGCCAGCGCTCGCACTGGTCTATCTGGTCTGCGGCATCTTCTCCTTCTTTATTCTTCGCGCTCTCGGCGAACTGGTTCTCCACCGACCCTCGAGCGGCAGCTTCGTCTCCTATGCCAGGGAATTCCTCGGTGAAAAGGCCGCTTACGTGGCCGGCTGGATGTACTTCGTTAACTGGGCCATGACCGGGATCGTCGATATCACCGCCGTGGCGCTGTATATGCACTACTGGGGCGCGTTTGGCGATGTGCCACAGTGGGTCTTCGCCCTTGGCGCGCTGGCGATCGTCGGTACCATGAACATGATCGGCGTAAAATGGTTCGCCGAGATGGAATTCTGGTTCGCGCTGGTCAAAGTGCTGGCTATCGTTGCATTCCTTGTGGTCGGCACCATTTTCCTCGGCTCCGGTAAGCCGCTGGACGGTAATACCACCGGCTTCCACCTGATCACTGATAACGGCGGCTTCTTCCCTCACGGCCTCCTGCCGGCGCTGGTGCTGGTGCAGGGCGTGGTCTTTGCCTTCGCCTCTATTGAGCTGGTGGGGACCGCGGCCGGCGAGTGTAAAGATCCGGAGTCGATGGTACCTAAGGCCATTAACAGCGTGATCTGGCGTATCGGCCTGTTCTACGTCGGTTCGGTAGTGCTGCTGGTGCTGCTCCTGCCGTGGACCGCCTACCAGGCAGGACAGAGCCCGTTCGTCACCTTCTTCTCAAAACTGGGCGTGCCTTATATCGGTAGCGTGATGAACATCGTGGTGTTAACCGCCGCCCTCTCCAGCCTCAACTCCGGCCTCTACAGCACCGGACGTATCCTGCGCTCGATGTCGATGGGGGGCTCCGCGCCGAAGTTTATGTCGAAGATGAGCCGTCACCACGTCCCTTACGCCGGGATCCTGGCAACGCTGGCGGTGTATGTGGTGGGGGTGTTCCTCAACTATCTGGTGCCGTCGCAGGTGTTTGAGATCGTGCTGAACGTCGCGTCACTGGGGATCATTGCTTCCTGGGGCTTTATCGTGGTGTGTCAGATGCGTCTGCGCAAAGCGATCAAGGAAGGAAAAGCGGCGAAGGTGAGCTTCAGAATGCCGGGGGCGCCATTCACCTCCTGGCTGACGCTGCTGTTCCTGTTCAGCGTGCTGGTGCTGATGGCCTTCGATTATCCGAACGGCACTTACACCATTGGCTCAATTCCACTGCTGGCGGTGCTGCTGGTAGCTGGCTGGTTTGGCGTGCGTAAACGCGTGCATGCGATCCACAGTACGGCGCCGACGCTCAGGAAGTAACTGGCAGGACTCCCGGTTTGTCCATCGCGGGCAAACCGGGAGGTCAGGATTTAGTTATCCTCAACCAGCTGCGACACGTCGCTGCTGTTAATTTCCCGCTTATTACCAGACTCATCAATATAGCTGGTCATCCCCGTTTCTTTATCCAGCTGCGGCTTGCCGTGGGTGACGATCGTCTGACCGCTTTTGGTGGTCATAACGTAGTTGGACGAACAGCCTGCCAGCAGCGCCAGCATCGCACCGGCGCAAATCACCATAAATGGCTTTTTCATTTTATCTCCACTGATTACCACTGCCCGCGCGAAGCGGGAAAGGGTTAAGTGTATAACCATCTGGTTTATCAGGCCAATACGCGTTTGTAACAGAGGGTGAGGTGCCGGACGGCATACGGGGCGCGACCTTGACCGATCGTCGTCGCGCCCGGGCAGCTGGCTTACAGCGCGATACGGATCACATCATCCGGCGCAGTGGCCTCTTTCTCACGGCTGGAAGCCTGTTTCACGCTGACGTACAGCGTTTTGCCGTCATCAGAGAGCGCCAGGCTGTTGGGGTGAGTCGGCGTTTTAAAGGTCTTCACGATCTTGTAGCGCTTACCGTCGATGACGCTGACTTCCCCGGCCTTACGGTGCGTCACATAGGCTTCATTACGCGTCGGGTTAAACAGCACCGCCAGCGATTCCGGCGCGGCGATTTTCTCCAGCACTTTACCGTCGCGGGTATCAACCACCAGCACTTCCGGCTGCTTGCTGTCGGTGATAAAGGCGCGATGACCGGCGGTATCAAGGCTCAGGTTTAAGTAGAAGTGCGCTTTGCCATCGTCCTGCAATTTTTTGCGCGACACAATGGTGTTGCTCTCGCTGTCGATGGTCAGCAGTTCGCCATCGGCATTGGTGGTATAGAGACGTTTCGCCTGCGGATCGATCGCCAGACCCGTCGCCATCGCCCCGGTGCCGGTAATAGTGGTTTTCAGCTTCAGGGTCGCGCCATCCACCACCCAAATCACGCTCTCTTTGCCCAGACCGGTAATGTAGACCGTGTTGGTCTGCTCATTGACCGCCAGCTCGCGCGGCTGCAGCGGGCGCACGGTTTCACTGCGCTGACGCTCGTCCAGCACCAGACGCCCTTTCACCGCGCCGGTTTTGGCGTCAATGGCGGTGACGGTGCTGTCGACGGTATTGCCAAACCACAGCGTGCCGGTGGCATGGTTGATAGCGGCGCCGAACGGTTTCAGATCGTTGTGAATAATCTGCGTCACGTCCAGGGTGGTGGGGTCAAGACGATAAACAATACCGCCTTTGTCCAGTGAGCGACTCTGCGACGTGGCGATCCATAACGCGTTCTCCTGCTGGCTGTAGGCCATTTCGTAGGCCCCTTTCCCGACGGCCTTACGCAGCATCTCATCCGCGGCGTGGGCGCTAAAGCTACCTGCCAGCAGCAGAGAGGTAAATAACAGTGAATGGCGCAGACGCGGCGCGGCAAAATGACGTAGTGACATGACGACTCCCTTTGATAAACCAGTATGTGCTGACCCGACATCGCTTCCGGCGGTAAAGTCATGGCTTTACCTTTATTTTTGAATGCGAATAGTAATCATTATTTATCTCAAAGTGGAGCGCTAATTGTTGTTGTTCGGTAAATTCATCAGCAAGAAGCACTATCCGTTAACCAACGACGGTTAATAATTTTCAAATATTTTACAAACGGGGTAACATATCTACATATGTTCCATTTGGTTCGTTTCCCGAGTACTATCGATGAAAATCCTGTCCGTGCGTCACGCGGCCCTGCCGGCTCTGCTGCTGCCGCTCATCGCCGCCGCCCAGGCCGCTGATGAACAAACCATGGTGGTGACCGCCGCGCCAACCACTGTTTCTGAACTGGATACCCCCGCCGCCGTCAGCGTGGTCAATGGGGATGAAATGCGCCAGGCCGCCCCGCGCGTCAACCTCTCTGAATCACTGGGCGCCGTACCGGGCTTGCAGGTGCAGAACCGGCAAAACTATGCCCAGGATCTGCAACTGTCGATTCGTGGCTTTGGCTCCCGCTCAACCTATGGCGTACGCGGACTGCGCATCTATGTCGATGGCATTCCGGCGACCATGCCCGACGGCCAGGGGCAGACCTCGAATATCGATATTGGCAGCGTCGACACTATTGAGGTGCTGCGCGGCCCCTTCTCTGCCCTGTACGGTAACTCGTCCGGCGGGGTGATCAACGTCACCAGCCAGACCGGCACCCAGCCGCCCACCGTGGAAGCCAGCAGCTACTATGGCAGCTTCGGTACCTGGCACTACGGGATGAAGGCCACTGGCGCGGTTGGCGACGGCAGCCATGCAGGCGATGTGGATTACACGGTCTCGACCAACCGCTTCACCACTCATGGCTATCGCGATCACAGCGGCGCACGCAAAAATCTGGCGAACGCCCGACTGGGGGTGCGCATCAACGATGTCAGTAAGCTGACGCTGCTGCTGAACAGCGTGGATATCAAAGCCAATGACGCCGGCGGCTTAACCGCCGACGAATGGCGCGATAACCCGCGCCAGTCGCCGCGCGGCGACCAGTATAATACCCGCAAGAATACCCGGCAGACCCAGGCCGGCCTGCGCTATGAGCGCCAGCTCAGCGCCCAGGACGATCTCAGCGTCATGATGTACGCCGGCGAACGCGAAACCACGCAGTACCAGTCGATCCCGCGCGCGCCGCAGCTGAAGCCGAGCCATGCCGGCGGGGTGATCGATCTCACCCGTCACTACCAGGGGATCGATACTCGCCTGACCCATCGCGGAGAGTGGCTGGTGCCCGTTACTCTCACCGCCGGTCTCGATTACGAGAACATGAGCGAGCGCCGCAAAGGGTATGAAAACTTTGTGATGCTCAACGGCGCGCCACAGTATGGCGAACAGGGCGCGCTGCGCCGTAACGAACGCAACCTGATGTGGAACGTCGACCCCTACCTGCAGACCCAGTGGCAGTTAACGGAAAAACTCTCGCTCGATGCCGGGGTTCGCTACAGCTCAGTATGGTTCGACTCGAATGACTACTACATCACCCCAGGCAATGGCGATGACAGCGGCGATGCCAGCTATCACAAATGGCTACCCGCAGGCTCGCTGAAGTATGCCCTGACCGACGCGTGGAACGTCTACCTCTCTGCTGGCCGCGGCTTCGAGACGCCGACTATCAACGAGCTGTCATACCGCTCCGATAACCAGAGCGGCCTCAATTTCGGCCTGAAGCCCTCCACCAACGACACGGTGGAGATCGGCAGTAAGACGCGGATCGGCAATGGGCTGCTCACCGCCGCCCTGTTCCAGACCAATACCGATAATGAGATCGTGGTCGACAGCAGCAGCGGCGGGCGCACCAGCTATAAAAACGCCGGCAAAACCCGTCGTCAGGGGATGGAGCTGGGACTGGATCAGCAGTTTGGCGAGAGCTGGCGTCTGAAGGCGGCCTGGACCTGGCTGGACGCGACCTATCGCACTAACGTCTGCGATGACGCCAGCTGCAACGGTAACCGCATTCCGGGGATCGCACGCAATATGGGCTTCGCCTCCTTTGGCTATCAGCCGGAGCAGGGCTGGTACGCCGGCAGCGATATTCGCTACATGAGCGACATCATGGCCAATGACGAAAACACGGCTAAAGCGCCTTCCTGGACGGTGGTTGGCCTGACGACTGGCTATAAATGGAGCTACGGCAGGATGGACATGGATCTGTTCGGCCGCGTCGACAATCTGTTCGACCGGGAGTACGTCGGGTCCGTTATCGTTAATGAGTCCAACGGGCGCTACTACGAGCCTGCTCCCGGACGTAACTACGGCATCGGCCTGAACCTCGCCTGGCGCTTCGAATAACGCTCGACTTCGCCCGCGGAGCGGCGGGCGAAGGCTTAACGTTGTTGCGCTTCCGCGGGTTAAAGCAGATTTCGCAGGGATAACTCGAAAATGATCTTTTCCGCCTGGCAGGAGAAGGCGATGGCGAGATCGAGTTTCACCGCGTCGCCGGCGGCGGCAATGGTGTAATCAACCTGCGGCGGTTCACTGGCCGGCGCTGCGGCGGCGGCACGTTCGCGCACGGCGGCAACGGTGGATTCTGCTTCTTCGCGGCTCGGGAACATTTTCTCAGCCCGGTAGACGCAGTCCTCGTTATCAATGATGGTACCGACATCAATGGCGCAGCCTTTGGTGCTGCATTTATCTACTACATCTTTCATCGTAATAACCTCTCGAGTTTTCTTAAGGATAAGAATCCGCTCACCGAAAAGCAAACCATTAATATCCGTAAGGATTAGCAATTTTTCTATTATATTGCGCCGCGGCGAGCGCCAGCTTGCGCCAGCTTGCGCCACCGCAAAACGAGGCAACATGATTGCGGACGATCACGTGACGATACGCGATGCCATCGCTGCAATCGTGGCCTCCATCACACTATTCTGCACACCATCTCGTCTGCCTCGCCTCACAGCGTTAGCCTGGTCACAGAACAACGCCAACAAGGAGCTGCTATGGCACTGCCGATGATGATTGATTGCGATCCGGGACATGATGACGCGATCGCCCTGGTCCTCGCCCTCGCCTCGCCGGAGCTGGAGGTAAAAGCCGTCACCGCTTCCGCGGGAAACCAGACGCCGGAGAAGACCCTGCGCAACGTGCTGCGTATGCTGACGCTGCTGAACCGGCCGGATATCCCGGTTGCCGGCGGCGCTCGGAAACCGTTGATGCGCGATCTGATCATCGCCGATAACGTGCACGGCGAGAGCGGACTGGATGGCCCAAGCCTGCCGGAACCGACCTTTGCCCCGCAGAACTGCACCGCCGTCGAGTTGATGGCCAGGGTGCTGCGCGAGAGCCAGGAGCCGGTAACTCTGGTGGCCACCGGGCCACAAACTAACGTGGCGTTGCTGCTCGCCTGCCACCCGGAGCTGCACGCGAAAATCGCCCGCATCGTGATCATGGGGGGCGCAATGGGGCTGGGCAACTGGCAGCCAGCGGCAGAGTTTAATATTTTCGTCGATCCGCAGGCCGCGGAAATGGTCTTTCAGTCGGGGATCCCGGTGGTGATGGCAGGCCTTGACGTCACCCATAAGGCGCAAATCCTTCCCGCCGATATCGAGCGATTCCGCCAGATTGGCAATCCGGTGTCGACCATTGTCGCCGAGCTGCTCGACTTCTTTATGGCCTACCACAAGGATGAAAAGTGGGGGTTCGACGGCGCGCCGCTGCACGATCCCTGCCCATCGCCTGGCTCCTCAAGCCGGAGATATTTACCACTATCGAACGCTGGGTCGGCGTGGAAACGGAAGGAAAATATACCCAGGGGATGACGGTGGTCGATTACTACCATCTGACTGGCAATCGGCCCAATACCACCCTGATGCTGGATGTGGACCGCGAAGCCTTTGTCGATCTGCTCGCCCAACGGTTAGCCTTTTACGCCTGACACGCCTGACATGCCCCTTTTCCGTCGCGGGAAAAGGGGCAGAGTAAGTCGGATCCGCCGGACTAGTCGTCCGCCGCGACGCGGATCACCACCTTACCGAAGTTCTCACCTTTTAACAGGCCGATCAGCGCCTGCGGCGCCTGCTCCAGACCGTCGATCAGCTGTTCGCGATATTTGATTTTCCCCTCCTGCACCCAGCGCCCCATCTGCTGCTGGAATTCCGCGATCCGATGCCCGTAATCCTGGCCGATAATAAAGCCCTGCATCCGAATGCGCTTCTTGAGGATGGTCGCCATCAGCAGCGGCAGACGATCCGGTCCGTCCGGCAAACCGGTGGCGTTATAGCCGCTCACCAGCCCGCAGACCGGGACCCGCGCCGCGGTATTCAGCAGCGGCAGCACCGCGTCAAAGACCTTGCCGCCGACGTTTTCGTAGTAAACGTCAATGCCCTGCGGGCAGGCCTGGGCCAGTTGTTCGGCGAAATCCGCGGCGCGATGGTCAAGGCAGACATCAAAGCCTAACGTCTCAACCGCATACCGACACTTCTCCGCGCCGCCAGCGATGCCGACGGTGCGGCAGCCCTTAATGTTGCCGATCTGTCCGACCGTGGCGCCAACCGGACCGGTCGCCGCAGCGACCACCAGCGTTTCGCCCGCCTTCGGCTGGCCGATGTCCAGCAATCCCATGTAGGCGGTGAAGCCCGGCATCCCCAGAACTCCCAGCGACCAGGACGGGTGTTGCGGGTCGTCACCCAGTTTCACCAGTCCGTTGCCATCGGAGAGTTCATAATCCTGCCAGCCGCTGTAGCCCAGCACCCAGTCGCCGGGTTGAAAATCAGCATGATTTGAGGTGACCACGCGGCTCACGGTCCCTCCCACCATCACCGCGCCAATGGCCACCGGTGGCGAATAAGAAGGTGCGTCGCTCATGCGCCCGCGCATATAGGGGTCGAGCGATAAATAAACGGTACGCAGCAGAACCTGCCCCGGTCCCGGCGTCGGCACCTCGCTCTCTTCCAGGCGGAAATTCTCTGCCGTCGGTTCACCATGGGGGCGGGAAGCCAGTACCCAGCGGTGTTGGCGTTGCGGTTGATCTGTCATAGCAAACTCCTCTTGTTAGCAGACTGTACTGAGGCTAGCTGCTTTATGCGCAACGTGCTTTACCATTAAGAGCCGGATGGCGATTGATTAAGGCGAACCACCAGATAGACGCAGGTCTCCGCAGATTCATTGATAAAGCGACAGTCGTTGGGCGGGCCAAGCTCCAGACAATCCCCCTTCTGCATCTCATGACGGGTATTCCCTTCGATGAACACCAGCTCGCCCTGCTGCAGCCAGATAAGCTGGCGGGCGAGCGCATAGGAAGAGGCCGGCATGGGCACATCGCTGCCGGGCGGCAGCTCAATCTGCACCAGATCGATCGGCAGATCGCTGCGCGGCGAGACATGGCGGCGGAGATAGTGGCTTTGCGGGTCGTGCCACACCGGCTGGCTGGCGAAGCGTAGCAGCTTACCCTCCTGCATTTCCGCCCGGGCGATCAGCGTTGACATACTGATGCCGAAGGCGCCGGAAAGACGGCCCAGCATCGAGGCCGTCGGGCTGCTTTCGCCGCGCTCGATTTTATGGATCATCGCCCGTGAGGCGCCGGCCCGTTCGGCGAGGTCGTTCAGCGACCAGCCGCGGGACTCGCGCTCGATGCGGATGCGTGCACTGATGCGCTGATTGAGGTTGTCTTCTATAGTATTCATAACGTAATACTATAGTGTGCGACCACCCATTACACAACTGCCCGTCGGGCCGCGTTATTACCGGGTCATCAGAAAAAATTATGCGGAAAACGGATGACAGTGCGATGTTCATTATTGTAATAATATCGTACTACTATAGTGTACAAAAACTGAGGTTTGCTATGTCCATCCGCCCTGCCATTAAAGACGACTGTGCGGCGATCGCCGAGATCTATAACCACGCCGTCACGCATACCGCCGCCATCTGGAATGATAAAACCGTGGATACCGACAACCGCATCGCGTGGTTTGAAGCCCGCCAGCTGGCCGGCTTTCCGGTGCTGGTGAACGAGGAAAACGGCGTCATCACCGGCTATTCCTCGTTTGGCGACTGGCGCGCGTTTGACGGTTTCCGCCACACCGTAGAGCATTCGGTGTACGTTCACCCCGATCATCAGGGGAAAGGGCTGGGTCGCAAACTGCTGGTTGCGCTGATCGCCGAAGCGCGTCGGCTGAATAAACATGTGATGGTCGCCGGTATCGAATCGCAGAACCACGCTTCGCTGCATCTGCATGAAACGCTGGGCTTTATCACTACCGGGCAGATGCCGCAGGTAGGGACCAAATTTGGTCGCTGGCTGGATCTCACCTTTATGCAGCTGCAGCTGGATGAGCGTCAGGATCCGGACGGCAAGGCATGAATGCGTCGCTTACCCTCGCCTGTCTGGTCGCCGCCGGCGTTGGTCTGGTGGTGCAAAATACCCTGATGGTGCGCATCACCCAGTCGGCGTCGACGATCCTTATCGCCATGCTGCTCAATTCGCTGGTGGGGATCGTTATTTTCGTGACGATGTTACTGCTGCGCCAGGGCGTCGCCGGCTTTCAGGAGCTGGCCCTGAGCGTGAAGTGGTGGACGCTGATCCCCGGCCTGCTGGGGTCCTTTTTCGTCTTCGCCAGCATCAGCGGCTATCAGAGCGTGGGCGCGGCCACCACCATTGCGGTACTGGTCGCCAGCCAGCTGGTTGGCGGGTTGATCATGGATTTAGTACGCGCCCACGGCGTGCCGGTGCGGGCGCTGATTGGGCCGGTATGCGGCGCGGTGATGCTGGTGGTGGGCGCCTGGCTGGTGGCCAGGCGCCAGTTCTGAGCGCATCTTCAGAGGATCGCGCCACCTTTCGTCAGCTGCTCGCGGCGTGCGTCCAGCTCTTCCTGATGCTGTCGCCCATGGTGGGCGATGGCAGTGCGCAGGCGCTGCTGCTGGGTATAGCGTTCCTCACGGCTGAGTTGTGGATCATCGCTCAGGGCGATCAGCAGCTCATTCATATGAGTGATAACGCCCTCGGCAAGGGTGTCATCGACTTTGACGATAACCTCATCCAGATGTGCCATCCTGTTCTCCTTTCGCTTAATTCAGCTTCGCTTTGGAAAAATCACTCCCCATCATGCTCACGCGGTAGCCGCTGACGTTGCTACGGGTGGCATAGAAAGTCTTGCCGGTCGCCAGGGTGATCCACGGCGCCTGCTGGTAGAAGATCTCTTGCGCCTGTTCATAGAGTTTGGCGCGCGCCTGCGGATCGCTCACCAGCAGCGCTTTCTTCACCAGCGCGTCATAGGACTTATCGCACGAGCGGGCGACATTGGAGCCGGTCTGGATATTATCACAGCTGAGCAGCGTGCCGGCAAAGTTGTCCGGGTCGCCGTTGTCCGACATCCAGCCAAACAATGCGCTGTCATCTTCTCCCTTGCGCATACCAGCAAGGTATTCGCCCCATTCATAGCTGACAATCTTGGCTTTGACGCCCACTTTAGCCCAGTCGTTTTGGATCATTTCGGCGATCCGCTTCGAGTTCGGGTTGTAGGGGCGCTGGACCGGCATCGACCACAGGGTCACTTCCGTCCCTTGCTCCAGACCCGCCTGCTTGAGCAGCGCTTTGGCTTTCTGCGGATCATAGTCGTAGTCCGGAAGATCTTTCTTATACCCGAGCATCGCCGACGGGATCGGTGATTTCGCCACGCTGCCGGAATCGAGGAATACCGCCTTGACGATCGCCTGCTTGTCGGTGGCATAGTTTAACGCCTGGCGCACCAGCACATTATCAAACGGTTTTTTCTCCGTGTTGAACGCCAGATAGCCGACGTTTAGCGCCTCAACCGCATGCAGCGCCAGATCTTTATTGCCCTTAATCACCGGGAACTGAACCGGCGAAGGCGCAGGAATAATCTGGCACTCGTTGGTCTGCAGTTTCGCAAGACGGGTCTCGACGTTCGGCGTAATGGAGAAAATCAGGTGCTTAGTCGGTACCTCGCCTTCCCAGTAGTGGGGATTGGCGATATAGCGGATTTGGGAATCCACTTTATACTGCTGCAGGGCATACGGCCCGGTACCGACAGGCCAGTTATCAACATTCTCTGGCGTCCCTTTCTTCAGCATCGCCTCACCATACTCCGCCGACAGAATAGAGGCGAAGTCCATGCCCCAGTCGGCAAGAAACGCCGCGTTCGGCTCGTTAAGCACGAACTGGACGTGATAGTCATCGACCTTTTTCACCGACTTAATCAACTTATCGAGGCCCACGTCGTGGAAGTACTCATAGTTCCCCTGCGACACTTTGTGATAGGGATGCTGAGGATCCATCTGGCGCAGCACGGAAAACAGGACGTCGTCGGCGTTAAAATCGCGGGTCGGTTTGAAGAATTTATTGCTGTTGAACTTCACCCCCTGACGCAGAGTAAAGGTCCAGGTTTTTCCATCCTCAGAGACATGCCACTCGGTGGCCAGCGACGGGATCGGCGTGTTCTTCACCGGGTCAAAAGTGACCAGGCGGTTATACAGCACCTGCGAGCTGGCGACAAACGACGGGCCGGAGCTGGCGATTTGCGGGTTAAAGGACTCCGGGGAGGCCTCTGAGCAGTAGACCAGTGTGTCATTGCCTGCGGCGCAGGCGGCGCCGGCCGGCAGCAGTGCGCTCAGCAGCAGCGCCAGCGTGGTTTTCCCTGTAGACATGGTTATAAGTCCTGATTATTGATTATAAGAACCGTAATATCAGCACAGGCGCCCGCCCCCGGCAAATAATCAATGGCTATCACCTTATGCAAATCACGCTGAAATCGCTGGTTTAATCGGCGTAGCGCTGTTTTTTACGCCAGCGGGTGTCGGGATGTTGTGAGCCACACATAATTCCTGCAAAAAAATGTGCGATAACCGCCCTGCTCACGCTCACCATCAGTAGTGCCCGGTACACTGGGGGAACCGCAGAACAAGAGGTTTCCACCATGACAATCACCTGCAATCTGTACATTGACGGCCAGTGGCACGATGCCGAAGGCCGCCGCACCTTTACCCGACGCCACCCGGCCCACGACGACGTGGCCTCGGTGGCCGCCGCCGCTAGTCTCGCCGACGGCAAACGCTGCGTAGAAGCCGCGGCCAAAGCCTTCCCGCTGTGGCGTGATACCCCTCCGGCGGAACGACGCCGTTTACTGCTCGACGCGGCGGAACATATGCTGTTGCGGGAGGCTAAATTTATCGCCGCCATGGCGGCGGAGACCGGCGCGACCGCGCACTGGGCCGGCTTTAACGTTCATCTGGCGGCCGATATCCTGCGCGAAGCAGCGGCGCTGACCACCCAAATTGAAGGGCAAATTATTCCTTCCAACGTGCCGGGCAACCTGGCGATGGGCGTCCGCCAGGGGGCGGGGGTGGTACTGGGCATGGCGCCGTGGAACGCACCGCTGATTCTGGCTACCCGGGCGCTGGCAACGCCGCTGGCCTGCGGCAACGCAGTGATCCTCAAGGGCGCGGAGCTGTCGCCGGCCACTCAGGGACTGATTATCGACGCCCTTGACGCGGCGGGCTTCCCGCCGGGGGTGGTGAACTATCTTACCTGTGCGCCTGAAGATGCGCCGGCACTGGTGGAGTCGCTCATTGCCCACCCGGCGGTGCGGCGCGTTAACTTTACCGGCTCCACGCCGGTGGGGCGAATTATCGCCCGCACCTGCGGACAATATCTTAAACCGGCGGTGCTGGAGCTCGGCGGTAAAGCGCCGCTGCTGGTGCTGGACGATGCTGATATCGAGCAAGCGGCGGCGGGCGCGGTTTTTGGCGCCTTCGCCAATGCCGGCCAGATCTGCATGTCCACCGAGCGCATTATTGTCGATAACGCCGTAGCGGAGGTGTTTATCCCGCTGCTGGCCAGGCGCGCCGCCGCCCTGCCCGCCAGCCTGACGGGGCCGGTGGTTGATATGAACACCATCACCCGCTGCAACGCGTTAATCGACGATGCGTTAGCCAAAGGCGCTCGCCTGCTAACCGGTGGTAAAGCCAGCGATACCCACATGGCGCCGACCTTGCTGGACGGCGTGACCCGCGACATGCGGCTGTGGAACGAAGAGTCCTTCGGCCCGGTAAAAGCGATTATTCGGGTTAAGAATGAAGAAGAGGCGCTGACGGTAGCCAACGACAGTGAATACGGCCTTTCCGCTGCGGTATACAGCCGCGACAGTGCCAGAGCGTGGAACGTGGCGCAACGTCTGCAAACGGGCATTTGCCATATCAATGGCCCAACGGTGCATGATGAAGCGCAAATGCCGTTTGGCGGCTGCAAAGCCTCGGGCTATGGCCGCTTTGGGGGTCGGGCCGGCATCGCGGAATTCACCGAGCTGCGCTGGATAACACTCCAGACCCAGCCCCGCGAACTCCCTTTCTGAGCCGGTATTCTTTTAACCCTGGCTGGCGATGATCTGCGCCAGCCCTTGCGGATTCTCCCACGCCATCGAGTGCCCCCCGCGGGGCACAATCCCGACCGGGATCCCTTGCGCCTCAGCCAGGTCAATATCGGCATAAGGCAGCGAGAGCTCGCCGACGATCAGCCATTTTTGACAGCGCAGCTGGCAAAGCTGAGTAAACCAGGGGGTATCGCTGCCGCGCATCAGGCTGCTGGCGGCCCGCCAGACGGCCCAGGGCGCGCTGTTTTGCAAACAGCCGGCCCATGGCGAGCGCTCCTCAGCCAGCATTCTGGCATAGCCTTCGGCAATAAAGGCCGCCTCTGTCTGCGCCGCAATGCGCCTGCTGTACTCACCGCCGCCGGCGAACAGATTAGGTTCTGAGACCAGCAGCGTGGTCACGCGCTCGCCCAGCAACCCCGCCGCTTCGATGGCGATGCTTCCTCCCATGCTATGACCGAACAGCGCGAAGCGCTGCAGGCGCAGATGGTTAAGTAGCTGCTCCACGACTTGCGCTTGAATATGTATGTTGTAACTAAAGTCGTGCGGTTTATCGCTGTAGCCGAAGCCTGGCAGATCGATGAGTATTTTGCGCCGTCCGTTCAGAGCAGGATCGCTGGCGACGCGGGGATAATCATAAGATGACGCACAGCCGAGGCCGTGGATAAACACCACCGGGAGGCCATCTCCCGGAAGATCGAGCCAGCGCAGCGTGGCGCCTGCGACGGAAGAAAAGAAACCGTTCACCTGTATGCCTCCATGATAAGATTACTGGTTTTTTATACAGTAACCTTACCCTTTCCGCCACCCTTTTCTGCCGTCCGGCATCTGAGGGTTAAAACAGCGAGACGAGCAGCGCCATCGGAAAGCTGAACGGCCAGGTGGCGCCGATCAACAGGGCCGCCAGCAGGCGGATCACCCGGCTCTCTTTGGTCAAAAACCAGCTAATCACGGCGCATATCACGCCCATAATGGCGTAAAACACCAGCATTTTTTGATATAACGTCATTCTTACTCTTCCTTCCCTGAGGGGCGTTCCATGGTGGGATGATTATCTGCCATGACGTCGTGATTCAGAGATACCTGTATAACAAATTCTGAAACGGGCTGAATATTGAGAATAAAGCCTGATTCGTCTTAATCCGATAGCGCAACCGCAGGCGCCGTACTATACCTTTAGGGACTTACTCATTAAGGTGGCGTTATGGATGTCTCCAGCAAAACCGTCATTCTGATTAATGTCTGCGCCGCGTGCGTACTTATCAGCCTGCTGTCCGTGAGATTTGGCTGGTTTTAATGATTTTACTCAGCAACGAAACCTAAAAAAGCAGCCCACTGGGGCTGCTTTTTTACGCACGGACTTTACGTGCGGACATTAGCGATATTATTAGGGTTATAAGCGACAGGTGCTGACTGGCCTGCCGCAATAACCTTATTAAGCTCCGGGTTATAGCTCGGCAGAAAATTCATCTGTTCACTATCCCATTCTGCGGCAGCGCAGACGGCCCGCCCCACTCCCGCGTTCTCACAGCCCTGAATGCGTTTTGCCGGGGCGTTACCATAGCTCAGCGTCACAGCGCCGATAGCCAGCAGAATAAAAGCCAAAATTTTCACAGCGACATCAACGTTAAACCTAATATGCGCTAAATGATCGCATGAGCAGCGGCGGAAAGTCAAACCCGGGAGCGCCCACGCGCCCCTGCAGCCTGCATTTTGCCCGCCTCACGGAATATTTAATATTCAGAACAAATATCATGCAATAACAGCAAATATTAAATCCTTATTTATAGTCGTGAAATAATTTCGGTTCAGGGCAATTCGATTGGTCCGATAAAGATAATATGTCCCCGTTCTCAGGGGGAAAAGATTGTCGCCGCGTTCACCAAAAATGCGATATTCCGCGCAGGGCCTCTATCTTAATACGATAAAAGGCCGCTACAAGCCGTTGTTACATAACCCCTTCATTGTGGATCTCGCGGTTAATCGCCAAAAATAGCGCTAAATGACAACAAATATCATTTGCCTTCCCTTCAGATAATACTTACATTCATAACTATTGGTAATGTTTTGGCGCCAGGGCGCTTTTTATATTTCGAGGTGGATATGTCCGGAATCATCACGCTGGTCATCGCGCTGATCCTGCTGGTCGCGGCGGTGTATAATCTTATTTCCTATATTCGTGACCGTCGTAGCGCCAGTTTGCCGAGCAAAAAAACCAAGCGCTGAATGGCGGGCAGACGATGCGCTTCCTGATGGCCATTCGGTCTTCATCCCGCGACGCCGCGGGCATAAAAAAGCCCCTGCCAACAGGCAGAGGCCGATATACGCTCGCGGACCGCGACGTTGTCGCCTCACCCGCCGGGCGCAACGCGCCCTGGGTGACTGGCGGACCCCATCCGGCGCTTATCTCCGGCACTCACATTGGCTTAGCTCTTGAAGGGGCATCAGAATAATCTCATATCCCCCTCGCAGAGTTTTGACAATTTTTGCCATTGTGACTATTAGCGAACTAACACAACCGTCGCGCAATCATCGCCAGCCACTACAGGGTCAATGCTTTAGCCATGCTTAACCATGACATGGCGGACCACGGTGTAATCCTCAAGGCCATACATCGACATGTCCTTTCCGTAGCCCGACAGTTTCTGGCCGCCGTGCGGCATTTCACTCACCAGCATAAAGTGGGTGTTGACCCATGTGCAGCCATACTGCAGCCTGGCGCTAAGCCGGTGGGCGCGGCCTACATCTTTCGTCCATACTGAGGACGCCAGACCATACTGGGAATCATTCGCCCAGCTCAGGGCCTGCGCTTCATCGCTGAAAGGCGTCACACTGACCACCGGGCCAAACACTTCGCGCTGCACAATGGCGTCTTCCTGCCGGGCGCCGGCAAGCAGCGTCGGCTGGAAGTAATAGCCCGCGCCGTCAGCCCGGCGACCGCCGGTGACCACCTTAATATGCGGCAGTGCCTTTGCGGCTTCCACTGCGGCACTGACCCTTTCAAGATGCGCCAGCGAGCTCAGCGGTCCCAGCTCGGTAGAGGCATCCTCTGGCGCGCCCATTTTCAGACTGGCCACCGCCGCCCCGAGTTTCTCCACCAGTTGGTCGTAAATACCCTGCTGAGCGTAGATCCGGCAGGCAGCCGTGCAGTCCTGGCCGGCGTTATAAAAGCCGAAGGTTCGTACCCCGTCGACTACCGCATCGATATCCGCGTCGTCAAAAACAATGACCGGCGCCTTGCCGCCCAGCTCCATGTGGGTGCGTTTGATCGACGAGGCGGTATGGCTGATGATATGGGCCCCGGTGGCAATCGACCCGGTCAGCGAAACCATTCGCACTTTGGCATGCGAAGTCAGCGGGTCGCCTACCGTTTTGCCGCGGCCAAACAGCACGTTGATCACCCCTTCCGGGAAGATATCTTTTGCCAGCTCCGCCAGCTTCAGCGCCGTCAGGGGGGTGATCTCCGAGGGTTTTATCACCACGCAGTTGCCTGCCGCCAGCGCCGGGGCCAGCTTCCAGGCCGCCATCATCAGGGGATAGTTCCACGGAGCAATAGAAGCCACCACGCCCACCGGGTCGCGGCGGATCATTGAGGTATGCCCTTCGAGATACTCTCCGGCGGCCATTCCCGGCAGGCAGCGGGCGGCGCCGGCGAAGAAGCGGAAGACGTCCGCAATGGCCGGCATCTCATCGTTAATCACGCAGTGCAACGGCTTGCCGCAGTTCAGCGACTCCAGCTGCGCCAGGGTCTCCGCCTGCGCCGTGACGGCGTCCGCCAGCTTCAACAAACATTCCGAGCGCGTTTTCGGCGTTGTCTGGCTCCAGGCATCGAACGCCCGATCCGCCGCCTCAACGGCGGCATCGACCTGGGCCGCTGTCGCTTCGGCAATCTCCAGGATCACATCGCCGGTCGCAGGGTTGTATACCGGCACCTTTTCGCCTTCACCTGCCACTAACTTACCGTTTATCAAAAGGTTGTGTTGCATAGCATTATCCTGTTTCATGGTTTTATTTCCCGTTTCCGGCGTCGTTATCGCCGTCGCGGGTGAGCCACCAGGCCCCTAAGATTGGTATCGTCGTTACCAGCATCACCAACAGCGCGACAACGTTGGTGACGGGCACATCGCGCGGCCGCCCCAGCTGATTCAGTAACCACAGCGGCAATGTACGCTCATGCCCCGCGGTAAAAGTAGTGACGATAATTTCATCAAACGACAGGGCGAAGGCCAGCATTCCCCCCGCCAGCAGCGCCGATCCCAGATTGGGCAACACCACGTAGCGAAAGGTCTGCCAGCCGGTCGCGCCCAGATCCATCGAGGCTTCCACCAGGCTCCACGAGGTCCGACGAAAGCGGGCGATGACATTGTTAAACACCACCACCACACAAAAGGTCGCGTGCCCCACCACAATGGTCAGTAGCCCTGGCTCGAGACCGACGGCTTTAAACGCCGTCAGCAGCGCCAGGCCGGTAATGATCCCCGGCAGGGCGATCGGTAACAGCAGCAGTAGCGATACCGCATTCTTACCAAAAAAAGTGCTGCGCCACAGGGCACCTGCAGCCAGCGTGCCAAGTACTAAGGCAATGGCCGTCGACAGGGCGGCAATTTTAAGTGACAACGTCACGGATTCGAGAATATCGCTACGCCCTGCTGCCTCGCTAAACCAGCGTAGCGTCAGCCCCTGCGGCGGAAAGCTGAAGGCCGCATCCTCCGTATTAAAAGCATAGATGGCAATGATCAGCAGCGGGAAGTGGAGGAACACCACTCCGCCCCAGGTCGCCAGTTGCAGATACCAGGGTGCGCGTTCAGAGTGCATCGAAGGCTCCCAGACGTTTCACGAACGCCAGATAAAGGGCAATCAGCACGATCGGCACCAGGGTGAACGCCGCCGCCATCGGCATATTGCCTATCGCCCCCTGCTGTGAGTAGACCATGTTGCCGATAAAGTACCCCGGCGGCCCGACCAGCTGCGGCACGATAAAGTCGCCCAGCGTCAGCGAGAAGGTGAAAATCGATCCGGCGGCAATGCCGGGGATAGCCAGCGGCAGAACCACATAGCGGAAGGTCTGTCGTGGCCCGGCGCCAAGATCGGCCGACGCCTGCAGCAAGGAGCCCGGAATGCGCTCCAGCGCCGCCTGCACCGGCAGGATCATAAACGGCAGCCAGATGTAGACGAACACCAGAAAGCGTCCCAGCCCGGAGGTGGACAAGGTGTTGCCGCCGACCGCCGGGACGGTCAGAAGCGCATTCAGCGCCCCTTCCAGTCCAAGATGGCCCAGAAACCACTGCGCCACACCATCTTTGGCCAGCAGCAGTACCCACGCGTAGGCTTTGACGATATAGCTGGCCCACATCGGCAACATCACCGCGATATAAAAGAAAGCCTTCATTTTGCCGCTGGTATAGCGAGCCATGTACCAGGCCATCGGCAGCGCCAGAATGGCGCTGGCGAGCGTCACACTCAGGGCCATCACCAGGGTACGGACAATAATGTCGTAATTGGCGGGGTTGAACAGCGCCCGCAGGTTGGCCAGCGTAAAGTCGCTGGTCACCGACATGGTGAAGTCGTCAAAGGTATAAATACTCTGCCACAGCAGGGTCAGGAGCGATCCCAGATAGACGATGCCAAACCACATCAACGGCCCGAGCAGCAGTAAAAACAGGCCCAATGCTGGCCGACGCCAGAAGATCCCGGATACGCGCCCGGCCTGCGCAGGAATCATCGTCATGGTCATTTCAGCCTCCGCTTTCCAGCGGGGTCATCGCTGACCGCGACCATGACGCCAGCACCGTTTGCCCCATCCGCGGGGCGCTGGCTGCCGCCGCGCCATCGGTATTCGCCTGGCTGACCAGCAGCTTGTCCCCCTCCGCCAGCCTGAGCTCAATCCGTGTCGCCGCCCCCTGATACTGTACCGCCTGCACCACGCCCTGTACCTGAACCTCGCCGCCGCCCTGCAGGCGAACATGCTCCGGACGCAGCGACCAGCTGCCCGGCATGCCGCACAATCGCCGGGCCGCCTCGGCTTCAAAGACGTTGGCGGTGCCGACAAAGCCAGCGACAAACGCGGTTTTCGGATGCAGATAGAGATCCTGCGGCGCATCCACTTGCTCGATGCGCCCATTGTTAAACACCGCCACGCGGTCTGACATCGACAACGCTTCGCTCTGGTCGTGGGTCACGAAGATGAAGGTGATCCCCAGCGACTGCTGCAGCTTTTTCAGCTCCACCTGCATCTGCTCGCGCAGCTTCAAATCCAGCGCGCCCAGCGGCTCATCGAGCAGCAGCACCCGCGGCTGGTTCACCAGCGCCCGGGCAATGGCGACCCGCTGCCGCTGGCCGCCGGAGAGCTGAGAAGGCTTGCGATGATGAGCAAAACCAAGGGCCACCTTTTCCAGCGCTTCCTGGGCGCGGGCATGGCGCGCTTTCTTCGCCATGCCTTTGACCATCAGGCCGTAGGCGACGTTGTCGAGGATCGACATATGGGGAAACAGCGCATAGTCCTGGAACACCGTATTCACATCCCGCTGCCAGGGCGGCAGTTCGCTGGCCGGCTGACCGAAAATACGGATGGTGCCGCCGGAGAGCTGCTCGAAACCGGCAATCAGCCGCAGGCAGGTGGTTTTGCCCGAACCGGAGGGCCCCAGCATCGAGAAAAATTCACCATCGCGAATGCCTATGCTAACCCCATCTACGGCCCGCACATCGCCGTACAGGCGCGATACATTCTGAAACTCGACCGCGTACGTCATTGTCTGCCTCCCGTCCTTAGCGGCCGCCCATTATCGCAATATAGTCCTGAGTCCAGCGGCTGTAGGGTACGAATTTCCCGCCTTCGGCAACCGGCGTTTTCCAGAAGTGGATCCGGGTAAACTGGTCATAGCCGTTGGTTTCACAGCCTTTATCACCGAGCAGCGCGCTGGCTTTACACCCCTCTGGCACCACCGGGAGCGAGCCGAACCAGGCCGCCACATCGCCCTGCACCTTCGGCGTGAGCGACCAGTTCATCCATTTATAGGCGCAGACCGGATGCTTCGCTTCGCTGTGCAACATGGTCGTATCCGCCCAGCCGGTCACCCCCTCCTTCGGAAACACGGTGGCGATGGGCTGGCCTTCAGCCTTCAGGCCGTTGGCCTGATAGGGCCACGAGCTGGAGGCGGCCACCCCTTCGTTTTTGAAGTCGTTCATCTGCACGGTGGCGTCATGCCAGTAGCGATGGATCAGCGGTTGCTGGTCGCGCAGTACTTTCAGCACCGCGTTATACTGGGTTTCGGTCAGTTGATAGGGATCTTTAATGCCCAGCTGCGGCTGGGTGGCTTTAACGAACAACGCGGCGTCAGCGATATAGATCGGGCCATCATAGGCCTGCACGCGTCCCTGATTGGTTTTGCCGTCCGGCAGGTTCTGTTTAACGAAGACCACGCTCCAGCTGTCCGGCGGCGTCGGGAATACGCGGGTGTTGTACATCAGCAGGTTCGGCCCCCACTGATACGGCGTGCCGTAGGCTTTACCGCCGACGTTAAACCATGCCCCTTGCGCAATGCGTGGGTCGAGTGTGCGCCAGCCGGCAATCAGCGCGGTGTTAATCGGCTGAACGCGTTTGCCCATGATCAGACGCAGCGAGGCATCGCCCGATGCGGTCACCAGATCGTAGCCCCCCTTGGCCATCAGGCTGACCATCTCGTCAGAAGTAGCGGCGGTTTTGACATTAACCTGACACCCGGTCTCTTTTTCAAACTGGGTGACCCAGTCGTACTGCTTGTCAGTCTGGCCGCGTTCGATATACCCCGGCCAGGCAATAATATCGAGCCGCCCTTCCGGTTTATCCAGCGAGGTGAGTGGCTCCGCCGCCTGCACGGTCAAACAGGCCATACTCAGCACATAAAGGCTGCAACGGGCAATTTTTTTGCTCATCAGGTGTTACTCCTGTCACAAGGTAATTAGCGGCAGCCGTGCCGTAAAAATATCTCCTGAAATAAGGGTAGTCAGCGGATTAACGCCCCCTGGGGAATTTATTCAGGTTGTGACCCGGGACGCATTACGCAAAAATCGCCAACACAAGCAGGACTTTATGGATTATAGACAACGAGTTAGAGAAAAAGGAGGGGTATGCGTATTTCCTATGGTGAGCGCCGGTAAAATAATGACCGGCCTTGATAAAAACTCACCCGCGTTTATTTTTACCGAGAGTTGATGGCGACGAAAAATAGCCTGAGTCGTCAGGTAAGCTGCTCACGAATAAGTTCACCCAGCCGCCTCACCCCCTGCTCTTCGCGTTCTCCCCAGCCCCAGGCGGTATTAAAACGAAAAAACGAGGTCCAGCTGGCGGAGGTGGAGAACATTTTTCCCGGGGCTATGCTGATGTGCGACGCCAGCGCCCGGGCGCTTAGCACGCTGGCGTCAGCCCCTTCCGGCAGTTCAATCCACAGAAAGTAGCCGCTGTCGCTGTGGTGGATGATAACCTCTGGCGGCAGATGGCGCAGCAGCGCCTGCCAGGCCAGCTGTTTACGCTCCGCCAGCTGGCGGCGCAAACGGCGCAGGTGGGCGTCATAGCGCTTGGTGGACAGGTAATCCACCAGGGCTAGCTGCATCGGCGAGCTGGTGGAGAGCGTACTCATCAGCTGCAGTTGCTGGATCCGCCGCGCCTGTTTGCCGGCCGCCACCCAGCCGATACGAAACCCGGGCACCAGACATTTTGAAAACGAGCTGCAGTGCAGCGTAATATCCTGGTGATCCCAGTATTTCGCCGGTAACGGTTTCTCGCGACCAAAGTAAAGCTCGCTGTAGACATCATCTTCTATCAGCATCACGTTATAGCGCGCCAGCAGCGCCACCAGCGCCGCTTTTTTTTCGGCGCTAAGGGTAAAGCCGAGCGGGTTTTGCCCGTTAGTCATCAGCCAGCAGGCCTTGACCGGGTAATTTTGCAGGGCCGCTTCCAGCGCCGTCAGGTCAATGCCCTCTTTGACGTCGGTCGCCACCGACAGCGCCTTCAGGCGCAGCCTCTCCAGCGCCTGCAGGGCGCCGTAGAAACAGGGATTTTCCACCACCACCCAGTCGCCCGGCTCGGTCACCGCCTGCAGGCTGAGGTTAAGCGCCTCCAGCGCCCCGGCGGTAATGACGATCTCGTCCGGCGAGATGTTCATCCCCTGCAGGGCATAGCGTCGGGCAATGGCGTGCCGCAGCTCCGCATTGCCCGGCGGCAGGTTCTCAATGACGCTCATGGCGGTGGCGGTTTTACTCACCTGCGCCAGCGAGCGGTTAAGCTGCTGCAGCGGGAAGAGACGCGGGTCCGGAAAGGCCGAGGCAAAGGGCAGCATCGACGCCTGACGGCTGGCCTGGAGCACCTCAAAGATATAGGTATTGATATCGACAGCTTCATCGCGGGTCACCAGGGCAGGTGGCGACGGCTGCCGGAGCTTCACCGGCTGGGGGGCGACATAATAACCCGACTGTGGACGGGCGACGATGCGCCCCTGGCTTTCCAGCAGTTGATAGGCATGGCTGACGGTCATAAAGCTCATGCCGCTGCTGACCACCTGCTCGCGCAGCGACGGCAGCCGATCGCCAGGCAACCAGACGCCAAGCGCGATCTGTTCGGTCAGCTGCTGCGCCAGCTGTTGATACTTTTTCATTGCGGCCGTCCCCGTACGTTAACCTCCCTTTATCATATATCAGTTATAAAAAAATAATAGTTTTCTGTAACTGTTATACCTGAAGCGTCCACGTTGCCGCCGTCAGGACGAGACGGGTTTAAAATATCACCACCCAGAATAGCGAGATTAACGCAAACCAGAAGATAATCATCACGCCGAGCGTAATGCACAGACTCTGTAATCCTTTTTCAGACATTGGCATTCCCTTTTTTTATTATCCAGTGAATACAGTACGAACTGTCTAATGTCTCGACAATTTAATATTTTTTAATTCACTATTAACCGGCTCATCGGTTTTACTGATTCTCATACTAATGAATGAAAATAAATTAAGCCCAAAAGGGCTGTTAATCTCGACAGGATAAATACGGCTACCGTACGGCATCCGGAACCCCGGTTTGGCTGGAGGGTGAAAAATCATAACAGCGGCCAACTGTTATGATAAAAAATGGCCGGACTGCTTCTGCCCCCTTGCCTCCTCCCTGCCTAAAATTGCGCTGAATCAATTTTGTTGTGGAGTCCTGCATGTTCGGTCTTGATGCATTCCATCTTGCGCGAATTCAATTCGCCTTTACGGTCTCATTTCATATTATCTTTCCCGCCATTACTATTGGGCTGGCCAGCTACCTGGCGGTACTCGAAGGCCTGTGGCTGAAAAGCAAAAATCCCACCTGGCGCTCGCTGTACCACTTCTGGTCAAAAATCTTCGCCGTCAACTTCGGCATGGGGGTGGTTTCCGGGCTGGTGATGGCCTATCAGTTCGGCACCAACTGGAGCGGTTTCTCTCAGTTCGCGGGCAGCATTACCGGCCCCCTGCTGACCTATGAAGTCCTGACAGCGTTCTTTCTGGAAGCAGGCTTTCTCGGAGTGATGCTCTTCGGCTGGAACCGCGTGGGGCCGGGGCTGCACTTTTTCGCCACCTGTATGGTGGCGCTGGGCACCATCATCTCGACCTTCTGGATCCTCGCCTCTAACAGCTGGATGCAGACCCCGCAAGGGTTTGAGATCGTCGATGGCCAGGTGGTGCCCGTCGACTGGCTGGCGGTGATCTTTAACCCGTCATTCCCCTACCGCTTACTGCATATGACAGTGGCGGCGTTTCTCAGTAGCGCGCTGTTTGTCGGCGCCTCGGCGGCCTGGCATCTGCTGCGCGGCAATCAGTCGCCGGCGATCCGTAAGATGTTCTCTATGGCGCTCTGGATGACGCTGCTGGTTGCCCCCGTCCAGGCGCTGATCGGCGATATGCATGGTCTGAATACCCTGAAACACCAGCCGGCGAAAATAGCCGCCATTGAGGGCCACTGGGAAAACCCGCCGGGCGAGCCAACGCCGTTGCTGCTGTTTGGCTGGCCTGATATGGATCAGGAGCGCACCCGCTACGGGCTTGAGATCCCGGCCCTGGGCAGCCTGATCCTCACCCACAGCCTTGATAAACAGGTGCCGGCGTTGAAAGAGTTCGCTCCTGAGGATCGCCCAAACGCTACCGTGGTGTTCTGGTCGTTTCGCCTGATGGCCGGTCTTGGCATGCTGATGCTCCTGCTCGGCGTACTGGCCCTGTGGCTGCGTCGGGGCGGCCGACTGTACCATTCACGGCCATTTCTGCGCTTTGCGCTGTGGATGGGCCCTTCAGGACTGATTGCTATTCTCGCTGGCTGGGTGACCACCGAAGTGGGCCGTCAGCCATGGGTGGTGTATGGCGTTCAGCGCACTGCAGACGCCGTTTCCGCTCACGGTGACCTGCATATGTCGGTCAGTTTATTGACCTTTATCGTGGTCTACAGCGCCGTCTTCGGCGTCGGCTACAGCTATATGCTGCGTCTGATCCGCAAGGGGCCGCAGGAGGTGCAGCCCGCGACAACCGGTACGCCAGCCCGCCCGCTGTCCGCCGCCACCGAAGGTTATCTGCAGAAGGAGTCCCGCTAATGGGTATCGAATTATCGGTGATCTGGTTCGTGATTATCGTCTTTGCCACACTGATGTACATCGTCATGGATGGCTTTGATCTGGGCATCGGCATGCTGTTTGGCACCGTACGGGGCAGCACCGAGCGCGACGTGATGGTCAACAGCGTCGCCCCGGTGTGGGATGGCAATGAGACCTGGCTGGTATTGGGCGGCGCCGGTCTGTTTGGCGCTTTTCCCCTCGCCTATGCGGTGATAATCGACGCCCTGTCGATCCCCCTGACCCTGATGCTGATCGGCCTGATTTTTCGCGGCGTCGCCTTTGAGTTTCGCTTCCAGGCCACGCCGTCGCACCGGCCCTTCTGGGATCGTGCCTTTTTTGGCGGTTCCCTGCTGGCGACCTTCAGCCAGGGCGTGGTGGTCGGGGCGGTGATCAACGGTTTCACCGTCAGCGGTCGCGCCTTCAGCGGCGGCATGTTTGACTGGCTGACCCCGTTCAGCCTGTTTTGCGGACTCGGGCTGTGCGTGGCCTATGCGCTGCTCGGCGCCACCTGGCTGGTGATGAAAAGCGAAGGCGCGCTGCAGCAGCGCATGCGCAGCGCATCGCGGCAGCTGCTGGTTGCCCTGCTGGCGGTGTTTGCCGTCATCAGCCTGTGGACTCCGCTGGCGCACCCGGCAATTGCCGCCCGCTGGTTCAGCCTGCCGAATCTCTATTTCCTGCTGCCGGTGCCGCTGCTGGTGATCCTCATCAGCGGCTGGCTGTGGCGCACGCTGCATCAGCGCGACCGCCATGTTTCGCCCTTCACGCTGACGCTGGGCCTGGTCTTTCTCGGCTTTAGCGGACTGGGGATCAGCATCTGGCCGCATATTATCCCGCCGGCCATCACGCTTTGGCAGGCTGCCGCCCCCCCGCAAAGCCAGGGCTTTATGCTGGTGGGCGCACTGCTGATTATTCCGGTCATTCTTGGCTACACCTGCTGGAGCTATTACGTGTTCCGCGGCAAAGTTCAGACCGGGGAGGGATATCACTGATGCATACTGCCTGGCCTAAACGTCTGCTGTGGCTGATCGCGATCTGGGGAGGCAGCGTACTGACGCTGGCCGCCATCAGCCTGCTGTTTCGCCTGCTGATGACCGCCGCAGGGCTAAAAGTCTGAGTGGGATGCAGAGAAGTCCGAAAAGGGACTTCTCCATCTTATCTTCACTTTTGCCTGATGAAATACGGCGATACATCAGAAGAAAGGATATTGCTATGAAGAAGTTAGCTTTACTCTCTGCCGTGATGACGCTGGGAATATCGTCATGGGCTTTCGCTGCCGACAACCCGCCGCCGCCAGAAAAAGGCGCGCAGCATCAGGGTAAGCCGCCGGCGAAAAACGGCCAACACGATGGTAAGCAAGCGCAACACAACGGCAAACAGCCGCAGCATGACGGCAAGCAGCCGCAGCGTGACGGCAAACAGCCGCAGCATGACGGCAAGCAGCCGCCAAAAGGCGGCGATCACAGCGGGAAACCACTGCCGCCAAAAGCGTAATCCCTCAGGCCTGGCCTTCCGCGCCAGGCTTTTTTTTCACCGTCCTTCAGCCACCGCTGACAAACTCTTGCCCTTCTTTGAGAAGCCGAGAAAAAAACCTGCACAGCGCCTGGCATAGTAAGCCCACGCCATTGATTCGCAGAGAAAAGGTATGTTGAGGAGAAGCATGAGCGCGCTGCTGTTGCTGTGCGCGCTTTTTTCAGGACATCTGCTGGCCCACCGTCAGGGGCACGATTACTTTCCGGTGCAAAGCCTCGAACAGCAGCTGCTGCACGAGGCGGACAGCGATGAGCTTCGCAGTCAGTGCGAGGAGGCTGCCGCCGACCTGCGCGAGCATCACCGCTGGCAGGATGCGCGCAAACCGCGGGCGCCTCACTGCCAGTAGCGTCGTGCTGGATCAGGCCCCTTTGCGTTTCGGCAGGGTCTTCATCAGCTCATCCGGGCTGACGGAGGCGACGATGCTCCCTGGAAGCGGCATTTTGAGGATGTGATTTTTAATCTTCCCGACGACATGCATTTCGCACGGGCGACAGTCAAACTTCAGGGTCAGCACTTCATCGCCGTGGATCAACTGCATCGGCGTGGCTTTCCAGCTCTTGATGGAGCCTTTCGCCTGTTTCGGACAGAGGTTGAAGGCAAACCGCAGACAATGTTTGGTGATCATCACCGGCACATCGCCCTTCTCTTCGTGCGCTTCATAGGCGGCGTCAATCAGTTGTACGCCATAGCGCTGGTAAAAGGCCCGCGCCTTATGGTTATAGACGTTGGCGAGGAAGGAGAGATGGGTCTCGGGATAGACCGGCGGCGGTACGGAGACCGGCTTGCGGGTGCCACGTTGCCAGGCGTTGAGGCGCGCTTCATCGAGCATTTCAGCCGTTTCACGACGCAGCTGGTTGAGCAGGCTGTTGGGGACAAACAGCGGCGGCAGGTTGACCTGCACCTCGCGCGGGTAGTAAATGGTCTGCCCCAGTTTTGTGACACCGTCACGCAAATTGGCCAGCGCTTTTTCTGCCTGGTTGGCTTCGGCGAAGTCGCCGTCGAGTGTATGGGTCACGCTGACGCCATCTTCACAGGTCATGGTCAGAACCAGCTGTTCCTGCCAGCCGCTCAGCGTAACGTCCACGGCGATGCGGCGTTCGCTGGAGGTCTTCAGCAGCGCCTGCTGCCAGTTGTGATCGAGGTTACGGTTAAGCGCCTGGTGCGGACGCGCTTTGTGCAGATCCGCCGGCATCTCGTTCGGCCACACCCGATAGCGATTTTCGCCGGTTTTCTCCACCGTATTGGCACGGAAGCCCACCACTTCACGCTTAATCATCACGTTAAGGCCATCGCCGTTGGTTAACGGTTCGCTCACTTCGACATCAAGATGGTCTTTACCCACCTTCAAGACTTCGCCCACCGGCAGCCCGATAAATTTGGGCGAATCAAAGGCGCCGATGTCGCCTTTACGGGCATTGACGAAGTAATCGGTGCTGCCGCGGTGGAAGGTTTTATCGGTAGACGGAATAAAAAAGTGCTCGGTGCGCCCTGCCGAGGCACGCGCCAGGTCGCCGCGGTCTTCAATAATGGCATCAAGCATTTGACGGTAGTGCGCAGTGATGTTTTTCACATAACTCATGTCTTTGTAACGGCCTTCAATTTTGAAGGAACGTACCCCGGCGTCGATCAGTGCCGCCAGGTTGGCGGTCTGATCGTTGTCCTTCATCGACAGGAGATGTTTTTCATAGGCCACCACCCGTCCCTGATCGTCTTTCAGGGTATACGGCAGGCGGCAAGCCTGCGAGCAGTCGCCCCGGTTGGCGCTACGTCCGGTCTGGGCGTGCGAAATGTTGCACTGACCGGAATAGGCCACGCACAGCGCGCCATGAATAAAGAACTCAATGGTCGCGTCGGTATGGTCGTAAATGGCTTTGATCTGACTGAGATTCAGTTCACGCGCCAGCACGATCTGGCTGAAGCCGGCGTCGGAGAGAAATTTCGCTTTTTCCACGCTGCGGATATCGCACTGGGTGCTGGCGTGCAGCTCAATCGGCGGCAGATCCAGCTCCATGATCCCCATATCCTGCACAATCAGCGCGTCAACGCCCGCCTCATAAAGATCGGTAATCAGCCGCTGCGCCGGCTCCAGCTCATCATCATGCAGAATGGTGTTCAGTGTGACAAAGATTTTGGCGCCATAGCGATGGGCAAAAGGCACCAGACCGGCGATGTCGCTCAGGCTGTTGCTGGCATTGTGACGAGCGCCAAAGTCAGGCCCACCGATATAAACGGCGTCGGCGCCGTGGAGGATCGCTTCGCGAGCGATACCGGCGTCGCGGGCAGGACTAAGAAGTTCAAGACGATGATTGTGCAGGCGCATACGCGTGTTGTTATCCAGTATAAGGGGGTCGAAATGGCGGCTATTGTAGTCAGAACCGGGCACAGACGAAAACCTTTTCCACCACCGCACGACGACGAATTTTCATTTTTCAGCAAAGTATTGATGGAAAAGATAGTTCCTTCACATCATCGCGCAGCGTACTGTCATCACGTATTCCGGATTTTCCTCGTCACGTTGTGAGTGGTTATCATCAGTCATCTTGTCTGGCCGCGGGTTCGCCCGCGGTTTTTTCTTTTGGATAATGGATAAGTGAATGGAAATGGGCCGCCTGAACGCCGCGGTTACGATACGCATGCGCCTCATCGCCGGCGAAGCGCCGTCCCTCACCTGGCTGCAGTAAATGCCACTCCCCCTGTAAACAGAGATCCAGGGCGCCGCTAATCACCACCACATGTTCAATCACCCCTTTCTCATGCGGCGTCGATTCGCTCAACGCGCCGGGGGCAAGGGTTATCGAAAAATGGTCAAAGCGCAGCTCCGGATCCCACGGGAAGACCGGGGTCACCACCATCGCCTGCTGCTGCGGATCAAAAGCGGAAGGCGCCGCGCTGGCGTCCGGAACGATAAACGCCGAAAACGGCACGTTCAGTCCGGTAGCAATCTTCCACAGCGTCGCCACCGTCGGGCTCGATTCATTACGCTCAATCTGCCCCAGCATGGCTTTCGACACCCCCGTCTCTTCTGCCAGACGCGACAAGCTCCAGCCACGCTGCTGGCGCAGGGTTTTGAGCGTTGCCGCCAGATGTTGCGCAATATTCATCCTACCTCCTGACTTGTACAGGCAAGAGTATATCCCCATTTGCCTGATTCTACAGGGCGTTTCTCGGCATATCACCGATGAGAACAGCTGTCTTACGCTCTTCCCATCCGCACCTTGTGCGCTATAACGCACAGTGATAGAGTATTTGTATGTTATAACGCACAAGAGAACCCTATGCGCTCGTTTACCCTTCCTCTTCCCACGCTGTTGGCGGGTTTCGTCGCTGTACTGGTGGGCTACGCCAGTTCAGCCGCCATTATCTGGCAGGCTGCTGCGTCTGCTGGCGCTACCCCCGGGCAGATCGCCGGCTGGATGACGGCCCTTGGCCTCGCCATGGGTATCAGCACCCTTGCGCTGAGCGGCTGGCGTAAAGTTCCTGTGCTCACCGCCTGGTCAACGCCGGGCGCCGCGCTGCTGGTCAGCGGTCTACAAGGAGTCACCCTCGCCGAGGCCGTGGGGGTATTTATCTTCGCCAACGCGCTGATCGTCCTTTGCGGCGTGACGGGCCTGTTTGCCCGGCTGATGAAGATCATTCCCCATTCGCTGGCCGCCGCGATGCTGGCCGGGATCCTGCTGCGTTTCGGTTTGCAGGCCTTCGCCGGCTTGCAGGACCATCTGCTGCTGTGCGGCGGCATGCTCGCCGCCTGGCTTCTCTGTAAAGCGCTGTGGCCCCGCTTCGCGGTAGTCGCCGCGCTGGTGGTGGGGGCGCTGATCGCGGCGGCCTCCGGGGACGTCGCCAGGACGGCCGTACCGCTGGCCTTCGCGGCACCGGAGTGGATCGCGCCGCAGTTTACCCCGGCGCTGCTGCTCAGCGTCGGCCTGCCGTTTTTCCTCGTCACCATGGCCTCGCAGAACGCCCCCGGGTTCGCCACCCTGCAGGCATCTGGCTACACCGTACCGGTGTCGGCACTGCTCGTCGTCTGTGGAGGACTGGCGCTATTGCTGGCGCCGTTTGGGGTGTATTCCCTCTGCATCGCGGCGATCACCGCCGCGATTTGCCAGAGTCCGGAAGCGCATCCGGATCCGCAACAGCGCTGGCTGGCGGCCATGGCGGCAGGCGGTTTTTATCTGCTGGCCGGTCTGTTTGGCGGGTCGATCACCGCTCTGATGTCGGCCTTACCGACGGCGTGGATCCAGATGCTGGCCGGCCTGGCGCTGCTCGGCACCATCGGCGGCAGCCTTTTTCAGGCGGTACATCAGGCCAGTGAACGCGATGCGGCGGTGCTGACCTTCCTGATCACCGCCAGCGGTGTGACGCTGGCAGGAATTGGGTCGGCCTTCTGGGGCGTGGTGCTCGGTGGGGTGAGCTACGGCGTCTTATCCGCGCTGCGCCGCCCGTAGCTGGGACGGCGTCAGGCCGGTGGCGGCTTTGACCCGATGGCTGAAATGGCTGGCGGAGCTGAAGCCGCAGGCCAGCGCAATCTCGGTTAACGCCAGCGCGCTGTGGCAGAGCAGATTTTGCGCTTTCGCCATTCGCCGTTGCATGACGTATTGATGCGGGGCCATATTCAGCGACTGGCGGAACATGCGAGCAAAATGGAATTCACTCAGTCCCGCCTGCTGCGCCAGGTCAGCCAGGGTCAGCGGTTGATCGAGGTGGGCATCGATCCAGGCCAGCACGTGACGCTTTACGCCCGGCGCCAGCCCCCCGGTGACCGTCGGCAAACGCCACTGTACGGTGGAATAGTGCTGGATAAGATGGGTGAGCAATAAGCTGCTGGCGGCGCTGAGGGTCAACTGGTTAGCCGGCTGTCGCCAGTCATTGGCCAGCAAAAACTGGCGGTACACCGCGGTGATTTTGTCATCTCTGGCGAAGGTTTTTTCCTGCAGAGTGAAGTTTGCCGGGCTACGATCCCACACCTCTTCGCCGACGCGGCGCAGATGCTCATCGGTACAGTAGAGATGCACAAACGACAGATCGCCGCGGATATCCCAGACGCTCTCATCGCCTTTCGGCATCAGACAAAAGCGATCCGGGCCGCCGCCATTTTTCCAGCCGTGCGGCGTCTTTTGATAGCTTTCATAGCCATCGGCGACGTACAGGCTTAACGTATGGTGATCGCTGCGCACCGTCACGGTATCGCAATTGTTGTACCAGGCGGCCAGTTGAATACCGGAATTCAGCTCCACCGTGCCCCGCAGCACCGCGTTCTGTCGCCGTAATGTTTCAAACGTCCCGTAACCCATCGCCTTCACGCATCTGCCCGTAAAAGCTCTAGTCTAGGGAGACTCCGGCGCGGTTTCCAGTCCTCACCGCAGGCGAATGACAAATAAGCGCAAGAATTTGCAAGCCGACAACAAGCGGGTGAAAGCTGCCGGTTGCGACAGGCGGCATACTCCTCCCTTCAACAGGCAGAGGAGAGTCAGGGTGAACGCATTACTTTATGCACTCGTTGTCGTTATCTGGGGAACGACGTGGATTGCGATTTTTTTACAACAGGGGCCGGTGGCGGCGCCGGTATCTATTTTCTGGCGTTTCGCCGTGGCCAGCGTCACGATGCTGGCGGTTCTGCTTGTCACGCGACGGCTGCGGCCGCTGCGCGCGAAAGATCACCTCTGCTGCCTGCTGCAGGGTTGCTGCGTTTTCTGCTTTAATTTCTGGTGTTTTTACACGGCCGCGGCCTGGATCAATACCGGTCTGGAATCGGTTATCTTTTCCATGGCGGTGCTGTTTAACGCCATTAACAGCTTCCTTTTTTTCCGCCAGCAGCCGCCGGGCCGCTTCTGGGCCGCCGCCGCGCTGGGTTTGGCCGGTATTGTCACGCTGTTCTGGGATGACTTGCTGGCCAACGGGCTGAACGCCTCGCTGCTGTGGGGGATCGGTCTGAGCGCCCTGGGCACCTACGGCTTTTCACTGGGCAATATGTTCAGCATTCGCCACCAGCGGCGAGGGCTGGAAACCCTGACCACAAACAGTTGGGCGATGCTCTACGGCACGCTGGTGATGGGCGCTATCGCCCTGCTACGTGGCGATAACTTTACGCCGGAGTGGACCGTCAGCTACCTTGGCGCCCTGCTTTATCTGGCGCTGTTCGGCTCAGTGATCGCCTTCGGGGCCTATTTCACTCTCGTGGGGCGCATCGGCGCCAGCAAAGCCGCGTACAGTACGCTGCTGTTTCCGCTGGTGGCGTTATCCATTTCCACCGTCTATGAAGGGTATATCTGGCACAGCAACGCCGTTATCGGGCTGGCGCTGATCCTGCTGGGTAACCTGGTGATGTTTGCCAAACCGGAACAGCTGCTGCTGCGTCGCAAGCTGGCCTGAGAAGGCGATGGCAGGGAGAACAGCGCCGTCGGTCAGACGGCGCTGGTGCGATTAACGCTGAGAAGGGTCAAATTTGACGGCGTCCACTGCCATATCATCGATCACCTGCTTCAGGGTATCGACGGTCAGCGGCGTGTTTTCATTAGCCAGAGTTTTGCCTTCCCCTTTACGAACAACCTTGATCACCGGCTTGTTCGTGCTGGCGTCGATCAGCTCGGCTTCAAAATAGAGGTCGGTGTCCATAGTACGATGGCCAGTGGCGGCCTGGGTACCCGCAACAATCATGGCGACCGGGATCACTTCATAGAACTGCAGTCCCTCTTTGCTGGAGTCCACACCGGTGATCGCGCCACGGAAGATGAGGCTGCGTTTGTCGGCGGTAGTGGCCAGCGGTTTACGCTCCGAAATAGCCTGTTTCAGTTCTTTGTTGGTGTAATTCAGAATATCCTGCAGCGCCTTTTCCCCTACCTGGGTGGTCGGTTTCGGGACGGGATAATAGGTTACCGGATGGTACACGACGTTATCGTAGTTGGCCGGATTGTAGTTTGGATCGATCCAGCGCAGCTCAGGCTTGCCGGAGGCGGAGGTCGTTTCTTTCAGGTTGGAATAATCTTTTAAGAAGCCCGAATACTGATTCGGTTGCGCCACCTTCGACGCACAGCCGGTCAACGCTAACATCCCCGCCAGAGCGGCGACTTTCAATAACACGCGAGTACGCATAGAGAGATCCCTGTAAATGCAGTTTTTTTTCGGCAGACGTTATAGCAAATAAGACCCACTAGTTTTGTGACAAAAAATGGGCTTCGTCAAGGAAGATTTACAAATATTGATAGGATGAACATTACGTTATTAAATAATCACTTAAAACAGGCAGAAGCCTGCATTTTATCCCTCTTTTTTACGGGGAGTTCCTCGCTTATTTTCCCTGCTCTTCACCTTACTACGCGGCGCGGGCCATGCTCAGCTTCCCACGCCGCCGCGTATCAGGCAGGCTTGCGCGCCAACAGGGTGGCGAAGCGCAATTTGATGCGATTGCCGTTGGCGTCGGTACGATGCAGCTCGCCGACGTCCTCATTGTATTTCAGCAGCTCCCAGCCCTGGTAATATTCACGAAGCTCATCGGGTTTAAAGGCAAACGGAAAGCCGACGGTGCAGGGATAGTCTTCGGTATCCATCGCCGCCACAATCAGGTTATAGCCGCCGGCGGCGGTGCAGCGCTGCATATTGGCGATCAGGCCCGGGATGGTGTCAGGCTCCAGGAACATCATCACCACGGTGGAGAGGATCAGGTCATATTCGCCATCAAAGGTCAGGCTATTGAGGTCTGTTACCGCGGTGCGGAGATTTTCCAGCGCCTCGGCAGCGCGAATACTTTCCAGATTATTGATGCTCATCGGATTTTTATCCCACGCGGTCACCGTGAATCCGTTCGCCGCCAGATAAAGGCTGTTACGCCCGTTGCCACAGCCCAGATCCAGCGCCCGCCCCGGCGGCACCACCGTCGCAGCATGCAGCACCTCGGAATGGGTGCGAGTCAGGCCATATTTTTCACAAAAATAATCCGCGTCACGCGTTGTCATGATCTTTCCTTCTCATTCAGGAGTGTTTCCCGGTCGACCTGTACCAGCAGTTTCCCGCTCACCAACAGCAAAATTGTGCGCAGTAACAGCAGGCCGACAACCAGATTGCTAAAAATAAACAGCGGCATTGCCAGATGGTGAAAAAAGCCGTCCGCCCTGGCCTGGCCGAGATGCAGGCCGGTGGTGGCCAGTGCGGAAATACCGAACGAGAAGCTCCAGAAGGAAGCATTGAACGGCTGGCGAAGATACCAGGGCATCAGGCGCAGCATAAACAGCAACTGCAGCAGGCCGTAACCAAACAGCAGCTTCGCGAAGGTATCCGCTTCCCCGCCGTTGACGCTGAGCCAGGCGCTGCAGGCCACCAGCGCAGGCGCCAGTTGGATCCCCAGCGAGGTGCGCAGCGGCGTCGGCAGTTCGCCCGCACTGCGCAAACGCTGGAGGATGGCCGGCTCGAGGCTCAGCCAGGAGAAGACCCCGGCGCCGAGGAACACCAGCCCGGCGTCGGTAAACCCCAGCGCGCCGCAGGCCATCGCGCTGATGAAATTATTGGCCACCGTCGGCAGATAGAGTCCCGGCGTGGTGGCCTCGTGAGGATGCGTCCCCCGCCACAGCCCGGCACTTTGCCAGGCGGCATAGGCAAGCTGCAGCGCCACCCCCGGCACAAACAATCCCAGCGCCAGCGGCCGCCACCATGGCACCAGCCCGATCGCCACCAGCAGCGTGGTGGCCGGAAACAGGCTGACAAAGCTGCTGCTGACCGGATGGCGCATCTCTCGTAGCACGCTCGCCGGAAAACGAATCGCCCGGCTGATAAACGCCATGCTGAGCAGCGCCCACATCGCTATCGCCAGCGTCACCAGCCCCTCGCCGATGCTGCGGCTAACCGGCCAGAGCGTGCTGGCGTAGCGCCAGGCGAAGCCCATTCCGATGGTGCCGAGCACCATACCAAAGTAGCCTGCCGGCAGGTTCAGCACCTGCCGCGGCGTTTGCTTACTCTTCATTTTGTTGATGATATCAATTTAATTTGAAGTTGCATTTTAAAGGAACCTTATCCCGCGCGCTACGGCGTTCTTTGCTATGTTTATGTTAACCATAAGTAATGAGGATCGGGAATGCGTAAATACCGTCTCAGCGAACAGACCCGGCAGTATTGTTACCAGCAAGAGGATGGCAAACAGAGCGTCACCCTGCGCCAGATAGTGGCGCTTATCGATTTCGCTGACGTCAAAGCGGGCAGCGAAGGCGGCTGGGTTGACGCGGAAAGCGCTCTCAGCCAACAGGGCTTGTGCTGGATCTACGATGCCAACAGCGTGGTTTTCGCCGGAGCATGCATCCGCGACGACGCCCGCGTAACCGGGCCCTGCGTGGTCAGCCACGAGGCCGCCATCGGCGGACGGGCATGCATTCATGCCTCGCACATTAGCCATCACGCGCAGATAAGTGACAACGTCACGATTAATCATAGTCTGGTGCGCGGTTACTGTCGCCTCGCCGACGAGGCGCGTCTCCTGCCCCACTGCCAGGTGATTGCCGCCCGCGGGCTGACCGCCGATCGCGACAAAGTCCTGCAGATTTATCAGCGAGCCACTGTTAGCGCCTCGCGTATTCTCCACCAGGCGCAAATCTACGGCGATGCCTTTGTCGAGCACGCTTTTGTCGAACACCGGGCAGAAGTATTCGACCAGGCAAGACTGGAGGGGAACGAAGAAAACGACGTCTGGGTGTGCGATAATGCCCGGGTTTATGGTCACGCGCGTCTGATCGCCGGTCGCGGAGAGGATGCCATTCCCACCGTGCGCTACAGTTCGCAGGTGGCGGAGAATGCGGTGATTGAAGGCAACTGCCTGTTAAAGCACCGGGCGATGGTCGGTGGCGAGGCGCAGCTGCGCGGTGGTCCGATTCTGCTCGACGACGACGTGCTGATTCAGGGGCGGACCGTCATCATCGGCGATGTGATCATTGAGCACCAGGTCACCATCAATGACGAGGTGCAGATCGCCGCGCAGGAGGGTGAGGCCATTCATCTGCGCGGCCCGAAAACGCTTGACGGCCAGCAGCACATCACCCGCACGCCGCTGTTAGGCGCCCTCTAGCGCCTCGTCGCGGTCAATAATGCGCGCATAGATATTCTGATCGTCATAGCTGCCGTTCAGATACTCAGCCTGCCTGAGGCAACCTTCCAGAACGAACCCATTGCGCAACGCCACCTGGTTACTGCGGGTATTGGCCACCCGGCATTTGATCACAAACCGGCGCACCAGCCCGCTGCGGGCATAATGGTGGATAAAGGCCTGCAGGGAGCGGGAAAGCAGCCCCTGCCCCTGGTGCTCTTCATCGATCCAGTAACCGATATAGGCTGTTTTGTTCTGCGGCTCGATCTGGTTGAACGACAGGACGCCAACGAGTCGATGGTCGAGAAACAGCAAAAACATTTTGGCGTAATCCCGCTGATGCAGAATCACGTTACCCTGCACATGGCGGCGGGTCTCCTCTTCGCTGTTCACTTCGGCGGGCCAGTTGAGCGATTGCTGCAGCCAGTGGCGGTTTTTGACCACCAGCTGGTGCAGATCGCTGACGTAGCGCTCATCAATCGCGATAAGCGTCAGCGCGTCGGTCACCGGGATCGACTCAGGTACTGCGGGAATGTCTGTAGTCATGGGGCTCTCTACTGGCCCACAGGCGTTGCCTGCGGGCCGCGGCTGTCACGGGACTATTTCATGATCCGGTCGTCAACGTAGTTACGTTTATCCGGCGCCGGCGGGAAGTACTGATAGAGCCAGGTTTCGCTGATGGCTTCGCCCTGACAGCGCAGGAACAGGCGCATCTCCACCGGATCGGTCGAGTCGGAGGTCGGATACCAGTCGAAGAGGATCCGGTAGCCATCGAACGGCTCAACATAGAGGATCTCAATCTGCTTCGCTTCGCCGCTGGAGAGGGTGATCACCGGTTCAATACCGCGCGGCGCGGCGGCCTTCAGATCGCCGCCGACAAAGTCGATGGCAAAACGGCGCGCCCACTTATCCGGATAGTGCTCGCCCGGCGCCCAGCCTTCCGGGAAGCCCCCCATCCCGGTGCGGGTGGCGAGCACACGCGCCAGCGGAGTGCTCACCGGCGGCTGCGCGCTCCAGTAGAGACGGTAGCGGAAGTCCAGTTCGTCGCCCGCCTTCACCGCTTTTTCTGGCTGCCAGAAGCAGACGATATTATCCAGCGTTTCACCGGTGGTCGGGATCTCCATCAGGCTGACGGCCCCTTTGCCCCACTGGTTACGCGGCTCGACCCACAGGCTGGGACGCTTGTTATACCAGCCCATCACGTCCTGGTAATGGGAGAAATCGCGGTCCAGCTGCAGCAGACCGAAGCCACGCGGGTTCTTGTCCTGGAAGGCGTTGAACTGCAGCTTCTGCGGGTTATTCAGCGGCCGGCAGACCCATTCGCCGTTCCCCAGCCACATCGACAGCCGATCGGAGTCGTGGATCTGCGGGTGGATGGTATCGCACATCCGACGCTCGTTGTTGCCGCAGCTGAACATACTGGTCATCGGCGCAATACCCAGCTGTTTGATGTCCTTGCGGGCATAAAGGTGGTTTTCCACATCCATGATGACCTGGGTATCCTGGCAATGGATGGTGAATTTGTAGGCCCCGGTGATGCTCGGGCTATCCAGCAGCGCGTAAACGGTAAATACCGTGGCGTCCCCTTTGACTGTTTCGAACCAGAAGGAGGTGAAATCAGGGAACTCTTCCGGGGTATCGGTAAAGGTGTCCACCGCCAGCCCGCGAGCCGACAGGCCGTACTGGTAAGTGCTGTCTACCGCGCGGAAGTAGCTGGCGCCGAGGAACGCTACGATATCGCGGCGCGCCAGCTCCGGCGCTTTAAACACCCGGAATCCGGCGAAACCGAGGTCGGACTGGCCTTCCAGCTGGCGGGTGTCGACCCCGGCGTCATTGTACTTAAACAGCTCAGGGCGGAAATGGATCTCGCGCGCCTGCTGGGTGGCGGCGTCAAGAGAGAACATCCGCACGCGGCGACGGAACCCCATCCCGACGTGGAAAAACTGGATGTCCAGTTTGCGTTCTTCAATGTTGTTCCACAGCGAGTGGTTGGCGTCATACTGGATGCTGTTATAAGCCTGCGGAGTCAGATTGGCCAGCGTCGGCGGCAGATCGCGCGGGGCGCCGCCCCATGGCTGGCGCGCCAGATCGTGGGCCATCCCCTGCAGCACGGTGTAATCGAAACGACGCGTTTGCCCGTCGGCAATGCCCGCGTCTTCGGCAAAAGCGGCCTGACTGAATAAGGAGGCGACTCCTGACGTTCCGCATACGGCGGCAACAGCCATGGAAGATTTAAGAAAACGTCTGCGGTTCATGCCTGAGAAAGCGTCCTTCTACACGGGTGAATTGATTCGCAACGCGTCATCACGCTGCGTGATAAATTCCGCCCACTCTAGACAAAAACGATTAATAATCCAATTGTTGCCCGCAGAAAAAAGGTAAAAAAGCCCTGTCTACCAGAACAGCCCGTTTTTTCATCTCCGGGGAAGTGAGACTGCAAGGCACAGTCTGAGGCCTGCCTGTCATCGGACCGGATAGCGGTTCCTGGTATGGCATCTTCATCACGTGTCGGTTTCTCCACCGCCGGTGGCTTTCAGCAGTGTCATGTCCTTGCGGAACCACGAACAACCACCTTTACTCGAGCGTCACGTGATGCTTCATCACCCGGCGAAACAGCGCCAGCCGGGCGCGCATAAAGCGATTCTCCACTTTAAAACCGGCACGCTTATGCAAGCCAATGCGCAACAGACGATCCCGTCCACGCAGACACGCCGGCCAGCGCACTGCGCCGGAAAGTGCCAGGTCGCCGCTGGCGACGCGGGCAAACTGGGCCCAGTAATCAGCGACCTGAGCGGCGAAGGCCAGATCCGCTTCGCTGGCGTACTGACACACCGGGTCGGTCAACCGCAGGTTATCAAACACGTAGGGCACCTCGTTGCCATGCCAGGCGCCGTGCGGATAGGTGTCATGCTCCGCTTCCGCAACATAATCAAACCAGTAGCGCCAGCACGGCTGCCCCACGCGCTGCTGCGCCTGCATCACCACATAGCCGAGGGTGGTGAAGGCCATATCGCGGCACACTTCCCGCCCCAGCGCTTCATCGCCCTTCACGCCGGGATAAAGGAGTTTGATCAGCCCCAGACCCAGGCGGCGCTCACGGCGCAGCTTCTGGATCTGCCCGGCGATATCGACGCCAAACACGGCCATCACGCTGGCTTCATCGCTGTTGGAGCCGATCATCACCGGCATTGGATGCTGGTGCCCGGCAAAAAAGGTCTCCAGCATCGGCTGCGGCAGCACCGCGTCGCCGACGATGGGGGCCGGCCCTGTGTTCAGCGGTGCGGTGAGTGACCAGAAGGCCTCCGCGGGGATCGCCCGCAATTCCTCAGCGCTGGCTTGCGGTAAGGCAAAGTGTTCCGCCAGCAGGCGGCCTTTCTCCAGCGCCTTCTCTCGCGGCAGGTCGGGTAACGTATACCCGCTCTGAATAATCGCTTTATGGAACAGCCCTTTCGCTTTCGGCGAGGCCATCAGCGACAGCACGCTGCGCGCCCCGGCGGATTCGCCAAACAGCGTGACGTTAGCGGCATCCCCGCCAAAGGCGTGGATATTCTCCTGAACCCACTGCAGGGCGGCAATCTGATCCAGCAGCGCGAAATTATAGAGACGTTCGCCTGCCTCTTCTTCCAGCGCCGGATGGGCGAAAAAGCCGAGATGGCCCAGCCGGTAGTTGACCGTCACCACCACCACATCGCGGCTGGCTAACGCTTTGCCATCGTAAGGCGGCAGGCTGCCGGCGCCGATGGTAAACCCGCCGCCGTGCAGCCAGACCATCACCGGCAGCGGCTGCGCCGCAGCAGCAGGTGCCCAGATATTGAGATATAAGCAGTCTTCGCTGAAAGCGCCGGGATCGCCGCCGCCGAGCTCACGGCAGTAGTCAATGTCCTGCCAGCTGGCGGCGGAAAAGGCGTCGGCCTGGCGGACGCCCTGCCAGCGGGCAGGAGGTTGCGGCGCGCGCCAGCGCAGCGGGCCCACAGGCGGCGCGGCATACGGAATGCCGCGCCAGATATGGATCCCCTGCTCTGCGCTCCCGGACACGGTTCCCTGGCGGGTTTTCGCCAACGGTTTCGACGGATGTTGCATAACCTGCTCCCTGTAAGGCTGATGCCAGCAGGGTACTGATTTTACAGCAGACCGCAACGTCGTTTGCTGCGCTCCTCCGCCTGTCGGTACAGGGCAAACTCATCCTCCACCGGGCAGCCCAGCGCCGCCTCAAAGGCCTCGCGGCTGGCATTCCCGTGGCTGCGCGCCTGCGTTTCGTTGCCCAGATTGGACTGAAAAATACCCGCCGCGCTGACCGGTAAAAAGTCTTCATAGATAATCGGCTGGGCAACCACCCACCCGCGCTCAATCAACGGCTGCGGATCGTCGCCCGGGCGAAACGCCTGGCGATGCGCCTCGCCGGCGGGCGTCAGGCGGTAGCGAAACCAGGCCAGCCCCTGCTGGCGGAGCAAAAATTCGCTGTCCGGGAATTCGCGGAATACCTCCTGCAGATGCTGCTGATGGCTGAGATTGTCCTTTCCGGTCCCCGCTGCCTGCAGCAGGCGGTCGTACAGCGCGCGTCCTTTTGGCGTTAGCGCAATGCCGCGTTGCTCAATTTCACCAAAGCGGGCGCTGTGGGTGCCTTTATGCTCACCGGCAAACATCACCGGCTCCTCAAGCGCCTTAAAGCTGGTCTGCCGCAGGAGGATCGGGACCTCCCGCCGCGGTGGCCCTTCAATCAGCGCTTTGGGTTCAATACCACACTCGGGCATCAGGGCCTGGGCGCGATCAATATCCAGCGTCCGCGGCGTGAGGTGATTGATATGGCATCCCGGAAAGCAGACCACATCGGCAATCAGGCGGTGCTCGCGATGCAGGGCATGGTAGGTCTCCTCATCGACGGTAGCATGCCGGTGCCAGCGAAAGGTCTCCAGCGCCTCCTGCACAAACTCGCGCGCGTCGGCAGAGGTGAATTCGCCTTCAGCTTCATACTGCGCAATCAGCGCCAGGCAGCGGGGGGTAAAGATTTTGCGCCGGGCGAGGATGGCCTCGGCCCGCTCGCGCAAGGCGCGATTTTCAATCAGCTCCAGGCGCAGCAGCGAGGTGAAAACCCGAAACGGATTGCGTGCCAGCGCGGCATCGTCGATGGGACGAAAGGCCGTGGAATGGACCGGCACGCCGGCCTGCGAGAGATCGTAATAGCTGACGGGATACATCCCCATGATGGCAAACATGCGACGCAGCGTCGCCAGTTCCTTCGCTGTGCCCACGCGGATTGCGCCGTGGCGCTCCACGTTTAAGCGCGCCAGCTCGTCGGCATTGGCCAGTTGTTCATGCAGCTTCGGATTATTTTCCAGTACCGCCAGATTGACGTCTGCCACCAGCTCCAGCAGCGTCCCGTACTGCGGAACTTCCTGCTGGTACATGGCCGACATGGCCTGCGAAAAGTGCTCCCGAATCTCATCAGCCGTGATGGTGTTCGCCATGATGTGTTACCTCCAGTGAATACTTCCTGGAGTGTAGGAAAGCTGCCTCACGGCGGGGGGAAGAATTTACAAACTGTGATGGCGATAACCTGCTTCCGCTAGCAGTCATTGCACAAAACATAACCTACGGTTATGAAAAACACCCGGTAATTTCACTTTAAATTAACAATACATTTACACACACTGTTTCTGGCGACATTACAACAACATGCCCCTCTACCGTCTACACGGAGTACCCGATGAACGACAAATGGTCCCCGCGCGAGGTTATCCATCGCGATTACAGTAGTCACCCGCCCGCTTACGCGCCGGGCTATAAAACCAGCGTCCTGCGCTCACCGAAGAATGCCCTGATCTCCCTGCAGAACTCGTTGTCAGAGATCACCGGGCCGGTCTTTAGCCGCGACGATCTGGGCCCTCTGGATAATGACCTTATCCTTAACTATGCCAAAGAAGGCCTGCCGATTGGCGAGCGGATCATTGTCCACGGCTATGTGCGCGATGGTTTTGGCCGACCGATGAAAAACACCCTGGTGGAAGTCTGGCAGGCCAATGCCGGCGGCCGCTACCGACATAAAAAAGATCAGTATCTGGCCCCGATTGACCCGAACTTCGGCGGCTGCGGCCGGGTGCTGACCGATGAAAACGGTTATTACTGTTTTCGCACTATCAAGCCCGGCCCCTACCCGTGGCGTAACCAGGCCAGCGACTGGCGTCCGGCGCATATTCATTTCTCGCTCTCGGGTGACGCCTGGGCGCAGCGCCTGATCACCCAGATGTATTTCGAAGGCGACCCGCTGATCAAACAGTGCCCGATCGTCCGGACCATTAATAATGACGACGCCGTACGCACGCTGATCGCCGAGCTGGACATGCACGCCGCCGTACCGCTGGATTGCCTGGCCTACCGCTTCGACCTTGTTTTACGCGGCCATCGCGCCACGCTGTTTGAAAATCGTACTCAGGGGGCCGCCCGATGAAACAGTATCTGCCTGAAACCGCCTCGCAGACGGCGGGACCCTATGTTCATATCGGTCTGGCGCCTGACGCCGCGGGCTTTCATATTTTTGAGAAAAACTTTGGCCCGATCCTCACCACCGCGGATACCACCGGGGAGCGGATCACCATTGAAGGCCGGGTTATCGACGGCTCCGGAACACCGGTGCGTGATGTGTTGCTGGAGATCTGGCAGGCCAACGCCGCGGGACGCTATAACCATCCTGACGACCGTCAGCAGCAGAAAGCCGTCGACCCGGGCTTCCGCGGCTGGGGGCGTACCTGCTCTGATTTCACCTCCGGCGTCTGGCGCTTTGACACCATTAAGCCGGGCCCGGTTGTCGGCCGCGATGGCCGCCTGATGGCGCCGCACGTCAACCTGTGGGTGGTCGCGCGGGGGATCAACATCGGCCTGAACACGCGGATGTATTTCGCCGATGAACACGAGGCCAACGCCAGCGACCCGGTGCTGAATCTGATCGAGTGGGAAGTGAGACGCAAAACCTTAATCGCCGAACGCGAGGTTCGCGGTTCGGAAGTGGTCTATCGCTTCGATATTTATCTGCAGGGCGAAAACGAAACCGTCTTTTTCGATATCTAGCGGCCACGACGATAAACGCCTTCCCCTCGTCCTGCGTGGGGAAGGCGTTTTAAACCGTGGGGAAAGATCTTGTAATGTAATCAGGTCAAATGTTAATAATATTTTGCTATCTGGTTATCAAATTTAAACAAGGCCGCTTGTCTCTTTCACCGCTGTGTTTTTAACATCATCTACTATGGAAAAAAATGGTCTCTTCAGTCAGCGCATTCGCTTGCGCCATCTACACACCTTCGTGGCCGTCGCTCAACAGGGAACGCTGGGGCGCGCGGCTGAAACTTTAAATCTGAGCCAGCCGGCACTCTCGAAAACGCTAAACGAGCTTGAACAGTTAACCGGTACCCGGCTGTTCGAGCGGGGCCGTCTGGGGGCGCAACTCACCCTGGTCGGCGAACAGTTTCTAACTCATGCCGTTAAGGTACTTGATGCCCTTAACTCAGCGGGTCAGGCGCTGAACCGTAAAGAGGGGCTGAATAACGACATTGTGCGTATCGGCGCGCTGCCTACCGCCGCACTGGGGATCCTGCCAACGGTGATCGGCCAGTTCCATAAACAGCAAAAAGACATCACGCTGCAGGTCGCCACCATGAACAACACCATGCTGCTGGCGGGGTTAAAATCCGGGGAGATCGATATCGGTATCGGACGCATGTCCGACCCGGATCTGATGAGTGGGCTCAACTATGAGCTACTGTTCCTCGAATCCCTGAAACTGGTGGTTCGTCCGGGACACCCCCTGCTTCAGGAGACCGTGACCCTGAGCCGGGTAATGGAGTGGCCCGTCGTGGTCTCACCGAAGGGCACCGTACCGCGGCAAAACGCCGAAACGTTGCTCCAGAGCCAGGGCTGTAAAATGCCCGCGGGATGCATCGAGACGCTGTCTGCTTCGCTGTCACGCCAGCTGACGGTCGATTTCGACTATGTGTGGTTCGTGCCATCCGGGGCGGTGAAAGACGATCTTCGCCGGGGTGTGCTGAGCGCCCTGCCGATTGCCACCCAGGGCGCCGGAGAACCCATCGGCATTCTAACCCGCGTCGATGCGACGCTGACGCCAGGTACGCAAACCCTGCTCAGCGCCATCCGCAAGTCAATGCCTGCCTGACCCCGCTTTCTCCCCGGCGACACCTGCCGGGGAGCCTACGATCGCCGATGTGATGCGCCTGGCGGCACAACACATTTAGCAAAATAATCATTTAGTGCGAAATTATTCATTAACAATTGCGCAAATTTCTTTAACAGATCTATCATATCGCGATTTCACCAAATGGTTCACTTGAAATCACATCAAGCAATAAACCTGCGTTTATGAAGGTACAAACCTCTTCATTCAAAAATAAAACAGAAAATATCTGTTTCATTTGGTTCATGGTGAAGTGGCGGGAGTGGTTAAGGAGATTACATGGCAACTGGCAACGCGCCGCGCGGATTCCCCCGGATCCTGCAGTGGCTTCTCGCCGGACTGATGCTCATCATCGGTCTGGCTATCGGTATTCTTGGGGCAAAACTGGCCCTTGTCGGCGGAACACTGTACTTCGCCCTGATGGGCGTGGTGATGGTCATCGCGGCGGTGTTGATTTTCCGCAACCGCCGCGGCGGTATTCTGTTGTACGCCGTGGCGTTTATCGCCTCGGTGATCTGGGCGATAAGTGACGCTGGCTGGAACTACTGGCCGCTCTTCTCGCGCCTGTTTGCGCTCGGCGTCCTGGCCTTCCTTGCCGCCCTGGTCTGGCCTTTCCTCGCCAGCCCACCGGCAAAAAAAGGCCCGGCATATGGCGTCGCCGCCGTTCTCGCCGTGGCACTGGCGGTGAGCTTTGGCTGGATGTTCAAATCCGAACCGCTGGTTAGCGCCACTGAAGCGGTGCCAGTGAAGCCCGTCGCGCCGGGCGAACAGCAGAAAAACTGGGCGCACTGGGGTAACACCACCCACGGCGACCGTTTCGCCGCGCTGGATCAAATCAACAAACAGAACGTCAACCAGCTACAGGTGGCCTGGGTAGCGCATACTGGCGATATCCCGCAGAGCAATGGCTCCGGGGCGGAAGATCAAAACACCCCGCTGCAGATTGGCGATACTCTCTACGTCTGTACCCCTTACAGCAAAGTGCTGGCGCTGGATGTGGACAGCGGGAAAGAGAAATGGCGCTATGACTCCAAATCCTCTTCTCCCAACTGGCAGCGCTGCCGCGGCTTAGGCTATTACGAAGAGAGCCAGGCACAAACCGCGCCAGCGTCAGGCACGCAGCCTGCCGCCTGTTCACGTCGTCTGTTCCTGCCGACAATCGACGCCCGCCTGATCGCCATTGATGCCGATACCGGCAAACTGTGCGAAAGCTTCGGCGATCGCGGTATTGTCGACCTTAGCGTCGGCATGGGTGAAGTGAAAGCGGGCTATTATCAGCAGACCTCCACCCCGCTGGTGGCGGGCAATGTGGTGGTGGTGGGCGGCCGCGTCGCGGATAACTACTCCACCGGCGAACCGCCGGGCGTGGTCCGCGCGTTTGACGTCCACACCGGCAAACTGGCGTGGGCGTGGGATCCAGGCAATCCAGCGCTGACCGGTGTTCCGCCGGAAGGCCAGACCTATACGCGCGGTACGCCAAACGTCTGGTCGGCGATGTCCTACGACGCGAAGCTGAATCTGATCTATCTACCAACCGGCAACGCCACGCCAGATTTCTTTGGCGGCGAGCGTACCGCGCTGGACGATAAATACAGCTCCTCTATCGTGGCTGTGGATGCCACCACCGGCCAGGTGCGCTGGCACTTCCAGACCACGCACCACGACCTGTGGGACTTTGACCTGCCATCTCAGCCGCTGCTGTACGATCTGCCTGACGGCAAGGGCGGTACCACCCCGGTGCTGGTGCAGACCAGCAAGCAGGGCATGATCTTTATGCTCAACCGCGAGACCGGCGAGCCGGTGGCCAAAGTGGAAGAACGTCCGGTGCCGGCGGGCAACGTCAAAGGTGAACGCTACTCACCGACGCAGCCTTACTCGGTGGGAATGCCGATGATCGGCAACCAGACGCTGACGGAATCTGATATGTGGGGGGCGACACCGATCGACCTGCTGCTGTGCCGTATCCAGTTCAAAGAGATGCGCCATCAGGGCGTCTTTACCCCGCCAGGTGAAGACCGTTCCCTGCAGTTCCCGGGCTCGCTCGGCGGCATGAACTGGGGCAGCGTTTCGGTGGATCCGAACAACAGCCTGATGTTCGTCAACGATATGCGTCTGGGCCTCGCCAACTATATGGTACCGCGCGCGAAGGTGGCGAAAGACGCCAGCGGGATCGAGATGGGCATCGTGCCGATGGAAGGCACGCCGTTTGGCGCCATGCGCGAACGTTTCCTGTCGCCGCTGGGCATTCCATGCCAGAAACCGCCGTTCGGCACCATGTCCGCGGTGGATCTGAAAACCGGGAAACTGGTGTGGCAGGTACCGGTTGGCACCGTAGAAGATACCGGGCCACTGGGGGTCCGTATGCACATGCCAATTCCGATCGGCATGCCGACCCTTGGCGCGTCGCTGTCCACACAGTCCGGACTGCTGTTCTTCGCCGGTACCCAGGATTTCTACCTGCGCGCCTTTGATACCGCGAACGGGAAAGAGATCTGGAAATCGCGTCTGCCGGTCGGTAGCCAGTCCGGCCCGATGACCTACGTCTCACCGAAAACCGGTAAGCAGTACATTATTATCAATGCTGGCGGCGCCCGTCAGTCACCGGATCGCGGCGATTACATCATTGCCTACGCGCTCCCGGATCATCACTGAACGACCTAAGCAAAAGGGCCCATCCGGGCCCTTTTTTTATCGGTGACGATACGCCATCAGCGTTAGCGATTACTGGTCGCCAAAGTGGATCACGGTGCGAATCGATTTGCCTTCATGCATCAGATCAAAGGCCTCGTTAATCTGCTCCAGCGGCAGGCGATGGGTAATAAACGGGTCGAGGCGAATTTTACCAGCCATGGCGTCCTCCACCATTCCCGGCAGCTGACTGCGCCCTTTCACGCCGCCGAAGGCGGAACCGCGCCACACGCGGCCGGTTACCAGCTGGAACGGACGGGTCTTGATCTCCTGGCCAGCACCGGCTACGCCGATGATCACGCTCTCACCCCAGCCTTTATGGCAGCACTCCAGCGCCGCGCGCATCACGTTGACATTGCCGATGCACTCGAAGCTGAAATCCACCCCGCCGTCGGTCAGTTCGACAATCACATCCTGAATCGGCTTATCGTAGTCGTTCGGGTTGATAAAGTCGGTTGCGCCCATCTCTTTGGCGAGGGTGAACTTATCCGGGTTGGTATCGACCGCCAGAATGCGTCCGGCCTGCGCCTGCACCGCGCCCTGGATCACCGCGAGACCAATGCCGCCTAAACCAAAGACCGCGACGCTATCCCCGGGCTTGACCTTCGCCGTGTTGTGCACCGCGCCGATACCGGTGGTGACACCGCAGCCCAGCAGGCACACTTTATCCAGCGGCGCCTGCGGATTGACTTTCGCTAGCGAGATCTCGGCGCAAACCGTATATTCGCTGAAGGTGCTGGTGCCCATATAGTGATAAATCGGTTCGCCGTTATAGGAGAAACGGGTGGTGCCGTCCGGCATCAACCCTTTGCCCTGGGTGGCGCGCACCGCCTGACAGAGATTGGTTTTACCCGACTTACAGAACTTGCACTCGCCGCATTCGGCGGTATACAGCGGGATCACGTGGTCGCCCGGCTTAAGGCTGGTAACGCCCTCGCCCACTTCCACGACAACCCCGCCGCCTTCATGGCCCAGTACCGCCGGGAAAACACCCTCTGGATCGTCGCCGGAGAGGGTAAAGGCATCGGTGTGACACACGCCGGTGTGGGTGATTTTCACCAGAACTTCGCCTTTCTTCGGCGGCGCGACGTCAATCTCAACGATTTTTAACGGCTGGCCAGGACCAAAGGCAACTGCTGCGCGTGATTTCATAACTGTCTCTTCCTCGTCGTGATGTTATTTTAAATAGGATCGTAGCAGATGACCGACCTCTGCCATTCTCGCGGCCCGCTGGTCCGGGGTGGTCTCGCCGCTAACCAGCTCGTCCTGCAGGTGGATCTCCACCATTTCGCCCATCAGGCCATTTGCCGCACCGCGAATTGAGGCAATCTGCTGCAGGATTGTCATGCAGGGTTCGCCGGACTCCAGCGCGCGCTCGAGGGCCTCGACCTGGCCGCGGATGCGGCGTACGCGACTGAGCGCCCGTTTTTTATCTTCAGGTGAATGTGGCACGATTACGCCTCCGTATCATATAGGGGGGTATACTATATTTTATTACCCATAAAGGCAAAAAAAACCCCGTCGCGGGACGGGGTCAGGCAAAACGGTAACGACTATTTAGCGCTTACGGGGCATCATCCGCAGCAGGGTATTATCTTTCCACCAGTAATGATGGACCAGCGCGGCAAGGGCATGCAGGCCAATCACGAAGTACCCGGCGTTGGCTAACCATTCATGGATCGCCTTCAGGGTGTCCACCCGCTCAAAATCGCTCTGCGGGGCATACGGCATGGTCAGGCCAAAGGCGTACCAGGGATTTCCGCGCCAGTACATCATCACCATCCCGATCAGCGGCAAGGCAATAAATAGCAGATAGATAACCAGATGGCCGAGATGAGCAAAACCGGTCATCATCGGCGACGGTTTCGGCACGATCGGCGGCGCTGGCGACTTCAGCCGCACCAGCAAACGCGCCACCATCAGCGCGCAGATGGTGATCCCGCAGGAGACATGAATCATATTAATCAGCGGCCGGTCACTACGGGGAAAAAATCCACGTAGCTCCATTGCCGCATAAGCCACCACCACCAGCAAAAAGACCAACCAGTGAATACCGATCTGCAGGCCCGAATATTTATCGCGCATGGAATTTCCTTAATGGAAAGAGTGATATCGCCAACATAGCGGCCTTCTCTTAAATTTTCATTAACCTTTACGTTGAATTAACAATTGATTACCGCATTGCGCCGACCCGGGAAGGCGCAGCATGCCTCGACGTGCTGAAGCGAACAGGCAACCGGCAGTCGGTACGCTATTACAAAATTAAACAGTTTTGTCACCTTCCACCGCCCTGTCCTTCTCTATAGTAGAGAGCATCTGTCGAGCCACGTTGCGCATGGAGATGAGAATGAAGAAAATCGGCTTACCGCTATTGTTGCTGGCGTCGCTGGCTGTCCCGGCTTTCGCTGCGGACTGCCAGCCTAACGGCATTGGCGGATCATTTTGCATAAACGATGATGGCACCACCACCGACACGGTACCGAATGAAGTGAATGGTATGGATACTTACTCGGACAATGGCGGGTATACCAGTTCCCTGCCCGATCAGTCGGGGGCAGATGAAGCACTGGCGGGCTCGACGATGTCGACGCAGGAGGATACCGTCGCCAGCAGCGGTCAGGGCGATAGCGCACTGGCCGGCCGCGACTGGCATGCACCGTCCAATCTCAATGATGGCGCCGCCACTTCCAGCATGAGCCTGCTGGATAAACCCTGAGAACGGACGCTAAGCGAAGCTCCAGCCTGCGGCGCCGATGGCGACGGCGAACAGCAGGCAGGCCAGCGCCGTTTTGCGTAACAGCATGGTATAGAAAGAAATCGCGACGCCAATAAAGACCACAATCAGAATCGGCCACATGCTTAATAGCAGCAGCAGAAAACCCTCAATATTGTTATGGATTACGCTCTCCACATCCGCATCCTTGCCTCATCGTCGATAAAGTAAGCAGAATTTAATATGTAACATGAATACATTCAAATAAAATATAAATGTAAATGATTATTCTGCTGGCGGTGAGTCGCCTGTCGCAATGTGCAGAGGGTTGTCATCAGAAACCTCCAGGAAAAAGATACGACAATATCCTGGAGGGCAAGGGGTTGAGGAGAAAGGGTTAGCCGCTTCTTCGACTTGTTTTTCCATATTTGTTATAGGACGGCAGAGCATTTCTATGACATAAGGGCCTAAAACGAACATCAAAGGGAATGACGTTATGTCGCTTTATGACCTTAGCGCCGAAGCACAGGTGTTACCGGAAGCCTGGCACTCACAAGTATTAGGCCGCATTGGCACAGCGAATCTCAAAGTTTTACGAATGGATGAACGCTCATTAAGCGAAGAAGTGCATGAGTATGACGAGGGATTACTGGTCATTGACGGACGTCTGGAGCTGAATGTGAAAGGAGAAAAAATCTCTGTCACGCCTGGCCAGCTTTATGTCGCCAAAGCAGGTATTCCTCATATTGTGGAAACAGGCAGCTTTGGCACACTGGTTATCATAGATTTACCTGAAACGAAGGTTGCCGAACGCTAGTATGTCCGCTTTTCGCTGTACGGCCGGGGCGCGATGTCATCGAACCGATTCCCACCGCACCGCGCCCCTCTTCAGGCCTTCATTCACCGCTGATATCCGACACAACGCGCCGGCGATGGCAGTCGCCAGGTTGCAGTTTCTCCCCCTGAGCGGAACGCACATCCAGATACTGAAGCGGCTGACCGTGTTCGTTATCCAGCAGGACAGAATAGGTTTCCCCGTAATCAAACATATAACGCTCTCCCCATTGCCGCATCGCCACAACAATGGGAAACACAGATCGCCCCTTTTCAGTCAGGACGTATTCCTTGTAGGCGCTGCCATCCGATGCCGGTAAAATCGCGAAAATACCGATATCAACCAGGTGCTTCAGCCGCGAGGCAAGGATATTTTTGGCCAGCCCTAGATTCTTTTGAAACTCGCTGAATCGCCGCACATCATCAAATGCCTCGCGAATAATCATCAGGCACCAGCGCTCACCAATTGATTCCAGCGTCCTTGCCACCGGACATTCACTGGTTCTGAGTGATTCCTGTTTCGCCATCTGCATGCTCTCCGTCAATCAGTCTACTGATGCCAGCTTAATCTTCACACGTAGCAGTTGCAAAAGAAAACCACTATGGCTAATTTTATAGGCACACTAGTTTTAAAAAGCAACCAGAGTGCAGGCCTCTTATGAAATGCAAGGCAAGTTTGTGTACCGAGCACGAGATCCCGACCGCCTCCGCCCCTGCCACGATGCTGACCGCGGGGATAACGGCGCTGTTTTCACTGACCTGCGCGCTGGCGGTAGCCAACGTTTATTCAGCTCAGCCGTTACTCGACTCGATGGCGGTCAGCCTGAAGGTGTCGCCCGGCATGATGGGCAGCGTCATCACCGCGACACAGGTGGGCTATGCCATCGGCTTGCTGTTCCTGGTTCCGCTCGGGGACGGTTTGAACCGTAAACACGTGATGATGACTCAGCTGTTGCTGTCGGTGGCGGCGTTAGTCGTGGCAGGGTTATCCCCTAATATCGCGATCCTGCTGGGTGCCATGCTGATCGTCGGCCTGATGGCGGTGGTGGTGCAGCTGATGGTGGCATGGGTGGCGATACTGGCGACGCCGCAGAAACGGGGCCAGGCGGTGGGTACCCTGACCAGCGGAATTGTTTCAGGCATTCTGTTGTCTCGTTTTATATCAGGCGCGATCGCTGATATCGCCGGCTGGCGAGCCGTTTATCTCACGGCTGCCTGTCTGATGTTGTTGATTGCCGGCGTCATCTGGAAAGTCATGCCTTCGCCCACGCCGCAGTCGCAAAAGCCCACTTACCTTTCCTTACTGAAGTCAGTTTTTCAGCTGTATACCACTGAACCGCAATTGAGAAAGCGCGGGATCCTGGCGCTACTGATCTTCGCCGCTTTCAGTATGCTGTGGACAACCATGGTCATGCCGCTCACCGCCCTTTCCCTGTCGCACACCCAGACAGGGATGTTTGGCCTGGCCGGCATCGCTGGCGTGCTGGCCGCCTCAAGGGCGGGCAAGTGGGCTGACCAGGGATGGGCGCAGCGCTCGACCGGCCTGGCGCTGGCGCTGCTGGCGCTCTCATGGCTGCCTATCGCCTTTGCCGAAACCTCTCTGCTATGGCTAATAGTGGGTGTTATCGCACTGGACTTTGCGGTGCAGGCCGTGCATGTCACCAACCAGAGCCTGATTATTGCCGCCAGGCCTGCAGCGGCAAGCCGCCTTGTTGGGGCTTATATGTGTTTTTATTCGCTGGGCAGTGCGGCAGGCGCTATCGTCGCCACGCAACTTTATTCCCATTGGGGATGGCAGGCGGTCTGCCTTGCCGGCGCCGCGGTCAGCGCGTGCGCTTTTCTGGTCTGGTCAGGATCGCGTCAATCATGAACGTCGTTCGCTGTTTTAAATGGCGCAGCGAAAAGAGCGGAAAAATGACCTGAGTGCCCCCAGCTGTTTGTATCGAATGGATTTTTTCAATGCTTTTAAACAGTTATGTACATGTTGTATAATGACGTGCACTTTAACTAAAAAAAGAGTGCGACCATGATTGATTATTCATTGCCATTAACCGACATTCACCGCCACCTTGACGGTAACATCCGGGCCCAAACCATCCTCGATCTTGGCCGCGAGTTTAATATCGCCCTTCCCGCTTCCACCCTCGACACGCTGCGTCCCCACGTCCAGGTCACCAGCCTCGAGCCCGATCTGGTCAGTTTTCTCGCCAAGCTCGACTGGGGGGTTAAAGTCCTTGCTTCACTGGAAGCCTGCCGTCGCGTGGCATACGAGAACGTCGAAGACGCCGCGCGCAATGGTCTGCACTACGTTGAGCTGCGCTTCTCTCCCCGCTATATGGCGATGACCCACCAGCTTCCCGTCGACGGCGTGGTAGAGGCAGTGATCGCGGGCGTGCGTGAAGGCAGCCGCGATTTTCAGGTCGACGCCCGCCTGATCGGCATTCTGAGCCGCACCTTCGGTGAAGCGGCCTGTCAGGAAGAGCTGGCGGCGCTGCTCGCCCACCGCGAGGGCATCACCGCGCTGGATCTGGCCGGTGATGAGCTGGGCTTCCCGGGCGCGCTGTTCCTCAACCATTTTAATCAGGCCCGCGACGCTGGCTGGCATATTACCGTCCACGCTGGCGAAGCGGCCGGACCGGAAAGTATCTGGCAGGCCATCCGCGAGCTGGGCGCGGAGCGTATCGGTCATGGGGTCAAAGCGGTAGAGGATCCGGCCCTGATGGACTACCTGGCCGAACATCAGATCGGCATTGAATCGTGCCTGACCTCGAATGTGCAAACCAGCACCGTGGCTTCGCTGGCCCAACATCCGCTGAAGCAGTTCCTTGAGCACGGCGTGCTGGCGAGCCTCAACACTGACGATCCGGCGGTGCAGGGCGTCGATATTATTCACGAGTACACCGTGGCGGCGCCGGCGGCGGGCCTGAGCCGGGAGCAGATCCGTCAGGCGCAGATCAACGGTCTGACCCAGGCGTTTCTGAGCGAACAGGAAAAAGCCGCTCTTATTCAGCGGGTGGCGAAAGGTTGATCATCGGCCCGGCGGCCGCGCTGCCGGGCTTCCCCTCACACCAGGCTGAGCGTGGCGCGATGTCTGGCCGACTCGATACCCAGCTCAATCAACGTCATGATCTGAATCGCCTCGCTGGCCGGGACCGGGTTTTCTCCCTCCCCGTTAAGCGCATCGCGAATGGCGGCATAATAGGCGGGATAATTGCCCGGCAGCGTCAGCCATGTCTCCTCGCTTCGTTCGTCGCCCTCGGCGCGGGTCAGAGTACCGTCGCGCATATCATACCCCCAGTCCTCCTGCGGCAGTCGTTCACCGTTTTTTAGCCGTTCCTCCTGGGGATCAAGGCCATACTTAATATAGCTGGCCCGCGAGCCGTGGACGATAAAGCGCGCGCTCTCCGCCGCAGCGAGCAATGTGCCATGCAGCACCACCCGCCTCTGGGGATAGGCCAGCACGGCGTGAAAATAGTCGGTGGATTGCGCGCCGGGGCGAAGTTGAGCGAGATCGACCGTGATACTCACCGGCAGGCCAAAGAGCACCACCGCCTGATCGAGCAGATGCGGCCCCAGATCATACCAAATCCCACTTCCGGGGCCTCCCTGTTCCCGCCAGCGCTGGCGCACCTGGGGGCGGAAGCGATCGAAATGCGACTCGAAGTAACACACTTCCCCCAGTTGACCTTCGTTAATCAGTGCCCTGACGGTTAAGAAATCACTGTCCCAGCGGCGGTTATGAAACACCGACAGCACCCGGCCACAATGCTTCGCCAGCCCCTCCAGCTCGCGTGCTTGTGACAGTGTCACGGTAAAAGGTTTATCCACTACCACATGCTTGCCCGCTTCCAGCGCCGCTTTCGCCAGCGGAAAGTGGGTATCGTTCGGGGTGGCGATGACCACCAGATCAATATCAGGATCGTTGAGCAAGTCCTTTGCCGCACTCACCACCCTGACCCCTGGCCAGTCGGCATGGACTTTGCCGGCCTCGCTGCTGGAGACCATCGTCAACGCCATGCCCGGCGTGCCGCCGATCAGCGGCGCGTGAAACGTTTTGCTGGCGTAACCGTAACCTAATAGCCCTACCCGGATCGCGTCACTCATGTTACCGCCTCACTTATTCAGCTGATGTCAATATCATGTTGATGAGAATAATCTTACAAATAGTGAGCAAATTTTATCATTTAACACCCTGATTTTTTCCCGCACATGTGCAAAATCAGACAGATACCCCTTGTGATCTGCTGACCATGGAGTAACATTTTACGCTGTGTTCAAAGGATATTGATGTGTTATGACGACTGTTTTTACCCGTATTGTAGAACTTATTGGCTGGATTGTTTTTGGTATTTCCGCACTGCTTTTGGTTATCGCGCACCATATTGATAACTATCAGGCCCCACCGCCAGCGGATGTGGTGCAGACAAAGTAGCGCCGCCGTAAAACAGTGACCCGCCTCGCAACTGTGCAACCGGTTTCAGAAACCGGTTGCACAGTTATCATCGCTTTTATTACACTCCCTTTATCATCAGACAGGGAGCTTATTCATGGCCGCTTTTCCGCACAATTTTTTATGGGGTGCCGCTACCGCAGCGTATCAGGTTGAAGGTGGGCACGACGCAGACGGCAAAGGACCGTCAATCTGGGATATCTACTCTCACCTGCCGGGTACCACCTTTGAAGGCACCACCGGCGATGTCGCGGTCGACCACTATCACCGTTTTCGCGAAGACATCGCGTTAATGGCCGAAATGGGCCTGCAAAGTTATCGATTCTCTATCTCCTGGCCACGACTGCTACCCAACGGGCGCGGTGAAGTGAATGAAGCGGGAGTACAGTTTTACAGCGATCTGATCGACGAACTGCTGGCGCACAATATTGAGCCGATGATCACCCTCTATCACTGGGACCTGCCGCAGGCCCTGCAGGATGAGGGCGGCTGGGAAGCACGGAGTACCGCCGAGGCCTTCGCCGAGTACGCCCGCCTGTGCTATGCGCGCTTTGGTTCACGGGTGAAGCTGTGGGCGACCTTTAACGAAACCATCGTGTTCATTGGCCACGGCTATATCAACGGTCTGCATCCCCCGGCGGTCCGCGATCCAGCGCGTGCCATTCAGGCCTGCCACCACGTGTTTATCGCCCATGCGCTGGCGGTGAAGGCGTTCCGCGAGAGTGGCGTGGCGGGCCAGATTGGCTTCGTCAATGTGCTACAGCCCCATACTCCGCTCACCGACAGTGAGGCAGACAAAAAGGCCACCGAACTGGCTGACGCCATCCATACTCACTGGCTTTACGACCCGGTACTGAAAGGCACCTATCCTGCTGCTCTGCTGGCGCAGACCCAGGCTCTGTGGGGGGTACCGCGCTTTTCCCCGGACGATGACGCACTGCTGCGCGAGAACCGCTGTGACTTTATTGGGCTGAATTACTATCGCCGGGAAACGGTGTCCGCCCAGCCGCCCGACATCCCCACCGGTGGCGAACCTGGCGTGGAGGGGTTGTTCTATTTCGTGCGTAATCCGCAGAGCACCTATACCGAATGGGGATGGGAAATCTGGCCGCAGGGGCTGACGGACGGCATTATGATGATCAAGGAACGCTATGGCGATATCCCGATCTATATCACCGAAAATGGCCTGGGGGCGAAAGACCCGATTATTGCCGGTGAAGTGGTCGACGATCCGCGAATCGACTACCTGAGCAGCCATATTGGCGCCGTGGAAAAGGCGCTGGCGCTGGGGGCGGATGTGCGCGGCTATTATCCCTGGTCGTTTATCGATCTGCTGAGCTGGCTTAACGGGTATCAAAAGCAGTACGGCTTTGTCTATGTCGATCACCAGCAAAATCTGGCTCGCAAACGAAAGAAGAGTTTTTATTGGTACAAATCTGTTATTGCCAGTCACGGCGAACAGCGTTAATCTTCTCTTGCGGGCGCCATTCGGCGCCCGGTCTGGTTTTAGAATATTCTTAAACTTCTCCCTGCTCTTCAAGGTCGGCTCTCGCCCCTTGTCATGGGTTTATATAACCTGAATCATTCCACCCGGCCCCATTCAGAAGGCGCCGTTGGTTGAGAGTAGGTTTAGTGAATGCTGATAATATTCAACATAATTATTCCGATTATAAAATGGATACGAAAATGACCGTTCTGGACTATTTATTAAAATTCCGCAAAATCAGTTCGCTCGAAAGTCTTGAAAAACTATTTGATCACCTTAACTACTCCCTGACCGACACCGAAGAGATCGTGAATATGTATCGTGCGGCCGACCACCGCCGGGCAGAGCTGGTCTCCGGCGGTAAATTGTTCGATGTGGGCCAGGTGCCTAAATCCGTTTGGCGATTCGTGCAGTAAGGCTGTCATCCTTCACGCCAGTTGCTTATACTTCCCGGCCTGATTTTCATTACTGGCGTTGAATAGGGGAGTAACATGACGTCTCAATCTGCAGAACGCATCGGCGGATGGCTGCTGGCACCGCTGGCCTGGTTGCTGGTGGCGCTGCTGAGCGCCTCCTTATCGCTGCTGTTTTTTGCCAATGCCCTCATGTCGACGCAGACGTATGCCCTGCTGCGCGCTATGAGCACCGGACATATGGTACTGTGGCTCGCTTCACTGCTGTTTGCTGTCGCCATGTGGTATTACACGCTTTGGCTGACTATCGCGTTCTTCAAGCGGCGCTCGCTGGTCCCTAAGCACTATATTATCTGGTTGCTCATCACTCTGCTGCTGGCGATAAAGGCTTTTGCCTTCTCTCCCGTCTCGGATGTTCTTGCTTTGCGTCAGCTGCTGTTTCCATTGTTGGCTGCCGCGCTCCTGGCGCCCTATTTTCGCCGTTCACAGCGGGTAAAACGGACCTTTGTTCATCCGTAATAACCCCACATTTAACCTGTTGTCGCCGGTATCGTTTTATTCGATAATAAGCGGCTTTTTTTCGTTTCAGGTCGCATGATGGCTGATTATTTACTGCTCTTTATTGGTACTGTCCTTGTCAATAACTTCGTTCTGGTGAAGTTTCTTGGCCTGTGCCCGTTTATGGGGGTTTCCAAAAAGCTGGAAACCGCAATGGGGATGGGGCTTGCCACCACCTTCGTGATGACGCTGGCCTCTATTTGTGCCTGGCTGATTGATACCTGGATCCTTATCCCGTTAAATCTGGTTTATTTACGCACGCTGGCCTTTATTCTGGTCATCGCCGTGGTGGTCCAGTTCACTGAAATGGTGGTGCGTAAAACCAGCCCGGCGCTCTATCGCCTGTTGGGGATCTTTCTGCCGCTGATCACCACCAACTGTGCGGTTCTCGGGGTGGCGCTGCTGAATATCAATCTGGGACACAATTTCCTGCAGTCCGCGCTGTACGGCTTTGCCGCCGCCGTCGGTTTCTCGCTGGTGATGGTGCTGTTCGCGGCGATCCGCGAGCGCCTGGTAGTTGCCGATGTGCCCGCGCCGTTTCGTGGTAATGCCATCGCATTGATTACCGCCGGTTTAATGTCTCTGGCCTTTATGGGCTTTAGTGGTTTGGTGAAGTTGTAATGAGCGCAGTCTGGATAGCCGTCATCGCCATCAGCCTGTTAGGGTTGATTTTCGGCTTAATACTGGGGTATGCCTCCCGCCGTTTCGCGGTGCAGGACGACCCGGTGGTGGAAAAAATTGATGAACTGTTACCGCAGAGCCAGTGCGGGCAGTGCGGCTACCCCGGCTGCCGCCCCTATGCGGAAGCTGTCGGTGCCCAGGGTGAAAAAATTAACCGCTGCGCGCCGGGTGGCGAAGCCGTGATGTTAAAAATCGCTGCCTTACTGAACGTCGACCCGCAGCCGGTCGATGGCGATGAACAGGAGGCGGAGCCAGTTCGCATGCTCGCGGTAATCGACGAGCCGAACTGCATTGGCTGCACCAAATGCATCCAGGCGTGTCCGGTAGATGCAATTGTCGGGGCAACCCGCGCCATGCATACCGTGATGAACGACCTGTGCACCGGTTGTAATCTGTGCGTAGCCCCCTGCCCGACCCAGTGCATTTCGCTCGTTCCGGTGGCGACCACCCCGGAAACCTGGAAATGGGATCTCCATACGATCCCGGTGCGCAATATTCCTGTGGAACAACATGTTTAAGTTATTTTCCGCTTTCCGAAAAGATAAAGTCTGGGATTTTAACGGCGGTATTCATCCGCCCGAAATGAAAACCCAGTCTAACGGTACCCCACTGCGCCAGGTTTCCCTGCCGCAGCGCCTTATCATTCCGCTGAAGCAGCATATTGGCGCCGAAGGCGAACTGTGCGTCAAGGTGGGCGATCGGGTGCTGCGCGGCCAGCCGCTGACCCGCGGATGGGGAAGAATGCTGCCCGTTCACGCCCCGACCTCCGGTACCGTTGCCGCCATCGCCCCGCACACCACCGCTCATCCGTCGGCGCTGGCGGAGATGAGCGTGATCATTGACGCCGACGGCGAAGACCGCTGGATTGAGCGCGATGGCTGGAATGATTATCAGGTCCGCACGCGCGAAGCGCTTATCGAACGCATTCATCAGTTTGGCGTCGCGGGCCTCGGCGGGGCCGGTTTCCCCACCGGCAGCAAACTGCGCGGCGGCGGCGATAAAATTAAGACGCTGATTATTAACGCCGCCGAATGCGAACCCTATATCACGGCGGACGACCGCCTGATGCAGGACTGCGCGGCGCAGATTGTCGACGGGATCCGCATCCTCGCGCATATTCTGCAGCCTGACGAAGTGCTGATCGGCATTGAAGACAATAAACCTCAGGCCATTTCGATGCTGCGGGCGGTGCTCTGCGACGCCCATGGCATCTCGCTGCGCATGATCCCCACTAAATACCCCTCCGGCGGGGCCAAGCAGCTTACCCAAATTCTCACCGGCAAGCAGGTGCCCCATGGCGGTCGTTCGTCGGATATTGGCGTGCTGATGCAGAACGTGGGGACGGCCTATGCGATAAAACGCGCGGTGATTGACGGCGAGCCGTTAACGGAGCGCGTGGTCACCCTGACCGGCGAGGCGGTTTCGCGGCCAGGCAACGTCTGGGCGCGCCTTGGTACCCCGGTACGCCATCTGCTAAACGACGCCGGCTTCTGTGCCAGCGCCGAGCCGATGGTGATCATGGGCGGCCCGCTGATGGGCTTTACCCTGCCGGGGCTGGACGTCCCGGTGGTGAAGATCACCAACTGTCTGCTGGCGCCTTCCGCCAGCGAGATGGGCGAGCCGCAGGAAGAAAAAGGCTGCATTCGCTGCAGCGCCTGCGCTGACGCTTGTCCGGCCGATCTGCTGCCGCAGCAGCTGTACTGGTTCAGCAAAGGCCAGCAGCACGACAAAGCTACCGCGCACAATCTGGCGGACTGCATCGAATGCGGCGCCTGCGCGTGGGTTTGCCCAAGCAATATTCCGCTGGTGCAGTACTTCCGTCAGGAGAAAGCGGAGATCAGCGCGATTCGCCAGGAAGAGCAGCGCGCCGCAGAAGCTAAAGCGCGATTCGAAGCCCGACAGGCGCGCCTGGAGCGTGAAAAAGCCGCCCGCGCCGAACGGCATAAAAAAGCTGCCGTTCAGCCTGCCGCCAAAGATCAGGATGCGATTAACGCCGCCCTGGCTCGGGTACGCGACAAACAGCGTGATGCGGCGCAACCGATCGTGATTCAGTCTGGCGCCAAACCGGATAACAGCGAGGCAATTGCCGCACGCGAAGCGCGGAAGGCCGAAGCCCGGGCACGCAAAGCACAGCAGCAGGCTACGCCGGTGGACACGCCGGCAACCGACGCTGTCGATCCGCGTAAGGCCGCGGTGGAAGCCGCCATCGCCCGCGCCAAAGCGCGCAAAGCCGAACAGCAGGCCACGCCGGTGGAAACCCCGGCAACGGACGCTGTCGACCCACGCAAGGCCGCGGTGGAAGCCGCTATCGCCCGCGCCAAGGCGCGTAAAGCCGAACAGCAGGCTACACCGGTAGACACGCCGGCAACGGACGCCGTCGATCCGCGCAAGGCCGCGGTGGAAGCCGCTATCGCCCGCGCCAAAGCGCGCAAAGCCGAACAGCAGGCCGCGCCGGTGGAAACCCCGGCAACGGACGCCGTCGACCCACGCAAGGCCGCGGTGGATGCCGCCATCGCCCGCGCCAAAGCGCGTAAAGCCGAACAGCAGGCCGCGCAACCGGATATCGCGTCAGCCGCAGCCAATGACGACCCACGCAAAGCGGCCGTCGCCGCGGCGATCGCTCGCGTTCAGGCGCGTAAAGCAACACAGCAGGCAGTTAACGAGGAATAAATGGTTTTCAGAATCGCAAGCTCCCCCTATACCCATAACCAGCGGCAGACCTCGCGCATTATGCTGCTGGTGCTGCTCGCCGCCGTGCCTGGCATTGTGGTCCAGACCTGGTTTTTCGGCTGGGGTACCGTACTGCAGATTGTCCTCGCCGCATTGACGGCCTGGGCAACGGAAGCCGCTATTCTCAAACTGCGTAAACAGCATATTGTGGCGACCCTGAAGGACAATTCCGCCCTGCTCACTGGCCTGCTTCTGGCGGTGAGTATTCCGCCGCTGGCCCCCTGGTGGATGGTGGTGCTCGGCACTGCCTTTGCCGTGGTGATCGCCAAGCAGCTGTACGGTGGATTAGGCCATAACCCGTTCAATCCGGCGATGATCGGCTACGTCGTGCTGCTGATTTCGTTCCCGGTACAGATGACCTCCTGGTTGCCTTCATATGAAATTGCCGCCCAGATTCCGGCGTTCAGCGATGTGCTGCAGATGATCTTCACCGGGCATACCGCCGCCGGGGGCGACATGGCCAGCCTGCGACTGGGTATCGATGGCATCAGCCAGGCCACCCCGCTGGATACCTTTAAAACCTCTCTGCATGCCGGGCATAGCGTCCAGCAGGTGCTGCAATTGCCGGTTTACGGTGGCGTACTGGCGGGCCTTGGCTGGCAGTGGGTGAATATCGCCTGGCTGGCGGGCGGTCTGTTCCTGCTGTGGCAGAAAGCGATCCGCTGGCATATTCCGGTCAGCTTTCTCGTCAGCCTTGGCCTGTGTGCCACCCTCGGCTGGTTATTCTCGCCGCAGAGCCTGGCGTCGCCGCAGATGCATTTGTTCTCTGGCGCCACCATGCTCGGCGCTTTCTTTATTCTGACCGACCCGGTGACGGCTTCAACAACCAACCGCGGCCGTCTGATCTTTGGCGCCCTCGCCGGCCTGCTGGTGTGGCTTATTCGCAGCTTCGGCGGTTACCCGGATGGCGTGGCATTTGCCGTTCTGCTGGCGAATATTACCGTGCCGCTGATCGATTACTACACGCGTCCGCGCGTGTATGGCCACCGTTGAGAGAGCGATGATGTTAAAAACGATGCGAAAACACGGCGTCACGCTGGCGCTGTTTGCCGCCGGTTCCACCGGGCTGACGGCGGCGATCAATGAACTGACGAAAAGCACTATTGATCAGCAGGCGGCCCTGCAGCAGAAAGCGTTATTTGATCAGGTCTTACCTGCTGACCGCTATAATAACGATCTGCTCAAGAGCTGCTATCTGGTCAGCGCCCCGGCGCTGGGTAAAGGCCAGCATAAAGTATGGATCGCCAAGAATAACGACCAGCCGATCGGCGCGGTCATGGAAGCCACCGCGCCGGATGGCTACTCCGGGGCAATACAGTTGCTGGTTGCTGCCGATTTTAGCGGCACCGTCCTCGGCACCCGCGTGACCGAGCACCATGAAACGCCGGGTCTGGGCGATAAAATTGAGCTTCGTCTGTCGGACTGGATCACCCATTTTGCCGGGAAAGTCATCCACGGCCAGGGCGACAGCCACTGGGCGGTCAAAAAAGATGGCGGCGATTTTGACCAGTTCACCGGCGCCACCATCACCCCCCGGGCGGTGGTCAATGCCGTTAAGCGCGCAGGCCTGTATGCACAAACGCTGCCTGCGCAACTTCCTGAATTCACCGCCTGTGGAGAATAACCATGAGCGAAGTTAAAGACGTCATCGTCCAGGGCCTGTGGAAAAATAACTCCGCCCTGGTACAGCTGCTAGGTATGTGCCCTCTGCTGGCGGTTACCTCGACCGCCACCAACGCCCTTGGGTTGGGCCTGGCGACCACCCTGGTGCTGACCTTAACCAACCTGACCATCTCCAGCCTGCGCCGCTGGACGCCGGCGGAGATCCGTATTCCCATTTACGTGATGATCATCGCCTCGGTGGTGAGCGTCGTACAGATGCTGATCAACGCCTATGCCTTCGGCCTGTACCAGTCGCTGGGGATTTTCATCCCGCTTATCGTGACCAACTGCATCGTGGTGGGCCGCGCCGAAGCCTTTGCCGCCAAAAAAGGGCCGGCGCTGTCGGCGCTGGATGGCTTTTCTATCGGCATGGGCGCCACCTGCGCGATGTTTGTGCTGGGCTCCCTGCGCGAGATCCTTGGCAACGGCACGCTATTTGACGGCGCCGATAGTCTGCTTGGCAGCTGGGCGAAGGTGCTGCGCATCGAGGTTTTCCATACGGATACCCCCTTCCTGCTGGCTATGCTGCCGCCAGGCGCCTTTATTGGCCTCGGCATGATGCTGGCGGTAAAATACCTCATCGATGAACGTAGCAAGCAGCGGAAGGCGCAAGCGGCCCGGGCCGTTTCTGTCGCCCCGTCTGACGTGACAGGGAAAGCGTAATATGAACAAAGCCAAACGCCTGGCGATCCTCACCAGGCTGCGGGAAAACGATCCCCACCCCACTACCGAACTGCATTTCAGTTCGCCGTTCGAGCTGCTGATTGCCGTTCTGCTTTCGGCGCAGGCCACCGACGTCAGCGTCAACAAAGCGACAGCCAAACTCTATCCGGTGGCCAATACGCCCGCAGCGATGCTGGCGCTGGGGGTGGATGGGGTGAAATCGTATATCAAGACTATCGGCCTGTTTAACAGCAAAGCGGAAAATGTCATCAAAACCTGCCGCATTCTGCTGGAGCAGCACAACGGCGAGGTACCGGAAGACAGAGCAGCGCTGGAAGCACTGCCCGGCGTGGGCCGTAAAACCGCCAATGTGGTGCTGAATACCGCCTTTGGCTGGCCAACCATCGCCGTGGACACGCACATCTTCCGCGTTTGTAATCGGACGCAGTTCGCCCCGGGCAAGAATGTTGAACAGGTGGAAGAGAAGCTTCTGAAGGTGGTCCCCGCCGAGTTTAAGGTCGACTGTCATCACTGGTTGATCCTGCATGGACGTTATACCTGCATTGCCCGCAAGCCGCGCTGCGGCTCCTGCCTGATTGAAGACCTCTGCGAATTCAAAGAGAAAGTCTACGCCTGATACCTTCGCCTGAGCCATAACCTCACCTTCAGTTATGGCTCGAATTTATGCATTTAACCCGTCGTTAACACCAGAAAATGTGCTTTATGGTGGGTAATAATCCGGTCATATAACGAACAGTCAGTTCATTCATTTTTTCTCGCCGCAAAATTTCTATACATTTGTGATCAAGATCATGCTCGCAACTTTATGTTGATTGCATGTTGCGAAAATGAAAATAAATGTCAGGCTTTACAACGATTGAGCAAAGATTGCCAGGATAATAGCCCATTAATTTTTAGGATAATGGACCATATCACTGCCAATAAGGTCATTCAGCAGAATATATCGCCTTTTTGGCAAAATCCGGCTGATTAAAAAGATAAAAATAGCAACGATAACGAAACGGTGAAATTTAACTCTGGATAACATTCATATGTCCGGAGCATTATGCCACGCATATTATGTGTAACAGATTATTACAAAGGCCTTGCCTGATGCGCCAGGATAGTGAACATTACCTGCCGTTTTCCCTCCCAAAATAACTATAAAGGCGGCGGTCCAACGAGATTGCGCCCCGAACACCCCCCAGTAAATATGGGATGTAAAAAAAGAGGTATATGTGTCTACTGCAAACAATAAACCAGCAGAAAGTGTGAGTCTGAACGCTTTCAAACAACCACGCGCGTTCTATCTCATTTTCTCGATCGAGTTATGGGAGCGTTTTGGTTATTACGGCCTGCAAGGGATCATGGCCGTTTACCTGGTAAAACAGCTGGGTATGTCGGAAGCGGATTCCATTACTCTGTTCTCCTCCTTTAGCGCGCTGGTCTATGGCCTGGTTGCCATTGGCGGCTGGCTGGGCGACAAAGTGCTCGGCACCAAACGTGTCATCATGCTGGGCGCTGTCGTGCTGGCCATCGGCTATGCACTGGTGGCCTGGTCCGGCCATGATGCTGCCATCGTCTATATGGGTATGGCGACCATCGCCGTCGGTAACGGCCTGTTTAAAGCCAACCCGTCTTCCCTGCTTTCGACCTGCTATGACAAAAACGACCCACGTCTGGACGGTGCATTTACCATGTACTACATGTCCATCAACATCGGTTCGTTCTTCTCTATGCTGGCAACCCCGTGGCTGGCCGCTCGCTTCGGCTGGAGCGTGGCGTTTGCCCTCAGCGTGGTGGGGATGGTGATCACGATTATTAACTTTGCCTTCTGCCAGAAATGGGTTAAACAGTACGGCTCCAAACCGGACTTTGCCCCGGTACACATGGGTAAACTGCTGGCGACCATCGCTGGCGTGGTGGTGCTGGTCGCCATCGCCACCTGGCTGCTGCACAACCAGGGTATCGCACGTATGGTGCTGGGCGTCGTCGCTCTGGGTATCGTCGTGATTTTCGCCAAAGAAACCATGGGTCTGAAAGGTGCCGCACGTCGTAAAATGATCGTCGCCTTCCTGCTGATGGTAGAAGCAATTGTCTTCTTCGTACTCTACAGCCAGATGCCGACCTCCCTGAACTTCTTCGCTATCCGTAACGTTGAGCACTCGATCCTCGGTATCGCCTTCGAACCGGAACAGTATCAGGCGTTGAACCCGTTCTGGATCATGATTGGTAGCCCTATTCTGGCAGCCATTTATAACAAGATGGGCGACCGCATGCCGATGCCGCATAAATTCGCTTTCGGTATGGTGCTGTGCTCTGGCGCGTTCCTCGTCCTGCCTTTAGGGGCGAAGTTCGCCAGCGACGCAGGCATTGTCTCGGTTAACTGGCTCATCCTGAGCTATGCGCTGCAGTCTATCGGTGAGCTGATGATTTCCGGCCTCGGTCTGGCGATGGTCGCTCAGCTGGTTCCTCAGCGTCTGATGGGCTTCATTATGGGCAGCTGGTTCCTCACCACCGCCGGCGCAGCGATCATCGCCGGGAAAATCGCCAACCTGATGGCGGTGCCGGAAAACGTGACTGACCCGCTGGTGTCGCTGGAAGTCTACGGCCACGTGTTCCTGCAGATTGGTATCGTCACCGCGGTTATCGCCGCCCTGATGCTGCTGACCGCGCCGAAGCTGAATCGTATGACTCAGGACGACAGCGCGGACCTGAAAGCACGCGAAACCGCGGCAGCCTGACGCCGCAGGGAAAACCAATTATTTTTAAGCCGCTAACGTTAGGTTAGCGGCTTTTTTTTTACCCCTGGCGGGACTAACATACAGAAAACTGCAGCCACGAGGAGTTACGCATGAAACTGTTCTACAAACCCGGCGCCTGTTCCCTTGCCTCGCACATCGCCCTGCGCGAAAGCGGCCTGGATTTCACTTTGCAGAGCGTGGACCTGGCCAAAAAACGGCTGGAAAACGGGGATGACTATCTGCTGATCAACCCGAAAGGTCAGGTGCCGGCGTTACTGCTGGATGATGACATCCTGCTGACTGAGGGCGTGGCTATTATGCAGTACATCGCCGATCAGGTGCCGGACCGCCATCTGCTGGCGCCAGTGGGCTCCATCGCCCGCTACCAGACCCTGGAGTGGCTGAACTACGTGGCCACCGAGCTGCATAAAGGCTTTACCCCACTGTTCCGCCCGGATACCCCGGAGGACTATAAGCCTGTCGCGCGGGCGTTGCTCGAGAAGAAACTGCAGTATGTTGATGCGTCGCTGGAAGATAAACAGTGGCTGACTGGCCATCGCTTCACCATCGCCGACGGTTATTTGTTCACCGTGCTGCGCTGGGGCTATGGCATAAAACTGGATATGGCTGCCTATGGTCATATCGGCAGCTGGATGGCGCAGGTGGCAGCGCGTCCAGCGGTGGCTGACGCACTGGCAGCAGAAGGCTTAAAATAAGGCCTGAACCTGCCCGGCGGACCGTCGGGCAGGCCCGGGAAGTTACAGCCGGGTGGCGCTGAAGCAGTGCTCCGGTACGGCAATGCGATCCTGCGCCGCCACCACCTGCAGTTCATACTCTTGCATGTTTTTAGTGGTGAGCATGATCTCGTACACCGCGGCGGTGACGTGCTCAAGCGCATCGCGCAGGCTGGCACCCTGCAGCAGTTTCACCAGCAGCAGTCCACTGGTCACATCACCGACGCCGACCGGCTGACGCAGGCCAAAATCCACCAGCGGCCGGCTGATATGCCAGGCTTCATCTGCCGTCACCAGCAGCATCTCAAAACGATCCATGCTCAGACCGGCGCGGGAGAGATGTTTAACCAATACCACCTCCGGCCCTTGGACAATCAGCTCCCGCGCGGCAGCTACCGCCTCGCTGACGCTGGCGACCGGATGACCGCACAGGATCTCCAGTTCAACCAGATTCGGCGCAATAATATCGCTGGCCGGCAGCGCATAGCGCACGTGGAATTCCGCCACGCCGGGCGCGACGATACACCCTTTCTCCGGATGGCCCATCACCGGGTCACAAAAGTACTTCGCCGCCGGATTGGCCGCTTTCACCTGACGCACGATACCAAGGATATGCTCGCCCTGTTCAGCGGAACCGAGATAGCCGCTCAGTACCGCATCGCAGGTCTGCAGCTTATCGATGTCGGCGATGCCCTGGACGATTTCCGTCAGGTGTGAAGGCGGCATCACGCAACCTGTCCATTTACCGTACTGCGTATGGTTGGAGAACTGAACGGTATTCAGGGGCCAGACATTGGCGCCCAGACGGCGCATCGGAAACTCGGCGGCACTGTTGCCGGCGTGGCCAAACACAACGTGAGACTGAATGGCGAGGATGTTCTTCATTTTCTTACCACAACCCTAAAAAGAAAAAGGGCGTGGTTTCCCACGCCCTGGTTTTATTTTTTATTTCCAGCAGACCAGGCAGTAATTCTTTTTACCGCGACGCAGTAAGGTGTAGCGGCCGAACAGACGGTCGCTGTCGCTGAATACATATTCCGGGTCGGCCTGTTTTTCACCGTTGATGGTCACCGCGTTCGAGGCAACGGTTTTACGCGCCTGACCGCGGGACGGCTGCAGCTCGGAATCCACCAGCGCCTGCAGGAGATCGGCGCCTTTTTCCATTTCGATCATCGGCACGCCATCCTGCGCCAGCTGTTCGAAATCTGCTTCGCTCAGGTCGCTCAGATTACCGTTAAACAGGCTTTCGGTAATGCGCTTCGCCGCTTCCAGGCCTTCTTCGCCGTGGACCAGGCGCGTCACCTGCTCTGCCAGCACGTACTGGGCGCGCGGCGCTTTACCGCTGTTTTTGTCTTCTTCTTCCAGGGCATTGATCTCAGCCATGTCCATAAAGGTGAAGAACTTGAGGAAGCGATAGACATCAGCGTCCGCGGTGTTGATCCAGAACTGGTAGAATTTGTACGGACTGGTTTTCTTCGGATCCAGCCACACGGCGCCGCCTTCGGTTTTACCGAATTTGGTGCCGTCTGCCTTGGTGATCAGCGGAACCGTCAGGCCAAACACCTGGTTCTGGTGCAGGCGACGGGTCAAATCGATACCGGAGGTGATGTTGCCCCACTGGTCGGAACCGCCGATCTGCAGCGCCACGCCGTGCAGCTTGTTCAGGCAGGCGAAGTCGTACCCTTGCAGCAGGTTGTAGGAGAACTCGGTAAAGGAGATACCCTGATCGTCACGATTCAGGCGCTGCTTCACTGCTTCTTTGTTAATCATCTGGTTAACAGAGAAGTGTTTGCCGATATCGCGCAGGAAGGTCAGCACGTTCATGCTGCCAAACCAGTCATAGTTGTTCGCCGCAATCGCCGAATTGTCGCCGCAATCAAAATCAAGGAACGGGGCCACCTGTTTGCGGATTTTATCCACCCACTCCTGCACGGTATCCTCGGTATTTAGCTTACGCTCAGCGGCTTTAAAGCTTGGGTCGCCAATCAGACCGGTTGCGCCGCCCACCAGCGCCACAGGTTTATGACCTGCCTGCTGGAAGCGTTTCAGGCATAACAATGGAACAAGATGCCCCAAATGCAAGCTGTCAGCGGTAGGATCGAAGCCGCAATAGAGCGCGATCGGGCCTTGCGCCAGTCGCTCTGCTAACGCTTCCTCGTCCGTCACCTGGGCTACCAGCCCCCGCTCTTGCAATTGTTTAATCAAGTTACTGCTTGCCATCAAATTCTCCATGTATAAACGACTGCACCTCTGCCGGTACACGACTTTTCGCCAGATGCGAAAAGTACATAGAATAAAGCGCCGGCCCTTTCAGCGCCAGCGCTTCGATAACTAATTTCGGCGTTTACGGTGCCAGGCGGTCTATTTTCCAGGCGCCATTATCACGCTGGTATAAAAAGCGGTCATGCAGCCGATGTTCGCCCCCCTGCCAGAACTCCATCTGCTCGACGCTGACGCGGAATCCGCCCCAGAAACTCGGCAGCGGCACTTCACCCTGCTGGAATTTCTGCTTCAGCTCGAGGAATTTGCTCTCCAGAATCCCGCGGGCGGAAATACGACTGGACTGCTGGGAAACCCAGGCGCCGATTTGGCTATCGCGCGGGCGGCTGTGGAAATATTTGACCACTTCCAGCGTCGACAGGCGCTCCGCTTTGCCGATCACCATCACCTGGCGCTCCAGCATATGCCACGGAAACAGCAGGCTCACCTGGGGATTTTTTTCAATCTGATGGGCTTTGCGGCTGCCAAGATTGGTATAAAACACCAGCCCTTTTTCATCGTAATGCTTCAGCAGCACAATACGCTGGTAAGGTTGGCCGCGCTCATCAACGGTAGCAACCACCATCGCCGTCGGGTCTGCGAGTTTCGCGTCACAGGCCTGACGCAGCCAGCGTTCAAACAGCGGCAGGGGTTCAGCAGGAAGATCGTGGCGACGCAAACCGCCACGGGTGTATTCACGGCGCAAGTGCGCGATTTGCTGGAGTTCGTCGTTATCAGACATGGCCATTGAGGATGTAGTCATAAGGTGGCGTTATTGTGCGCCCCCCCGACAGAAATCTCAACGTTTGGCCGTCTGCAGCTGACAGTTATCGAGGATGATGCGATCGCGTTTATAAACGGTGGCGGTATCGCCCTTCGACCAGAAGACATAGACGCCGTCGGTGTAGCGCGCCCCCGAAGCCGACAGCCCCTCAGTCAGGTTCAACTGCTGATTATCATAGATAAAACTCACCTGCTGGCGGGTGTTGTTGCGATGGACCGTTAACGGTTTCTGGTCGCATTGATACTCCAGCGTGTCCGTCTGCATCCGCTCGACAAACTGGTTGTAGTAGCTACAGCCCGCCAGCATAAAAGGTACAACTGCGATAAGAATTTTTTTCATTCGTTTGCCTTCGACTTTCCCGGTCACGGAGGGCACTCCGCCCTCCGCTTAACTTATTCAGTTTACCGGTCGCGCCGTGTTTAAGATTTCAGTTAACTCCGATTCTGCGGCGGGTTAGCCGGGAAAATGGCGCCCAGCACCGTGGCTTCGCTGGCGCCGGTCACTGAGGGCAGATTACCCGGCAGGCCCGCGAGCGTGCGCCAGGCCAGCCAGGCAAAGGCCAGCGCTTCCATATCATCGCCACTGATCCCCGCCTCATCGGTGGTGGAGACTTCGGTTCCCGGCAGCAGTGCCGCCAGGCGCGCCATTAACAAGGGGTTACGCGCGCCGCCGCCGCACACTAACAAACGCTCGCAGCCGCCGCTTAACAATACCTGCTCACTGATGGTCACCGCGGTTAATTCCGCCAGCGTGGCCTGCACATCCTGCCCACGCAGCCCCGGATAGCGGGCCAGATGCTTCTCCAGCCAACCGTAATTGAAATATTCACGACCGGTGCTTTTCGGCGCCGGTAAAGCAAACCACGGATCGCTTAGCATATCCTGCAGCAGCGGCAGCAGCACTCTGCCTTCGCTGGCCCACTGGGCGTCCTTATCATACGGTTTACCCTGCTGACGCCAGATCCAGGCATCCAGCAACATATTTCCCGGCCCGGTATCATAGCCGCGCACCGGCTGCCCTGGCACCAGCAGCGATACGTTGGCGATCCCGCCGATATTCAACACCATCCGCCGCTCAACGGGGTGCGCCAGCAGCGCGTGATGAAATGCCGGAACCAGCGGCGCCCCCTGCCCGCCAAGCGCCATATCACGCCGGCGAAAATCCCCCACCACCGTGACTCCGGTATGCGCGGCGATCTGGTTGTTGTCGCCAATTTGCAGTGTGTGTGGCGCGTCGCCCTGCGGTTCATGCCATACGGTCTGTCCATGGCAGCCGATAGCGATGACGTCGGTGGGCTTGAGATTTTCCTGGCGCATCAGCGCCAGTACGGCATCGGCAAACAGCCGCCCCAGACGAGTATCCAGACGCCCCAGTTGTGAGAGGGTCAACGACTGGCCCTGACAAATCGCGAGGATCTCTTCTTTTATTGCGTGTGGGATGGGCCAGGTGAGACTGGCCTGCTGCGCCACGATATTTTCGTCGATGGCGGCCAACACGACATCGATACCATCAAGGCTGGTACCGGACATAACGCCAATAAAGCGACCCGATCTCATACGTTTTTCCTTCATTCCATGACCCTCGTATAGGCCTCACTCCACCATAAAGCGCCCGCTAATGCTATGTTGTTATAATACTTTTTAACAATAGAGCGACATTTCAGAGAACACCGTAAAGAACCGGCGTTTAGTTTAGGTTGAAGCATCATTAATTATTATTTTTTGTATAGTCAGGGCGGAAGCTATGCCCGCCGGCGACTAAATGCCATATAATTAACCGTATGGACGTTCAATTGAACACCTTCGGTGAACAGGAGATTCATAAATGATTTTACGTGTTTTGGCTGTATCGATGATTGGTTTTACGCTCGCAGGCTGCGTGAGCAGCAGCGGCCTGTCCGGCGACGTTTATTCCGCATCTGAAGCCAAACAGGTGCAGAGCGTAACTTACGGTACGATTGTGCATACGCGCGCCGTGCAGATCCAGAGCGGCGACGACAGCAATGCCATCGGCGCCATTGGCGGTGCGGTGCTCGGCGGGTTCCTTGGCAATACCATCGGCGGCGGTACCGGACGCTCTCTTGCCACCGCGGCTGGCGCTGTCGCGGGCGGCGTCGCGGGCCAGGGCGTTCAGGGTGCAATGAATAAAACCCAGGGCGTAGAGCTGGAAATCCGTAAGGATGATGGCAACACCATTCTGGTGGTGCAGAAACAGGGCAGCACGCCGTTCTCTGTGGGTCAGCGCGTCGCCATTGCCGGCAGCGGCAGCCAGGTCACCGTCTCTCCTCGATAACCCCCTTACGATGCGGCCCGTTGCGCCGCATCGTATTTTTCAGCCACGGTTATTCCACCGTAATAGATTCGCATTAGCAATCAGATATATTAATTTAAGTACTTCATCAATCATTGCGCCTGCGCAATATCTTATCTTACCGCCCCCACTACTCTCAGACTGTCATAATATTCTGTCGACTGAAGGTTGCGGTTGCTTTTCTCTCTGGGATCTTGCCTATGCTCAAACATGTCAATCATGTTGCTAAACGTCTTATCATTTATATTTTTATTTGCTTGCTGGCCGGATTCGGCATAGCCGGACTGACCGGTTTCTTTCACACCAGTTTCAGCACTACCTCATCAATATTATTTCCTCTGCTGACCAGTTTTCTGATGGTCTTTCATATCACTATTGCCTGCTTTATGGGCATGAAATACTGGAGCAGTAAGCGCCGCCTGTACCTTACACCTGTTGCTTTCGGCTTTGCCTGTTCAGCGCTGCTGATGCTGGGCACCCTCAGCAGCTATCCGGACTGGCTTACCTGCAATCCGACCCCGGTCATTAATCAAAATGACGCCGTTATCTATTATTTCTTCCGCAATATAATGATGGCTGTATTATTCACGTCATCTATTGTTTTATATTACTTCCGCCAGCGCATCATGCACTCGCTGAAAGCACACGTAATTACATTCGCGGCGTGTATCGTTTTTACATTAACAATTATTTTTTTATCGTGGATGTACTCCAGCCACTCGCCGTGGCTGAGCGTCAATTTTATCGACGATCTTAGCCATACCTTCACGCCGCTGTGGCAAAGTATTATCGGCTGGCTGCTGATGGCTATCTGGTTTATCACGCTTATTTTATTAATTAGCCTGAGTAAATTACGCAATATTTTCTGGTTTAGCGGCGCTTTTTTTTGCAGCGCTTATCTCTTCACCCTCTTCCAGCTGATCTCCACCGTCGGAGAACTCGATCAGACCTGGTACGAGGCACGTTTTTTCGAGACACTTTGCACCTTGTTCCTGATTCTGGTGCTGCTGGTCGACGTCTTTATGCTCTACCGTGAGTCTAACCATAAGTATGTCAACTCGTACCAGAACTCGATTCGCGACCCGTTGACCCGGCTTTACAACCGCAGCTTCTTCTACGATACCCTGAACCAGCAGCTGGCGAAGGTAAGCGCCCAGCATCCGCTGTCGGTGATCATCAGCGACCTCGACCATTTCAAACGCATCAATGATAACTACGGTCACGTCGCCGGCGACAAAGTGATCCAGTTTGCCGCCTCGGTGCTGGAGAACCATTCGCGCGCGGATGACGCTGCCGCCCGCATTGGCGGTGAGGAGTTTGCCCTGCTGCTGGTCAACACCGCCGAGAAAGACGCTCTGGCGATCGCCGAGCGTATCCGCCTGGCCGTCAACGTTGAGCAACACCATCTGCCGGAGCGAATGACCATCAGTATGGGGTTGTATACGACGCGCGATGGAAATGTGAGTGCAGAAGCCTGCGTGGAGCGTGCGGATGCGGCCATGTATGAAGCGAAAAACAGCGGGCGTAATCGGGTGGTGGTCTGGCGTCACCCTGGCGACTAAAAAAAACGGCCCGGGGCAACCCGGGCCGCTAAAAAATTAATCTTTTGCCTGGAGATCGAGGATATTTTGTTCAAGTTTACGAATTAAGTGGAGCAACGTTTCCACTTCCTGCTTTGACACCCCCGACAGGATTTCATCGCGGGTCTTGCCTATCACCTCTTCCATCTCATTGATCAGCGGTTCAGCTTTTTCAGTCAGCTTGATGCGCTTGGCCCGCCGGTCGCTTGAACAGGTCTGGCGAGAAATAAGCCCTTTCTCCTCCAGCTGATCGAGCGTGCGCACCAGCGACGGCTGTTCAATACCGATGGCTTTCGCCAGCTGGATCTGCGACTGCTCAGGCGGCAGCTGGTGGATGTTATGCAGCGTGACCCAGTGAGTCTGCGTTAACTCCAGAGGTTTCAGGCGATGGTCGATTAGCGCGCGCCAAACGCGGACTAAACGTGCCAGATCAGAACCAAGTGGCGATTCCAATTTCATCTCCTTATAATTAGCTTGCTAAGTTATTATACTGATTTTAGAATAGTGTGCAGCATTTGAATTATCAAAACAAATGAATTACTTGATTCAACAAAAACCAAAACAATGATTTACACTGTTATAGCGTAGCACGCCCTGAGGTTACCCCTGTAATGGCAAAGGATTTTTGCTTGTGAAACTGAGTCTTAACACATCCGGATTGCCGCTGCAGGACCTGGTGTTCGGCGCGTCCGTCTATTTCCCTCCGCTGTTCAAAGCCGTCTTATTGGGTTTTTTTATCTGGTTGTTTTTACATCGTCAGCTGCGAGACTGGATGTATGCCGGCGACATCTGGCATCCCCTGCTGATGGATCTCTCCCTGTTCGCGCTCTCGGTCTGTCTGGCCCTGGTGTTACTGATTGCCTGGTGATCTCCCTGCTATGAAAAAACTAAAATATTTGTCAACGCTGTTGGTTGCGGCCATCGCCCTGATTGCCGCATGGCTGTTATGGAATTACTACACCCAGTCACCCTGGACCCGCGACGGCAAAGTGCGTGCAGAGCAGGTCGGGATCACCCCTCAGGTCTCCGGTAGCATTCTGCAGTTGAACGTGACGGATAACCAACGGGTCAACGCCGGAGATGTTCTGTTCACTATCGACGACACGCCTTACCGTATCGCCGTGCTGAACGCCCAGGCGCAGCTGGCGAAAGCGCAAGCCGAGGTGGCGAAAGCGCAGGCTGAGCAAACGAAGGCCGCCAGCGATGCGCGCCGTCGCCGCAACCTGTCGCAGAATGCGATCTCGGCTGAAGATCTTGAAAACGTTAATACCGCGCTGAACACGGCCACCACCAACCTGGCGGCCGCCAGAGCGGGACTGGGCGTCACCGAGGCAATGCTGAAACATGCGCAATGGCAGTTAAGCCAAACGACGGTCAAAGCGCCAGTGGACGGCTGGGTGACCAACCTCTCCACTCGCGTCGGCGATTACGCCACTACCGGCCATCCGGTCTTTGCCCTGGTAGACAGCCACTCGTTTTACGTGCTGGGCTACTTTGAAGAAACCAAACTGCGCCATATCCGTATCGGCGATCCGGCGCAGATTATTCTCTATAGTAACCAGCAGACGCTGCACGGGCATGTCGCCAGCATCGGCCGGGCGATTGTCGATCAAAGCGTTGAGCAGGGGAATGGACTGGTGGCCAATATCAAACCGAATATCCCCTGGGTACGTCTCGCCCAGCGCGTTCCAGTGCGGATTGCCTTTGACGAGCTGCCAGCGGACGTCACACTGGTCTCCGGCACCACCTGCACTGTCTCGGTCGGCAGACAATAATGAATCTGCAAGCCCTGTCGTGGCGCACACTGCCATGGGTTAAAGCCACCCGCCCGCAGTGGCGATACGCGTTGCGTAACGGCATCGCTATGTGTCTCGCGTTAAGCATCGCCTACGCGCTGGATCTCGATGAGCCGTACTGGGCGATGACCTCCTCGGCAGTGGTCAGCTTTCCCACCGTCGGCGGCGTGATCAGTAAAAGCTTTGGCCGCATCGCCGGCAGCCTGCTCGGCGCCTGCGCCGCCCTGCTGCTGGCGGGCCATACGCTGAACGATCCCTGGCTGTTCCTGTTCAGCATCTCCGGCTGGCTGGCGCTGTGCACCTGGGCCTGCGCCCTGTTCACCAACAACGTGGCCTACGCCTTTCAGCTTGCCGGCTATACCTGCGCCATCATCGCGTTTCCGGTCATTAACATCAGCGACAGCTACGAACTTTGGGTGATCGCCCAGTCGCGCGTCTGCGAAGTCATCGTCGGGATCCTCTGCGGCGGGCTGATGATGATGATCCTGCCAAGCACCTCTGACGGCAGCAACCTGTTGACGGCCCTGAAAACCATGCACGCCCGGTTGCTGGAACACGCCAGCCTGCTGTGGGTGCCGGAGACGACGGATGCCATTCGCACCGCCCACGAAAGTGTGATTGGCCAGATCCTCACCATGAACCTGCTGCGGATCCAGGCCTTCTGGAGCCACTACCGCTTCCGCCGGCAGAACCCCCTGCTGAATTACCTGCTGCATCAGCAGCTCCGAATGACCAGCGTCATTTCCAGTCTGCGACGCATGCTGCTGAACTGGCCGGACGCGCCAGCAAACACTCGTCAGGTGCTGGAATCGCTGCTCGCTGAACTCGCCACTCCCCATGCCGACAGCTATCACGTCGCCCGCATTCTGGCACCTCTGGCGCCGCCGCCGGATGCCGATTATCGCCATATCGCCTTCTGGGCGCGGCTGCGCTATTTCTGTCGCATTTATCTGGAAAGCAGTCGCTGGATCCGTCGGGTTGAAAATGCGTCGGCGATCGCCGAGTTCAACGTACCTTCGGCGCCAGCCCTGGCCCGCCACACCGACCAGACGGAGGCGCTGCTCAACGGCATCCGTACCTTTTGCGCGCTGGTGGCGATTGGCGCATGGGGGATCAGCACCCAGTGGACCAGCTGCGCGGCTGCCCTGACCCTCGCCTCCATCTGCTGCGTGCTCTATTCGGTCTCGGCTTCGCCGTTTCGATCGCTGACGCTGCTGATGCAGACCCTGGTGCTGCTGTCGCTGTTCAGCTTTGTGGTGAAGTTTGGCCTGATGGTGCAGATAACTGACCTGTGGCAATTTCTGCTATTTCTGTTCCCGCTCCTGACCACCATGCAGTTGCTGAAACTACAGTGGCCCAAATATGCCGGCCTGTGGGGGCAGCTTATCGTGTTTATGGGCTCGTTTATCTCCGTCACCAATCCGCCGGTGTACGACTATGCGGCCTTTTTCAACGATAACTTAAGCAAGATTGTCGGCGTGGGCTTTGCCTGGCTCGCTTTTGCGGTGCTCAGTCCGGGCTCGGATGCCCGTAAAGGACGGCGCCATATCAGAGCGTTACGGCGTCACTTTGTCGATCAGCTCAGCCGTCATCCCCAGCACAGCGAACATGAATTTGAATCGCTGGTGTACCACCATGTCAGCCAGCTCAGTCAGAGTAAAGATGCCCTTGCACGGCGCTGGCTACTACGTTGGGGGGTGGTGTTGCTCAACTGCTCTCACGTTGTCTGGCAGCTTCGCGAATGGGAAACCCGCTCCGATCCCCTCGCTCAGGTGCGTGACCTGTGCATCAATTTGCTGCGCGATGTGATGAGCGAACGCGGCGTTCAGCAGCGCCCGCTGGCCTCCACCCTGCAGGAGCTACTGCGGATCTGCGACGTCCTGAACCATCATCATCAGCCGGCGGCCCGGGAGCTGGCCGCCGCAATCTGGCGACTGTATTGCGCCCTGTCACAGCTGGAACAGGCCCCGATCGCCGGCACGATTGGCGAAAAGACTACTTAATCACCCCGCAGGCAAACCGCTCGCCGCCGCCGCCCAGCGGCTGCGGGTTGTCGGCCATATTATCACCGCCCACGTGGACCATCAGCGCTTTCCCCTTCACCTCCGCCAGCGTTTTCAGACGTGGGGCAATAATTGGCTGGTTGGCCACACCCGCGTCGTTGACCACCAGCAGAGGCAGATCGCCAAGATGCCCGGTGCCCAGCGGCCCTTCGTGTTTGCCGGTATGTTGCGGATCGTAATGTCCGCCCGCCGCCCCGGCGGCCACGGCTTTGCCCTCTTTCATTGCGGGCTGGCAGCTGCCTTCGGCATGGATATGAAAACCGTGCTTACCCGGCGGTAATGCCCGCAGATCGGGGGCGAACTCGAGGCCGCGATCGGTTTCGGTGATTTTTACACTACCGATGGACTGACCGACGCCCTGGGCGGTCACGAGATTAAGTTGAACATCTTCACTGACGGCCTGTGCGCCAGCGCAAAATGCGAGGGATAAGATCGCGAGAATACATCGTTGCATAACACCTCCGGATGGCTGTCTCCCTGTTAAGTGTAAACCAGGAACGCCTTTCCGGAGGCGAAATGCCCGTTACGGCACGTCGTAACCGAGCGCGGCTTTGCGGATACGGAACCACTGCTGACGAGTCATGCTGAGTTTTTCGGCCACAATCGCGGAACGCACGCGCTCGATTTTGCCCGAGCCGATAATCGGCAGCGGCTGCGACGGCAGACGCAGTATCCAGGCATAGACCACCTGCTCGATGCTGTCGGCATTGAGCTCATGCGCGACCTGCGCCAGCTCATCGCGCAGCGGCTGGAAGCCCTCTTCATTGAACAGGCGCCCGCCACCAAGGCAGGACCACGCCATCGGACGAATACGCAGCTGCTGCAGCTGATCGAGCGTGCCGTCGAGCAACAGCGGCTGATGCACCGGCGAGATTTCGACCTGATTGGTGGCCAGGGTAAACGGCAGGCGCGACTGCAGAAGAGTGAACTGGGCTGGGGTAAAGTTCGATACGCCAAAGTGGCGCACTTTTCCGCTGTGATGCAGCGCGAGGAACGCCTCAGCCACTTCATCGGCATTCATTAGCGGATCCGGCCGATGGATCAGCAGCAGATCGAGATGGTCCGTCGCCAGATTACGCAGCGATTGCTCAGCGCTCAGCACGATGTGGTCGCGGTCGGTGATATAGTGGCCGATGGTGTTTTCAGCCCGCGCCCGGGTGGCGATGCCGCATTTGCTGACAATTTCCATCCGACTACGCAGATGTGGCGCCAGCTTCAGCGCTTCGCCAAAGGCAGCCTCACACTGATAATCGCCATAGATATCGGCGTGGTCGACAGTGGTTACGCCTAAATCGAGATGCTGTTCAATAAAGCTGACCAGCTCGCCTGGCGACATTCTCCAGTCCATCAAACGCCAGTAGCCCATCACAAAACGCGAAAATTCCGGCCCCTGGGGAGCCATAGCAATACGCTGAACCATAACCGCTTCCTCAATAAAAAAGTGTACTGAGTATACGTACTTTTTGGTTTAAAACAGTGAGGGTTGCTGCGGTTCTTCCGCCGGATCTGGCCTGTTCGCGCGTAATTTGCGCAGCAGGCGTTGGCGGCAAAGACGCAAAACCTCTTGTTTCTGCGCATCGCTCATTTTTTGCCAGTCGAAGCGTTCCTCACGGCTGCGGAAACAGCCGCGACAATAGCCGCGCTCGTCGGTCTGACATATTCCCCGGCACGGGCTCTGCACCGGGAAAAACTCTAACTGCTCTGCCACCACACGCCTCCTGTCCCCTCGTCTCCTTTCATTGAAGACGTTTCCCCGCACGGACGCAAATATTGTTCACGGTGTGCTGCGCCAGCTAACATTTTTCCGCTGAGACTTGCAATAGACCAATCGGTCTATTACAGTGTGCTGCATGAACAGACACAGCGAATGCGATACCCGAGAACATATCCTGGTCACCGGCGAGCAGCTCTGCATGCATCGCGGTTTTACCGGAATGGGCTTGAGCGAACTTCTGAAGACGGCGGAAGTACCTAAGGGCTCTTTCTACCATTACTTCCGCTCTAAAGAAGCCTTCGGCGTCGCGCTGCTTGAACATCACTACACCGGATATCTGCAGCGCCTGGTCGACCACTTCGATCATGGCGACGGCAACTATCGCGACCGCTTGCTGGCTTATTATCAGCACACGCTGAATCAGTTCTGCCAGCAGGGGATTATTAGCGGATGTCTTACCGTCAAGTTGTCAGCAGAGGTCTGCGACCTGTCGGAAGATATGCGTACCGCCATGGACCATGGTGCCAGTCAGATTATCGCCCTGCTGGGCGACGCGCTGGAGAAAGGACGTCAGGAAGGCAGTCTGGCGTTTGACGGCGAGGCCATGACCCTGTCGCAGGTGCTGTATTCCCTGTGGCTCGGGGCCAACCTGCAGGCCAAAATTACGCGTAGCGCAAGGCCGCTGGAAAGCGCCCTTGCCCACGCCAAACAGATTATTGCGGCGCCTGCGGTATAACAGGCGTTTTTATTTCAACAGTTCCTAGACGACCGGTCTACTCAGGAGTCATTATGTCGGAAGCAAAATTATTCAGTCCGTTGAAGGTCGGTGCGGTCACCGTCCCCAATCGCGTTTTTATGGCACCGTTGACGCGTCTGCGCAGCATCGAGCCGGGCGATATCCCTACCCCGCTGATGGGCGAATACTACCGCCAGCGCGCCAGCTCAGGCCTGATCATCACCGAAGCGACGCAGATTTCCGCCCAGGCCAAAGGCTATGCCGGCGCGCCAGGCCTGCACAGCCCGGAGCAGATTGCCGCCTGGCAGAAAATCACCGCCGGTGTTCATGCGGAAAATGGCCGTATCGCCGTCCAGCTGTGGCACACCGGGCGTATTTCCCATAGCAGCCTGCAACCTGGCGGCGCCGCGCCGGTAGCACCGTCTGCGCTGAGCGCCGGTACTCGCACCTCCCTGCGCGATGAAAACGGCCACGCTATTCGCGCCGACACCTCGATGCCGCGTGCCCTGGAAACCGAAGAGATCCCGGGGATCGTCGACGATTTCCGTCAGGCGGTCGGCAATGCCCGTGACGCCGGCTTCGATCTGGTCGAGCTGCACTCGGCCCACGGCTATCTGCTGCACCAGTTCCTCTCGCCGTCGGCGAACCAGCGTACCGACCAGTACGGCGGCAGCGTGGAGAACCGCGCCCGTCTGGTACTGGAAGTGGTCGATGCCGTGAGCAAAGAGTGGAGCGCTGACCGGATCGGCATCCGCGTGTCGCCGATTGGCAGCTTCCAGAATGTGGATAACGGCCCGAACGAAGAAGAAGACGCGCTGTATCTGATTAGCGAGCTGGCAAAACGCGGTATCGCCTATCTGCACATGTCCGAGCCGGACTGGGCGGGCGGCAAGCCGTACAGCGAAGCCTTCCGTCAGAAAGTTCGCGACCGCTTCCCGGGCGTGATCATTGGCGCTGGCGCCTACACGGTAGAAAAAGCCAACGATCTTATCAATAAAGGGCTGATTGATGCCGTGGCCTTTGGCCGCGATTATATCGCCAACCCGGATCTGGTGGCCCGCCTGCAGAAAAAAGCAGCGCTCAACCCGCAGCGGCCGGAAACCTATTACGGCGGCGGCGCAGAAGGTTATACCGATTACCCTACGCTGTAATCCCTCCATTGATAGCGGCGACATATCGCCGCTATACTCAAGGTTCTGATCTATCAAACAAACTGCATAGGGGACATTATGCGCTTACTCCACACCATGCTGCGCGTTGGCGACCTGCAACGTTCTATCGACTTCTATACCAACGTGTTGGGCATGAAGCTGCTGCGCACCAGCGAAAACCCGGAGTACAAGTACTCCCTCGCCTTTGTCGGCTACGGCGAAGAAAGCGAAACCGCGGTGATCGAACTGACCTACAACTGGGGCGTGGACAGCTATGAGCTGGGTACGGCCTACGGTCATATCGCGCTGAGCGTCGACAACGCCGCCGAAGCCTGCGAGCGGATCCGCCAGAACGGGGGCAACGTCACCCGTGAAGCCGGCCCGGTAAAAGGCGGCACCACCGTCATCGCCTTCGTGGAAGATCCGGACGGTTACAAAATCGAGCTGATTGAAGAGAAAGATGCCGGCAAAGGTTTGGGCAACTAACGCTTCACGACCCTGGCATCTTTAATGCCATGGCTCGCCCGGGCGCTGAGGCGCCCGTTGTTTTCACCCCTGCCTGCTGCAAGCCGCGGCAAAATTTGCCATAATGCGCGCTACTTTTTTCCAGCTAAGAGAATCTGATGTCCGAGAATGCTCAACTGAATGGTCTGTGCGACCGTTTCCGCGGTTTTTATCCGGTGGTGATTGATGTTGAAACCGCAGGATTTAATGCCAAAACCGACGCCCTGCTGGAGATCGCCGCCATTACGTTGAAGATGGATGAGCAAGGCTGGCTGATGCCCGATGAAACGCTGCATTTCCATGTTGAACCTTTCGAGGGCGCCAATCTGCAGCCCGAAGCGCTGGCCTTTAACGGAATTAACCCGCACGACCCGGAACGCGGCGCCGTCAGCGAATACGATGCCCTGCATGCCATCTTCAAAATGGTACGCAAAGGGATGAAAGAGAGCGACTGCAGCCGGGCCATCATGGTGGCGCACAATGCCACCTTTGACCACAGCTTCACCATGACCGCCGCCGAACGCGCGGGGCTAAAACGCAACCCGTTCCATCCGTTTGTTACCTTCGACACCGCCGCGCTGAGCGGGCTGGCGCTGGGCCAGACGGTGCTGTCCAAAGCCTGTATCGCCGCCGGCATGGCGTTCGACGGCGCGCAGGCCCACTCCGCTCTGTACGATACCGAGCAGACGGCGCAGCTGTTTTGTGAGATTGTGAACCGCTGGAAGCGTCTGGGCGGCTGGCCGCTGCCCGTGGCCACACCGGAGTGATAAAAAAAAGCGACTTCCAGGAAGTCGCTTTTTTACTGATGGCGGGAATTACTCCGCTTTCGGCTCGTCGGTGTGGTACTTCGCCGCCGTCTCTTTGATCAGCTGCTGCAGTTCACCGCGCTGGTACATTTCGATAACGATATCGCAGCCGCCCACCAGTTCACCGTCTACCCACAGCTGCGGGAAAGTCGGCCAGTTGGCGTATTTAGGCAACTCGGCGCGGATATCCGGGTTCTGCAAGATATCAACGTAAGCAAAACGTTCGCCGCAGGCGGACAGCGCCTGAACGGCCTGGGCAGAGAAACCGCAGCTTGGCAGCTTCGGCGACCCTTTCATGTACAACAGGATCGGGTTTTCAGCGATTTGGTGTTGGATCTTTTCTAAAGTCGAGCTCATTGTCGTGCTTCCTTAAACTTCTTTCTACGGCAGTAACTTGTCATTGTAGCGTCCTGTAGGCAGGACGGATAATAACATTTTTTTCACTATTCATATTTTATCTTCTGTTGCGCGAAGTTGCCTTAAAAATATCATTTTGCCGTCGCAGGCGGGCGCTCATTGCGCATTTTCTGTGCGAGGCGGTCAATGTCTGACGCGTTTTCTTGCAATCGTTAACCAATCGACATTTTTGATACAAAAGAATATTAACTTTCCGGGTTTTTATGCTTTAGAATCATTCCGGTTTGTCATTCATCGTCAGGCATTTGTACATGTCTGTAATTAATCAGGGGATTGCTCAGTGGCGCGGCTAAACAAAATCGCGATATCGCTCTGTGCATTACTGTTCACGTCTATCTCATTCACGCCACTGGCTCAGGCGTCAGGGCATACGCACGCCTCCGCTTCGCCAAAGGCGTTGCCCGCGAAAAGTGGCTCAGAGCGCAAGAAAAAAGCAACCAGTCAAAAAAGTAAAACCACCGCTAAAACCACCAGTAAAAAGTCCTCGAGCACCCGGCTCCCTTCCCGCACTACCGCAGCAAGCCAAACCGCACTTCATCGTCAGGCCGCCGGCGCGACGAAAAAATGCGTGCTGCGTAAAGGTTATAAAAAACAGTGCGCGAAAACGGTCGCCGCCAGTGCCGAGCCGACCCTGGCGCTGAACAGCGTCAAAAGCAAATGCGTGGTGCGCAAGGGCTATAAAAAACGCTGTAAACCTGAGGCCAGCGATGCCAATTTAACGATCGCCGACGCCCATAAAGTCCGGGTGCAGAAAGCGCAAAGTACCGCCATGAACAAATTGATGGGCCAGTTGGGTAAACCCTATCGCTGGGGCGGCACCTCGCCGCGTACTGGCTTTGACTGCAGCGGACTGGTTTATTACGCCTATAAGGACTTGGTCAAGATCCACATCCCGCGAACGGCTAACGAAATGTACCACCTGCGCGATGCGCGTCCGGTGGATCGTGATGAACTGCAGAGCGGCGATTTGGTCTTCTTCCGCACCCGTGGACGCGGCACCGCCGACCACGTTGGCGTCTACGTCGGCAACGGGAAATTTATTCAGTCACCGCGCACAGGTCGTGATATTCAAATCACCTCCCTGAGCGAAGATTACTGGGTTCGCCATTATGTTGGCGCCCGTCGCGTCATGACGCCGAAAACCATTCGCTGATCCTGGTCTGCCGCTACGGCGGCAGACCGCCTCACCTGCGCGTCTTTCCCCCCTACCGTCAGGGGATACTGCATATTCATCTCCTCGCCCGGCGCTTCCCGACGATAGCGGGTGGGCGACATGCCAAAGTGGCGGTGAAAGGTCCGGCAGAAAGCGGCCTGTCCGTCGTATCCCAGACACTGAGAAATACTCTGCATCGATGCTTGCGTCTGCGTTAAATAGATTGCCGCAATGGTCATTTTTCGCCGACTGACGTAGCTCGCCAACGTGCAGCCGGTCACCATGGCGAACTGCCGCTGGAAATACCAGTGCGAATAACCGGACTTTTTCGCAATCGTACTTACCGGCAGGGTGTCTAAAATATGTGCTTCGATCCAGTCAACGATCCCCTGCACAACCGGGATCATCTTCGGACTCACCACCTCACCTGTTTTTGCCATCGTAACCATCCTGTGGGAAATTCATGTCGGTGGCCATATTTGTCATACAAATAGCAAAATAGACAATGAATTATTGGCATAGCGGCGATTGCCTGGGTGCATATTTTTATTAATAATCTGATTTTAATGAAATATTTATCCTCAACGAGGATGCATGGCAGCGATCGTCAGAGGAAAAGCAGACGCAGTTAAACCTTCCCCGCGAGATTCAGAAAAGCGAGGACAGCGTCTCCTTATACATTTTTGCAACATCAGCGAGCGGTTTGACGCCTCGTCCCGCAGAAAACGGTTAAGCCTTCATCAGTTGCGTCTGCAGTAATAGCCTTTATCGTTGTAAGGCTTTTCACTGCTTGCGGCAAATGTTAACATTCTCAATACAATAACAGCCCGTGACGCGACAGCGTCGGGTGGCCAGAACACGATTCAGGCGAAAGCCTCATCTTGTCAATGTGAGCTAAAACAAAAAGTTATAAGGAGAGTAGCAATGTCGTTTGAATTACCTGCATTACCATATGCAAAAGACGCCCTGGCGCCGCACATTTCCGCAGAAACCCTGGAATATCACTACGGTAAACACCACCAGGCGTATGTCACTAACCTCAACAACCTGATCAAAGGCACTGCGTTCGAAGGCAAATCCCTCGAAGAGATCGTCCGCACTTCTGAAGGCGGCGTATTCAACAACGCAGCGCAGGTCTGGAACCACACCTTCTACTGGAACTGCCTGGCGCCTAACGCCGGCGGCGAACCGGAAGGCGAGTTAGCGGCCGCGATTGCCAAATCCTTCGGCAGCTTTGCGGATTTTAAAGCCAAATTTACCGATGCCGCAGCGAAAAACTTCGGCGCGGGCTGGACCTGGCTGGTCAAAAATGCCGACGGCAGCCTGGCTATCGTCTCCACCAGCAACGCCGGCACCCCGCTGACCACCGACGCGAAGCCGCTGCTGACCGTTGACGTCTGGGAACATGCCTACTACATCGACTACCGCAACGCCCGTCCAAGCTATCTGGACCACTTCTGGGCGCTGGTTAACTGGAAGTTTGTTGCGGCTAACCTGGCGGCATAAACGACAAACCGCAGCAGGGTCTCCCCGGCTGCGGTTTTTTTAGCCCTTCCCTACACTCGCGTTACTGGCTGGCAAAGGCCTCTTCCGGCTGTGCTCGTCCGCTAAACCAGACCAGCAGCAGCGCCAGACCGGCGATAATCGCCCCCATCACCGGCACAAACGCATAGCCCAGTCCGCCAGAGATCACCGCCCCGCCGGCGGCGGCGCCCAGCGCGTTGCCCAGGTTGAACGCCCCGATATTCACCGAAGAAGAGAGCCCCGGCGCTTCATGCGCCACGCGCATGACCCGCATCTGCAGCGGCGGAACCACCGCAAAGGTTGCTGCGCCCCAGACAATCATGCTGATGGCCGCCCCGGCCTGAGATTGCGCCAGCAGCGGGATCGCCAGCATGATTACCATCAGCAGTAACAGAAAGCCTTTCAGCGTGCCAGAGACCGACCGGTCTGCGAATTTGCCGCCCAGATAGTTGCCCAGCGAAAAGCCAACGCCAATCAGCACCAGCATCGCGGTAATAAACAGCGATGAAGCGTGGGTCAGCGTATTGAGCACTGGCGAAATATAGGTATACAGCGTAAACATTGCCCCAGCACCCAGCACGGTAGTCAGCAAGGCGGAGAGTACCTGCGGGCGTAGCAGGACTGAAAGCTCTTTTTTGACATCAGGGCGCTCGCCCGCGCTGCCCTTCGGCAGAGAGAACCACAGGCTGACCATCGCCAGCAGGCCTAACCCCGCGGTGGCCAGGAAGGACATCCGCCAGCCGATGGTTTCGCCAAGCCAGGTGGCCGCCGGTACACCGCCGATGTTGGCGATGGTGAGCCCCATAAACATCGTGGCTACCGCGCTGGCCTGCTTATGCTTTGGCACGACGCTGGCCGCGACCACCGACCCCAGGCCAAAGAAAGCACCGTGGTTGAGGCTGGTAATAATGCGCGACAGCAGCAGCGTGGTGTAATCCGGCGCAATGGATGACAACAGGTTGCCGACGGTGAAGATCCCCATCAGAAAAATCAGCGCATTGCGCCGCGCGCGATGTGACAACAGCAGGGTCATCAACGGCGCGCCGACCATGACGCCGATGGCATACGCACTGATCAGCATTCCCGCCACTGGGATTGAGACGTCCACACCTCTCGCAATCACCGGCAGCAATCCCATCGGGGAAAACTCCGTGGTCCCGATGCCAAAGGCGCCGATCGCCAGCGCAAGTAAAGGAAAGTTGATTTTCATTCAATGACTCCATCAGACCGTCAGGAATGACGGCGTAACATCAGAAGCCAAAAGCATGACATCAATCACAAAAAAACAAAAGTGAACGAAATGACAAAAGATTTTTGCAGAATTGATAATAATGGCGGGATACGGGGAGGAGGCCGCGCTCCTCCCTCACTGGAACATTAGTGCAGTATGGCGGTCAGGCTGAAAGTAACGATCACGCCGAGGGCAATAACCGTGGTGATCAGCGAAAACTTTAAATTGGTATCCATCATTTTTCCCTCTTGTTATCCCCACACCAAAAGTGAGCTTGCTCATTTTTGCACAAAAAATCGCAAAAATCTTCCGGGATTTAGGGCGATGCACATTTTTGCTCTTCCACTTTGCCCCAAGATCGGACAAAATCCCACGCTAATTTAAAAGCGTATCGGCCATTGACCCCTTCCTGTCGTTCTGTGTCGTTTTCCCGACGTGATGCAATGTTGAAAATTGTATTCAGGGTGTGTGTAGGCAAACGTTTACGTATCGATGATCAGGCGATCAGGTCAAGGCATGGAGTGAGATGTAATGGCAACTATTAAAGATGTAGCGAAGCGCGCAAACGTTTCCACTACAACTGTATCACATGTAATTAACAAAACCCGTTTCGTTGCCGAAGAGACGCGCAATGCGGTGTGGGCGGCGATCAAAGAGCTGCACTACTCGCCGAGCGCCGTGGCCCGCAGCCTGAAAGTCAATCATACAAAATCGATTGGTCTGCTGGCGACCAGTAGCGAAGCCGCCTATTTCGCTGAAATCATTGAGTCCGTTGAAAAGAGCTGCTTCCAGAAGGGCTACACTCTGATCCTCGGCAACGCATGGAATGATCCGGAAAAACAGCGCGCCTATCTGTCGATGATGGCGCAAAAACGCGTCGATGGACTGCTGGTGATGTGTTCCGAGTATCCGGATTCGGTATTGAGCATGCTGGAAGAGTATCGCCATATCCCGATGGTGGTAATGGACTGGGGCGAAGCAAAAGCCGACTTTACCGATGCGGTGATCGATAACGCCTTCCAGGGCGGCTATATCGCCGGACGCTACCTGATTGAACGCGGCCACCGCGAAATCGGCGTGATCCCGGGTCCGCTGGAGCGTAACACCGGCGCAGGCCGCCTGGCCGGCTTTATGCAGGCGATGAAAGAGGCGCATATCGCCATTCCGGAAAACTGGATTGTGCAGGGCGACTTCGAGCCTGAGTCCGGCTACCGCGCTATGCAGCAGATCTTAAGCCAGCAGCACCGTCCAACCGCGGTCTTCTGCGGCGGCGATATCATGGCGATGGGCGCTATCTGCGCGGCAGATGAAATGGGGCTGCGGGTGCCGCAGGACATTTCGCTGATCGGTTATGATAATGTGCGCAACGCCCGCTATTTCAGCCCGGCATTAACCACCATTCATCAGCCGAAAGATTCCCTGGGTGAAGCCGCATTTAACATGCTGTTGGATCGTATCGTTAATAAGCGCGAAGAGTCGCAGTCTATCGAAGTGCATCCTCGTCTGGTCGAACGCCGCTCCGTCGCGGATGGCCCGTTTGTCGATTATCGCCGCTAAGACGTTTGCGGGCGCAGATTATTCCGGCGCCCGCAGCCATTCCCGATTCAGCGTCTCGCTGTCCCCCAGATAGTCCAGCATCCAGTTCAGCGCCGGTGAGGCATCACTCTGCTGCCACGTCAGACAGCAGGCGGCATCCGGGAACGGATTCTCCAGCGCCAGCGCGGTCCACTCGCCGCTATCTAGCCATGGCCGGGCAAAATGGCTCGGCACCATGCCGACGCAGAGGCCCGCCGACAGACAGGTGGCCGATGATTCCCAGTCTGGGACCACCACCCTCTTCTGGTTATCCAGCAGCCAGGTTGTCCGTTTGGGCAGTGAACGCGACGTATCCTCCCGCACCAGCGACGGCCAGTTACGCAGGACATCGTCACTCAGGGGACCCTCCATCTTCGCCAGCGGGTGATCGCTCGCCACCACGCAGTCCCAACTCAGCATCCCCATATCGCGGAACGCATAGCGGCCACCGACCGGAATAGAGCGCGTTGCGCCAATCGCCAGCTCTACGCGGCCGTCGGCCAGCGCATCCCATACACCGTTGAACACTTCCTGGAAAACGATGAGCTCGACGTCGGGAAAATGGCGATAGAAATCCACGATCATCTGGCGCATGCGCGCCGGTTTCACAATATCATCCACCGCGATCGACAGCTGCCCGCGCCAGCCGTTGGCGATTTGCTGGCACTGCTGGCGGGTGATCTGCATTTTTTTGATAACAGAGCGCCCTTCCTGTAAGAACCAGACCCCGGCGGGCGTCAGCTCCACATCACGATGGCGACGCTCAAACAAGGGAACGGCCAGCCACTCTTCAAGCTGACGCACGGTATAGCTGACGGCGGAGGGCACCCGGTGCAGCTCCTGCGCGGCCGCGCTGAAGCTGCCGTTGCGGGCCACGGCATCAACCACTTCCAGAGAGTATTCAGACCACATTTTCTGCCTGCAAAATTTTTGAATGCATGTGACAAATATTAGCGTTTCACAAGCCACAATGCACTCCCTACACTCTGCGGCATCGTACCTGTACTCCAAAAATGAGAACGTTATGTCACAACCTGGGAAAGGATTTTTAGTCTGGCTGGCCGGCCTGAGCGTGCTGGGCTTTCTGGCCACCGATATGTACCTGCCGGCGTTTGCCGCCATGCAGCAGGATCTTAACACCTCCGCCGCCTCCATCAGCGCCAGCCTGAGCCTGTTCCTCGCCGGCTTCGCACTGGGGCAGCTGTTCTGGGGGCCGCTGTCGGACCGCTATGGGCGCAAACCGGTGCTGTTGAGTGGCCTGGCGATTTTCGCGGCCGGCTGTCTGGGGATGCTGTGGGTGCACAATGCCACCCTGATGCTGGCGCTGCGCTTTTTGCAGGCGATTGGCGTCTGTGCCGCGGCCGTTACCTGGCAGGCGATGGTCACCGATTACTATCCCGCCCAGCGCACAAACCGCATCTTCGCCACCATTATGCCGCTGGTGGGATTATCGCCGGCGCTGGCCCCGCTGCTGGGCAGTTGGCTGCTGGTACACTTCGAGTGGCAAGCCATCTTCGCCACCCTGTTTGCCATTACTCTGCTGCTGATGCTGCCTGCCCTGCGCCTGAAGGCAGCCGGGAAGCCGGTGGCCGTGGCACAGCAGAAGATCACCTTTCTCTCGCTGCTGCGTTCACGGGAATACAGCGGTAACGTCCTGATCTACGCCGCCTGCTCCGCCAGCTTCTTCGCCTGGCTCACCGGTTCACCTTTTATCCTGCACGAAATGGGCTATGGCCCAACCGCTATCGGCCTGAGCTATATCCCGCAGACTATCGCCTTTCTGGTGGGCGGCTATGGTTGTCGCGCGCTGCTGCAAAAATGGTCCGGACAACAGATGCTGCCGTGGCTGCTGGTGGTCTTTGCCGTCAGCGTTGCCGCCACCTGGCTGGTCGGCCTGCAGACACATGCCTCACTGGTGGCGTTAATGATCCCGTTCTGCATGATGGCGGTGGTCAACGGCGGGATCTACCCCATCGTGGTCGCCCAGGCGCTGAAGCCCTTCCCGCAGGCAACGGGCCGCGCGGCGGCGCTGCAGAATACACTGCAGCTGGGATTGTGCTTTCTGACCAGTTTGCTGGTATCGGCGCTGATCGCTACGCCGCTGCTGACCACCACCAGCGTGATGCTGGTCTCTATTGGCTTAGCCGCAATAGGTTATCGCCTGCAGCAAACGCCTGAGCTGACTCCCCACTCTTCCCACGCGTAACGCTTATCGCCAGAGCCCGGGCCAGTCATTAGCATGCTAAGAAAATTTTATTGAAAGCCAGTACTTAGCGTCCTATACTGGATCCGGGTTCACATAAATAGAAAATAGTTACAGATTAACGGATGCAGGATGCCTCCGTTTCACCATGGAAGGCCTTTCGGCAAGGGTTATCTCCCTTCCTCTGTTCTACGTCGGATAGCGACTTCACGGATTATCCGTGAGATTTCTCACAAAGCCAAAAAAGCGTCTACGCTGTTTTAAGGTTCTGATCACTTGGGCGTGATGGAGAAGCTATGAGTTCATCGTGTATAGAAGAAGTAAGTGTACCAAATGATGACTGGTACCGGATTGCAGCTGAATTATTGGGCCGTGCGGGAATTAACATCAATGGTTCCGCGCCGTCAGACCTGCGAATTAAAAATCCTCTTTTCTTTAAACGTGTCTTGCAGGAGGGTTCGCTGGGGTTAGGCGAAAGCTATATGGACGGCTGGTGGGACTGCGAGCGTCTGGATATTTTCTTCCATAAAGTGCTTCGCGCCGGGCTGGAAAAACAGCTCCCTCACCATTTCAAAGACACACTCCGCATCGCAGGTGCTCGCCTGTTCAATCTGCAAAGTAAAAAACGCGCCTGGATTGTTGGCAAAGAGCATTATGACCTCGGCAACGATCTCTTCAGTCGGATGCTTGACCCCTACATGCAATATTCCTGCGGTTACTGGAAAGAGGCGCAAACCCTCGAAGCGGCGCAGCAGGATAAACTGGATCTCATCTGCCGCAAGCTGGAGCTTGAGCCGGGGATGCGGGTACTGGATATCGGCTGCGGATGGGGCGGGCTCGCCGAGTATATGGCGCGACATTACCAGGTCAGCGTTGTCGGCGTGACCATCTCCGCCGAGCAGCAAAAGATGGCCCAGGCGCGCTGCGCTGACCTTGACGTGGAGATTCGGCTCCAGGACTATCGCGATCTGCACGATAGCTTTGACCGCATCGTCTCCGTCGGTATGTTCGAGCACGTGGGACCGAAAAATTACGCTACCTACTTCGAGGTCGCGGATCGTAATTTGAAACCTAATGGTCGTTTCTTACTGCACACCATCGGTTCCAAAGTCACCGACCATAACGTCGACCCGTGGATCGATAAATATATCTTCCCCAACGGCTGTCTGCCGTCGGTTCGGCAGATCGCCGATGCCAGCGAGAAGCACTTTGTGATGGAAGACTGGCATAACTTCGGCGCCGATTATGACACCACCCTGATGGCCTGGCATGAGCGTTTTCTCGCCAGCTGGCCAGAAATTGCCGATAACTATTCTGAACGTTTCAAACGGATGTTCAGCTATTACCTGAACGCCTGCGCCGGCGCCTTCCGCGCCCGTGACATTCAGCTCTGGCAGGTGGTGTTCTCGCGCGGTATTGAACATGGACTGCGCATCGCCCGCTAACAAAATCTCCCCCGCTCACCGGCGGGGGATTTTTTTCAGGCTTCATTCACCTTAGATGCAGCGTCTTTCGCGGCCAGCACGCGTTCAACCGTATCGACAACCGCCTGAGTCTGCGGGTCAATCTCAATATTGACGCGGTCGCCCAGCTTTTTCGCGCCCAGCGTGGTCCGCTGCAGCGTTTCCGGGATAAGATGCACGCAGAAACGGGTTGCCGTCACCTCACCCACCGTCAGGCTGATACCATCAATACCGATGAAGCCTTTATAGAGGATATATTTCATCAGCGTCGGATCCTGCACTTTAAACCAGATCTGCCGGTTATTTTCGGAAGTGAGGATCTTCACGATTTCCGCCGTGGTCATAATATGGCCGGACATCAGATGCCCGCCGATTTCATCACTGAATTTCGCCGCCCGCTCGACGTTCACTTCATCCCCGATCTGAATATCGCCGAGGTTGGTAATACGCAGCGTCTCTTTCATCAAATCGAAGCTAATGTGCGCGCCGTTTATTTCGGTCACCGTCAGGCAACAGCCGTTATTGGCTACCGAGGCGCCAGTTTCCAGCCCCTCCAGCATATGCGCCGGTAGCTCCACCACGTGGGTGCGAAAATTGGGTTTATCATCAATGGAGACCACTTTCGCGGTTCCCTGAACAATACCAGTAAACATGTTAGGCTCCTGTTGAAAATCATGACGGTATCATTACCGTTTTCGCTATCGGGAACAATAACAGGAGGGCAAAGCGGTTGCCAGCGCGCTTCGTGCCTCGACTCTTTTTTCACTGGCTTAATGGCTAATCCTCGCTACAATAGACTGGAAATTCCTCATTTTTATCCCCTTGCTGCCAGTTACGGCGGCTTTTTTAGTCTCAAAATAACAACAAAACAAAGGTGTTCACGTGCAGAAGTATTTCGTTGAAGCGCGTCAGTTATTAGCTCTGGCTATACCCGTCATCCTTGCGCAGGTGGCGCAGACGGCGATGGGTTTTGTCGATACCGTGATGGCGGGTGGCTACAGCGCCACGGATATGGCCGCCGTGGCCATCGGGACCTCCATCTGGCTGCCGGCGATCCTCTTTGGCCACGGGCTGCTGCTGGCGCTGACCCCGGTGGTGGCGCAGCTTAACGGCTCCGGACGGCGGGATCGCATCGCACAGCAGGTACGTCAGGGCTTCTGGCTGGCCGGCTTTGTCTCGGTGCTGATCATGGTCGTGCTGTGGAACGCCGGCTATATCATCAGCTCCATGCATAATATCGACCCGCTGTTGGCAGAGAAGGCGGTTGGCTATCTGCGCGCGTTGCTGTGGGGGGCGCCGGGCTATCTGTTCTTCCAGGTTGCCCGTAACCAGTGTGAAGGGCTGGCGAAAACCAAGCCCGGGATGGTCATGGGCTTTATCGGCTTACTGGTCAACATTCCGGTGAACTATATCTTTATCTATGGTCATTTCGGCATGCCCGAACTGGGCGGCGTCGGCTGCGGCGTAGCGACGGCTTCGGTTTACTGGGTGATGTTCGCCAGTATGCTGTGGTGGGTGCGCCGGGCGCGTTCGATGCGGGATATCCGCTGCGCCGAGCGCTTCAGCCGTCCCGATTTCGCCGTCCTGTTACGACTGGTGCAGCTGGGGCTGCCCATTGCTCTGGCGCTGTTCTTTGAAGTCACGCTGTTTGCCGTCGTCGCGCTGCTGGTCTCCCCGCTGGGGATCATTGACGTCGCCGGTCACCAGATCGCGCTTAACTTCAGCTCATTGATGTTCGTTCTGCCGCTATCGCTGGCGGCGGCGGTCACCATTCGCGTCGGCTTCCGTCTCGGACAAGGTTCAACGATCGATGCCCAGGTTTCGGCCCGCACCGGTGTGGGCGTGGGCGTCTGCCTGGCGGTATTTACCGCTATCTTTACCGTGCTGATGCGTGAACAGATTGCCCTGTTGTATAACGATAATCCCGAGGTGGTGCTGCTGGCCTCGCACCTGATGCTGCTGGCGGCTATCTATCAGATCTCCGACTCCATCCAGGTGATCGGCAGCGGCATTCTGCGCGGCTATAAAGATACGCGGTCTATCTTTTTTATTACCTTTACCGCGTACTGGGTGCTGGGTTTGCCGAGCGGCTATCTGCTGGCGTTGACCGATATGGTTGTGCCACGCATGGGGCCCGCCGGTTTCTGGTGTGGATTTATCATCGGCCTGACCTCCGCCGCCATCATGATGATGCTGCGGATGCGTTTTCTCCAGCGCCAGTCTTCCAGCATCATCTTACAGCGCGCCGCGCGCTAATCCCTTCAAAGCCCGCCCCTCCGGCGGGCTTTTTCGTTCTCCGGCATTGCGACCGCGTTGTACATTCCGTTACTCCCCGACACCAAAGACTCACTGATGGCACTCCCCGAGACGCATATAGTGTGGTCAACAGCCCCGCAGTGGGGTTACTCAAGAAACCAATTCGAGGATTTCAGAATGAAAAAAGTATTAGCTCTGGTCGTTGCCGCTGCTATGGGTCTGTCATCAGTTGCTTTCGCTGCCGACGCCGCCAGCACCACCCCGGCTGCAGCTGCCAGCCACACCACCGTACACCATAAGAAACATCACAAAGCCGCTGCAAAACCGGCAGCCGAGCAGAAAGCGCAGGCCGCTAAGAAACACCACAAAGCCGCTGCAAAACCGGCTGCTGAGCAAAAAGCCCAGGCGGCGAAGAAGCACCATAAAGCCGCTGCAAAACCGGCTGCTGAGCAAAAAGCCCAGGCTGCGAAGAAACACCACAAAGCCGCTGCGAAACCGGCAGTAGCGCAGAAAGCACAGGCTGCGAAGAAACACCATAAAGCCGCTGCGAAACCGGCAGTCGCGCAGAAAGCGCAGGCTGCGAAGAAACACCATAAAGCGGCGCACCACGCTGCTAAACCGGCGGTTAAACCAGCGGCATAATGGTCAGAGCGTTAAGGTGATAAACCGGCGCTGAACAGCGCCGGTTTTTTTTCAGGAGGACATCATGCTGCAACGCTATCGCTTCGAATTGCTGTTGTTACTGCTCATCGTCTGCGCGCTGTTTACCCTTCGCTTGATGTTTAAATAGCGGGCTGCTGAACCCATTTACGGGCCGGCGGCGTATAGTCGCGAAAACCGGCGATAATCTCGTCTGCCGAGGTAGCAAACGGCAGCATCTCCGCGTAGCGCGGGTGCATAAACCCTTCCCTCACCATGTTGTCGACCATCGCCTGAAGCGGATCGTAATAACCCTTGATATTCAGGAACGCGCACGGTTTTTCATGTATCCCCAGCTGCGCCCAGGTCCACTGTTCGAAAATCTCTTCGAGCGTCCCCGCCCCGCCCGGCAGGGCAATAAAGCCATCCGCCAGCGCCGCCATTTTGGTTTTCCGCTCGTGCATATCCTCGACCACATGCAGCTCCGTCAAGCCGCGGTGGGCAATTTCCCGCTCCACCAGGCCGCGCGGCATCACGCCGATCACCACGCCACCGGCCTCCAGCGCCGCATCGGCGACCGTCCCCATCAGACCGACTTTGCCGCCGCCATAGACAAGCGCCAGCCCCTGCTGCGCCAGCGTACGTCCGACCAGACGGGCGGTGTCGAGATACAGCGGATGTTCGCCAGCTGAAGAACCGCAAAAAATACCAATCGATTTCATCTTCGTTATTACTCCCTCTCTTCTGGTGGCCGATAATTTAACACAACGGCAACCCTCCCGCGCAGGGTTAGACTGGCTAAAAAAAGAGAGCAGTGACGCTCGCTGGCGAAGAAATATCCTTGTGGTTCAGTAAAATATATCCGGAATGGGTAAAAGTTCCGCAATCGCATGCAATGTGCAAGAAAAGTGACGTTTACCTCTTGCCACATCCTCTCCCTGCCGCTAATATGCGTCCCCGTTGTCACCACAACATTGCGTTCGTAGCTCAGTTGGTTAGAGCACCACCTTGACATGGTGGGGGTCGTTGGTTCGAGTCCAATCGAACGCACCATAATGCGTTTATAGCTCAGTTGGTTAGAGCACCACCTTGACATGGTGGGGGTCGTTGGTTCGAGTCCAATTAAACGCACCATAATGCGTCTGTAGCTCAGTTGGTTAGAGCACCACCTTGACATGGTGGGGGTCGATGGTTCGAGTCCATTCAGACGCACCAATCAGTTATCCTTCTGTAATTCCTGAGTTTTATTACCTGCCTCCCCCCGATGGTATTGCTGACTTAAAATGTTGTGTATTGGCAAAGCGTTTTCCTTGCATATTCCACACTAGTCCAGGGGAAGCCAACCCTTTTAGGTACATTTTTGAGCACATCTAAATGGCGCTTTAGTCCACGAACGACGGGAAAAGTATCATTGCAGCAAGGCATTTTTTCCCGGCGGAAAACATTTCAGGCTTCAAAAATTCAGGCGTTGACGTTACAGAATACTGCAGACAAAACTAAGGTGACGACTATGCCATTACCGACACGGCCATTCGTAACGCTGCGATTCATCCTCAAAACTACTCTCTGACCGACATGGAAGGCCTCTCCCTGTTTGTCAGCAAATCTGGAAGCAAAAATGGCACTTTCACTACTATCATAACGGAAAACAATGCCGCATGAGTTTCGGCCTCTAACCTGAAATTTCACTCAGTGTGGCCCGAATTTTACGTCATGAAGCCCGTTCACAAATTGCACTGGGTCTCGTCCCTCAGATTCAGACAAAATTAACGCTGGCAAAACGACACTTCAAGTATTTGAAAGGGCACCCATCACACTCATATTTTTACTCCACAGTCATGAGCATCAAAATCGAACAACAGACCACGCGTTTAATTTTTTAATGATAATCATTCCATTCATCATAAATATATGCATATGCAAATCGATATATCAGATACCCCACCAGGAATTCCACAACTGAAAGTAAACCCCAGAAAAATTTATATTCATTCACTGAGAAAAAAAAGAACCAGCCAGCCAGCGCGATACCTGAAGTACCTAATCCCATACCAGCTCCCCTGATAACACGGGAAAGAATGATGAGTAATGTTCGTTTTATATTCATAATCCACCAAAGAAATATTCCATACTGAAAACTATTCCCTGGCGTAAAAAAGCGAGCGCGCGGTACAACAGGGAGGAAACCCTGCCACAGTAGAATAAAGAAAGTCCAGCCCCGACCGGGCCAGACTAACTTTTTAAGATTAACGCCCGAATCACATTGAGAAATTACATATAAAAGACCAGAGCCATTGCTCATGTCGTAATATGGCGGGCGGTTCGCACATATCCAGAATAAGCGGCGAAAACGCACCATGAAATACATTGCTATCCTGATTTACATCAGTAAGCGCCGCCTGACCGTTATTTCGTATAACCCGCTAATATTATCCATGCGATCCTGACAGGGATAATATTCCCCGGCCATAAAGCGCAGCGGCAGCTTGCGCACCTACCGTCTGACAGACAAAACCCGCATATTGCCTTCAGACACGGCGAAGACTGGCCTGAGCCATCGCCAGGGCATCTTCCCCTGCCGGCAGCCGCGAAGGGGCATCAGGATCGTGCACCATTCGCCAGACGGCCTGAGCGACATCGGTCGCCTGCGTCACGCTGGCGTTATCCTGCATGCTGTCGAAGATCTGCTGGCCGAGCGCCGTATAGCTCTCCGGGAGCTGCCCCATCGTCCGGCGGGCGTTTTCCCCAAAGCGGGTCTGGGGAGCGCGTCCCGGCAGGATCAGCCCGACACGGATACTGAAGGGCCGAAGCTCCAGCGCCAGCGACTCCGTGAAGGCATTCACCGCCGCCTTACTCGCGGTGTAGACCGCCAGCAGGGGCATCGGTTGCAGGGTGACCGCCGAGGTAATATTAACGATCGTCCCGCTTCGTCGCGCTCTGAACCGGGGGATCACCGCCTGGGTCATGGCAATCGTTCCCAGGGTATTGGTGGCAAACAGGTCTGCTATCGCCTCGCGCGACGCGCCCTCCAGGGCATTAAGCATCCCCACCCCGGCGTTGTTAACCAGCACATCAATCTCTCCGGCTTCGGCAATGGCCTCCGCGATACTCTGCGCCGAAGTGACGTCAAGACGTACCAGCCGCAGGCGGTCGCTGGCGGGTAACACACCTTTCTGCGGAGCGCGCATTGTGGCGATAACCTTCCAGCCCTGTTCAAGAAAATAACGCGCCGTCTCCAGGCCAAAACCCGATGAACAGCCGGTGATCATAATCGTTTGCATATCTCTGTCTCCGAATGGCTTCTTCCTTTTGATCATAGACAGACCATGCCGGACGATATAGGGTCAATAATCCATCATTCTTTCGCAGGAGTCCGAAAATGAGCGATCCGCTGGCGGAGGTCATTGCCATGCTAAACCTCAGAGCGGTGCTGACCAAAACCGTTGAGGGGGCGGGAGACTGGCGAGTGATACGCTCGGACCAGGGGTTGTCATTTTATGGCGTCGTGCTGGAAGGAGGCTGTCGGCTGGAAATTGACCAGCATGAGCCGCAGATCCTGCGCGCCGGGGATTTTATTCTGATCCCGGCGGCGTACCGCTTCGCGCTAACCAGCCTGACCCCGTCCCCTTCACCAGCGCTGGAGACCATCCCGGTGCAACTGGCGGAGGGACACTTTCGGCTGGGAGCCCTCGACAAGCCTGCGCAGATGCAGGCGCTGATTGGCCACTGCGCTTCCGGTTCGACGAACGCCAGCCTGCTGGCCTCGCTGTTGCCAGCCTTTGTGGTGGTCCGCAATCAACCGCGGCTGGCCACCTTTGTCGGGCTGCTGAAAGAGGAAGCGCAGGCTGATCGTGCGGGCAAATCTTTCGTTCTGGCGCGGATGGTCGAGCTGCTTTTTATCGAGGCGATCCGTTCCTCCGGCACGCTCGCGACCCCCGGTCTGATGCGCGGGCTGAGCGACCCGCGGATCGCCCAGGCAATCCGCCTGCTGCATCGGGCCCCCGCCAGACGCTGGACGGTCAACGCCCTGGCCGCCGACTGTGCGCTGTCTCGCTCGACGTTATTTGAACGCTTTACCGACCTGACCGGGATGACCCCGATGGGCTATCTGTTAGGCTGGCGAATGACCCTGGCCATGCAGTGGCTGAGCGAGACGGGCATCAGCATTGCGGATATCGCCGAGCGCATCGGCTATGGCTCGGCCAGCGCGTTCAGCGTAGCCTTTACCCGCTATACCGGGATATCGCCGGGGAAATATGCCCGCCAGCGGGCGACGCAGCCTCCCCCCGGGCCAGCCCTGACTTAACCGGCTGCAATCTCCGTCTGCAGCCAGCGCTCAAACACCTGCAGCGCCAGCTCTCCCTCCCCGCCACCGGGTTTGATCAGACAAAAGCGCTTGGCCAGCGTCGGGGAGCCCGGCCACGGAGCGACCAGCGTCCCGGCGCGCAGCTCGCTTTCCACATACATCTTCGGCACCAGCGCCACCCCCTGCTGGCTCAGTACTGCGGCGATGGCCATCTCATGCAGATCGTAGCGCGGCCCCTGCGCCGGATTATCCAGTGCCAGCCCGCACTCCCGGGCATAGTGCAGCCAGGCGTCAGGGTTTTGCCGCCGGTGAATGCGCGGTAATCGGTTCAGTTGCCCGGGGAGATCGTCATTCGTCAGCAGCGCCGCATGACAGACCGGCAGCAGGTACTCCTCGAACAAAAACGTCACATCCATGCCAGTCCACGCCGGGTGATCAAAATGGATGGCGGCATCAAAACCGCTGCCCGGGAGGATGAAGGGATCGCTGCGGGCGGCAATATTGACCACAATATGCGGATGCTGCGCTGCAAAGCGTCCAAGCCGGGGGATTAACCAGCGGCTGGCAAAGGTAGGAAGCACGGCGATCTCCAGACTATGCCCATCGGAGGGCATCCCGCTGACATCGTGGGTATCCCGCTCCAGACGGGCAAGGATCTCGCGGACCTGGCGGGCATAGCGGGCGCCAGCCGGATTGAGCCGCACCCGGCTCCCCGTCCTGTCGAAAAGTTTACTGTCGAGGAGCGCTTCCAGACGGGCAATCTGCCGGCTGATGGCCCCTTCCGTTAACGCGAGTTCCGCCGCCGCGCGGGCAAAGTTGCCGTGACGGGCAGCGGCCTCAAAAGCCAGTAGCGCAGCGCTGCTGGGGATTTTACGACGCATAGCCAATGCTCCTTGTGCAGGCTCACCGAAAGTCAGTGACATAATATCACTGACTATTGAATTAACATCGTTTTTCAGCGCCATTTTTAGCCGATAGGATGATGAAAACTCACTAAAGCGCTTTGCGCGCTCAATCATCTGTCCATCGAGGTCACTATGCTCTATGTCGTCGAATGCGCCTACACCGATCCCCAAAGCGAAGCGGCGTGGAATACCTTTTACAATCAGGAAAAACTGCCGGCGCTGGTCTCTGTGCCCGGTTTTTACGCCTCTCAGCGCTTCCGCGCCCTCAGCGAGGGCTGCCCCCGCTATCTGGCGCTGCACGATATCCACGATGCTACCGTCATCGACAGCGACGCCTACCGCCGCAACGGTGGCGGCCATTTTGCCCGCTGGCAATCGGCGATCACCGACTGGCACCGCCACCTCTATGTTGCAGATAGCGGCGTGCGGGAGGTCCGGTCTGATGAGGTGCTACTGCTGAGCGACACGCCTCAGACGCTACCCATCTCTCCGGCAATCGTCCTGCTGCCTGGCGGCCTGGCGACGCAACAAACCCGGTATGCCGCCATCGTCCCGCATAACGACCTGCATCACCTGGCCACGGCTGCCGCCGTCTTTATCTATCAGCCCATCACCGCCCGGTTACGTAACCCGGCGCAACGCGCGTGAGGTCGCCATGACACCAGCTCCCTTTTATACGTTGACCGCAGGCGACCTGACGGTGACCGCCGTCAGTGATGGTCAGATGTCGGCGCCACTGTCCTTACTCTCGGGTATCACGCCTGAGGAGGCGGAGCGCCTGCAGCGGAACGCCGGGTTAGCCTCACCGGAGGCCATTGCGATCGGCGCCTATCTTATCCGCGGACGCGGGCACACCGTACTGGTGGATACCGGCACCGGGGGAGTCAATGGCGTCGGCGGTGCGCTTATCGCCAATCTGGCGCTGCTCGGCGTACGCCCTGAGGAGATTGACACCATCCTCCTCACCCACGCGCACCCGGATCACATCGGCGGGTTGCTGACGGCAACCGGCGCCCCGGCGTATCCCAACGCCACGGTGTTCCTGCCTTCGCGGGAACGCGCTTACTGGCTGGCGGCATCCACACTGGACAACGCCAGCGATCGCGGCCGGCGCAACGTGCTGCTCGTCCACCGCGTACTGGCAATCTGCGCGGCGCAAATTCGCGAAGTTGATGGTGAGGAGACGGTCGCCGGGATCCACCCGTGCCCTCTGCCCGGCCATACGCCCGGCCATACCGGGTATCGTCTCGAGGCGGGCGATACCTCGCTGCTCATCTGGGGGGATATTGTCCATTTCCCGACCATTCAGACCACCCGGACGTCGGTGTCGATCGCCTTCGACGTCGATCCTGAACAGGCCCGACAAACCCGGGAATGTCTGCTGCGCCAGGCCGCCAGCGAACAATGGCTGATCGCCGGCATGCATCTTGGTCTGCCCGGCTTTGCCAGGGTGGTGGAGACGCCTTCTGGTTATCTGTTGCAGTCGGTGTAAAGGTCGCAGAGGTAAGCCCTGCTTGTCCGCAGGAACAAGCAGGGCTTTATGTCAGGGGGTTGGGCAGGCCGCTAACTGCGGCTTTTCCAGGCTTTTTTGCTTTTGCAGCTGGCTTTGGTGGCGACCCACGGGTGGCGTAGCTGAGTCAACTGAAGATCCTGGGAGGCCGGGCTGGCCGACCAGCGTTTGGTACACAGAGGCTTACGAGTTGCAATGACCATAAAAACGCTCCTGAAAAGTAATGAACAATTCCCTGGGTTGTTCCATAAGTTCAGAATCAGCTTATCATCGCGTAACGGAAGTTATTTCAATCTTTGTTTTAGTATGTAAATGGTGAAAGCCTCCCGAAATAAGCAAAATTGATCTAGATCAATATAAATGCATTTAGTTTTTCCTGACACCTATATATTCAACCGCTTACCAGCGCCTGACGTTTGTTTAAGACTTTTCCTATACCATACAATCCTGCAGAGCAATAATCATTTTTCAGATTTTTATTCTAGTTATGTATACGAATATGGTTATTTGTTTTGATTATTCTAACAGATAAAATTCACTTGGTCAGTCAGCAGCAGGCAGGTACTCTGCACCGGCAATAACTGGATTTGTCAGGGAGTGGTAGATGACTAAGGGCTATAAACTGCTTGGCTATAAGTTAGCAGATAATATTTTCTACTGCCTGCATCATCGGGAAATTATCGCGCTGCGAGGGACGCGAACGCAAGTTCAGCTACGCAGTACCATGGCCTGTTTACTGGAATATCTGTTGGCGCATGGCAGAGAACGGGTGGTCAGCGATGAAGAGTTGATGATTAACGTCTGGGAAAAAAATAACCTTCGCCCGTCTGCGCAGCGATTATGGCAGGTTATTCAGACGTTAAAAGCTCGTCTTAGCCAGGCTGGCGTTGAAAGCGCATTAATTATTCGGGTCAAGTGCGCCGGGTATTATATTAACAATGCGGTCGTAGCCGAAATTTACTCATTCAAACCACCGGGCATGATGAATTACATTAATACCTCGCCTGCTGATATGAATAAACTCCTGGTACGCAGCTAATCCCCTCTCCGCGCCGTTTACATCGCTTGTAACAGGGTTTATCCGTTGAATATTTTAATTCACAGCAATAATGTTTTTTTTAATATCGGCCTCGCCCAGTGTTTCAGAGATATTCAGGAGACCCTGCCCGGGCTGAACATTATTCATTCGCTGCCACTTAGCCATTTTCCCGATCCGGCTGGGCTGGATGTGATTATTTTATCGCTGGAAAACTTTCACGATTATCAGGCCGCCGCTGAATTAGCCCTGCGTTATCAGAGTCTGGTGATCGGCTTTACCTCGGCCGGCAACGTGAGGCGCGGACGCGCCTTTTTCGCGGATACCCTCCTGTGGGTTAGCCAGCGGGAAAGCGTTCTGGAGGTTGGCCGCCTTTTGCGCAGGCTGGCCGATCGTCGCTGGCCTCTGGTGCCGCGTCATCAGCGTCAGAGTACCTCTTCCCGTCAACGAGCCCCCCTCAACCGCCTGGAAATGCGCATGATCGCCGCCACCATGAAGGGACAGTCGGTGAATCAACTGGCGACCACGCTGGGGATCAATCGCAAGCGAGTCTATAACGGACTGGAACGGATTAAGGTGAATTTTCATCTGGTCAGCCATACCCATTTTCACCATTTTATGACCACCGGGCCAACGTTTAACCCGCTCTCATCCGACCTTGCCAGTTATACGCCAGGGGCAAGACTTGCCCGGCAGCAACAGGCCGCGTTGCACGCAGCGGAAAATCATTCATATTATTTGAACAAGATTCGCAAATTGTTTTGATTTTAACCTGCAGGAGTCAAGCGTATTCTTTATCACATCAGGGCAACAAGCCCTTTATCAGACACCAGATTAAGGAATACGACCATGAAATCCATCAAAACTTTCGTTGCTGTTGCTGCACTGTCTCTGTTCTCTTCTGTCAGCTTCGCCCAGAGCGTCAGCGCTACCGCTTCCACACTGGACCGTGCTGAAGCAAAAATCGCCGCCCAGGCCGCGGAACAGGGTGCATCCTATAAAATCACCAGCGCCCAGTTTAACAATCGTGTCCATATGACGGCTGAGCTGAGCAAATAATCCTTTTAGCCGTTAGCAATAAATAAAGCGCCGTTTTTAACGGCGCTTTATTTTTTCCCCTTTTCCCTTTCAGTGATGTCCCGACAGACAGGCTGTGGCGCTCTCCCCGTTCCCGACCAATACTGACTGTATCCTCCAGAAAAGAGAGCCTGATGATGAAAGCCTGGACAGTCAAAAAACCCGGTTCGCTTGAGAACCTGCAGCTTGTCGATCTTGCTGACCCCGGCGCGCCCGCCGCAGGCGAGATCCGGGTGGCGCTGCACGCCACCTCGCTGAACTACCATGATTTGCTGGTCGCAACGGGCGTTATTCCCACCGCCGATCGGCGGATCCTGATGGCGGATGGCGCCGGCGTGGTGGAAGCGGTTGGCGCCGGGGTGAACGAATTTCAGCCGGGTGACCGGGTGGTCGCGGGCTTTTTCCCGCAGTGGCTGGATGGCCGCCCCGGTCCACAGGTGAGCGACTTCAGTCAGACCCCGGGCGATGGCGCGGAGGGGTTCGCCTGCCAGTATGTCGTCAGGCCGGCCAGCCATTTTACCCATGCACCTGAGGGGTGGAGTTTCAGGGAAGCGGCAACCATAACCACTTCCGGTCTTACCGCCTGGCGCGCGCTGGTTGTCGAAGGACGGTTAAAAGCAGGCGATACGGTACTGACGCTCGGCACCGGCGGCGTGTCGATAACCGCCCTGCAGCTGGCGAAAAGTATGGGCGCGCAGGTGATCGTCACCTCGTCGTCAAATGAAAAGCTCGCTCGTGCTCGCACGCTGGGGGCCGATCATCTCATCAATTACCGAACCACCCCGGAATGGGGCGCCGCGGTGCAGGATATCACCGGCCATCGCGGGGCCGATCTCATTCTGGAGCTGGGGGGGCCGGGCACCCTGGGGCAGTCGTTCGAGGCGGTCAGTGTTGGCGGACACATCGCCCTGATCGGCGTCCTGACCGGCTTCGAGGGGCATGTCCCCACCCATCTGCTGATGAGTAAACAGGCCCGACTGCAGGGGCTGGTGGTAGGTAATAGACGGCAACAACAGGACTACGTCAACGCCCTGAACCTGCAGGCGTCGCGGCCGGTTATCGATAAAGTGTTTGATTTTACAGCCTTACCGGATGCCTTCCGCTATCTGCAAAGCGGCGCCCATTTCGGCAAAATTTGCGTGGAGTGGTGAGGAGATGAACAGGGCCTCCGTGCCCTGGGAACGGCTTTATTCGAAAAAGACGTCCGGATTTTCCGACAGGGAAACAAAGGATTTCGTGTTTTTATCCAGCGCCTGAATGTCGCCGCTTTCAATGTCGTAGAACCAGCCGTGCAGGCGCAGGGTATGGTCGCGCAGACCGACCGCCACCGACGGATGGGTTTTGATGTTGTTCAACTGAGCGATGACGTTTTCCTGCACCATGCCGTTGACCTTATCGGTTTCGCTGGCCCAGGTTTTCTTTTCCACCACCGCTTTCGCGGCATCAGCATAGCGCAGCCAGTGGGACACCGCCGGCATCGGCTCAAGGCACTGGCAGGTGGCGATCGCTTTCATCGCGCCGCAGTTGGAGTGGCCGCAGATCACGATATCCGTCACGCCCAGCGCAACGACGGCATATTCGATGGTAGCAGAAACGCCACCTGGCTCCGGCCCGAAAGACGGCACGATATTCCCGGCGTTACGAATGACAAAGAGCTGTCCCGGCTCCTGCTGGGTTACCAGTTCAGGCACCAGACGGCTGTCTGAACAGGAGATGAAAAGCGCTTTGGGATTCTGGCTGGAGGCCAGGCTACGGAAGAGCTCTTTACGCTGGGGGAAGATCTCTTTCTGGAAGTTGAGGAAGCCCTCAATGATATGTTGCATAGCAGTGTCTCTTCTCTGTAGTTATTACGGTATGACAAAGATCACAGTTATTCAGTTTACCATTGATGACAAGAATGGGAATCGTTATTCAAACAGTTGCGCAGAAAACGCGCGCCGCCAACGCCCGCTCCGCCCTGCCTTGTCCACACCTTTTTGACGTGCTTTCCTGAACCAGTTTGCTACTCTGTTTAGCTCAACCGTCCACACGGTACCGACCGCCTGCCGGCGGCGGACATCACAGGAGTCGCTATGTTCTTATCCAGCCTGATGGCCATTGCCGCGGTGCTGATCATGGGCGTGATCAGTCCCGGTCCAAGCTTTATCTTTGTTGCGCGCAATGCCGTCGCTCGCTCGCGCGTGCACGGTCTGGTGACCGCCCTCGGTACCGGCGCCGGCGCCGCCATTTTTTCCATTATGGCAATGCTGGGCCTGCAGAAGGTGCTCACCGCGGTGCCGGAGCTGTTTATTGGCTTGAAAGTAGCGGGCGGGCTCTACCTGTTATGGCTGGGCTATAAGATTTTCCGCGGGTCGGCGCAGCCGATGGACTTTTCCGCCAGCGGCATGGCTGGCAACCATTCGCTGCTGAAGACCTTCCGCGATGGGCTGTATACCCAGCTGAGCAATCCCAAAACCGCGCTGGTGTTCGCCTCAATTTTTACCGCCCTGCTGCCAGCGCAGATCCCCACCGCCTTTTACTACATCGTGCCGCTGATGAGCTTTCTGATTGACGTCAGCTGGTATTCGCTGGTGGCGCTGGTGCTATCTGCCGATCGCCCGCGGCGCGTCTACCTGCGGCTGAAGCGGCGGATCGACATCGCCACCGCGACGGTGCTGGGGGCGCTGGGCCTGCGGCTTATCGCCACCTCCCTCACCCGCTAACGGGCTACACGGTATGGATGCGAATATCGTGCTGCTGAAAGGCAACGCGATATTCGCGACTGATATTCTCTTCTACCACCAGCACATCGATATCGCTGCTCGCGGCGACCACAAACCGCGCCACCGCCGGAATTTTATCCGAGGTCAGGCCGATGATTATTTCGCTGCACTGCTTAATCACCGCTTTCTTGAACTCGCAGTCGGCATAGTCAAAACCGGTCAGGCCCGACTCTGGCGCCATCGCGCAGCCGCCGATAAACCCCTGGTCGAATAACATGCCCTGCACCTGAGCCACCGCCGCGGCGCCGACGCAGCCGCCGCTCGCCCGCTGCACCTGCCCCCCGAGGATCACCACGTCATACAACGGTTTTTTCACCAGTACCGCGGCGATCTCCGGTGAGTTCGTTACCACCGTCAGCGCCAGCTCGGCGGGTAGCGCCTCGGCCATCGCCAGATTGGTGGTCCCGGTATCAATGAAAAGGGTACCGCCGGGCTTCACCAGCCTGGCACACTGTTGCGCGATCCTGAGCTTTATTGCTCGATTTTTATCTTTCCGTTCACTGTAGTCCCCGGCCTCCGGCAGGCTCAGCACCGCCCCGCCATACACCTTTTTACAGAACCCCTCACGACTGAGCTCATGCAGATCGCGGCGGATGGTGTGCTCCGACACCTGAAGCCGCGCCGCCAGCTCCGCGCACACCACTCTGCCGTTTTCCTGCAGGATCTGGCAAATCAACGCTTGTCGCTGTTGGGGAAAAGCAGCATAATCGAGCACGATAACTCCTTAAATTATCAAAAACGAGCAACAGCAAGCATGATCGTCTGCGCTGCTTTGATTGTCAATGTTCCTGCCCGGAGGTTTACCATGAAAATTGCCCATTTCGCCCTGTGGACCCAACAGCTCGACGTCCAGGCCCGCTTCTGGGTGGAGTTCTTTGCCGCCAGCATCAATGAAAAATACCTAAGCCAGACCAACCCCGGCTTTGCCTCCTATTTTGTCACCATTGACGATGAGGTAGTGATCGAGCTGATGACCAAGCCTGGCCTGCAGCCGGCCAGCGCGGATAACAACCATACCGGCTGGGTACATCTGGCCCTCTCGGTGGGCGGGGCGGAACAGGTCGATGCCCTCGCCCAACGCGCCGAGGCTGCGGGGATACTGGTTTCGCCGCCGCGCACCACCGGCGACGGCTATTATGAGGCAGTGATCGCCGATCCCGATGGCAACCTGATTGAAATCGTCGCCTGATCGGCAGACCGCCCTTGCGACGACGCACCGCTGACGTCCGCTCTGAACTGACCGCCTTGTTCCTTCCTTCACGCCCGGCGGTCGTTCCCCCTCCTGTTGCCTTTGCAACAGCCGGCGCAAAAGTACGCTGCATTTGCAGCAGTCCGCACCACCAGCAGACCTCTGCAACCCGCTAAATACCGCCATCGCGCCTTCCTCTCTCGCTGGCACAGGTTTTGCTTATTCATGCATATAACCCCCAGGCATTATGAATTATTTATTTATCTAATTTATGCATAAGCTATCTACTGAATAAGAGAGAAGATGATGTCAGCCAGTTCACCCGCTCTGCCTTACACCCAGTCCACGCCGCAGGCGCATATTATTGCCAGCGATGCGGAAGCCCTTGCCATCGCCCATGAGATCGCCGCCGTGCTTAAACCCGGCGCCGCCGAGCGCGACCGCACGGGTATCGTTCCGGCGGAGATCGTCAACACCTATTCCAACAGCGGACTGTGGGGCATCACGGTGCCACGCCGCTTTGGCGGCGCCGAGGTTTCGGCCGCGACTCTGGCGCAGGTTATCGCCATTCTCTCCGCGGCCGATCCGTCGTTAGGCCAGATCCCCCAGAATCACTACTGCCTGCTGGAGGACATTCGTCTGCAGGGCAGCGACGAGCAGCAGGCGTTTTTTTTCGCCCAGGTATTGCAGGGCTATCGCTTCGCCAATGCCCTGTCGGAAACCGGAGGGAAAACGGTGCTCGATATTCGTACCCGTATCGAGGAAGGCGCCGGGGACCTGCGGATCAATGGCCGTAAAGGCTACTGCACCGGCTCGCTGTACGCCCACTGGATTGGCATTCTGGCGCTGGACGCCGACGAACGCGCCCAGCTCGCTTTCGTGCCGCACGACAGCCCGGGACTGACGGTGGTCAATGACTGGGCGTGCCTCGGTCAGCGCACCACCGCCAGCGGTACCGTGCTGGCCGACAATCTGCCGGTTAATCCTTTCCACCTTTTTCCAACCTGGAAGTCTTACGCCAGCCCGACCCTCGCCGGCCCCTTCGCCCAGCTGACCACCGCGGCGATAGACGCCGGTATCGCCCGTGCGGCGCTGGACGATACCGTGGCGTTCGTGCGCCACAGCGCCCGGCCGTGGATCGACGCCGGTGTGGCGCGGGCGAGCGACGATCCGCTGACTATCTACCATATCGGTCAACTGGACAGCCGCCTTGCCGCAGCCGACGCGCTGCTGGAGCGGGCGGGACGGGTGCTCGACCGCTATAAAAATGACCTCAGCGAAGAGCATGTCGCCGAGGCGTCGCTGGCTGTCGCCCGCGCCAAAATCTGGACCACCGAAGTGGCGCTGGAGGCCGCCAGCCGCCTGTTCGAGCTGGGGGGGACTCGCGCCACCGGTGAGTCGCTCAACCTCGACCGCCACTGGCGCAATGCCCGGGTGCACACCCTGCACGACCCGGTTCGCTGGAAGTATCAGCTGCTTGGCAACTGGGTGCTGAACGGCATTCGCCCGCAACGACATGACTGGAACTGATATGACGAGTCTGCTGGCGTTTTTCGCGGAAATCGACTGGAACGATGTGGCCCAGGCCGCCCTCGATACCCTTACCATGCTGGCCTGGTCGCTGGGATGGACAGTACTGCTGGGGCTTCCGCTGGGGATCGTGCTCTATCTCACCGGCGAGCCGCGTTTGCTGTACGCCCCGCGCCTTTACCGCCTGCTGTCATTGTGCGTCAACGTGCTGCGATCCCTGCCGTTCATCATTTTACTCATCGTGATGATCCCGGTGACCACGTTGCTGACCGGCACCTCGCTGGGGGTGGAAGGAACCATTCCGCCACTGGTCGCCGGCTGCGCCCCGTTCTTCGCCCGGCTGGTGGAAACCGCCCTGCGCGAAGTGGAGCACGGCCTGGTGGAGGCCAGCTGGTCGATGGGCGGCAGCACCTGGCAGCTTATCTGGCACACGCTGCTGCCGGAGTCGCGGGCCGGGCTGATCGCCGCCGTGACCGTGACGGCCATTTTGCTGGTCGACTACACCTCGATGGCAGGGGTGATCGGCGGCGGCGGGCTGGGCGATCTGGCCATTCGTTTTGGTTATCAGCGCTTTCAGACTGATGTGATGGTGGTCACCGTCCTGATGCTGATCGCGCTGGTACAGCTTCTGCAAATGAGCGGCGACCGCCTGGTGCGCTACGTCAGCCGCAAATAACTTACCCTTCTCTGCTCAGGAAACCCTTATCATGAAAAAATCCATTATTGCCGCCGGACTGCTGGCCCTCTTCTCCACCGCAGCGCTGGCTAACGAGACGCTGATCGTCGGCGCCACGCCGGTGCCGCATGCGGAAATCCTTGAATTTGTGAAGCCGGTGCTGGCGAAGGAGGGCGTCGATTTACAGGTCAAAGTGTTTAACGATTTTATTCAGCCTAACCAGCAGCTGGCGGAGAAACACCTCGACGCCAACTACTACCAGTACCGGCCGTTCCTCGATAACTACAACCAGACCCGCCACACCAACCTTGTACCGGTGGTGGGAGTGCATATCGAGCCCTTCGGCGCCTACTCCAGCAAATACAAGACCCTCGCCGCGGTGCCTGACGGCGCCACGATCGCCATCCCTAACGATCCGGTGAACACCGGCCGCGCGCTGGTGATGTTAAGCAACGCCGGGCTGATTACCCTCAAGGATCCGCACAATCCGCAATCGGCAACGAAGGACATTACCAGCAACCCGCATCACTTTAAGATCCGCGAACTGGAGGGCGCCATGCTGGCGCGCGCGGTGAAGCAGGTCGACCTGGCCTTTATCTTTGCCAACTATGCGCTGGAGGCTGGTATCGACACCGATAAAGCGTTGCTGGTGGAAAAAGGCAGCGATCTGTACGTCGAATATCTGGTGGCGCGCCCGGACAACATTCAGGACCCGGGCATTCAGAAGCTGGCGCAAGCGCTGCATTCGGACGCGGTTCGTCAGTTCATTCTGACGCGTTATCAGGGCAAAATTTTACCTGGATTCTAATCACCGCGGGCAGCGGCGTCAGCCGCTGCCCGGGCTAACGGAGCGCATCATCGTGACGCATATCCCTGCCCCACCGACCCATATTGAGTTTGCTGGTATCAGCAAAGCCTATCCTAACGGCGTGCAGGCGCTACAGGACATTGACCTGACCATCCGTCAGGGCGAAATTTTCGGCATCATCGGCCGCAGCGGAGCCGGAAAATCCACCCTGCTGCGCCTGTTTAATCGCCTGGAAAATGCCGACAGCGGCGAGATGTTCATCCACGGCGAGTCAACCGTGCGCTACTCCACGCGCCAGCTGCGCGACCTGCGTCGACGGGTGGCGATGATTTTTCAGCACTTTAACCTGATGGCCACCAAAACCGTGGCGCAGAACATCGCCTTGCCGCTGAAGATGGCTGGCGTCCCGGCCGGCGAACGCCAGCGTCGGGTCAGCGAGATGCTTGAGCTGGTGGGCCTCAGCGCGCTGCGCGACAGCTACCCGGCCCGCCTCTCCGGCGGCCAGAAACAACGGACCGGCATCGCCCGGGCGCTGGTCACTCAGCCGGAAATTCTGCTGTGCGATGAGGCAACCTCGGCGCTGGATCCGGAAAACACCCTGTCGGTGCTAACCCTGCTCAAGGAGATTAACCAGCGCCTGGGCCTGACTATCGTGCTGATCACCCACGAAATGGAGGTCATTCGCACCCTCTGCGATCGGGTCAGCGTGCTCGAGGGCGGGCGCATTGTCGAACAGGGCGATGTCTGGCGCGTGTTTGGCAACCCGCAGCACCCGGTGACGCGCGCCATGCTCGGCCTGCAGCACCCCGATCGCCCGGAGGCCGGGCCAGCGCTGCGCGACGGCGAGCAGATCGTGACCTTACGTTTTGACGGCAGCAGCGGTCGTGAACCCAATCTGCAGCATATCGCCAGCCTGCTGGGAGGCGACGCCCGACTGCTGTACAGCAACTGCGAGCGCATTCAGGGCCGGGTGATCGGCCAGCTGCAGGTCCGGCTGAGCGGGCCGCTGGCCGCCAGCGCGTTGGCGCAGGATGGCTGGGTCGCAGACAGCATTCTGACCCACCATCATCAGACAGCGGAAACCACTGCTTCTTAGCCATCGAATGGGATTATATTCCCGATCCTTTGCTAAGGATAATTAGTTATAAATCATAGCGTTTCAGTGTTAGACAGGGCGAAGTGCGCCTCTTATCTTTCGTCATGAATTGTAAATAACCACGCAATTATTTGATGAGGTAGCACTTTTGTCCAGATTACAACAAGGATTAAAAACCCGAAAAACCCGCTTCGCCCTGGCGCTAAAAGTGGCCCTGCTCGGCGGCGTGGTAGCATTTTCTTCTGTTGCCCATGCGGAAGGGATCCTGAAAGAAGGTATCACCCCGGCCACCGACGCCAGCCAGATCCCGGCCAGCGCCAAACTGCGGAAAGACACGGTGGTGGCCGGGATCTCCGAGCCGCAGGGGATCTTTAACCCCTACTTTTTCGTCAACGGCTGGGATGAGAACGTGACTAACGTGATTTTTTCACGCCTGATCGACTGGGACAGTCAGGGTAAGCTGGTCCCGGGACTGGCGGAGAGCTGGACGGTCAGCCCGGATAACAAAGTCTACACCATCAAATTGCGCCCTGGCCTGACCTTCAGCGACGGTTCACCGCTGACGGCGGAAGATGTCGCCTTTACCCTGAAGGTCCTGCTCGACCCCAAATATGATGGCGATACCGACATCACCCTGGCCAATATCGCCGGCGGCGCGGACTACAAAGCCGGCAAAGCTGACAGCGTCAGCGGCCTGAAAGTCATCGACCCACTCACCCTGCAGGTGACCACCACCCAGCCAGGCGCCACCACGCTGGCCAAAATTGGCGGGCCGGTGCTGTCGAAAGCCTGGTACGGCAAAGGATATCAGCGGGGAAATCTCGACTATCTGCGTTCACTGCACGGCAAGCCGCTGGGCAACGGCCCTTACGTGTACGACAAATACATTCCCGGTCAGGAAATACGCTTCCATGCCAATAGCCATTTTTACCGCGGAACGCCGCCAACACCGCGCTTTATCTACCGCGTGACCAATCCGTCGACCAACTTCCAGCTGTTCCAGACCGGAGAGACCGACTATGACGCCTTTACCTCACGCCCCGACGATATTGAGCAGCTGAAAATGCTCGGCTTCGCCAACATTAATCTTTACGGCTCCAGCGACTACAGCCAGGTGGAGTTCAACGTGCATCGCCCGGCGCTCCAGGATAAGCGCGTGCGCCAGGCGCTGATTTACGGCCTGGATCGGCAGAAGCTGATCGACGTGGTCTATCAGGGGTACGGCAAAGTCGCCATCGAGCCGATCGCCCCGATCTCCTGGGCCTTTAACGCTGAAGGCGTCAACCCTTACCCTTACGATCCGGCACAGGCCAAAAAGCTGCTGGATGAGGCCGGCTGGAAACCTGGCGCCGACGGTATCCGCGCCAAAGACGGCGAGCGCCTGGAGCTGACCCTGCTGGTGAGCAAGAAGGTGATCAACGACGCTTTGATCCCCATCGCCAAGGAGAACTGGCGGCAGATTGGCGTGCTGCTGAAGCCGCAGGTGGTGGATTTCAACGCCCTGATGGCGCAGCGCAAAGCCGGAAATTACGATCTGGCCTCCTTTAGCACCAGCACCCTCAACGACCCGCACGACGGGGTATGGGATTTCTACAGCAGCGAAGCTAAAGAGTCCGGCTACCATAACGCGGAAGTCGATAAGCTGATTAACGCCGGCAACGCGGTGCTCGACATTGAACAACGCAAGCCGATCTACCACCAGCTGTATAAAGTGCTGGCCGACGATCCGCCGGTGATCCTGCTCGGCTATCGCGACATCCTTTCCGCCAGCAGCGCCCGCGTCAGCGGCTTTAAGCCGGATATCTACAACGGCCTGACCGGCAGCCTGCCGGATGTAAAAATCGTCAAGTAAATCCCCTGGCCGCCGGGTTAACCGGCGGCTGATGTGAGACCGTCATGAAAAATTTCATCCTGAGGCGCTTGCTGCAAACGCTGCCGATGCTGCTGCTGGCCTCCTTCATTATTTTTATGCTGTTTGCCAAAACCCCCGGCGACTTTATCGATGGCAATATCACCCTGACCGCCGCCCGCGCCGCGGAGCTGAAGGCGATCTACGGCCTCGACCAGCCGCTGTTCACCCGCTACCTCCACTGGCTGGGACAGCTGCTGCGCGGTGATTTAGGCTTTTCACTGCAGTATCAGATCCCGGTCAGCCAGTTGCTCAACCAGTACATCTGGAACTCTTTTCTGCTGGCCAGCGTCGCGCTGGTCTTTTACTGGGGCATTGGCCTGGCGGTCGGCGTGGTTTCTGCCCTGCGACCCGGCTCCTGGTTTGATCATCTGGTGAGCGTCGCGGTGTTTGCCGCCATGTCGTTCCCCACCTTTTTCCTCTGCCTGCTGCTGATTAAATGGTTTGCCGTCGATCTCCACTGGCTACCGGTAGGCGGGATGACCAATACCGGCAGCGACGAGAGCGGCTGGCAGTATGTGCTGCAAGTGGCCGCCCACCTGGCGCTGCCAGTGCTGGCGCTGGTGATGCTGCAGGCGGGCAGCCTGACGCGCTATGTGCGCGCCAGTATGCTCGACGTGGTGAAAATGGATTTTATCCGTACCGCCCGCGCCAAGGGATTGCAGGAGCGCACGGTGATCCTCAAACATGCCCTGCGCAACGCCCTGCTGCCGATTATCACCCTGCTGGGCTTCGAGCTGCCGGGGTTGTTCTCCGGGGCGATCATTACCGAGAAGGTGTTCAACTGGCCGGGGGCAGGCCACATCCATATCGACTCGCTGGCCGCCCGCGACTATCCGGTGCTGATGGGATTTACCCTGTTTCTGGCGGTGCTGACGATCGTTGGTAATTTGCTCGCCGACGTGCTGTACGCCTGGGCCGATCCGCGTATTCGGGTGAGGTCATGATGATCCTGTCTTACTTTGCTTCCCGTCGCCGCCAACGGCAGGCGGCTATCCCGGCGCTGGCGCACATGACCCCCTCTCCCTGGCGACAGGGGTGGCGACAGCTGCGCCGTAACCGGCTGGCCATGTTCTGCCTGATCCTGCTGGCGGTAATGGCGGTGTGGTGCGTGCTGGGGCCCGTCTGGTCGCCATGGAGAGATGATGCCACCGACGCCCTGAGCATCAACCAACCGCCCGGGGCGGAACACTGGCTGGGGACCGATTTCCTCGGTCGCGATGTCTACACCCGCCTGCTGCTGGCCGGGCGCATCTCGCTGATTATCGGCCTGCTGACCATGGTGATGTCGGTGTGCCTCGGCTACCTGCTCGGCGCCCTCTCGGGTTATGTCGGCGGGTTAACCGACAAACTGATCATGCGGGTGGCCGACCTGGTGATGACTATCCCCGGGTTACCGCTGTTGATCGTCGCCGGGGCGATGCTTTCTGAGCTCGATTTTTCGCCGGACTCGCGCATTTATATGGTGGTGGTGATGCTCAGCCTGCTGGAGTGGCCCCGACTGGCGCGGCTGGTGCGCGGACAATGTCTCTCCCTGCGCGAACGCGATTTTATGCTGGCCACCCAGGTGCTGGGCCTGTCGGCGCGTCGCCGGCTGTTTGGCCACCTGCTGCCGAATACCATTCCGATTCTGGTGGTGATGGCGACCATGGCCGTCGCCAACGCCATTCTCAGTGAATCCGCGCTGAGCTATCTCGGCCTCGGCGTGGTACCGCCGACGCCGTCGTGGGGCAATATGATGGATGCTGCCAATAGCCTGATCGATTTCCAGCGCCGCCCCTGGCTATGGATGCCGCCGGGCATCGCCATCTTTATCACCGTGATCGCCATCAACGTGCTGGGCGATGGCCTGCGCGATGCCATGGATCCCAATATGAAACCGAGGCTGAAATGACCACGCCGTTAGTCGCCTTTCATCATCTCTCCGTCTCTTTCGCCGGCGAACGCACTCGCGTGCGCGCGGTGCAGGAGGTCTCTTTCACCATTCAGGCCGGGCAAACCGTTGGCGTGGTGGGCGAATCCGGCTGCGGCAAAAGCGTCACCGCCATGGCGCTGATGGGTCTCCTGCCACTGCAGGCGGCGCGCATCGATGGCGGCGAGATCCGCTTCGCGGACCGCGATCTGCTGCGGCTGAAAGCCAGACAGATGGCCGACCTGCGCGGCCACCAGCTGGCCATGATCTTTCAGGAACCGATGTCGGCCCTGAACCCGGTGTTGACCATCGGTGAACAGCTGTGCGAACCGCTGATCCGCCACCTCGGCGCCACGCCGAAAGCCGCCTGGCAGCAGGCCATCCAGCTGTTAAGCGAGGTCGGCCTGGCGCGCGGCGACAGCCTGATGACCCGCTATCCTCACCAGCTTTCCGGCGGCATGCTGCAGCGGGTGATGATCGCCATGGCGCTGAGCTGTCAGCCCAAACTGCTGATTGCCGACGAACCGACCACCGCGCTGGACGTCACCGTGCAGGCGCAAATCCTGCGCCTGCTGCGTGACCGGGCGCGGGCCAGCCAGATGGCGATGATGCTGATTACCCACGATCTGGGAGTGATCGCGCAGATGGCCGAGCAGGTAGTGGTGATGTATGCCGGACGGATCGTGGAACAAGGTGCCACCGCAGAGGTGCTACGGCATCCGCAACATCCTTACACGCGTGGGCTGATCGCCTCCCGCCCGGTGCCGGGTGAGCGGCGTCGGCGGCTGTACTCTATTCCCGGCCAGGTGCCGGATCTGGCCGCTCTGCCGGCGGGTTGCGCCTTTGCCGGGCGCTGCGAGCGGGCGACGGCGCGCTGCCGGGAGGCGATTCCGCCGCTGCTCGGTGAGCGCCAGCGGGCCGCCTGCTTTTACAGCGAGTTTGCGGAGGCGACAGCATGAGCGAACGCTATGTTATTGAAGTGGATGGATTGAAAAAATATTTTCCGCTGCGCGACGGCCTGTTTGGCCAGCAGACCGGCGAGCTTCGCGCGGTGGACGGCGTCAGCTTTAACATCCGTCCGGGCACCATTTTTGGCCTGGTGGGCGAGTCCGGCAGTGGTAAAACCACCGTCGGCCGGACGCTGCTTGGCCTGTATGAGAAGAGTGCCGGCAGCGTAAAATTTCACGGTCAGGAGCTGGCCGACCTGACCGCGCCTGCCCTGCGCGCCATCCGGCCCAGAATGCAGCTGGTGTTTCAGGACCCCTACAGCTCGCTGAACCCGCGGTTGCGTATTGGCGACGCGATTGGCGAAGCCATGCTGCAGCACAAGCTGTGCACCCGCGATGAGCTGTATGACCGGGTGATAGCCGTGATGAAGATCTGCGGCCTGGCGCCGGAGCACTATGCCCGCTTTCCGCATCAGTTCTCCGGCGGCCAGCGACAGCGGATCGGTATTGCCCGGGCGCTGATCCTCAACCCGGATTTTATCGTCGCCGATGAGCCCATCTCGGCCCTTGATGTGTCGATTCAGGCGCAGATCATCAATTTGTTTTCCGACCTGCGCGACGACCGCGGTGTCACGTTCTTGTTTATCTCCCACGACCTCGGGGTGGTGGAGCATTTATGTGACGATGTGGCGGTAATGTATCTGGGACAGCTGGTGGAAAGCGCCAGCCGCGATGCGCTGTTCAGCCGCCCCCTCCACCCCTATACCCGTGCCCTGCTGGCCGCGGTGCCAACCCTCGATCCGCACAGCGAACCGCAGGCGCTGGTGCAAGGCGAGATCCCGGATCCGGCCAATCCGCCCGCCGGCTGCCGCTTTTCATCCCGCTGCCCGCAGGTCAGCGAACATTGCCGGAGAGAGGCTCCGGCGCTGCGCGAGGTGGCCCCGGGTCATCGGGTCGCCTGCCATTGGGTCGCGTCCTGAGCACAGTCGATGGGGTTATTTATTTCTAAACAACCGTCCGATTGTGCGCGGCAGCGCCAGGATTTACTATCCGCCCCGTCTTGTGAGACGCGTTATGAATGAAGCGTAATATTTTTGTTCATTTTTGCCCGATGGCTTCGGGCATTTTTTTCTCTACGCCCGGGAGCGATCCTGTCGGCAACACATTTAGCGGGGCGCGGTCGCCCGTCTGTCAAAACGCAGCAATGGAATTGCTTGTCCGCGTCCCGCTATCCCTTTCCCTTTATCTTTCCCGCCGGTGATTAAAAACCGGCAAAAAATAAGAAATGATGAGATTGCCAGGGGCATAGCTTTCTCTTATTTTTTAAGCGTGTACTCCCCATTCAGGAAACAGCATCATGCTTAAGCGTCGCACTCTCAAAACAGCACTGGCGGCGGTTATCTCTCTTGCCGTGCTGGCCGCGCCAGTCTATGCCAACCCGGGTAACGGCAACGGCGGTGGTAATCACGGGAATAGTGGTAACCATGGCAATGACGGCAATAATGGCGACCATGGTAATAAAGGCCAGAATAAAGGTCAGTCCACTGACGATCATGGCAACCGTAAAAACTACGGTAAACCCGACCATGTCGACAGCGATATCAGCTTTTCACGAGCGCGCTCCCTTGCCGTGAACTACGGTCTGGTCGGCTATCAGGCACTGCCGCCGGGTATCGCCAAAAACGTCGCCCGCGGCAAACCGCTGCCTCCGGGGATCGCGAAAAAGACCCTGCCGGCTTCCATGATTAACGACCTGCCCTATTATCCTGGCTATGAATGGCGCGCGGTCGGCGATGACCTGGTGCTGGTCGCCCTGAGCACCGCCATCGTCACCGCCGTGATTAACGGTGTGTTTGACTAAATCACCTGCTTATTGAAAAGCCTCGCCCCGGCGAGGCTTTTTTGTGCCTGGCGCTGGAGCGTGACGACTCACCGGCATAACCAGTATGATAACGGTTCAACCAACCCGGGACAGACTATGGACAAAGACACAGTAGTGACGCTGTTGAAATATAAGCGCTGGATTGACCTTGCCACCTTACAGGCGATCCGCGCGATTGACGGTACGGTATATGGCGAGAAACGTCACCTGACCATCAGGCTGATGAACCATATCCATGTCGTTGACATGATTTTCCGGGCGAACCTGCGCGGCAGGCCGCACGGTTACACCGCGCTGAATACCCCCGAGACGCCAACCGTTGATGAGCTGGAAACGGCCATGACCGCCTGTACGGACGAATACATTCAGTATGTCAGCGCCATGACCCCCGCTGATTTCCACGAACGTATCGCCTTCAAATTTGTCGACGGCGGTGACGGCAATATGACCGCGATGGAGATGCTGAACCACATGCTCTTTCACGGCGCCTATCACCGCGGGGCGGTGGGCTGGATGATTGGCGAATGCGGCGGCGTGCCGCCGAAAGAGGTGCTGACGGTTTTCCTACGCGACCATCATTCCTGAGTCTCGTCATGTGATGTCCCTCTGCGCAAGTGGCGCAGGGGAACGGCTTCATGGCGAATGACGCAGTCCTGCCCGTCGCCATGACGTCTTGCTAATCACTCCCGGAGGATGCTTCCGCGGCTAATTCGAATCGTGCCGGGTATGATAAAGGCTGCAGAGGTAATGCGTCAGGCTCGTCCAGTCTCCCCAGAGGAATGAGCCCGTCAACGTAACCATGAGCCTGATAGAAAATGGCCAGCGAGGGATCAGCCGGGTCCGTTAGCGCGGCTGTCCGCCCCGGGATAGTCCCTCAGGATGTCGATAATCACTCGCAGCGCACTGGACACATTGCGGTGCGGATAATAGATATGAAACCCCGGGAAGGTATGACTGTAATTCTCCAGAACCGGTATCAGCCGACCGCTTGCCAGTTCGTCCTGCATCAGATCCGCCGCTTCATAGGCCAGCCCCACGCCCAGCGTCGCGGCTTTAATGACGGTGCCGGCATCGCTGAATACCCACCCTCCGGCGGGATTATGTCGGTACAACCGATCGCCATCATGCAGCTCCCATCCCCACGGTGAACCATCCGACATGCGATAGCCAATGCAGGGATACTTTTCGAGTTCGCGGGGATGCGTGGGGGTCCCATGCTGGCGGAGGAAATCGGGGCTACCGACAACCCGCATCGGCACATCGGCGCCAATACGCACGGAGACCATATCCTCGTTGACCATACTGCCATAGCGGACCCCGGCATCGTATCGCTCCTTCACAATGTCCACAAAGGTATTATTTTCAATGAGTTCCAGTGCAATATCCGGGTAAGCATCGCGTAACGACTGCAATCGCGGTAGCAACAGTTGTTCGATAGCCTGCCTGCTACCGTTAATGCGCACGGTTCCGGCAGGTTTCTCCCTGAGCTGATTCAGTAGTATCCAGCCATTCTCCAGCTGACCGAAACCCTGATCGAGCGAACGCAACAGTTTTTCCCCGGCCGGGGTGAGCGCGACCTTGCGGGTACTTCTTACCAGTAACTGCAGATTAATACTTTTCTCCAGCATGGTAATGCTGCGGCTGATGCTCGACTGGGCGAGGCCCAGTCTGGCCGCGGCGCGGGTAAATCCCCCCTCTTTCGCCACATGATAAAAAAGATAGAGATGGTGTAGATCCTCACGACGAAAAATATCCACCCTGGCTCCTGTGTCTGGTCGGTCTCAATGGTTTTATTTATAACATGGATGCATTAATGAAGTGCGGTTTTACCCGCTAATCAGAACAGCTTTAGTTCTCTACTATAAGCGCCTTCAACACTCACACAGAGCGGGACATCCTGGTCTGCACTTCACACCCTTCAGGAGTATTTATGGCTGCTTTTTCTCATCGAACGCGACATACGGGATTGATCCTTGGGATGGCGATGCTGTTTGGCTCAAATGCCGCCTTTGCAGACCTGACGCTGCCCATGAAAGGCGACGCAGATGTTAAGCTCATTCAGACCTGGGATAAAACCTTCCCGCTGAGCCGCGCCGTCGACCATCAAAAAGTCACGTTTAAAAACCGCTACGGCATTACCCTTGTCGCCGACGTCTATGTGCCGAAAAAGCGCCCGGCCGGTAAGCTTCCTGCCCTGGCGGTCAGTGGGGCATTCGGTGCCGTTAAGGAGCAGTCATCCGGTCTCTATGCTCAGGAAATGGCCCAGCGTGGTTTTGTCACCCTGGCTTTTGACCCTTCCTATACCGGCGAGAGCAGCGGCGAGCCGCGTAATATCGCCTCTCCCGATATCAACACGGAAGATATCATGGCAGCCGTCGACTATCTGGGTCTGCTGGATATCGTTGATCGGCATCGCATTGGCCTGCTGGGCGTCTGCGGCTACGGCGGGCTGAACCTCAGCGCGGCAGCCATGGATAAACGTATCAAGGCCGTCGCCACCTCGGTGATGTATGATATGTCGCGCCTGTGGGGTAAAGGCTTCCAGGATAGCTATACCCCGGAACAGCGTAGCAAAGTACTGGAAAACATGAGCCTGCAGCGCTGGAAAGACGCCGAGAATGGCGTGCCTGCTTATGAGAGCCACAATGTCAGCTTTGATAAAGCGGGTAACGTAGTCCGGGATAAAACTATCCTGCCAGCAACGCTGAAAGCAGATGCCGATCCCATTACTCGTGAGTTCTTCGATTATTATCGCACCCAGCGTGGGTATAACCCGCGGTCGGTTAACTCCGCCGGAGCATGGTCAGTGACAACCCCGATGCCGTTTATGAATTTCGCGCAGCTGGATCATATTAAGGAAATCTCGCCACGGCCAGTGCTGATTATTACCGGTGAGAAAGCGCATTCGCGTTACTTTGCGGAAACCGCCTACCAGGAAGCGGCTCAACCCAAAGAGCTGGTCATTGTTCCGGGTGCGAACCACGTGGACTTATATGACAATCAAAGCGGGAAAATTCCGTTTGATAAACTGGACCGCTTCTTTAAAGCCAGCATGAAATAATTTTAAATTGACCTCCATTTTAATCTCTGCGCCGGGACTAACCCGGCGCACAGGAGTCAATATGCCTAATTTTGGTTTTTATAATCCAACCCGTATTGAATTCGCTGCCGATAAAGAAGGTAGCGACGCCTGTCGTAAACGTTAAGGTGTAATAAACCCCATTATGAATCTCAGAAATCATTCAGCTTATGCTGATGAAAAACGCCCTTCCTCCAACTGGACGGGAGTATTTGCTATCACACTCTGCGTATTTACGCTAATCGCTTCAGAATTTATGCCGGTGAGTCTGCTCTCCCCCATCGCTCTGGATTTGGGGATCACCGAAGGCACCGCGGGTCAGGGAATGACGATCTCGGGAATATTTGCGGTCTTAACCAGCCTGCTTATTCGCAAGCTGGCTGGAAAAATGAACCGCAAATATCTGCTGTTACTGCTGACCGCGTTGATGGGGATTTCTGCTTTAATCGTGGCAATGGCGCCGAATTTTAGTATCTACATGCTGGGGCGCGCACTGATTGGGGTGGTCATTGGCGGCTTCTGGTCAATGTCTGTCGCCACGGCGGTCAGGCTGGTCCATATTAGTCAGGTTCCGCGCGCTCTGGCCGTTTTTAATGGCGGCAATGCGCTTGCCACCGTCGTGGCTGCACCGCTTGGCAGCTATCTGGCGTCAGTCACCAGCTGGCGCGGTGCCTTTCTGAGCCTGGTGCCCATCGCGGTGGTGACCTTTATCTGGCAGTGGATAAGCCTTCCCTCAATGAAAGCGGGATCGCATCAGGCCGCCAGCGGTTCAGGTCTGGGAAGACTGCTGGGCGATCGTTCCGTGGCGATCGGCATGGGCGCGGCCGGTATTTTTTTCATGGGGCAGTTTACCTTATTCACCTATATTCGGCCGTACCTCGAACTGATCGCTCAGGTCGATGCCAGGACCATCTCGCTAATATTATTAGCAATCGGTATTTCCGGACTGGCGGGAACCACGGCTATTGGGCTGGTGATTAAAAACCAGCTCTATAAAACGTTAATGATTATTCCGCTACTGATGGCCCTGATTGCGTTGCTGCTGATCCCGCTGGCGACAAACATTGTCGCGGTATCGATTCTGCTGGCCCTGTGGGGCGTACTCTCCACGGCAGCGCCGGTGGGTTGGTGGAGTTGGGTCGCCCATGCCACCAAAGCGGATACCGAATCAGGCGGGGGACTGATGGTCGCGACAGTGCAGTTTTCCATTGCCATTGGCTCAACGGTCGGCGGTATTTTATTTGATCATCTGGGCTATGAGAGCACCTTTTGCCTGAGCGCCGGGATGCTGGTCGTGGCCGCGCTGATGGCGATCCAGACGGCGCGATGCTCTGCTGGCTGAGTCATGCTGTTGATAGTGAGCGACGTGAGCTGGCGCTGCTCCTGCTAACGTTGGCGCCCGCTCGGCAGACCTGGATAGCCAGGCCAGGATGCCTCTGGCCTGGCGTTATCCACGGCTCAGGAAGTACATTGATGGTACCCTTCATTGGCCCATTGATGAATGCCATCGGGTCCTTTTGGTGTAGAAGGTTTAGGACAAGCCACTGAAGTATAAGCGCTTCCCGCCCTTCCTTTTGTTATTGTCTGGCGTGAATTCGCCCCTACGCCATCCATACACCCTGTACGGCAATCATTCGCATCAAACCACATCACGGTAACGGCAAAGCCACAATGATTAATCCAGAAGTCAGCCAATGAATTCGACGTCGAGTCACGGGTAAGGCAATTATCGGCCGGAGGATAGGATTTAACTGACGAAGAAACCGATGACTGCCCCTGCGAAGACGCCGTTCTCAGGGCGGCGTTTTGGGGTGTGGCGACGGTCGAGACTGAACCGCCAGCCGCGCTTTGAGTTGTGGTTTGAGATCGCGAACCTGATGAACTGTGGGATAATTGAGTCACCGGTTGTTTATTCGCGACGCTGGCGACCGTATTATATCCCGTTTGCGGATCGCTGGTACCGCCGAGAGTAAATACGTCATAAAGCATGGCAATCGGCAAGGTCGCGACATACCATGTCGCGACACCATAATGGCCTTTATCAATCTCCTTTCCGGTTTCGTTTAGTGCTTTTTGCGTTGTGCAGGATATTAACGCGGGGAATAAAGTCACGATGGCTATCACACGAAAGAAAAACATATTAACCACTCCCATCCAGCAGGAATTAGATATACGGACTGACCGCTCAGGGAGCGATTAAATCCTTCATTCGTTTTATGAGGATTATAATGGCGGCAATAACAGACTCACTCATTCATATGAATGAGTGGATGAAATAAATCAGCCGTGAATCGCGCGGAGGATCAGCAGAAGTTCAGCCTGATGACGAGTATGGGTTTTCCGGTACAGGGCGCTGAGGTGGGTTCTGATCGTGGCGATGGATACGCCCAGATGTAAGGCGCATTCATCCGGCGTCATGCCCCGCACCAGCAGCTCCGCCACCGCATTCTCGGCGGGCTTAACGTTAAACAGCTCCATCAAGGCGCTGCCGGTGAGAAACGGCTCGGGAATAATCACGCAGGCGACCCCGGCAAGACGGGCCGCCGGGATCACGAGGATCGGTTTCGGCTGACGCCCGGCGGTATAGCACAGCCCTGCCTTCGGCGGCTCTGCCGTCCGGGTGGCCTGCTCGATGGCGCGTTTGAGTTTTTTACTGTCGGTATTGAGGCACAGCGTATCGCCCCCGCTATACCAGGAGAGGCGGGCGTTGGCGCGCAGGTAGCGTTCGGCATGCGCGCTGGCGTAGAGAATTTTACCGCCATGATCCACCAGCCATACCGGGTAGATCCCGTTGTCCATCACCGCGCTCTGGTATTTTATGGTGTCCCGCAGCTGTTCAAACCGGGCGTGAAGCTGGCAGGCGGTTTTTAACGCCGGGATCAGGCGCCTGAACAGTTCAAACTGCACCGGCTGCGGATAAGCCGCCGTATTGGCCGTCATCAGTGACAGATAGGTGGCATAGCCATTGATGGTGCACAGCTTGACGCTGGTGAGATTATTCAGGTCGTTGGGGTGATGAAATTCATTGTAATAGACGCTGCCGGCAATAAACTTATCGCCCAAATACTCGCGGTCCCGATATATTTGCCCGACCGGTAACGCGGTCAATATTTTTTCGGCGGGATCGATAGCCAGAAATACATCGCGATAGGCGGTAAAGACCTTCTCCTCAAGCAGGAATGAATCGGTCAACAGATGCGCATTGCCTTTGTCGTAAAACAGAAATGCCGCGTACTGATGGCCGGTCAGTAACGCCAGTTTCTGCAACGCCGATTTCCACAAATCAGGATCCAGGGTGGCCATCAGCACCGTTTCCAGGATCTCGATGTAAATCAGTTCCGGATCAATCGCCATAACGACACCTGTGAGTCACTGTTTCCGCGGCCGGAGCGGCGCATGTGGCCGCCCTAATCAGCATAGTTCCGCCAGCGAAACAATGACAGTCCCGGTTCGCTAAGCAAACCGGGAAGCATGACGCCAATGCGCTATCAAGGGGGTTCAGGATTCGCTGTTGCGGGTTTGGAAAGCGCTCCCGTTCCGGCATAGCGTCCGCCAGACCATCAGGGCGCACAGCAGGGTGACGACCGCCAGCACGCTAAACAGTAGCGTATAAGCAGAGTCATAGCTCTCGCGCAGTGCCCGGAGGGAAAAGTCAGGCAAAAGCGCAGCCGCCTGCGGCATATTGCCGGCCCCCAGCCAGCCTGCGGCGCGGTCAATCACCTCAGGCGCATACCCGTGAACGCGACTCTGCAGCGTCAGGGTATTGCTTGCCGTTAATACCGCGGAGACTATCGCCAGGGCGATTCCCTCTCCGGCAACACGAACGGTGTTGAACAGGCCTGCCGCCATACCGGCTTTCGCCACCGGCACAGCGGAAATCGCCAGGCCGTCCATCAGCCCCCAGGGAAGCGCTGCCCCCGTCCCACAGAGGATCAGCGACAGCACCAGCCGCGGGAGGTGCTGGCTGTGAAAAGCCTCTCCCAGCAACAGCAACCCGACGGAGGCCATCATCAGTCCTCCCGTGGACACCATCCCGGGCGAAAACCAGCGGGTGAGCAGGGCTGCAACGGAAGGAAAAACCAGCATCGGCGTGGTTAACGCCATCAGATACAGCGCGCTCTGCGACTCACTCATCCCTTCTCCGCCCATAAAATGCAGTGGAACAATAATCAGCAGGACAACGTAGCAACAGCAGGTGGCGACAGGCAGCAACAGTACGCCGACAAAACGCGGATGGCGTAGCAGGGAGATGTCCAGCACCGGGTTGTTCACCCTCTGGCAGCGCACGACAAACGCCACGAACAGTCCCGCCGACGCGATGAACAAGGTCAACGTCGGCAGCGATAAAAAACCACAGGCAGGAATGACCATGAGCGATGAGGTAAACAACATCAGGGCCAGCGTAAACAGGGTTAAGCCGAGGTTGTCGGGTGTCCGCGGCTCGCTTTTTTCTGCCGCGGGCAGATACGCCAGTCCGATAAGCAGCACCCCTGCCGAAAGCAGCGCAAACAGGGCGTATACGCCGCGCCAGCCCACCGCGTCGGTCATGAAGCCGATCAGCAGCGGGCCAAACGCCAGGCCGGCGCCGAACACCGTGCCCAGGATGCTGAATGCCCGGGTCCGCTGAGCGCCGTCATACAGCTGGGCCAGCGCCGCACTGCCGCTGGCTAAAATCATCGCCGCGGCCAGGCCTTGCAGTGACCTCAGCATGCCTGACAGCAAGAGATCGTGTGTCAGGCAAAACAGCAGGCTGCTCAGGCAAAACAGCGCGGCGCCGGCAATGAAAATGCGTTTTCTGTCGATGGCATCCGCCGTCACGCCTGCGGCCAGCAAAAAGCTGCCGAAGGTCAACATAAAGCCATTGGTCAGCCACGACAGCGCAGCGGGAGAGCCGCCCAGCGACTGCTGTATCGCGGGGGTGGTCATGACGCCGCCGGTAAAACTTAACGGCAGCAGCATGGCCGCCATAAAGACAGAAAGCGCGGCCAGGGCGCTGGCGTATCGGGAAGGTGTTCTGGCGGTACGTGACATCTGGCGGCCCTCATAAGGTGACAAGGAAGGAATAAATAAACTGCCGCCATCCTATTGCGGATGTTATTGCCGATAAATAGACTGAAAATATCTTCTTAAGAGACATAAGGTTTATAATCGATGGACAGCCTCACCTCGCTGACGTCCTTTGTCCGCACCGCCGAAACGCTAAGCTTTGTTCAGGCCGCCAGGTTGCTGGGCATTTCAGCCTCGGCGGTGGGTAAGAATGTCGCCCGGCTTGAGCATAAACTGGGGGTCCGGCTGTTCAACCGCAACACCAGAAATGTCAGCCTGACGGCGGAGGGGGCCGCGTTTCTGTCCCGCTGCCAGAGTATCCTTGAGCAGATCCAGGAGGCCGAGTCAGAGCTGACGAGCAGTCTCTCACAGCCCACCGGCAAACTGAGGATTTCACTGCCCGTCATCGGCTACCGCCTGCTGCTCCCCGCCCTCACCGCCTTTACCCGTCTTTATCCGCAGGTTGAACTGGATCTCGACTTTAGTGACCGGCTGGTCAATCTGATCGATGAAGGATTTGATGTCGCTATCCGCAGCGGTGAATTAGCGGACTCCCGCTTGATCGCCAGAAAGCTGGGAGGCTTTCGTTTTGTGCTCTGCGCCAGTCCGGCCTATCTGACGGAATACGGCGTCCCCGGCTCGCCAGCGGAATTGGCGGCGCACAAGTGCATTTTTTTCCGCTTCCCCGCGACGGGGCTGATCCAGCCCTGGGAACTGCGCGGTATGCGGCTGACGGGAGATTTCAGGGCAGCTGCCGTTATGACGGTCAATAACATTGAGGCCGCCATTCGCTTAAGCGCGGCGGGAATGGGCATCGCTTATGTGCCTGATTTTGTCGTGCGCGAGGCCATCAATGAGGGACAACTGCAGGAGGTGTTGCCCGGCTGTTGCGTCAAGGATGGGCATTTCTCCGTCCTGTGGCCAGCCAGCCGCTACCTGTCACCGAGAATACGCTGTTTTATCGATTTTATGGCTGCGGCAGAGATACCTTTGTCACCCGCATCGGCAACCCCTACTCCTTGAAAAGCCCAGCGCCGGATATCCTGCCGCGCGGCCAGCGAAAGCCGGCGGCAGGTGCGCATCATCAATCATCCGTCAGTACAATGCGCCCAATGACTCGGTACTTTTGCGCATCAAAGAGGTAAAACCAAACCGCGATGGCGGCGCCAAAGCAGAAGCAGGCCAACACGATCCACGGAATGGCATGATAAAAGGAGGAGCTGGCGGCAGCACCCGCGGCAAACGCCATATTTTTGAATAACAGGTAGACGATATAGATCATCCCCATCCCCCCAAGCAACGGCGCAACGCCTGTTTTAAACCAGTGTCCTTTACCAATATTTTCTTTATTGCCATGGAAGTAAACGATCACCGCAAAGGCGCAGAGCGCCTGGACAATCATAATGCCCATCGTACCCAACAGCGCCAGCAGGGTGTAAATATCCGCGTAAGGATCTTTACCGGTGATAAAGAACAGCAACACAATCAGCGTGGCGATAACGGTCTGCACCGTAGAGGCAACATGGGGTGAGCCGTGGCGCGAGTGTGAACGACCCAACGTGCGCCCGGCAAACGGAAACAGATTTTCCCGCCCGAGCGCATAGAGATAGCGCGCCGCGCAGTTATGAAACGCCATCCCGCAGGCAAAAGAGCCAGTGATCACCAGCAGCTTAAACACCCCGACCGCCCACTCCCCCAGATACTGGCGTGCCGGACCGTAGAAAATCTCTCCTGCGCGGTTAGGATCCTGCGCAAGGGCAATAGCCCGCTCAGGTCCCGTTCCGGCAATCGCCATCCACGAAATGAACACGTAGAACACGCCGATACCAATCACGCCCAGCAGGGTGGCCAGGGGAATGATTTTTTTCGGGTTCTTCGACTCTTCACCGTACATTGCCGATGACTCAAAGCCCACCCATGACCAGAAGGCGAAGAATAATCCAATTCCGGCACTGGCGCCGACCACCCCTTTCGCCGGGGTAAAGGCGTTCAGTGGGTTGATCGACTCGGGGACAAAACCCTGTGGCCCTCCGCCATGGATCAGCACCGCCATCGCGACGGCGGTGAGGATCAAAATTTCCAGTACCAGGCACAGGCCGAGCACCCGGGAAGTGAGCGAAATATCGAAATAGCTCAGCACTCCGGTGGTCATTAGCATGGCGAAGGCGAAGATGAGCCAGGGGATATGTACGCTGAAGACCGTATTGATTAAATCCTCGCAGAAAAAGGCGAAGATGCCGACCAGCGCGGCCTCAAAGACAATGTAGGTCATGGTCACCGTCACTCCTGACGCCATGCCAACGATCCGCCCCAGGCCGTGCGAAATGAAGCCATAAAATGCGCCAGTAGCGGTAATATACTTGGCCATCTGCGCATAGCCGATGGCAAACAGGGCAAGGATAAGGGTGGCGACCATAAACCCCGCGGGCGCAAACTGACCATTACCACTGCCCACCGCGATCGGCACATTGCCCAGCATCGCAGTGATCGGTGCCGCCGTGGCGATAGTCATAAACAGCACCCCGCCAAGGCCTACCGCATTTGGCCGCAGCCGCTGCACAACATGTTTTTCCGCCGCTGGCGCGGGATTGGCAAGAATTTCATTGCTCATGATGAACGCTCCGTTCAGTTCAGGCACGCGGCGGATTCAGGCAGGATCTGCCCACCGTCAACAATTAGCGACTGGCCGGTGATGTAGCCAGCCTGACGGGAGGCGAAGAACAGCGCTGCCGCGGCAATATCTTCCACCGTTCCGAGGCGTTTGAGCGGCACGGCGCTGGCCATCCCGGCGATATAGTCCTCGCCCATATCCCTCAGTCCTTCCGTGACGATATTCCCCGGCAGGACGGCATTGACGGTAATGTTGTCGCCGGCCAGTTCCAGCGCCGCGCTACGCATAAAACCCAGCTGGGCCGCTTTGCTGGCGGCATAGTGAGCCCAGCCCGGATAGCCCGTTACGGGGCCGGTGATCGAAGAGGTGAGGATGATGCGGCCATACTCTGCCCGTTTAAGCCATGGCAGCGCCGCCTGGACAGTTAAAAAAGTCCCTTTGCTGTTGATCGCCTGCACCTCATCCCACTGCTGTTCGCTCATGTCTGCCAGCGGCGCCGAAGGAAAAATTCCCGCGTTGCAGCAGACAATATCCAGCCCCCCCCACTGCTGTGCGGCTTCTGCCACACAGGCTTTTACCTCTTCGGCATGACTGACGTTGCAGGTCAGGCCGCGTAGCGTTAGTCCCTGCTCCGCCGCCTGGCCGATCGCGCTATCGATACGCGATGGTGTGCGGGCGGTAATAGTCACCTTCGCCCCGGCGCGGGCAAAGCCGAGTGCAATGCCAAGACCGATCCCACTACTCCCGCCGGTCACCAGCACATGTTTGTTCATAAAATCTGACATCATTTATCCCCGTCTGTGAAAGTTCTGCGATCCCATCCGTTTGGCCTGGCCGTGCAGCGATCTCCGTCGCTGGCAGGAAAAGAATAATCACGTAAATGTTGAACATTCAACATTTTAATGTGATATTTCAGCATAAAAATAATGCGCTATGATTGGGCACAAAACTGGTGCAGGGAGAAGATTAATTTATCAATATATATCAATAAATTAATAATTAATTTCACGCTTTTATTACGCCTGAATGAGAAAAACACACATTATACGTTCTGTTATGGTGCAACCGGCTGACCCCAGCCAACGAAATCAAACTAACTTACTATTATTAAAGCAATAAATAAACAAAAAGCATGATTGAAGCACAACAGGAAACAAAAAAACCCTCACACATCTTGCAAATCCCGAAACTACAACATAAATATGTGTCAAGTGTGTCATTTAAAATTGAGGACAGCATGTTTAACGACGAGTATTTAACAACACTTACCCTGAAGCTGCGGCCGCTCCTGCCCCGCTGGGGCCTCAGCGAAGGCGCAGAGATTGGCCTGCTGACGGTTTCAGAAAATGCCACGTTTCTGGTCAGCGATAAGATGACGCAGAGAAAGATCGTGCTGCGAGTGCATCGCCCAAACTACAGCTCAGCGGTGGAGATCCATTCTGAGCTGATGTGGCTAAACGCCCTGCATGCCCGGGGAGATATCAACATCGCCGTACCGCTTGTACTGGATGATGGGACCTGTATCGCCAGCCTCATCGACGGCGAAACGGTCACCCACGTCGTGGGATTCACCTTTGTTGCGGGCAGCGAACCTGATACCGGTAGCCATCTCACCGGCTGGTACCATGCCCTGGGACGGGTTGCGGGAGAACTGCACAGGCACAGCGAAGGCTGGGTAAAACCCGAGGGTTTTCATCGCAAGGTGTGGAACACCGAGACGATTACCGGACGTCATGCCTGGTGGGGGGACTGGCGGAAGATGACGCAACTGAGCGCCGACGATATTACGCTGCTGGAGGCGGTGGAGGCCACAGTGGTCGCCAGACTGGAAGCGTACGGACAGGACGCCGACCGCTATGGGCTGGTGCACTGCGACATGCGGCTGGCCAACCTGCTGGTGAATGAGAATTCGCTGACGGTGATTGATTTTGACGACTGCGGCATCTGCTGGTTTGGCTGGGATTTTGCCTCCGCCGTCAGTTTTATTGAAGACGACCCGGCCCTTGTGGACTACCGCGCTGCGTGGCTTGCGGGCTACCGTAGCGTCCGTCCCTTCAGCCAGCAGGACGAAGTGATGCTTCCGGTGCTAGTGATGCTGCGCCGCTTACAGCTGACGGCCTGGCTGGCCAGCCATAGTGAGACAGCCACCGCCCGTCGCTACAGCCCGCAATGGGGCGCCATCACCGTACGCCTGGCCCAGGCGTTTCTCCTCCAGGCGTCACCGCTTAGCGCTACCGTTAACTGCAAGGAACCTGCTGATGAACAATAAAACCCCCATTCTTCAACTGAACCGTTTTGACGCGCTGACCGGCGTGGCCGACGAAAACCTGAGCCGACAGATTGCCCGTCGCCACGCCACCCAGGGGACCGGTTCGGTGCTGTTTTATCCACAACCGATCGTCATGGCGTCGGCTTCCGGAGCCTGGATGGAGGACTCCGCCGGCAACCGTTATCTGGATATGTATAACAACGTGCCGGGCGTGGGGCATTGTCATCCGCATATCACCCAGGCGATGGTGCGCCAGGCCGGGTTACTGAACACCAACACCCGCTATCTGTTCCCGGTACTGGAGCAGTACGCGGACGGCCTGCTGGCGACGTTCCCCGCCGGGCTGTCGAATGTGATATTTACCTGCACCGGCAGCGAGAGCAACGACATCGCCCTGCGGATGGCCCGCTTTATCAGTGGTCGGCAAGGGATCATCGTCACCGAGAGTGCCTATCACGGCAATACAACGGCGGTGATGGAGGTCTCTCCCTCCGGGCACAAAGAGACCCTCCTGCCCCCGTGGGTGCATACCATTCCCGCCCCTGACCTGCGCAGGCTGTCAGCGGGCCAGACGCTGTCTGACCTCTTCGCCGCCGACGTTGAGCGCGCCATGGACGCGCTGGATGAGCGAGGCTACGGCTGCGCGGCGCTACTGGTGGATACCATTTTTTCCAGCGACGGCGTTTTCGCCGATCCGCCCGGATTTCTGGCCCAGGCGGTAGCCCGTGTACAGGCCCGGGGCGGACTGTTTATCGCCGATGAAGTCCAGCCGGGCTTTGGTCGGACAGGCTCTCATTTCTGGGGCTTCCAGCGTCACAGTGTGCAACCGGATATCGTCACGCTCGGCAAGCCAATGGGGAACGGTTTTCCCATGGCCGCGGTCATCACGCGCCCGGCTATTCTGCAGGCGTTCAGCGAAAAGACCGAGTACTTCAACACCTTTGGCGGTAACCCGGTGGCTGCCGCCGTGGGCCTCGCGGTACTGGAGGTGATTGAGCAGGAGGCCCTGATGACCAACGCCCAGCGCAACGGGGACTATCTGCGTGCCGGACTACTCCAGCTGGCCCAGGATTTCCCGGCCATCGCCGACATTCGCGGCGCCGGGCTGTTCAACGCCATCGAGTTTGCCCGGCCAGACAGCGGAGAGCCGGATCCGCAGCTGACGAGTCGCGTTATCTATCACCTGAAGCTTGAGGGCGTGCTGATTGGCGCGGCCGGTCGCTTTGGCAACAGCCTGAAGATCCGTCCGCCGCTGTGCTTCAGTCGCGATGATGCAGATTTCTTCCTCGAACGGCTGGCGAAAGTAATGGGCCGCCTGAACGGATAGTCTAACCGACAGGGCAAACATCCAGTTTGTTTGCCCTCGGCGTGCAGGTATATTAACGGCATCAGCGACTTCAGGGAGAGTAACCAGCGTTCATGTCGAAGAGAAAAGAAGACCGTCAGCAACAGATCCTGCGCGAACTGGCTGAGACCCCGACCCTGCGGATTGGGGATATGGCGCGCACCCACGGTGTCTCTACCGAAACCATCCGTCGCGATCTCGACGAACTTACCCGCCGGGGCGTACTGAACCGAACTTACGGCGGCGCGGTGCGGGCCATGAACAGTGAACCGACGGTCACGGAGCGCCACCAGCTGTTTACCGAAGAGCGCGAGCGCATCGCCCGGGACGCCGTCCATTGTATGCGCGAGGGCAAAATATTTATGATCGGCTCCGGCGCCACCACGGTACATGTTGCCCGCCGGATGGCCAGCGAGCTGCGGGATATTACGGTCATCACCCACGCCTTCGGCGTCGCAACGGTGCTGTCGATGAATCCAACCATCCGGGTGATCGTCGCTCCCGGGGAGTACTGCGCTACCGAAGGGGCAATGACCGGTGCGCAGACGCTTCAGTTCCTCAATCAGTTCACGGCGGACTATACGTTACTGGGGGCCAGCGGTATCGCCGCCGATGGGCCAAGCGAGGCGTTAATCGACAGCGGAACGGTTTACCGGGCGATGATCCAGCGCGCCGCGAAGAGCATTGTCGTCGCCGACCACTCGAAGTTCGACCTCACTTACCCCTACCACTACGCGGGCTGGTCGGGCATCAGCCGTTTAATTACTGACCAGCCCCTGCCCGACCATCTCGCTACCGTACTCGGCCGGGAAAAGGTGGTCGTGGCGCGTGGTCATGCCGCTCCTGAACAGCAGTGACCCGCGCCGGTAAGTTTACCCTTTGGCGAAATTGGCCTGGATCCGCTGCTGCAGATAATCCTCGGCGCTGATGGGCGGGTACTTTCTCTGCGGCCCGAGGATCTCGACATCTTTATTGGCCTGGCAGAAAAACGCCAGGCTGTAGCGCGGCCCCTGATATTCGTGCGGCAGCGGGTTTCTCACCCGGTGGAAGTTAGACGGCAGCTGGTCGTCGCTCCAGCGCATCAGCATATCGCCGATATTGCAGGTGATCACCTCCTCCCGCGGTTCAATGCTGGTCCACTGCTGGCTTTCGCGGTCTTTACCGGGACAAACCTGCAGGCCGCCCTGACCGGGGCGCTGGAACAGCAGCGTCAGGCAGTCAAAATCGGTGTGCGCGCCGGCCCGCCACATCCCCTGCTGCGACTGCTCGGTCGCATAGTAATGCAGCATACGCAAGGTGCTCTGGTAGGTGTCTCGCTGCGGATCGTGCGCGGTGGTGAAAAACGATTCCGGAAAACCGAGCTTCAAAGCAAAGCAGGAGAGGATCTTCATCCCCAACTGCCAGCACTGCGATTCAAACCCGAGCATCGTCTGCTGGAATGCTGGCAACTCCCGATCGCTGGGCCAGCGCCCGGCCATCAGCGGCCGGGTGATCTGATACGACTCTTTTTGATCCGGCGTGCGGGTCGATGGCCGAACCTGCGCTTTGCTTTCCCAGCCGGCGTTGCCGGCCAGCGGATACTGGCGCTTCACCTCGTCGGGCAGGTCGAAAAACGCCTCGGTCATGCTGAACGCCTGACGGATATCCGCCAGCGGGATACCATGGTGGCTGACCTGGAAGAAGCCAATCTCCACCGCCGCCTCCCACAGTTGTTCGGCAATGTCATTTTTTCTTTCGGCAAAGTTCGACAGGTCGATACAGCGCACTTCGCGGGCGAAGGTCTCTTCGCCCTGGGCGCCCATCAGCGCCTCTTTTTCCAGTTCCTGTAAGGCGTAGCGTTGATTCTGGGTGGTTGAGGTCATCGTCATTATCCTGTTATCAGTTAAACAGCGGCGCGCTGTTGGAGGGTACGGACGGCCGCCAGCGCGTCGTGGCGCATCGCGTCAAGGTCGAGACCGGGAATGGCGTCATCTTCCACGATGGGCCGGCCATTCAGCAGCAGCGCCTTCAGCGCGGCGCGCCCACCGCAGGCCACCGGCCCAATAGCCATATCATGCAGGCCGAAGTAGCGCGGATCGTCCAGCCGGTAAATGGCGAGGTCCGCCTGCATGCCGACCTGCAGGGTGCCGCTCTGCGCTAAGCCAAGGATCTGCGCGCCGCCGGCGCTGCCCCAGCGCACCACATCCTCCACCGTGGCCGCATCGGCCCCGCCCTCAAAGGTGCCCCCGGCGTAGCGCGGCTGCGCCAGCATCCCCTTGCGCGCGCGCTGCAGCAGCCATGCGGCATGGGCTTCGCTTTGCATATCCGCCGCTTCATTCGAGGCGGCGCCGTCCACTCCCAGCGAGACCGGAACCCCGGCCTGCTCCAGCGCCAGCAGATCGGCGATGCCGCTGCCCAGCCGGCCGTTGCTTTGCGGGCAGTGAGCAATGCCGGTTCCGGTGCGGCCCAGCAGGGCAATCTCCTCCGGCAGCAGCTTCACCAGATGGGCAAACCACACGTCATTTCCCAGCCAGTCGTGCTCCGCGCAGAACTGCACCGGCGTCATGGCGAATTTCTGCCGCGCGGCGTCGAGATAATCGACGGTTTCCGATAAATGGCTGTGCAACCGGATCCCCAGCTGGCGGGCCAGCTTCGCCATCTCCCGCAGCTGGGCGCCCGGCGCGGAGTGCAGTATGGTAGTGGGCGCCATCACCACCCGGCGCAGAGAATCGGGCCGGGGGTCGTGATAGCGGCTGACCAGCCGTTCGACATCCGCCATATAGCCGTCGAAGGTTTCCGGACGCAGCGCCACCGGCAGATCCTGCTCCACCGCCCGGCCCTGGGTCGCCCCACCCCGGCACAGGACGATACGCATCCCCAGCGCTTCCCCTTCGCTGAAGACAATCTCCGAGGTATCGAAGGGCATATCCGGCCAGTACAGGTAGTTGTGATCCGCCACGCTGGCGCAGCCCGAGCGCAGAAGCTCCACCAGACCAATGCGCACCGCCAGACGAAAAGTGTGTTCATCGAAGGCCGCGCGAAAGCGGTACGGCGTGGCGCTCAGCCAGGCCGTCAGGCTCTGGTTCAGCCCCTGCGGCTCGCCCTTCAGCAGCGACTGAAAAAGATGGTGGTGCGTGTTCACCCACGCCGGATAGATCACGCAGTCGCGGGCATCAATCAGTCGCTCTTCCGGCAGCGGGGTCAGGCTGCCGATGGCCGCAATCTTGCCGTCGCGGATGCGAATATCCGGCCCGGCCAGCCGCGCCGCCTCTCCGGGCAAGCCGCTGAGGATGGCATGGGCATTTTTAATCATTAATGACATGACGTTGCTCCTCAGGGTTTAACCTGCATGGCCTGGACAAATTCGGTGGTGTAGGCCTGTTTCCAGTCGGTGGCCGCCGCCAGCAGACCAGTACTGACCATAAAATCGCGGGTCTTCTGCCAGCGCGCGTCGGTCATCGTGCCCCAGCCCTGGCTGGCGGCATCCCCGCCGTCGATCAGGTGATGCTCACGGATCTGGGTCACGCCCCAGGCGAGCAGATCGTCGGTCATTTTCGGATTGTCCTGCTTAATCAGCGCATTTCCCGGCGCCGGATTGTTGAGGTAGCTCACCCAACCCTCCATCGAGGCGCGGACGAACTTCGCCATCGCCGCTTTACGCTCGGCGATGGTATCCGGGCGGGCGATGAGAATGCCGCCGTAGGGGGGATAGCCGTGTTCGGAAAAGAGGAAGAAGTTCGCCTTCACCCCAGCCTTCTGCACCTGGAACACCTCGGAGCTGACATAGGCCTGCTGGGCGACAGCGTCATCGACGACAAAGGGTTGAATATTGAAGGTATAGGGGCGAACCTGCGCGTCGCTCAGCTGATATTGCGCCTTCAGCCACGGCCACCACGTCGCCTGACCAGAGCTGGAGACCAGAAGCGTTTTGTCTTTCAGCCCCTGCAGGGAGGTGACATCGGCATGGGTCAGCAGCCCCTGGGGATCGTACTGAAAGGGCGCGGCAATGGCTTTCGCCTGGAAGCCGCGCTGAATGCCTTCCAGCAGTTGCAGATCGTAGCCGATGATCACATCGGCCCGCTTCGACAACAGCAACTGCATGCCGTTGACCTGCGGTCCGCCGGAGCGGATCTCGACGTCGAGACCGTATTTTTTGTACAGCCCAGTGGCCTGAGCCTGATAATAACCGCCCTGCTCCGCTTGAGCGTACCAGGAGGTCAGCAGAACGATTTTCTCCTCGGCCTGAACGGCCAGCGAGACACCGCCGAGAGCCATCAGGCCCAGCCAGCGAAAGCCCCGGGGAAGGCGTGCACGACTTTTCATTATCCCTCTCCTCTTCATGCCGGGAGAGGGGCGAGCAAACCACGGCTCAGCCTCCCATCCCGGTCAACATTGAACCGCGACATGGTGACTGAGCAATGTCCCGTATGGATAACCCGTACTGACCGCTTCTACTCACACTCAGTTATACAAAAACAATGCCAGATTTGATTGCCCCGCGAGCGGCCGCGAGAAATCGCCTGCGCCGCCGCCCCTGGGCATGCAACCTTTGATTCATGCACACAAAAAAAGCACCATCATGGTGCGTTAATGAATGATTTTAGTGCCTGCCCGGTCTCTCACAGCTGACTAAAGAGCATCTCCAGCTGGTTCAACATCATCGAGGCGGCGAGGGAAAGCTGGCGGGCGGGCGAGACGCACAGCGCCAGCGTGAAAGGCTTAAGCTGCGGATCGGTTAGCGGTACAAACGCCAGCTGGCCGGACTCGATCTCATCGAGAATATCCAGCCGACACAGGATGCCGATGCCCATCTGCTCTTTGATCAGGGTGCGGATCATGTGAATGTTGTTCGACACCGCCACCTCCTTCACCTCGTTGCCGCTGATGTTCACCAGCGCCTCCACCGGCTCGCTGATCATCAATGGGGCGGACGGCAGGATAAACGGGTAGTCGATGCACTGACTAAAGCGCACGGCGCTGCGGCTGGCCAGCGGATGGCCGGTCGGCACTACGATACCCATATTCATCTCGGCAAACGCCCGCACCTGCAGTTCGCGGGAGGTCTGGGGATTGAGCATGATGCCGAAATCCGCCTCGCCGGAGATCAGCGCCTGCTGAATGTGGATATTGTTCATGGTGGTCAATGTAAAAGAGATGTTGGGATAATGTTTATGCACCTCTTTGAGCATCGTCGAAAAAAAATGCCGGTTAATGGCATCGATGGTAGCGATACGCACATGCCCCCGCCGCAACCCTCGCAGGTCATCCAGCTGCTCGCAGACCCGGGTAAAGTCCTTTTTCCAGTTATTGGCCGCGTGCAGGAGCAGCTCCCCGGCGGCGGTCAGCCGCAGCCCGGTGGGATGGCGCTCGAAGAGCGGCATCGCCAGCTCCTGTTCCACGCGCAAAATCTGACGGTCGATGGAAGACGCCGACACATGCAACGCCTCTGACGCTTTACGAAACGATCCCTGACGGGCCACTTCGGTGAAATAGAGCAGAAATCGGGAGAAGGCAAACATGGTTTGGGTGCTCTCTTTTTTGCAACGGGTTGTGCGAATCAAAGCTCTGGACGCAACAGTTTTATCACAATACCGTAGCATTCATAGCGGAGAAACGATCGTTTCACCCATTTTCTTGCACGCCGGACAGTTTACCGCGAAGGGGGAGTTATCTCTTCGCCGACCCTGGCCGCCCTGCAGACAGCGGAATGAGGGAGAGTAAACGTTAATGCACAGCCACGATCTTATTTCGGTCTCGGTCGGGGAAATACGCCCCAACGGACAGGGAAATCTATCCGTAATATTGCAGGCGGCGGCCGGGGAAATATTACCGGCCTACTCTGCCGGGGCGCATATCGATATTATTATTCCCGGCGTTGGCCCACGGCAGTATTCCCTGTGCGGCATGCCTGACCGCGGCAAAGACTATGAAGTTTGCGTCAGGCTGGCTGACACCTCCACCGGCGGCTCACGCTATATGCACCAGCAGCTCAAAGCCGGCGATCGGCTCTCCATTTCGCCTCCGCGCAACCATTTTCCCCTGCCGCAGGCCGGGCGCTACCTGCTGTTTGCCGGCGGTATCGGCATCACGCCTTTGCTGGCGATGGCTGAAGCGATTGCCGCCAGAAAGGGGGCGCTGGAGCTGCATTATTATGTCGCCAGCGCGCGCCAGACGGCCTTCTCCCCGCGCCTGACCCAGCTGGCTGCGGGCGGCACGGTGGCGATCCACTGTAGCGAGGAAGGCGCGTCGTTTCGCCAGCGGATCCCCGCCTGCTTAACCACGCCCGATCCTGAAACCACAGTGGTCGCCTGCGGCCCGGAGGGTTTTATTCAGCGACTGCAGTCGGTCATGGAGGAATATCGCTGGTCGCCGTCGCAATTCGTCTTCGAGCGTTTTACTCCCGCGACGGAAAATAATACTGCGGCGAAAAATGCGTTTTATATTGAGCTGGCCTCCAGCGGGCAGCGCCTGCAGGTCGCCGCGGATCAAACCATTGCTCAGGTATTACAGCACGCCGGCGTGGAGGTGATGCTCTCCTGCGAACAGGGAATGTGCGGGTCGTGTATTACCGGGGTCCTCGACGGGATCCCCGAACACCGGGACAGCGTGCTGACGGCGGAAGAGAAAGCGGGCAACGACCAGATCACGCTCTGCTGTTCGCGGGCGAAATCGCCGGTTCTGGTTTTGGATCTGTGAGGAGACTGACGATGACGTTCCCCTCCTCTTCCGCGCCGCTCGCCGGTATCAGCCGCGCCCGACTCCCGGCCTGGGCGCTGCCCGACGGCTGGCCGACGCAGGCCAACGGTGAACCGCTGCTGGCGGACCTGACCTTTCGCGACGGCCGGATTGCCGCATTGACCCCGACCGACCAGCCGACTCCCGGCCTGTGGGACCTGGCGGGGGCCCTGACGCTCCCCGGCCTGGTGGAACCTCATGCCCATCTGGACAAGACCTTTACCATTGAACGCTGCCGTCCGGCGCAGGCCGGGCTGCTGGCGGCGATCCACGCCATGCACGAGGATCGCCAGCACTGGACCAGGGCGGATATTCAACGTCGGGCGTCCGCCGCGCTGGCCCGGGCGGCAGAAAATGGCGTGACCCATTTGCGTAGCCATATCGACTGGTTTACCACCGACGCACCGGACGCCTGGCAGGAGATCGCCCGCCTCGACACCGTCGGCATCACCCTGGAGCGGGTGGCGCTGGTCCCGCTGACCCTGTTTCGCGATCCGGCGGACGCCGGGGCCATTGCCCGAATGGTCGCCACCAGCGGGGAGCGCTGCCTGCTGGGCGGCTTCATCCACTCCTCCAACTGGGACGCCGCCGCCATGGCAAACCTGCTGCGTAGCGCGGCCCGCTGGGAGCTGGATCTGGATTTGCATATTGATGAGGAGCTCAGCGAGGTGTCTCAGGGGCTGACCTGGCTGGCGGACCATCTCTCCCGCCACCCTTTTCCCGGGCATATCTGCTGCAGCCACGGCTGCGCGCTGGCCGCCGGCAGCGACGAACAGGCGGCGCCGATCCTGCGCCAGCTGGCGGCGCACGGGGTCACCCTTATCGCTCTGCCGATGACCAACCTGCTGCTGCAGGATGCGACGTTCGGTCGCACGCCGCGCCAGCGGGGGATCACCCTGCTGCACGAGGCGCAGGCCGCCGGCGTGGCCACCCTGCTCGGCTGCGACAACGTACAGGATGCCTTCTGCCCGGCGGGGAGCTATGACCCGCTGGACACCCTGGCCTGCGGCCTGTTCAGCGCCCAGCTCAGCGAGCTGTTCGATCGGCAATCGCGGCTGATCTGCGATCGCGCGGCGTTAACCGGTTCGCCGGCAGACGCGGCGCCCTTTGCCATCGGCGCGGCGGCCAGCGTGGTGATTTTCCCGGGTAGCGACCGTTTTACCTGGCCTTTAAACAGCGCCGCCCGTCTGGTGGTTAACCACGGCAGGTTAACCCACCGGCGCGTGTGGCAAGAGGAGATGGCACATGAGTCTTGAAACAGGCGCGGGGGCGCCGCTGGCGCGGTATGCCGCCTGGCGCAGAGCCGGTGATTTTATTTTTCTCTCCGGCATTATTCCGGTCAATCCCCTGACCGGCACCATCGTCAACGGCTTTCAGGATGTGCCTGAGCCGGTGCGAGAGCTGCTGGGGGCGACCGGCGAATTTTCGACCGATGCGAAACAGGGCCCGATCCTCGCCCAGAGCTGGTACGTACTGGAAAGCATCCGCCGCACCGTGGAGTCCGCGGGAGGGCAGATGAGCGACGTTATCAAGCTGGTGCAGTACTTTCGCAACCTTGACCATTTTCCCTATTACAGCCGGGTCAGGAAGCTGTTTTATCCCGACCAGCCGCCTGTTTCCACCGTGGTCCAGGTCAGCGAAATGCTGCCCGACGCCACGGTATTGATTGAAGTTGAAGCAACCGTCTGGTTACCCCCGTCATTTAACTCCGAGGCTCCGCGATGATTAACGGTTACATTCCTGCAGCGCGCTTTCTCCCTTTTCTGAGCTGGACGGACGTGGCCGCCCTGCCGGATAAAAGCAACACGGTTATCGTCCTCCCCACCGGGGCGATCGAACAGCACGGTCCGCATCTGCCCTGCTCGGTGGACAGCGTGATATCTTCCGGCGTGGCGGGCCATGCCCTTGCCCGGCTACCGGCAGCGATCCCGGCCTACGCCATCCCGCCGATCACCTACGGTAAGTCAGAGGAGCATCTGCATTTTCCCGGCACCCTGACCCTCAGCGGCGATACGCTGCTGCATACCGTGCTGGAGATCGCCGAATCCCTCTATCGGGCCGGTTTTCGCAAGCTGCTGATGATCAACGGCCACGGCGGCCAGCCGCAGATCCTGCAGATAGCCAGCCGGGAAATGCGCCTGCGCCACGGGGATTTCATCGCCATCTCCCACGACGTGTTCAACGTGCCCAACTGCGAAAAACAGTTTCTCAGCCCGCATGAACAACGGATGGCGATGCACGCCGGGCATAGCGAAACGGCGCTGATGCTGGCGCTGGCCCCGGAGTGCGTTCATATGGAACGGGCCGTCGCCAACTTCCCGCCGGAATTCCCCTGCCCAACCCTGTCGAAAGGCCGTCCGGCGGCGGCGTGGGCGTCCTATGACTTTGGCCCCAGCGGGGTGATTGGCGACCCGACCCCGGCGACGCGGGAGCAAGGCGAAGGGCTTCTCGACTCCCTCGCCGCCAGCTGGGCGCAAGCGATCATCGAGATCCACCGCATGGCCTGGGTCGAACGTCACGAACCGACCTGGGGCAAACAGCACTGGCACGGCTTTGTGCAGTCCCTCCCCCCCTCTTTCGCTGCTGAATCCAAGGAGCCCTGATGAATACCAGATCGACGCCCGTTTTTACCCTGCTGACCGTGGCCGCCCTCGCCACCTCAGCCTCCGGCTTCGCGGCGGAGAAGTTTACGTTTCTCACCAACTGGTATGCCCAGGCCGAGCACGGCGGGTTTTACCAGGCCCAGGCCACCGGGCTGTATCAGCACGCCGGTCTCGATGTCGAGATTAAAATGGGCGGTCCGCAGATCAACGTCATGCAGTTGATGGCGGCCGGTCAGGCGGATTGTACCCTTGGCGACAACGGTCAGGCGCTGGAGACCTGGCAGGCCGGGGTACATGCGGTGACCGTCGCCACCGTGTTCCAGCACTCGCCGACGGTGTTTATCACCCATGATAAAGTGGAGAACCCGGCGGAGCTTAAAGACAAAACCTTCCTGCTCGCCACCGAGGCCTATACCTCTTTCTGGCCGTGGGCGAAGAGCGAGCTGGGTCTGGCTGGCAGCAAAGTGCGCCCCTATACCTTTAACGTCCAGCCGTTCCTCGCCGATAAAAATCTGGTGCAGCAGGGCTACGTGACCTCCGAGCCGTTCTCCGTCGCCAAAGGCGGGCAGCCGTTCTATGTCTATCCGCTCAGCGACTGGGGCTACCCGCCCTACGGCAACTCGATTATCTGTATGGCGGACACCATCCGCAAACGTCCGGCGGCGGTGGCGGCCTTCGTCAAAGCCTCCATGGAGGGCTGGAAAAGTTACCTGCAGGATCCCACCCCCGGCAACAGTCTGATCGGTAAAGCAAATCCACAAATGGGCGCCGAGCAGATCGCCTTTGGTATTGCCCAGATGAAGCAGTACCAGCTGGTAACCGGCGGCGATGCCAAGACCGGCGGCATCGGCATCATCACCGAGCCGCGGCTGAAGAAAACCTGGGACATGCTGGTGAAAAACAAACTGATCGACGCCAGCAAGGTGCCGTTTGAGCAGACTTACACCCTGGAGATGGTCAAAGACGCCGGAGTGATGCCATGAATACCGCCCCGAAACTGACCGTGATGAGCGACACCCGCTTTACGCCCGCCTCTGCCACCCCGGCCATCGAGGTGCTGTCGGCGGAGAAGATCTACAGCAACGGTACCCGGGCGCTGCTGCCCGTTAACCTGACCATCAATCAGGGGGAGTTTATTACCCTGCTCGGCCCGTCCGGCTGCGGGAAGAGTACGCTGCTGAAAATGGTCGCCGGCCTGGTGGAGCCCAGCGACGGCAAGCTGATGCTGTGGCGGCGCGATAGCCGGGAGAAAGCCCAGCATCCGCTCTCGTTCGTCTTCCAGGAAGCCACCCTGATGCCGTGGAGCAGCGTGCGCAATAACGTCAGGTTGCCGCTGGATCTGGCCGGCGTGCCGCGCGCGGAAGGTAATACCCGGGTGAGTGAAGTCCTTGAGCTGGTGGGGCTGGGCAAATTCGCCGACGTCCTGCCGCGCGAACTCTCCGGCGGCATGCAAATGCGCGTCTCCATCGCCCGCGGCCTGGTCACCCGGCCAAAGCTGCTGCTGATGGATGAGCCCTTCGGCGCGCTCGATGAAATTACGCGTAACAAACTCGACAGCGACCTGTTGCGTCTCTGGCAGGAGCAGAACCTGACGGTGGTGTTCGTCACCCACTCGATCCACGAAGCGGTGTTTCTCTCACAGCGGGTGATCATGATGGCGGCCCGTCCCGGACGGGTGGTCGAAGATATCGCCATCCGCGAGCCGTTCCCGCGCAGCGAGGCGTTCCGCGTCAGTCCGGCCTTTTCCCTGTATGCCCGTCAGCTGCAGGACAGTCTGTTGCAGGCCAGCCAGTCCGGCATGGAGTCATAATATGAAAAATACAACCTCAACGCCGTGGGTCCAGCATCCGCGTTTTCTCAAAATTCTCTATCCGACCCTCGTCGCGGTGGCGGTGGTGCTCCTGTGGCAGGGCGCGGTGAGCTATTTTCGCATCCCGGCCTTTCTGGTGCCGTCGCCGCTGGTGATGCTGGAAAGCCTGTGGACACATCTCACGCCGCTGCTGCTGGCGCTGCTGTTCACCCTCAAGATCACCCTGATCTCGTTTCTGCTGTCGATTGTCATTGGCGCCGCGGTGGCGTTTATCCTGGTGCAGAACCGCTTTGTGGAAACCGCCCTGTTTCCCTACATCGTGTTTTTGCAGGTGACGCCGATTGTCGCCATCGCCCCACTGATCATCATCTGGGTGAAGGATGCCACGCTCTCGCTGGTGGTGTGCGCCACCCTGATGGCGGTGTTTCCCATCATCTCCAATACCACTCAGGGCCTGCGCAGCGTCTCCCCCGGCCTGCTGAGCTATTTTCGCCTCAATCACGCCAGCCGCTGGCAAACGCTGGTGCGGCTGCGTATCCCCTCGGCGCTGCCCTATTTCTTCGGCGCGCTGCGTATTTCCAGTGGGCTGTCGCTGATTGGCGCGGTGGTGGCGGAGTTTGTCGCCGGGACCGGCGGGACCAATACCGGTCTGGCCTATCAGATCCTGCAGGCTGGCTACCAGCTGGATATTCCGCTGATGTTTGCCGCGCTGCTGCTGATCTCTCTCGCCGGGATCGCTCTGTTTGGCGTGATGTCCTGGGTTTCGCGCCGGGCGCTCAGCGCCTGGCATGAAAGCGAAGCCGTGCAATCTCATTAATGTTTTGCTGACGAACAGGAAGAAAAATGATGACTGATGAGCAGCGTCAACACGCGGTCGCGGCGATCCAGCAGGCACTCCCGACGCTGGAGTGGACCTTACAGCCGGCGAAGATCAAACGGCTTTCCCGCGATTTTCACTGGTTCAGTCCGGTACTCACTGAGCAACTGGCGGGGAAACAGGCGGACGCGGTGGTTCGCCCACGCGACGAAGAGGAGCTGCGCCAGCTGGTCGCCGCCTGCGCGCAGCACCAGCTGCCGCTGACCCTGCGCGGCAGCGCCACCGGCAACTATGGCCAACTGGTCCCCCTCGAAGGCGGGCTGCTGGTCGATATGACCGGACTCAACCAGATCGTCGCCCTCGGCAACGGCACGGTACGCGCCCAGGCCGGCATTCGTCTGGCAGACATCGAAACCGCCGCCCGCCCAACGGGATGGGAGCTGCGCTGCATGCCGTCGACCTACCGCCTGGCGAGCCTGGGCGGCCTCTACGGCGGCGGGTTCGGCGGCATCGGCTCCATCAACTATGGGCCGCTGGCGGCGCCCGGCAATGTGCTCAGCGTCAAAGTGATGACCGTCGAGCCGGTCCCCCGCGTACTGACCGTCCCGGCTCCCGAAGCGCTGCTGCTGCATCACGCCTACGGCACCAACGGCATTATCCTGGAGGTTGAGCTGGCGCTGGCGCCCGTGCACCAGTGGATAGAACGCCTGGACGTGTTTGACGATTTCGCCGATGCGCTGAACTATGCCAACGCCTGCGTCCGCTCGCCGGGGCTGGTGAAACGTCAGGTCGCGCTACTGGCCACGCCGATCGCCGACTACTTTAGCCACCTCAACGATCGTTACCGCACCGGGCAGCATGCGGTTATCAGCCTGATCGCCGAGGAGAGCGAAGGACTCTGCGCCAACCTGTTACAGCGCCATCGCGGGTGCAACGCCATCCGTCAGGCCAGCGACGAGGCCCGGACGCAAAACGCCTCGTTAATGGAATACTGCTGGAACCACACCACCCTGCATGCGCTCAAGGTGGACAATACGCTGACTTATCTGCAGACGGCGTTTGATCCGCTGCGCTATCCGCAGCAAATTTTACAGATGGAGCAGCACTTCGCCGGGGAGGTGATTTCCCATATTGAATTCCTGCGCGATATCGAGGGCAATGTCACCGCCAGCGGTCTGCAACTGGTGCGCTATACCACGCCCGCGCGGCTCAACGCCATCATGCAGATATTTCGCGACAACGACGTCAAGATTAACAACCCCCACGTACTGCAGGTTGAGGACGGCAAACAGGGCGTGATTCGCCCCGACGTCGTGGCGGTGAAACAGTCTCTCGACCCGGCGGGATTGCTTAACCCCGGCAAGCTGCGCGGCTGGGCGCTGCGCGACCAGCTGGAGCTGGACAGCAACCCGCTGGCACTGGCCACCCGCGAAACCCCCACGACCTGAGCGCCCCATTGCGGGGCGCGCTAACCGGTCGCTGGCCCGCTTCTCTTCCTCCTGCCCGCGCGGCGAGTTTTTTTACGCCACTCATTCATATGAATGAGTGGCGTCTCTGTTTCCTCCGTTATACTCATCAAAAAAGCGACGATAAATTTATTATCGTGGATTAATTCCGCGGATAGATATGCTTGTTATGACCATTATTTTATCAGACTCACTAAAAATCACTGGTGAATATGATGAAGAAAATTACACGCAGCGCAGTCATTTTTTATTTGGATTACCTCTACCACTATTCTTATTGGTGGAAACTGTTTTTTCATCATAATTAATAAAAAACAAATAAACATGAAAAACTCATAAATTACAGAGCAGTCATGACGCATTCAAAGGCATTATATCTTTTGCACATAATGAACTTTTTTAGTCATTAATAGTGTTTATATTTGGCGGTTAGAGAATACAGGAAACATGTAGCCACCACGGTTATTTTTACTCATATTAATCTCGCAACAACAAGCATTGGCATCCCGCCTATCAATTAATCTGGTTTGCGATAACGGAGGCGAGTGATAACTAAAACCTATGGCATTGAAAAACATAATCAATATTTGCGTTAATTCAGGATGCCTCATTATGACGTCCTGCCAATAACGGCCCCACATCGATGAGGTGACTATGACTGACCAATCAAAAATAAACTGGGCAAGGATTTGTAAACTCCCACTGCAAATTGTGATGATGGGTGTATCGATATTTATCGTTGCCAAGCTTTTTACTTATCTCGGTTTACACCCCATTTCCTGGCCCTCGAAAGAGACTGGCAGCGGGTTCAAGGCCTTTATTGCCCTCATCGTTTTCTTAGTCGGCACAGGTATGGTGTCTTTTCTCTGGTGGCTATCTTCTCGGTATTTTAGGCTGCTGGGTTTCGCCGGGGAAAATATCGATAAGGTGGCGCAACTCAAAGACCTGCCCATGGGGCTGCCTGAAGGCACAGTTCGGGCTATTTTAGCGCTGATCGTAGCCGTTGTGGGCCTGCCTCTGTTGCTATTCAGTTCTCAACTGGGCACCACCCCGGAGATTGCCGGGTATCTCAATGGCATTATTACCGGCGTTTTTGGCTATTACTTTGGCACCCGGGCGGCAGCTTCAACGGCTACGACAAATAATATCGTCGCCAATGCACAGCAAGCGGCGCAAGAGCAAACCAGGCAAGCGGAGAGAGCGCAAAATGATGCCGACCAGAAAATGCAGCTTGCCAAAAAAATACAAAGTACGGCGGATGTCGATTCTCTGCTCGACAAAACGCAACGGCAGTTAGCCTTAGCGAAGGCATTACTGGCAATGCTCCCACAGACTAACTCATTGCCTACTGGACTGGGAGATGTTCTACCCGGAGACCTGAACAATACTATTACCCGCGCAGAGAGCATTATTAATGCCTTGCGTAATCTCAGTAAGAAAGATGTCACCTCCGATCAACTTGACGAACTCAATCAAGTCGTCAATATCCTGACCGGCGCCACTTCACCATTGAGTGTCCTTTTAAGCAAAGCGGCACCCTTAGTGGCACCGGCCATGCCGGCATTAGGCCCCATCGCGGGGATCGTGATGCTGCTGGGTGTCGGCGCTAAACTGGGTTCCGATCAGTTCAAGCGCTGGCGCGCTCGCGTACTGGCAGCCCCGCTGGCCCAAGGGCTGGTTGAAAGCGGGACACTCACCCTCCCCCTGACCCGTGCCGCCCTGGAGAACGCCCCAGCAGCCTTCCCCTTTTTTGCCGCACGGCCACCGGCAGAGGTGGATAGCGTCCTGGCGAATGTGCTGGCAGCCGACGATCCTGTGTCTGTGCTCAATGAGGCCTATGGGCCCAACGGAAACGTCGCTGCTGACATCGTCCATGACTGCGAGCAAGCCATATCTATCGTTACCGAGCTCCAGCAATCTCTCCTCGCACTCTATGGCAAGGGTGACATTACGGAAGAGATCGCCAGCAAAGTACGCGCAAGCCTGACATCCCCGGCGTCTCAAGCCTTGGGCGCAGCCAGCGCAGCGTTGAACAATTTGAGTGCTACGGACATCAATCAACTTATCAATCTGGTCTCTGGTGTTTCAAGCATGGTCGCCAATCCCGCAGACAGCAGGGCTGCATTCGACCTGCTGATCATGCTTGTCGATGCTGCACGCCGGGCGAACGTCGACTTTGTCCAGGCCATTGCGGATCTCAAGTTATGAAGCTGATGCAACGTTACATCAACCTGGCCAGCTTGCTATGCCTGCTGACTGCCTGTGCCACCATGCAACTGGCCCACATGAAACAGTTGCAAAACAACGGGCAGTACGACGCAATCATTGCGGAAACACCAGCGACGTCCTGCAACGATCCCTCTCAGAGTAGTGAAGTCTGTCGGCAGTTCTACGCAATTCGGGGCCATGCCTACCTCAAACTCGCGATGAATGAGTCTCAGGCGGGGGCTCGCTGTCCAATGCCGACCCCATCGACCCGGGCCAATATGGACAATGCGGTAAACGATTATGCGCTTGCATCTTCTGCCGCCGCCAGAGGCAGCGAAGATGAGACACATCTGATAGAAAACCAGGTCCTTGCTTTGACCTGCTCAGCCCCCTTTAAGCAACCCGCTGAGGCGGTGGCAATGACACGTGAAGCCGTGGCAAAACTGGACCAGTTACCGCCGAATCCATCCCGCGCGCTTACCACCAGTAATGCATTCCTCAGTCTGGCTCAGCGTACCGACCTGCCTCAGGCCGAGCGCTGTCAGGCCGCCCGTGATGCCCGAATACGCGCCCTGGGCGGTCTTCAGGGGCAACCGCCAGCCACGGGCGAGATAGCAATACGTCTCCAGCAGACCGTCAATGCCGCTGCCATCGGTGGCCCAGGTCTTCCCTCCACCTGTGTATAAGGTTGATACCATGAGCGAACCACGTGACCTGTTTTATTGTTTTCCGCTGATGCGGGGTGAAGATGTACGTGCCGTACAAAAGGCGCTGACCACGCTCGGAGTGCAACCCCCTTGTGGAACTTCGGACGGTATTTTTGGCAATGCCACTCGGCTCTCAGTGGAAGCCTTCCAGCGTAGCGTACGCGATTTAATTGTCGATGGCGTCGTGGGCAGGTTGACCCACGATGCGTTATTCGGCAAGGCAATAGCGGCGTTTCCTGAGCCGAAAACCGGGATAGCACCGGCTCAGTGGTCCCCCCCGGACGTCTCTTCATTGATACGCTCAACGGCTTCAAAACCGCCTCTCCGTCGTGACCAGGCCCTTCAGTGCCGTGACTGGTTAATGCAACACTTTGGTTCCGAGATAGAGAAGGCCGTATCTGGCACCCCTTTCGATGCTTTGCTGATTTGCGCTATCGCCGCCAAGGAAACCGCCCCGATATGGCTCAACTGGATAAATCAGATGAGTGCCAACGAAATTGTTGCCCGCTGTGTTTTTGATGCCAGCGGTGATGCCCCAGGCACCAGCCGTAACGCGTTTCCTGCAAATACCGCCATTTTTCGTAAGAAGTATGGCGATCAGGTCACCGCTGAGTTTATCGATGAGGCAAACCGTACCAGAGCGCTCAGAAAGATGGGACCTAAGGATTGGGTCTATAAAGGTTACGGAATATTCCAGTACGACTTGCAGCACATTTTGACAGACCCCAGCTTTTTCCTGAACAAGCAATGGCGAGATCTCCCAAGTTGTCTGGTGCGGGTGATGAGTGAATTAAAACTCAAAAACCAGTCCGCCAGTGGGGATTTACGCGAGACGATCCGCCTCTATAACGGCAAGGGCGAACGGGCACAAATCTATGCAGACCATGTCCTTATTATGTACGACTGGATGAAGAAAAACTCGTAGCAGCTATCTCTATATTCACGATTACACCAACCAATATGACGAGGATAAGACCATGCCTAATGGTAACGACTTGATAGAAAAAGCAAGAAGTCAGCTTAATGTCAAAGAGCAGCCGCTTAACAGCAATTCTGGCCCGATGGTAGATACCTATCTCAAAGCGGCGGGCAGCGCACCCGGCTCGCCATGGTGTATGGCTTTTGTCTACTGGTGTAGCTGGCAGGCTGGCATTCCCGGCCTGCCTAAAACTGCCAGCGTAGAGAAATTCTATCAGGAGTCATTAGCACTCGGGAAAATAATAGCCATTTCTGACATTGCCGATGGCGATATTGTTTTAAGAGTTGATTATCCCATCCAGGCTAATGGTCAAAAACCAGGAGATCATGCCGGCATTTACACAGGTATAGTTAATGGGGTGCCACAATATATCTCGGGGAATACGGTCTCCGGCAAGGATTCAAAAAATGATGGAACCAGCTCCTATGTCGACGAACATCAAATGAAGCATTTTAATTACGCCGCCCGATTTTGGTGATGAGGTTATTCAGTGGGAGATATTTAGCACGCGTTGAAAAATAAAGACATTGCCACCCATCCGGCCAGGGCCAGCTCAGGCACTGGCCTCCCTCCCCAATCCCCCATCTGGCCACGTTTCTCTCAGCCCAACGCCGACCTTATCCTGCGCCGGACAGTCCCGCCATATGGACGATAAGCCCTACTGCGGCGGCGGCGGCCAGTACCCAGGTCAGCTTCCACTTATAGCGAAACAGCAGCCCGGCGGCGCCCAGGGCAATGGCTGCGGACCACGGGTCGAAACCGGACGGTCCCCAGACGCTATGCCAGATAAAAAACAGCGCCAGATTCAGGATAACGCCCACCACCGCGGCGGTGATGGCGGTCAACGGCGCGGTAAATCCCACCTTATTATGGGTCGTTTCAATAAACGGCCCGCCGGCGAGAATAAAGATGAACGAGGGCAAAAAGGTAAACCATGTCACCAGGCACGCCGCCGCGATGCCCCCCAGCAGCACATCATCGACGCCCAACACCGCTTTGGTGTAGCCGCCGACAAACCCGACAAAGGTCACCACCATGATCAACGGTCCGGGGGTCGATTCCCCAAGGGCGAGGCCGTCCATCATCTGCCCTGCCGTCAGCCAGCCATAGTGGGTCACCGCCCCCTGGTAAACATAAGGTAAGACGGCATATGCCCCGCCAAAGGTCATCAGCGCGGCTTTGGTAAAGAACCAGCTCATCTGGGTCAGCGGATGCGCCCAGCCCAACATTAGCGTCAGAGCGGCCATCGGCACCAGCCACAGCAGCATCCCGGCGATCAGCACCTGGGAGGTACGCCGCCAGCTGAAAATGGCATGGGCCGGGATCGGCGTCGTGTCATCAATGATGGCGGCTCCGCCAGGGTGACTCTGCGCACGGTGGGCGTCCGCTTTGCCGAATATCGCCGGCGCCAGCCGTCCGCCGATAAAACCCACTAGTGCCGCGGCGAGGACGATCAGCGGAAAAGGAACGTTCAGCGCAAAAATAGCGACAAAAGCAGCGGCAGCGATGGCCCAGTAGGCGCCATTTTTCAGCGCCCGCGAGCCGATGCGGTGCGCCGCCTGCAATACTATCGCCGCCACGGCGGGTTTGATGCCATAAAAAATCCCCGCCACCACCGCGACATCCCCCCAGACGAGATAGATCCACGCCAGGACAATAAGCAACAGCAGAGAGGGCAAAATAAACAGCACCCCGGCGATGACGCCTCCCCAGGTTTTATGCATCAGCCAGCCGATATAGGTCGCCAGCTGCTGGGCCTCCGGGCCGGGCAGGACCATACAAAAATTGAGCGCATGCAGGAATCGCCCTTCCGATATCCAGCGTCGGTTATCCACCAGCTCCTGGTGCATCATGGCGATCTGCCCGGCAGGCCCGCCGAAGCTGATGAAGCCAAGCTTGAGCCAAAAGCGAAATGCCTGCCAGAAGGAGACGGAAGCGACGACGGAAGGACTGTCAGTCTGCGGAAGAACGACCGTTTTGCTCATGATTGCCAGACCTCATTTCACAGGACCTCAGTAAGCCGTCGAACAGCGAGCAAGCTGTCGCCAGCAGTTGGTCATCGTCCGTAATGGTTTCCCGCAGCCCTGCAAGAACACTCTCCACGCCCGCCGCCTCCGGGGTCGGTACCCCACCGACGTCCAGGAAGTGGATCAACCGCCCCAGACTGTCGGGGATCACCGCCTCCAGCGCAAAACGCCGGACCAGTACTTCAAAGGTCACCAGCGTGCCGACATGGCTGAATGGCGCGCCGTCAAAATCAAAACCGACCGCCGTCGCCGGACAGGTCTCGGGCGCGGCCAGCCACAGGAACCGCGCCTCGTCGTCAATAAAGCGCCGGATAAGCCAGGCGCTGGCCAGACGATCGACCCACGGGCGTCGGCGGGTGGCCCACAGCCGGCCGCGAAAGGCGCCTCTGTCCAGCAGGCTCAGTTCGCCCGCCACCGACTGCGGCTCGTCCGGCGATAGCCGCTGATTAATGACCTGCTCGATAGTGGCCAGTCGCTCAGCGGCTTGCTCCCGGGCGGCCCCCGGAAAGAAATCAATGGCCTCGATCCGTCGGTAGTCACGCTGAATTTTACGCAGCTGTTTCAGCTGAGCCGCCAGTTCGTCGTTGGATAACGTCCCCTGCAGCGCCTGCAGATCCTGCAACAGCGCGTCGTACTGTTCGCGGCGATCGAATAGCGGCCTGAGCGCCTCTTCTTCCGCCGCCTCAATCGTGAAAACATACCCGGCCCCCCCTTCCGCGCGGATCGCCTGGCAGGTGCTGAGGAAAGTGTCATAGCCCTGGCGCACGTCGGGTAGCAGATAGACCCCATCGCGCAGGACCGCCGCCCCGCTCTGCTTCAGGGTTCGCCAGACACGCATGCGCAGCGTGGCTTGAGACGTCGTCAGGTTAAGGATCAAGAGATGCATTGTCATGTTGTAGAGATTACTACAGCATGTAGCGTCTGTGACGTTTTTACGTGCACGGGGTTAGATGAACTTCAGCAATGCATAGCTGAAAAAAGCAAAAGACGGCCTGCGCAGCGGCAGGCCAGGCGCTAAGCGCGGGGTGGGGATAAGGGGCGCAGCAGCAGCAGGGTCAACAACGCCACCGCAACCGGGACCAGGGAGCCCCACAGCACGGCGTTCCAGCCGAAGGCGTTGAGCAGAACCCCGGAGGAAAACGACCCCACGATCATTACGCCGAAGACCAGAAAATCGTTGAGCGACTGAACCTGGGTCTTCTCTTCCGGGCGGTGGAAATCGATGATTTTCGCCGAAGCCCCGGTGAAGCCAAAGTTCCAGCCGATGCCGAGCAAAATCAGCGACAGCCAGTAATGATACACGCCGAGACCGCTCAGGCCGACCGCCACCGACGCGGCGGTGATCAGCAATCCCGCAGCCGCCATTCGCACTGCGCCGAAGCGCTGGATCAGCCGGCCGGTGAAAAATCCCGGGCCGTACATCGCCATCACATGCCACTGGATCCCGAGGTTAGCGGCCTGCTGGGAAAGGCCGTGCATATGCATGGAGAGCGGCGCGGCGGTCATCAGAAAATTCATCACCATATAGGCCACCGCACCGCTGAATACCGTAGTGGCAAAACCCGGCTGGCGGACAATCTCGCGCAGCGGCCGCCCACCGCGCACGCTGGCCGCGGTGGGCTCCGCCGGCGTCACCCCTCTCAACAGAAAGGCGGCCAGCACTGCAACCAGCGCCTGAGCGAGGAAGGTGACGGCGAAGGTATGTGCCGGCCAGAGGTGCATGGTGCCGGTGACCAGCATCGGGCCAATGATCCCGGCGGCCACGCCGCCGCCCATCACGAGCGACAGCGCGCGAGCGCGACGCGCCGGGGCGACGCCGTCGGTGGCGGCAAAACGAAAACTGAGCGCCACGGCGGCATAGGCGCCGCCAAGCATCGCGGCGAGACAAAACAGCAGAAAAGAATTCAGCACTACCGCCAGCGCGGCCGTCAGTCCGGTCACCACCCCGGCGCCAGTGCCGAGCCTGAACGCCGCTTTGCGGCCCCGCGTTCGCGCCAGCGCGCCGAAAGGCAGAATGGAGGCCGCCATCCCCAGCACAAACAGGGTGATCGGCAGCGTGGCCAGCGACGGGCTGGGGGCAATCGCGTTACCCACAATCGCGCCGGTGGCGTAGAAGACCACCGAGTTGGCGCCGGCCAGCGCCTGAGCGGCAGCCAGGCGAAGGATATTTTTGTTCTGCACCGCCAGCGGCAGCATGTGTTCTGTAGACATCCGTTGTTTTCACCGGTTTGAGAGTGGCGCCAGGCTGGCCGTCTGGCATCGCGCCCTGCTTGTTGGGTTCCCTGACCGTTACCTTAGCCGCAAAATGCGCTTTTGCACCATAGCGAATCGCAATATCACCCGGCGATCTGGCCCCTCTTCTGCGTCAGATCGCCGGGCCGGGCTTCGCCGCCCGTTTTATTCCGGGGATCCGTCGCGCCGCGCGGCGGCAAATTTCGCCGCGATCATCGCGGCCGTCGGCTGGACGCCCCCCAGACTCCACTGCTCCGGGTCATGTTCGTCAATGCGGATCCAGACGGACTGGCGGAACTGCGGATCGCCCTGCCCCTCAATCTCCACCAGCAGATCGGTCATCCGTCGCAGCAGTTCACTTTTCTGTTCCGCGGTCATGATCCCTTTAATGGTTTGCACGTTAACAAATGGCACGCTATTCTCCTTAGCATCTAGGTCTAAAATTCAAACTCAGAGTAGAAGGTCATTCTCGCGATGTCAAAAAATAAATCACTGCCCTACCTCGACCCGGCGCTGTGCGGCCTGGCGGAAGGGGCGAAAATCCTCGGCGACCGTTGGGTGCTGTTGATCCTCCGCGAAGCGTTTTACGGCGTGACGCGCTTTGAAACGATGCTGTCGCACACCCATATCACCCGCCAGACGCTCACCACCCGGTTAAAAACCATGACCGAAACGGGATTGCTCAGCAAAGTGCCTTACCGGGAAGCCGGCTCCCGCGAACGGTATGAATATGTTCTGACCGATAAAAGCCGTAGCCTGGCGCTGGTGCTGTTCGCCCTGATGGAATGGGGCCACCAGCACGTGCTGCACAGCGCGCCGCATATTGCATTGGTGGACAGCGCCAGTGGCGAGGCCGTCCATCCGGGGTTTATTACTGCCAGCGGCACCGTGGCGAGCCCCGCCGCCCTGCAGATCGTCAAAGCCGGGGAGGTTGATCCTCCTGAGGCGTGACCCTGACAAGGTCGCGGTTGCGCCGCTACAGAACTTTCGTACGCCTCTGGCGAAAGCCGCCGCAAGCGGGTATGTTGCATAGCCACGGTACCCGACGAGCGCGGGACATTTTTGTTTCATCGAACTGTGCGATAAAGGATGAAGGCATCCGGTAACCACGACCCGGCCATTCCGACGCGCAGATCGTGCATGCTAAAGGTAGAAAATGTCGCTTCGTTCTCTGCGGGCTTTATGTCTGACCAGCTTTTTTATTGCCGACGTGCGCGACGGCCTCGGCCCGTTTCTGGGGATCTTTCTCACCCAGCGTCACTGGCAGGCGGAGGACATTGGCCTGCTGATGTCCGTCGGCGGTATCGCCGGCCTGCTGGCGACCCTGCCCGCCGGCTTCATCACCGACAGCTCGCGGCATAAGCGCTTGCTGCTGGCCGGGGTTTGCCTGGTGATCACCCTCACCACCCTGTTGCTCTGGTTTAGTCAGAAGACCAGCGTGGTCGGCCTCTCGCAAGTCGCCAGCGGCATCTGCGCGGCCTTTGTCGGACCGCTGATCGCCGGGATTACCCTCGGTCTTGCCAGACAGCGCGGCTTTAGCGCCCAGATGGGGAAAAACGAAGCCTTCAACCACGCGGGGAATTTTTTCACCGCGCTAATGGCCGGGGCTATCGCCTGGTACTGGGGCATCGGCGGCATTTTCATTCTGATGGCCTGTACCACGCTGCTTACCCTGGTCGCCCTGCTGGCGATCCGCGGCGGCGATATAGACGATGACGCCGCCCGGGGCATCGAAGCGGCATCCGCGCCCTCCCTGCCGGGGTTTGCCATCCTGTTCCGCCATACGCCGCTGCTGATCGCCGGCGTGACCCTGATGCTGTTCCATCTCGCCAATGCCGCGCTGTTGCCGATGCTGAGCATGCGGATCGCCGCCGCGCCCGGACACCTCAATCCCGGACTGTTTGCTGCCGCCACGGTGATTATTTCGCAGGTGGTGATGATCCCGGTGGCCATCCGGGTCGCCGGCAGCATCGACAAATACGGTTACTGGCGATGCATCCTGCTGGCGCTGCTGATCATGCCCATCCGCGCGGCGCTGGCGGCGTCCAGCGACGCCCCGGCGATGATGGTCCCGGTGCAAATTCTTGATGGCCTGGCGGCAGGGATTTTGGGGGTGGCGGTGCCCAGCTTTATCGTCTCGCTGCTGCGCGGCAGCGGGCACGTTAACGCCGGACAGAGCGTGGTGATGCTGATGCAGGGCGCCGGGGCGGCAATGAGTCCGGCGTTAACCGGGTCTATCGCCGGGCACTACTCCTATGCCACCGCCTTCGGCGTGCTGAGCGTTATCGCGATTGTCGCCCTGATAGTATGGTGGCGCAGCGCTCCACTGCTTACCGCCTCCGCGTCACCGCCAATCTGCGAGAGCGGGCAGTAACCTACGGCAGAGCGACCTGGGGAAAGAGGAAATCGCCAGCCGGACAGCAGCCCCCTGCAGCCCGGCTGGCGTATGAGAGGCGTTAATTCACCCGTGCTCGCAACGTAATGTGCTGCAGGGCGTTCGCCATATCGAGCTGAATCAACTCCTTGACACCTTCGCGCTTAATAAACTGGCTGCGGTGCTTACTTTTCACCTCTTCAATACTTTTTTTGATCTCTTGCGCCGGTAATTTATACCAGCCGCGAGCCTGTTTCTCACCACCCATTTCCAGCCACAGCGATGAATAACTGGCTTTCACCAGATCGCTTTTCACGTGGTAATCGGAATCGATCGCGTAGACGGTGGTGATGCTGAAATAACGCAGGAAACCATACAGCACGCTCATGATGATATTTTTCGGCCGCGTGCCATGCAGCTCTTTAGTCAGCACCTTCACTTCGTCATTGGTGATATCTTTCCCGCCCTGGATGCCGCCAATATAGGCGCGGCCATCATCGGTACAGGAAAAACAGACGCTATAGACGCGCCGGTCACCGAGAAACAGCTGCAGCATCAGCTCCCCCTCCTCCTGAAACGGCGACGCCAACAGCTTAACGTCAAGATTATCGCCATTTTTCAAAGGAATAGAGAACATCGCGCGACCAAAATCCGCCACATTGTACAGCTGCGGCAAGACATCAGGGTGAAACGTTTTCTCAATAAAATTCAGTGAACCGTGGGCAATATCCAGCTTGCGTCGTTTTGACAGCCGTTTATTGAGATACGCCTTAAATGGTTTATCCTCGAAAGGCACCAGCCCTTTGGTTACGGCTGTCAACCGCGCGCACTGATATTTTGCACAAAGTTCTTGATATTCTCTGTATTTACCTCCTGCGAGCGAGAGCTCTCTGCATTTTCGTAAAATTTTTTTATAGTTTATTTTGACCTGACCGATCACTTTATTATGTTTACGCCATTCTTTGATGGCGCCTGCAACAGTATGTTCCATTGATTAAGATCCATAGATTCATCCATAATCGCGGGCATATTAACATAAAAGCTTTTCGTCAACGCTTAATTACTCCTTCGTTGTCCTTTCATTTAATATATACACAGGAAATCATTCTGCCTGGTGATTAATAAAGCCAACGCCAGTCTGTCAACGGTTATTTATGGTAGGGGAAGCCTGGCGCTCAGCGACTTAACGCTCTGTGCGTTCGGCGCGGAGAGCGGCTACATCCGCTGGCGGTTTTGCCCTATACTTGACGCTGATTAAAAACCAGCAACGATAGGTAACTTATGGAAATTGATCTCGACAACCTGGTCTTCAGCGGCCTGGATGAAGCAGAAGAACGCAACGCGGAGCGTCTGGAAGAAGCGGACAAAAAAGCGCAGGCGATCGTTGCCGATGACGATTGCGGCGACGCCTGCAAAATCTGATTGTCAAACCGGCCAGCAGGCCGGTTTTTTTTGCCCCTCCCGCCTGCTCAGGTCGGCAAGAACCCTTTCAGCGTATCCAGCAGCGCCTGCGCCGCCTTTGACAGCGGCATATGCCCGGCATGGATCGCGCCGACGCATTTCTCAATCGGCGGATCGCTGAGCGGGATGCAGACGGCCCCCAGGGAGGTCATCTGCGTTTTACACAGCGCCGGTACCGCGCTGCCCCCCAGGCCGCTGGCCACCATTCTTCCCACCGTCACCAGCTGGTGACTCTCCAGCGCCACGTCCAGCTGGCGACCGCTGCACGCCAGCGCCTCCTCCAGCATCAAGCGTACCGCCGAGGGACGCTGAAGGGTAATAAAATCGAGGGTCAACAGCTCCTGCCAGGTGAGCTGCTTTTTCTTCGCCAGCGGCGATTGCCGGGGAACGATCGCCACGAAGCGGTCCACCGCCAGCGGGGTAAACAGCAGGTTGTGGGTGGGCGATGGCTCGAAGGCAATGCCCATCTCCACTCGCCCCTCGCGCACCATCTCGATCACCTGCTCATTAATCACGTCATGCACCGTGACGTTCACGCCGGCATAGCGGTCGCGAAAGGCCTTCAGCGCCTCCGGCAGGACGTTGGCGGCAAACGACGGCATCGCGGCCACCGAAATTTTACCCCGCTGCAGGGTAAAGCTCTGACGCATGGCCTCCTCGACGTTATCCCAGTCGGCCAGCAGTTGACGGGCCATCGGCAGAAAGAGTTCCCCCTCCTGGGTAAGGGTCACTTTGCGGGTGCTGCGCTGCAGCAGCGCGCCACCCAGCGCCTCCTCCAACCCCTTGATGGTCAAACTGAGGGCTGGCTGCGACAAATTGAGCCTTTCGCTGGCGTGGGCGAAATTCAGAGTGTGAGCTACCGCTAAAAACGCGCGTAACTGTTTGACACTCATTCTCATTTTTCTTCCTGTTAACTAATTGAAAAAAATTAGTTAACAGGAAATTAATTAAAATTCCAAATGAGTGGGTCACAAATTCAAAATTATCAAATCAGTCTCCAGCGCCAATGATAAGGCTATCGCAAGGCAGGAGAGACAAGATGGCAGGACTGGATAAACGCGTCGCCAGCTATGAAGCGGCGCTGGAAGGGTTAACGGACGGCATGACGCTGCTTGCTGGCGGTTTCGGCCTGTGCGGCATTCCCGAGAACTTGATCGCCGAGGTGCAGCGTCGCCAGGTGCAGGGGCTGACAGTGGTCTCCAATAACTGCGGCGTCGACGGCTTCGGTCTCGGTATGCTGCTGGAGTCACGCCAGATCAGCAAGGTGGTGGCCTCTTACGTCGGGGAGAACGCGCTGTTTGAACAGCTGGTGCTGAGCGGCGAGCTGGCGGTTGAGCTCACCCCGCAGGGAACGCTGGCCGAAAAAATTCGCGCCGGCGGCGCCGGGATCCCCGGTTTTTACACCGCCACCGGCTATGGCACCCCGGTCGCCGAAGGCAAAGAGGTGCGCCAGTTCGACGGCAGGCACTACATCCTTGAAGAGGCGATCCGCGGCGATTTCGCGCTGGTCAAAGGCTGGAAAGCCGACTGGTACGGCAATGTGGTTTATCGCCATACCGCGCAGAATTTCAACCCGCTGATGGCCACCGCCGGGCGTATTACGGTGGTGGAGGTGGAAGAGATTGTGCCGCCGGGCGAACTGCCGCCCTCCGCCATCCACACCCCGGGGATCTATGTCGACCGACTGATCGTCGGGCAATTTGAAAAACGTATTGAACAGCGCACCCTGCGCGCCGGAGGGCACTGAGATGCTGACCCGTGAACAAATGGCGATGCGCGTCGCCCAGGAGCTGCGCGACGGCGACTACGTCAACCTCGGGATCGGTATCCCGACGCTGGTGGCCAATTACATTCCCGCCGGTATTGAGGTGATGCTCCAGTCGGAGAACGGCCTGCTGGGGATGGGCGAATTTCCCGACGAAGCCACAATCGACGCCGACATGATTAACGCCGGCAAGCAGACCGTCACCGCGCAAACCGGGGCGGCCATCTTCGACTCCGCCCAGTCGTTCGCCATGATCCGCGGCGGTCACGTCGACCTGACCGTTCTTGGCGCCTTTGAGGTCGACGTCGCCGGCAACATCGCCTCATGGATGATCCCTGGAAAAATGGTCAAGGGGATGGGCGGCGCCATGGACCTGGTGGCCGGCGCGCAGAACATCATCGTGGTGATGACCCACGCCTCAAAAAACGGTGAATCCAAACTGCTGCCGCAGTGCACTCTGCCGCTCACCGGCGTGGGCTGTATTCGCCGGGTGCTCACCGACCTGGCCCTGCTGGACATTGTCGACGGCGCGTTTGTCCTGCGCGAGGTGGCCCCGGGGGTGAGCCCCGACGAGGTGATGCGTAAAACGGCGGGACGGCTGATCGTGGCCGACGATGTGCGCGAAATGCGCTTCAGCTAAGGAGAGATCATGACCGATATTGCCATTGTTGCTGCAGTACGCACCCCGGTCGGCAGCTTTCGCGGCGCCTTCGCCCCGCTTTCCGCCGTTGACCTCGGCGCCGCGGTGGTACGCAGCCTGCTTGAACGCTGCCCGTTGCCCGCCGCGGCGGTCGACGAACTGATTTTCGGCCAGGTGCTCACCGCCGGCTGCGGGCAGAACCCGGCGCGCCAGACCGCGCTGCGGGCCGGCCTGCCGGTGGACACCCCGGCGGTCACCGTCAATCTGGTGTGCGGCTCCGGGCTGAAAGCGGTTCAGCAGGCGGTGCAGGCGATCCGCTGCGGCGACGCCGAGATCGTCATCGCCGGCGGCCAGGAGAGCATGAGCAATGCCCCCTATCTGATGCATGGCGCCCGCGACGGCCTGCGTTTCGGCCACGCCAGCCTGCAGGACAGCATGATTCTGGACGGCCTGTGGGACGCCTTTAACGACTACCACATGGGCATTACCGCCGAGAACCTCGCCGACGCCTTCGACATCAGCCGCGAGCGCCAGGATGCCTTTGCCGCCGGGTCCCAGCGCAAAGCGGCGGCCGCCATCGCCGCCGGGCGTTTTCGTGAGGAGATCGTCCCGGTCAGCGTCCCGCAGGGCAAAAAGCCGCCGCGTGTCGTGACTGACGACGAGCAACCGCGCCCGGAGACCAGCGAGCAGCAGCTGGCCCAGCTGCGCCCGGCGTTTCGTCCCGCTGACGGCAGCGTCACTGCCGGGAATGCCTCGTCGCTGAACGACGGCGCCGCGGCGGTCCTGCTGATGAGCGTCGATAAAGCGCACGCGCTCGGGCTACCGGTGCTGGCGCGCATTGTCAGCTCAGCGGTCGCCGGGGTCGACCCATCGGTGATGGGCATCGGCCCGGTGAGCGCCTGCCGCAAAGCGCTGCAGCGCGCCGGCTGGACGCTGGACGAGGTGGATCTTATCGAAGCTAACGAGGCTTTTGCCGTCCAGGCGCTGGCCGTCGGTCAGCTGCTTGAGTGGGATAGCGAGAAGGTCAACGTCAACGGCGGTGCCATCGCCCTTGGCCATCCCATCGGCGCCTCCGGCTGCCGGATCCTCGTCAGTCTGGTGCATGAGATGCAGCGCCGGGGCGCCAGCAAAGGGCTGGCAACCCTGTGCGTCGGCGGCGGCCAGGGCATCGCCATGACCCTTCAACGTTAACAGGAGCTACTATGTTTACACCACGCCTGGCGGTACTCGGCGCGGGACTGATGGGCGTCGGCATCGCCTGTCATTTCGCCCGTCACGGTCACGCCGTCCGCCTGTATGACACCGATCCGCAGCGTCTCGCCGAGGTTCCGGCGGTGGCCAGCGCCATCCTGTGCGAGCTGGAGGCCAGCGGCCAGCAGGATCCCGCCGACCGCGACGCCGTGCTGGCCCGTCTGACCCCCACCCCGGCGCTGAATACCCTGGCCGACACCACGCTGCTGATAGAAGCGATCCCCGAGCGGCTACCACTGAAGCACGCCCTGTATGCCGAACTGGAAACGCTGATCGCCGACGAGGCGATTATCGCCAGCAACACCAGCGGCCTGCCGCCGGACTCGCTGGCGCAGGGCATGCGCCACCCTGAACGGCTGCTGATCGCCCACTTCTGGCATCCGCCGCACCTGATCCCGTTGGTGGAAGTGGTGCCCGGGAGCGCCACGCTGCCCCATCTGGCGCGCCAGGTGAGCGACTTTTGCGCCGCCTGCGCGCTGGAAGCGGTGGTGCTCAATCGCGCCGCGCCGGGCTTTGTCGGCAACCGGCTGCAGTTCGCCCTGCTGCGCGAAGCACTGCATATCGTCCACAGCGGCATTGCCTCTGCCGAGGTGGTGGACCAGGTGATGCGCGCCTCGCTGGGCCGCCGCTATGCGATGGTCGGCCCGCTGGAGGCAGCGGACATGACCGGGCTGGCAACGGTCCAGGATATTTGCCAGCACCTGCTGCCAGAGCTGGCCAGCGGGACGGAGATGATGTCGCTGGTGGCGGAGAAGGTGGCGCGAGGCGACACCGGTGCCCGCAGTGGGCAAGGCTTTTACCGCTGGGATGAGGCGCGGCAACAGCGCATCCAGTCGCGCCGGGAACATCAGCTTCGCTATGCCCTGAAGCCCTAGTATCGCGTTCTGTACCCCTACAATAACAATGAGAGTGAGACGTCGTGATGAGTGTGATAATTGCCCTGGCCGCGCTGGCGTTACTGATGCTGGCGGCCTACCGTGGATACAGCGTGATCCTCTTTGCGCCGATCGCCGCCCTCGGCGCGGTGCTGGTCACCGACCCGGGCGCGGTCGGCCCGGCCTTTACCGGCCTGTTTATGGAAAAAATGGTCGGCTTCGTGAAGCTCTATTTCCCGGTGTTTCTGCTGGGCGCCGTGTTCGGCAAGCTGATTGAGCTGTCGGGGTTCTCGCGGTCGATTGTCGCCGCCGCCATCCGCATCCTCGGACGCCGCCACGCGATCCCGGTGATCGTGCTGGTGTGCGCCCTGCTGACCTACGGCGGGGTGTCGCTGTTTGTGGTGGCCTTTGCCGTCTACCCTTTCGCCGCCGAACTGTTTCGACAGAGCGGGATCCCCAAACGGCTGATCCCGGCCACCGTCGCCCTCGGGGCATTCTCATTTACCATGGACGCCCTGCCCGGCACGCCGCAGATCCAGAATATTATTCCCACCAGCTTCTTCGGCACCAACGCCTGGGCGGCCCCCTGGCTGGGGCTTATCGGCTCGCTGTTCATCATCATCTTCGGTTTGCTGTGGCTGGAGCGTCAGCGCCGCAAAGCGCAGGCCCGCGGCGAAGGCTATGGGACCGACCTGCAAAATGAGCCGGAAACCCCGGATGACATCGATCTGCCGCATCCGCTGATCGCTATCGCCCCGTTGCTGTTAGTAGGGGTACTGAATCTGCTGTTTACCCACTGGATCCCGCAGTGGTACGGCGCCAGCCATGAGCTCACCCTGCCGGGTCTGGCGAAGCCTATCGTCACCGAAGTGGGGAAAATCACCGCCATCTGGGCGGTACAGGCGGCGCTGCTCTCCGGCATTGTGCTGGTGCTGGTCTGCGGCTATCGCAATATCCGTGGCCGGCTGGCGGAGGGGAGCCGAACGGCGGTCGGCGGCGCTATTCTCGCGGCGATGAACACCGCCTCTGAGTACGGATTCGGCGCGGTTATCGCCGCCCTGCCGGGTTTCCTGGTGCTGTCGAAAGCCCTCGCGGCCATTCCCAATCCGCTGTTAAACGAGGCGATCAGCGTCACGGTGCTGGCCGGGATCACCGGCTCGGCCTCCGGGGGGATGAGCATCGCGCTGGCGGCGATGTCCGAGACCTTTGTCGCCGCCGCCCACGCCGCCAATATTCCGCTCGAGGTCCTGCACCGCGTCGCCGCCATGGCCAGCGGCGGCATGGATACCCTGCCGCATAACGGGGCGGTGATCACCCTGCTGGCGATCACCGGCCTGAGCCATCGCCAGGCCTACGGCGGCATTTTCGCCATCACAGTGATCAAAAGCCTCGCGGTACTGTTTGTCATTGCCACGTTCTATGTGACCGGCATTGTCTGATACCAGATTGAAGGAGTAATAAAATGAATTTGCACGGTAAAACGGCGCTGGTCACCGGCTCCACCAGCGGGATCGGTTTAGGGATCGCCAAAGTGCTGGCTCAGGCGGGCGCGCAGGTGGTGCTCAATGGCTTCGGCGACAGCAGCCACGCCCGCGCTGAAGTCGCCGCGCTGGGCAAGATCCCCGGCTATCACGACGCCGACCTGCGCGACGTCGGGCAGATCGAGGCGATGATGCACTATGCCGAAAGCACCTTCGGTGGCGTCGATATCGTGATCAATAACGCCGGCATCCAGCACGTCGCCCCGGTGGATCAGTTTCCGGTGGACAAATGGAACGATATTATCGCGATCAATCTCTCCAGCGTCTTCCACACCACTCGCCTGGCGCTGCCGGGCATGCGCCAGCGCAACTGGGGGCGCATCATCAACATAGCCTCAGTGCATGGCCTGGTGGCGTCGAAAGAGAAATCGGCCTACGTCGCCGCCAAGCACGCGGTGGTCGGGCTGACCAAAACCGTGGCCCTGGAAACCGCGCGCAGCGGCATTACCTGCAACGCCATCTGCCCGGGCTGGGTGCTGACCCCGCTGGTGCAGCAGCAGATCGATAAGCGCATCGCCGAGGGGGTCGATCCGGAGCAGGCCAGCGCCCAGCTGCTGGCGGAAAAACAGCCCTCCGGGGAGTTTGTCACCCCGCAGCAACTGGGCGAAATGGCGCTGTTTCTGTGCAGCGACGCCGCCGCCCAGGTGCGCGGCGCCGCGTGGAACATGGATGGCGGCTGGGTGGCTCAGTAGACGAACTCGGGGAGTCTGGTAATGGCTCCCCTGTTACTGCAGCGACAGGCTGACTAACCGCCAATTGACTTCAAGGTGGCAGCTGCAGTGATCAATACGCCAATCACCACAGGATAAAAAACAGCATAAATGATATAACACTCGATTTTCCGGTCTCTGGTATAGAAACAGATGGTGTTACCAATACTAATGAGAGACCCCAGGAAACCAACGGTGGCTAAAACAGCTATAAACGTTAATAGCCAGTAATATGCCCCCCCCACACCACGGTTGCTGAGACAACCCAACATTGCCAGCGCTTGCAACAAACACAGTGCCATTGCGCCGGAGCAATTTTCACAAATTTTGCCGTAAAGTCTGAATGTTGACCACACCTGTAAATTAATTTTATTCACTGACCACTCCTTGTTTAAGGCAGCAAATGATTTAACCCTGTGAAATTCAATTTCTATTTCCTGAAATACTTAAAAGCATTAATTTAATCAGCTAATACAATAACCTACTGTTGAAAACAATAAAAAACACATTGCAGTTACATATTAATATCACCCCTCCTTTCTCTCGGGAAATTATTAGTTAGTTAACCAAAAAAGACTTTCCTCAATCTAGTCTCCCTGCATATTAAAACGTGACCGGGCAAAGGCATCATAGACTTGCTGACTGGTAAATGCCGGGAAGGTCGCCCGTGCTGCCGCTTCGCGCAGCGCGGCGCAGTATGCTTTATTTCCCTCGACGGCGTCGATTTTTTCCAGTTTACCATCGCGGGCAAACTCAAGATGCAGACGGCACTTTTTCCCGTGCCACGCATATCGATCGGCAAGCTGGGCCTCCAGCGCTTTTTTAATCGCCCTTGCCTGCTGCCCATATTCATCCTCGTCGCTAAAACGTCCGGAGCTACAGCTGCCGAGGGCCGAGGTTTTATGGCAATCTGACGGGTGCAGCGGCGTGCAGCCGCTAAGCACCGCAAGCAACATCACCTGCATCACTCTTTTTTTCATAATCCTTCCCTGTTTGTACAAGCACTGAAAGACCGCCTAACTGTAACGTGAAAGCAAGAGCATGCGGCCTGCCAATTATCAGGGGAGACAATTAAAACATCGCCAGAAAGCGTTTCACCGTGCGCGAACGCTCAAAGCGCCGCCAGGCGATGGCGATGTCGGTCTTCAGCGGCGCCCCGCTGAGCGGGTGATAGCTGACGTTCGGCTGCTGAATGCAGGTCATCGACTGCGGGACCAGCGCGAAGCCGAACCCGGCATTGACCATGCTCAGCGACGACGAAATCTGCGACGACTGCCAGGCACGCTCCATGTCGATTCCGGCGCGCAGGCAGCTGTTGTACACCAGCTCATACAGCCCGGGGGCCACCTCCCGCGGGAAGAGGATCGGCGCCACGTCGCGCAGCTGCTCCAGAGCCAGGGTCGGCTGCGTCGCCAGCGGGTTATCGCGCGGCAGCGCGATGACCATCGGCTCCTCATCAATAATCCGCAGATTAAAGGCTTTACTGCTCTCGCACGGCAGACGGACGAAGGCGATATCCAGCTCGGCCTCGCTCAGGGCGGTCATCAGATTGGCCATATTGTCTTCCATCTGGTGCAGGGTCACCCCGGGGTGGTCGAGCTGAAAACGGTGCAGCAACGTGAAGATTTGCGGATGGAAAGCATCAGAACTGGTAATGCCTAGCGACAGGCTGCCGTTCATCCCGCGCGCAATGCCCTTGGCCTTCTCCAGCGCCGCATCGCTCATGGCGAGGATCTGGCGGGCATCCTCATAGAACGACTCTCCCGCTTCCGTCAGCTCCACCCCGCGGGTTAAACGCCGAAATAGCGGGGTCCCCACCTCTCGCTCAAGTCGCTGAATTTGCTGACTTAACGGAGGTTGTGAAATACCCAGCTCCTTAGCGGCCTGGGTGAAGTGCCGCGTCCTGGCGACGGCGACAAAATAACGAAGATAACGAAGTTCCATATCGAAAACGTCTCAAACCAGCATGGTTTCTATATTGGAACTGTGAGCTGAATCGGGTCAACATTTATTTAACCTTTCTTATATTTGTTGAACGAGGAAGTGGTATATGAATCACTCTGCTGAATGCACCTGCGAAGAGAGTCTGTGCGAAACCCTACGGGCGTTTTCCGCGCAGCATCCGGAGAGCGTGCTCTATCAGACATCGCTCATGAGCGCCCTGCTGAGCGGGGTTTACGAAGGCAGCACCACCATCGCGGACCTGCTGAAACACGGCGATTTCGGCCTTGGGACCTTTAATGAGCTGGACGGGGAGCTGATCGCCTTCAGCAGTCAGGTCTATCAGCTGCGCGCCGACGGTAGCGCGCGCAAAGCCCAGCCGGAGCAGAAAACGCCGTTCGCGGTGATGACCTGGTTCCAGCCGCAGTACCGGAAAACCTTTGACCATCCGGTGAGCCGCCAGCAACTGCACGACGTTATTGACCAGCAAATTCCCTCTGACAACCTGTTCTGCGCCCTGCGCATCGACGGCCATTTCCGCCATGCCCATACCCGCACTGTGCCGCGCCAGACGCCGCCGTACCGGGCGATGACCGACGTCCTCGACGATCAGCCGGTGTTCCGCTTTAACCAGCGCGAAGGGGTGCTGGTCGGCTTCCGTACCCCGCAGCATATGCAGGGGATCAACGTCGCCGGGTATCACGAGCACTTTATTACCGATGACCGCAAAGGCGGCGGTCACCTGCTGGATTACCAGCTCGATCACGGGGTGTTGACCTTCGGCGAAATTCACAAGCTGATGATCGACCTGCCCGCCGACAGCGCGTTCCTGCAGGCCAATCTGCATCCCGATAATCTCGATGCCGCCATCCGTTCCGTAGAAAGTTAAGGGGTTCACATGGACAAACAGTATCCGGTACGCCAGTGGGCGCACGGCGCCGATCTCGTCGTCAGCCAGCTGGAAGCTCAGGGCGTACGTCAGATCTTCGGTATCCCCGGCGCCAAAATCGACAAGGTGTTCGACTCACTGCTGGATTCCTCGATTCGCATTATTCCGGTACGCCACGAAGCCAACGCCGCGTTTATGGCCGCCGCGGTCGGACGCATTACCGGCAAAGCGGGCGTGGCGCTGGTCACCTCCGGTCCGGGTTGTTCCAACCTCATCACCGGCATGGCCACCGCCAACAGCGAAGGTGACCCGGTGGTGGCCCTGGGCGGGGCGGTGAAACGCGCCGATAAGGCGAAGCAGGTCCATCAGAGTATGGATACGGTGGCGATGTTCAGCCCGGTCACCAAATACGCCGTCGAGGTGACGGCGCCGGATGCGCTGGCGGAAGTGGTCTCTAACGCCTTCCGCGCCGCCGAGCAGGGCCGCCCGGGCAGCGCGTTCGTCAGCCTGCCGCAGGATGTGGTCGATGGCCCGGTCAGCGGTAAAGTACTGCCGGCCAGCCGGGCTCCGCAGATGGGCGCCGCGCCGGATGACGCCATCGACCAGGTGGCGAAGCTTATCGCTCAGGCGAAGAACCCGATCTTCCTGCTCGGCCTGATGGCCAGCCAGCCGGAAAACAGCGCGGCGCTGCGCCGTTTGCTGGAGGCCAGCCATATTCCGGTCACCAGCACCTATCAGGCCGCCGGGGCGGTGAATCAGGATAACTTCTCTCGCTTCGCCGGCCGGGTCGGGCTGTTTAACAACCAGGCCGGGGACCGTCTGCTGCAGCTCGCCGACCTGGTGATCTGCATCGGCTATAGCCCGGTGGAATATGAACCGGCGATGTGGAACAGCGGCAACGCGACGCTGGTGCATATCGACGTGCTGCCCGCCTATGAAGAGCGCAACTACACCCCGAATGTCGAGCTGGTGGGCGATATCGCCGGCACCCTCAACAAGCTGGCGCAAAATATCGATCACCGGCTGGTGCTCTCCCCGCAGGCGGCGGAGATCCTCCGCGACCGCCAGCACCAGCGCGAGCTGCTGGACCGCCGAGGCGCGCAGCTGAATCAGTTTGCCCTGCATCCGCTGCGCATCGTTCGCGCCATGCAGGATATCGTCAACAGCGACGTCACGCTGACCGTGGACATGGGCAGCTTCCATATCTGGATTGCCCGCTACCTGTACAGCTTCCGCGCCCGCCAGGTGATGATCTCCAACGGCCAGCAGACCATGGGCGTCGCCCTGCCCTGGGCCATCGGCGCCTGGCTGGTCAATCCTGAGCGCAAAGTGGTCTCCGTCTCCGGCGACGGCGGCTTCCTGCAGTCGAGCATGGAGCTGGAGACCGCCGTCCGCCTGAAAGCCAACGTGCTGCATCTCATCTGGGTCGATAACGGCTACAACATGGTGGCCATCCAGGAAGAGAAAAAATACCAGCGCCTGTCCGGCGTCGAGTTCGGACCGATGGATTTTAAAGCCTATGCCGAATCCTTCGGCGCCAAAGGGTTTGCCGTGGAAAGCGCCGAGGCGCTGGAACCGACCCTGCGCGCGGCGATGGATGTCGACGGCCCGGCGGTGGTGGCCATCCCGGTGGATTATCGCGATAACCCGCTGCTGATGGGTCAGCTGCATCTGAGTCAGATTCTGTAAGTCATCACAATAAGGAAAGGAAAATGAAAAAAGTCGCACTTGTTACCGGCGCCGGCCAGGGGATTGGTAAAGCTATCGCGCTTCGTCTGGTGAAGGATGGATTTGCCGTGGCCATTGCCGATTATAACGATGCCACCGCCAAAGCGGTCGCCTCCGAAATCAACCAGGCCGGCGGACACGCCGTGGCGGTGAAAGTGGATGTCTCCGACCGCGATCAGGTGTTTGCCGCCGTCGAACAGGCACGCAAAACGCTGGGCGGCTTCGACGTCATCGTCAATAACGCCGGTGTGGCGCCGTCCACGCCGATCGAGTCCATCACCCCGGAGATTGTCGACAAAGTCTACAACATCAACGTCAAAGGGGTGATCTGGGGCATCCAGGCGGCGGTCGAGGCCTTTAAGAAAGAGGGGCACGGCGGGAAAATCATCAACGCCTGTTCCCAGGCCGGCCACGTCGGCAACCCGGAGCTGGCAGTGTATAGCTCCAGCAAATTCGCGGTACGCGGCTTAACCCAGACCGCCGCTCGCGACCTCGCGCCGCTGGGCATCACGGTCAACGGCTACTGCCCGGGGATTGTCAAAACGCCAATGTGGGCCGAAATTGACCGCCAGGTGTCCGAAGCCGCCGGTAAACCGCTGGGTTACGGTACCGCCGAGTTCGCCAAACGCATCACTCTCGGTCGGCTGTCCGAGCCGGAAGATGTCGCCGCCTGCGTCTCCTATCTTGCCAGCCCGGATTCTGATTACATGACCGGTCAGTCCTTGCTGATCGACGGCGGGATGGTATTTAACTAATAAAAAATAAGCTCTGACATGGCTTGCCCCTGCTTTCGCGCAGGGGCTTTTTTTGTTTGGGTGTAAGCATCCCAGCAAAACGAAGCATCAATATTTGCGGGCTTCTGGCGTTCCTACTTACGCTTCTGGCACGACGTGGGCAATTTGACGGGGATGAAGATCTGTGTTGCGTCCATCAGTTGAACTAACAGCACAGAGAGGACAAGGCAACTGAGCCAAAGGTCAGCCATAAGCAAGAAGCGGCCATCCCTTCCAGCGAAAGAACGCATAAAAACCGCCTCACGGCGGTTTAGCTGTCCAGTCAGGAAGTTGCGCTTGCGAGTCGTGCTGCGAACCCAATAATGAACACACCTACCAGCGCGTTTCAAATGTTTCTGATAACGTCATAATGATCTCCAGGCCGGTGGGGGTTATCGTCAGTTAACCGGGGCAATGACAGGCCGAGATTGCTTTTCCAGCTCACGTACCCGAGGGATCACTTCCCTTCCGAAGAACTCGACTTCCTCCTGGAAATGCAGGAATGCCAGCAGCAGCAGATTGACACCTGACTGTTTGAGCGCAATGATGCGCTCTGCAATCTGCTGCGGCGTGCCAATCAGGTTGGTTTTAAAGCCGTCGTTGTATTGCACCAAATCTTCAAAGCTGGATTTGGCCCAGTTGCCCTCGCCCTCCGGCGATGCGCTGCCGGCGTTTTTCACTTCGTGCTGGAACCCTTTCACCGCGTCCGGATTGGCGTTATCAATAATTTCCCGCAGCACCGCCTGCGCCTCTTTTTCGCTTTCACGCGCAATAACGAAGCCGTTAACCCCGATCTTCACCTGATGCTGGTTTTGTGCCGCCTTACGCTGGATGTCATCCACCTGTGCTTTGATGCCTTCAGGCGTGTTGCCGTTGGTGAAATACCAGTCGGAAACGCGCGCGGCCATGTCCCGCGCGGCACGCGAACTACCACCCTGGAAAATTTCCGGCAGCGGCGCCAGCGGCTTGGGCTTGAGGGAATAATCACGAAAGCGATAGAAATCGCCGGCAAAGGTAAAGCTGTCTTCGCGCCAGATGCCCTGCAGGCAACGGATAAACTCTTCTGAACGCAGGTAACGCTCTTCATGGTCTAGCCAGGGTTCGCCGATAGCTTTAAACTCACCACGGAACCAGCCGCTGACGATATTGACCGCGATGCGCGGGCCGTACAGATGACTGATAGTGGCGATTTGTTTTGCCGCCAGAGTGGGGTTCCAGGGGCCGGGAAGCAAGGCGGCGATCACTTTCAGATTTTCAGTTGATGCGAGTAGCGCCTGCGAAAAAGAGACCGACTCATGTTGGTTGTCAGCACCATAGCCGGCCGTAAAACGGATCTGCGTAAGCGCATAGTCAAAACCGGCACGTTCAGCAATTTGCGCCAGCTTACGGTTGTAGTCGATATCCCAACTGGTACGCTGCGGGATATTACTGATCACTAACCCGCCCGACACGTTCGGCACCCAATAGGCGAACTGCAGCGGATGATTACCTGGCTCTGAAATGGACATAGGGCACTCCCGTCATTGATGAATTTATCTGTCCGCCTTACAACACGTTGCAGGCGAGTTGCTGTAGCCGCGAATTACCATCTTTCTATATAACGTTTTTTGATTTTAAAAAATAAAAAGACAGCATTTGGTTATAAAGGTGTTTGCAGAATGCATGCCAAAACAGGAGGCGGAATAATTTCTTTAAAATCAGACGATTATAAAAAGGAAAGGAACTTATCTGCTGCATTTGCAACATGCCTGGTTACGCACATGTTGCAAATGCAACTTATACAACTTGCCGGAAGATAAATTTATCCTGACATTAATTTGGATAACAGCAGGTCTGATTACGGATGCTGTCGTTTCTGACAAGCATGAAATAAGCAACTACGACGGCAGTTTCATTAACCCCGCAGTGGTTTCGTCGGCTGAGACCAGCTAAAGTCGAAAGGTCAAAAATACAGCCTTAACGTACAATATTTTTTGATATCCAAACTGCCCCCTTAACGGTACGTCTGTCTTCGACGGACTTCAGAACGGCAATGATCTGGTGTTCGATGAATCGGGCTTTACGCATGGTGATCTCCTCAGAGGACATAATCAGTATGTCGGAAGATCCCTAAACGTGAATGGTTCGTTTTACCGGGAAGCCCTGTCAGTCATATAACATAAGTAATTAACAAGAAAAAATCAGATATCCTTGCCAGGTGGGCAGGACCGGCCAATGATTTCAGCCAGGAAATCCATCACCACGACAGCAGAGTGATCGCGCTTAATTTCAGGGTAGGCAACCAGCCAAATGTTCCTCACGGGCGAAGGCAGATTTTCCGGCAGCCTTACCAGTTCGCTGTCATTATCACCCATAAAGCAGGGTAAAGTAACGATGCCCAATCCTTTCCGGGCAGCCTGTTGCTGCGCCATCAGATCGCTTGCCCGAAAGATAACTCGTCGCCCGTTCAGCAGTGATTCCAGCCATTGCTGCTGCGTGACATGTGCAAGCGTGCTGTCATAAGCAATAAATACCCAATCTTCTTGCGGAATTTCTTGCCAGAACTGAGAAGCATAAAGACCAAAGCGCATGGTACCTATACGCCTTGTCATCAGGTCCGGATCGTCAGGCCTTTCCAGGCGAACCGCAATGTCAGCCTCACTTTTATTCAGAAGAACATGGTGCGAAACGCCGGATAATGACAACGTAATACCCGGATGTTTCCGGGTGAATACTGCTATAGCAGGCGCAATGAGGTGTGCTGCAACGGCAGGTGACGCGCTGATATTTATAGGCACGGCCGGTTCGGCACACAATGACCTCGCCTGGATTCGAATACGGTCTGCAATACGGTACATTTCGTCAGCGCCGGAGGCGATAATCCGCCCATGCCCGGTAAGCGTGGTACGGCGTGGCAAGCGCTCTGTGAGCCTCAGGCCCAGAGAACTTTCAAGGGCCGCAATCCGGCGGCCCACAGTGGCATGGTCTACGCCAAGTTCCCTGGCTGCGGCCGACAGGGAACCACACCGGGCAAGGGCGAAAAAAAAATGTAAATCCTGCCAGTCCATATCTCACCTCTTGTGCATTTTTACACATATATGGTGCTTTTATACCTGTATTCTTCCTGTAATAAACTCATTTATAGTTTTCTCACTTTATAAGTGAGGAAAAAATAATGTCGTTAGCAATGATTATTAGCCAGCCGGGTGGACCTGAGGTTCTTAAAGCGGTGGAAAGAGAGCTAGTCTGTCCCGGTCCCGATGAAGTCAGTATCAGACACGAAATCATCGGCGTGAATTTTGTTGACATCTATTTTCGCTCAGGGCTCTACCCTCAGCCCTATCCCCAGGCGGTGCCTGGTTTTGAAGGGGCCGGAGTCGTCATAGCAACGGGCAGTAACGTCAGATCCCTTGTTGCAGGAGACCGCGTTGCCTATACGGGAAATCCGATGGGCGCTTATGCTGAATGTCGCAATATACCTGCCAGCCGCCTCATCAGGATCCCGGATGGTGTGGACACTCGTACAGCCGGTAGTACGATGCTTCGGGGCCTTACCGCGCATATGTTGCTCAACAAAGTAAGGGAAGTCAGGGCTGGCGACTGGATACTGGTTCATTCTGCTGCCGGAGGGCTGGGGCAGATAGTGACCCGCTGGGCAACGATGAAAGGTGCCAGGGTTATCGGTACAACGGGGTCACCGGAAAAAGTAGCAACGGCCCGCCTTGCTGGTGCGAGTGAAGTTTTGCTCCATACCGACGCTGCATGGCCGGACAAAGTCCGCGACATCACGGAAGGGTATGGCGTACATCTGGCCATCGACGGTATCGGAGGAACAATGCTCTCCAGAACGCTCGGCGTGGTCCGCCCTTTTGGCACTGTCGCCAGTCTTGGACAGCCTGCCGGCCCCATACCTCCCGTGCGAGTGGAAGAACTGGGATTTGCCCGATCTATAGCACTGATGCGACCAAGTTCACTCGCCTATTCAGATGATGCTGCGCTATACAGGAAAGGGGCCGCCGACCTTATGTCAGCACTGTCAGCAGGACTTGAAAATCACATTGGCGCTGAATTTACCCTTACCGACGCAGCAGAAGCACACCGGGTTCTGCAGGCGGGTCATACAACAGGAAGCGTCATTCTCACGGTTCAGGCTTAAGACTCGGACGTGAATGAAACAAGCGACGCAGGCATCTTTAAAGGAATGCCGTATCAGTGACGTGACGACCAGGCTGGATTTACATCCCTTAACGGCAATCGTTCACCCTTGTCGTCTCGTTCAGGTACTGCCAGGGAGATATGCAAGAAATTAGATAAAGGGGATGAGCCTGCTAAATCACCTACGTTCATACAATGTCCGCTCCTGGCACGCAGGCGTTGCTTAATGCACTACGTAAACGATCGCCATGTTAAACGGCTATTTGTGACAAAGCGCGGCCCCTCTGAAGCGCCGTGAGGTCCGCTCTGAACGAAGAGCGGATCTTCAGTGCAAAAGAACAGCAAGGCCCGCCTTTGTTATTAATACTGCCTTATCTACAACTGCTGAGTTACCCAGCTACCATTTTCAGCGAAAAAAACCGTCGCATCGGCTCCATTTACCAGGGATATTTGAGGAGGTATGTGGCCAATATCAACATCATACAGTACGGGCACGGCAACATTCTCAAAAGCGGCTTTAAGGGCATCCAGATAATTATGTTTAGTCGGGTCGCTTACGTCGGGTGCAGCACTTCTGCCGATAAGAACACCATTTACGTTATCAAACCAACCCTGTAATCGTAAGCTAAATAATGCGCGTGTTAATTCACAGGGAGCCATTTCCACATTTTCAAAATAGAGGATTATTCCTTGAGGACTATTGCTCGCCTTGAACAAAGGCACATTCCCGAATGGGGTACCTGCTAACCTGGATATTATTTCGAGGCAGCCGCCGATCAGTTTCCCGCTAAATGTCAGAGAAGATGTAACACCATCAAGGCGTTTCCACTGTGTTTTTTGGGTCAGATTGAAACCTCCGTCTGACGCTGTTCCCCATTGATTTTCATCAGCTTGAAATGCTGTTGAAGAGTACTGTTTGATTACAGTTCCCCGATTCGATTCCAGAATTTCCCATACGGCCTGAGTGGTGGCATCTAACTTTCGAGCGCCAAGATCCATGAGGTTTGGCCCATGCAAAGTAGCCCAGCCCGATATCGTCGTCAGTGGGAAATGAAGTGTACTAAGATCTGAAAAGCCCACAAACCATTTTGGTTTAGACCGGGATAACAGATCAAAATCAATCAAATCAAGCAATTCCATCGCCAGATCACCGCCCCAAGGTGGCATAACAGCTTTTATATCTGGGTCAGTAAGATAAGACATTAATTCTTCAACGCGAGAAAATTTAGTGGCGCTTTTATTTTTGTGCTGCGAGCGTAAGCAGCGTCCTTCGCGGACCTGGTAACCTCTTTTCTTTAGGTTTTTTATGGCGAGTTCCAGTCTGGGATGCAGATGTTCAGGTACGCCAGAAGATGGAGCGGTTACACCAATAACATCTCCTGGAGCCAGCCTGGGCGGAAAGAGGACACTCATGGATAAATCCTTTTCAGAACATATAGAATTCCATAATCCATAAATGAAACCAGGATGTAAAATCAACAGGCGAACACTCCGCTTGTTTTTTCTGTGAACCTTAAAAAGGTCTGCTCATGGCACCCAGGGGACTTTACCGGCGTAGATGATGCATCAGGCGACTAATCCTCAAAAGTGCTTACTGCTTATTCGCGGGACCGCCGTCTGATTTGGGTTGGATCATGACGATTACTCTTTTAGCTATTCCCGGTTTCCCCTTTTCAAAGCGCCATTTACTCATCATTTTCTCGATGATTTTATGTTCAAACTCCGGAGTCGTTGTCGATTCCAGTATCTTAACATTCTGAACTCTGCCATCTGAATCAACATCATACTGAATCCGCAGAGCATTCGGCAGGAGGTTTCCGTTCTTATCATGAGTGGTAATTGCTGTGTTTGCAGAGGAAATGCTGCCTGAAGGTGTGCTGGCGCTGGCCGGTATACCGGCGCAGAGTGCCAGGAACAATGGCAGAATCAGGGTGAATAGTCTGATAGCTTGCATAAATCGTCCGAATTCCAAAATTAACCATGAATCTTCACGTTACCAACGGCGCGAGTGACAGGCTACCAGATGAAATGATCAGTGAATACCGCGTCTTCAGCGGCAATCCCTTTGACCTCCTTACCAGGCGCTTCGTACCACATCCATTCCCGGGGTCGTTTCGCTATCAGGACTAGTGGGAGCTGAGCGAGTGTATCAATGATTCCTTTTGCCAGCTGTCAGCTCGTCAGGGAACATGACCGAGCTAACACCCTTAAGTGATGAGAGACGACCATGGAGTTCGTCCGTAAAGGTAAAATGCGTCGTGCCCGGATTATCAGAGATACACACTGGTACAGACAGGTGCCGGGTAACGGCCTCGAAGCGTGAGAAGACTTCGTCGTCACGGAGTGACTGGTAGCTGACCGCCGGGAGTAACAGGACATTCGCGCCAGCTGCCTGGGCATCATCAGCCAGATGTAGAATGGCGTCGATACGGACCGATCCCACACAGACCATAACCGGGATGTCCCCGGCATGCTGTTTTGCCAGAGTGGCTACGCGCTTGCGCTGCTCCCGGGTCAGATAGGCGTAGCGTGCGGTTGACCCCAGGATGCCCATAGAATCAACCCGAGCATCTGTACGGCGGGAAAGCATATGGCTGAACCCCTTTTCATCCACGCCGCTGGCGGCTATTGGGGTTAATGGAAACGCCGATAACCGCTAAACATACCTGTTTCTCCTGAAGGATATTACTGCTGTTGTTCTTCGATGAGAGCAACGTCAAACCACAGGCCGGGCATCATTTTTTCCAGGCCGTCGGTCAGCATCTTCCCGGCTTCGTGCAGTTTTTCCAGCGGCATCTGCGGCAGGCTTTCCAGAATGAACCACATTTGCTGAGCGTCCACGCCCAGACGGGTTCTGATCCCCTGTCGCCAGTTCCAGCGGCGGCAGGTCACGCCGGTGTCATCACACCAGATAACCTCTCCTTGTGAAGGATATTCAACGGCCGTTTCACCCTCTTTGACGGTATCAAAAGGCTCTGTTCCGTTTGCCACAGCCAGACGTGGTGAACCCTGATAGGCAGAGATATTCTCCCCACCAACCGGTACGGCGTAGCGGAGACTCACGGCGTTATAAAGATCAACGATGGGATCGAGCGCGGGCATCGTTCCGTCACGTAATACGCGCTTACGTAACGCATCAGCTGAGCAAGGGGTGCGTTTAGGTTTAGCACCAAACTTTTGAAAAACGTCGGCCCAGGCTGCCAGATGAGATCCCGCCCATTCCGGTTCGCCGGCCAGAACGGCTTCACAGGCTTCCCGCAGCGCGATTTCTCCAGCGTCGGGATGAAGCACTGGCGCAGCTTTTACGCAGATACTGAGTGCCCGAAAACCTGGGGCAATACGATAAATTTCAGGGGCAATTGACGGAGAGACGGTTAACACGTGATAATCCTTTAATGACTAATTTATTCTATGATAATGACCGATGACCAAAAAAGTCAATTTAATGACCGATGCAAATGCTATCGTCAACACGGTGAATGAAGCCGTATCTCAGCGAATTAAACAGTATCGTAAGCAAAAGAAAATCTCCCTCGATGAACTCTCCCGTCGAGCCGGCGTCAGCAAGGGAGCGCTGGTTGAGATAGAAGGATGCCGGGCCAATCCCAGCATTGCTCTGTTATGCCGCCTGGCTACCGCGATGGGGGTTTCGGTGGCTGATTTTGTGGATGTCAGTTCCAAACCGACTGTGCATCTCATTGCTGAAGATGAGATCCCAGAATTGTGGGAAGGTGAAAAAGGCGGGAGAGCAAGACTGCTCGCAGGGTCGGGTGGGCCTGATATGACCGAGCTCTGGATGTGGGAAATGCAGCCGGGGGAAAAGTTTGCTTCACCGGGCCACGCGGAAGGAACGCTTGAACTGTTTTATGTTCAGTCGGGCACGCTCACATTGGGGGTAAAGGACCATTTGTATCGGGTAAAAACCGGCTGTTCGGCAACGGCCAGAACGGACGTTCCTCATTTCTACGAAAACCAGGGGGAGAGCCCGCTGGTATTTATCATGACAGTACATGAGAAAGCATCCTGAGTGGTTGCCCGGTATGCCTGTAGGGCTTGTCTCATCAAAGCAAGTTTGCAAGGAGTCGTTTAGTGGATAATCAGCATCTGCGTTTTACCCAAGGCCAGTTTACTGTCACAACCGATCCCGCCTTTTTTCAGCTGGAAGCCATTCACGATTACCTCTCGCAATCGTCCTGGGCGCCTGGCATTGATGCTGAAACGGTCAGAATATCAATCCAGAACAGCCTTTGTTTTGCGCTTCTGGATGGAACAAGACAAATCGGCTTCGCCCGTCTGGTCACCGACTATGCCACTTTTGGTTATTTGTGCGACGTCTACGTGCTGAACGAGTATCAGAAAAGTGGTCTTGGTCGTTGGCTGATTGAATGCTGTCACGCCCATCCCGTGATGTCACGCCTGCGACGGATAATGCTGGTAACCTCTAGCGCGCCCTGGCTCTACCAGAAGCTGGGGTATAACCCATTGAACCAACCAGATTTTGTCTGGCAAATCAATCGACCCGATATTTATCGTAAACCCAGGCAAAAGTAAGACTATTTTTTGAGAGTAATGATAAATGTTAATCCGTAGGGCCCGTCCCTCTGATGCAGAAGAGCTTGCCATTTTAGCCGAACGCACCTTTAGAAAAACGTTTGAAGCGGGTAATACTCAGAAGGATATGGAGCTTCACTGCCAGGCAAGTTATTCAACAGATATTCAGTTGCAAGAAATCCTCAGAGAAGACTGGATTACATTAGTCTGCGAATACGAAAGCAAACTGATAGGATATGCCCAACTGAGGTGGGAAGCATTTCCTCCCTGTGTAAATAGCATTCACGCCGGGGAAATCCTGTGTCTGTATATCGATGAACCTTATCATGGCAAAGGTTTTGCACAAGCGCTGATACACAAGTGCTTTGCTGAATTTGCGGCACAGGGATCGGATATTGTCTGGTTAGGTGTCTGGGAACATAACCCAAGGGCAATCTCTTTTTACCGTAAGCTTGGGTTTACCGAGGTGGGTGAACATATCTTCCAGGTTGGGACAGATCCCCAGAGAGATATCATTATGAAACGCTCAACGGGTGTTAGCTGAACAAACATTACGACGTCCGCTCTGGCACACAGCAGGCGTGATCGACACCAGGAGATGTCACGCGCTAGCGGCTAAGCGTAGCGCCGGCTCGGAAAATCCCGGATGGCGGCGCGTGGCGCCTTATCCGGGCTACGCGGTTGTGCCACTCTTGTGCCGTTATTTTGCCGGGTGGCGGCTGCGCCTGACCCGGCCTACAAAAACAGGGCCGCCCGTACTCTTCTGGTGGCATGCCCCAGGCCCGCGCCTGCGCAGCGCCGCCGGGCTGTTACTGCGCCTGCTGCTGCGCTTGCGCCAGCTGGCGGACGATCGCCTCGCGCCGCGCATCCCCTTCCGGCAGCCGGGCCAGCAACGCCTGCAGGGCTGCCACGGCTTCGGGGTAATCTTCATTACGCACCGCGCTCAGGGCCAGCATCTCCAGCACCGGCAGGCTGGTCGGCTGCCGCTGATGCAGGTCACGCAGCAGCAGCTCGCCCATCCGAACCTGACCGCTATCCCCCGCCCGCACCAGCGCGCTGGCGTAATCGAAAGCCGCCGCCGGGTCATCCGCCGCCAGATAATGCGCCCGGCCAAAGGCGCCGATCGCCGTCTCGCCATCGTTCAACAACAGGCCCAGCCGCCCAAGCAGCTGCCATCCGGGGAGATCGTTCGGGGTATCCTGCAGATGGCTGCGCAGCCCGAGCCGCAGCTCCGCCAGCTCATCCATACGCAGCGGCGCCGCCGTCGGGTCCTTAACCTGCTGCAACAGCGCAGGATAATGCCGTTCAGCCTGCTGCCAGAGCAGCACCTGGCCAATATCGCTGGTTTTCAGATACAGGCCCAGACTCAGAACCACCAGCAGCAGCGCGCCCGGAAGCAGCGCCCAGCGGCTTAGCGGCCGTTCGCCAGGCTGTGCCTGGGGCGGAATATCCGTCAGCAGCGTGCGCTGCAGCTCGACGACCAGCGCCGGGTTGTCCTCGCCACGCTCCTGCGCCAGCTCCTGCAGGCGCGACTGGTACAGGGCGCGGTTGAGGGTATCGCGGTCCACCGCCCCTTTGCCCGGCCAAGGGTAATAAAGCAGCCCCAGCGCGCCAGCCAGCAACAGCGCGACGATAACCACCAACAGGCTCATCGTTCTTTTCCTTCTTTCAATAATGCCGCCAGCCGCTGGCGCTCTTCGGCGCTGAGCGCCGCGTCAGGGATGTCGCGACGACGCGCGCGGGCGATAATCACCCCCGCGCCCGCCAGGACGAACAGCCCTGGCCCCAGCCACAGCAGCACCGTGCCCGCGGTCAGCGGCGGCTCGTAGCTGACAAAATTGCCGTAGCGGGCCACCATATAGTCAACGATCTGCCCTTTCGTTTTCCCCTGCTGCATCAGCTCGTACACCTTCTGCCGCATATCAGCGGCAATCATCGCGTTTGAGTCGGCGATGCTGTTGTTCTGGCATTTCGGGCAGCGCAGCTGGGAGGTGATCTCGCGAAAGGCCTGCTCCTGGGCCTCATCTTTAAACTGCCAGGTGTCGATGGCGGCCCACGCCTGGCCGGTCAGCATCAGCGCCAGCAGGATGACCATTACACGTCTCATCAGCCCGCCCTCCGGTTGTATTGATCCCACAGCGGCTGGAGCTCCTCGCGCCACACCCGTTCGTTCAGGTCGCCGGCGTGCCGCCAGCGGATGATGCCCTGACCGTCGATGAGAAACGTCTCCGGCGCCCCATAAACGCCCAGGTCCAGGCCAAGCATGCCGTTGCCGTCGTACAGGCTCAGCATGTACGGGTTCCCCAGGCGCTGCAGCCAGCTCATCGCCTTCTGCCGATCGTCTTTGTAGTTCATCCCCACCACCCGCACGCCCTGCTGCGCCAGGCCGTTGAGAAACTGATGCTCGGCGCGACAGGTTGGACACCAGGTGGCCCAGACGTTGAGCAGCAGCGGCTTGCCGTCAATCAGCGTGCGGCGGTCCAGCGTCTGACCGGGGGTATTCAGCGCTTCAAGGCGAAATTCCGGCAGCGGTTTGCCAATCAGCGCCGACTCGAGGGTCGTCGGGTCATCGCCATCGGCGTTGCGCATCAACTGCCAGAACAACGCAGCGGCCAGCGCCAGAAACAGCACCAGCGGGATAAACAGTAGCTTCCGGTTCATGAGGCCTCCTGCAGCTTCTTACGCATCCGATAGCGCGGGTCGAGCATGCAGCACAGACCGCCGAGGGCCATCAGCACCCCGCCATACCAGATCCAGCGAACGAACGGTTTGTAGTACAGACGCACCGCCCAGCTGCCGTCGCTCAGTTCTTCCCCCAGCGCGGCGTACAGATCGCGGGTCAGCCCGCCGCTGATCGCCGCCTCGGTCATCATCATCCGGCTGGCGGTGTAAAAGCGCTTCTCGGCATACAGCGTCGCTTCCGGGCGGCCGTTGCGGGTCACGGCAATAATGCCTTCGCCGCCGGTCCAGTTGGGGCCGACGATATCGCGCACGCCGTTAAACACAAAGTGATAGTGGTGGATATCGATGCTGTCGCCGGGGCGCATCCGTACATCGCGCTCCACGCTGTAGTTCTGGCTAAAGGTGATGCCGATAACGGTCACCGCCACGCCAACGTGACCGAGCACCATCCCCCACTGGCTGCGGGTCAGAGTGCGCAGGCCGCGCCAGAAGCCGTGGCGATGGGTGGCCCGTTCGTGAACCTCCATCAGGGCGAAGACCAACACCCACAGGGCCATCATCAGGCCTATAACCGCCATGGCGGTGATACGGTCCTGCAGCAGCCACGGCAGCGCCAGAGAAAGTGACAACGTCACCAACAGGGCGATAATCAGGCGCTTAATCTGCCTGGCGACGTCATCGCGCCGCCAGCGGATCAGCGGTCCCAGCCCCAGCAGCAGCGCAAACGGCGCCATCAGGGCGGTGAACATGGTATTGAAGAACGGCTCGCCGATGGAGATGCTGCCGAGGCCCAGCTCTTTATGCACCAGCGGCAGCAGCGTCCCGAGGAGCACCACCAGCATCGCGGCCATCAGCAAGATATTGTTGCCAAGCAGGAACGACTCGCGCGACCACAGCGTATGTTCCACCCGCGCGCGCACCCGGCCGCCCTTCAGGGCGTACAGCAGCAGCGATCCGCCGATGGCGACAATCAGCAGTACCAGAATAAACAGCCCGCGCGACGGATCCGAGGCGAAGGCATGCACCGAAACCAGCACCCCGGAGCGCACCAGGAAGGTGCCCAGCAGGCACAGGGAGAAGGCGGCTATGGCCAGCAGCACCGTCCAGGCGCGGAAGCTGCCGCGCTTCTCGGTCACCGCCAGGGAGTGCAGCAGCGCGGTCCCCACCAGCCACGGCATAAACGAGGCGTTTTCCACCGGGTCCCAGAACCACCAGCCGCCCCAGCCCAGTTCGTAGTAGGCCCACGCCGAGCCCAGCACGATGCCGAGGGTGAGGAACATCCATGCCGCCTGGGTCCAGGGACGCGACCAGCGCGCCCAGGCAGTATCCAGCCGCCCCGCCAGCAGCGAGGCGATGGCGAAGGCGAAAGCCACCGAGAAGCCGACGTAACCCATATAGAGGATCGGCGGATGGAAAATCATGCCGATATCCTGCAACAGCGGATTGAGGTCGCGGCCATCAATGGGGTACTGCGGCAGGCCGCGGCTGAACGGGTTGGAGGTAAAGAGGATAAACAGCAGGAACCCAAAGGCGATCATCCCCATCACCGCCAGCACCCGGGCGACGGCGTCGAGCGGCATTCGGCGGCTGAAGATGGCGACGGCGAAGGTCCAGACGCTGAGCAGCAGGACCCACAGCAGCAGCGAGCCCTCGTGCGCCCCCCAGGTCGCCGCCACCCGATACCACACCGGCAGCGCGCTGTTGGAGTTTTCCGCCACGTAGCGGACGGTAAAGTCGTTGACCACGAAGGCGTGCACCAGCAGCAGGAAGGCGCCGCCGATACAGGCGAACAGCCCACAGGCCAGCGGCCGGGCCAGGGCCATCAGCCGCCGGTCCTGCCGCGCCGCGCCCCACAGGGGATAGACGCTCAGGAGCAGCGCCAGCCCCGCCGCCAGACACAATAAAAAGTTGCCCAGCTCCGGCATCATGGCTGCGCCCCCGTTTTCTCCGGCGTCATGGCGTTTTTCACCTCCGGCGGCGTGTAATTTTCATCATGTTTGGCCAGCACCTGCTGGGCGGTAATATGCCGCTCGCCGTCAAGCACGCCCTGGGCCACCACACCCTGCCCTTCACGAAACAGGTCCGGCAGAATGCCCTTATAGCTGACGTCCACGACCCCGCGGGCGTCATACAGCTTAAAGCGCACGTCGAGGGTTTGCGGGTCGCGCTGCAGGGAGCCCGGCTGAACGTAGCCTCCCACCCGCAGCCGCTGCCCGGTATGGGGCAGCGCCCGGGTTTCCGTTTTGCCGTAGATAATTTCCCCCGGGGTGTAGAACAGATCGATATTGCTGCTCAGGGCGTACAGCGTCAGGCTGACGGTCAGCCCGAGGCCGGCGAGCACCGCCAGCACGATATACAGCCGGGTTTTACGACGCGCTTGCATCCGCGGCCTCCTTGTCATGTTCGCGGGCGGCAGCGATCCGCCGCTCGCGCGCCTGCTGGCGTCGTACCTCATGGAACAGCGCCCGCCGCGCCCACAGAGTGTGCACCGTCAGCAAGCCAAAGGCGGCGACCGCCACGGCCACCGCCAGCCAGACGTACACGGCATAGCCGCCCATATTCAGGAAGGCGGCGAAAGACGAAAAGGCGGGGCTCATCGGGCAGCTCCTTTATTCACCAGCGCCACCACCCACGGTCGACGGCGCTCCAGTTGCAGGATCAGGTTGCGCAGGCGCATCAGGGTCAGCGTGACCGACAGCGCGAGGAAAGCAAAGATACAGATCCGCAGCGGCAGACGCATGCTTGGGTCAATGGTTTGCTGCAGGTTGGTCGAGCCCTGGTGCAGGGTGTTCCACCAGTAGACCGAGTAATGAATGATGGGCAGATTGACCACCCCGACCAGGACGAGGATCCCCGCCGCGCGCCCGGCCAGTCGCCGGTCGTCAAAGGCGTGCCACAGGGCGATGACCCCGGCGTAAAGAAACAGCAGCACCAGCTCTGAGGTCAGCCGGGCGTCCCAGATCCACCAGGTCCCCCACATCGGCTTGCCCCATGCCGCGCCGCTGACCAGCGCCACCAGGGTGCAGACCGCCCCCACCGGCGCCAGGGCGGCGATCGCCAGGTCGGCCATTTTGATCTGCCAGACCACCCCGACGAAGGCCGCGACGGCCATCGCCAGGTACAGCCCCATCGACCACATCGCCGCCGGGACGTGAAGGTACATGATCCGGTAGCTTTCCCCCTGCTGATAGTCCGCGGGGGCGAAGCCAAAACCCCACCCCAGCCCAATGACCAGCAACAGCGCGCTCAACGCCGCCAGCCAGGGGATCCAGCACCCGCACAGGCGGTACAGCCGCTCGGGGATCGCCAGTTGATGTAACGCTTTCCACATAGACGCTTACTCACACGGTTATGATGGCCGCGCCCGCAGGCGCAGCGAATTATTGCACGGTCAGCCGCAGCGCGGCGGCGGTGGCGAACGGGCACAGGGTGGCGCTGGCGGTTAAGAACGCCGCCAGCATCGCCAGATAGCCGCTGACCGGGAGCCCAGCGGCCGCCGCCTGGCAGGCCGCGGTGGCGAAAATCAGCAGCGGCACCGCCAGCGGCAGCACCAGCAGGCTCAGCAGGACGCCGCCGCGCTTCAGACCGACCGTCAGGCCAACCCCCACCGCGCCGAGAAAACTGAGCGTCGGGGTGCCGAGCAGCAAGGTCAGCGCCAGCACGCCGGCATCGTGCAGACTCATCCCCAGCAGCAGCGCCGCCAGCGGCGAGACGATCAGCAGCGGCAGGCCGCTCATCATCCAGTGGGCAACCACCTTCACCAGCACAACCGCCGCCAGCGGCGTCGGCAGGAGCATCAGTTGCTCCAGGGAACCGTCCTGCCAGTCGTCGCGAAACAACCGATCCATCACCAGCAGCGCCGCCAGCAGCGCGGCGACCCACACCACGCCCGGCGCAATCTGCGCCAGCAGCTGTGGCGCGGCGCCGACGCCGAACGGAAACAGGGTGATGACGATCAGAAAGAACCAGAGCGGATTGAGGATCTCCGCCCCGCTGCGCCACGCCAGGCGCAGTTCCCGGGCCAACAGCGCTCGCATCATTGCCCGCCTCCCGCGTCGCCGCCGAGGCGCAGGGTGCGCAACGGACAGCGCAGCGGCCGCAGCGGCTGATGAGTCGTGAGGATCGCGCTTCCCCCCTGCCGGGCGTGCTGCTCCAGGCGGCGGGTCAGGGTTTCCATCGCCGTGGCGTCGAGCGCGGTGAACGGCTCATCGAGGATCCACAGCGGCGCGTCGGTTAACCACAGGCGGGTCAGCGCCACCCGCCGCTGCTGCCCGGCGGAGAGCTGGCTCAAGGGGAGGTCTTCATAGCCCGCCAGGCCGACGGCGGCGAGGGCGCTTTCCCGCTGCTGAAGGCGGCTGGATGGAAAGAAGAAACGCAGGTTTTCATCGGCGGTCAGCGCCGCGTTGACGCCGGGTTTATGGCCCAGCCACAGCAACTGACGATGAAATGACTCCCGGACCTTCGCCAGCGGCTGCCCCTGCCAGCTCACCACCCCGCTTTCCGGGCGCGCCAGGCCGCAGAGGATCCGCAGCAGCGAGGTTTTCCCCGCGCCGTTATCACCGGCGACCTGCAGCAGCTCGCCGGCTGCGAGGGACAGCGTCAGCGCCGCAAACAGCGGTCGATCGTCAACGATGCAGGTCAGTCGCTCTGCATGCAGCATGAAGGCAAACTCCTTGATTCAGACAGTATTTTACGTCTTCGCTAAGTATGGGTTGCGCCGCGCGGGCGACGCAACCCTGACGGTTACTGTCCGGCCCCCGGCAGCTTCGAGATATCGGCGTTGCCTAACGCCTTCTCATCGTGCGCCGCGGTCTCCTTACGCACCTTCGCCACATCGCTGGCGCTGACCGCCGGCGCATTGTTGCCCCAGCTGGTGCGGATGAAATTGACCACATCCGCCACCTGCTGGTCGTCCAGACGCCAGCCGAACGACGGCATGGTCAGGTTGGAGACCGCCTCTTTCACCGCCGGCGTGGTGCTTCCGGTCAGAACGATGTGTATCAGCGAGGTGGCATCTTCCGTCTGCACCACCGGGTTGCCCTTCAGCGACGGGAAGGCGCGTTGGTAGCCCACGCCGTCGGTGCGGTGGCAGGCGGCGCAGTTATCAACGTACAGCGCGGCGCCGGTTTTGCTGTCATTACCCTTCCACAGATCTTTCGCCACGCTGTCTTCCACCGGGGCTGGGGTCTGTTTGCCGCCACGCGGCGGGAGCGACTTCAGATAGCGGGCGATGGCGGTGATGTCGTCATCAGAGAGATACTGCAGACTGTGCTCCACCACATCGCTCATGCCGCCGAAGACCACCGATTTATCGTTGCGTCCGGTTTTCAGGAACTCGGCCAGTTCGGCTTCGCTCCAGGTTCCCAGACCGTCGCGGTTTTCACCGCGCAGGCTGGAGGCGACCCAGCCGTCAATCGGCGCATTGCTGCCCGCCAGGTAATCATCGCCTTCGCTTTCGCTGAGCGCTTTTTCCTGCATCGTCAGACTGCGCGGGGTATGGCAGGCGCCGCAGTGGCCCAGGCCTTCCACCAGATAGCGGCCGCGCTCCAGCACCGGGTCAACCTGCGGGTTGGCGACAAAGTCGCTCGGCGTCGGGGCGAAGATGCCGCGCCAGAACGCCAGCGGCCAGCGCATCGACAGCGGCCACGGGATATCGGTGTCCTTGTTGGCGGCATTCACCGGTTCCACGCCATGCATAAAGTAGGCGTACATGGCGCGCATGTCCGCTTCACTGATCCGCGCGAACGAAGGATACGGCATCGCCGGATAGAGCGTGGAACCGTCTTTCCGCACGCCCTTGCGCACCGCGTCGTCGAACTCTTCGAAGGTGTACCCGCCGATGCCATGTTCTTTATCCGGCGTGATATTGGTGGAGTAGATGGTGCCGATCGGCGTCTCCATCGGCAGACCACCGGCGAAAGGTTTGCCCGCTTTGCCGTTGGTGTGGCAGGCGACACAGTCCCCCGCCCGCGCCAGATACTCCCCCTGCTTAATCAGATTGCTGTCCGCAGGCGCCTCTTCGGCAAAAGCCGCGCAGCTCAATGCCCCAAGCACCAGGGCCGATAACCATTGCATTTTCATCATCTGCCTTCCTTTATGCCTGCACCAGGGGTCCCGGATTTTTCAGATACTGCTCGCGGATCGCCTTCGCTGACCAGTAGGCCAGCGCGGCCACCGTGCCGGTTGGGTTGTAGCCCAGCCCCTGCGGGAACGCGGAGGCGCCGATGACGAAGACGTTATGCACGTCCCAGCTTTGCAGATAACGGTTCACGGCGCTGGTTTTCGGATCTTCCCCCATCACCGCCCCACCGTTCATATGGGTGGTCTGGTAGCTGGTGGTATCAAAGTGGCTGTTGGCGTTTTTCGGGCTGCCGAGGATATATTTCGGCTTCATCGCTTTGGCGATCGGCGCCATCTTATCGAACATAAACTGCGCCATCTTGATATCGTTTTCCTGCCAGTCAAAGGTCATGCGCAGCAGCGGCTGGCCAAAGACGTTTTTGTAGTTTGGATCAAGATCGAGGTAGTTCTGGCGATAGGACTGGTGCGCGCCGTGGGCATCCATCGACAGGTGATGGGTGTAGGTATCGGCTACCGCCGCTTTCCATTTGCTGCCCCACGCCGGGGTGCCTGGCGGAACCGGAAAACCGGAGATGGGCTTGGTCCCGGCCTGGTTGACCCAGAATGGAGAACCACCGACAAAGCCGGCCGCGCCGTGGTCGAAGTTGTCGGCGTTGAAGTCGTCGACCCCGACGCCGTTGCCGCCCGCGCCGATAAACGGGTTGGTATAGGTGTCTTTGTCGAAAATGGCCTTGATGGTGGTCATGTTCTGGTAGGCGAAGTTACGCCCCACCACCCCTTCGCCGGTCTCCGGATTGTAGGGTTTGCCGATCCCGGAGAGCAGCATCAGGTGCACGTTGTGGAACTGGAAGGCGCCGATAATCACCAGGTCCGCCGGCTGTTCCATTTCGCGCCCCTGGCCGTCGACGTAGGTCACGCCGGTGGCACGGGATTTGTCGTCGGTCAGGTTGACCTTCAGCACGTTGGCGTTAGTCCGCAGCTCAAAGCGTTTTTCCTGGCGCAGCGCCGGCAGGATGTTCACGTTCGGCGAGGCTTTCGAATACATGTAGCAGGCGTAGCCGCTGCAGAAACCGCAGAAGTTGCACGGGCCCATCTGCGCGCCATACGGGTTGGTATAGGAGTCGGAGGTGTTTGCGGAAGGCAGGTTATAGGGATGATAGCCCACTTCCAGCGCCGCTTTTTCAAACAGCTGCGCCGACCAGGTGTTTTTCTGCGCCGGCAGCGGGAAGTCGTCCGAGCGGTCCGGGGCGAAGGCGTTGCCGCCGCGGCCTTTGCCGACGACCTTGCCTTTGATCGACCAGGCAGTCCCGGAAGTGCCGAACACTTTTTCCGCTTTATCGAAGAACGGCTCCAGTTCGTCGTAGGTGACGCCGAAATCCTGAATGATCATATCCTGGGGGATGAAGTTTTTGCCGTAGCGCTCTTCATAGTGGCTGCGCATCCGCAGTTCGATGGGATCGACGCGAAAATGCACGCCGGACCAGTGCAGCCCGGCACCGCCCACGCCGGTACCCGGCAGGAAGGCCGCCAGCTGGCGATACGGTACCGCCTGCTGGCTGGTGTTATGCCGGATGGTAACGGTGCTTTTCGACAGATCCTGGAACAGCTTGCGGCGGATGTTGTAGGTCAGCTCATCAATCACCTGCGGATAGGCGCCGTCCGGCCAGGTGTCGCGCATCGGGCCGCGCTCCAGCGCGACGACGTTGAGCCCGGCTTCGGTCAGCTCTTTGGCCATGATCGCCCCAACCCAGCCGAAGCCGACGATCGCGACATCGGTTTTTTTCAATACGGTGGCCATGGTTACGCCCTCTCCCCATTAATTGATACTGGTGGGAAGGGATAGCGTTCGCTTCGTTCAACCCAGTCCATAAAGTCGGCGCGCGCGCCGGGAAAATTAATCAGCGTCCAGCCGACCATGCCTTTATTGCCGCCATGGATCGGGTCGCTGAAGAAGCCTTCGCGGGTGTTTTGCAGCAGATAGGAGAAGAACAGCGAGGCCGGGAGCTGTTTGAACTCGGCTTTGCCGGATTCCCACAGGCCGAGCGCCTCGTCCTGCTGCTCGCTGCTCAGTTCAGCGAAGGTTTTGTGATACTTGTCCTGACACCAGGCCTCGGCATCGGCGATCCCGAGGTTATAGATCTGTTTGGGCACCAGCGGCAGCTGATAGCCCATCTCTTTCGGTACGTCGGGGTTGAAGGGACCCTGCATGTACCAGATGGAGCCGGTGGCGTAAGGGGTATTGAGCTGGCGGTCAATAAACTCCGGCACCCCGGCCTCTTTGGCGCCAGGACCGAGTTCATCCGCCGGGATTAAGCGAGCGACGGCGGCGTTGATAAACACCCACTCACGATCGTTGAAGAACTGCGGCTTCCAGTCGCTGGCCGCCACGGTGTTCCCGGAAGCGGGCTCAGACGCGGGGGCCGCCTGCGCGGTCGCGCTGGTGGCCACGCCAATGGCCCCTGCTCCCGCGCCGCCGATCACCACCGTCGGGATCAGCGCCATCGATTTCACCAGGAAATCACGCCTGGAATTGTTGGTTTTCTCGCTCGACATCATCACATTCCTGTCATTGAAAATTACTGTTTTTGTCGCTGACAAACCCAGTGAATGTCGTGCTGGAACCGATACCATTACGCTTCGCAACCACTTAACGTCTGGCCCGGCCCGGCAAGTCGGATAAAACATCGCCAGTGGCGATATCATTTATAGGGTTATCGTTTGGATAGTAGACGATTCTCAACGAAACGCGGGAAATCGGAGAGAAATTCACCGGAATGTCATCGTGAGAAGGGTGCTGCCATAAACCTTGAGGCGGCAAACCGGCGGCGTAGACACCGCACTGAGCTTACCCATGCGCCAAAAAGAGTGACTTGTATCACAAATGTTATTTTTGTTTATGGTACATGGCAGATTAAACGTCTGTAAATACTCGTTTTAGGAATAATTAAACAATTTGAGCTGTTAAAAAAGTTACTAACCGTTGTTAATTATTTCCCATCTATTTCCTGGCTGAACCGTTCAGCTGGCGATCCCCATCCACAGGAGAAGAGAAGATATGTTCGATCATGTGAAATTCGGCGCTAGCGACTATGCCGCCAGCAAAGCGTTCTTTTTACAGGCCCTGGCCCCGCTTGGCGTAACGCTGGTTGGCGAAGGCGAGCCGAGCTACGGCGCAGAGCTGGCCGGCAGCGGCGATGTCTCTCTATGCCTCTATCAAAGTGCGGAAAAACCGACGCCGCTGCATATCGCCTTTCGCGCCGACAGCCGCGAGCAGGTCGATGCCTTCTGGCAGGCGGCGCTGGCCGCCGGAGGAAAGGACAACGGCGCGCCGGGGTTACGGCCAAACTACCACGCCAGTTACTACGCCGCCTTTGTGATTGCACCAGACGGGCACAATATTGAAGCCGTGTGCCATCTGGCGGGGTAAGCTGAGCGGAAAAAAATTCCCACGTCCGTGGGAAACGCTGAAGGTATGGATGTGTCGGATTCAGCTGACCGGCTCAATGAGGGCGGACAACAGTCCGTTGAAGTGGGTATGTGACTCAATGACATAATCCGAGGAGACTTTATCGCGGATTTCGAAACGGTCATCTGTGAAGCTGTAGACAATCACGGACATGCCCTCTTCACCAATCACTACTTTGTCATTGAGGTTCGGATCGACATAGATTTCGTTAATACGCGTCTCAAAGTTTCGAACAAAGATATTCGACCATGCAGGTTCACCGTTCTCTGCCTGCACCAGGCTGTACAATGTCATGCCATTGTACTCACCCCCATCCATAATATTGAACATATCCGCGTAGTCCGGCCGACTAATCAATAGTCGTTGAATATCCTCATAGACCCTTCTTTTCTTGTCCTCCCATTCAGCAGGCGCGACTTTGTGCATTAAATCTGCCATGACGTCTGGGTCTACAGGGTCGGCTACGGGATAATTACCTTCCACCATCAGAGACTTCAGGTTACCAATCGTGAAATAGCGCTTTAGCTGGGCGGGGAATAAAACTGGCATTGCGATTGTTTTTCCTTTCTCGTCGCAAAACTCGACCAGATAGCCAGTTGTTGGCGCATTAAAAACCATAACAATCGTACCAAGCGTTCCTTTTACCAGCCCTTCATTCGGTAAATCCTCACCTAAAACCACAACGTCTAATTCGGCTCTTTTCATGTTTATTTCCCTATTTAACGTAAATAGTTGTCAGGCGAGGAACGAGCGCATCTGTTTCATACATCCAGCCTGTACGGATGACCGCCGTTTCACCATTGACGCCTAAAATTGGCATATCTACAGCCATTGTTTGACCGTAGTTGTTTGTCTGCAATATCTTTGCTGGGGCCGATAATACGCCCTTCTGAATTCGTGCTGCTAAGACATCCGCATTCGTTGGGTTGTACCCCAGGGCAGACTCAAACACCCGAGCCTTATGACCGCCTGTAGGATGTGTTGAATCTAAAGCGTACGTCGCGAGTTTTTTCGGATCGATAACGGCGTGTTCAGCATTCACTAACGTACCGTTCTCAGAGATGAAGCCCTTCACATACGGGCTTTCAAAGGCTGGTATTTTACTGAGACTCGATAACTCATCTAACTCACTTAAAGGATTCAATCTACCCATTGTTAATCCTGCCGCGAAAGAGGCTCCAGCAATGAGTAATCCTTTATTGTCCATAATCTGGTCGTAACCTGCAGGCGCATCACCACCTAGTTGCAACGCTGTTTCATGGAATCCTTCAATGTTGCCATTATATACACCGCCAGCGGCTAGCAGTCGGCCAATGGTCTTACTGTTTAGTGTCTTTGACGCTGGTGCGATTCTTGAGCCATTATAATTGTGTTGTATACGCTGAGTGGGAGCTGGCCTCCTTCCTTGGCGATCGGCAATCGTGTGCCTGTAGGCGTTCATAATTTCGTCCTTAAACCACGCATGGTATAACGAAGTGGTAGGGGTAAAAATTAAATCGCCATTGTCGTCGATGTAAAATGGATTTCTGTCACTGCTCCAACACCTGGAGATATCCACACCAACAAGCCAGCCAATTTGTAGTCTGTGCTCTACCTCATCGTAGATAGGATCTGCATAGCTACGTTGCCTTCGTTCATATGGCCTTTTATGTGGAGATGAATTGTATATTTCCTTCGGTAGGCCAAAAGCGAGGCTGTGACCATTCGCCTCACAGGAGAGGTCGTAATGTATACACGCTTCTCTTAGCGAACCTGCTGGAGTCAAAATATATTGAAAGTCTTCAGGATTTAATTGGCGTATTAAATCATGTGGCTGGTAAAGTCGAAACATATGAATTCCCTATCCTTCATTTTATAATAATCATTCGCCGTTATTGTTTTAAACAGTTCCCTTCTCTATCGCAATAAAATATTCCTACATCTCCCAAACGACAGTTTCATTAGCTAAAAATTATTTTAGTTTCGCTGGCTATAAAATATTTATTCTAATACGAGTATTCCGCTTATTGCTAAGTCCCACATGCGTGGGGAAGACGTCTCGCTCGGGCACCGAGTCAGTATCAAGAGAGAAACACCCCCACATGCGTGGGGAAGACAGATAGCGGCCGCTCTGATACGAGGTAATCATGGAAACACCCCACATGCGCGGGGAAGACGCTGACGGCCAACAACTACGCAGGTGAGCCCCGGAAACACCCCCACATGCGTGGGGAAGACCACGATAAAGAGGGCCGGGTTTATCTCTACGTAGACCCCCCCCCAGTGCGTGGGGAAGACATCCCGGTACTGGCCCCGCCGCCGCCGACAAAGGAAACACCCCCACGTGCGTGGGGAAGACATCTGCTGCATGATGGAGCCACAAACGTAGTGGGAAACACCCCCACGTGCGTGGGGAAGACTATCCAGCAGGTTCACCAGGCAGTCGTGATACGGAAACACCCCCACGTGCGTGGGGAAGACATGGGGCGCATTGGCGACGTGCTCACCGGCACGGAAACACCCCCACGTGCGTGGGGAAGACGGATTGTTCAGGAATAATAAAAAGGCTACTTCAGAAACACCCCCACGTGCGTGGGGAAGACCCAATCGCCTTGCCCGCTTTTGCGTTCTCCGGAGAAACACCCCCACGTGCGTGGGGAAGACTAGGATCGGTAGTGCTCGTTAAGGCGCCGGATGGAAACACCCCCACGTGCGTGGGGAAGACCCAGCACTGGAAGGGCTGTCCAGGGACCATCTGGAAACACCCCCACGTGCGTGGGGAAGACCCAGCACTGGAAGGGCTGTCCAGGGACCATCTGGAAACACCCCCACGTGCGTGGGGAAGACGAGATTACACTAGCCGGCATTGATGTAATTAAAGAAACACCCCCACGTGCGTGGGGAAGACACGGTGCGGCAGTCCTCCCACCCGGCGATTTTAGAAACACCCCCACGTGCGTGGGGAAGACCCCCCCGGCAGGATTGCAGGATTGACAGGTAGAGAAACACCCCCACGTGCGTGGGGAAGACAGGTGCTATGTGCGAATTTAAGCTGGTTCGTTGGAAACACCCCCACGTGCGTGGGGAAGACACCAACATATTGTGAAAGAGCGAGAGTTTAACCACAATATCCACGTATTACGACAGTTTTAGGGTTTCAATAATCAGCTGTAACCCACTGAGTTCAATAATCGGCTTTCTGACCTCACCCTTGTAGCGAATTTCATAACCAGGCGGTTGAGGAATACTGCGAAACAGCATCAGGCCTGATTCCACAGGCGTGTACTGCATCAGGTAATCAACAACGGTTTGCGCGACCGAATCTTTGACGCCTGAGACGAAAACATTTGGCCGGGGTTCGACAAACCACAGCTTCATTCGTCCACGGACCGCTGGCGGCAGCTCATTTGCCAGTACGACGAGCACCTTTCCCTCCCATCAGCTCATTGATATCGGCCGCAATCAGGTTGAGCAAATCCAGGGCTATCACTCGCTTTCTGAATGCCTCAGAGACTTTGTGTTTATCGTAGCGGCCCGCCATTTCCCTCGAGAGTGAAAATGCCAAATCAATACAGAGCCGTTCTTTGTAAAGGTCGGCCAGATCATAGACAAACGGTAAAGGGCTACCTGAATGGATAAAGCCGATATGCGGCGAGTAGCCCATCGCATGCACAACCGAGCATAAAATGCCATACAGGGCGGCGTTGGTGGAGGTCAGTACCTGGTTTGTCAGGTCACTCAGTTCAAACTTGCCTGGTGTAAACTGACGCCCTTTCCAGCCGACGCCATACTCCTGCGCTTTCTGCTGATACAACGCGCGAACCCGACTCCCCTCCATGCCCATCATGCTGTTTAAACTTTTACCCTCCAGATCAGCATCCGGAAAGCGTTTAGCAAACATCGCCCGGGAAACCTTGAGGGCAGACGAAGCATCGCAGGCCAGCGCCATCTGCGCTTTAAGATTGCGGGTATCTGCAGTAGGCAAAAAACCAGCGGCATAAAACAGCAGGCTATCCTCGCCCACCCAGCACACCGCGCAGTTAGCCGCGGTTGCGGTTTTGATCGCCTCATGAGTCACAGTTGTCCCGGGACCAAGCAGCAGCGTGTTGATGGTCGCAACCGGGAGAGGCACTACGTTGCCATCCGCATCCACCCATTTCACACTGCTGTCATCGATCTCCAGCCGCCCGCGCTCAAGGTAGAGAAAAGGATATTTATCTTTTACCTGAGGCAGAAGTTCGCGGGTGACTTTGACAAACAGTCTCTCCCCCTGGGCCATTAGCCGAACTCCAGCACGGTCACCTGGCGATCCCGATAACGCTTATGCCGGCCAAACTGCAGCGGGACATCATTTAGCGTGATGACATCACCATTCCCTTCCCCTTCAATGACCGTATAGCTCAATGCTCGCTGCTTGCTATCGGCTAACTTCTGTGCCTGCTGCCAGGCCGATTCTGCGCTGTCATAGATACCCTGGTAGATAAGCTCAGTAGGTACACAACTCTTGCGCCCCAGATACAAATCCCATACCGGATTTTGCAAAGCCTCCGGCAATAACTCAGCCTGCTTACTGCCAAGCGCCATCACCACCGCGAAGACGGCATCCTGGAGGTAGTAGCGGTAGGTCATTTTAGTTCCACCACCTACGGCTTTCTTTCCATCGGATGTTTTAGGGATCAGCAGGCTTTGCCACGGATCGCTGTCGTCGTAACCGCTGCCCACCATCTGGAAGTCGCACAATGTCGGCTCACGTAGGTGCGGCTGGCCCTGCTTGTCGGTTCGGGCGTAGGCGCGAACCTCCATCGGCAGGTTATTCATCTCCGCCAGCCACTCGACCTCTGGCCCCGCGGCGCCTCGAGCACAGCAAATCAGCCCCAGAATCCCCGAGCGGGTCGGGAAATTCAGCGTATCGCGTACACCGAACTTTGAATCAAATCCCCAGGACTGCAGCGGCCCTTCAAGCCACAGCAGCATATATTGCGTAGTTTGGCTCATCTCCACCGTCCATTACAGATGTGACTGTAAGTCAGCGATCAGGCTGTCAATGCTGTAATCGAGGTCCTCGCCCCACTCGTAATCGCCTTGCTTACCGAACAGGGAACCGGAGAGTTTTTCTTTTTTATGCAGCCAGTCTTGCAGCGCCACTTTACTGGGCGATAAGAAGCCTTCGCCCTGACTCTTAACGGGCTGTTCAAAAGAAGCCTGCAGACCCTGGCCTTTCCGCAGCAACACGCGGGCATATTCCCACGGGCAGGCCCCGGATTGCGTTGTCTGTCGGGCTGAAGGGACGCCGACGTACAGCGCCTTAACAAAAGCAGCGACGGCGGTTTTCATATCGGCGTCTTCACCCAACGTCTGCGCCAGTTGCCCGAGATCCAGGCTGACATAGCGATAGTAGGTCGCCGAATTAAACTCCAGACTGCCCATATGTGCCGAACCGCTTTCATCCTCTGTTTTACAATCATCCACGGCAGTAAAGAACTCGACCTCATTGCTCACTTTATGGGTGGAAATGGCATGCGCGAACGAGGCCGCCGCCTCGACGTTCATATCCGCCGCTTTGGCCACCATACGCCCGAAAAGCGCAATATCCAGAGCATCCTGGGTATTGTTAACCACCTTTTTGGCGACTTTGACCAGCTCTTTGTCTTTCAGGCTGGCGGCGTCAAAATCTTTTTCCTGCGCATAAGCCGCAAATGCGGCGGCCTCAGCCTCGCTGAGAAACAACAGGGTATCATCGGAGAAAAAAGCAGCCATCGCTTCACCACATCCGGTGGCCTGCTCTTCGCTCGCTCCCAGTGCGCGACAGGCGTTGGCCAGCAGTGAGGCAGTTTTTTTACTCCGCACCCCGAGACGAATACCAAAATCAGGCAGCGCCAGACGCACCTGGCGCTTCCAGCACTGCGATGACACTCTGGCGCGCGACACACCGCCAACGATGGCGGACTTGGGGGCGCCCACATCATCGCGGTTAAGGCAGGTCACCGGGAAAGACTGCAAAATATGAAACTCAATACGGGTGTTTCTGAACGGGGTAGTCATAAGATTATCCTTAATAAATTGTTTAACCATCAGGAAAAAAGAGCATCAACAACGGGCACAATCTGCAGCAGGCCGCAGCCAAAGGCTCGCCCTTTGCCAATGCCATGATGAAAGCTATGCTGGAACTGCTGTTGGTCTGTGACGGTAAGCAAACCCTGCACCGTCGCCTTGCCAAGGGTCACCTGGCGGCCGGCTTTATCTTTAAATTGCAGCACTTCCACCGCGTCAATCTGCAGGCTCGGCGCATCCACTTCAAAGCCCCAGCGGCTGGCGGCGCGCTGAATGAACCACTGCGCAATATCAGCCCGACCTTTCACCGCGACGCGTTTACCCGTTTGCTTATCTTTCCGTACCGGATTCACCTGTACCTGAAAGCGATAACGCGAGTGGGAGAGAAAGGCAGCCGGAATCGATTTACTGATAACCTCACCATACAGCCCATCAACCTTTACAGCCGGAGGCCTGTCAGAGACGATCAATACTTTGCGGCCATGAAAATCCCCGCCCTGGTCGGCATAGGCAATCCCGCTCGACATATGACTGCACTTCTCCTGGTCTGTGCGCGCATCAGCAAACAGGCTGTACACCACCCGGTGCAGGGAGTAGGCATCGCTGATTTTCAGGGCTTTCACCGCGGCGCGATCAAGATATAAAGCACTCGCAAAGAGTTCAGTCATGTGGATTCCTCATCTCATTCCCGGCAGTCTCATCGGCACGACGATAGAATTCTTGCGCCCAGCGGGCGCGGATCCGTTCGCGACTGTTGCCAGAGAACCACTGCAGTTCATTGAGTAGCCCGGCGAAATCCGGTGTCACACTACGGCTGGCCATTAATGCCAACAGCGGGCGCAAAATACGGCACGCTTCGCTCGTCGATGTACAGGCCAACAACCGCCGCAGGCGAGCTTTCGCCTGTTCAGACTGATTGCCATCAGGATAACAACCCGCAATGGCGGCCCCCAGAGTGGTTGTACCATTGCTGGCCGGTTTCGCCTTGGCCAGCGCGGCGCCAATGACGCAGTACGGCAGGCGTTGCCACTCTTTTTCCAGGTCAATGCCAAACCCCGCCAGGATTTCCCAGCTCTGATACTCGGTCGCCGGGTTATCCGCTCGTTTAAGGCGGGCGGCAAAACCATTGTCTTTCGCGATACGCTCAATCACGTAACCGACAAATCGTTTGGCATGCGATTCGTTACCGGCGCTTTCGGCGGTAACGTCTGCAGGAAACTGATCCATGAAGATCCTCCTTAATCGAGGGTGAGGTATTTGGAGAAATTAGGCCGAGCCTGCGCCCAGGCGTCTAATTGACGTGCACTGTCGGCGGGACAAAGCTGATCAAAAACCTGCCCGGCGTACCTGGCAAAAATTTTTCGTAGTTGATGACGCGCGGAATGGTCTTCCCCGAAATTCAAGCAAACATTAATTAAGGTCTGAGCCTGACGCTCACAAAGTTGCCAGAATAGCGCCGTCGCTTTTTCGGCCTGCTTTGCCACAAAGGGTTGAGCCTTTCCTGTCGCTGATTTATCAATATCTGATAGCTGGCGGAAATAACGCACAACCGCCCCCCAGAGCTGTTTTTGCACGGCATCAAGTTGCGTCATTTCATATTTTAAAAATTCTAAAAATGAGTGATTGATTAAATCTGATGACAACCATATTTCTGACTGCACATAATCATCGGTGCCTGAAGCGTACTGTTCCCCCGCATTACTACTCACCCGTAAGCCGCCCGACCATAACGCAAACTGTTCCGTATTATGGGATATCCGCTGCAGAGGAAGACTAAGCTGGCGAGTTTCAAATCCCCGGGGGCTATCTTGCTCAATAAACTGCAATAGCGATGTCAGCTCGCGCCAGGGGCGTTTACCCGGATTAACCCATAACGCCTTCGGTTTCTTTCCTGAAAAATCGACGGAAACCGAGGGGTCTGTTTTGCCTTCCAGATAGCCGGCATGGCTTATTCCATCGCTATAGTGAATGCCGTTCTCAGCTAACAGACAAAATTTACCCATCGGGATCAGGCGGCCCAGCAACGACGCTTTCAACGAGCGCGCAATGTCATCATCTTCCCCTGTCGGCATTCGCTCCCATGGGGCAGTCCCCAGCGTGGGATACATCGCCAGCTGCGTAATATCCTCAGCGGTAAACAAATTGAGCCAAACGCTCTGTACGATGGAATCGCCCAGCCAGAACGAATGTAACAGTCCCATATGCCCGACAGAAACACCGGCCTTGCCACTACTCGGTTTACCTTTTTCGTTTTGTTTACCGCGATAGCCCGGCGTTAACACCACAGCGTTATCGGTTTTCTTGCCCCCGAGACCCAACCCCATCTGCGTTATAATGGTTAGCGCTTTATCTGCATCGGATAATTGCTGCTGTTGCTGGCTTTCGGTCAAAATCGTGGTATTGCCGGTGCTCACCTCCGGTGATAAAACGCCCAAGGGCTTACATTCCGCGGTCTGAATAGCAGGCATCTGTAAAAACGGCTTTTCACCATACAGATAGAAGCGGTCGTGCCATTTAGCGAGATACTGCAGGCAGCAATTAGCCATCCCCTGCCAGCCCATCTGCTGCCAGTCGCTATCATCCGTCGGTGTCACAGCCGCCTGGGCGATGGCTAAAAGCAATTTGGTGAGTGCGATTTTTTGTACCGGATTCCCCCCTAAAGCGCGTAATTCCGGCTGGCTGAAAATATCGGTTAAACTGACCAACCCCACATCCACGACCGCAATCCAGGGTTCATCAATCAAATTGAAGCGGTTCTCCATGGTTTATTCCTTTTTGGAAATGGCCCGGAAGCCAAGATATTCACTATATTCGAGAGTGTATTTGTCGCCTGCGGGCCGGCCATCCAGCGTCTTCAACTCACCCGCTGAGCTGACAATGGCGACCCGCAGTAACGCCTCGTCATCTTCGGGGCGACCGAGATAGAACACCTCCTGCAGGTGTAATTTTTCCAGCTCACTTTTAGCTATTGTGGGCGGACAAAAAGCCGGACTAACTCGCACCAGCTGCTGATTAAGCGCCACCGCCAGCTGTCGCCACTGCGCCCGACTTAAACGATGGCGCCCATGCGGAAGGGTTAATTCAGCACCATCTAGCAGGCGCATATACGTGACGCCGTCTTGCGTACGCAGACCACGCAGCAGCAACAGGTCATGGGTGTCACGATCGCTATAGCGAGTCTCCGCTTTATGCTCAGGCAGAGTTTTCCCGCCGGTAGATAACGTGAGCTTCGCCAGCGACTGCAGCGCCTGTTCTCCTGAACGAAAACGGCTGCCATTCTTCAGCTCATGCAATAGGCTGGCCCATGTCCCCTCTTCAGCGCGCTCGGTATAGGTTTGATCGATCAGGGGGCGAATATCCCCAGGCAATGAGAGGGACGGGATCGCTTGCCAGACCTCCAGACTGCGGCATAACACATAGGGCGAATAGACCATCGCGCTCATGCCGAATGCAGAACCCGGGTTGGCTAATGCACTCTCCAGCGAGGGGGACAATAGCCAGCATTCCGCCTTCGCGCTGGCATGGCGGGGGGTATCGGTATGCCGCCACAGCCGACCAAGACGTTGCAGCAACATATCGGTTGGCGCAAAACGGCTGACGAGGAAATCAGCATCTATATCGAGGGATTGTTCCAGAACCTGGGTCCCGACTAAAATGCGTCCGCACTGTTTACGTTGGGGCCAACCCGCCCGGCCGTAAAGCGCGACCCAGCGTTGCTCATGCCGGTTGCGTTGCTGGGGCGTAAAACGGGAATGTAAGAGTCCTGTTTCACATCCCGCCTCGACTGCCCGGCTGGCCAAGTCCAGATATGTTTGTTGCGCTTCGGCAACGGTGTTCTCAATCCATAACACCTGCTGCCCGAGCTCTGCGCGCCGCAGCGCCTCTTCCCGCGCGGACTCATCTTTACGACAAGAATGGAGGATGACGGTGGTATTCTCGGTGACGGGAACGCCAATCTCGACCAGACCGCGCTCCCGTTCCGCTGATGGCGCCGCGGTAATCAGCGGGTATGCCTCACTGGTTGTGCTTTGCTGCAGTAATGCGTCGCGACGCGTCTGACTCAGCGTGGCGCTAAGAATAATCACTGTACAGTCGATTTGACGGAGGAATTCGACTAACGCATTGAGAATCGTGCCAGTGTATAAATCGTAAGTATGAACTTCATCAAGGATCACGACCTTGCCTGCGAGCCCATACGCTCTGACAAAACCATGCTGAACATTCATCACCGCCATCAACGCCTGATCGATGGTACCGACGGCAAACGGCGCTAATAAGCCGCGTTTACGGTGGTTAAACCACGCACCACCAGGGCTTCCTTCCTCCCCCATCTCGGTATCCATCAACCAGGCGCCGGAATGCAAAAGTAAGGCATGTCGCGGGGTTTCAGTACTGACAATCTGTTGCAAAAACGCATTAAAGCGATCGTATATTTTGTTCGAGGTTAGCTGGGTGGGTAGCGCAAAATAAATGCCGGTTGCTTTTTCCTGGACCAACATTTGATAAGCCGCGTATAACGCGGCTTCGGTTTTCCCCATTCCCATTTGCGCTTCGAGAATATAGAGACCAGGCCCCACAACCTGGTCAATAAAGCGCGATTGCGCTTCGCGTGGTTTCTTCGACGGATCGTCAGGGAAAAAGACGTCCTCAAAGGATAGTCCCTGACGGATAACGGGTTTAATAAAGCCGGCGTTATTAAGGGCTGCTGTGATGACAGGCTGCCACGCTTGCTCAGGATTTTCAAAAAACTCACCGGAGCCAATCCAGTCAGCTACCGAGGTCAACCCGGCGACCACGCGAGCCTGAGCGGCTGAATCAAATGTCGGCCAATCTGCGGAGAATTCCGCTTTCAGCTTATCCACGAGTTTTTTACGCTCATCAAACCAGAGCGGCCCGCCGAATACTTCAGCGTCGCCACGCCTGCCGTTGAGCCCTGGATTAAAACCATGATGCTGACCGAGGATCTCAGGAACATAGCGCGGAGCATGTAAACTTTCCGCTGTCGCCTGACTGACGCCTGCATGTCCTCCCCAGAGTGTTTCGAGTCCGGGGTTCACCGCCGATAACCCAGCAAGACGGTGATCATTAACGTCACATGCTGCAAAAATTTTGGCGGCAAAAGTTGGGCTGACCTTTCCGATATCGTGACCGGCAGCCGCCATTTCACTTCCCGCTGGAAAGAGTCGACTTCGCATCGACTCGGGATACAGCGCTATAAGCGCCCGAGCAATCTCCCCGACAATCTGACAATGGCTCAATACCGAGCGTCCCTGCACCACGCGACCATCACTCAACATCCGGGTTTTCGCTGGGCAGTTCTCAAAACTTATCGCCGCTATGGCATGTTGATTTTGTAGCGAAACCCTGGTCAAGCGCCTCATGGAATTTTTCCTTAAAAAACATGTGCCCTTTATTAATACTAAAAACCGGGAAATTTATAAATAACTTTTTATAAAATCAAAAATATCCACAACACGCTGAATTAAAGATAAAAGCCAAAAATAATAATATAAAAAATTATAAATAATTAATATGAAGAACAATATCTCCAGACGAGTAAGAAACTCGAACGATTTAGATGTCCCTAAAGAAAGTATAGAACAAACATAGTTCACGAATATTTATAAGTAAAATCATATAAAAAATATATGAGACTGTGCTGGCCAAACGAAATTTCGAAGACATTGATCTACATTAAGGATAACTATGTCACGGCATTGATGCCTTTACGTCAGGAATCCCCTTCCATCTGAGAAATGCGCACAGACGTGACTTGTCGTCACTTGAAAGGCGAAAACACCTCCACGCATGTGGGGAAGACTCAATCCGAACGATAGCCGCTTGTTGCTGAAAGGAAACACCCCCACGCATGTGGGGAAGACGGAAAGGGTAGTTTTTCTTTCTGTATCCCCTCAGAAACACCCCCACGCATGTGGGGAAGACCGCCATCAAATGCACCAGACTCGACTTCTTCGAGAAACACCCCCACGCATGTGGGGAAGACACCAGCATATTGTGTTTAGCGGCGTATTAAAACACCAGATTTACGATAATTGCACTCCGCAGGGTTTCCGCATCAGCATCAACCTTTATCAAACGAAAAAGTATGTCCCCATATCACCACCGTCGACTTGCTGCTGACCAAAACCGATATACCCTACTTGCCTGCCCGCCTCGCAGCCAGGCGCAAAACGCTTTTGTCATACCCTGAACGTAGCGCGACGTACTGATGCTTGCCTTCCGTGGCTTCGCGTAGTTACCGCTGCGGAAAAATCCACACATCCTCCGCCGGGAGCGTCAGATGGCAGTGTTCGGCATCGCGTAGCGCCGTTCCGTAGGCGCGCAGCGGAAAGTCGTCGCCTTCGGTACGGAACAGGTACTCCCAGCGGTCGCCGAGGTACATGCTGGTCAGCAGCGGTAGCTGGAGGCTGTTATCCTGCGCTGCGCCGTCGAGACGCAGGCGCTCGACGCGGATCACCGCCGTCGCCGGTTGGCCGACGCTGACCCCCTCGCCCGCTCGTCCCCACAGCGTCCAGCTGGCGCCTTCAACCCTCGCACAGCCGTTCTCCAGCGCCGTCACCTTACCGTGCAGGCGGTTATTGCTGCCCATAAACTCAGCGGCGAACAACGTCGCCGGGCTGCCGTACATCTCCTGCGGCGTCCCCTGCTGCTCAATGACGCCATTGTTCAGCAGCAGAATACGATCGGAGATAGCCATTGCTTCATTCTGATCGTGGGTGACCATCAGCGCCGACAGGCCCAGCTTGATGATCAGCTCGCGCAGAAACACCCGCGCCTCTTCGCGCAGCTTGGCGTCAAGGTTGGAGAGCGGTTCATCCAGCAGGATCACCGGCGGGTTGTAGACCAGCGCCCGGCCGATGGCCACCCGCTGCTGCTGGCCACCGGAGAGCTGGTGCGGATGGCGGTTGCCGAGGTGCCCCAGCCCCAGTTGATCCAGCACGCGTTGCACCCGCTCTTTTATCTCCCCGGCGGCGACTTTACGCAGCTTCAGCGGATAGGCCACGTTGTCGAACACCGTTTTGTGCGGCCACAGGGCATAGGACTGAAAGACCAGGCCCAGGTTACGCTCTTCGGCCGGGATTTCGCTGCGCGGCGTACCGTCGTACACCGTACGGTTGCCGATGGCGATCCGTCCGCTCGTCGGCTTCTCCAGCCCGGCCACCGCCCGCAGTAGCGTGGTTTTGCCGCTTCCCGAAGGCCCCAGCAGCGATACTACCTCCCCCCGGCCAAGCGTCATGGACACCCCCTTCAGCACCGGGTTGTCGCCATAGGTGAGATGCAGATTTTCTACCGATAACTCAATCATGTAATTTCACTCCAAAGCGCAGGGCGATGCCAAGGCCAACCACCACCAGCAGAATATTGATAAAGGAGAGCGCCGCGACGATATCAATGGCCCCCGCCGCCCACAGCGACACCAGCATCGAGCCGATGGTTTCCGTACCCGGCGACAGCAGATAGACGCCGGTGGAATACTCGCGCTCAAAGATAAGGAACATCAACAGCCACGAGCCAATCAGCCCATAGCGCGACAGCGGGACGGTGACGTGGCGGGTGATCTGCCCCCGTGAGGCACCAGTGCTGCGCGCCGCCTCCTCCAGCTCCGGGCCCACCTGCAGCAGCGTCGAAGAGATGAGCCGCAGACCGTAGGCCATCCATACCACGGTGTAGGCCAGCCAGACGCTGAAGATGGTGTTGCGCAGGGCGCGCAGCTGCACGATAACGTGTTCGCGCAGCCAGTCGGCCACCGGCAGCGCTGAGAGCCAGCCGTGCTTCAGCGACTGATCGAGCCACATCGGCACAAACAGGAACACCCACAGGAAGGCCAGACCGGCCAGCAGCCCCGGCACCGCGCGCGGGACCAGCACGCTGTAGTCGAGAAAGCGGGTGACGTTGTCCGCTTTGCGGTGCATGGCGATGCCGACAAACAGATAGCAGACCACCGCCAGCGCGCCGCCGACGATGCCGATAGCCATCGAGTTGACGATCGCCCGCAGCAGGTTGGGCTGCTGCCAGATATTGTGGAACGTCGCCAGCGACAGCTCATCCCACAGCGACACGCCGACGCCCCAGTTGGAGATAAAGGCGCGCAGCGCCACGCCGAGCAGTGGTACGCCGATGGTCACCGTCAGCCAGGCCACTACCACCGCCCCGGCCACCCAGCGCCATTTGCCCAGCGGCAGCGCCCGCGCCTGCGACGCCTTGCCCTTCATGGTGACAAAGCGGTTGGCGGTGCGCATCAGCCGACGCTGGAGCATCACCAGCGGGATGGTGATGCAGATCAGCACCACCGCCACCGCCGCCATCAGATGGTAGGAGGGGGTGCCGAGCTTGTTGGTCAGCTTATAGAGATAGGTCGCCAGCACCATGTTGCCCTCAGGGTCGCCCAGCACCAGCATCAGACCGAAAACTTCCAGACCGAGGAAGAAGAGCAGCACGCAGGCGTAAAGAATGGATGGCCGCACCATCGGCAGACTCACCGAGGTCATCACCTGCAGCGGTGTGGAGCCGACGGTGCGCGCCGCCTCTTCCACGTCCGAACCGACGCTGCGCAGCGCCGAGGAGATATAGAGATAGGCGTGCGGAACGTGGGTTAACCCGGCGATGACCACAATGCTGAACATCGAGTAGATATTCCACGGTACAAAGCCGATCAGCTGCTGCGCCCACTGGGAAAAGAAGCCTACCGGCCCGGCGGCCACTACGTAGCCAAAGCCCAGCACCATCGGCGAGACGAAGATCGGCACCAGGATCAGCGGCTCAATGATCCGCCGGCCGGGTAAATCGGTGCGCACCATCAGAAAAGCCAAAATACCGCCCAGCGGAATGGCAATAATCACCAGGCCAAAGGCCAGAATAAACCCTGACCTTAACGCCAGATAAAAATCCGGGTCGGTAAAAATAAAGGCGAACGCTTCCAGACTCCACGATTTGGAGCGGGAAAAGAATGGCGCGGAGAGAAAACTCTGCACCACAATAAATAACAGCGGGACGTAAATCACCAGCGCCGTGATGCACACCACCACGCCGCGCGGCAGCCCCTGCCACTTTCTGCGTAATACATTCATGGTTCATCCCTTTGGTCAGGAGAAAAAACCCGCCGGGTGTGGAATTGGGGCATCAACGATGCCCCCTGGGGAGGATTATTTCGCGGCGGCGCTGCGCCATTGTTTAATAAACTGCAGACGTTTTTGCGGCTGTAAATAATCGAGCAGCGTTTCGTTGACCGGGATCGGTTTTAACGCTTTGCCCAACAGCGCGGTCATACCATCGATATCATTTTTACCTTCAATATCGCGACGAATAGAGGGAATATCCGCCTGGCTGGCGAGGATCTGCTGGCCTTTTTCCGACAAGACATAATCCAGCCACAATTTCGCTGCATTGGGATGTTCGCTCTCCTGGCTAATAAACGAGACGCGGGAGAGCACCAGCACGTAATCTTTCGGATAGGCGATGCCTAAAGAGGGATCGTTTTTCGCCCGTGCTTCGGCATAGGAGCCAAGAATGTTATAGCCGATCAGGTTTTCGCCAGAGGAGACGCGCTCCATCATCGTGCCGGTGGAAGACTGCACTGTCAGACCGCCTTTAGCGATATTCGCCAGGTCGGCAAAATAGTTCGCGTCGGCCTGGCTGTCCTGCACCGCCAGCATAAAGCCGAGGCCCGATTTTTCGATATCGTAGGTGGTGACTTTGCCTTTAAATTTATCGGCCTGGCTGGCGATCAGTTTTGCCAGCGCGGTATGCGAATCCGGAACCTCATTCTGCGGGATCAGCCGTTTGTTATAGATAAACACCACCGGCTCGTAGGTGGTGCCATAGGCTTTCTGCTGCCAGACCGCCCAGTCGGGTAATTGCTTCACCTCCGGCGAGGCATATTGTTCGGCGTATTCGGTAGCTAATTTCAGCGCGGTATCCATCGACGAGCTCCACACCACGTCCCCGCTGCCGCCCCCGGCGGCCTGCTCGCTGATATAGCGGTTATACAGCTCGGTGCTGTTCATGTCGTTATATTCAACTTTGACGCCCGGATATTGCGCTTCAAATCCTTTAATTAACGGCCCGGCTGCTTTGGTATCGGTGGTGGAATAAATAACCACCTTGCCCTCTTTTACGGCGGCATCAACCGTTTTTTGATAATCCGCCGGATAGCCCGCAGGCACCTCCGCCCAGGCGGCACAGGCGAAAACGGCCGTCAGTGAAACCACTAAACCACTTATTTTCTTATACATGATACCAACCTTTAACCATCAATTAATAAACACAAATTTAACATATAGTGGTATCAGCTCCCCTTGCAACGCCGGGGATGGCTTTTTTCTGGCTTTTGTGACACTGGCAGAATTTAAAAATGTGGTGTTTATGGCGTTAATTAAAACGCGATCCCGGCCCGGTTTTTTATCGCCTGTCGCCTGACTCAGACGCAGTGACGTTCCGCCGGAAGCCCCCGCCCTTGACCTTCTGCGCCGGGCGGCGCAGCATAAAACGGCAAACATAACAAAATAACAACAGACTACAGGAGAGAATCAGTGCCAACAGGACACCGCTTTCTGGCGACGGATCTGCATCAGTTTGTCGTCTCACTGTTTACCCATCTCGGCAGTACCTCAAGAGAAGCCACCCTCGTCGCGGACCATCTGATCGCTGCCAATCTTGCCGGGCATGACTCCCACGGCATCGGGATGATCCCAAGCTACGTGAAATCCCACGCCGGTGGTTTTCTGCAGCTCAACCGCCACGCCACGGTGACCAAAGACGCCGGCGCCGTGGTCACCCTCGACGGCAACGCCGGCTTCGGCCAGGTGGTCGCCCACGAAGCGATGCAGTTAGGCATTGAAAAGGCGAAGCAGCACGGCATGGCGGCAATCGCCCTGCGCAATGCGCATCACGTCGGGCGCATCGGCTACTGGGCCGAGCAGTGCGCCGCCGCGGGGCTGATCTCCATTCACTTCGTCAGCGTGATCGGCGACCCGATGGTCGCCCCGTTCCGCGGGAAGGACAGCCGCTTCGGCACTAACCCGCTGTGCGTGGTGTTTCCCCGCGCGGGCCATCCTCCGCTGCTGCTGGACTACGCCACCAGCGCCATCGCCTTTGGTAAAACCCGCGTCGCCTGGCATAAAGGCGAAGCCGTGGCCCCTGGCTGCCTGATCGACGCCAAAGGGCTCCCCACCACCGACCCGGCGGTGATGCAGACCTCGCCGCTGGGCGCCCTGCTCACCTTCGCCCAGCACAAAGGCTATGCCCTGGCGACGCTGTGCGAAGTGCTCGGCGGCGCGCTCTCCGGGGGGCAAACCACCCATCAGGAGAGCCTGCAGATCAGCGTCGACGCCATCTTTAACTGCATGACCACGGTGATCCTGCGCCCGGACGCGTTCGATGCCCCGGACAGCCAGGCGCAGACGGAGGCCTTTATCGCATGGTGTAAACAGTCGCCGCACGATCCCGATGCCCCGGTGCTGGCGCCCGGCGAATGGGAGGCCGCCAACCGCGAAGCGCGGCTGGCGCAGGGGATCCCGCTGGATGCCGGCAGCTGGCAGGCTATCAGCGCCGCCGCGCGTGACGTCGGCCTGAGCGAATCGCACTTCGACCGCTGCCGCCCTCTCGCCTAGCCACGTTTACCCCCGCAGAGCGTCTGACGTCGGCGCTCTGCGTCATCGTCATTAGTGACGAGGTCACGCTCCCGTCAGTAATCACCTTTTGTTTTCCATTACAAATCAATAAATTAAATTCTGGCACAAGACCTGCATAGCGCAGCAGGCCTGCGTCTGCATCACGACCAGGCGTTACCGCGATCGTTGCCCGTCGGGCCCGGCGCGACAGCGATCCTCTGTTCACTGTTAACAGGTCTGTTACTGATGAAAAAAATCACGAGCGTGTGCCCCTACTGCGGGGCGGGTTGCAAACTTAAACTGGTTGTCGACAACAATAAAATCATTCGCGCGGAAGCCGCCGACGGCGTCACCAACCAGAACCAGCTGTGCCTGAAAGGCTACTACGGCTGGGATTTTCTTAACGACACGCAGCTCCTGACGCCCCGTCTCAAACAACCGATGATCCGCTACCAGAAAGGTGGCGCCTTCACGCCGGTCAGCTGGCAGGAGGCGATTCGCTATACCGCCAGCAAGCTCAGGGAGATCAAAGAGAAGCATGGCCCGCGCGCCATCATGACCACCGGCTCCTCACGCGGCACCGGCAACGAAACCAACTATGTGATGCAAAAGTTCGCCCGTGCGGTGCTGAACACCAATAACGTCGACTGCTGCGCCCGCGTCTGCCACGGCCCTTCCGTCGCCGGGCTGCAGCAGGCGCTGGGCAATGGGGCGATGAGCAACTCGATCAGCGATATCGAAAACTCGAAATGCCTGTTGGTCTTTGGCTACAACTGCGCCGACTCCCATCCGATCGTCGCCCGCCGGGTGATCAAAGCCCGGGAAAACGGCGCCAAAATCATCGTCTGCGATCCGCGGCGCATTGAGACTGCGCGCATTGCTGACCGTCATCTGCAGCTCAACAACGGCAGCAACATGGCGCTGGTGAATGCCTTCGGCTATGTACTGCTGGAGGAGGAGCTGTACAACAAAGCCTATGTCGAACGCTATACCGAAGGGCTGGATGCTTACCGTGAAGCGGTGAAGGATTATGCCCCGGAAGCGGTGGAAGCGATTGTCGGAGTCAGCGCGCAGGCGATCCGTGAGGCGATGCGCATCTTCGCCGCGGCCCCTTCCGCCACTATTATGTGGGGCATGGGCGTCACCCAGTTTGGCCAGGCGGTGGACGTGGTGCGCGGTCTGGCAAGCCTGGCGCTGCTCACCGGTAACCTGGGGCGGGCGAACGTCGGCGTGGGCCCGGTCCGCGGGCAAAACAATGTGCAGGGCGCCTGCGATATGGGCGTGCTGCCGAACCTGTTCCCGGGTTATCAGGAGGTCACCGACCCCGCCGTGCGGGCCAAATTCGCCGCCGCCTGGGGTGTCGACCCGGCGCTGATGGATGACCAGGTCGGCACCCGCATCACCGAGGTGCCGCATAAAGCGCTGACCGGCGAGATCAAAGCCTACTACATCATGGGCGAAGATCCACTGCAGACCGAAGCCGACCTCGGCCTGGTGCGCAAAGGCATCGAGGCGCTGGACTTTGTGGTGGTGCAGGACATCTTCATGACCAAAACGGCGGAAATTGCCGATGTCCTGCTGCCGGCCACCTCCTGGGGCGAGCACGGCGGCGTATTCACCTGCGCCGACCGCGGGTTCCAGCGCTTTGAACAGGCGATCCCTCCGGCGGGGAATGTGAAGCGCGACTGGGAGATCATCAGCCTGCTGGCCAGCGAAATGGGTTATCCGATGCACTATGAGAGCAACCAGCAGATCTGGGACGAGATGCGCGAACTCTGCCCGCGGTTCTACGGCGTGACCTGGGAGAAAATGGGCGATATGGGCCATGTCCAGTGGCCGTGCCCGACCCTCGACCACCCCGGCACGCCGTGGCTGTATAAAGACAACCGCTTCGATACCCCATCGGGTAAAGGGCAACTGTTCGCCACCGCCTGGCGCGCGCCAGCGGAGCGCCCGGATGACGAGTGGCCGCTGGTGCTCTGCACCGTGCGGGAGGTGGGGCACTACTCCTGCCGCTCAATGACCGGCAACTGTGCCGCGCTGCAGTCGCTGGCCGACGAGCCGGGACGGGTGCAGATGAATCCGGTGGATGCGCAACGACTGGGGATCGCTGACAAACAGCTGGTGTGGGTCAGCTCCCGGCGCGGGAAGGTGATCACCCGCGCCGACCTCAGCGATCGCATCAATCCGGGGGCGGTCTATATGACCTATCAGTGGTGGGTGGGCGCCTGCAATGAGCTGACCCAGGATAACCTCGATCCGATCTCCAAAACGCCGGAAACCAAATACTGTGCGGTGAAAGTGGAAGCGATTGCCGACCAGCAGTGGGCGGAGCGCTATGCCTGGACGGCCTACAGCGATATGAAGGCGCGGCTGAAAGCCACCGCCGACGTCTGACCTCAGGGAGCGCGCGCGCTCCCTCTGCCGCTGCCGGTGGTTACGCCGCCGGCAGCTGTTTCTCTACCAGCGCCACCCACATGGCCACCCCGGGACTAATCAGCGCATCGTTAAAGTCATAGCTGGCGTTATGCAGCGGCTTCGACGGGGTTTCGCCGTCGGTGCCTATCCAGAAATAGGCTCCCGGACAGGCCTCCAGCATGCAGGCAAAATCTTCGGAGGCCATCGACGGCGCCTGGTTCCAGCGCACCGCTTCCGCGCCGAGGGTGGCGACGGCCACCTCGCGCACCTGCTGCGCCTGCAGCGCATGGTTTTTGGTCACCGGATAGCCCGGGAACCAGCTAATCTCACCCTGCACATCGGACACCTGCGGCTGGGTCGCCACATAGCTTTCGATAAGCTCGCGCACGCGGGCGCGAACGCGATTGCTCAGACAGCGGAAGGTACCGCGCAGCACCACGGTGTCCGGCAGGACGTTGATCGCCTCGCCGCCGTTTATCTGGGTGATACTGACTACCGCGGAATCCTGCGGCGACAGGCGGCGGGAAGGAATGGTCTGCAGCGCCATAATCAGCTGCGCCGCCGCGACGATCGGATCGGCCCCGCTCTCCGGCATCGCCGCATGACAGCTCTTTCCGCGCAGGGTGATCTCGAAGGCGTCCAGCGAGGCCATCATCGCACCATCGCTGAGCGCCACTTCGCCAAGGGGGATCCCCGGCCAGTTATGCAGCGCGTAGATGGCGTCCATCGGGAAGCGTTCGAACAACCCCTCTTCCACCATTTTGCGCGCGCCGCCGAGGTTCTCTTCCGCCGGCTGGAAGACAAAGTGGACGGTGCCGCTGAACTGGCGGGTCTGCGCCAGATGGGCGGCCGCCGCCAGCAGCATCGCGGTGTGGCCATCGTGGCCGCAGGCGTGCATCACCCCGGGACGGCGCGAGCGATAGCTGACGCTCCCCAGCTCGGTGATCGGCAGGGCATCCATATCGGCGCGCAGGCCGATGACCGGCCCGGGGCCGTTTTCCAGCGTCGCCACGACGCCGGTGCCGGCCAGCCCGCGGTGTACCTGCAGCCCAAACGAGGCCAGCAGTTCCGCAACGCGGCGCGAGGTTTCCTGCTCCTGATATCCGAGCTCAGGCGCGGCGTGAAATTCACGTCGCCAGCCTGTGGCTTCGGCGATCAGTGACGGCGATACGGCCATGTATTACTCCTTTCCTGCATAGCGTAATGCTGAATAATCGGTCATGCGTCGCGTTTTTTCCCCGTCGCTCACCGGCGTCGGGTCGCTGCCGCTCCCTCCGTTATATCCTGTCGTTAACACGCTGACAACGTCACGAAATGCGGCGGCGGCGCGGCGTACAGCCCTGTCGACGCCCTGCGGTCCTTTTTTGGTAGTGATTTCAACGGTGACAACGGCCAGGCGATTAATTATTATGCAGCTCAGGACGGCAATTTGCCGAAGGATCCACTACTGACCTCTCCGTCATCGGAAATAAAATGTTTAACCCAGACCAGAATCGTCTTGCCCCCACGCTGGCGATGATCATGGCCGCGTCGCTCGTGGGATTTATCACCGGCTATACGGTGCCGTTAATCAGTCTTGAGCTGGCGCAGCAGCAGATCGCGCCGCTGTACGTCGGCCTGCTGGCCGCCCTGCCGCCCGCCGGCATGATGATCTCCTCTTTCCTCTCTCCTGCGCTGTGCCGGCGCGTTGAAATGGGCGTGCTGCTGAGCGGCAGTCTGATCCTGCTGGCGCTGGCGACCATCGCCTCTTGCATGACCACCGATATGACGCTGCTTTTGCTGCCGCGCCTGCTGACCGGCCTGGCCTCCGGGGTCATTATCGTGCTGGGCGAAAGCTGGATCACCGGCGGCGCGGCGGGCAGCCAGCGCGCCACCCTCACCGGCATCTACGCCTCGGCCTTTACCGGCTGCCAGCTGGCCGGGCCGTTACTGATCTCCGTCGGCCCCGCCTGGCAGGCCTCTGCGCTGATGGCGATCGTCGCGGTCACCGCCGTCTGCCTGCTGATGCTGCGCCATCTGCCCACTGGTACCCGCGAAAGCCTCGGGGAGCGCGCCAGCTGGCGCAGCCTCGGCGCTTTCCTGCCGGTACTCGCCTCCGGGGTGTTCTGCTTCGCCTTCTTTGACGCCAGCATCCTCGCGCTGCTGCCGCTGTACGGCATGGACAAAGGACTTAATGAAGGAATGGCGGTGCTGCTGGTCACCGTGGTGCTCACCGGGGATGCGATGTTCCAGACCCCGCTCGGCTGGCTGGCCGACCGGGTCGGCATTCGCCGCGTGCATCTGACCTGCGCGGTAGTCTTCAGCCTGTCGCTGCTGGCCCTGCCGCTGATGCTCGGCTCGCGCATTCAGCTGATGGCCATTTGCCTGTTGCTGGGCGCCGCGGCGGGCGCGCTTTATACCCTGTCGCTGGTGCGGGCGGGGAAAACCTTCAATGGGCAGAAGCTGATTATGATTAACGCCCTGTTCGGCTTTTTCTGGTCCGCCGGCAGCGTCGCCGGGCCGGTGGTCAGCGGCATGCTGATCGGCATCACCGGTTACGATGGCCTGATCGTCACCCTGGTGGCCAGCGGCGTGCTGTTCCTGTTGATTCAGTGTCTGTGCAAAAACGAGAAAACCCTGCTTGCCAGTGAGCAGGAAGAGGAGATGGACGAGGCGACGGAGTCCGCACGCTAGTTTTGCGTGGGGCTAGTCTGGCGCCAGCCCGCTCGCCAGCAACCAGGCTGAGGTTTTACGCCATCAAACCTGCTCCAGGAGGACATCATGTTTTCATACATCATGCTTGGAACCAATGACCTGCCACGCGCCATCAAGTTCTATGACCCGTTAATGGCGATGCTGGGACACGTCAAAGCCGGCCGTAACGAACAGGGGGCGTCCTGGGGCACCTTCAACGGCAATCACACCTGTGGGCTGTGCGTGGGCGTCCCTTTTGACCAGCAGCCTGCCGGGGTGGGTAATGGAACGATGGTGGCGCTTAACGCCCGCTCCGTCGAGCATATTGCGGAACTGCATGCCCTCGCCCTGCAACTCGGCGGACGTGACGAAGGCGGTCCCGGTCACCGGCCGCAGTATGGCGACGGTTTTCACAGCGCCTACGTCCGCGATCCCGACGGCAATAAGCTGGCGTTTGTTTATTATGCGTCTGCAGATTGAACGTTGAGATCTGAGGAGCTTGCGGGCTGCTGGCAGGAGAGGAAATTTGACAATCTCACTTCCTACCAGTAGGTTGTCCCGGCTGAATAGAACCCGCTGTAGATAGCGCACTTTTTCACCGCAATGATTGCTGGAGCGTGAAATGATCGAACGTTCGCCGAAAGCGCGAGAAATTATGGCCAATACGAGACAGCTGCTCACCGTCGGAGGGTATAAAAGTTTTAGCTATGCCGATCTTGCTGAGCGCGTGGGAATTCGTAAAGCCAGTATCCATCATCATTTTCCCAGCAAAGAAGATTTAGTTCATGCTGTTGTACAGGAGTACCGTGCAGAAGCCCGGGCGGGCATGGAGGCCATGGATCAGCAAATACACGATCCGCTGATCAAAGTGAAAGGGTATGCCGATTTCTGGTCAGCATGTATCAAGGATGGTACTTCGTCATTTTGCATCTGTGTCATGCTTGCTGTTGAGCTTCCGACATTACCTGCCGATATTGCCGATGAGGTCACTGGCCATTTCAGCGATCTCTCTGACTGGCTGGCATCGTTACTTAGGGCGGGTGAAACCCAGGGCGTTTTCAAACTCAATGAAACGGCGGAAGTAGAAGCCAGAGCCCTGATGGCTGGTATACATGGTGCCATGCTGGCAGCACGGGCATTCAATAATCCGCTGGTGTTTGATCAGATTGCCTGGCCTCTGATAAACAAAATCATAAAAGTCGCCTGACGGTTGCCCGGTGACTTACCGGGCAATACTTGTTGCAAAACGGCCCCTTACCTCTCGCACCTCGATAACGCTCTTATGACCTCACCTGGATTGCATCAAAACATGTTGATCTTTTACCTACCTACTAGTAGGTTTACTAACGGAAAGAAGCTCACGTCGATGCTTCGCTTGTCCAACATGCCAGCTTGAGAGGGTTAAAATGACCGACAGTATTCATCAGGGGAATCAGCAGAACTGGCTCAGACAGTATTATTTTTCCCGCACCATCTTCTCGATTTTATGGGCTGTTTCCGCATTTATCGCTGCCCGGCATTCTTATTTTTTGGCGTCATTTTTGTTAATTCTTTATCCCGCCTGGGATGCGATAGCGAATTACATTGATGCTATTAGAAACGGCGGATTCGTCCGTAACCGGATGCAGACCGTCAATATTATCGTAAGCGCCGTCACAACGCTGGCGGTGATATTGGCTATTAACAGCAGCATGAATGATGTGATTCGGATATTCGGTTGCTGGGCAATATTATCAGGCCTACTACAGTTGGGCGCAGCGGTACAGCGCTGGAAAAACTATCGTGCGCAATGGAGCATGATATTAAGTGGCGCCCAGTCTACGTTAGCAGGTGCTTTTTTTCTCTTTCAGTCCCGAACAACAGAACCACCGTCTATAGACAACATTGTAGGTTATGCGGCGTTTGGCGCCTTCTATTTTTGTATTTCAACCGTGTCGCTAACCGTTCGACAAAAAAGAGAAGCACAACAACCAGGCTGAATGCACTTCTCGTTTAGCAAAAATCGTGGACAGAATGAGTTAACACTATGAATATCAAAGTACAGGTAAACAAACAGACGTTAGTGCGTCTGGCGCTGGTCGGCATTATTCCATTGTTCCTTATTTTATTATTCCTGTGGGCTGGTGGATGGCTTACGCCTGAAAGGCTGACGTCGGATAAGCTTGTCACGGTATTACAACAGTCGGGTGGCGTTCATCAAGGCTATCGGCGGAATCATGCTAAAGGCATGTGCGTGCTGGGGAGTTTTATCTCAAACGGGAATGCCAGCACGCTATCGCGCGCCTTACTATTCAACAAAGGCGAAACCGCGGTAACAGGACGTTTGGCTATTGCAGGAGGTAACCCCGCAGCTCCGGATTATACCGTGCCTGTCAGGAGTATGGCGCTGTCCTTTACGCAGGCCAATGGTGAACAGTGGCGAACCGGGATGAACGCCATGCCATTTTTCCCCGTCAGTTCCGTCGAAAGTTTCTATGAGCTTCAAACCGCGACGCTGCCGGACGCCAAAACCGGCAAACCGAATCCGGAAAAAGTAAATGCGTTTGTCATGAGCCATCCGGAAATCAAGCCTTTTTTTGCCTGGGCAAAGCAATACATCCCCTCTTCAAGCTGGGCCAGCGATCGCTTTAACAGCCTGAATGCTTTTCGCCTGATCGATCAGGCGGGCAATGAACATCTGGTTCGCTGGAGTATGGTGCCGCACACCAGGTTTGTCCCCATAAGCGATATCAATAAACAGAACAAAGATTTTCTGCAACAGGATCTTCAGCAACATCTGGAACAGGGCACGCTGGAGTGGAATTTAGTTTTCACGCTGGCTCAGGCGGAGGACAAAGGTAACGATTCCACCAAAGCCTGGCCCGCAGACCGGAAAACGATTAATGCCGGTACGTTAGTCTTAAACAAGGCCATCCCTCAACAGCAAGGCCCCTGTAATGACATTAACTACGATCCCTTGATCTTGCCTGATGGCATTGCCGCGTCTGATGACCCGATACTTAACGCACGCTCATCGGCTTATGCCAAATCCTACAATCTGCGTACGCATGAACAGGCACAACAAGCAGGAGAGCATTTATGAAACAGGTTGCTTACTTTCATCCGGCTCTGCGCGTCCTTCACTGGCTGATGGCCGCTGCGATCCTCAGTATGTTATTTATCGGAGTGGCGATGGTCTCGACCGTATCCTCCTTGCACAGCCTGTTGGTGTCGATCCACAAGCCTCTGGGGGTGATGATATTGCTTCTGGTTATCGTTCGCTTGTGGGTGCGATTCACCACGCCTACTCCCTCTTTGCCCGCCACCATCCCTGCCTGGCAGCGTGGCATTGCCCACCTTTCGCACTGGGTACTCTATCTGATGATGTTGGCCCAACCACTAATAGGTTGGGCCATGCTTTCAGCTGCAGGATATCCCGTCACCCTTGGCTACGGGATCGTCCTGCCCCCCATCCTGGGAGTCAATAATGACTGGTATGCGGAACTACGGCCTCTTCACACCTGGGTGGCTCTGGCATTATTCGCAACAGTGATGCTTCACCTGGCGGCTGCGTTGCTACATGCTTTCGTGCTACGTGACGGCGTGTTCAACAGCATGACTGGCATCCGTAAACCGTAAGCTCACGTTGCGGCCGTCCCGGGATCCGCAAGCAACACATCGGCAATATCCAGCATGACACGCAGGCGGTCCATATGCCGGAGGTCAGAGTGATAACCCACCCATATATTTTTGGATGGCGGTGGCTCTGGCATGCTGATGGGTTGCAAACCGATGATGGCATCGCCAAGCGGCCGCGGCAGCACGGCAATCCCCATCCCCCGCTGGCACATCTGCGCCTGTACGGCCCGGCTGGTACTGGTAAACACACGCCGTGACTGAGGGAACCTGTCGAGCAGCCAGGCGACGTCAGAGAAATGGGATTGTGCCGTATTCATCAGAATAAGCCCCACTGCAGCCGGGTCGTGTTGCGCGATCCCGGCCATATCCGGCGTTCCATACAGCGCATAGGGAATGGTCATCAGGCGGCGCTGGACAATATCCGGTTCGGTAAAGGGCACGATGCGAAACGCGATGTCGGCATCACGGCGCGACAGATTAAGCAAGCGGTAACTCGCGATTATCTCCGGTACAATCGCGGGATGGCGGCGCGTCAACTCGCTCAGAACCGGCGCCAGAACGTAGTTAGCAAACCATTCAGCGCAAGATATCCGCAGTATCCCTTCGAGACGTTCGTGATTCCCTGCCAGGCGTCGCTCCATCGCCAGTGCGGAGTTTTCGACCGCCTCTGCCAGCTTCAACACTCTATCACCAGCATCCGTCAGCACCAGCCCTTCCTTTGTCCGGCGAAACAGTGCCTGCTGCGCCTCAGCCTCAAGCGCCTTTATCCGCCGACCCACCGTCGGATGGCTTACGCCAAGGCTACGGGCCGCCTCCCCGAAAGACCCCTTACGCATGACAGCAAGAAACACCCGGACGTCGCCCCATTCCATGCCATTGCCTCGCCGTTCAAAAATGAACATCGAATATACAAAATCGTCAGTTCTAAAACAACTTTGTCGATATCACTATAGCCTCCTCAACCATACCGCTCAGGACGGCAATTCGAGGAAGCTTAGATATGAACAAATTAAAAGACAAAGTGGCCATTGTAACCGGTGGATCCAGTGGGATCGGAGCAGGTATTGCCCGTCAGCTGGCGGCTGACGGCGCGAGGGTCATCGTCAACTACGCGTCAAACAGAAGCAGTGCAGATAAGGTTGTTGCAGATATTGAAGCTGCCGGTGGACGGGCCGTGGCGGTAGCGGCAGATGTCACCAACCCATCAGAGGTCGAGGCGCTGGTTAACTCAACCATTGGCAACTTCGGGCGCCTCGACATTGTAGTGAACAACGCCGGTATCTATCAGTTCGCCAGGATTGAAGATAGTACGGAAGCACTCTATCGCAGGCAGTTTGACATCAATGTTCTCGGCCCGCTGCTGTTGGTTGGCGCCGCCACCCCGCATCTGGGTAAGGGCAGCAGCATAATCAACATCAGTTCGTTCGTCACTCGCGTCGCTATCCCCGAGAGCGCCATCTACAGCGGCACCAAAGGCGCAATTGACGCCATCACCAGCGTACTCTCACGAGAACTCGGCCCACGAGGAATCCGCGTCAACGCGGTCAACCCAGGGCTTATCGAAACGGAAGGTAGCCATATTTCGGGCGCGATGAACTCGGATTTTCAGATATGGAATGAAAAGCAGACGCCGCTTGGACGCATCGGCCAGGTGCAGGATGTTGCTCCAATTGTCTCATTTCTTGCATCAGACGACGCGGGGTGGGTCACCGGCGAGGTGATTCTGGCCTCTGGCGGCATGCGCTGACCCCACCCTCACGACAGCCGTTTCTTACCGGGGACGGCGGCCATTCACTATGGAGTGTACAATGTCGACACCTACCATCATGCAAGCCGAGCCGCGTCGCTGGGCAATGTTTGTCATCCTGCTGGTCGGCGCGTTTTTGCCGCCGCTCGATTTTTTTATAGTCAATGTTGCGCTGCCTGCCATTCAGGGTGAGCTGGGTGCCTCATCCTCCGCTGAACAACTGGTCATTTCATCCTATGCTGCCGTGTACGCGGTCACATTAATTACCGGCGGCCGCCTGGGTGATATATATGGCCGTGGAAAGATGTTCTTTCTTGGGCTGGTCGGTTTTGCTGCCGCATCGCTGCTGTGCGGTTTAGCCTGGTCACCATGGGTACTGATTACCGGACGGGTGTTACAGGGAGCCACGGCCGCGATTATGGCACCCCAGGCGCTGGCTTCCGTACAGGCTATTTTCCCGGAGGCGGAAAAACCGCTAGCACTGAGCCTCTATGGCGCAGTATTTGGCCTGGCGTCGGTTATCGGGCAGGTGTTGGGCGGCATTCTCATTTCAGTGAACCTGTTTCACCTGGGATGGCGAGCTATTTTTCTCGTTAACCTGCCGGTGGCGCTGCTGGTCATTCTCTGTGGTCTGCCGCTGGTAAAAGAGACACGGGCGCAATCTGCTCAAAACTCGACCCCGTCGGTATGCTGCTGGCAACCGTCATGCTGAGCACGCTGATTGTGCCACTGATTGAAGGCCGTGAGGCGGGATGGCCCTGGTGGACATGGCTGTCATTTTTGGCCTTCCCGTTACTGGTCTCATTGTTATGGCGTTATGAACGTCGCCTTAGCCAGCATGGCGGTTCTCCGCTGCTTGATCCGACGGTGTTACGTGCCCCAGGCCTGGGCCAGGGACTGGCGATCGTTTTGCTGTTTTATTCCATCGGCGCCTTTTTCCTGTTGTTTTCTGTCTATCTCCAGGACGCGCTACATTTAAACGCCCTGAACGCGGGCCTGATTTTTCTGCCTTTTGGCGTCGGCTTTCTTATCGGTCCGTTGCTGACCCCTTTCCTGAGACGTTTTGTCGGAAATTATCTGAGTGCAATAGGGATGGGATGCGAGACTTTCGGGCTAGCAGGCCTTGCAGGGTTGATTGCCAACACGATGACGGGCACGCCTCCGCCCATGCTGCCTCTCGCGCTACTGCTCTTTGTCACCGGTCTTGGCCAGGGACTGGCGATGCCTACGCTGGTGCGGATGGTAACAGGCCGCGTTGCGCCAGAGTTTTCAGGGATGATAGCCGGCGTGACCAGCTCAACGCTCCAGATCAGCACGGCGCTAAGCGTCGCCATTATCGGCGGCATTTTTTACAGCATGTTGGAAAACGGAAGAAGTGGCGCACACATCACGCATGCCTTTATCGTCGCCCTGCTAACGATGGCGGTATGTCTCGCCACGGGCGCCGGGCTAAGTATCCGGCTTATCAGGCGCTCCACCGGTTTATTTTCAACTGAGGCCCGTCTTGCTGGCAGCAAAAGCAACAGGCAGGTGGCTGATTGAATACGCGATGCTCAAACAGCCCCCCTGACCGCAGAGATAGTTTAAGCTTGTTTAACCGTATTTTTGGACATCACCGCTTCGAGCACGCTGTCATTTTTAAGTCATCCATTTGAGAAAAATCATGAAAAAGTCGATAGTTCCTGAAGAGTTTCAACATTATTTTAATGACTGGCACTTCTCCCCCATCATCGAGTCAGATGGCACAGTGTACCTTTCAGGTGTCACCGCCGCGCGTAAAGACAAACCGATTAGTCAACATCCTGAAGAACAATTCCATGATGCTTTTTATAAGCTGGGGGTTTATTTAGAAGCTGCCGGATTAACTTATGAAAACATACTTGAAATGACGACTTTTCATATTGATCTAAAAAAACATATAGACCTTTTTTCTAAAGTGAAAGATAGGTATATAAAAGCGCCATACCCGGCATGGACCGCCATCGGTGTATCAGAGTTCATTCCCGAAAATGCCCTTGTGGAAATGCGGATTGTGGCAAAAATGGAGGTTCAGTAACTCGATAATGGTGATGCATTTCTGATCAGCGCTCAGCGGGCTGGCCTGGCGCCAGCCCGCTCGGTTTACAGCACCTTGCTGAGGAAGGCGGCGGTGCGAGGGTTGGTCGGCGCGCTAAAGATCTGTCCCGGCTTGCCCTCTTCCTGAATCACGCCCTGGTCGATGAAGATCACCCGGTCGGCTACTTCGCGGGCAAAGCCCATTTCGTGGGTCACGATCACCATGGTCATCCCCTCGCTGGCGAGGCATATTGCGCAGATTCATCGACGCCATAATCAGGTTTTCCAGCACCGTCATGTGCGGGAGCAGGTTAAAACGCTGGAATACCATGCCGACGCTATCGCGCATCTTGTTGAGGTCGGTGGTCCGGTCGTGGGCGGCAAAACCGTTGACAATCACCTCACCTTCGCTGACCGTCTCCAGGACGTTCATGCAGCGCAGGAAAAGTGAATGGTTCGTTTTGCAGAAATTCATACAGCTATGTGATGTAAAGCCATTGAGTGTATGTATTAGCTAGCAATAGCTGTTTTTTTACTTTTCTTTCCTTTTCATCGTTTTTTACAGAGTAAAGTAAATAACTGCGGCGCATTAATCACATCTCATTTACTTCTACGCATGTGTTACATGCATGCTGAGTAATCACATGTGTACACTACATTAAATGCTTTGAATGTAACCGTTAAATACACTTTATTTTACTGTTATGTTAATTTCATAAACGGCATAAATATATAAATATGAAATGATGGGCAGGTCTGATTATAAATATAAATTCTTAATGTATTTGTGCGCATTACATAAGAATCATCTCAATAGTAGTGGCCCTATTAGAATGTCCCTAGGATAATTCATCACACAGCAGTAATGACGAACAACAAACATGAGGTTAATAGAATTTTCTACTATCACTAACTTGAATGCCCATGCTTTGGTCAACAGCGTTAAAGAAATGTACAATACTCTGCTGAACAATAAGAAATCGATAATTAAAGCAGTTGATAATATTGTATGTCCTACTGACGTTTCAGACGTATAGACAGTGATTAAAGGAGATGATTTCCCTTGCTACTTTAAAATCACTTTTAACACTGCTATGTGGGTAATCTTTGCAGGTCAAAGGTTAGCCTATAGCACTGTGCAGGGCAAGCTAAAGCAAGTTGTTCATAGCGTTATGGTTCAACACGCATTAGTTAGTAGCTGGCGTGGCTAATATCATTATTAGCTTAACCCATTAGATGGTAATAGACCTACTATTGCTTTCCCCGCTACGTGGGAGACGAAAAGAGAACATGAAGATGAAAAAATTATTTATTATTGCATTGGCTATGCTTATGCCTGTAGCGGCTAATGCCGGATCTACTATTCAGACAACTACAGATTTTTGTGGTAATCACACAGTAATTGACACTGGCATGAAAACAGATGAAAGTTCTTCATGGGTGTCTAATTTCGTTGTAAAAACAAATAACACGGTTGTATATATCGGTAATGGCTCTCATATTTTCACAAGTTATGATAATAATCAGATCGGTGTATATAGCTTTCCCGGCTTTATTTTTGTGAGCAATTTGAACACAATGAAAGATTCTTATAGTAATGATGGCGGTACTACTTACCATTCTTGCTCCTCTTCTACACATGACACGCATATCCAATGAAAAAGTTAATTATTGCTCTTGCTGTACTGGCTTCTTTTGGCGCACAGGCTAACCGTTGCGACTATCCAGACCAAATAGCTAAAGATGGCTCTCTGTGTGGAGCTAGGGCGGCTTCTGTGCGTCCCGGTGGCTATACGCCTCCTCCTGAATACTCAGCGCCTGTACAGACTGCTCAGCCTCTGTATGTAGGGCGTGATAAAGTCTCTGATTATGATGATATGGGGCTTAGAAGTATTAGCAGAGGTGAGAACACATACCCGGCAAATTTTGAATTCAAATGTAATGGGGATATGAATGTTAGTTTTGCTGGCGGTCGCTATATCTCCAGCGTTGAACAATCTGAAGTACCGGATGAATGGTATGATGTTTCCTTAGTGGCTCATAACCATTTTTTAGGTGATACGCCTCACCAGATTTTTCGTAATGGTGAAGATGCAAACATTAGCATGAATAAAGTCGTTAATGCTCACGGAAACGGCGTAGTTACTGTGGGAGAGTTTTCCCATGCGTGGGGCTTTGCAACTTTGTCGATCACCTATAAACATTTTAAAGCTGTTAGCGCCTCTTTTATTGGCGGTGGTCTTAATTACCAATGTAAACGAATTGAAGTAAGTAATCCGTGGAATGCTTAGAAATGAAAAAGATTTTATTAGCTGTAATGGCTTGCTCTGTGCTGGCTGGCTGTAAAGGTGAATTCAACACTGACACCGAAGCAAAAACAGATCCTGTATTAAACTTTTCCTGTGAGAATATCGACAAGGGGCAAGATCCACAACACCTGTACTTAAGTTTTAATCCTGTTACCCGGCAATTTTTGGAGAGTACAGGTAACTCATATATCATGACTCCAAATAAGGGTGATAGCACTCGATACGATTTCATTATGGGAGAGTCTACAACATCACTCCAGATATTAGGTAATACTGCAAGCTATACCTTTTTATATAGCTTAGATGCAATTACTAAAACTCCTGATTTGGCTCAGATGGATTATAGTTTTAGTTGCCATAAGGTGAAAGGGGTCAAATGAAAACTTTATTAGCTGTCCTGCTTTTCTGTGTGGCTACTGGTGCCTTTGCTTGTCCGAGGGGCGAACATATCCACGGTGGCTACGGTTCACACCATGCCGGGGGTATTTGCTATTAATCATTATCCCCCGCTCTGGTTCGAGACTAAATATCAAATGGAACTTAATACAGGTATTACCCTAGCGGCTAAGCTAAGCGAATGGAAAAGTAAAGATACTCAAGCTCTACTAAAAGCACGTAGTAATTATCAGTCAAAACTTTTTAAGAAAGCAATTTAATCCAATCAATAGGAATGCACTTGTAATGAAAACCAAATCTATCTGTGTAGCGCTGTCTGCTATTGTTGCTGCTATGTCACTTTCTGGCTGTGCGCTAATAGTGGATGGTAAAACACAGCCTGTAGCCATTAAGACTAATGCCCCGGCAATGTACACGATTAGAAATGGTGATGGTGAAGTAGTGAGTACAGGCGTTGCACCTACAACGGTAAACCTCAAGCGTGGCGATGCGCCCTATTCTGTGACACTCCAGCGTACAGACTCAGCCCCTATAACCTCTGGCACAGTAACAGACAATCTGAACGGCTGGCTCTGGGGTGATATTGCTTGCGGGTTGATTGTATGTGGTGGCGTTGATCTTATCACTGGCGCTGCGTGGGATTTAGACACAGCGGTTACAGTGAATACACAGCCAGATCCAACACATCCAGACGCTAACGCAAGTAATACAATGCATGTGCTAGCTCCTACACAAGCGCCTATCACCATCAATAATACAGTGAACAATAAGGCCTGATCATGCAGGAAGATTTAGAAAAAATCCGGGAAGCTAAAGCAGTAGCAGAGGCTAACATTGTACCCGGCGTGATGAATCCCCATGTAAGTTACTATGAAGTGATGCTAAAGCAGGGATACGTAGTAGCGGAGGGAATGTATCAGGGTAAGAATATGGCGATTTTTGATACATATCAGGATTGGCGAGATATTGAGATCACCACACTGGAGGCATTCAGAGAGCGCCAGCACAGTAAGCAGACGCTAAACATTATCCTTTCAGTGATTGGCTTTATCGCGCTTTGCTGTTTAATGGCTGGGGTGATTTAAGTAATGACTACACCATATGAAGAATACGTAGTAACGCCAGTTAATGAACGGGAAACCAAAGAACAGCGTGATAGACGGATTGCGCATGAACGTAAAGTAGGTGCTGTATTTAATCACCCTCGCTTTCGTAAGCGTGACCCTGAAGATTTATGGCATGATCCTGAATTTAACGCAATCATGCTAGGCGATTAAGATGAACCCTTTTCAATTCTACGTGGCTGCTTCAGGCGCTGCTGATAATGGCCTCTTTTGCTAGCCCTTATTGCTGTGGAATATCAGTGTGCGGCCTGGTGGCTGAATTCTTTGCAGATCGTAAAGAAAACATCCGGCATGGTGAATTAGTGAGAGTGCAATGAAAATTAGCTTGATGGCGGCTCATTTGGTTATATGGACTACGGTAATGGCCACGCTCTGAAGCACAATAGACCCAGTAATAAACCAGACTCTAACAGCATATTTACATTAAATCATATAGGCCGCCAAAGAGCGGCCTTTCTTATGTCCTAAACTCTCACCCTCGCTATTCTCAGCGTGTTTAACCCTCTTCCCTTCTACTCTCTATGTCATAGCCTATAGAACGCCTCACAGATGACATTGCGCCAGCCCGCTCTGTTTACAGCACCTTGCTGAGGAAGGCGGCGGTGCGTGGGTTGGTCGGCGCGCTAAAGATCTGCCTCGGCTTGCCCTCTTCCTGAATCACGCCCTGGTCGATGAAGATCACCCGGTCGGCTACTTCGCGGGCAAAGCCCATTTCGTGGGTCACGATCACCATGGTCATCCCCTCACTGGCGAGGTTTTTCATCACCTCCAGCACGTCGCCCACCAGCTCCGGATCCAGCGCCGAAGTCGGCTCATCGAACAGCATAATCGACGGCTTCATCGCCAGCGCACGGGCGATGGCTACCCGCTGCTGCTGGCCGCCGGACAGGCTCGAGGGCCAGGCGTCGCGCTTATCGCTTAAGCCCACCTTCGCCAGCAAGGCGTCCGCCAGGTCGACCGCCTGCTGGCGCGGCATATTGCGCAGATTCATCGGCGCCATAATCAGGTTTTCCAGCACCGTCATATGCGGGAACAGGTTAAAGCGCTGGAACACCATGCCGACTCTTTCGCGCATCTTGTTGAGGTCGGTGGTCCGGTCGTGGGCGGCAAAGCCGTTAACCACCACCTCGCCTTCGCTGACCGTTTCCAGGGCGTTCATGCAGCGCAGGAAGGTACTTTTTCCCGAGCCGGACGGGCCGATGATGCACACCACTTCCTGCGGTTTAATATCGCAGCTAATGCCGCGCAGCACGTGGCTGTCGCCGAAGCGCTTATGTAAGTTATTAATGTGAATCACTTTTGCCAAACCTCTTTTCCAGACGGTTAACCAGCTGCGCCAGCAGGAAGGTGATCACCCAGTAGACCAGGGAGATGGTCAGGTAGGGTTCCCAATAGGTGGCGTAGGCGCCGGAGACGGTGCGCGCGGCGTAGGCCAGATCGGCCAGGCCAATCGCCGAAGCCAGCGACGAGTCTTTAACAATGGCGATGGCGTTGTTGCCCAGCGGCGGCAGAATGCGGCGAAACGCCTGCGGCAGGATCACCTTGCGCATGGTTTTCCACCACGGCATGCCCAGCGCGCGGGAGGCCTCCATCTGCCCTTTGTCGATCGACTGGATGCCGGCGCGGAAAATCTCCGACACATAGGCTCCGGCGTTAAGGGTGATCGCCACGATGCAGGAGAGGAACGCCCCGTAGCTCGCGCGCAGCTCGCGGGCAAAGTCGGCGCTCATCAGGCCGCTGGTCACCAGCAGGCCGTCGCGCGGGTTGATAAACAGTGGCACCAGCGCAAAGTGCACCACCATGATCTGCACGAACAGCGGCGTACCGCGGAAGGCGCTGACGTAAAAACGCACCGGAAACTGCACCAGGTAGCGGAGAATATATTTCCACGGCCCGTGCTCGGCCTTCGCCATCCGCCCGAGACCGAGAGTTAACCCCCACAGCGTCCCGAGGATCACGCAGATAATGGTACATTTAATCGTCATCAGGGCGCCGTCCACAAACAGCGGGCCGTACTCCTCGATGATCTCCCAACGGAATCCCGTCATAGTCCTTCCCTAAAAAATACGGCTATCGCCTGGGCGATAGCCGTGGTCACTGAAAAAAGTGGATTATTGCGCTGGCAGCGTCGGCACGTTGTCGTCGAACCAGGTTTTATAGATTTTGGCGTAAGTCCCGTCAGCAACGATCTTTTGCAGCCCGGCGTTGATTTTGCCCAGCAGTTCGCTGTTGCCTTTCGCTACCGCAATACCGAAATACTGACGCTCAAATTTGGCATCCGGCACCAGTTTGAACTGCTTCTCCGGGTGCTGTTTGATGTAGTACTTCACCACCCCGACGTCGCCCACCGCGGCGCTGACACCGTCCTCAAACAGCTCCTGGAGCATCAGCGGGGTATTGTCGAAACGCTTGATCGCGGTGCTGTTTTTACCCAGCACCTCAGAAACCACGATATCGCCGGTGCTGGAGTTCACCACCCCGACCTTCTCGTTTTTCAGGGCCGCCAGCGAATCCACCTTCGAGTCCTGGGCGACGACGATAGACTGCTCGGCCGGGAAGTAAGGCGCGGAGAAATCGACCATCTGTTTGCGTTTATCGGTGATGGTGATCCCGGAGATGATGATGTCGCGGTCGCCGGTGTTCAGCGTGGCGAAGATGCCTTCCCATGGGGTATTGACCAGCTTGACGTCAAAGCCTTCGGCTTTGGCGATGGCTTTGATGATGTCGATGTCGAAACCTTCCAGCTGTTTCTGGCTGTTTTCAAATTCAAACGGCCGGTAGGTGCCGCCGGAACCGACGGTATAGGTTTCCGCAGCCGCCTGTCCGGCTGCCGTCAGCGCGGCCATCATGAAACACGCTTTGAGCAAATTCTTGATCATGAGATTTCCTTTTTATGCATTTATTTTGCATAAAAATACACACACTGACTTTTATATGCAACCGGAAACCTTCCCGCTGGTGAATTATCGTATTAACTGCCGCGTTTACCGCCGGATTTACCAATAGCCCGGTGCAGGTCGTTGATTCGCTTCAGGGATTTCACCGTTTTTTGTGGCGTGGTGGAGGCCACCGACAGGACAATCATCTCCAGGCATACCAGCACCGTGCCGTGCAGCGGCATTCTGGTGCTGTCCCCGCCGCGCGGGACGTCAATCACCACCTGCGCCTCCTGGCTGAAGCGTGAGTCCACCGCCTGGGTCAGCAGGATGGTCGGGATACCCAGCCGCTTCGCCTCGCGCAGGGTGGTCATCCCTTCGCGATGGGGGGATTTTTGCCCCATCATGATCAGCACATCACCGCGCTGCAGGCCGATAAGCTGCTCGGCGAGGCTGAAGCCCGTGCGGTTCATCACATACGCCGGCAAGCCAATGCGGCTGAACAGCCGGGCGGTGTACTCGGCGAGGATCCCCGAGGCGCCGATGCCGAAGATCCCTACCTGTCGCGCGTCGCTGAGCAATGCCACCGCCTGGGCCACCGCCGCGCGGTTGTCGGCGCGCGCCAGGACCTCGCAGACCCGCTGATGGCCTTCAAGCACAAAATCAATACTGGAGTTGACGTCGCTGGAGAGCGCCGTGACCGTCGAGCGCATCTTTTCCGCCGAGGTGACCGAGGTGCCGAACCAGCGCTCCATGGTCTGCTTAAGCTCGCGCAGCCCGGCGAAGCCCAACGCCTGGATGGCGCGCACCACCGTGGCGTCGGAGGTCTGGGTCGCCGTGGCGATCTCCATCGCCGTATGCTCCAGCACCACCTCGCGGTTGTCGTTGATATAGCTGACCACGGCCCGCAGCCGGGGGGAAAGCTGGTGCGCCCGGGCGCGATAGCGTTCGCCGAACAGGTCGACTTTGCCCTTCTCTTTTTTTACCGCGCTTTTCATTTGGCCTCCGCCGGGATCGGCCGGCCGGCAATATGCGACTGCACCTGGGCCACCATCAGAGACAGCGCGGCGTAGGAGTTAGAGATCACCTCTTCCCGCGGCAGCAAAATATAGTGCCCGGTGCGGCAGGCACGCAAAAAGTCACACCAGCCGGGCATCACGCCTTCCATCGCCTGCAGCTCATCCTGCGGCTTACCGCCGGTATCCGACCGCCAGGTGGCGAAGACAAAATCGGCATCCAGCTCCGGCAGCTGTTCTGCGCTGACGTCAATTCGCTGGCCGTCGGGGATCCTCTCAATCAGCGCCGGAAAGCGGAACCCGGCATCGCGCAGCACCCGGCCCAGCGCATGATACGAATGATGCACGGTGACCTTGCCGTTGTTCGCCTGGATCACGGAGACGCTGTACTGCGGTGGGTTGACCATCGCTTTCAGCTGTTTGATTTGTTCCTGATAGCGGCGCTCGAGGATCGCCAGCCGCGGCTGGGTGCCGGTAAGCTGCGCCAGCTTGCGGTAAATCTCCGGGGCGCTACCCTGCAGATGGTCGATGCTCACCGTCGGGGCAATCTTCTCCAGCTGCTCTACCGACACGTGGCGGCTGGGCTCGGTGATAATCAGATCCGGCTTTGCGGCGGCTACCGCTTCCAGATCGATATCGGCGGTGCCAATAAAGCGGATATCGCCGTTGTCGAAATCGACACCGGTAAGCTGGGCGCTGGCGCGCAGATAGTGGCTGCCGTCCGGGCGCGTCCGGCCGTGGCTGGCGATCGGCGGCACCCCGAGCTCAATCAACGGAATGGTAATATCGAGATCGTGCATCGAAACAATGCGTTGCGGATGCAGCGGCACGGTGACCGTGCGGCCTAAATCATCGGTGAAAGTTTGAGTTTGTGGGGCGGCGGCGCTGACGGCCCCCGTCAGCAACAGCAGCAATGAGACGAACCAACGCATACTACCTTCCTGGTTAAAGGGCATCACGGCGACGCCAGAGCAAGACAACAAAGAACGGGCAGCCCACCAGGGCAATAACAATCCCCGCCGGGATCTGCAGCGGCGCAAACGCCAGCCGGCCAAAGGTGTCGGTCACCAGCACCAGCAAGGCGCCAATCAGCGCGCTGCCGCACAGCAGCGAGACCTGGCCGCCGCGCAGCACGAAACGCGCCATATGCGGCGCCATCAGGCCCACAAATCCAAGGCTGCCGACGCAGGAGACGCTGGCCGAGGTCAGCAGCACCGGCGCGAAAAAGCGCAGCACCGTCAGCTGCTGCAGACGTACGCCGAGGCCGATGGCGGTCCGGTCGCCCAGAAGCGCCACGTCCGCCGCCCGGGCGGTACAGAACAGGATGACGGCCCCGGGCAGCGCCCAGCAAAAGGCCACCGCCAGCAGCGGCCAGGTGGCGGCCTGCAGGCTGCCCGCCAGCCAGATCATCGCCGTCTGCACGTCGCGAACGTCGGCGGTGGTCATAAAGATGCCGACCGCTGCCGCCAGGGTCCAGGAGACGCCGATGCCAATTAAAATAAAACGCGGCCGCGAACAGTCGCGCGCCAGCGTCAGGACCAGCAGGGCCACCGCCACGCCGCCGACCATCCCCGCCAGCGGCCGCCAGACCAGGCCTACCGCCGGGAAAAACAGCACCAGCGCCAGCACCACGATGCTGGCCCCCTCTTTGACGCCAATCAGCCCCGGGTCGGCCAGCCCGTTACGGGTGATGCTCTGCATCGCCGCGCCGGCCAGCCCCAGCATGGCCCCGCACAGCAGCGCCATCAGGATCCGCGGCAGGCGGATATCAAACAGAATAAAGCGCGGCTGCTCGCCCAACCGCTGCGGCGTCAGCAGCGTCGACGCGGGCAACGGATAGCTGCCGCGGCTGAGGCTGTACAGCCCGAGCGCCAGCAGCATCAGCATCATGATGGCGGCAACTTTTAGCGCCGCCGGGCGCAGCAGCAGCTGGCGGGAGGCGATAACCAGCGGCCGAAAACCGGCCCGGTGAACGGCGCGCTTCATTTAAAAAACCTCGCGGCGATAAAGATAAACAGCGGCGCACCCACCAGGGCGGTCATCGCTCCGGTCGCCAGCTCCTGCGGCGCGACCAGCGTCCGGGCGGCGATGTCAGCCAGCACCAGCACCAGCGCCCCCACCGGCGCCGCCAGGGGCAGCGCCAGACGGATATCTTCCGTCACCAGACGGCGTACCACGTGCGGCACCACCAGCCCGACAAAGCCGATCGGCCCGGCCACCGCCACCGCCGCGCCGCACAGCAGCGCAATCGCCAGCAGGCCCAGCAGCCGCGTCTGGACGAGATTAACGCCAAGGCCCAGCGCCACCTTATCCCCCAGCGCCAGCACATTGAGCCGTGGGGCAATGAGCAGCGCGACGCCAAGGCCGCACAGCGCCGGAACCAGCGCCGTCTGCAGCGTGCTCCAGTTCAGTCCGGCCAGGTCGCCGGCCAGCCAGGTGCGCATCGCCAGCAGCGTCTGTTCATCGAGAATCAATATCGCCGCCGTCACTGCCGACGCAAACGCTGACAGCGCCACTCCGCACAACGTGATGCGCAGCGGCGTCGCCCCGCCGCGCCCGGCAGAGGCCAGCGCCATCACGCCACCGAACAGCAGCGCTGCGCCGCAGGCGGCGGTCAGCGGGCGCCCGGCGGGAAAAGCGCCGAGAGACAGGCCCAGCGCAGAGGTCGCCACCACCGCCAGCGAGGCGCCGGCGTTAAGGCCGAGAATATGCGGCTCGCCAAGTGGGTTACGGATCACCGTCTGCAGCAGCAGCCCGGCGACGCCGAGCGCCGCGCCGGTCAGCAGCGCTGCCGCCAGCCGCACCAGGCGCAGATCGACGATAATCCGCTGGTCGAAATTGCGCGGATTGTACTCCAGCAGCGCCTGCAGCACCGTCTGCGGGGCGATCCAGCGGGCACCCAAACCAAGATGCACCAGCGAGGCGGCGATAAGCAGCAGCGTTAGCAGCAAGAGCGCCAGTCGGGGGCGGGCATGACGCCGCGCGGCGTACAGAACGGCGGCGCTCATGCGTCAACGGCCTGGCGGGCGCGAAACGGCATAAAGAACGGTTTGCCGGTTTGCGGGTTAATCGACATCTGCACGTCAACGTCAAACACGCGTTTAATCAGCTCAGGGCTACAGACGTCGTTGTCGCTAATCGTGCCGGCGATGCGCCCCTGTTTGAGGAACACCAGCAGATCGGCGTAGTTCACGGCAAAGTTGAGGTCATGGAGTACCGTCACCACCGTGCGGCCATGTTCGCGGGTGAGGGTCTGGAGCAGTTCGAGGATATCGACCTGATAGCGCAGATCGAGCCAGGTGGTCGGCTCATCGAGCAGAATGGTGGCCGTTTGCTGGGCCAGCGCCATGGCGATCCAGCAGCGCTGACGCTGGCCGCCGGAGAGGCTGTCCACCGGCAGATGGGCGAATTCGGCGGTACCGGTTAAGCGCAGCGCCTCCTCCACCGCCAGCTCATCGGCCTCGGACCACTGGCGCATCAGCCCCTGCCACGGGTAGCGCCCGCGCGAGACCAGCTCGAAAACCGTTAACCCTTCCGGGGTCAGCGGCGATTGCGGCAGGATGCCCAGCTGGCGCGAGACGGCCTTCGTCGGCATCTGGTGAATGGCTTGCCCGTCCAGACGCACGCAACCGCCGAGCGGTTTCAGCATTCTGGCGATGGTCGAGAGCAGCGTGGATTTGCCGGAGCCGTTCGCCCCGGCCAGCACCGTCATTTTGCCGGTAGGGATGGTCAGGTTGATGTCGTTAACGATCAGGGTCTGGCCGTATCCGGCCGACAGGGCATCCAGTACGATCCCCTGCTCTGCAGGTTTCACCCGCTGTGGCATAACTCGCTCCTGCGCCGCAGCGTTCCAGGTCATCGCTGGACATTCTGCAGTCAAACAAAAATAAATCTCATTCTCTTTTGATCATGACGGGGATAGATGTAGTAGTCAATACTCGCCACTGTCTTCAGTTTGTCACGATAACTACAGCGAGGTCGCGCTAAATAAAAACCAATAAAATCATCTAATATCAATAAAATAACAACAAAACCCCATATCAATAAAACGTGATAACCCCGCCATTGACCATCGCCAATTTTTTATCTTACATAACGTTTACTACTACATCTCTTCATGATTGAATGATTCTCAATTACACATCTGAAGGCGCATTCAGACGCTAAACAGAGTGCTTTTATTATTCAGGGCAATGATTTTATTGGCTTAATCTGACCGCAAAGGCAGATTCGTTCACGAGAAACAGATAATGACTCAACCCCATGTCGCCTGCAGAGCGTTGCAAGGGCGCGCGCTTTTTTCGCTTCTTTTTTTAGCCTCACCGGGATTAATGGCCGCCGACAATAGCGCGGCGAAAAGTAACAACGACGCGGAAGAGACCATCACCGTGGTGGCCGACGGCGCGCAGCAGAGCGCCACCAGCGGCTATCAGCCACTCAGCTCCGCCACCGCGACGCTGACCTCGATGCCGCTGCTGGATATTCCGCAGGTGGTCAATACCGTCAGCGATCGGGTACTGGAAGATCAGCACGCCACCTCACTCGACGAGGCGCTGTATAACGTCGCTAACGTGGTGCAGACCAACACCCTCGGCGGTACCCAGGACGCCTTTACCCGCCGCGGCTTCGGCGCCAACCGCGACGGCTCGATCATGACCAACGGCCTGCGCACCGTGCTGCCGCGCAGTTTTAACGCCGCCACCGAACGGGTGGAAGTCCTGAAGGGGCCAGCCTCGACGCTGTACGGTATCCTCGACCCCGGCGGGCTGATCAACGTCATCACCAAACGGCCGGAGCGGCAGTTCTCTGGTTCGGTTTCCGCGACGTCTACCAGCTTTGGCGGCGGTACCGGCAGCTTCGACGTCACTGGTCCCATCGAAGGTACAAATCTGGCGTACCGGTTGATTGGGGAATATCAGAATGAGGATTACTGGCGCAATTTTGGTAAAAACAAAAGCAGCTTTATCGCCCCTTCCCTGACCTGGTTTGGTGAACGGGCGACGGTGACCGCGTCCTATTCGCACCGCGACTACAGCGCGCCCTTTGACCGCGGCACTATTTTCGATCTGAATACCGGCCATGCGGTGAACGTCGATCGCAAAACCCGCTTCGATGAAGCGTTTAATATTACCGATGGCTATTCCGATCTCGCTCAGCTCAACGCCGAGTATCGCCTTAACGACGCCTGGACCGCGCGCTTCGACTACAGCTACAGCCAGGATAATTACAACGATAACCAGGCGCGGGTGATGGCCTATGATTCGGCGACCGGCAACCTCACCCGCCGGGTCGACGGTACCCACGGTTCAACGCAGAAGATGCATTCCACCCGCGCCGACCTGCAGGGCAACGTGGTGGTGGGCGGCTTTTATAACGAACTGCTGACCGGCGTCGCCTATGAGAATTACGATCTGCTGCGCACCGATATGCTGCGCTGCAAGAACGTGAAAGGCTTTAACATCTATCATCCGGTCTACGGCACCCTCGACACCTGTAATACCGTTTCCGCATCCGACAGCGATCAGCGTATCCAGCAGGAGAGCTATGCCGCATACGTGCAGGACGCGCTGTACCTGACCGACAACTGGATCGCCGTCGCCGGCGTGCGCTACCAGTACTACACCCAGTACGCCGGTAAAGGCCGACCGTTTAACGTCAATACCGACAGCCGCGATGAGAAATGGACGCCGAAAGCCGGCCTGGTCTACAAAGTGACGCCGAACGTCTCCCTGTTCGCCAACGTCGCCCAGTCGTTTATGCCGCAGTCGTCGATCGCCAGCTATATCGGCGAGCTGCCGCCGGAAGAGTCCACCTCTTACGAAGTGGGCGCCAAATTCGACCTGTTAAACGGCATTACCGCCAATATTGCGCTGTTTGATATTCACAAGCGTAACGTGCTGTACACCGAGAGCATTGGCGATGAGACAGTGGCCAAAACGGCGGGCAAGGTGCGTTCCCAGGGCGTGGAAGTGGACCTGGCCGGGTCCATCACCGATAACCTCAGCGTGATCGCCAGCTACGGCTACACCGACGCCAAAGTGCTGGAAGATCCGGATTACGCCGGGAAACCGCTGCCAAACGTACCGAAACATACCGGCTCGCTGTTCCTGACCTATGACATTCATAACGTCTATAACAGCAACACCCTGACCGTCGGCGGCGGCGGTCATGCGGTCAGCAAGCGCTCCGGCACCAACGGCGCGGATTATTATCTGCAGGGCTATGCGGTGGCGGATGTGTTTGCCGCCTATAAGATGAAGCTGCAGTATCCGGTGACGCTGCAGGTGAATGTGAAGAACCTGTTTGATAAGACCTATTACACTTCCTCGATCGGTACCAATAACCTCGGCAACCAGATTGGCGACCCGCGCGAAGTGCAGTTCACGGTGAAGATGGATTTTTAAGCCGGACCATGGCGTCGCGCCGGATGTTCATTGCCGGGCGGCGCTGCGCTTGCACCGGCCTACAACAGCATTGGCCTCTGGCCCTTCCTGTCGAGTTCGTAGGCCCGGTAAGGCGCAGCCGCCACCGGGCAATGCGTTCAGCTTACCAGTCCTCCTCCTGGCCGAGGATGCGCAATATATCCTGACGATGCTGCAGCAGCTGCGGGTTATCGCGATGACGGGGAAAATCCAGCGGCAGCGCGAACTCGGCGATAATCCGCCCTGGACGCGGCGACATCACCAGCACCCGCTCGCACAGCAGCAGCGCCTCTTCGATATCGTGGGTCACCAGCAGGCTGGTATACCCCTGCTGCTGCCAGAGGGCGATCAGCTCCCGCTGCATGCTGATGCGGGTCAGGGAATCGAGTTTGCCCAACGGCTCGTCGAGCAGCAGCAGACGCGGTTCGTTCAACAAGGCGCGCGCCAGCGCCGCACGCTGCGCCATCCCCCCGGACAGCTGCCGCGGCCACGCCTCGCTGAAGGCCTGCAGCCCGATGCGGTCAATCAGCGCGTCGGCCTTCGCCTCCAGCCCCTTTTTGCCCTGCGCCTGCGGGCCCAGCAGCACGTTCTGCCGTACCGTCAGCCATGGGTAGAGCGTCGGATCCTGAAACACAAGGATCCGCTCCGGCCCCGGGGCGCCGAGCGCCGCGCCGTCGATCTGCATCTGTCCATTCTGCGGCGCTTCCAGCCCCGCCAGCAGCCGCAGCAGGGTTGATTTACCGCAGCCGGAAGGGCCCAGCAGCGCCACGCTTTCCCCCGGCCGCAGCTGCAGACTGATATTCTCCAGCACCGGTACCGTCTGTTTGCCAAGCGTAAACGCATGATGAAGATGGCTGATGGAGACCGCCGCGCCGCGCGCTTTCGCCGGCGAATCTGGCGTCGCTGTTACCATTGCATTCCTCCTCGCTGCCAGCTCAGCAGCCGGTCACGCAGCATAAATAATCCGCTTATCAGGCCGGAGCATAACAACGCCATCACCAGCAGCGCGGCGTACATATTCGGATAGGCCGCCCAACCCTGGGCCCACTGGAGGTAAAAGCCGATCCCCGACTTCACCCCGACCATTTCGGCGACAATCAGCACCGAAAACGACGCGCCGAGCCCCATAAACAGGCCGACAAAGACGTTCGGTAGCGCGGCGGGGATCGCCACCCGCAGGATCAGGAAACGCTGGCTGGCGCCGAGGGTCCGCGCCACGTCGTACCACGCCTTATCAATGCCCATCACTCCGGACCAGGTCAGCACCGTGACCGGGAACCAGGTGCTCAGCGCGATCAAAAACACGCTGGCGCCGAAGCTCGAGGGAAAAATAAACAGGCACAGCGGCAGCAGCGCGGTGGACGGCACCGGCCCCAGCAGACGTAACACCGGATGAACCCAGTAGCCAATCCGTTGCGACCAGCCAATGGCCAGACCGGTGATGAACCCGCTGCTGGTGCCCAGCAGCACGCCGAGCCCCAGCAGCCCCAGCGAGTGCAGCAGGCTGTCGAGCAGGCGCGGCCAGTCGTCGTGCAGGACTTCGATCAGCGCCTGCGGCGGCGCGAAAAACGGCACCGGCAGCACGGCACTCTTGGCGGTCAGCCCTTCCCAGACAGCAAACAGCACCGGCAACAGCGCCAGCCACTTGCCGGCATGCAGCACACGCGCGCCGCGCGCTCGCCAGTAGCGATAGCTCAGCGCCAGCAGCAGTAATCCGCCGCCGAGGGTGAATTGCGCCAGCGCCCACCCTTCGCTAAACGGCCAGCGCCGCCCGGCATCGGGCCAGGCCAGGGTAAACAGACCGCCCAGCAGCCACAGCGCGGCGGCCAGCAGCCCTTCTCCCCACAGCGGCGCGCGGCCGGTGGAGCGCGCCAGAGCCTGCTCAGGCGAATACGTTGGCATAGATACTCTCCGCGAACTGATGGGGATCGGTACCCGGTTTGATCACCTGCACCCGCTGCAGGTCGACCGCGTACTGCGTCAGCTCTTTCACGAACGCTTCGCCCACCGCGTGATGGCCGTGGCCCTGCCCGTGCAGGATGCCGCTCACCTCCGCTTCACTGGTATTCAGGGCATGGGCGAGGAAAGATTGCGCCACGCTTTCCGGATGCGCTGCGGCATAGCTGTGCGCCTCAAGGATCGCCTGGGTGAGCGCGGCGGCGGCCGGTTTATGGTCCCGCGCCAGGCTCCCGCTCACCCCCAGCACGCAGCAGCTGAGGTTGGCATAATCCCCGGTCATATTGCTGGCGATCAGCTGATACTTGCCGGTCTCCAGCAGACGATAGCTGAATGGCTCGCTGCCGCTGATGGCGGCGATTTCGCGCTTGTCCAGCGCCACGCTGAGCAGATCCGCCGGGTAGACTTTCCACTGCACGTCGCTGATCGGGTCGATACCGTGGCGCTTAAGCAGAATGGCGAAGAAGTTTTTATCCGGCCCGGCCATGTCAGTGACGCCGATGGTTTGTCCCTTCAGGCTCTCGAGGCCGCCGAACGGCGAGTCTTTGGCCGTCAGCAGGTTCAGACAGCCGCCGTGGGTCCCGGCGGTGAGCTTGACGTCAAAGCCCTGCTCCAGCGCCTTCAGCCAGCGCAGCGCCATCCCCACCCCGGCGTCGGCCTTGCCGGTGGCGATCGCCTCCAGCAGCACATCGGTGGAGTTGCCGAAGTTAACAAACTCAACGTCGAGGTTATATTTACTGAAAATCTTCTGCTGCTCGGCGACGGCGACCGGCGCGAGGCATACCGCGCTTTTATTGATCGCCAGCTTGATCTTGTAGGGCTCTGGCAGGCGCAGCGCCGGATGGGCATCGCCGCTGGCCATGTCCGCCATATCGTGAGCCCACAGCGGCAGAGAGACCCCGGCCAGCGCCAGGCCGCCGCTGAGCTGTAAAAAACGGCGGCGGGAAAAAGTGTTTCTGGTCATGGTGTCACCTCGGCGGCGGGCACGCTAAAGCTGGGGTCAAAGGTCGGCTTCACGTCCAGCCGGGTGCGGATCAGGCCGTTGGCGAGATAAAAGTCCGCCGTTGCCTGCTGCTGGGTCACCGTTTCCTCTGCCAGCGGCTGCCACTGCGACTGGCGGTTGGCAAATTGCGCGCGGGCGATCTCCGCCGGGAAACGGATGATCTCCCCCAGCGTTTTACCGTAGCTGTCGAGATTGGCGTAGGCCCAGCGCTCGGCGCCGGCCAGGCGCTGGAGATAATCCTGCAGCGCGGCGCGTTTTTGCGGATCGTTCAGCGCGGAATCCGTTGCCGCGAGGAAGGTATTCCCCGGCAGCAGCCCTTTGCCGCTCACCAGAATCTGCCCCTCATTGGTCTTCACCATTTGGGTGGTGTAGGGCTCCCAGGTCGCCCAGGCGTCCACCGAACCGTTAAGCAGCGCCACTTTGGCGTCCACCGGGCCGAGGAACACCCACTGCACCTCCTTCGGTGAAATCCCCGCCTGCTCCAGCGCTTTCAGCGCCACGAAATGACCAATCGATCCTTTACCAGTGGCGATGCGTTTGCCTTTTAAATCGGCGCCGCTTTTTAACGTGCTGCCGGGGGAAACCAGCACCGCGGTCCCCGCCGGGTTGCTTTTATCCACGGCAATGGCTTTGACCGGCGCACCGTTGGCCAGGGCAAACAGCAACGGCGCATCGCCGATGATCCCCGCGTCCACAGCGCCCGCGTTGAGGGCTTCCGCCAGCGGCGCGGCGGCCGGGAACTCGGCCCACTTAATGTCGTAAGGGAGATTTTGCAGGGCGTTGGCCGCCTCCAGCTGCGAACGCATGCCGCCTTTTTGATCGGCGATACGCAGGGTGATCCGCTCCTGCGCTGTCGCGTAGCCGCCCAGCGCCAGCAGCATCAGCGCTGCCGCCACCCGGCCTGAAAATGATAGACGCATCGTGATTATCCTTGTGATTGAAAGACGAAGTTGCCGGCTGCCAGCCAGGCGCTGTCGCTCTGTGGGGTATGTACCCGTCCGCAGAGCACATTGCGGTAGTGGCGTTCCAGCGGATTCTGTCGGCTCAGGCCATGATTGCCGGTCAGCTCGAGCGCAATATTTACCGCCTGAATGGCGTTGTCGGTGATGGTGACTTTCGCCAGATTGGCCTCGAAGGCGGAAAAGCGCAGCGCGGCGGCCTGCTCCAGCAGGCTGCGGTTGACCAGCAGCAGCCCGGCGATCTGCCCGACTTTCTCCTGCACCCGTGGCAGACGAGAGAGGGGATACCCGAGACCGGCGGGTACCCGCCCCGCCAGCCACCTCACCAGCCAGTCGTGAGCGGCGTGGGCAATGCTGTCATAGATCGCCGCCAGCAGCGCCGTCTGCCGGTTGGCGAACAGGCGAAACGGTTCGGCCTCCGCGGCGGGTGGCACATCGGCCGGCCAGACATCCACCGCGTGCTCTGCCGCCACCCGCACGTGGTTAAAAATAACTTCATGGCTGCCGGTGGCCCTCATCCCGGCGTGATCCCAGCTTTTCACCACGCTGATACCCGGGCTGTCGCCAGGCACCAGCCAGGTGCCCACCAGCGGCGGGTTATCATCGCTTCTGGCCCACACCGCCAGCCAGCGCAGCCCTTCAATGCCGGTGGTATAAATTTTATGGCCGCTGATGTCCCAGCCCTCCGCGCGACGGGTCGCCACGGTGTCCGGCAAGCCGCCCCCCGCCGGGGAGCCCAGCTCCGGCTCGACGCGCAGGCTGTTGATCAGGCCACCGTGTTCGACAGCATCGTGAAAAACCTGCTGGCGCAGCGGCGCGTGCCAGGCGTCGTTTTCCGCCAGCCGCAAATGGTGCAGATACTGCATGCAGACGATCAGCGCTGTCGCCGGCTCTCCCCAGGCGATGGCGGCGATGGCCTGCTGAAGCTGGGCCAGAGTGGCGCCCGCGCCGCCGCAGGATGGCGGCACGGCGAGACTTAACCAGCCTCCCGCGCGCAGAAGGTCGATATTACGCCGGGGAAACTCGCCGCTGGCATCAAGGCTGGCCGCCTGCTCCGCCATCTGCTGGCGGAGCGCCGTCAGCTGCCGGGCCCAGTCGTCGCGCTCAGGATGGATCACGATGCGCGCTCCGCCACCGCACGCCGCGCGGCTTTTTCCCGGGCGATCGGCAGCAGCGCCCGGCCATAGTCGGCCGCGTCGTTCAGCGGATCAAATCCGCGGATCAGGAAGTTACGCACGCCGAGGTCGTAGTAATCGAGCAGCGCATCCGCCACCTGCTCCGGGGTGCCCACCAGGGCGGTGGAGTTATGTCCGCCGCCCACCAGTTGGGCGATGCCGGTCCACAGACGTTTGTCCACCACCCTGCCCTGCGCTGCGGTGGCCCGCAGCCGCTGGGCGCCGATGCTGTCCGGTTTGGCTTTGAAACCCCCTCCGCGCTGCGCCGCCTGCTCGGTGGCGACGTGCAGGATATGCTCGGCTTTCTCCCAGGCTTCGGCTTCGCTGTCGGCGATAATCGGCCGGAACGAGACGCTGAAGCCAATATCACGCTGGTGTTTCGCCGCTTCGGCGCGCACACGCTGGATGGTCTCGCCGGTTTGCGCCAGCGACTCGCCCCACAGGGCGAAGACGTCGGCATGTTTGCCGGCGACGGCGATGGCCGCTTCCGACGAGCCGCCGAAGTAGATGGGAAGATGCGGTTTTTGCAGCGGGCGAATGGCGGACCAGGCCTGCTCGGCCTGATAGAAATCGTTGTGAATATCCACCGGCTGCTCGCTGGTCCACACCTGGCGCACGGTGTCGAGGAAGGCGTCGGTGCGGGCGTAGCGCTGGTCGTGGTCGAGATAATCGCCATCCCGGCGCTGCTCGGCATCGTTGCCGCCGCTGATGATATGCACCGCCAGCCGGCCCCCCAACAGGTGCTCAAGGGTGGCGAATTTGCGCGCGGCGAGGGTTGGCGAAACAAAACCGGGGCGATGAGCCAGCAGGTAATGGATTTTCTGCGTCGACAGCCCCGCCAGGGCCGTCACCAGAAAGCCGTCGGGTTGATCGGACCAGTGGCCGACCAGCAGACGATCAAACCCAGCGGCTTCATGGGTTTGCGCAAAGCGAACGATATAGTCGCGGTCAAAGATCGGCCCCACCGGGGCAATCGTTTCGGAAGAGAGGCGGTGGCCAATCATGCCGAGAAACTGAATGCTCATGAACAACTCCTTGCGTCAGGGTAATGGAGTGGCCGCGACAGCGGCGCTGGTCATTACCCTATACAGAGTGTGTTAATGAGCAAAATGCATTTTTATCATATCTTAATATGCTGAATTAGCATTAAACAAAAATGCATAGTGCTTTCAGTCGGATACTGTCAGCTGCTGTACCACTTTGCTGGCGAAAAAGGTCAGCGGCGGCTGCAGGTTTGCCAGATACTGGGCGTGGATCAGCCACAGTGAGACCGCAGGCTGAAAATCGCTGAGGTTGAGGACCGCGATCTCGTCCCGCCACGGGCTGCTGGCCAGCGCCGCCCGCGGCACCAGACCCAGCCCCTGTCCCTGCGCCACCAGCGCTATCTGCAGCTGCGCGCCCGCGCTCTCGACATTAAGCTTCAACCGCAATCCCTGACTCTGCAGCTCGCGAATGAGCCCGGCGCGCAGGCCACAGCCGTCGGGGTTAAGGATCCAGCCCTGTTCGGCGCACTCCCGCAGGGATGACGCGCGTAAATTCAAACGCCGGCCGACGATCGGCACCACCTCCAGGGGACACAGCAGCCGTCCGCTATAGCCCTCGGCGAAGCTTTGCTGGGCCGGCCCCATCGCCAGCATGCCGTCCAGCTCGCCGTTTTCCAGCCTACGCTGCAGCTGTCCGCTCCAGCCGCAGGTGATCTGCGGCGACAGTCCGGGAAACTGCTGGCTCAGCGCTGACAGCGCAGCCGGCAGGGCAATCTCGCTGAGACTCTGCGGCACGCCGAGACGCAGCGCGCCGCGCGGCTCGCCTTCCGGATCCAATAGGCTGTAGAGTTTTTTCGTCTCACGCTTAATGCTCAGACACTGCTCGTACACCCGATGTCCGGCGGCAGTCAGGGTCAGCGGGCGGGTCTGGCGCTCCAACAGCGTCACGTTCAGCTCCTGCTCCAGGCGTTGCAGGCGCCGGGTGATGGCCGACTGGGTGATCCCCAGATATTCCGCGGCCTGATTGAGGGACGAAAACTGCACCGTGGCCAGCAAAGCGTCGATATCGTCAATGCGCATAGGATCCTTATGTGAAATTTGCATATTAATATATGCGTAAATTGCATTTAAATAATATTAACGCCTCTGTTAGCGTTTTGACCAGTCCCTCTGACAGGAACCGCACATGACTGCACCACGACTGGAAAAATTACGCCATTTCATTCATGAGGTAGACCGCCTGCACCGTGAGCACCACCAGACCGCCCCGCTGCTTGACGCCGTGGCGCAGCGACTGGCGGCGCTGGTGCGTTACGACGACTGGCTGCCGGAAGAGTACACCCTGCCGCATCCGCACCATTACCAGCAGTATCTGCTGCATGCCGACTCCGGGGAGCGCTTCTCGATTGTCAGCTTCGTCTGGGGACCGGGGCAAGCGACGCCGATCCATGACCACCGGGTGTGGGGGGCCATTGGTATGCTGCGCGGCGCGGAAGAGAATCAACGCTACCAGCTGGATGCCGATGGCATACCGCGCGCGCTGGGCGCCGCCACGCTTCTGGAAGCAGGCCAGGTGGAGAAAGTCTCCGCTGACGATGGCGATATTCATCGCGTCAGCAATGCGCTGGCGGATCGCGTCTCCATCAGCATTCACATCTACGGCGGCAATATCGGCGCGGTGAAGCGCGCCGTGTATACCCCGGAAGGACAGCAGAAACCGTTTATCTCCGGCTACTCCAACCGCCATTTACCCAATATCTGGGATTCCTCCCGCGAACATCAAGGATAACCACTATGTCCACCTACGCTTATCGCCAGGCCGCCGAGATCAGCCAGGCACTGCTCGATCGTCGTGAACTGGCGCTGATCGACGTCCGCGAAGAGGCCGATTTCGCCACCGATCATCCGCTGTTTGCCGTCAATCTGCCGCTCAGCAAACTGGAGCTGGAGGTCCGCCGGCGAATACCGCGCTTCACCACCCCGCTCACCGTTTACGACAACGGCGAAGGTCTGGCGGAGATCGCCGTCGAACGGCTGCGGGCCTGGGGCTATCAGGATGTGGCCCTGCTGACAGAGGGGCTCGCCGGCTGGCGCCGCAGCGGCGGCGAGCTGTTTCAGGACGTTAACTCCGCCAGTAAAGCCTTTGGTGAACTGGTGGAAAGCGTGCGTCACACGCCGTCGCTCAGCGCCCAGGAGGTTCAGGCGCTCATCGACAGCCAGCAGGAGGTGGTGATCGTCGACGCCCGGCGCTTCGATGAGTACCAGACCATGAGCATCCCCGGCAGCATCAGCGTGCCCGGCGGCGAGCTGGCCCTGCGGGTAGAGAGCCTGACGCCCTCCCCGCAGACGCCGGTTATCGTCAACTGTGCCGGACGCACCCGCAGCATCATCGGCACCCAGTCGCTGATCAACGCCGGCGTGCCAAACCCGGTCCATGCCCTGCGCAATGGCACTATCGGCTGGACGCTGGCCGGCCAGACGCTGGCGCACCAGCAGCAGCGGCAATACGATCCCTCCGCCCGCGCCTCCGGCGCCCGGGCCGCTGAGGTGGCGCATCTTGCCGAACGGGCCGGGGTGGTGGTCATCGATGAGGCCACGCTGCAACGCTGGCTGCAGCAGAACGACCGCACTACCTTCCTGTTTGATGTCCGCAGCCCCGAGGAGTACGCGGCGGGTCACTATCCCGGCAGCCTGAGCGCGCCAGGCGGCCAGCTGGTGCAGGAGACCGATCACTTCGCCAGCGTACGAGGGGCGCGAATTGTGCTGCTGGATGACGATGGCATCCGGGCGGCGATAACCGGCTCGTGGCTGGCGCAGATGGGCTGGGAGACGGCGCGGCTGAGCGCGCTGTCGGCCAGCCAGTTGAGCGAACGCGGGGTGCCGGCCGCCGAGGTGCCGCCCGGCCCACAGGCGGAGGAGATAAGCCCGGCGCAGCTGGCGCAACAGCTGGACGAACCCGGTACGGTGGTGCTCGATTTCACCACCAGCGCCAACTTTGTCGCTCGCCATATCCCCGGCGCGTGGTGGCTAACGCGCTCGCAGCTGCGCCAGGCCCTGGACGTGATCCCTCCCGCCCAACGTTACGTGGTGACCTGCGGCAGCAGTCTGCTGGCCCGCTACGCGGTGCCGGAGGTGGCGGCCTTGACCGGTAAACCGGTGCAGTTGCTTACCGGCGGGACGCTGGCGTGGATCGCCGCCGGTCTGCCACTGGCGCATGGCGACAGCGGCCTCGCCGTCGAGCGCCGTGACCGCTATCGTCGTCCGTACGAAGGAACCGATAATTCCACCGAGGCCATGCAGGCCTATCTGGAGTGGGAGTATGGCCTGGTGGATCAGCTGGCCCGCGACGGCACCCACGGTTTTCGGGTGCTCTAGCGCGAGCGCGCCTCAGGCCTCGCGCAGGATCCACGAATACTGAAAGCTCTTCGGCGCCGGGAAATGGGTCCGGCGTCGGTAGGAGCCCAGCGACTGCGGGGTGCAGTAGGTGCAACTCCCCAGCCATTCAACGCTCGTCGGCGACACTCCCGCCTCTGCGAAGATCGCTTCGGCAAAGGCGCGCAGATCAAACCACAGATTATCGCTGCCGCGTGCGGCGGCTTTGAGCGGATCGCTGACCGGGCCCGAACGGGAATGAAACAGCCGCTGGCGATGGCGGGCCACCCGATCACCGCCGGGCTGGTCCAGCAATTGCTGATAAAATGCGGCGGAGACTTCGTAACAGCAAGGGTGAATATGCGGCCCCACGGCGATGACCAGATCGGCCAATGCCACCCCCTGCTGGCGAAAACAGGCCAGACTATTGTCGACAATACCGCTGGCCAGCCCCTGCCAGCCGGCATGCACGCTACAGACTAAGCGACCGTCGCGCGAGGCGATCAGCATCGGCAGACAGTCGGCGGTCACCACCCCCACCTTTTGCCCGGCCACCGCGGTAAACACCGCGTCGGCGTGCGGGCGCGTCGGCAGCGGCTGCTGATAATGATGAACCTCATTACCATGCACCAGCTTCACCGGAGCCATCTCGGCATAGGGAAAGGCGGCGGTTTCATGGACATCGAGAAAAGCGTGGCGGATGCCGGGGATAGCATTGAGCAAACGGGAGGTGTAAGCCATAGGGACGATAAGCGTCAGGGAATGATGTCTTACCATAGGCCAGGTGACGCGGACAGGCAAGGCGGCGGCCCGGCATTTTTTTGCCAGACCGCCGGATGCGTCTCAGACAATCGCGGCGCGCTGCTGGCGATGCATCAGCCAGAACACCGCCACGCCGGCCAGCACAATGCCGGGCGCCGAGGCCGCCATCACCCCGACGGTGCCGGTGCCGAGAGCCAGCATCTTGCCGGCCAGCAGCGGGCCGCTCATCGCGCCAAGACGGCCCACCGCCACGGCGGTGCCGACCCCGGTGGCGCGGATCGCCGCGGGGTAAAAAAGCGGCGCCAGGGCATAGAGTACGCTCTGGCCGCCGGTGGCAAACAGCCCGGCGACAAACCCCGCCAGCAGCATTCCGTTCAGCGACGACGCGCTGCCCAGCGCCAGCAGGGAAGCCAGAATCCCGCAGTAGATCAGGAGCGACATCCGCAGCGGGGTGAGCTTATCCATTAGCGCTCCCAGCAGCAGCGTGCCGCAGGCAGCGCCGATCTGTAGAGAGAACATCACCCCCGCCGCCTGGCTGGCGCGGAATCCCTGGCCCACCAGCAGCATCGGCAGCCAGTTGATCAGCATATAGACCACCAGCAGGGTGAAAAAATAACCCAGCCACAGCAGCAGGGTGGCGGCGGCCTGGCCCGGGGCAAACAGGGTGCGCAGCGGCACGCTGGCCTCCGCGCGCTGAAACGACTGCGACTCCGGTAGCCAGCGCATCAGCAGCGGGATCAGCAGTAACGGGACCACGCCGCCAATCCAGAAAATGGTCTGCCAGGCCGCGGCGAGACCGGAAAAGCCCAGCGCCGCCGCCAGCGCGGCGCCAATGGGCACGCCGCAGTACATCAGGCTTACCGCCCGGCCGCGGAAGCGTGAGCCAGCGGCTTCCGAGGTTAAGGCAATCAGGTTCGGCAATGCCGCCCCGAGCCCGACGCCGGTGAGCAGGCGCGCCAGCAGCAGCGTCGGGAAGCTCCATGCCACCGCGGTGGCCAGCGAGAACAGGCCAAACAGCAGCACCGACCCCAGCAGAATGCGCTTGCGCCCGTGGCGGTCCGCCAGCATGCCGCCCACCAGCGCGCCGGGCAGCAGGCCGAGGATCCCGGCGCTGAAGATCCAGCCCATCTGCATTTTATCCAGCGCAAAGGCCTGCGCCATGCCGACGGCGGCAATCCCCGCCGCCTGCAGATCCAGCCCTTCCATCAGGGCCACCATAAAACAGAGCCCGATGGTGACCACCAGGCGCGAGGGGTTTGCAGTCGTTATCTTGGTCATAGGGTACCTTGGCGATAGCCGAACAAACGGAGCAGGTGACTGGCGGCTGATGCTTTGTCAGCCGCGCGTTTTTCCTTATTTATTACGGTTAAGCAGATCCAGCGCAACGTCGACGATCATATCCTCCTGACCGCCGACCATCCGCCGCTTGCCCAGCTCGACGAGAATATCCACCGCGCTGAGGCCATAGCGCTCGGCCGCCGCTTCGCTGTGGCGCAGGAAGCTGGAGTAGACCCCGGCGTAGCCCAGCGCCAGCGTTTCGCGGTCGACACGCACCGGGCGGTCCTGCAGCGGCCGCACCAGATCATCGGCCGCGTTCATCAGGGCGTAGAGATCGGTGCCATGCTGCCAGCCGAGCTTGTCGGCGGCGGCAATAAACACTTCCAGAGGCGCATTGCCCGCCCCCGCGCCCATCCCGGCCAGGCTGGCGTCAATGCGATCGCACCCCTCTTCCACCGCGGCGATAGAGTTCGCCACCCCGAGGCTCAGGTTATGGTGGGCATGCATCCCGGTGGCGGTCTCCGGCTTCAGCACCGCCTTCAGGGCACGGAAACGGTCGCGAATGTCGTTCATGTTCATCGCCCCGCCGGAATCCACCACATAGATACAGGTCGCGCCATAAGATTCCATCTTCAGCGCCTGCTGCGCCAGTGCCTGCGGGGAGATCATATGGCTCATCATCAGAAAACCGACGGTGTCCATTCCCAGCTCGCGGGCAAAGGCAATATGTTGCGCCGCGACGTCCGCTTCGCTGCAGTGGGTGGCGACCCGCACCACCCGCGCTCCGGCCTGATACGCCGCTTTCAGATCGTGCAGCGTGCCGATGCCCGGCAGCAGTAAGGTGGCGATTTTCGCCTGGCTGACCGCCTCCGCCGCCGCTTCAATCCAGGCGATGTCGCTGTGTGCGCCAAAGCCGTAGTTGAAGCTGGATCCCTGCAGGCCATCGCCATGGGCCACTTCGATGGAGTCGACCCCAGCCTTATCCAGCGCGCCGGCGATCTGCTGCACCTGCGCCAGGGAATACTGGTGACGAATGGCGTGCATGCCATCGCGCAGCGTCACGTCCGAGATATAAAGTTTTTTACCGTTCATGCTGTCGCTCCCGCCGCACTGTGCATTGCCCCGGCCATTTGCTCCGCCGTCGCCAGCGCCGCCGAGGTCATAATATCGAGGTTGCCCGCGTACGCCGGCAGATAGTGCGCCGCCCCTTCCACTTCGAGGTAAACCGCGGTTTTCAGGCCGGAAAAACAGCCGACGCCGGGCAGGTTGACCGGCTTATCCTCGGGGATAACCTCAAACTGCACCTGCTGCTTCAGCCGGTAGCCCGGGACGTAAGCCTGCACTGCCGCCGCCATTTCGGCGATCGAAGCGGCAATGGCCTCCTGCGACGCCAGCTCGCTCAGGACGTAGACGGTATCGCGCATCATCAGCGGCGGCTCCGCCGGGTTCAGCACAATAATCGCTTTGCCCTTGCCCGCGCCGCCGACTTTTTCAATCGCCTGCGAGGTGGTTTCGGTGAATTCGTCAATATTGGCCCGCGTGCCCGGCCCGGCGGATTGGCTGGCGATCGAGGCCACAATCTCCGCGTAATGCACCTTCGCCACTCGCGAGACCGCGGCGACCATCGGGATGGTCGCCTGCCCGCCGCAGGTCACCATATTGACGTTGCCCTGATGGAGATTGGCCGCGAGGTTGACCATCGGTACGCAGTACGGGCCAATCGCCGCCGGCGTCAGGTCGATGACGCGGATCCCCGGCTTCGCTTCGCGCAACGCGGCATCGTTTTTGATGTGCGCCCCGGCGCTGGTGGCGTCAAAAACAAAATCGATGTCGGCAAATTCCGCCATCTGCATCAGGCCGCCCACCCCTTCGTGGGTGGTCGCGACGCCCATGCGCCGGGCGCGGGCCAGGCCATCCGACTGCGGGTCGATGCCGACCATCACCGCCATCTCCAGATGCTGGCCGTGGCGCAGGATTTTAATCATTAAATCGGTGCCGATATTCCCGGAGCCGATAATGGCGACTTTACGTTTACGCATTACGATGTCCTTCTCCGGCGGCGACGAAGCGTGCCGCGACTGAGCCAATACCTTCGATATGGGCGACAAAGCTGTCCCCTTCGTTAATCGCCACCATCGGACCTAACGCCCCGGTCAGCACGATATCTCCCGCCCGCAGCGGTTCGCCAAGGCTGGCCAGCTTGCGCGCCAGCCAGACTGCGGCATTCAACGGATGTCCCAGGCACTCGCTGCCGCGACCGCTGGAGACCAGCTCCTGGTTGCGGGTCATGTGCATGGCGCACTGCTTCAGATCCAGTCCCGCCGGGCGCTGCGCCGGGCCGCCAATGACGTACAGGCCGCAGGAGGCGTTATCGGCGACGGTGTCGACAAAGCCGATTGACCAGTCGCGAATGCGGCTGCCCACCACCTCCAGCGCCGGCAGCACCCATTCGATGGCGTTATACAGTTCATCAAAGGTGGTATCGGCATGCGGCAGATCCTGCTTCAGCACCAGGGCGATCTCGGCTTCCACTTTGGGCTGCAGCACGCGACCAAACGGCACCTCGGCGTTGTCGCCGTAGCACATGTCGGCAAACAGAGTGCCGAAGTCCGGCTGATTGACGCCCAGCTGCTGCTGCACTTTGGGATGGGTCAGGCCCACCTTGCGGCCCACCACCCGCCGGCCATGGGCGACGTGGTGCTGGACGTTCAGACGCTGGATGGCATAGGCGGCGTCGGCATTGTCGACGCCGAGGATATCGCGCAGTGGGGCGATCGCCTGGCCGGTCTGTTCCGCGTCGCGCAGCTGCCGGGCCAGCGCGTCAAGAGAAAAAGTCATCATTAACTCCTTAAGCCCGTGCGAGGAAATTGAGCACCAGCTGATTAAAACTGTCGGCATGTTCCCACTGCGCCCAGTGGCCGCAGTCGCGGTAAATATGCAGTTCCGAACCGGCGATCCCGGCGAGCAGGCGCAGCCCGGCGTCCATCGGCACGAAGCGGTCGTTGCGTCCCCAGACGATCAGGGTTGGCGCGCTGATTTCGCCCAGCCGCGGGCCAAAGTCAGGAAACTGCTTCGGGTTGGCTTCGAGGCTTTTGACGAAGTTGTCCAGATGATCGCGGCGCGACAGCATATTGTTGAGACGGGCCTCGAACAGCGCCTCGGTGAGGTCGCGGGTGTCGAAGACGAAGATGCTCATCATCTTCTTCAGGTTTTCTATGGTCGGCTCGCGGTACAGGGCGTTCAGCAGCTTGATGCCCTCCGTCGGCATCGGCGTAAACAGGCTCATGCCGCCGGTCCCCCCGCCCATCAGCACCAGCTTAGCCACCCGCTCCGGCCAGCTCAGGGTGAAGGCCACCGCGCTATGGCCGCCCATCGAGTTGCCCAGCAGATGGACTTTATCGATCCCCAGCTGATCGACCACGCTTTTCAGAATGCGGGCGTTGAGGTCCGAACGTGAGCCGCTGTTGACGATAGCATCGCTTTTGCCCCACCCCGGACAGTCGAGGAGCAGCACGCGATAGCCCGCCTCGACCAGCGGGTCAATGTTACGGCTGAAGTTGGCCCAGCCGGTGGCTCCCGGCCCGGATCCGTGCAACATAACCACAGTCTCTTTCCCGTCGCCGCAGTCATTGATATGGATGCGCAGCGTGCGGCCCCCCTCGTCGACATTGAGGAATCGGCTGGTGGCGGCTTCGGTTTGCGGTTGATAGCTCATGTTAGTCTCCCGGTTAATCAAATCTCGGTGGTGGCGCTCAGCGAGCCGAACCCGGCGATCCACTCGGGGATCGGCCGATAATAGCGGCCTTCACTGCGCCAGCGGCCAAAAGCGGATAGCGCGGCAAAGGCGGCCACCCAGGTCTTAATTTCGTGCGTCGATTTGCCGGCCATCGCCGACAGCTCGTCGTTGCCGATCGCATCCAGTTCCGCCAGCCGCCCCTGCTCCAGCAGGCTCATAAAGCGGTTGTCCCACACCGGGTTAAGGGGATGGAGCGAGTGCGGGTCTTCAGTAAACCGCCTGGCGGCGTTGATCACCCGCTGCTGGCGCAGTTCGCGTTCGTCCGGCGGCAGCTGTTTGCCGCCGCCGAGCAGGCGATCGCGGAGATGGGCGTCGGCCTTCGCCAGCTCCGGCACCGGCGGCTGGTGCGAGAGTCCGCCAGAGCCGAGGATCAGCACCCGTTTATTGAGGGTGTTGAGGAAGCGGCCCATCGCCTCGCCCAGCAGCCGGGTACGTTGAAAACCCGGCAGCGGCGCGGCGACGCCGTTAATAAACACCGGCAGCACCGGCAGGCGATCCAGGCCACCCAGCAGAAACTCCAGCGGCTGAGCGAAGCCATGGTCCACCTGCATGTTGTACGACACCGCCAGATCGATACCGCTGTTGATCACGGCGTGGGCGCAGGCTTCGGCCAGCTCGGTCGGTACCGGCAGGTCGCCGGCGGCGCTGGCGAAGTCGCCGATGGCGGTGGCGCCGACGCCGAGGCAGAACGGCGGCATCACGTCATAGAAAAAACCGTTGTAGTGATCGGGGGCGAAGAGCACCACCAGCTCGGGATCGAAGGCGGCGATCCGCCGCCGGGCGTCAGCAATCACCCCGTTCACTTCATCAAGGACCGCCTGCTCCGGGTCGACGAATCCCACCAGCGGAGTGTGGGAGAGACAGTGCAAATAGGCATGCATATCAGGCCACCTTCTCTTCAGCGTGGGCGGTATCTCCGACCGCGAGAGTCATTTTTTCCGCCAGCGCGGTCAGCTGCGCGCCGAGGGTCTGCGGGATGGCGAGAGCGGCGACAAAGCGGTCCGGTCTGACCACGGCAATGGCGGTGTTATGCTGAGCAAACCAGCTCTTCAGGCGGTTTTGCGTATCGCCCACCCGCAACGTGCCGGGGGCGTTATCCTGCTCGCGATGGATCTGCACCGCCGGCACCACCTGGATAAAGCGCACCCCGGCCGCGCGCCAGCGGGCGATCTGCTCGGCGTCGAGCCCCCACTGCGGGTTGCAGCCCCAGCCGATAATGGCGAAATTCGCGCCGATGACGTCGTCGAGTAGCACGCTCTCGCCGCTCTCCAGCGTCACCTGCGGTTGAATAAACATTTTGCCCACCGGCGAGGTTTTGCTGGCGCCGTCGGTCAGCAGCGCCCCCTCGCGGTACTGCGGCATCGGCTTAAAGCGCATTTCGAGGAAGTAGCGCTTCACCGGCGGCAGGTAGTTCAGCAGCCAGGAGAGACCGTCGCGCACGGCCCCCTGCCAGCGCTTCGGCGGCGCCAGCACGTGGCCGGCGGTGACCGACAGATCAATCATCGCTTTCGCGTGGTCGCGGCGCTCCTGCTGGTAGCTGTCGAGCAGCGCCTCTCCCGCTTTACCGTTGACCACCAGCGCCAGCTTCCACGCCAGGTTGAAGGCGTCGCGCATGCCGCTGTTGTACCCCTGGCCCTGCCAGACCGGCATGATGTGCGCCGCATCGCCGGCCAACAGCACGCGGTCGATGCGAAAGCGTTCGGCAAGGCGGGCGTTATGGGTATACACCCGCTGGCGGATCAGCTCGACGCGATCCGGGTCCGGCAGCACTTTGCTCAGCAGACGACGCATATTGTGCGGCTCGCTGAGCTGGGCTTCGGTTTCTCCGGGCATCACCATGAATTCAAAGCGGCGCACGCCATGGGGCAGCGCGGCGGAAACGTAGGGTCGCACCGGGTCGCAGCACAGGTATACGTGCGGGGTGGCCAGCGGGTCGTTGGCGATATCGATGACGATCCACTGATTCGGCGCGGTCTTGCCTTCGAAGGGGACGTTCAGCGTACGACGAATAAAGCTGGCGCCGCCGTCGCAGGCCACCAGCCAGTCAGCGCGCACCGTCTCCCGCTCGCCGTCCGGTCCTTTAAGATTTAACGTGACACCGTCACCGTTCTGGCTAAAGGCTTCTACTTCGCGGGAGAAGAGGCAGCGGACCTGCGGGAAACGCTGCAGACCGTGATACATCACCGCATCGACCTGGGGCTGAATGAAGGCGTTGCGCCGCGACCAGCCAAACTCATCGGTCATCGGCTGGATATCGGCAAAGCAGCGCCCCTTCGGGGTCAGAAAGCGCATGGCGTGCCACGGCGTGGTGTGCGGCAGCACGTCATTCACCAGTCCCACCGCCTGCATCGCCCGCAGGGATTCATCGTCAATGCCGATGGCCCGCGGGTAATCGATCAGTGTGTCGAGCTTTTCCACCAGCAGCACGCTGATGCCCATCTGGCCAAGGTAGTTGGCCATCATCAGGCCAACCGGACCGGCGCCGGCGATGGCGACCTGAGCGGTATGCTGCACGGCGGGTTGAATATCGGGTGTAGATGTTGTCATTCTCAGCGACCTCACGACTCGGAAACTGCCCGACTGACAGGCAATTTGTTAATCATGTGTAAACGTATTTTTATAATGGGCTGAGTATAGGGCGGGGGTTTTCGGCTACAATCAAAACATCACCGAATGTGCACCAGGTGCACAGCGCTGTTTATAAAGCATTTTAAGGAAGGATTTATGCATGACGATGGGTCCACAGCGTACAAAACGGTGCGCGGGTTAAGCCGGGGTTTGTTGTTATTAAAATTGTTAAATAAATTTGACGGCGGCGCGACGCCGGGCCTGCTGGCGGAGTTTAGCGGCCTGCATCGCACCACCGTGCGCCGGCTGCTGGAGACGCTGCAGGAGGAGGGTTTTGTCCGCCGCAGCCGCTCCGATGACAGCTTCCGTTTGACCATTAACGTCCGCCAGCTGAGCGATGGATTTCGTGACGAACATTGGATTTCTGCCCTCGCCACGCCGCTGCTCGGCGAGCTGCTACGCGAGGTGCAATGGCCGACAGACATCACCACCCTCGACGTCGACGCCATGGTGGTGCGCGAGACCACCCACCGCTTCAGCCGACTGTCGTTTCACCGCGCGATGGTCGGACGGCGGCTGCCGCTGCTGCTCACCGCCTCCGGGCTGACGTGGCTGGCCTTTGCCCCCGACGCGGAACGCGACGCCATCGTCAGCATGCTGGCCGCCCGTCCGGAGGCTGAGTATCAGCTGGCCCGCGAACCGGAACGGCTGGCGGCGATCCTCGCCCGCACCCGGCAGAACGGCTACGGTGAAAACTTCCGCGGCTGGCAGCAGGAGGAGAAAATCGCCTCCATCGCCGTGCCGGTCTGCAGCCAGCAGCGGGTTATCGGCTGCCTGAACCTGGTCTATATCGCCAGCGCGATGACCATTGAGCAGGCGGCGCAGAAGCATCTTTCCGCCCTGCAGAGGGTGGCGAGCCAGATAGAAGCCCGCATGGAAGAGGAAGAAGTGTGGTACGAAATGCCTTGATCGTGATGAGGGTAAACGCGATCAACCATTGCGCCCGGCGACGTTATATAATTTAATACATAGCGAATTTTTCACGCCATTCGGGCCACACCATGTCAAAACACCCCTTACTGCTGGGCCTGACGCTGCTCAGCGCCAGCCTGTTCACCGGCCAGGCCTTTGCCGACCGCACCGTCACCGACCAGCTGGGTCGCCAGGTCACCCTCCCCGACCACGTCACCCGCGTCGTGGTTCTGCAGCATCAGACGCTCAACCTGCTGGTGCAACTGCATGCCGCCGAGGATATCGTCGGCGTCTTAAGCAGCTGGCAGAAACAGCTCGGGCCGCAGTTCGCCCGCTTTATGCCCGAGATCGGGCAACTGGCGACGCCGGGCGATCTCACCCAGGTCAATATTGAAAGCCTGCTGGCGCTGCGTCCGCAGGTGGTTTTTGTCGCCAACTATGCGCCGCCGGCGATGATCGCGCAGATCCAACAGGCCGGGATCCCGGTGGTGGCCATCTCGCTGCGCCAGGACGCCGCGGGTGAAAAAAATAAAATGAACCCCGCCATGGCAGACGAAGAGCAGGCCTATAACGCCGGGCTGGTGGAGGGGATCCGCCTTATCGGCGAGGTCGTCGAACGCCAGCCCGAGGCCGAGGCGCTGATTCACTACACCTTCGAGGCGCGTAAACAAGCCAATGCGCCGGTGGCCGATATTCCACCGAACCAGCGGGTGCGGGTGTATATGGCCAACCCCGATCTGAATACCTACGGCGCCGGTAAATACACCGGGCTGATGATGGCGCACGCCGGGGCGCTGAACGTGGCGGCCGCCAGCGTAAAAGGCGCCCGTCAGGTGTCGCTTGAGCAGGTGCTGGAGTGGAACCCGCAGGTGATCTTCGTCCAGGACCGTTATCCGCAGGTGGTCAAACAGATAGAGAACGATCCGCAGTGGCAGGCGATCGATGCGGTGAAACACCACCGCGTGTGGCTGATGCCGGAGTACGCCAAAGCCTGGGGTTACCCGATGCCGGAGGCCCTGGCGCTGGGCGAGCTGTGGATGGCGAAAAAACTCTATCCTTCGCGCTATCAGAACATCGATGTGGACAGTAAAGCCCGGGATTACTATCAGCGTTTTTACCGCGTGGCGTGGACGCCAGATGCGCGCTAACCGCCATCCCTGGCGGTTGCAGGGTAGCCTGGCGCTGGCGACGCTGGCGATCGCGGTCGCCTCTCTTTGTTTCGGCCAGTACCCGTTAAGCCTGCGCGTCGTTGGGCACACCCTGGTCCATCTGCCGCCAGGTGAAGGGGTGATCGGGCAGATCGTCTGGTCGGTTCGCCTGCCGCGCGTGGTCATGGCCCTGCTGGCCGGGGGCGCGCTGGGGCTGTGCGGCGCCACCTTGCAGGGCGTGTTCCAGAACCCGCTGGTGGACCCGCACATCATCGGGGTGACCGCCGGCTCCGCCTTCGGCGGTACGCTGGCGATCCTGTTGGGCGTCGGCAGTCTGCTGATGATGGCCTCGACCTTTTTCTTCGGCCTCGTCGCGCTGGGGCTGATTTACGCCCTCGCCGCCCTGCAGGGGCGGGACAGCACGCTGGGGCTGATTCTGTCCGGGATCATTCTCAGCGGCTTCTTCGCCGCGCTGGTCAGCCTGATGCAGTACCTCGCCGATAGCGAAGAGACGTTACCGAACATTGTTTTCTGGCTGCTCGGCAGCTTCGCGACCGCCAGCTGGCATAAGGTCCTGCTTATGTCCCTGCCCATGGCGCTAGCCGCCGGGGTGCTGTGGAAGCTACGCTGGCGTATCAACCTGCTAGCGCTGGAGGAACGCGATGCCCGCAGTCTTGGCGTACCGGTGGCCGCGCTGCGTCGCGGCGTGCTGGTTTGCTGTGCAGTGCTGGTGGCAGCCCAGGTGGCGGTCAGCGGCAGCATCGCCTGGATGGGGCTGGTGGTCCCGCACCTCGCCCGCCTGCTGGTGGGCGCTGACCATCGTCGCCTGCTGCCCACCGCCTTCTGGCTTGGCGCCGCCCTGATGCTGATGGTGGACGATCTGGCGCGCACGCTGACCCAGGCGGAGATCCCGATCGGGATCATCACTGCCCTGCTCGGCGCGCCGCTGTTTACCTTTTTACTGGTGCAATCCCGGCGCCGGAGTACCGCCCGATGAACAGCTCATTATCGCTGGAAGCGCTACGCTACGGCCACCGTCAGCCGCTCTTCGCCCCGCTCACGCTGGCCTGCCGGCCCGGTGAGATCTGGGCGGTGCTGGGCGCCAATGGCCGGGGAAAAAGTACCCTGCTGGATACCCTGACCGGCGTGTTGCCGCCGCTGGGCGGCCAGGTGCAGTGCGAGGGCGGCGTCGCTCTGGTCCCGCAGTCGTTTCGTCCCGCTTTTCGCTGGCGCGTGAGCGATGTCGTGCTGATGGGCCGCGCCCGTCATGTGGATCTCTTTGCCCAGCCGGGCGAGGAGGATGCCCGGCGGGTTGAGAACGCGCTGGCGCAGCTGGGGATTGCCGCCCTGGCCGGAGATGACTTCGACGCCCTCTCCGGCGGCCAGCAGCAGTTGGTGCTGATTGCCCGCGCGCTGGTCAGCGCCAGCCAGAATATCCTGCTGGATGAGCCCTGCTCGGCGCTGGACCTTGGTAACCAGCAGGTGGTATTGCAGCTGATCGGCGACCTCGCTCACCGCCAGGCGCGCACCGTCCTGTTCACCACCCATGATCCAAACCATGCGCTGCAGGTGGCCAGCCATACGCTGCTTCTTCTGCCGGAGGGCCAGTGGCTGGCAGGCGAGACCGCCGACGTGCTGAGCGAAACGCACCTCCGGCAAGCGTACGGCCTGCCGGTACGTCTGATCCACCATGCCGCCTCCGCGTCCCCTCTTCTGGCGCCAGGGTTTACTCTGCGTCGCTGAACGGCATAAAACCCGCCTGCCGGAGATAGCTCTGACCAACGTCGCCGAGGATAAAGCGATACAGGGCCAACGCGGCGGGATCCGCCCTGAGGCGCGCCAGCTGGTAATCGCAGCGAATATTCCACGGCGCCGGAATAGTCAGGGTACGCAGATCGTCGCAGGCGGCCAGCGCGGAGCCATAGTGCGCGTAGCCGATAAACAGATCCGCCAGGTTCTGGCGAATAAGCCACGCGCCAGCTATCTCGCCCGGCGGCACGCTCAGTGAGTCTCTGCCGCCGACCCGCGGCTGCGCTCGCCCGGCTATCGCATTGCCCAACCCAGGATAATGCGCCTCAATTCGGGCAAACAGTTGCCAGGTATAATCTCCCGACGGATCGCATCCCGGCGTGGAGGTCGCCAGCCGCAGGTGGGGCGTGCAGAGCAGCGCCAGCCAGTCCAGGCCATCGTTTTCCGGCGACCGCCGGGCGGTCAGCATCAGCTGGTTGCCGGCAAATCCCTGGCATTCCTGCACCAGACCGGCCTGCAGCAACATCTGCGGGTGCGCCGCGTTGGCGGACGCAAAAACCGCGCACGGCGCCCCGGCCTCGATCCGCTCGCGCAGCAGGCCGGCAGGGCCAAACTGCGCATCGACCGCCAGGCCAGTGTGCTGCTGAAAGTGCGCCACCAGCGGCAGGAAAGCGCTTCTCAGGCTTCCCGCCGCCAGCAGCGTGAGAGGAGTGGACATCATAGACAGTCGCTATAAACCGGATAATATAACGCTATATTACCCGGTTTGCCGTCGCGTCAGTAGCGAATTTCCGCCAGCGTGCGCAGCTGCTCGGGGGTGGCTACCGGCAGGTCGAAAAAGCGCAGATGGGCGGGGATCATTTCAAACAACATGTCGGTCCCGCGCTGGATATGGCACTGTCGCGCCTGAGCGGCCCTCAGCAGCGGGGTGTACTCCTGGGTCATGACGACCTCCCCCACCCAGGTGCCTGGCGCCAGACGGTCAACGTTCAGCGGCAGCGGATCGCTGGCCTTCATCCCCAGCGGGGTAGCATTGACCACCAGCTCGTGTCCGACAGGATCGTGCTGCATCATGGTGATATCGAGCTGCGGATAGTGCTGATGCAGCCGTCCGGCGAGGGCGTGCGCCACCTCGGGCCGGGTATCGTACAGGGTCAGGGCGCTGACTCCCGCCGCCGCGAGGGAGGCGGCGATAGCCGATCCCACCCCGCCGCTGCCGACCACCAGCGCCCGCGTCCCCTGCGGATTAAACCCTTTACGACGCAGGCCCAGCACAAAGCCGTCGCCATCGAACATATCCCCGCTCAGGCTGCCGTCGGCCTCGCGACGGATGGCGTTGCAGGCGCCGGCGATAGCCGCCGTCGGGCTCAGGCGCTGCACCAGATCGCAGGTGGCGATTTTATGCGGCATCGTCACCAGCGCGCCGATGATGTTGGTCATCGTAAACAGCGGCGGAATAAACGCGGCGTAGTCCTCCGGCCTGACCCCCATCGGCACCACCTTTACGTCCACCTGCTGGTCGACGAACCACGGGTTATAGATCATCGGCGCCTTAAAACTGGCGGTCGGATAGCCAAGGTGCGCTATCAGCCGCGTATTCCCACTAATCACCATGCCTTGCTCCTTTGCTTACTGCGATAACTCGATACGTTTGACGTCGCCGAGGATAAACAGATAGGCCACCACGCCCAGCAGCGCGGCACCGCAGATGTAGATCAACGCGTAGAAGAAATTGCCGAACCCGGCAACGATAAAACCGATCACCAGCGGGGTGAGGATCCCCGCGAGGTTGGCGCAGAAGTTAAACAGGCCGCCGGTCAGGCCGCCCAGCCCCTTCGGGGCAATATCGGAGATCAGCGTCCAGCCAAGCCCCACCATCCCCTGACCAAAAAAGGCAAACGACATCACCAGGATCACCGCCACGTCGCTCTGCAGCCAGTTGGCGGTGATAATGCAGCTGGCCATCAGCAGACCGGCGACGATCGGCAGCTTACGACCAAGGTTGGCCGATCCGGTGGCCTTGAGCAGTTTGTCGGAGATCCAGCCGCCAAACATCACCCCGCCGGCGGCGGCGACAAACGGCAGGATGGAGAAGAAGCCCACCTTCAGCCAGGGCATATGCCGCTCGGTGGCCAGCCAGGTCGGGAACCAGGTGAGAAAGAATACCAGCACGGTATTGCCGGCAAACTGGCCGATACTGGCGCCGATGATCTGCCGTTTGCTCAGCAGCTGGCGGACCAGCGGCCAGCTGAACGCCACCTGCTGGTCCGTCGGGGCGCTCAGGCCGCCGCCGTTTTCGATATGCTCGCGCTCCTGCTGGCTGAGGCGCGGATCTTCATGCGGTTCGCGGTAGCAGCGCCACCACACCAGGGCAAACAGAATGCCGACCGCGCCGACGCTGACGAACAGCACCCGCCAGCCAAAGCCGTCCATGATCCAGAACAGCAGCGGCGCAAAGCAGGCCAGCCCGAGGTATTCCCCTACGGTGTACACCGCTGTGGCTTTCGCTCGCTCATGCTGCGGGAACCAGGCGCTGACCACCCGGCTGTTGACCGGAAAACACGGCGCTTCGCTAATGCCGAGTCCGAAGCGACACAGCAACAGTGTTTTCAGCCCCACCGCCATGCCGTGGAACAGGGTAAACAGCGACCACAGGGTCAGCGACAGAAAATAAGTCACTTTGTTGCCAAAGCGGTCAAGAAACAGCCCGCCGGGGATCTGCGCCAGGGCATAGGTCCAGGCGAAGGCGGAAAAAAGGATACCCATGATCGCCGGGTCAATCCCCAGCTCACCGGTGAGCTTTGGGGCGGCGATCCCCAGCACGGTGCGATCGAGGTAGTTGATCATGGTACCAACGGCCAACAGCGCAAGGATGCCGATGCGCCGCCGGGAGCGGCGCACGGTGACGGCAGGCTGGGCGGCAGCCGTCGGGTTAGGGCTATATGAGCTCATAGTCAGTTCCTGTCTCGGGTACAGAGGATGTTGTTATTGTGTTTAAGGCATAATGAACCATTTGATTCGGGCTAACAATACTGCATCGCCGCCAGACGGACGGCGGCATTCGCCGCGCCATAGAGCGCGTAGCCGGCCCGTCGTTCGGTTAACTCAAAGAAAAAGCGCCCGGCGGTAAAGGGGCGGGTATAAAGATGCAGGAAGGCCCCGCCCTGCGGATCGCGGTCGTAGAGGAGCTGCCGCCGCTGCAGTTGCCCAACGTCCAGCTCGCCGCCGAAGCGCGCCAGCAGATCGTCATAATAGTTGGCCGGGATCGGCAGCGCATGGCGGGCAACGTCGGCAAGCTGGTCGCAGGTGGCCGGCAGATCGCGGCAGGCAAAGGCCGCATGCTGCAGCCCCGCCCCCTGGTAGCAGGCGACCGAGCGGGCGATCTGCGTCGCCCGGCTCTGCGAAATATTCAGCGCCAGACGGATATCGCCCTGCGGGCTGCGCACCGCCAGACTGCGCACCAGTCCATACGGGTCCGGCAGCGTCTGCTCATGCTCAAGAGTAAAACCAAACACCGTGCGGAAGAACATCACCCAGTTGTCGCGGCTGTCGGCCTCCATCCCCAGCGCCAGATGGTCGATACCGAGATAATCCTCGCGCACCATCAGCCCGTCGCGCAGATGAAAATCGCGCTCATAGATCGCCTCCCCGGCGTCGATGAGATAGATAAGGCTACCGTCCGGGGCGCAGATCGCCGGGATCGGCGTTTCGTTCGGCCCGGCATCGCCCTGCCAGGTGGCATACCCCAGCGCGCGGGCGCGGGCAACAATCGGCGCACTGCGATCGACCCGCAGCGCCATGGCGCAGAGCGAAACGCCGTGGCGTTGATAGAAATGATCGGCCCAGCTGTGGGGCTGATGGTTGATGACGATCCGCGCCCCGCCGTTGCGCCACAGCGTCACCTGTTTGGAGCGGTGGCTTCCCTCGTGCTGAAAACCCAGCGCCTGCAGATGCTGCCCCAGACGCTGCGCCTCGGCGGCGCTGGCGGCAAACTCGATAAACTCCAGCCCGTGATAGACCGGCAACGGCGGCGGTGAAAACAGATCGGCATCGCACGTCGGGAGCCGACGGCGGGTTTGTTCCTCCAGCCACAGCAGCGAACGGTAACCATCTTTGGCCGTCGCGCCGTTCGGCGAGGCGCGAAAACCGTCATTGAAGATCTCCAGCGACCAGGGGCCGCGATAGCCGCAGCGGGTGATCTGCTCGGCAAACGCCTCCAGCGGCAGCTCGCCCTGCCCGGGGAAGCAGCGGAAGTGGCGACTCCACTCCAGGAGATCCATTTTCATGTACGGCGCATCGGCGAGCTGAACAAAGGTGATTTTCTCCACCGGCACTGACGACAGCGCATCCAGGGTGTCGCCGCGGGCCAGAATATGGAAGCTGTCGAGCACCAGGCCCAGCGCCGGGCTGTTCACCCGCCGCACCCGCTCCCAGGCCTGCTGCCAGCGGTTCACATGGGTTCCCCAGGCCAGGGCCTCATAGCCGATGGTGATCCCCTCTTCTTCCGCCAGCATTGCCAGCGCCCGCAGGTCCGCGACCTGCAATTCGCTATCCGCCGAGCAGTCCGGCTGCACATTGCTGCACAGCAGCAGCGTGTCGCAGCCCAGCTCGTGCATCAGGGCAAACTTGCGCCGAGCGCGGGCCATATTCGCCGCAAACTGCGCCCGGCTGGCGCCTTCAAAATCGCGAAAGGGTTGAAAAAGCGTGATTTTCAACCCTAAATCGGCGGCAAGCTGGCGGATTTCCGCCGGCGTCCCCGTATAATAGAGCAGATCGTTCTCGAAAATTTCCACACCCTGATAGCCCGCCGCCGCAATAGCGTGCAGCTTCTCAGGCAGGGTGCCGGAAATCGAAACGGTGGCGATAGAGCGCAGCATAAGGTCCTCGGGTCAACAACTGACGTGAGCCTTGAATATGTATCATTTGGTTCATTTGCGCCATACTAGGTTGCTAAATTGTGATCATTATGTGTATTTTTTGTCACCCAAGAAAAAGGAGTTGCCATGACCGTCGTTGCTCATGATGAAGCACAATCCCTGAAGGCGCGCATTTTCAGCGCCGCTATCGCTGTCTTTGCTGAACACGGGCTGTCAGGCGCCCGCATGGAGCAGATCGCCACCGAGGCGCAGACCACCAAGCGCATGGTGGTTTACTACTTCAAAAGCAAAGAGCAGCTCTATCAGGAGGTGCTGCAGTATGTGTATGCGCGGATCCGCGAAACCGAGCAGCAGCTGGGGCTGGAGAATGTGCCGCCAGTGGAGGCGCTGGTGCGGCTGGTGCGCTGGAGCGTGCGTTATCACGCCACCCACGCGGACTATATGCGGGTGATTTGCATGGAGAATATGCAGCGCGGCAAGTGGTTACAAACCTCGGGTGAACTGAAACCGCTGAATCGTACCGCCCTGTCGATTCTGGAAGACATTTTACAGCGCGGCCAGCAGCAAGGCGTTTTTCAGGCGGGACTCGAAGCGCGCGATGTGCATCGGTTAATCAGCAGCTTCAGCTTTTATCAGGTGTCGAATTTCTACACCTTCAGCAGCCTGTACCTTGACGATCCGCTGCCCGCCATCGACGACGAAGCGATGGTGGCCCACCACTGCGACATTGCCGTCCGGGCGGTGATCCGCTTCGTGATTTCCTGACCCGCCGGCGAAAGACGTTAATGCCCGGAAAGGGCGTGAATGACTTTCGCCATGGCCTCTTCGGTGAGGGGCGAACGCTGAATTTTGGGATTCGCCAGCGAAGTGCGCAGTACGCCGGCAATGACAATGTGTTTCGGCTCCTGGCCCAGGTCACGCATTTCCAGCACCACTTTACCCACCACGCGGCACATTTCCTGGTACAGCTCGTCGTCTTTCGCTTTATTTCCCATCCGGTTTTGCTCACACTTTATTATTATCAATCAATTCATTATTGATAGATTTTTTCCGCAACGCAAATCATCCCCGACAGAAAGGGTCAATGGCGCGTTTTACTGGCTCATAATGCGAGAAAAAGCGCGTTCTGCTGCCCCTTTGCCTGCCTGGTGATGAAAAAATGTGTTGCGTACTTTTATGCATAACGTGCCGGTTTTGTTACGCGTTTTGTCCATAATTTGAAACGAGGTTTTTATTTTCCTTTTTGATTTCGGCAGCGTATAATGCGCTTCGATTCTTTCTTGAATGGTTTCAGCGCATTGGACTGCATGATAAAACGCATAACACCTTGCCACATTTCATGGGCTGAACCGCCAGCACACATTCTTCTGCACGCTCCGGGGTTGTCACCTATCCTTAGGGCGTGGCTTAGCAACTTTCGTAATACAGGTTTGGCTCCCCGGCAGTGCGCCCGCGGAGCGAGAATTCCATATCCTTCACAACTTAAAGACTAAAACTGTCATGAAAAAGACCAAAATTGTTTGCACCATCGGTCCGAAAACCGAATCTGAAGAGATGCTGACCAAAATGCTGGAAGCCGGCATGAACGTGATGCGTCTGAACTTCTCCCACGGTGACTATGCGGAACACGGTCAGCGCATCCAGAACCTGCGCAATGTGATGAGCAAAACCGGTAAGAAAGCCGCTATTCTGCTGGACACCAAAGGCCCGGAAATTCGTACCATCAAGCTGGAAGGCGGCAACGACGTCTCACTGAAAGCAGGCCAGACCTTCACCTTCACCACCGATAAATCCGTCGTCGGCAACAACGAAATCGTTGCAGTGACCTACGAAGGCTTCACGTCTGACCTCACCGTCGGCAACACCGTTCTGGTGGACGATGGCCTGATCGGCATGGAAGTAACGGCTATCGAAGGCAACAAAGTTATTTGTAAAGTGCTGAACAACGGCGACCTTGGCGAGAACAAAGGCGTAAACCTGCCGGGCGTCTCCATCGCCCTGCCGGCGCTGGCTGAGAAAGACAAACAGGACCTGATCTTCGGTTGCGAACAGGGCGTGGACTTTGTCGCGGCCTCTTTCATCCGTAAACGTTCCGACGTCGTCGAGATCCGTGAGCACCTGAAAGCCCACGGCGGCGAAAACATCCAGATCATCTCCAAAATCGAAAACCAGGAAGGCCTGAACAACTTCGACGAAATCCTCGAAGCCTCTGACGGCATCATGGTTGCTCGCGGCGACATGGGCGTTGAGATCCCGGTTGAAGAAGTTATCTTCGCCCAGAAAATGATCATCGAAAAATGTATCCGCGCGCGCAAAGTGGTTATCACCGCGACTCAGATGCTGGACTCCATGATCAAGAACCCGCGTCCGACCCGCGCTGAAGCCGGCGACGTGGCCAACGCCATCCTCGACGGTACCGATGCAGTGATGCTGTCCGGCGAATCCGCGAAAGGTAAATACCCGCTGGAAGCCGTCACCATCATGGCCACCATCTGCGAACGTACTGACCGCGTAATGACCAGCCGTCTGGACTTCAACAACGACAACCGTAAACTGCGCATCACCGAAGCGGTGTGCCGCGGCGCGGTAGAAACCGCTGAGAAACTGGAAGCGCCGCTGATCGTTGTCGCCACCCAGGGCGGTAAATCCGCGCGCGCTGTACGCAAATACTTCCCGGATGCCACCATCCTGGCCCTGACTACCAACGAAACCACCGCTCGCCAACTGGTGCTGAGCAAAGGCGTTGTGCCGCAGCTGGTCGAAGAGATTGCCTCTACCGATGACTTCTATCATCTGGGCAAAGATCTGGCGCTGAAAAGCGGCCTCGCGCGTAAAGGCGACGTGGTGGTGATGGTTTCCGGCGCATTAGTGCCGAGTGGTACCACTAATACGGCTTCCGTACACGTGCTGTAATAATTTACAGGTTAATTGGTTTTTTTTAATAAAGCGCCTCTCGGGGCGCTTTTTTTTATTCATTGATTAGCTCTTCCTATTAAAAATGCAAATCGGAATTTACTATTTAATAAGAGATTATCTAAGATGAATCCGATGGAAGCGCGCTGTTTTCACTCGCCTTTTTCAGCGATTTTGTCCAATTCGATGCTTCTTTGAGCGAACGATCAAAAATAAGTGCGTTCAGGTAAAAAAAATATTCTCATCCCAAAAAACTTTGTGTAATACTTGTAACGCTACATGGAGATTAACTCAATCTAGAGGGTATTAATAATGAATCGTACTAAACTGGTACTGGGCGCGGTAATCCTGGGTTCTACTCTGCTGGCTGGTTGCTCCAGCAATGCTAAAATCGATCAGCTGTCTTCTGACGTTCAGACTCTGAACGCTAAAGTTGACCAGCTGAGCAACGACGTGAACGCAATGCGTTCCGACGTTCAGGCTGCTAAAGACGACGCAGCTCGCGCTAACCAGCGTCTGGACAACCAGGCTCACTCTTACCGTAAGTAAGAGTTCTGGTAATAAAAATGGCGCACTCTGTGCGCCATTTTTTTTGCCCTCAGCATGAGGGCTACTGGGTAAGCAGGCTGTTGTCAGACGGCGTGTTCTGCGCCGACAGCGTTGCTGCCGCACTCCCCGTCCCCGTGGACACCACCACCGGATATCCCGCCCTTCTCGACATCGCTTTTTTCAGCTGTACATCATCGACCGCCTTATCCTCTGCGAAGGCGTGAAACGCTGCAGGCAGCGTGTAGGCGATGGTCCGGGTGTTTTCCTCTTCCGTCTGCGAAAGCGGCCTGTGGACCTCGACATAGCGTTTACCATCCGGTTCGACGGCAAACTTCACCGGCTGATTGATAATCCGTACCGGCGTCCCGGTTTTCACCTGGTTGAACAGCGCTTTGATGTCATCAGCGTTCATTCGCATACAGCCTGAGCTGACGCGCAAACCGACGCTGTCCGGCGCGTTGGTGCCATGAATCAGATACTCGCCGTTACCGTAGGCCAGGCGCAGCGCATAGCGCCCCAGCGGATTGTACGGCCCGGCCGGGACCACCGCCGGTAACGTCACCCCTTTCTCCAGCGAACGCGCCCGAATGCCCGCGGTGGGCGTCCAGGTCGGGTTGGGGATCTTCTGCCCGACGCGGGTGGTCATCTCAGGCGTTTCCAGCCCTAACTGGCCGATACCCAGCGGATAGACCTGCACCTGATTCTCTCCCGGGGGGAAGTAATACAGCCGCAGTTCTGCAAGGTTGACGACGATGCCCTCTCGCGGCACGTCGGGGAGCAGCATCTGGGAGGGGATCAGGACCTGAGTACTGGGCTTCGGCTGCACCGGCGCAATGGTATCGTTGGCTTCGAGGATCAGCATCGCCGCGGTATCAAAATGGCGGGCGATCGCCTGCAGGTTGCGGTCTCCCTCCTGTACGGTCCAGTACTGGTTCTGGCCAATCAGCCGGCTGTTGGCGGGAGGAAGCGGGTAGTCAACGGCCCAGGCGGCCGAGGAGGCGCCAAGCGCGCTGAGAAGGGCTAAGGTGATCATCGTTTTGCGTTTCATACTGAGATTCCTTCTTTCGCTGATAAAACGCCAGGAGACTGAACGGCGGCAGGAGCAGAACCCCTACCGGACGTAACAGAATGAAATCTACCTGTTTATTCTAGCTAATATTTGCGGCTTTCGCGCGGATCGCACGGATCATGGCTTCAAGCCCTTGCGAGCGGGAGGGCGTCAGGTGTTGGGTGAGCGCCATTTTTTCAAACCACGGGCGCACGTCGAACTCGATGATATCCTGGGCGGTCATCCGGTCATAAAGGATAAACACCACCGCAATCAGCCCTTTGACGATCGCCGCATCGCTGTCACCGCGCAGGGTGATAACGCCAGAGGGGTCCTGCGCCATCACGATCCACACCTGGCTTTGACACCCCTGAATAATGTTCTGCACGCTGTGTTCTTCCGGGCTTAGCGGCGCCAGCCGCTGGCCCAGCTCAATGATATAGAGATACTTCTCTTCCCAGTTGGCGCAACGGCTAAAATTGCGCAACAGTTTGTCTTTGTCCGGTAGTGCCGCCATCGTCACGTCCTTTACCCTAATAATTTGTGGATCCGCTGCAGGCCAGCCACCAGGCGGTCCACCTCTTCCGTGGTATTGTACATCGCCAGCGACGCCCGACACATGGCCGGTACCTGGTAGTAAGCCATCAGCGGCATCGCGCAGTGGTGCCCGGTCCGCACGGCGATACCGTAGTTGTCGAGGAAGCTGCCGACGTCATAGGCGTGATGCTGGCCGAGGTTAAAGGCGATCACCCCTTTGCGCTGAGCCGGCCCGTAGAGGATCAGATCCGGCACGGCGCGCAGGGCCTCCAGCGCATAGCGCATCAGGGTCTGCTCATACTCCGCGATCTGCGTCAGCCCCAGCAGGCTGACGTAGGTCAGCGCCGCGCCGAGGCCAATGATCCCCCCGGTATTCGGCGTACCGGCCTCAAAGCGCCACGGCGCCCGGTTCCAGGTGGTGCCTTCCGTCAGGCTGACGGTGGCGATCATCGACCCGCCGCCTTCCCACGGCGCCATCGCCTGCAGCAGCTCGGACCGACCATAGAGCACGCCGATCCCGGTCGGGCCATACAGCTTGTGTCCGGAGAAGACGTAGAAATCGCAGCCCAACGCCTGCACATCTACCGGGTGGTGCATCACCGCCTGGGCGCCATCCACCAGCACTTTCGCGCCATGCTGATGCGCAAGGGCAATCAGCGCCGCCAGCGGGTTTTCCGTCCCCAGCACGTTGGAGACCTCGGTAATCGCCAGCAGGCGGGTGCGCGGGTCAAACAGTCGCGGAATAACGTCCAGTTGCAGGGTGCCGTCCGGGTTCAGGGGGATCACCCGCAGCTCAGCCCCGACGCGGGCGCAGAGCATCTGCCACGGCACAATGTTGGCGTGGTGCTCCATCTCGCTGATGATGATGTTATCCCCGGCGCCGACGTTGGCGTTTCCCCAGCTGTTGGCCACCAGGTTGATACCCTCGGTGGTGCCGCGGACGAACACCACTTCCTCCGCCGACCCGGCGTTAAGGAAGGTCGCCGCCTGCTGGCGCACCGCTTCCATCCGCGCGGTAGCTTCCGCGCTGAGGGTGTGGATCCCGCGATGCACCGCCGCGTAGCCATGGCGATAGAATTCCGCTTCGGCGCCGATCACTGCCTCCGGTTTCTGAGCACTGGCGGCGCTGTCAAGATAGGCCAGCGGCTGACCGTTGACCTCCCGGTTCAGTACCGGAAAATCGGCGCGAACGCGTTCAACTGAAAATGTCATACTGTGCCTCCCGGCAAACGCTGTCCAATCCGCGCCAGCACCTGCTCTCTGAGCGCATCGCTGCGGATAGCCTCGGTGAGCTCGGCGGCGAAGGCGTAGAGGATCATCTGCTGCGCCGCCTGCTGTTCGATACCGCGCGAGCGCAGATAGAACAGCTGTTCTTCATCAATGCGTCCGACGGTCGCCCCGTGGCTGCATTTCACGTCATCGGCGTAAATCTCCAGCTGTGGTTTGGTGTCGACCTCCGCCAGCCGCCCAAGCAGCAGATTGTTGTTGGTCATCTGGCCGTCGGTTTTCAGCGCGTGCGGCGCGACGTTGATCAGCCCGTTAAATACCGCCCGGCCCTTATCGCTGACGATGGTTTTGTGCAGCTGACGGCTGTTGCAGTAGCCGACCTGATGGTCGAGCCAGGTGCGGCTGTCGCAGACCTCATTGTTCACCGGCATCGCCAGCGAATTGAGGCGCAGGTTGCTGTTTTCACCGCCCAGGCGCGTGCTGGTGTGATGACGCAGCACCTGGCCGCCGAGCAGGAAACTGCTGCTGAAGGCCGAGGCGTCGCGGCCCAGCAGCAGGTCGTTATGGGCGAAGTGGTAGCTGAGCGCGTTCTCAAACGCCAGCTTGATATGCTGGAGGTGCGCGTTATCGGCCACCGTCATGGTCAGTCGCCCGCCGGTGAAGTGCGGCTGCTCATTAAAGCTGAGGTAATGCTCGACCAGGGTCGCCTCCGCCCCGCTCTCCAGCGCCAGATGATGGCGATAGTGGGCGGTATTCAGCGCATCGCCGGCCAGGCCGCGGGTGATATGCATCAGCAGCAGCGGCTTATCCAGGCGGCGGTTGCGCGGTACGCGAATGCGGGTCACCGTCTGCGCCAGGCTTTCGGTCAGATGGAGAAACACCTCCGGCTGCAAAGCATCCGGCAGATGCTGGCGTTGGTTATCAACGCTGACCTCCACGCCGCTGGCGGCGAGATCGTCGCTCAGCTCAGGATGATAGCGTCCATCGATAAACACCAGCCGCCAGGCGTCCAGCGGTAGCGCCAGCGCATCACGCTGTTCAGCACTAAGAGATGCCCCCTCATCGGCGACAAAGTGGCCGTTCAGTAGCGCGTCCAGCGGGGTGTATTTCCAGTCCTCCTGCTTGCGCGTCGGCAGCCCCAGGCGCAGCAGCTGCTGCAGATGCTGGCTGGCCTCCGCCGTACGCTGGCCGCCCTGCGCTTCAAACAGGTGGTGCCATTGCTGCAGCGCGTTACTGCTGTTCGGTAAGCCAGCCATAGCCCTGCTCCTCCAGCTGTTTGACGAGGGTGAAATCCCCCGACTTCACAATCCGCCCCTGATACAGCACATGGACGTAATCCGGCTTGATATAGTCAAGAATGCGCTGGTAGTGGGTGACAATGATGAAAGCGCGTTTACCGTCGCGCAGAGCATTTACCCCCTGGGAGACGATTTTTAGGGCATCGATATCCAGCCCCGAATCCGATTCATCAAGAATGCACAGCTCAGGCTCCAGCACCGCCATCTGCAGAATATCGTTACGCTTTTTCTCACCGCCGGAGAAGCCGACATTCACCGAGCGGGTCAGCAGATCTTCCGGCATCTGCAGCAGCCTGATTTTCTCTTCCATCAAATCCTGGAAGTCGAAGCGATCCAGCGGCTCCTGGCCGCGATAGTTGCGCACGGCATTCAGCGCGGTCTGGAGGAAGAACTGGTTGCTGACGCCGGGAATTTCCACCGGATACTGGAAGGCCATAAAGATGCCTTCCCCGGCGCGATCTTCCGGAGCGAGTTCCAGCAGGTCTTTACCCTTAAATTCGACGCGGCCGCCGGTCACCTCGTAATCCTCACGCCCGGCCAGGGTGGCCGAAAGCGTACTTTTCCCCGAGCCGTTTGGCCCCATAATGGCGTGGACCTCGCCCGGGCGCACCTCAAGGTTCAGCCCGCGCAGGATCGCTTTATCTTCGACGGCGACATGTAAATCTTGAATACTTAACATCTTTTTTCCTTAATTATCAGCCGACGCTATGTTCAAGGCTAATGGCCAGCAATTTTTGCGCTTCGACGGCGAACTCCAGCGGCAGTTCGGAGAAGACGTCTTTACAGAAACCGTTGACGATCATCGAGATGGCATCGTCTTCACTGATCCCGCGCTGCAGGCAGTAGAACAATTGATCTTCGCCAATCCGCGAAGTGGTCGCTTCGTGCTCCAGCTGGGCGCTGTTGTTGCGGCATTCCACATACGGGAAGGTATGCGCCCCGCAGTCCGGGCCGATCAGCATCGAATCGCATTGGGTGAAGTTCCGGGCGTTAGTGGCGGTCGGCATGATTTTGACCAGCCCGCGATAGCTGTTCTGGCTGTGTCCGGCGGAGATCCCTTTCGAGATGATGGTCGAGCGGGTGTTCTTGCCGATGTGGATCATTTTGGTGCCGGTATCCGCCTGCTGGTGACCGCTGGTCAGCGCTACCGAGAAAAATTCGCCGATCGAGTTATCGCCGCGCAGAATGCAGCTGGGGTATTTCCAGGTGATGGCCGAGCCGGTTTCCGACTGGGTCCATGACATCTTGCTATTCTCCCCTTCGCACAGCGCACGCTTGGTGACGAAGTTGAGAATGCCGCCGGTGTTGTTATCGCCGGGGAACCAGTTCTGCACCGTGGAGTATTTTACTTCCGCATCTTTATGAATGATGACTTCAACGACCGCCGCATGCAGCTGATAGCTGTCGCGCACGGGCGCCGAGCAGCCCTCAATATAGCTGACGTAGCTGCCTTCATCGGCCACCAGGATAGTGCGTTCAAACTGCCCGGTCTTTTCGGCGTTGATGCGGAAATAGGTCGACAGCTCCATCGGGCAGCGGACGCCCTTCGGCACATAGATAAAGGTGCCATCCGAAGCCACTGCGGCGTTCAGCGCGGCGAAGAAGTTGTCATTGCCTGGCACCACAGTACCCAGATACTTTTTCACCAGTTCCGGGTGGTCGTGGATCGCCTCGCCGAAAGAACAGAAGATGATCCCCTGCTCCGCCAGCTTTTCGCGGTAGGTGGTCGCCACCGACACCGAGTCGAATATGGCGTCCACCGCCACCTCGCGCCCTTCACGTACCGGCACGCCCAGCTGGTTAAAGGCTTCTTCCACCTCGCTGGTCAGGAAGGTGTTGGCCCCGGTCTGCTGCACCGCGCCCGGCTCTGAAGCGCAGGTCTCATCGCAGTTGCCACAGGAGGGCGCAGAATAGTAGCTGTAATCCTGATAATTCAGCTTATCGTAATGCGCTTTCAGCCAGTGCGGCTCTTCCATCTCCAGCCATGCCCGGAAGGCATTGAGCCGAAACTCCAGCATCCACTGCGGCTCATTGCGACGGGCGGAAATGGCCCGGACCACCTCTTCATTAATCCCTTTGGCCAGCTCATCGGTCTGCAGCCGGGTGAAAAAGCCCTCTTTATAGTTGAGCGGGCCGCCGGTCCAGGTTTTGACATCGTCAGTTGCTTCAGTATTACGCGACATAGTTACTCCGCCTGCACCCCAAAACTTTCGCCACAGCCGCACTCGTGCTGCGCTTTCGGGTTATGAAATTTAAAGATTTCATTTAAACCTTCACGGACGTAATCGAGCTCCGTGCCGTCAATGAACGGCATCGCCTGCAGCGGCGCCCACAGTTTCGCCCCGTCATGTTCAAAGAGCAGATCGTCGGCGGCCGGCTCGGCAATCATTTCGAGCACATAGCCAAAACCGGCGCAGCCGCTGGTTTTGATCCCCAGCCGCAGCCCTTTTGTATCCGGCTGCTTACGCATCAGATCGCGAATATGCGCGGCAGCGGCCGGCGTCATGGTCAGTCCCTGCCAGCTAAAATCGGCGGGATTAAAGGTTCCTGCTTGTACTTCCATCGATAGACCTCCAGGTTGGCGCCATCAAGGCATACCGCCATGTTAGTGATAATGATTATCACTTCAACCCATCTGCAGCAGGGGTATTGCCCCATTTAGCGCTTTTTATAAGCATAGACCCTCGCCCGGGGAATATCAGGGTGCACAAGGTGAAGTTAATCTTTTGATTTATAATATGTTATTCTGAAATCGTTCTATATCCGCACGCAATGGTAAAGATGTATCGAAAATACCGATTTATGCAATAGCAGATGACCCGGTTCCTGTTTATCGCGTGAGCCGGGAGGAATAAGTGACATTGTCACTCATCTGGACAGCAAGGCCGGAGAAGGCGCAGGTCCGGTGGTTCAGGATGAGAAAGCGCCAGGCCGTGACGCTTTCGGAAAGGGACAATCGCCGCTCGCCAGGCCGCGATCAGGGGAATGAAAACCGTGATGAAACGGGTAAAGGGATTGCCAGTCAGGGTAGCGGCGGGCTAGCTGCCTTTTCTGACCAGGCGGGCGGCCTGAACAAATACCTCATCTTCCACCCCGTCCCCCTTCTGTCTGCCCAGCCTCACCAGTTCATCCACGATACTCCCCTGATTAATCTGCTTCTGTGTAGCCACTAAGCTAATGACCGCCGCGCCGATGGCCATGCCAATCAATGCCGTTTGTTCATCTTTATCTTTCATGCTATCGCTCCGTCTGTCCTCCAGAGAAAGGCTAGCAAAAAATACCACCAGCTCAATTTCAAATTCACTTTCTTTACGCCTCCCGGAAAACGCAGGCGCCGCGCTGACCTCTCCTTCCCCCTGGTGGCGCGCCCCATAGGGTCTTTATTTCGCCAACTTCACGTTGCGCGGAAATAAATAAAAATAACGCGAGCGCCGAAGAGTAAAAAAAGGAAATAACAACCTCAGCGATAAATCCAGATTATTCCATCAGGGAATGGCTGGGATGCTAATATTTCATTTCCCCGCCCGTTTTTAGAAGCCTATAGTTTTTTTGCCTGCAGAACATTCACTTAGGTTAAAAGACATAAGGACATAATAATGATTGTTTCAGCCCCCAGCGATTATCGCGAAGCCGCTCGTCGCCGTCTGCCCCGCTTCCTTTTCGATTATATTGACGGTGGCGCGGTGGCGGAAAATACCATGAACGCCAACGCCACCGAACTTGCCTCGGTAGCCCTTCGCCAGCGCGTGCTGTGCGGGGCGGGCGAACCGACGCTGGCCACGACGATCCTTGATGCCTCATGGGCGATGCCCGTGGCGCTGGGGCCCGTCGGCGCCACCGGGATGTACGCCCGCCGCGGCGAAGTTCAGGCGGCCCGCGCCGCCTCTCGCGCCGGGATCCCGTACACCCTGTCCACGGTGTCGGTCTGCTCGATTGAAGAGGTGGCGAGCCAGGCCAGCGGCGCGCTCTGGTCCCAGTTGTACGTGCTGAAAGATCGTGGCTACATGCGTAACGCGCTGGAGCGCGCGTGGGCCGCCGGCATGAAAACGCTGGTATTCACCGTCGATATGCCAATCCCCGGCTCGCGGTATCGGGATAATCGCTCAGGCATGTCCGGGCCGCACGCCACCCTGCGACAATACCTCCAGGCCTGCACCCATCCGCGCTGGGCGATGGACGTCGGTCTGGCGGGCAGGCCCCTGTCGTTTGGTAATATCGAAGCCTACACCGGACACAAAATGACCATGGACGACTATATGGGGTTCATCAGCAACAATTTCGACCCGTCCATCGCCTGGCACGATCTGGAGTGGATCCGCGACAGCTGGCAAGGGAAATTAATCATCAAAGGGATCCTCGATGCCGACGATGCGCGCAATGCCGTGCGCCTCGGCGCCGATGGCATTGTGGTGTCGAATCATGGCGGCAGACAGCTCGATGGCGCCATCCCCACTGCCCGGGCGCTACCAAGGGTGGTGGATGCGGTCGGCGACGATCTGACGGTGCTTGCTGATTCCGGGGTGCGCTCCGGCGTGGACGTCATTCGCCTGCTCGCCCTCGGCGCGAAGGGCGTGCTGCTCGGGCGGGCCTATATTTATGCCCTGGCCGCGGCGGGCGAAGCGGGCGTGGCGCATCTGCTGCGCTTATTTGCCGAGGATATGAAGGTCACCATGACCCTCACCGGCGCGACCTCGCCATCGGCCATCAGCCTTGATTGCCTTGACCGCCTCGAACAGGATCAACACCGCACCCATGCGGTGCCGGTATCCTTACCCGCCTGACGCTGCCCGGGGCCGGGCCTGACCGCGTTTATCGGCCAGGTCCGGCAAGGGGGAATTACCCCTGCGGGTGCAGCGCCGGCTGTTGCACTGCGTCAGCCGGGTGCTGAGGTCGGATGCGGAACCAGATCGCGTACATGGCCGGCAGGAAGATAAGGGTCATGATGGTTCCCCCCAGCGTCCCGCCAATCAGCGTATAGGCAAGCGTTCCCCAGAAGACCGAATGGGTGAGCGGAATAAACGCCAGGATCGCCGCCAGCGCCGTCAGCAGAACCGGGCGGGCTCGCTGCACCGTCGCCTCCACCACCGCATGGAACGGATCGAGCCCTGCCTGCTCGTTATGATGAATTTGACCAATCAGGATCAGCGTATTCCGCATCAGGATCCCCGACAGGGCGATCAGGCCCACAAGGGCATTGATGCCAAACGGCTGATTGAACAGCAGCAGCGTCGGCACCACCCCAATCAACCCCAGCGGCGCGGTCAGGAAAACCATGACCATTGCCGACAGCGAACGCACCTGCAGGATAATGATCAGCAGCGTGAGGGCGATCATGATCGGAAATAACGGCATCATCGCCCGGGTGGCTTTGCCTGACTCCTCGATCGACCCCGCCGTCTCGATGCGATACCCCGGCGGCAGCGAGTCGATAATGGGTTGCAGCGGTTTCATCAGCGCGCTGGAGACATCCGGCGGCTGCAGGTTATCCGCGACATCTCCGCGAACGGTGATGGTCGGCGTGCGATCGCGACGGCGAAGCAGCGGGTCCTCCATTCTGATCGACACGTCGCCAATCTGTGATAAGGGAACCCGCTGCCCGCCGCTGCCCACCAGGGTGAAGTCGGCGATTTTCGCCGGATCCAGACGGATATCGCCCGCCGCACGGCCGATGACCTGCACGGCGCGGATATCTTCCCGAACGGTGGTGATGGGGATCCCTGACAGCAGGAACTGCAGCTGCTGGGCGACGGACTGGGAGCTGAGTCCGCTCGCCTGCAGCCGGTCCTGATTGAGGCTGAAATGCATCACCGGCACCCGCGCCCCCCAGTCGGTATTGACGGTGCGCATCAGCGGACTGGCCTGCAGCACCGATTTAACCCGTTCGGCGATGTCGAGCAAGGTGTGCGGATCGGGCCCCATCACCCGCCAGGCGACCGGATAGGGCGAATAAGGGCCAAAGACCAGCTGAGTGACGCGCACCCGCGCTTCCGGCGCCAGGCCATTGGCCACCGCCTCCCGCAGCCGCAGCTTGAGCGCCTCGCGAGCGTCCTGACCGTCGGTCAATACCACCAGCTTGGCAAAGGAGGGGTCGGGCAACTCCGGGGCCATCGCCAGGTAAAAGCGCGGCGCGCCCTGGCCGATATAGCTGGTGACCATCTTCGCCTCCGGCTGCTGCTGCAGCCAGTGCTCAATTTTCGCCGTCGCGGCGCTGGTCTGGATAATCGACGACCCGTAGGGCATCTGCACTTCAACCAGCACTTCCGGGCGATCGGAGGTGGGGAAAAACTGCTTTTTCACCGCGCTCATTCCCAGTATCGCCACGATAAACAGCACCACCACGCTGGCGGCCACGCGCCATTTGCGGGCGATAACCCGGGTCAGCAGCCGACGGAAGCGCTGATAGCGCGGGGTGTCATACAGCGCGGCGTGGCCGGGCGCCGCGGGCTTTCTGTCCGGCAACAGGTGCACCCCCAGCCAGGGGGTAAAAATCACCGCCACAATCCAGGAGGCAATCAGCGCGATACCGACGATCCAGAACACGTTGCTGGCGTACTCCCCGGCGGTGGACTGCGCAAATCCATTGGGCATAAAGCCCACAACCGTCACCAGGGTACCGGCCAGCATGGGCGCCGCGGTATGGCTCCAGGCATAGGCGGAGGCTTTGAGGCGGTCGTACCCCTCCTCCATTTTGACCACCATCATTTCGATGGCAATGATGGCATCATCCACCAGCAGACCCAGGGCGAGGATCAGCGAACCGAGAGTGATGCGGTCGAAGTTTTTGCCGGTCGCCTCCATCACCACAAACACCACGGCCAGGGTTAAAGGCACCGCCGCCGCGACCACCACGCCCACGCGCCACCCCATGCTGACAAAGCACACCGCCATCACCACCAGCAGGGCGACAAAGAATTTGATCATGAACTCATCGACCGCGGCGCTGATATTCACCGACTGATCGGTCACTTTGGTCAACGACATGCCGAGCGGCAGGCTCTGATTGATACTGGCCGTTTCGGTGTCCAGCGCTTTCCCCAGCGCCAGACCATTCCAGCTCTCGCGCATCACCACCCCCAACAGCAGCGCCGGTTCGCCCTGATTGCGGATCAGGAAGGTCGCGGGATCTTCATATCCCCGCTCAACCGTGGCGACATCGGCCAGTTTCAGCGTTTTGCCCCCGGCAATAATCGGCGTGTCGCGGATCTGCTGCAGGCGGTCGAACGCCCCGTCGAGGCGGATAAAGATCTGCCCGCCCCGGGTCTCGATAGCCCCGGCAGCGGTCAGCACATTCTGGCTGTTCAGCGCGGCAAAAATCGCCTCTGGCGAAAGGCCCAGGGTGGCGAGACGATCATGAGAAAACGAGAGATAAATGCGCTCCGCCTGCTCACCGAGAATATTCACTTTTTTCACCCCGGGAACATGCAGCAGCTGCTGGCGCAGAGCTTCGGCGTCACGCACCAGCTGCCGCGGCGGCTCTCCCCGCGCTTTCAGAGCAAAGAGGGCAAAGGTGACATCGGCGAATTCGTCATTCATCATCGGGCCGGAGACGCCGGCAGGCAGGTTTTTCGCCTCATCCCCGAGCTTTTTGCGCGCCTGATAAAACTGCTCCGGCACCTCGGACGGCGGGGTCTGATCCTGCAGCGATAACGTGATCAACGCCATACCAGGGCGGGTATAGGTCTCAGTGCGATCGTACCACTTCAGCTCCTGGAGCCGTTTTTCCAGCGGCTCGGCGACCTGATCCTGCATCTCCTGCGCGGTGGCGCCGGGCCAGACGGTAATGACCGTCATTTGCTTGACCGTGAAGGGCGGATCTTCCGCCCGCCCGAGCCCGAAGAACGCCACCAGCCCGGCGACGGAGATAAGGATAATTAAAAACAGGGTCACCGACCGCTCGCGGACGGCCAGCGCGGAGAGATTAAAACGCCCGGCGCTCATGGCTGGCTCCCGGCGGCATTATGCTCGCGTCGTTCCGCCAGACGCACCGCCTCGCCCTGGTGCAGAAGATGGGCGCCCAGGGCGACGATGGGCTCGCCGGGCTTCAGCGGGCCGGTCACCCGCGCCGTTTCATCATCCAGGCCAAGCACGGTCACCGGTTGCCAGGAGACGGTGGCCGGACGAGAGGCAATGCGCCAGACGCCAGGACCGTTGCCCGGATCGTAGAGCGAGGCCAGGGGCACCTCCAGCACCTGGCCTGGCGCCTGGTCGCTGCCGATACGCAGGGTCACGGTAGACCCCAGCGGCGCATTCGCCAGCGCGCCGTCCAGCACATAGCGCGCTTCAAAGGTGCGGGTGGTGGCGTCAGCCGCGTCCGAAAGCAGTCGCAGGGTCGCCGTGACCGGCTGAGATTCGCTGCCATAGCGTGTCGCCAGCGCCTCGCTGCCGACCGCCGGGCGCAGCGTCTCCGGAAGCTGCACCAGCGCTTCGCGCTGCCCCGCCCGCGCCAGGCGGATCACTACCTGCCCGGCGCTGACCACCTGCCCCGGTTCGGCAAGCGTTTCCACCACCACGCCGTCAGCGTCGGCCACTAGCCCGGCATAGCCGGTGGCGTTTTGCGCCACATTGGCCTGCGCCTGGGCCGCGCTGAGGTCGGCTCTCGCCGCCTCTGCCGCTGCGTTAACCTGGTCGAATTCCGCGGCCGAGACGGCGCCGCTCGCCACCAGGACGTGATAGCGGGCCAGATCGTTGGTCGCCTTTTTGGCTCGCGCCCGCGCGGCATCCACAGCCCGCTGTTGAGACTGCGCCTGCAAGGTTAAATCAGCCGGATCCAGGCGCAGCAGCAGTTGACCGCGCTTGACGCTCTGCCCGGTCTCCACCAGCCGGGCAAGGATTTTTCCCGACACCCTGAAGCCGAGATCGCTTTGGGTACGAGCGACCACCACGCCGGTAAAGGCCCGCGAGCTGGCCTCCGCGCGCTCGACGGTCGCCACCCTGACCAGCGGCGGCCGGGTGCGGGGATCGTCATGATCGGCAGGTTCGCCGCAGCCCGCGAGGGCCAGCGGCAGGAGGCAAACGGCAAAATGGACGGCGTTGAGCCTGAGCATGGGTAACCTTAATGAAAAGACCAACAGTGACCGCATTCTCAGACGAGTGACCAATAAAGTCAATAGTCACTAATCAGGGGGAGAGGCTTCTCAGGATCAGGGAGGCAAGCAGCACCGCCGCGGTGGGCGCAGTGTCGAGATTGTATTGCAGTTGCACCGGGTTGATGAAAGGACACATCACCATATAGACCGCCAGGGTCGCCTCATCCAGCGGGGTTTTGCGCTCGAACTCACCCGCCTGGCGGCCTTCGACAAGGATTTGACCAATCAGTTGCTGCAGATGACCGGCATACTGTTCCGTTGAAGGCCATTTATCGCGCGCCGCGACGGCGGCGATGTCGTACAGTTTGCGATCCTCGAAAAACAGTTCGCTGCCGGCCTCGGTCAGTGCCCGGAACAGGCGGCGCAGTTTCTCGCTGGCGGACGGCGCATCGGCGATAGCCGCGCTGACGGCCACCATGATCTTCTCCAGCCGGCTGGCGCAAATCGCCTCGCCAATCGCCTGCTTGGAGTCGAAAAACTTGTAGATATAGGCTTTAGAAAAGCCTATCGCTTTAGCGAGATCGGTGACCGTCGTTTTCTCATAGCCATAGCGACTAAAGTGCGCCATGGCCGCGTCAAGAATCTGGTCCCGAACGCTGTGGTCATGGGGACCACGGCTTGCAGGGGTGGGGGTATTTTTCGTCATCCGTTTAGCTTAATGCGATCGTTGTCGTTTGACAACGAGTGACGTTATTATGATTTGGTCACAATGACGCCCGTTCTGTGATCCTCTCGCCGCATCACGCCTCGCGCGCCTCGGTGTTAATCGCGCCGGTGGGCAGACAACCCAGGCCTTGCAGCGTCTGAAGCACCGCGCTATCGAGTGGGGTATGCGGCTCCGCGCCTAAAAAATCAACCAGTTTATCGTTGCGCAGGCGTACCGGCAGACGCCAGAGATAGTGCATCTCGACCATTTCCCGCAGGGTGGCGTTGAAGGGCGCCGCCAGCTTTACCAGCCACCAGGGAAAAGACTTCACTGCCGCTCGGCCGCCATAGCGGGCGACCACCCGCTGGATCGCCTGACTCATTTCGCTGCCGTCCGGGTCCCAGTGGCCCTGCATATGAAAGCGAGCAAACGGCTCAAGCTCTTGCCTGCGGGCCAGCAGCGCGGCGATGGTGTCGGCGACGTCGGGCAGATAAGCCCACTGGTGCCCGACGCCGATCGTCCCCGGGCGGCTAATGACGCGGGGAAGCTGACCAGGCTTGACCAGCCCCTGAGAAAACCAGTTATTTCCAGCGCGCGGACCAAAAAAATCGCCCGCCCGGACAATCAACACCCGGCCACCACGCTGCACGTAATCCTCCAGCGCCTGCTCCATCTCCACCCGAATAGCGCCTTTACGGGTCACCGGTTGCTGAGCGGCCGCTTCATCAATCAGCGGAAACGCATCCGGTCCATAGTTGTAGACCGTGCCGGGCAGAACAACTAACGCTTGCTGCTGTTCGGCGGCCTGCAGGGTGTTGTGCAGCATGGGCAGTACCTGTTGCCGCCAGTGCCGGTAGCCCGGAGGATTGACCGCATGGACGATAACGTCGCAACCGACAGCTGCCGCTGCGACCTGTCCGGCATCCAGCGCGTCGCCGGCTATCCACTGCATGCCATCTGCGGGACCGCGAATCTGAGCGCCGCGCTTCAGCGCCCGAACCTGCCAGTTGTCCGCCACCAGCCGGCGCGCCACTTCCCCGCCAATGCCCCCGCTTGCTCCCAGAATAAGTACCTTGCCGCTGCTGTTCATTGTCTTTCCCCGTTCGCTAATGGATGCTTGACAGCCTACCTGCCGCTCATATCAAATGAAATTGCATACCATCATCGAGCAGCTATACATTTTTGTATGAATACATCTATTCCCTGGGAGTGGTACCGAACCTTTCTCGCCGTGCTGAAGGAAGGCTCCTTATCGGGCGCATCGCGCAGCCTGAACATCACCCAGCCGACGGCGGGGCGCCATATTGCCGGGCTGGAGGCCGCGCTCGGCCAGGCCTTATTTACCCGCTCGCAGAACGGTCTGCTGGCGACCGACGCGGCGCTGGCGCTGCGGGTGCACGCCGAGGCAATGGACAATACCGCCCGGGCGCTGGAACGCACGGCGGCCAACTTCAGTCGCGACAAAACCGATCTGCGTGGCGTGGTGCGGGTGGCCGCCAGCGAGGTGGTCGGCGCCGAGGTGCTGCCGCCGCTGGTTGCCCGGCTCAGACAAGCGTGCCCGAATATCGTCATCGAACTGATGCTCTCCAATCGGTTTCAGGATCTGCTTCACCGGGAGGCGGATATCGCGGTGCGGATGGTCGCCCCGCAGCAGGAGCAGCTAATCGCCCGCCGTCTCGGCAGGATCGAGCTTGGGTTACATGCCACCGCCGCCTACCTGACACGCCAGGGGCTGCCCGCTACCCTCGACGATCTGGCCGGCCACGCGCTGATTGGTTTCGATAGCGCCACCCCTCTCGTTCGCCGGGCCCTGCAGGCTTACCCCCGTTTTCAGCGCGAAGCCTTCGCGATGCGGACCGATAGCGACCTCGCCCAGTTGAGCCTGATCCGCGCCGGAGCGGGGATCGGCATCTGCCAGGTGCCTCTTGCTGATGGCATCATTCCCCTGCAGCGAGTACTGGCGGCCGACTTTTCCCTGAATCTCGATACCTGGCTGGTGATGCATGAGGACCTGCGCCACAGTCCCGCCTGTAAGCGGGTATTTGATTTTCTCGCCCAGGGGTTGCAGGCATACATTCGCGGCCCACTGGCGAGCTAATCCATCGCGCCGTTTATTCCACGCGCTGCACGCCTGGATAGCGTGCGGTCGCCGCCTCATGAAAAAGATCGTCCAGCCAGCCCGGGATCGCCTCCTCGGGCATTTCATCAGGGATGATGATGTCATACAGCCGGGAAAATTTGCGCTCCGTCAGATCGACACGGAATACCAGCCAGCGCGCCCCCTCACGCTTCACCCCGAGATATCGGCCAAACACGTTATAGATAAGCATCGGCACCTCCCCGACAGGATCCCGCGGTCCGCACAGGCAATGTTCTGGTTTCATTCCGTGCCGAAATAGTCCCACATTGACACTGAATATATTGCATTGTATAAAACCCCGCCCCAATAATGAGTTTCATTTGCATTACTCCCATTTGCTGGTCATCCACTCGCCTGTTTACAAGGATAGCGTTTAATGAAGAAGGTCCTCTGCGCGTTAGGCTTGATGTTCACCGCCGTCAGTTCCGCGCTGGCAACAACCTACCCCCTGACGATTGAAAACTGCGGCTATCAGGAGACCTTCACCCAGCCGCCGGAGCGCGTGGTCGCGCTGGGGCAAAATACGGTCGAAATTCTGCTGCTGCTCGGGCTGCAAAAGCAGGTGGTCGCCAGCGCCTTCTGGCCGACCAGCGTTTTACCGCAGCTGGCTGAGCAAAACGCGAAGATAAAAACTCTGACGGTGGAAATTCCGAGCCTGGAATCCGTGCTGGCGCAAAATCCCGATTTCGTTCCCGCCCAGTTGCCGCTGCTGCTGGGGCCGGAAAGCAAAGTCGCTAAGCGTGAAGATCTCGCTACCGTCGGCGTAAACAGCTACGTCTCACCGGGGATGTGCGCCACCAAAAAGGCCACCGGCGATATGTACGGCAGCCGGCAAAAGCTGTGGGATATGACCTGGCTGTATCAGGAAATTAGCGATTTTGCTCGCATTTTCAACGTCGAAGATCGTGGTCAGGCACTGATTGCCGATTTCAAAAAACGTGAAGCCGACCTGCGCCAGGAGTTTGGTAAAAGCAAAAAGGATCTCTCCTTCGTCTTCTGGTTCTCCAGCGCCTCACCTTCGGCCGATGCCTATGTTGGCGGAAAAAACAGCGCCTCCGGATTTATCGCCAGCGTGCTGGGCGGACATAATGCGATTACCTCCGAAACCGAGTGGCCCACGGTGAGCTGGGAGAGCATTATTGCCGCCAACCCGGATGTGATCGTGGTCTCCAGCCTGGATCGTAACCGCTGGGCGCTGGATAAGGCCGAGGAGAAGATCAAATTCCTCAAAAGCGATCCCGCCGTCAGTCAGCTGGAGGCAGTGAAAAAAGGCCATATCGTGGTCATGGACGGTCAGGCGATGAACCCGACCATTCGCACACTTTATGGCGCGGAACAGGTGGGCGAACAGCTGAGAAAAATGGGGCTGAATTGATGAGCGTCGCCGTGCTTCAGACGCGCCGCAGCATGCTGCTCACCGGCTGGTGTTTACTGGCCGTGATCGTGCTGGCGCTGGTGATAGCGGTGGGCGTCAGCGTCGGCGAGCTGGCTATCCCGCTGCAGAATGTCTTTTACACTATCAGCAACAGAACCGGCTTAACCGCTGAGCCTCTCAACCGTATCTATGAGAGCGTGATCTGGGATTTCCGCCTCAGCCGCGCGCTGGTCGCCGCCTGCTGCGGCGCAGGCCTCGCTATCTGCGGCGTCGTGCTGCAAAGCCTGCTGAAAAATGCCCTCGCGGAACCCTACGTCCTCGGCGTCTCCGCCGGGGCCTCCACCGGCGCGGTGTCGATCGTGGTGCTGGGCCTTGGCGCTGGCGCGATTTCCCTCTCGGCAGGCGCCTTTGCCGGGGCCTTCGCCGCCTTCGCCTTTGTCGCCTTACTGACTAACGGCGCGCGCGGCGGCAATGAGCGTACGATTCTGGCGGGCGTTGCCGCGTCGCAGTTATTTAACGCCATCACGGCTTACACCATCAGCACCTCCGCCAGCGCACAGCAGGCGCGCGATGTGATGTTCTGGCTGCTGGGCAGCTTCAGCGGCGTCCGCTGGCCCGAATTCCAGCTGGTCATCGTGGTGGTGCTCGCGGGCCTTGCGGTCTGCCTGTGGTATGCCCGGGCGCTGGATGCGTTCACCTTCGGCGATGATGCCGCCGCCTCGCTGGGGATTGCCGTGCCAAAGGTACGCCTGATCCTCTTCACCACCGCGGCGCTGATCACCGCCACCATCGTCAGTATGGCCGGCTCGATCGGCTTTGTCGGCCTGGTGGTGCCGCACGTGATGCGCTTCTTCTTTGGCCCGCTACACCGGACGTTGCTGATTGCCAGCGCGCTGGCAGGGGCGATCCTGATGGTGCTGGCGGACATTGCGTCGCGCCTGCTGATTGCCCCGCAGAGTCTGCCCGTTGGGGTGGTAACCGCCCTGGTTGGGGTGCCTTTCTTTGCCGTGATTATCTACCGCTCAAGGAATAAGTGATGAGTATTTGCGCTGAAAATATCACCTGGAAGGCAGGCAAAAAGGTCATCGTCAATAATGTCTCGCTGCGGGTGTCCCGCGGCGAAACGGTCGGACTGCTGGGGCCCAACGGCTGCGGCAAATCCTCGCTGCTGCGCGTTCTGGCGGGCCTGCGCCGCCCGGATGCGGGTCGCGTCACCCTCGACGGCCAGGACATCACCCGGATGGCGAAAAAGCAGCTCGCCCGCCGCGTGGCTTTCGTCGAGCAACACGGCATGACCGAGGCCAATATGCGGGTGCGCGACGTCGTACGCCTGGGGCGCATTCCCCACCACTCTCCGTTCTCAAACTGGAGCGCTCAGGATGACGAGGCGATCACCGCCGCGCTGCAGCGGGTGGCGATGCTGGAGAAAAGCGAACAGGGATGGTTGAGCCTCTCCGGCGGCGAGCGGCAGCGGGTGCATATCGCCCGCGCGCTGGCGCAGAGCCCGAGCGAAATTCTGCTGGATGAGCCCACCAACCATCTGGATATACACCATCAGATGCAGTTAATGCAGTTGATCAGCGAGCTGCCGGTGACCAGCATTGTGGCTATTCACGATCTTAACCATGCCGCGATGTTCTGCGATTCGCTGATCGTGATGCAGCAGGGGCAGATCCTCGCCAGCGGGACGCCGGAGGAGATTTTGTCCGAAGCGCTGCTGTGGGACGTTTTCCGGGTGAAAACCAAAATCGAGATCTCCCCTTACCACGGTAAAAAACATATTCATTTCATCGTTTAGGTTGGGCGGATATGCCTCTCTTCTCCCTGCGCCCTGCGGCAACCCTCTGGCCTCCCGTGTTACTGGGAAGCCAGTTCGTTTTTAATATTGGCTTTTACGCGGTCGTTCCTTTCCTCGCCCTCTTCCTGCGCGACGACATGCTGCTCTCTGGGGGACTTATCGGCCTGATCCTCGGGCTGCGCACCTTCTCTCAGCAGGGCATGTTTATCATCGGCGGGACGCTGGCCGACCGCTATGGCGCTAAGGCCATCATCCTCGCCGGCTGCGTCGTTCGCGTCGCCGGTTATCTGCTGCTGGCGTGCGCTACGTCGCTGTGGCCCATTATCCTCGGTGCCTGCCTGACCGGCGTCGGCGGCGCTCTGTTTTCCCCGTCGATCGAGGCCCTGCTGGCGCGGACCGGTACCCACAGCCAGGCCAACGGAAAACGCAGCCGCGCCGAGTGGTTTGCGCTGTTTGCGGTATGCGGTGAGCTGGGGGCGGTGATCGGACCCGTAGCGGGTGGGCTGATGAGCGGGATCGGTTTTCGGCATATCGCCCTCGCCGGCGCGGGAATATTTCTCCTGGCGCTGCTGGTGCTCTTTTTCTGTCTGCCCGCCGACGGGCACACGACAACAACGCGCAGACGAGTCCCATGGTGGACGCCTTTGCGCCAGCCGCGCTTTGTCGCGTTTATTCTCGCCTACAGCTCATGGCTGTTGAGCTACAACCAGCTGTACCTCGCCCTGCCGGTGGAGATCCAACGTTCCGGCGGTCGTGAGCAGGATCTGGCGCCGCTCTTTATGCTGGCCTCGCTGTTGATTATCACCCTGCAGCTCCCTCTCGCCCGCTTCGCCCGACGAATTGGCGCCGTGCGCATCCTGCCGGTGGGCTTTCTGCTGCTGTCGGCATCTTTTGCCAGCGTGGCGTTATTCGCCGCCACCCCGCCCGCCGAAGGCTGGCTGCGATTATTGCCGTCGGCCTGCTTTGTCACGCTGCTCACCCTCGGCCAGATGTTACTGGTGCCCTCAGCCAAGGATCTCATACCGCTGTTCGCCGAGGAGTCGACGCTGGGCGCCCACTACGGGGCGCTCGCCACCGCGGGGGGTTGCGCGGTGTTAGCCGGGAATTTGCTGCTCGGTCATTTGCTTGACCAGGCGCTCACCCCCTCGTCGCAGGCGGTTTATCCCTGGCTCTTGCTGGCGCTGTTTCCACTGTGCAGTGCCGTCGCCCTGCGGGCGATCTGCCGCCCGCTGGCGGCAACATGACGCTGAGCGGACAACAGCCCGCTCAGGAGGTGAACCGGCGATGAAGGACACCGCCAGGGGAAGATAACGGGAGTGCGCCCCGCCTTACTTTGCCGCCAGCTCGCGGCGAACGATCTCAGCGCCGGCGCTCAGGGCATGCAGTTTGCCGGTCGCAACATGGCGCGGCAGCGGCGCCATACCGCAGTTGGTGGACGGGTAGAGTTTGTCGGCATCGACGAACGCCAGCGCCTTGCGCAGGGTTCCAGCCACCTCTTCTGGCGTTTCGATAGCATGACTGGCGACATCGATCGCCCCGACCATCACCTTTTTACCGCGGATCAGTTCCAGCAGATCCATCGGCACCCGCGAGTTGTGGCACTCGAGAGAGATAATATCGAGGGATGATTTCTGCAGCTGCGGGAAGGCCTCTTCATACTGGCGCCACTCGGAGCCCAGCGTTTTTTTCCAGTCGGTGTTGGCCTTGATGCCATAGCCGTAGCAGATATGGACCGCCGTTTCACACTTCAGCCCTTCGGTCGCTCGTTCTAAGGCGGCGATCCCCCAGTCGTTGACTTCATCAAAGAAGACGTTGAAGGCCGGCTCATCGAACTGAATAATATCGACCCCGGCGGCCTCTAACTCTCTCGCTTCCTGATTGAGGATTTTGGCAAACTCCCAGGCCAGCTTTTCCCGGCTTTTATAGTGGTTGTCATACAGCGTGTCGATCATCGTCATTGGGCCCGGCAGCGCCCATTTGATCGGCTGACTGGTGAGCTGACGCAGATAGCGCGCGTCCTCCACGAAGACCGGTTTCTGGCGCTCCACGGCGCCCACCACGGTTGGAACACTGGCCTCATAGCGGTTACGAATTTTCACGATCTCACGTTTGGCAAAATCAACGCCGCTGAGGTGCTCAATAAAGGTGGTGACAAAGTGCTGCCGCGTTTGCTCGCCGTCGCTGACAATATCGATCCCGGCACGCAGCTGGTCGTCGAGGGATAAACGCAGCGCGTCGCGCTTGCCGGCCAGTAATTCTTCGCTGGACAGTTTCCAGGGCGACCACAGGGTCTCTGGCTGCGCCAGCCAGGACGGTTTCGGTAAACTGCCGGCGGTCGATGTCGGAAGCCATGTTTTCATAATAAGTAGCCTTTTATTTTGGTTTAGCAAAGCGCGAAGTTAGCAGACCATTGCTCAAGCAACGTCTTGTGCGGGTTGATAAAATGTTGTTGTGTAAATTTACCCTGCTCTATCGCCAACAGGCTGCGCTCTTCCCGGTCATAAACAATTTTTGTTAATGAATGATCCAGGTGACTGAGATTGGGCTGATAGTATTGCCCCGCCGCGGAATTGGCATTGTAGATCTCCGGGCGGTATATTTTCTGAAACGTCTCCATCGTGCTGATGGTCGCGATCAGCTCCAGGCTGGTGTAATCGCTGAGCAGATCGCCGGTAAAATAAAAGGCTAACGGCGCGACGCTGTGCTTCGGCATAAAATAGCGCACCTGCAAGCCCATTTTGCTGAAATAGCGCTCCGTCAGCGACACGCCATCCTGAGCATATTCAATGCCGAGGACCGGATGTTCATTGCCGGTACGCCGGTAAACATCTTTACTGGAAACGCTCAGGCAAATCACCGGTGCCTTGCTGAAGCTGGCCTTATAGGCGCTGGATTGCACGAAATCCTTAAAGATATTGCCATGCAGCTCGCCAAAGTTATCGGGCACGCTAAAGCTACCCCGATTTTTATTATGCTCCAGCAGCAGCACGCTAAAATCATAATCCCGCACATAGGAAGAGAAGTTATTACCGGCGATACCGGCATGACGCTCACCGCTCTTTTTATCGACAATATGCGTTTGCAGGATCTCTATCACCGGGAAGCTGGCGTCATCCTGAGCAATATTCATCTCGACAGAAATAATATCCAGTTCCACCGCATAGCGATCGTTGTGGGGATTATCCCAGTGCGCCAGGGTATTAAACCGGTTATTCATCATGATTAACGTATTACGCAGATTTTCCTGACGGTTCTCCCCTCTGGCTAAATTGGCAAAGTTGGTGGTAATACGCGTATTTTCCGCGGGGTTATAGTTCTCATCAAAACGACTGCGCTTAATCGTATAGGTAAATTCGTTAGTCATGGCGATTGTCCATTCTGGTGTTGGGTATGAAGCTGAATGAGCAAATTGCCATTCCACAAGCAACGCGGGGTCAGGCCTGGCGCGCTTCAACCGGTAAATGTTGTTGATTCGTTAATGAGTCTATTTTTGCCAGAGTCGGCGCTGGAGGGAAAGCGACTTAAATTCATTGCAACATGAGCCATCCTCATGTTGCTCCGCTGAGCGCTGGTTGCAAGGTGTGGAACCAGTCGTGGTCATGGCACTATGGTCAGGCGCGGGCAACTCAGGCAACGTCTGGCGAATAATCATTTGTCCAGTGAATGTATGCCAGGGTACAATCTTTAACCACTATAATACGTGCTTTGACGTCGCCGCCGTGCCGTACCCGTTTGCTGGAGCTTTTGTCGTAAAGAATGATTGTTGATATCAGTATTATGTCGATGTGCATGGCTGTGCTGCTGATTATGAGCGTACTGCTGAACTAAAATGCTTCCCCAATGACACAAGCTCTCATCTGACCTTCACATTCGCGAAGAAAAAAGGAGATTCAGAGGATTCGCGTCGCACGGGATTGTCCCGCCTGCCGCCGCCCTCTACTCTTTTGGTACTTGCTAATCGAGGAATACCAGATGAAAAAAGCTTTGACTGCCCTGTTCGCTATCGCCGCGGTTGCCGCCGCCAGCGCCTTTGCGGCCGATAAAACCGACGGCCCGGCGCCCGCCGTTGATAACGGAGCCCGCCCCCCGCTGGAGATGGGCCGTGGCCCCCTTCCGCCGTTCCCGCCGCAGCTTCCGCCGCACAGACCGGTGCTCTTTTCGGCCACGGTAGCGACCGATACGCCGGCAGAAACCATTAACAAACTGACCGCGCTGATCCCGGCCAGCCCGGCGAAGCACTACGAAGTTCATGTTGAGGTGGTGCCCGTTACCGGGGATGCCGACGGGCAATAGCCCTTGCGCGGGTCGCCCGACCTGGGGCTGCAATAAAAAAAGCTGCCGCTTATCGCGGCAGCTTTGTTAACTTGAATGAAACAGAATGGCAGAGAATTAGCTACGCACTTTCCGGTAGATAAACAGCACGACCAGCGCACCGATAACCGCGACCACGAAGCTGCCGAAATTAAACCCATCGACTTTGCCAAAACCAAAGAGGGTACTGATCCAGCCGCCGACCACGGCGCCGATGATCCCCAGAATAACGGTGACAATAAACCCGCCGCCGTCTTTCCCCGGCATAATCCACTTGGCTAAAATACCGGCAATAAGTCCAAAAATGATCCAGGAAAGAATACCCATGGTTAACCGTCCTCTTGTTACCTTTAAGCATTTAGTATTGAAAAGAGTAGCATATATAACGAGAGTGGATCGGCAATAATATATTTATTAGATAATTCCTTGCCGCTGCAGGGTGGCCCTTGTGACAAAATCTCTGGTCCTGACAAACCCGTTTCCGCTTATTACCCTGAAAAAAGGGAGGCTATTCGCCTCCCGGTCACGGCTTATATTACTGCGGTGGTTAGCCGCGATGAACAGCACAATCGCGACTGTTCGTCGAAGATTTCGATTTGCCAGACCTGATGGCGAGTACCGACGTGCAGCGCTTTACAGACACCCCGCACCCGGCCCCCGCGCGCCGAACGAATGTGGTTGGCGTTAACCTCCAGCCCCACCACCTTCTGTTCGCCTTCGCTGCACAGATAACCCGCTACCGACCCCAGGGTCTCCGCCAGCACCACCGACGCCCCACCGTGCAGCAGGCCAAACGGCTGCTGCGTACGGCCATCCACCGGCATCGTGGCCTCCAGCGTATCGTCGGTAAAGGTCTCAAAGCGAATATCGAGCAGCCCCACCATATTTCCCTCACCGAGCCGGTTGAGCTGCTCCAGCGTGGCCTGACGTTTCCAAATCATCCTATTATCTCCAGTAACGCCTGCAGCGGATGGCGAACGCCGCTGCCTTCAATGCGCTTCACCTGACTGCGGCAGGAGTAGCCCGTCACCAGACAGCGGTTACGCGGCAGCCGCTGCATCGCCTGCTGCCAGGAGAGCGCGTAAATGGCCAGCGAGTTGGCATGGTTTTTCACTTCATGACCATAGGTCCCTGCCATCCCGCAACACCCGACGCTGACGTTTTCCAGCTTCGCGCCAAAGTGGGCAAAAATATCTGCCCATTGCTTTGTCGCCGCCGGCAGCGCGGTCACTTCCGTACAGTGGCCGAACAGGTACCAGGGCTCGCCTCCCTGATCGGGACGGGCGGCGGTCGTCAGCGCCTTCGGCAACCACTCATGCACTAACAGCACCTGGAAATCGCCGCGCTTATCGCCGAGTGTTTGCTTATATTCATCGCGGTAGCAGAGCACCAGCGCCGGATCGACGCCGACCAGCGGCATGCCAAGCTGCGCCACGCGATTGAGGAAGTCCGCCGTCTTCTGCGCGGTGCGCGCGAAGCGGGTGAGGAATCCTTTAATATGCTGCGCCTTGCCGTTTGGAGAGAACGGCAGCAGCACCGGCTGATAGCCTAACGCTTCGACGAGGCGAATAAAGTCGGCCACCACCTGGGCGTCGTAGTAGCTGGTGAAGGGATCCTGTACCACCAGCACCATCTTCGCTTTCTGCTCGTCGCTCAGCGTTTCGAGCTGCTCAAGCGTCATGTTGGCGGAGCGGTGGCCGGCCATCTGCTGCTTCAGCGACGGCGCCGAAAGCAGCGGCAGATCGACCATCCCAATGTGCTTCTCCGAGAGCTTTTTCAGCCACGGCTGGTTAATAAAAAAGTTAAAGGTCTTCGGCGCCTGCGCCATCAGCGGCGCATAGGATTCGACCGACGCCACCAGATGATCGCGTACCGGGCGCAGATAGCGGCTGTGGTACAGCTGCAGGAAGCGCGAACGGAACTCGGGCACATCGATTTTGATCGGGCACTGGGTCGAACAGGCTTTACAGGCCAGACAGCCGGACATCGCCTCTTTGACCTCGTGCGAGAAGTCATATTCCCCTTTACGCGCATGCCAGCTGTTCCGCGTGCGCGCCACCAGCGAACGCAGGCTGACGCCCTGCTCCGGCAGCGCCTTCTCCAGCTGGTTGGGATCGACGCCGCGGTCGGCCAGCAGGCGCAGCCATTCACGCACCAGCGTCGCGCGCCCTTTCGGCGAGTGGATGCGCTGGTTGCTGACTTTCATCGACGGACACATCGGGCTCTTGACGTCAAAGTTGAAGCACAACCCGTTGCCATTACACTCCATCGCCCCGCGCCAGTTGCTGCGCACCGCGATGGGGATCTGCCGATCCCAGGTGCCGCGCTTCACCGCATCGACTTTCATCATCGGTGCGTCGACGCCTTCCGGAGGACAGATTTTCCCTGGGTTCAGGCGGTTATCGGGATCGAAGACCGCTTTGATCTTCCGCAGCTCGGCATACAGCGTCTCGCCAAAGAAGGCCGGACTGTACTCCGCGCGGAAGCCTTTGCCATGTTCGCCCCACAGCAGGCCGCCATACTTCGCCGTCAGCGCCACCACGTCGTCAGAGATCTGCTTCATCAGCACCTCCTGCTGCGGATCGCACATGTCCAGCGCCGGACGCACGTGCAGCACCCCGGCATCAACGTGGCCAAACATGCCGTAGCTCAGGCCGTGGCTGTCGAGCAGCGCGCGGAACTCGACGATGTAATCCGCCAGATGCTCAGGCGGTACGCAGGTGTCCTCGGCGAAAGGAATAGGCTTGGCGGCGCCTTTGGCATTGCCCAACAGACCCACGGCCTTCTTGCGCATGGCGTAGATCCGCTCTACGCCATCGAGATCGTGACAGACCTGCCAGCCGATGACGCCCGCCTCACTGCCGGCCATCAGCTCATCCAGCCGCTGGCACAGGGCGGTGACCTGCTGGTCAATCAGCGTAGCGTCATCCCCGGCAAACTCGACGATATTGAGCCCGAGCATCTCTTTATCCGGCACGTCGGTGATCAGTTCGCTTACCGAGTGCCAGACGATATCCTCGCGCGCCAGATTCAGTACCTTGGAGTCGACAGTCTCCACCGACAGCGCTTTCGCCTGCACCATAAAGGGCGCGTTACGCAGCGCAGAGTCAAAGGAGTCATATTTGACGTTGACCAGGCGGCGCACCTTTGGCAGGCGGGTGATATCCAGCCGCGCTTCGGTAATAAACGCCAGCGTGCCTTCCGAACCGGTTAAAATACGGGTCAGATCGAACTCGCTCATCTCATCGTTAAAGACATGACGCAGATCGTACCCGGTGAGGAAGCGGTTAAGTTTAGGAAACTTATCAATGATCAGTTCACGCTGCGTCTTGCAGCGCTGGTAGACCGTGTTATAGATCCGGCCAATCGTCGATGGGGTGTTGCCCAGCGTCTCCGCCAGCGCCACCGGCACCGCCTGGGTATCGAGGATATCGCCGCCCATCAGCACCGCTCGCAGACCGAGCACGTGATCCGACGTTTTACCGTACACCAGCGATCCCTGTCCGGACGCGTCGGTGTTTATCATCCCGCCCAGCGTGGCGCGGTTGCTGGTGGAAAGCTCAGGTGCAAAGAAGTAACCATAGGGTTTAAGAAACTGGTTCAGTTGATCTTTGATGACCCCGGCTTCAACGCGCACCCAGCCCTCTTCGGGGTTAATCTCAATGATGCGATTCATATAGCGGGACATATCGACAATAATCCCGCCGTTCAGCGCCTGGCCGTTGGTGCCGGTGCCACCGCCGCGCGGCGTGAAGACCAGCGATGTAAAGCGCGGTTCGGCGGCGACGCGCGCCAGCAAGGCCACGTCCGCCGTAGAACGCGGAAAAAGCACCGCATCCGGCAGCAGCTGATAGACGCTGTTGTCGGTGGCCATCGTCAGCCTGTCGGCATAGCTGGTGGCGGTATCGCCGGTAAAACCCTGTTGCTCCAGTACCTGCAAAAAATTCAGCACCAGCTGAACTACCCCTGGTGCCTGAGAAATTTGTGGGATCATCACACTTGACCCTGCCTGACTATGTTGTGTTTGAAAATATTGTGTTGGTGCTAACTAAACGTTTGCGTAGCGCATTCAACTTTTTATCACATTTTTTTCATATGCGCCCACGTGTTTTCTGTGCAAAATCAGCCCGGCAATATTATTGATATTATTATCAGTACATGGATTTACGCGGCGCCAGCTTTTTGGCGCGACTGGAAAGGTAAAATTTCTCTATGATAAACCTCCATCAGCCTCGGGACATTCCGCAAATACTGCTGTCGGTGCTGTTCCTGGCCCTGATTATCATATCCTGCCTGTGGGTTGTGCAGCCGTTTATTCTGTCCTTCGCCTGGGCCGGTACGGTGGTGATCGCCACCTGGCCGGTGCTGCTGCGTCTGCAGCGCGTGCTGTTTGGCAAACGGATGCTGGCGGTGCTGGCGATGACCCTGCTGCTGTTTTTGTTATTCGTTATTCCTATCGCTCTGCTGGTCAACAGCCTGGTGGATAACAGCGTCCCGCTGATCAAACTTATCAGCAGTGGAAATGTGACGCTGCCGGATTTCGCCTGGCTGAACAGCGTGCCGCTGGTCGGCGATAAGCTGTACTCCGCCTGGCACGGCCTGCTGGATATGGGCGGCTCGGCGATTATGGCCAAGGTTCGCCCGTATATTGGCACCACCACCAGCTGGTTCGTCGGTCAGGCGGCGCACATCGGCAAGCTGCTGGTCTACTGCGGTCTGATGCTATTGTTCAGCGCGCTGCTCTACTGGCGCGGCGAGCAGGTGGCCTACGGTTTCCGCTATTTCGCTACACGCCTCGCGGCCAAACGCGGCGATGCCGCGGTGCTGCTGGCCGGCCAGGCCGTACGCGCCGTGGCGCTGGGTGTGGTGGTGACGGCCCTCACTCAGGCGGTGCTGGGTGGGATTGGTCTTGCCATCTCCGGCGTGCCCTACGCCGCCCTGCTGACCGTGGTGATGATCTTTACCTGTCTGGTCCAGCTCGGGCCTTTGCTGGTTCTGGTGCCGTCGATAATCTGGCTTTACTGGAGCGGGGACACCACCTGGGGCACCGTACTGCTGGTATGGAGCTGCGTGGTCGGCACCATGGACAACGTGATCCGTCCGGTGCTTATCCGTATGGGTGCCGACCTGCCGATGATCCTCATCCTCACCGGCGTCATTGGCGGACTGATCGCCTTCGGCATGATCGGGTTGTTTATCGGCCCGGTGCTGCTGGCCGTCTCCTGGCGTCTGTATGACGCCTGGGTACACGAAGTGCCGCCACCGCCGAAAGACCCTGACGTCGTCCTCGAAGAGCTCAGCGAGCTGGAGGCCGGTCGCAAGTAATGCCCTGGCAGGCGGGGAGACCCGCCTGTTTCCTTGCCCACTTATTGTTAAGCAAAATTTATTGATTGCCGGCAAAGCGCTGGCCCTGAGCGCCATTCCCCTCGCTTTCCTCCCCCGGTCCTTCACAACAATTTAACTATTGAGAGGAATCTGATCGACGGCAAAGGCCCCGCTGCCTACTATTAGCTCACGGTTATAAATCAACACCTTGATTTATAAGCATGGAAATCCCCTGAGTGAAACAACGAATTGCTGTGTGTAGTCTTTGCCCATCTCCCACGATGGGCTTTTTTTTGTCCTGCGCATCGCCACACCGGACAGCCTGCAACAGGCAAAAAAAATCCCCGGCATCGCTCCCGGGGATCGGTGCTGTCAGGGCGAACTTATTTTTTCAGTTCCGCCAGACCTAACCAGGTTTGCACCACGGTATCCGGGTTCAGGGACAGACTGTCGATCCCTTCTTCCATCAGCCAGGCGGCAAAATCTTCATGGTCAGACGGCCCCTGGCCGCAGATGCCGACGTATTTGCCCTGTTTTTTCGCTGCGCGGATCGCCATCGACAGCAGGGCTTTCACCGCGTCGTTGCGCTCATCAAACAGCTCAGAGACCACGCCGGAGTCGCGGTCCAGACCGAGCGCCAGCTGGGTCATGTCGTTCGAACCGATGGAGAAGCCGTCGAAGTACTCGAGGAACTGCTCGGCCAGCAAGGCGTTCGATGGGATCTCACACATCATGATGATCTTCAGCCCGTTCTCGCCGCGCTTCAGCCCCTGACGCTCCAGCTCTTCGACCACCGCTTTCGCCTGGGCGACGGTACGCACAAACGGCACCATCACTTCGACGTTGGTCAGCCCCATGTCGTTACGCACGCGCTTCATCGCTTCACACTCCAGCGCGAAGCAATCGCGGAAGCTTTCGGAAACGTAGCGTCCGGCGCCGCGGAAGCCGAGCATCGGGTTCTCTTCTTCCGGCTCATAACGCTCGCCGCCCACCAGGTTGGCGTATTCGTTAGATTTAAAGTCCGAAAGACGCACGATCACCCGTTTCGGGTAGAAGGCGGCGCCAAGGGTAGCGATCCCTTCGGTCAGACGGCCGACGTAGAACTCTCTCGGCGAATCGTAGCCTTTCATCAGCTCGCGGATTTCGTTTTGCAGGCCCGGCTCCTGGTCGTCAAACTCCAGCAGCGCGCGCGGGTGAACGCCAATCATGCGGTTGATGATAAATTCCAGCCGCGCCAGACCCACGCCTTCGTTCGGCAGGCAGGCGAAGTCAAACGCACGATCCGGGTTGCCGACGTTCATCATCACCTTCAGCGGCAGATCCGGCATCTCGCCGACGCTGGAGCTCTTGACGCTGAAGTCCAGCAGCTCGGCGTAAACATAGCCGGTGTCGCCTTCGGCGCAGGAGACGGTCACGTTCTGGTTTTCCTGAATGCGATCGGTGGCATCGCCGCAGCCGACCACTGCCGGGATCCCCAGCTCACGGGCGATAATCGCCGCGTGGCAGGTACGTCCGCCGCGGTTGGTGACGATCGCCGAGGCTTTCTTCATGATCGGTTCCCAGTCCGGGTCGGTCATGTCGGTAACCAGCACGTCGCCTGGCTCAATGCGGTTCATCTCGCTGATATCGTGGATCACCTTCACCGGGCCGGCGCCGATACGGTGGCCGATGGCGCGCCCTTCGGCGATGATCTGCCCCTGAGCGTGCAGGGTATAACGCTCCATCACCTGGCCGCGGGAACGCACAGTTTCCGGACGCGCCTGGACGATAAACAGCTTACCGGTGTGGCCATCTTTCGCCCACTCGATATCCATCGGACGACCGTAGTGCTTCTCGATCTGCACCGCCTGCTTCGCCAGCTCTTCGACTTCCTCGTTGGTTAACGAGAAAACATCGCGCTGCGCCTGCGGCACATCTTCGATACGCACCTGCTTGCCGTGCTCCTGGGTCGGCGCGTAAACCATGCGGATCTTTTTCGACCCCATGGTGCGGCGCACGATAGCCGGGCGGCCAGCGGCCAGCGTCGGCTTGTGGACGTAGAATTCGTCCGGGTTCACCGCGCCCTGCACTACCATCTCGCCGAGGCCCCACGCCGAGGTGATAAACACCACCTGGTCAAAGCCGGACTCGGTATCGATAGAGAACATGACGCCGGAGGAGGCCAGATCGGAGCGGACCATCCTCTGCACCCCGGCGGAAAGCGCCACGCCGCGGTGATCGTAACCCTGATGCACGCGATAGGAGATCGCGCGATCGTTAAACAGTGAGGCAAACACGTGCTTCACGGCAACGAGCACGGCGTCAAAGCCCTGCACGTTGAGGAATGTCTCTTGCTGCCCAGCGAAGGAGGCGTCCGGCATATCTTCCGCAGTGGCGGAAGAGCGCACGGCAAATGAGGCCTCGGCGTCATCGGCGGACAGCAGGTCATAAGCATCGCGAATCGCGTTTTCCAGTTCGCTCTGGAAAGGGGTGTCGATGATCCACTGACGGATCTGCGCGCCCGCTTTCGCTAATGCGGAAACGTCGTCAATGTCGGTTTCATCCAGCAGTGCATAAATGCGCTGGTTAACACCGCTTTGGTCCAGGAACTGATCAAAAGCATCAGCGGTGGTGGCAAACCCGTTAGGCACGGAGACACCCATACCGGACAGGTTTGTAATCATTTCACCAAGGGAGGCATTTTTGCCCCCAACTCTGTCTACATCATTCATGCCGAGTTGGTTATACCAAAGCACCAGCGGTGACGAGCCATTGTTGGACATCGAGACAATCCTTTTGTGATTTAATACCAGTGAAAAAAATTTCACGATCGACTGCAGGATTATCCTGACATATTTATGGTGCTGAAAAAAACGGTGAATCGTTCAAGCAAATTATTTTTTCAATTTTCGGACTGTTCCCCCGATATAGTTAACTTAATGATTTTTAGGAATTATGACGAAAAACGCTGGAAATAACGGCAAAAAAAAGAAAATGAACCACCCTTTTCATAAAAAACAAAAATAGCGTTTCAATTTTAACAAGAGACAAATCAAACAGGGATATGCTTAAATTTAATATCCGTATTCAGGCAATTAAACTCATTATACCGGATGGTCAAAATGGAAAGTGCTGTAGATCGCCACGTATTTTATATTTCTGACGGTACCGCCATTACGGCAGAAGTGCTGGGGCATGCCGTGATGTCGCAATTCCCGGTCGCCATCAGCAGCGTGACTCTGCCGTTTGTCGAAAACGTCAGCCGCGCGCGGGCGGTGAAGGAGCAGATCGACGCCATCTATCAGCAAACGGGCATTCGTCCGCTGGTGTTCTATTCCATCGTCATCCCGGAAATCCGCGACATTATCCTGCAAAGCGAAGGTTTTTGTCAGGACATCGTGCAGGCGCTGGTGGCCCCGCTGCAGCAGGAGCTCAACCTCGACCCGACGCCAGTGGCGCACCGTACTCATGGCCTCAACCCCGGCAACCTGATTAAATATGATGCGCGTATCGCCGCCATCGATTACACCCTCGCCCACGACGATGGCATCTCCCTGCGTAACCTCGATCAGGCCCAGGTGATCCTTCTCGGCGTGTCGCGCTGCGGCAAGACGCCCACCAGTCTGTACCTCGCCATGCAGTACGGCATTCGCGCCGCCAACTATCCGTTTATCGCCGACGATATGGACAATCTGGTGCTGCCGGCGTCGCTGAAACCCCTGCAGCATAAGATGTTCGGCCTGACCATCAACCCCGAACGGCTGGCGGCGATCCGCGAAGAGCGTCGGGAGAACAGCCGCTACGCCTCTCTGCGTCAGTGTCGGATGGAGGTGACCGAAGTGGAGGCCCTGTATCGCAAAAATAAAATCCCGTGCCTGAACAGTACCAATTATTCTGTTGAGGAAATTGCGACAAAAATCATGGACATCATGGGGTTGAATCGCAGAATGTACTAACACACTAGTACATTATTAAAAATTTGTTTATGCTATCACCCGTGGCCTATACAGGATCATGCCCTGCTCTTGCAATAAGCAGGGATTGGTTTATCGTGATGCGCATCACTTCCCGGCATTTTCGCCGCGGAAGAAACAGATTTTGAGACCCCAATGAATAAAACAGACGAATTGCGTACCGCGCGCATTGAAAGCCTGGTAACGCCCGCGGAACTGGCACAGCGCCATCCCGTCACGGCCGACGTGGCCGCCCACGTCTCGGCCTCCCGCCGCCGAATTGAAAAAATCCTCAACGGCGAAGACCGCCGCCTGCTGGTGATTATCGGCCCCTGCTCCATTCACGATACCGACGCGGCGATGGAATATGCCCGCCGCCTGCAGGGCATGCGCGAGCGCTACCAGCCGCAGCTGGAGATCGTGATGCGCACCTATTTTGAAAAACCGCGTACCGTGGTGGGCTGGAAAGGCTTAATCTCCGATCCGGATCTCAACGGCAGCTACCGGGTCAACCACGGAATTGAGCTGGCGCGGCGCCTGCTGCTGCAGGTTAATGAGCTGGGGGTACCGACGGCCACCGAGTTTCTCGATATGGTGACCGGTCAGTTTATCGCCGATCTCATCAGCTGGGGTGCCATCGGGGCGCGCACCACCGAAAGCCAGATCCACCGTGAGATGGCCTCAGCGCTCTCCTGCCCGGTCGGGTTTAAAAACGGCACCGATGGCAATACGCGCATCGCGGTGGACGCCATCCGCGCTTCCCGCGCCAGCCATATGTTCCTCTCCCCGGACAAGCAGGGGCAGATGACGATTTACCAGACCAGCGGCAACCCGTACGGGCATATCATTATGCGCGGCGGCAAACAGCCAAACTATCATGCCGAGGATATTGCTGCCGCTGGCGAGGCGCTGCGTGAATTCGATCTGCCGGAACAGCTGGTCGTTGACTTCAGCCATGGTAACTGCCAGAAGCAGCACCGCCGTCAGCTGGAGGTGTGCGCCGATATCTGTCAGCAAATTCGCGCCGGCTCCACCGCCATCGCCGGGATTATGGCAGAGAGCTTCCTGCAGGAAGGCACCCAGAAAGTGGTCCCCGGCCAGCCGCTGACCTGGGGCCAGTCGATCACCGACCCCTGCCTGAGCTGGGATGACAGCGAAAGGTTATTGAGCGAGCTGGCCGCCGCCACCGCTACCCGTCTGTAACCGCTCCGCCCGTCGCGCCTGCGGCGGGCAATTTCCTTCGGTGACTCCCCTACCAAATCCGGTAACACGATAAATAACGCTTGCCGTCAAAAACAACATTATTGATAATGATTATCATTGTTGCTTTGATTTTTATTTTGAGAGCTATGACGCGTATGGATAACACTGCCACAGCTGAAAAACCAAAAGACAATGCCCCTTATCCCGTGGCGACGGACAGGCAGATTAGCAGTCGGGTGCTGTTAGGTAGCGAAGGACGGGTAGTCATTGAACATGGCGGCCAGCGCTATCTGCTGCGCCAGACCCATGCCGGGAAGTTAATTCTGACCAAATAAGCGCCCCGCTGAGCGCGGGGCGAGGCGAGTTAGCTCGAGCAGCTGACTTCCAGACGTTTCCCCCAGTCCGGTGGGCGGCGGACGTAGTCGTCCTCGCGATCGGTAAAGGGGTCAGCCAGCGCGGCATGCAGGCGCTCCAGCTCGCCCATATCGCCCGCCTCGGCCTGCTCTATCGCCCGCTGCGCCAGCCAGTTGCGTAACACCAGCGCCGGATTAACGCCATGCATCCGCTGCTGGCGCTGCGCGTCATCCACCTGTTCATCACGCAGGCGCGCACGATACCCGGCAAACCAGCTGTCAAAAGCCCCCCGATCGATAAACTCGTCGCGCAGCGGCGAGGCGGCGCTGAGCTGTTCGCTGTGGCTCAGCAGGCGGAACGTTCGGGTATAGTCGCTCTTCTCACGGATCATCAGGGCAAACAGCCCGTCCAGCAGGTCGTTATCCCCTTTCTGCTGGCTGAACAGGCCGAGTTTATCGCGCATCCGCTGGCCATAAGTAGTCAGCAAGGCGTGCTGATAATCATCCAGCGCCGCGTTCAGCGCTTCGGCGCTGATAAACGGCGACAGCGACTGGGCCAGACGCTGCAGATTCCACAGTCCTACCGCCGGCTGGTTTTCAAAACTGTAGCGCCCCTGGTAATCCGAGTGGTTGCAGATGAAGTCCGGCTGAAAATCGTCAAGGAAGCCATACGGGCCGTAGTCGATGGTCAGACCGAGAATTGACATATTGTCGGTATTCATTACCCCATGGGCAAAGCCCACGGTTTGCCAGCTGGCGATGGTCTGCGCGGTACGCGTGACAACGTCACGGAACCATAACAGATACTTGTCTGCCTCATCCTGCAGCTGCGGCCAGTGGTGGCGAATGACATAGTCGGCCAATTGCTGGACCTTCTGCGGCTCACGGCGATAGTAAAAATGTTCGAAATGGCCGAAGCGGACATGGCTCTCTGCCACCCGCATCAACATCGCGCCAGCCTCCACGCGCTCGCGGTAGACCGGCGTATCGCTGGTCACCATCGCCAGGGCGCGCGTCGTCGGGATCCCCAGCGCGTGCATCGCCTCTGACGCCAGACTTTCCCGGATCGTCGAGCGCAGCACAGCGCGGCCGTCCCCCATCCGCGAATAAGGAGTCAGGCCGGCGCCTTTCAGATGCCAGTCGTAACGGCGGCCATCCGCCAGCTGCTGCTCGCCGAGCAGGATCCCGCGTCCGTCGCCCAGCTGGCCAGCCCAGGCGCCAAACTGATGGCCGCTGTAAACCTGCGCCAGCGGCGACATGCCCGGAAGCAGCGCTTCGCCGCCCCAGACGCCGGCCCCACTTTCAGGCGCAAACAGGGCGTCGGGCACCCCCAGCTGTTGCGCCAGTGGGGCGTTGCGCCAGATGAGTCGGGCGTTATCCAGCGGCGTCGGTGACAGGGAAGTGTAAAAATCCGGCAGTTCATCCCGCCAGTGGGTGGTAAAAGAAAGGGTCATGGTTCCTCCTTCCTTCAGTGTAGTGCCTCGAACAGCGGATTAACACAGGCGGAGTGCAGGGTTATCGGCAGAAAAAAGGGAAGCCTCACTTCCCTCTTGCTTCTGAATGACGTCAGATACGCCGCGCCTGCCAGAACTTTTTGTTCCAGTAGACGTTATCCAGCGAGGAACGGGTGACGCCCTGGCTGGTGGAGGCATGAATAAACTGGTTGTCGGTATCGTAAATGCCAACGTGTAAGCCGCTCTCCCCTGAGCCGGTTTTGAAGAACACCAGATCGCCGGGCAGCAGATCGCGCTTATCGATGCGGGTGCCGACTTCCGCCTGCTCGCGGGTTTCACGCGGCAGCTGGAGGGCAAATTTATCGCGAAACGTGCGCACCACGAAGCCGGAGCAGTCAACGCCGCGCGGCGTCATGCCGCCGTAGCGATACGGCGCGCCACGCCAGCTGCGCAGCTGCTCGTTCAGATTCGCCACCACCGTAATGGAGTCAGCCAGCCGAGGATTCGGCGGCGGTGCCCGATGGCTGCTGCAGCCGGCTAAAATTAACGCCGCCGCCAACATGAACCAGAAGCGCATTTCAGATGATCCCTCTGTCCCTAGTCTCTTTATCGCAATAATTTAGCTTGTTTATCAATACACTGACAAGGTGACTGCGTGCTACTGTGACGCGATGAGCATAATATGACCGGCCACCTCCACGCGCTGGAACGGGATCGCATAGGCAGCGGTTAAATTTTCCTCATTCAGCACCTCGGCGGTCTCTCCGCAGGCGATGGCTTCGCCCTGGCAGAGCAGCCAGCTTTGTCCGGCATGGCGCAGGGTATGGTTGAGATCGTGGCTGCTCATCACCACCGCAATACCCGCCGCGCTCAGCTCACGTAACAGCCGATCCAGCGCCGCCTGCTGAGCCACATCCAGACTGTTCATCGGCTCATCCAGCAGCAGCAGTTGACCCGCGGGATGACTCAAGGGATCGATCTGCAGGATGACTGCCGCCAGCCGCACGCGCTGCCACTCACCGCCCGAAAGCTGATTGACCTGACGGCCCAGCTTATTGTCCAGACCAAGCCTGGCCGCGATATCGCTCAGACGGGCGCTATCGCCCTGCTGCTGCATATGCAGCGCCAGGTAGTGCCACACCGGCATGGCGAACGGCGGGGTCTGGTGTTGGCACAGATATCCGCGACGGCGCGCCAGCTCCGTCGCCGGCCACTCGTCAAGCCGCCGGCCGTTAAAATGAACCGTGCCGGGGCCGTCGGACAGCCCCGCCATGCGGGTCAGCAGCGTGCTCTTCCCTGCGCCGTTCGGCCCCACCAGGTGGACAATCTCCCCGGCGCGAAAAGCCGCAGAGAACGGGGCCAGACGCCCCGCCGCTTCTACATCCTGTAGCTGCATCAGAAACGCCATTATTTCGCCAGCGCTCCTTTAATCGCCGCCACCAGCTGCGGATCGTCCGGCGTCATATCCGGAGAGAAGCGCTGAATGACGTTGCCCTGGCGATCGACGAGGAATTTTTCGAAATTCCACAGAATGTCGTCCACATACAGCGGCGCCCGGCCTTTGCTGGCCATCCGCTCATAAAAACCGCTGCCTTCCGGGGCCACCGCTTTCGGCGCGGCGGCAATCAGTTTTTGATACAGCGGTGCGCGATGTTCACCGTTGACGTCAATTTTGCTGAACAGCGGGAAGGTGACGCCGTAGGTGGTGCTGCAGAAGGTCTTAATCTCTTCTTCACTGCCCGGCTCCTGGCCGAGGAACTGGTTGCAGGGGAACCCCAGTACGCTAAAGCCCTCGCCGGCAAACTGCTTTTGCAGATCCTCCAGTTGCTCATACTGCGGCGTCAGGCCGCATTTCGAGGCCACATTGACGATCAACAGCACCTTGCCGGCAAAGGATGCCAGGGTGGTTTTCTCGCCATCAATGGTCGTCACTTCGGTATTCAGAATGTCATGTTGCATAGCCTGTCCTCAATGGATAAACCGGTTTCCGGTGAAGGTGATCCCTATCTACTGTAGCGGATTCAGCGGCCGCCATTCTACTGCCAATCCCCCCGAGTTGTCGCATGATGTAACAGCGCTTCGCTGGCCGCCGGCAACATGAAATCCTCTCAATTGGGCAGTCGACCATTTCCGTGTACAGTATCCCGGTAATGTAATATGGTTTCGTTACTTGTTAATTTAAGAGAGTTTTATTGATGAAGAAGTTGTTTAGCCTGGCGTTAATCGCCACCTCTGTCGCCCTGCTGAGCGCCTGCTCTCCGGATGAAGATAATAAAGTGAAAGTCGCTATCAATACCGGGCCGGACGAAGCCATCTGGAAAGTGGTGGAGCAGGTGGCGAAGGATAAATATCATCTCGACGTCGAAGTGGTCTCCTTCAATGATTATGTGCTGCCCAACGAAGCGCTGAACAACAAAGATGTGGATGCCAACGCCTTCCAGACCCTGCCGTACCTTGAGGCGCAGTCGAAAGAGCGTGGCTATAAATTTGCGGTGGTCGGTAAAACCTTTGTCTTCCCTATCGCCGCCTATTCTCACCGGATCAAAAACATCAGCGAACTGCCCGATGGGGCGACGGTGACCATTTCTAATGAAACCACCACCCTGGGCCGCAGCCTGCTGCTGCTCCAGGCGCAGGGGTTACTCAAGCTGAAACCGGGCGTCGGCTATTTACCCACCACGCTGGATATCATCGACAACCCGAAACAGCTGAAAATTGTTGAAGTGGATACCCCGCAGCTGACCCGTACCCTTGATGATCCGAACGTCAGCCTGTCAATTATTAACACCAACTTCTCCGCTCAGGCGGGCCTGTCGGCCGCCCGCGACGGTCTGTTTATGGAGGAGCCGGATTCCCCTTACGTGAATGCGATTGTCGCCCGCGAGGATAATAAGGACAGCAAGAAAATTCAGGAGCTGAAAGCCGCCTTCCAGACCAGCGAAGTCGCGGAAAAAGCGAAGGAAGTCTACAAAGGCGACGCGATTAAAGGCTGGTAAGCCTGAACCGGCGCCGTCCCTGCCGACGGCGCCGCGCTATCCTCGCACCCGCGAACGCAGCAGCAACCAGATAAATACAGGCGCGCCCAGCGTCGCCGTCACCACGCCAATCGGCAGCTCTGCGGCGGAAAGCGCCAGTCGGGCAATGATATCCGCCCCCAGCAAGGCGCTCGCCCCCGCCAGCATACAGGCCGGGAGCAACACCCGGTGATCGCTTAAGCCGCATAATCGCAGAATGTGCGGGATCACCAGGCCGATAAAGCCAATTGCCCCCGCCAGCGCCACGCTAACGCCGACCAACCATCCGGTCGCCACCACCAGCAGCTTGCGCCATAGCCACAGCGGCAGCCCGAGCTGACGAGCGGAGACCTCGCCCAGCGCCAGTAAATTCAGGGGTTGCGACTGCAGACAGACCCAGCAGAGCACCGGCAGGAGGGCTATCATCAGCCACAACTGCTGCCAGTCGACGCCGCCAAACCCGCCCATCATCCAGTACATCAGCTGACGCAGGTCAAAAGAGGTGGAGAAGTAGACCGCCCAGGTCATCAGGGCGCTGCAGATGATCCCCAGCGCCACCCCCGCCAGCAGCAGACGACTGGTAGACAGATGGCGGCGGGCAAAACGTAGCAGAATAAAGGTGATCAGCAGCGCGCCGAGGATCGCGCACAGGCCGAGCGCCCAGCCGGGCAAGACCCCTTTCCCCAGCAGGACGGCGGCAATCAGCCCAACGCCCGCCCCGTTGGAGACGCCCAGCAGACCCGGCTCCGCCAGCGGATTTTCAAACAGTGCCTGCATAATCGCCCCGGAGAGCGCCAGCGCCGCCCCCACCAGCACCACCGCCAGGGTTCGCGGCAGGCGGATCTGCCAGATGAACAACTGGCCTTTCGCGCTCAGCCATTCCCCAGGCGGGATCCATTGATCGCCCGCGCACAGGCTGATCAGTAGCGTAACCAGGAGCAACAGCGTTAATCCAAAGAGCCAACGCCGGCTGCGGCGCTGTTGAAGATGGGCGAGAGTCAGCATAGATTCCATTACGCAGTGGGAACAAGAGACTGATTTTACGGTGGGTGTCGCGGTGAGAAAAGGAAAACCTCGCGCCCGTTCGTCGACGCGGAGGAAGACCTCCCCCGCGTCTGCGGTCGTTCGTTACACCAGGATCTGAAACAGCAGCGCAAAGAGAATGATATTCGCCACCACGATTGCCCAGCCGTTATAGAGCATATATTTCAGATGCGTTGACTGCGCCAGCCCCATCTGGCCGAACATGTCCGATGAGGGAAACGGACCGAACCAGTCCACCTGAGACGAGGCGAGCAGCACCGCGGTGGTCCCCTGCGGCGGCACGCCGGCGGCCATCAGCATCGGGCCAAAGATTTTATGGGTAAACGTCATTTGCGCCACCGCCGCACCGGGCACATGGCCGATAATATTGAACGCGAAGATGCTAAAGCACAGCCAGGCCGGGGAGATACCCTCGAGCAGCGGTTGGGTATACTCCAGCAGCCCCTGATAGGCATGCAGACCATCCATCAGTTCAAGGATTGGGTTATACAGCCAGTAGAGGATAAACATCCACACCAGACGGCCGCAGCCGTGATACAGCGCCTGCAGGATCTGCGTCGGTCGCAGGCCGCCTACCAGCCCGGTCATCAGCGCCACCAGCAGCATCACGATAATCGCAAAGCTGAAGCCAGCTTTGATCACCACGCCAACGACCGCCATCACAATGATCGTCGCGGCGAAGGCCAGCGCGCTTAATTTACGCCGACGCTGCTGCGCGGCGCTGAGATCCTTCCTCTTTTGGCTTCTCCGAAAGATCGACGTCATAGCGCAGTTTGCCTTCGGTCATCTTCTGGATCCGCCCCGCCATTATCCAGCCGGCCAGCAGCGTCACCGCACTCATCGGCAGACCGACGTACAGCAGATAGTCCGGATAGCTCAACCCGCCGAGGCTGAGGATTGTCACGGTGCTGGGGGTGAAGGGCCCGGTAAAGAGCCCAACGGAGCCGGCGGTCATCATCAGCGCGGCGACTGTCGGCGGCGTTAAGCGTACCGCTGCCGCCACCGGAATGATCACGGCCACGATAATGGCGTTACCACCGGCCATGGTGCCCAGCGAACCACAAATTAAAATCGATGACACCACAATGCCGAACTTAACCCGCGTCTGGCTCGACAGCCCAATACGATGGACCACGAATTTCACCAGCTCAACCGCTGCGCCGGTGCGGGTGGCCACTTCCCCCACGCCGGCGCCGAGCATAATGATAAGCCCTACGGTGGCGATAAATGATCCGGTGGATTTCGCCAGCATCGTGCCCATTTCCGGCAGGCCGGTCGAGGTCATTATCATGGCGATAATAATCGAGGAGATCACCGCCAGCACAATATCAACGCCGATCAGCGATAATATCGCTAGTGCCACCAGCGGCGTAAATCCCAGCAGGCCAAGCTCACTGCCCGGTCGACCGTGGCACCACAGCGCGATCAACACGAACAGCAGCAATAACAGACCAGTAATAACGTTTTTCCGCGTGATATTTCGTCTGACAGGCGCATTGCCTGTGAGCGTTGAGTCACTCATAACACTCCTTAATGCCAATCAATCCGACCGTAAAGGTCAGGTGGTGTATTGGGGCCTGCTCAGAAAACATCCCCCCTCTTTTTCATTATTGGCCGCGAGCCTGAGGGTGCGTTTGGGTACAAAGGAATAAATTCTGAGAGCGTAATATTCCGCCATCAGGCGGGGTCTACAGCACAATATGTAACCGGAGCGCTGATTGGAGATTAAATTTATGTTAACTTAGTGTTAGTGGAAAATGACTTTTTATCGGTAGGCTATAACCCTGAGTTAACTGTTCATGAAACTGCGTCATCTGGAAATCTTTCATGCCGTAATGACCTGCGGCTCGCTGTCACGGGCGGCGGAAGCGCTTAATATCTCTCAGCCAGCGGCCAGCAAAGCGCTAAAAAGCGCCGAGATGAAACTGGGTTTTACCCTCTTTCAGCGGGTGCGCGGCAAGCTGCTACCGACCAGCGAGGCGATCACACTTTTCGAAAAAGCGCAGAGCATTTATCAGGACCTGGACAACCTGCGCCTGTTGGCCGACAACCTGGCTCGCGATCCGCGCGCCAAAATCACCTTAGGCTGCCTGCCGAGCCTGGGGTTAAGCCTGGTGCCAGAGCTGGTGACCGACTTTTATCAGCAAAACAGCAACCTGGTGATGACGCTCACCACCGAGCACACCGAGACGCTGGTCAGAAAACTGGATTTGCGCGAGATAGATTTGGCGCTGACGCTACAGCCGGTGCAGCAGGGAGAGATCCTGACCACCCTGATTGCCGAAGTACCGCTGGTGTACATCGACCGTCATTATCGTCAGGGGGCGGTGGACATCAGCCAGATCGACCAGCAGCGCTGGATCTCGCCAGGGCCGCACTCGCTCTCTGCGGCCATCGCCACCCGTCGCGACTTTTCCACCACCCGGCTTAACGTCCAGACCTACTATATGGCTACCGAGTTCGTGAAGCGCGGCATGGGCTGCAGCATCACTGATATCTTTTCCGCCCAGCACAACCTGGATCCCGAGATGATCCACCCCATTACGCCGCCGATTGCCATCAACCTCTGCCTGCTGCGCCGGGCCGATGTTTCGCTGAGTCCAATGGCGCAAAAGTTCGTCGATTTTCTCTGCCAGCGTCTGCGCCAGCAACTCAAGGAGATTAACCTGCGGTTATACCCTGACCATAAAAAGTCAATTGCGCCGCTGGGGTAAATGCTTTGACATAACCCGATAAATTGATCAGCGGTGGATATATCGGGTTATGAACAAACGCATTGTCATTATCGGCGGCGGCGTGGTCGGTCTGGCCACGGCCTGGGAACTGATTAAGCGCGGCCATCGGGTGCAATTACTGGAGCGCAATGCCGAACCGGGCAGTGCCACCAGTTTTGCTAACGGCGGACAATTAAGTTATCGCTACGTTGCCCCCCTTGCCGATAGCGGCGTTCCCCTGCAGGGGATTAAATGGATGGGCAAAGCCGATTCGCCGCTGAATATGCGTCTTAAGATGTCTTTCCAGCAGTGGCGCTGGCTGCTGCAGTTCCTGCGTGCCTGTAATAGCCAGACTAATAAAATGAACGGCAATCATATTTTGCGCCTGTCGTTGCTCAGCCGTCAGGTCATGCAGTCATGGCTGGATGAGGATAATCTTGCCGATTTTCACTGGCGGCGCAGCGGTAAATTAATTATCCATCGCCGCGGATATGATTTTAATAAAGCGGCAAAAGGAATAGATCCTCAGTATCAACAAGCGCTGAATGCTGACGCCTGTCTGCAGCTGGAGCCGGCACTCAGACATATCAGCCCTTCGCTGCAGGGCGGAATTTATTCGCCGGGCGATGAAACGGCAGATTGCCATCAGTTCTGCCTTGCCCTGCTCGACAAGCTCAATGCCAGCAACGACTTTAGCCTGCTGACGCACTGTGAGGTGCAGCAGCTCAATAAGCGCGGCGGACGCATCAGCGCCCTGGAGACCAACCGGGGAACCATCACCGGCGATGATTATGTCGTTGCCGCCGGTAACGGCAGCGGTCCTCTGCTTGGGCATCTGGGGGTTCGCGTGCCGCTGTGCGCCCTGAAGGGGTACAGCCTGACCCTGCCCTATCCTGAAAAAGCAGGTATTGCCCCTGACATCAGCGTCACCGACTACGGGCACAAAATCGTTTATGCCCGCCTTGGCCAACAACTGCGCATCGCGGCGATGGTGGACATCGGCTACGACGGCGACCAACTGCGCGAGAGCCGCATTCAGGCGCTGAAAAACATCGTCGCCCGTAGCTTTCCCGAACTCGAAGGGCTGGACAAGGCCGAAGCCTGGACCGGCATGCGCCCGTCAACACCAGCAGGCCCGCCGATGCTGGGTCGCGCCGGATACCCCAATCTGTGGATGAACCTCGGCCAGGGTAGTCTCGGCTTTACCCTCGCCGCCGGCAGCGCGGTGGTGCTGGGCGCGTTAATCGACAATCAGGCACCCACTATTTCTTTAGAAGGTCTCACATGGAAACAAACCGCATGACCATTATTCGCAATAATCCACAACCTCGCCTTTCCGCCAGCGTTGCGTATGGCAATCTGTTGTTCCTCTCCGGGCAGACGCCAAAAAGCAGCGAAGACGATATCGTTTTACAAACCCGTGAAGTGCTGGAGAAGATCGATGCCCTGTTGGCGGCTGCCGGGAGCGATAAGCGCCAAATTCTCTCCGCGCAGATCTGGCTGAAAGATATCGAACGTGATTTTGTCGCATTCAATGACGTGTGGGTACAGTGGATGCCGGAAGGCCAGAGCCCGGCGCGAGCAGCAGTACAGGCGGAGATGGCGCGACCGGATATCCTGGTGGAGATCATGCTCACCGCCGTCAAAGCGTAAGGACGTATAGAAAAGAAAAAGGCCGCAATGCGGCCTTTTTAATTAGTTCAGATTATTTGTCTTTCGGTGACGCGTTTTCGACACGGCTTTTCAGCTTCTGACCGGGTCTGAAGGTCACCACGCGCCGGGCTGTAATGGGAATATCCTCCCCCGTCTTCGGGTTACGTCCCGGGCGTTGGTTTTTATCCCGCAAATCGAAGTTGCCGAACCCGGAGAGTTTGACCTGTTCTCCGTTTTCCAGAGCACGACGGATCTCTTCGAAAAACAACTCGACCAGTTCTTTGGCATCCCGCTTGCTAAGCCCAAGCTTATCAAACAGATATTCTGACATTTCAGCTTTTGTAAGCGCCATAGGTTCAATCCCTCAATGATGCCTGGAATCGCTCTTTTAATGCCTCTACACATCTGGCAACGGTAGCGGCAATCTCCTCTTCTTCGAGTGTACGGCTGGTATCCTGCAGGATCAGGCTAATCGCAAGGCTCTTATACCCTTCCGCCACACCTTTACCACGGTACACGTCAAATAAGTTTACGCCAACTACCTGATTTACGCCAACTTTCTTACATTCGGCTAAAACATCGGCAGCAGCCACGTTTTCAGCGACCAGTACCGCGATGTCGCGACGGTTCGCCGGGAAGCGGGAAATATCGCGCGCCTGAGGCACCACGCGGTCTGCGAGCTTGTTCCACTCCAGTTCGAACACCAGAGTGCGACCGTTCAGATCCAGTTTACGTTCCAGCTCAGGATGAACAACCCCAATGAAACCAATGCGTTCACCTTTAAGATAAATCGCTGCGGATTGGCCTGGATGCAGCGCAGTTATCGCTTCGCCACGGAACTCGATGTCGGCCAATTTACCGGTTAAATCCAGAACGGATTCCAGATCGCCCTTCAGATCATAGAAATCGACCGTCTCTTTCGCCAGCGTCCAGTGCTCTTCATAGCGGTTACCGCAGATCGCCCCGGCCAGCATCACATCCTGACGAATGCCCAGCGGCGCCTGAGTATCCGGCACGAAGCGCAGACCACTCTCAAAGATGCGCACGCGGCTCTGCTGACGGTTCTGGTTGTAGACCACGGTCCCCAACAGGCCGGTCCACAGCGACAGACGCATCGCCGACATTTCACTGGAGATCGGGCTTGGCAGGATCAGCGCCTCTTCCCCGACGTGGATCAGCTGCTGGACTTTCGGGTCAACAAAGCTGTAGGTGATCACTTCCTGATAGCCTTTGTCGTTCAGCAGCGTTTTCACGCGCTTCAGCGACAGGTCAGCTTCACGGTGGGTCCCCATGATCAGACCCGCCTGTACTGGCTCATCAGGAATGTTGTTGTAGCCATAAACGCGAGCCACTTCTTCGACCAGATCTTCTTCGATCTCCATGTCGAAACGCCAGCTCGGGGCGACTGCCTGCCATTCACCCTGACCTACCGTCACTTCGCAACCCAGGCGCTGCAGAATGTCGGTGACCTGCGCGTCATCGATATGGTGGCCAATCAGGCGATCCAGTTTGCTACGACGCAGGGTAATGGTGGCGCGTTTTGGCAGGGTCTCTTCGTGGGTCACGTCGATCACCGGGCCGGCTTCACCGCCGCAGAGGTCGATCAGCAGACGCGTGGCACGCTCCAGCGCTTTATACTGCAGCGCCGGATCGACGCCGCGCTCATAACGATGAGAGGCATCGGTGTGCAGGCCGTGACGGCGCGCGCGGCCGGTAATGGACAGCGGGCTGAAGAAGGCACACTCCAGCAGCACGTTCTGGGTTTCGTCGTTAACACCGGAGTGTTCCCCGCCGAAGATCCCGCCCATCGCCAGCGCTTTGTTATGGTCAGCAATAACCAGGGTGTCACTGTCGAGCTTCGCTTCAGAGCCATCGAGCAGCACCAGGGTTTCACCCTCTTTCGCCATGCGCACCACGATCCCGCCTTCGATACGGTCGCGGTCAAAGGCGTGCATCGGCTGGCCCAGCTCAAGCAGGACATAGTTAGTCACGTCAACCACCGCGTCGATGGAGCGGATCCCGCAGCGACGCAGCTTCTCTTTCATCCACAGCGGCGTCGGCGCTTTGACGTTGATGCCTTTCACCACGCGGCCCAGATAGCGCGGGCAGGCCTGCGGCGCGTCAACCTGAATCGGCAGCACGTCGTCAATGGTCGCGGCAACCGGAGTGATTTCCGGCGCGTTCAGCGGCGCTTTGTTCAGCACAGCGACATCGCGCGCCACACCGATGATACCCAGGCAGTCGGCGCGGTTTGGCGTGACGCTGATTTCGATAGTGTTATCGTCAAGCTTGAGGTATTCACGAATATCAGTGCCGATCGGCGCATCCGCCGGCAGTTCGATAATTCCGCTATGGTCGTCGGAAATACCCAGCTCGGAGAAGGAGCACAGCATCCCTTCTGACGGTTCACCGCGCAGCTTCGCCGCTTTAATTTTAAAATCGCCCGGCAGTACGGCGCCGATGGTCGCCACGGCGACTTTCAGCCCCTGACGGCAGTTTGGCGCGCCGCAGACGATATCCAGCAGGCGTTCACCGCCCACGTTGACTTTGGTGACGCGCAGTTTGTCAGCATTTGGATGCTGGCCGCACTCCACCACTTCACCGACCACTACGCCGTTGAAGCTGCCGGCAACCGGCTCAACGCCATCGACTTCGAGGCCCGCCATGGTGATCTGATCGGAAAGCGCTTCGCTGTCGATCGCCGGGTTAACCCACTCGCGTAACCACAGTTCACTGAATTTCATTGTTCTGTCCTGCCCTTATTTAAACTGTTTGAGGAAACGCAGATCGTTTTCGAAGAACGCGCGCAAATCGGTCACGCCATAACGCAGCATGGTCAGACGTTCCATCCCCATACCGAAGGCGAAGCCGGAGTAGACTTCCGGATCGATACCCACGTTACGCAGCACGTTCGGGTGTACCATCCCGCAGCCCAGCACTTCCAGCCATTTGCCGTTTTTCCCCATCACATCAACTTCTGCGGACGGCTCGGTGAACGGGAAGTAGGACGGACGGAAGCGCACCTGCAGATCTTCTTCAAAGAAGTTGTTCAGGAAGTCGTGCAGCGTCCCTTTCAGGTTGGTGAAGCTGATGTTTTTATCAACAATCAGACCTTCCATCTGGTGGAACATCGGGGTATGAGTCTGGTCGTAGTCGTTACGATAGACGCGGCCCGGCGCGATAATGCGGATGGGCGGCTGCTGGTTTTCCATGGTGCGGATCTGCACGCCGGAGGTCTGAGTACGCAGCAGGCGAGTGGCATCGAACCAGAAAGTGTCGTGGTCAGCGCGCGCCGGATGATGACCCGGAATATTCAGCGCATCGAAGTTGTGGTAATCATCTTCGATTTCCGGGCCAGTCGCCACGGTAAAGCCGAGCTCACCGAAGAAACTTTCAATACGGTCGATGGTGCGAGTGACCGGATGCAGGCCGCCATTTTCAATGCGGCGTCCCGGCAGCGAGACGTCAATGGTCTCTGCGGCCAGACGCGCATTCAGCGCTGCGCCTTCCAGATCAGCTTTGCGCGCGTTCAGCGCCTGCTGCACCTGCTCTTTCGCTTCGTTGATGACCGCGCCGGCTGCCGGACGCTCTTCCGGCGGTAACTCACGCAGGGTGGTCATTTGCAGGGTCAGATGCCCTTTTTTACCCAGGTATTCCACGCGGACGTTGTCCAGCGCAGCAACATCTGATGCCTCGTTAATGGCTGCCTTGGCACTGGCAACCAGCTCTGCGAGATGTGACATGGTTTTCCTCATTATGTCGGTGCAGACACCGGTTATAGTGAAATTAATATCCCGAATCCATATACGAAAAAAGCCTCCACAGGGGAGGCTTTCTGGCGCTGTTTTCCGTTTCTTCTTTCACGCGCTAGCCTCCTGAGTTCAGGTGCTAAAGTAAAAAAAGAAGCGGAAAATAGCAGCATTCATGCTTGCATTACCTTGTCTGGTAAGAAACGTCAGACCTGTATTGAAAAGCCTGCGCCGATAAAAGTCAATGTATTGATGGTGTTGAAACGAAAAGAGGGAGACAAGCTCCCTCTTTCAACTGGCTTATGCCAGAGCTGCTTTCGCTTTTTCGACCAGAGCGGTGAACGCTACTTTGTCGAATACGGCGATGTCAGCCAGGATCTTACGGTCGATTTCAACAGAGGCTTTTTTCAGGCCATTGATGAATTTGCTGTAAGAAATACCGTTCTGACGTGCTGCTGCGTTGATACGTGCAATCCACAGTTGACGGAACTGACGTTTACGTTGACGACGGTCACGGTAAGCGTACTGACCAGCTTTGATAACAGCCTGGAAGGCAACGCGGTATACGCGAGAACGCGCACCGTAGTAGCCTTTAGCTTGTTTCAAAATTTTCTTGTGACGTGCACGTGCAATTACACCACGTTTTACGCGAGCCATGTGTGCTCTCCTGTATCTATTCTAAGTTAAAAAAGTTAAACGTTAACGACTTATGCGTACGGCAGGCACGCGATAACCAGGCCCAGATCGCCTTTGGAAACCATGGCTTTCGGACGCAGGTGACGTTTACGCTTGGTAGCTTTTTTAGTCAGAATGTGACGCAGGTTAGCGTGCTTGTGCTTAAAACCACCTTTACCGGTTTTTTTGAAGCGCTTAGCAGCACCGCGTACGGTCTTAATTTTTGGCATCTTAATAACTTCCACTTCGCATTGTTAATAAACGAAACATAGGCGAACAACATCAGTGAAGCCCTAAGGCTCCACTGACATCGCTACTTGAAGGCCTTACTGTTTCTTCTTAGGAGCGAGCACCATGATCATCTGGCGGCCTTCGATCTTCGTAGGGAAGGATTCGACTACTGCCAGTTCACTCAGATCGTCACGGACGCGCGTAAGCACTTCCATACCGATCTGCTGGTGGGCCATCTCACGACCGCGGAAACGCAGTGTGATCTTAGCCTTATCGCCATCTTCGAGAAAGCGAACCAGGCTGCGGAGTTTTACCTGGTAATCACCATCATCGGTCCCAGGACGGAATTTAATTTCCTTAACCTGGATAACTTTTTGCTTTTTCTTCTGTTCCTTAGAAGACTTACTCTTTTCATAAAGGAACTTGCCGTAGTCCATGATACGACAAACTGGCGGTTCGGCGTTAGGGCTGATTTCAACTAAATCTACTCCGGCCTCTTCAGCCTTTTCGAGAGCTTCTCTCAGACTCACAATACCCAAAGCTTCGCCTTCCAGACCTGTCAAGCGAACTTCCAGGGCGCGAATCTCGCCATTGATACGATTCGGACGTGCCGTTTGAACTCGTTTTCCGCCTTTAATACCTTATTCCTCCAGTTGTTGAAGACTGCGGCTGCGAATCTCTTGTTGCAGCTTCTCAATCACTTCACTTACGTCCATGCTGCCGAGGTCTTTCCCGCGACGGGTGCGCACGGCCACTTTGCCGGCTTCGACTTCTTTGTCGCCACAGACCAACATATACGGGACACGACGTAAAGTGTGCTCGCGGATTTTAAAGCCAATCTTCTCATTTCTCAAGTCTGCTTTTACACGAATGCCCGCATTTTGTAGTTTACGCGTCAATTCGTTAACGTATTCAGCCTGAGAATCGGTAATATTCATGACCACTACCTGCACTGGTGCAATCCAGGTTGGGAAGAAGCCAGCGAACTCTTCGGTCAGGATGCCAATGAAGCGCTCCAGAGAACCAAGAATTGCGCGGTGAATCATAACCGGCACCTGACGCTCGTTGTTTTCGCCTACGTAGGAGGCGCTTAAACGCTGCGGCAGAGAGAAGTCCAGCTGTACGGTACCGCACTGCCATGCACGATCGAGGCAGTCATACAGGGTAAATTCAATTTTCGGGCCGTAGAAGGCCCCTTCGCCCAGTTGATATTCAAATGGGATGTTATTTTCTTCCAGCGCCACCGCCAGATCCGCTTCCGCGCGATCCCAGGTCTCATCGCTACCGATACGTTTTTCCGGGCGAGTCGACAGTTTGACGACGATCTTCTCGAAGCCAAAGGTGCTGTACATATCGTAGACCATACGAATACAGGCGTTCACTTCATCGCGAACCTGATCTTCAGTACAGAAGATATGCGCATCATCCTGGGTAAAGCCGCGAACGCGCATCAGACCGTGCAGCGCACCTGATGGTTCGTTACGGTGACAGCTACCGAACTCCGCCATACGCAGCGGCAGATCGCGATAGGATTTCAATCCCTGGTTGAAGATCTGCACGTGACCCGGGCAGTTCATCGGCTTGATGCAGTATTCACGGTTCTCAGAAGAGGTGGTGAACATCGCATCTTTGTAGTTGTCCCAGTGACCGGTTTTTTCCCACAGCACACGGTCCATCATGAACGGACCTTTAACTTCCTGATACTGGTACTCTTTCAGTTTAGAACGAACGAATGTTTCCAGTTCACGGAAGATGGTCCAGCCATCGTTATGCCAGAACACCATACCCGGCGCCTCTTCCTGCATATGATACAGGTCGAGCTGCTTACCGATTTTACGGTGGTCACGCTTGGCGGCTTCTTCCAGACGCTGCAGATAAGCATTCAGCGCTTTTTTATCCGCCCACGCGGTACCGTAGATACGCTGCAACATTTTATTGTTGCTGTCGCCGCGCCAGTAGGCACCGGCGGTTTTCATCAGCTTGAAGTGATGACAGAAGCGCATATTCGGTACGTGCGGGCCGCGGCACATATCGATATATTCTTCATGATGATACAGACCCGGCTTATCATCATGAGCAATGTTTTCGTCAAGAATAGAAACTTTATAGGTTTCGCCACGCTTCACGAAGGTTTCACGCGCCTCGTGCCAGCTGACTTTCTTCTTGATGACATCGTAGTTTTTCTCGGCGAGCTCATGCATACGTTTTTCGAGCGCGTCGATATCTTCCTGAGTCAGGGTGTGGTCGAGGTCTACGTCATAGTAGAAGCCATTATCGACAACCGGACCGATAGCCATTTTGGTGTTGGGCCACAGCTGTTTAATGGCATGGCCTAACAGGTGCGCACAGGAGTGACGAATGATCTCCAGCCCTTCTTCATCTTTCGCAGTGATAATAGAGAGGGTGGAATCGTTTTCGATCGGGTCGCAGGCGTCTACCAGTTCACCGTTTACCCGCCCGGCAATGGTGGCTTTCGCCAGGCCTGGACCGATATCCAGCGCAACATCCATTGGGCTAACAGCGTGGTCAAAATGGCGTTGACTGCCATCAGGAAGCGTAATTACAGGCATTTTATGTCCTTATTTGCAGTGGTGCCCCACACGAAAGAGCACATACAAAACTATATAATCATAATTATCATCAGGTTAAGGCGCAGTTCCCGCTTCACTCTGCGAAAAAAGGAGGACGACCGGATGGACCGTTCCCGCCTGCCACCGCCTGCTGATAACACCGGGGAGTAGTTTACACATCATTGATACGTGATTAAAGCCGCAAGCGTATAAATGATGGCGGAATGTGGAGAAAACAAGAGAGATAGAGATAAAAAGACGAATATCCTGCTACTGCAGGCGAGAATAATCGCCGGCAAAACCGGATAATATTATTCGGACGTGATAGAAGAGACGCAATGATATTGCATGCTTAATCTTTAATGCAGATCGTTAAACCGGTACCGCTTCACCCGGCTTAATTGACGTACGACGAAATAAAGGTCTGGTATATTACGACCACTCGCCGGCCACCAGCGTATGCACATTAAAGGCATCGCTCATGGATTGTCCGGTGGTCCGGGAACCGGGGGCGATATTCGAGCCAGCCTCAACGTCAGTCGCTTTGGCGATGCCTATCTGAGTATGGTCCTGGTTGCCCGACGGCGGGACTGGCGTGGCAGCTGATGCGCCAAAAGAAAGCACGCACAGCGCCAGGGCTGCGATGGTAAATTGAGTGTTTTTCATGATGTTCATTCTCTTATTACGGAAGACAGACCGCGCGATTTCTCCGCCAGGTCAGTGCATCTCAGTATAGATCCAGATCACATATTTGTCCGTCAAATATTTAGCTTTTCGTGTCAAATAGAATGAATATTTGTCAACAAATCGGGAATAATGGAGAAAAGATGGAGGGCTATTTCTTTTTATAAAAACTAAAACGAAAGGTCAGAAAAAATAATGCCACTAATTGCTAAATTTAAAACGAACAGGCCGGGAAAACCCGGCCTGAAAATATTACATTTTATACCCAAGGGACAGCGACGTCCGGCGATCGGTATGCTCCGGCGCAGAGGAAGGCGGCGCCGAGTTCCAGGTCACGTTGTAAGCGACTTTCAGCGCGAAATGGGCGTTAATCGCCACGTTTAACGCGCTCTCAGAGTTGACGGTGGTGTCCTCAGCGCCAAACACCGATACCCCTTGCGTAAATTTGGCGTTATCGGTCATCTGCCAGGCCCAGGTGCCGGAGGCGTAACCCAGCGGCTGAGTATCGGTTTCTCCATCGGTAAACTCGTCATAGCGGACGCCAGGACCGAATTCAAACCGCAGGCTGTGCACGGGACCGTTGAGGATCTGACGACCATAACCCGCCGTCAGGACATCACGCTGCTGATAGCCATTATAGCGGTCGGTCAGCCAGCTGCCCTGACCAAAGAGATAGTTCATATCGGTCAGGTTATAGCGGCTACGCCCACCGACTGCATATTTTTCTGAGGATCGCTCATCGTTGGAAGAGGTGTTGCTGGCGTTCCCCCACAGCGACCATGCGGTGGTATTACCATACCAGGTCAAGGTGGAATCTGCCGTCATCGAGGAGTTCTTGGTGTTGCCGGACTGCGCCAGGTAGCCTGCGTTAACCACACCTTCGAAAGGTTTTTTAGCAGCGGAAGGGTCATCCATGACGGTAAATACAGAATCATCGGCCATTGCGCCAACAGACGCAAAAAGCCCCCCCGCCAGCATAACCGCTGCGGGTACTGTCTTTAAAAGCTTCATTATAACTCTCTAAAATACATTTTTTAGGACAGTACAAATGATGAACAGACACAACCTGCCCGCTCATTGAATTTAGCGTCCGTACAACATAAAAGAGACCTGAGGGTCCCGGAAACTTTCGCGAGGATCGCGGTGTGCAGGTCCTAAGAAAGGTAGCAAATTATAAAAAAGCACGAATAACATAGCAATCACTTACTCTTTCGTTTTTTGAATAAGACAGCTCCGGAAACAATCTTTATTTCATAATGAAAATACAAGCTTCTTTGCAAATCTCTCAGGAACATCACTTTCCCTCCCGGAGTCATCGTGCCATGCTTAAATAAAATACAGTCGCCGTATTAAGGAGGAGAAGGAATGACCAAAATTTATACGCTAACGCTGGCCCCCTCGCTGGATAGCGCCACGCAGACCCCACAGATTTACCCCGAAGGTAAACTCCGCTGCAGCGCGCCGGTATTTGAGCCCGGCGGCGGCGGGATCAACGTCGCCCGTGCCGTGACCTTTCTTGGCGGTAAAGCCACCGCCATTTTCCCGGTTGGCGGCGCCACCGGCGAGCACTTAGCAGCCCTGCTGGCCGATGAGCAGGTACCGGTCGAGACCGTCGAAACCCGAGACTGGACGCGGCAAAACCTGCACGTTCACGTGGCCGCCAGCGGCGAACAATATCGCTTTGTCATGCCCGGCGCAGCGCTGACGGATGATGAGTTCCGCCGCCTGGAAGAGAAAGTCCTGACGATCGAACCCGGCTCACTGCTGGTGGTGAGCGGCAGCCTGCCGCCAGGTATCAGCGTCGAAAACCTGACGCAACTGGTGAAAAACGCGCAACAGCAGGGGCTGCGCTGCATTATCGACAGCTCCGGCGACGCGCTGGCTGCGGCGCTGGACGTCGGCAATATTGAGCTGGTGAAGCCGAACCAGAAAGAGCTCAGCGCCCTCGTACAGCGCGATCTGAGCCAACCCGATGACGTACGCCTTGCCGCCCAGTCGTTGATCCAGTCCGGTAAAGTACGCCGGGTGGTGGTTTCGCTCGGGCCGCAGGGGGCGCTAGGCGTTGACGCCAGCGGCAGCGTTCAGGTGGTGCCGCCGCCGATGAAAAGCCAGAGCACCGTCGGCGCCGGCGACAGCATGGTGGGCGCCATGACCCTGCGTCTGGCGGAAAACGCCGGGCTGGAGGATATGGTTCGCTTTGGCGTCGCCGCCGGTAGCGCCGCGACGATCAATCAGGGCACCCGTCTCTGCTCGCAGGCCAATACGCAAAAAATCTACGATTATCTCTGCGGTCGCTGATCTTCCCTGCCCCTCCGCGTCGGCGGAGGGAGTCACGATATTGGCTGGATGGTCTATGCTGGAAAGGCTATGGATAACAATGGGGTGTAGAGATGAGCAATGAGATAACCGCCTGGGTCACCAGCGTCGCCTTTCACGAACAGGCGCTGACGGAGATCAACGAGGTCAGCAACCACTTTACCCGCGCCGGGTTCGTACTGACGCTCAATGATGAAGACGGCAATCCCCATGAGCTGGGGACCAACACCTTTGGCCTGCTCAGCGCCCAGGATGCTGATGAAGTTAAGGCCCTCAGCGCAGGACTGGCGGAATCGGCCCTGGGCCGCCCGGCAGAGATTACGGTCAGCACATTCGCCGAGTGGTTAAAAGCTCAATAAGTGCGTTTAACGCAACGGAAAGCGTCAGTTGTGCGTCAGTTCCAGGTTTACCCGGTAGCAGTGCGCTAACCTTATGATATGGTGGAAAACATGGGGAGAGACAGCATGTGGCAAGCAATCAGTACACTTTTACGCGATTGGCATTCCGAAAACGCTGAAATCGAACTGAAAACCGAGCTGCCCGGTGGGGAAATCCATTCGGCCTGGCATTTACGCTTCGGCGGGAAAGATTACTTCGTGAAATGCGACGAACGTGAGCTTCTGCCCATCTTCACCGCCGAGGCCGATCAGCTGGAACTGCTGTCGCGAAGCAAAACCGTTCGCGTGCCGCAGGTCTTTGCGGTCGGCAGCGACCGTGACTACAGCTTTGTGGTCATGGAATACCTCCCTCCCCGTCCGCTGGATGCGCATAATGCCTTCCTGCTCGGCCAGCAGTTAGCTCATCTGCACCAGTGGAGCGATCAGCCGCAGTTTGGTCTGGATTTCGACAACGATCTTTCCACCACGCCGCAGCCCAACGCCTGGCAGCGTCGCTGGTCGGTGTTCTTTGCCGAGCAGCGTATCGGCTGGCAGCTGGAGCTGGCGGCGGAGAAAGGGCTGCACTTTGGCGATATCGATACCTTAGTCGATGTGGTTCAGCAGCGGCTGGCCAACCATCAGCCGCAACCTTCTCTGCTCCATGGTGACCTGTGGTCCGGTAACTGCGCCTTAGGACCAGATGGCCCCTACATCTTCGATCCAGCCTGCTACTGGGGCGATCGCGAGTGTGATTTAGCCATGCTGCCGATGCACCCGGAACAGCCGCCGCAGATCTATGACGGCTACCAGTCCGTTTCACCGCTGCCAGCAGGTTTTCTCGATCGTCAGCCAGTCTATCAGCTGTACACCCTGCTGAACCGGGCAATTTTGTTCGGTGGCCAGCACCTGGTGACCGCCCAGCAGGCGCTGGACGATGTGCTGATGGAAAAAGCACGTTAGAAAAGGCTCCCGGCGGACCTCTCCGATCCGCCGGGCTCCGTTATCAGTTAATTTCGACCCCATTCAGACGGAATTTGATAGTCATCGTCACGCCGGTTCCCGGTCTTGCCTGCTCGTAACGCCATCTGCGCATCGCGCTTTTCACTTCGCGCTCGAACATATTTGCCGGCTGGGCAGAGAGGATCTGCAGGTTGTCGATTCGGCCATCAGGCGTCACGTCAAACTTCACCCGTACCGTCCCCTCGATGCGCAGCGCCTGGGCGCGGGTCGGATAGGTCGGCTGGACACGGCTGATCGCACGCGGGCCGCTCGGGGTAGTAACGGTGGGTTTGGCGGCCGCGGTCGAGGTGCTCGGCGCGGTGCGCGCTGGCGCCGTATTGTTGTTTTCAAACGGCGAGGCCGGACGCGGCTCTGCTGCCGGCTTCACGTCCCGCTTGGGCTGCTCAACCTTTTTCTCCGGCTTGGGTTTCGGTTTGGGTTTGGGTTTAGGCTTCGGCTTCGGTTCCGGTTTATGGATAACCACCGGCGCTTCTTTCGGCGGTTCAGGCACCACCTCGGGTTCCGGCTCAGGATCAGGTTCGACAACGGGCTCCACGACTGGCTGTGCCGCCGGGGGCGGCTCAAGATCGGCCGGCGCGACCATCGTAATCTCTATCGGCTGCGTCGGAGAAGGCTGTTCAATAACCTGATGTACCGAGGTATAAAGCAGCCCCGCCACAACGGCACCGTGGATAGCCACGGACAGCAGCGTTGGCCACGGGAAGCGGCGAGGTAAATCAAGGGTCATTGCGCTCATAGTCGTTTCTGTTGAAAAATGATGCTCCGATTTTAAATGCAAATAGCAATCATATTCAATAAGGCGTCTTAACCTGAGTCAATTTTTGCCACCATTTGCAGAAAAAAGCCGCGCCGGCAGCGCATTCGACACCGGTATGCATCTTTGCATTGCAGTCCATCGCCGTTTAACTTAACGTAATTCGCCTGATTATTGATAAGGAGCTTTGCCGTGCTTTACGTTATCTACGCTGAAGATATCGCCGATTCTCTGGAAAAGCGGCTCTCGGTTCGCCCTGCGCATCTCGCGCGTCTACAACTCTTACACGATGAAGGCCGGCTGCTTACCGCCGGGCCAATGCCGGCCGTTGACAGCAACGAACCCGGCGCAGCAGGGTTCAGCGGCTCAACGGTGATTGCCGAGTTTGAGTCGCTGGAAGCGGCTCAGTCCTGGGCGAATGATGATCCGTACATTGCGGCTGGCGTCTACCGCCAGGTCTCTGTTAAGCCGTACAAAAAAGTATTTTGAAAAAAATCCCCTGTTATTTTTCTGGTTAGCCACAAAAACACACCAGGCCATCAGATTAAAGGGCGCATTTTGGTACACAACATTAAAATGCCGCCCTTTTCAATCATGCGAAAAGTTTGGCTGTTCTCTCACTGACCTGTCCTGTGCAGGGTCAGATCCCCTCTCCTGCCACCACATCGTCGCCTACCGTCTCGCCATCCATGCATTAATATAAAAGGCCCCCGCTGTCCGGCGGGGGCCTTTGATCGTTATCGCTGATCCAACTACCTGTTACTTATCGAGCGCATAGGCAATCACGTAGTCACCGCGATCCGGCGACTGGCGGGCACCACCGGCGGAAATCAGGATGTATTGTTTGCCGGTCTTCGGCGAGACATAGCTGATGGGTCCCCCCTGGCTTCCTACCGGAAGACGGGTTTTCCAGACTTCTTCACCCGTCGATGAATCGAAAGCGCGCAGGTAGTAGTCCTGGGTTCCGGCAATGAAGACCAGACCGCCCTGAGTGGCCAGGGTTCCGCCCAGCGTTGGCATACCGATCGGCATCTGAGCACGCATTTTTACGCCAAACGGACCGGTATCCTGGACGGTACCGACCGGCACCTGCCAGACGATTTTCTGTGTTTTCAGGTCAATCGCGGACAGCGTACCAAACGGTGGTTTCTGACACGGGATCCCCAGCGGCGACATGAAACGGTTTTTATTGACCGAGTACGGCGTTCCTTTCATCGGGACTGCCCCCATCCCGGCGTTCACCGCCTCGCCACCGGTGTTGGCCACCGCGCTTTGCGGGTCCTGCTTAATCAGCTGAACCCACAGACCCAGGCGCATATCATTGACGAAAATATAGTGGTTGTTCGGATCGGTGGACAGGCTGCCCCAGTTCATTCCTCCCAGAGAGCCCGGGAAGCTGAGGGAAACATCGGTCCCCGGCATGGTGTACAGCCCGTCATAACGCATCGATTTGAAGCTGATACGACAGACCAGCTGATCAAACGGCGTTGCCCCCCACATATCAGATTCTTTCAGGGTTTCCGCCCCAATCTGCGGCATCCCAACAGAGCGCGGCTGCGTCGCCGGATACTGTTCATTTGGGATATCAGCCGGTTTCACCGGGACCTCTTTCACTTCGGTAAGCGGTTGACCCGTCAGGCGATCAAGTACATAGATTTGGCCCGCTTTGGTCCCCACCACCACGGCGGGTTTGTTGCCCTCTTTGGTCGGGAAATCGACCAGGCTTGGCTGCATCGGGACATCGAAGTCCCACAGATCGTTACGCACGGTCTTGTATACCCACTTCTCTTTCCCGGTGGTCGCATCCAGCGCCAGGATTGAAGTGGCGTATTTGTGATCGCCCTGAATACGGTCTGCGCCCCACAGGTCAACAGAGGAGCTCCCCATCGGAATAAACAGGGTATTCATCGACGCATCCCAGGACATGGGCGCCCAGGAGTTAGCGGAACTGCGTTTGTAATGTTCCCCCGGTTGCAGAACATGATTGGGATCCGGATTACGCGGATCAAATGCCCAGCGCTGCTGGCCAGTGATCACGTCATAACCGCGCACCACGCCGCCCGGCATGTCAGTACTGACGTTATCCGCCACGCGGCCACCAACCACCACTGTGGTGCCAGCCAGCGTCGGGGCTGAAGTCAACACATAGCTTGGATCTGCCGCGGCCCCCATCCCTTCTCGCAGATTCACGCTGCCGTTCGTCCCGAAGTCCGGGCAGAATTGGCCGTTATCAGCGTCTAAGGCGATCAATCTGTCATCAATCGTATTCATCAGGATGCGACGCTGGCATGCGGCTCCCGGCGCGACCTGTGCCGGCAGAACCGGTGTGGAACCAGCCACAGTGGGCTGCGTCAGTGGCTTCGTCGCATCAAAATACGCCAGGCCTCGGCAGCGCATCCAGATTGCGGATTTAGCATTAATTTCCGCTCTCCAGATCTCTTTTCCGCTATCGGCATCCACGGCGATCACATTGTTATGTGGGGTACACAGGAAAACGCGATCGCCTACCTGCAGCGGCGTTTGCTGATCTTCTGCGCCATTGCCATCCGGGCTTAACGGAGTGTCGCCAGTATGGAAGGTCCAGACGGGTTTCAGGTTTTTTACGTTGTCACGCGTGATCTGGTCCAGCGCCACAAAACGGCTACCGCCGGCAGTATTGCCGTAGTGGTCCCAGTTTTGCTGTTTAGCGTCTTCTTTTACCGGCACCAGCGGTAATTTCTCGCCACTGAAAGCCACTGTGGGATGGGGCTGAAACATCTGAACAAAGGTGACGCCCATGGCGATAACCAGGACAACGCAGACCCCCCATGCCCCTTTGGTGCTGTAAGGCTTTCCTTCATGCTTACGTAGCGCAGGCCAGGTGGCCGCTGCCAGCAGCATCAACCCGGCGGGTACCATCAAACGGGAAACGAGCGGCCAGAAGTCGAAGCCGGCATCAAACAGTGCCCAAATCAGGGTACCCACGAATACCAGAGCAAACAGCCACACCGCGGACGACTTGCGGCGGAAAAACTGAATCGCGGCGAGCAGGGTAATAACCCCGGCAATAAGGAAATACCAGCTTCCCCCCAGGGAAACCAGTTTATAACCGCCGATGACAAAGAACAGGCCTGTCGCAAACAGTATCACGCCGACCAGCAGGCACCACAGGCCTAACCAGCCGGATGAGCGGGGATTCGTATCTGACATAATAACTCTCCTGATAACACCATGAAATAAAACTATTTCTTATTTAACTATCGATGTTTAACCCCGCAGTAAGCCAGATGGCATAAATGAAGCATAATGCCGGGATAGAAAATGGCGACAAAACATCGATGCCAGGAATTATATTGAATTGTTAATAGATTGTGTAAGTCCGTTATGTAAGATCTTGTATTTTATTTATTTGTTGATTGTTTTTTATGCAAGCCTGGCGTGATATAGCAAAAAAAACGCCAAATACAATGAAACGGAAACAACTATAACCGATGGACATTACAGAATAATATATTGAATTTTCATGTTTGATATGAACATTAAATCAGCTAACAGCTTAAACCATGGTTATTACTCTTTTTTTGAAATTGACTGGATACGCATATCGATGCGGGTCACTTTTTCCTGATCGATATTAAGCCATAGGGTAAATACGGATTATCCTCTGGTTTTCGGAAGGTATTGCACCGGGCTTAGACAAGCTTCCTACATTCAGGAACGCAGTGATTTCACGGCCCCCAAAATTGCATTACCCGAATGATAAAGGCACACATAACACGCTGACATTGGCCAATAAAAATCACGCTATAAGGTAAAAGTTGCAGATGATAATTTTTTAAATTCTATTAATTGCTTTGCGTAAAGTTCACGCAGGGTTATTGTAGGGGTATTCGTAATTGATTAAAAATTTTGAAAGGGAATAACAAATGTTTTCAATAAACGCTTAATTTTTTTGGGCTACTATTTTTGGACCTGACCCATGTAAGGAGCTTTTTGTGAACCTTTGGAAAAAAACAGCATTTCTTTCTCTGCTTGCCTTATATATCCCTGTTTCACAAGCCGCGGCGACGGAATATAACCTGGATCCGCAGCACACGTCGGTTTTTATTGCCTGGAACCATTTCGGATTCTCTAACCCTACAGCCTATATCTCTGATGTTTCAGGAAAATTGTCTTTTGACAAAGAAAACCCTGAAAAATCTTCTGTTAACGTTACTCTGCCGGTAAAAACCATTGACACGCATGTCAAAGCGTTAACCGATGAATTTTTAGGCAAAGAATACTTCGATGTCAAAACGTTTCCAGAGGCCACTTTCCAGAGTACCAAAGTGGAAAGCAAAGGCGGGAATAAATATGATGTTGAAGGTAATCTGACCATTAAAGGCATCACCAAACCGGTAGTACTGCATGCAACCCTGAATAAGCAGGACATGCATCCGATGGTGAAAAAAGAGGCTATTGGCTTTGATGCGACGGGTGTAATCAAACGTTCTGACTTCAAGCTTGATAAGTATGTGCCAGCGGTGAGTGATAACGTGACCATCACCTTATCTACTGAAGCATATGCGATATAAATTAACGCACGCGTAATAGCGTGCATTTTATTCAGGCGCGTTATCCAGACCGCCATCCTGAAAGGGAAACACTGGCGCAGATTATTTCAGCTCCGGTGGGGTTCATTTAGCCTCAAGCGCGATTTCCTGACAGCGCCTGTTTCATTATTCCCCTCAACTTACATCAGGTTGCATCTGCTGGTCTGTGGTGACATGCGTTCGACAACGCCGCACCTGTCTGGGTAACAATAAATGCTGCATGCCGATTAATTCCTGTGGCGCCAGGGATAGGTTCAGTCTGAAAGAAACTGCCAGGAATAACGTGGCGTGCATAGCATGCCTATTTCAATGAGACGTGAAATCAAGCCAGGTTCAGTCTGTCGTTGCATCGCTGCATGACAACACAAAGATTTCAATATCGCGAAGATAAAAGATGGCGAAGATAAAAAGGGAATTCAGCGCAGAATTGAGAAAACGACAACGGCACCGCTCACGGTGCCGTTAATCTGCTCACTTAACAGTCGGGGAAGACAAACAGCAGAGCATGACGCTGCCGTTTCACCAGTCCCTTCCTGATAGCAAGGATCCGCATATTGCGGCGCGATTGGGCTTCCAGCCAGCGCGCTTTACGGCGATTCACCTGTCTCAGCATGCGCCAGCGCCCTACTTCCGTTCTACTACGCTTCATTGCAACGACTCTACGAGTGAAAACAGCCTCCATTATAAACCTCTACCGGCAACTGACTACCGCTTTTGCTGCGTTTTTATTTGCCAGAAAAATACTGATGCGTAAACTCATCACATAACGTCATTCAAAAGGATTTTACATCTATGACAACCTTTTACACGGTGGTGAACTGGCTGGTCATTCTGGGGTACTGGCTGTTGATCGCCGGTGTAACATTACGAATTCTAATGAAACGCCGCGCTGTCCCGTCCGCCATGGCATGGTTGCTGATCATTTATATCCTGCCGCTGGTGGGAATTATCGCCTATCTCTCCTTTGGTGAACTGCATCTCGGCAAACGCCGGGCGGAACGCGCCAGAGCGATGTGGCCCTCGACGGCCAAGTGGTTAAACGATCTCAAAGCCTGCAAACATATCTTCGCGGAAGATAACAGCCCGGTGGCCGAATCCCTGTTCAAGCTATGCGAACGGCGTCAGGGGATTGGCGGGGTGAAAGGCAACCAGCTGCAGCTGCTGACGGAATCTGACGATGTGATGCAGGCCCTGATCCGCGATATTCAGCTGGCCCGCCACAATATCGAGATGGTCTTTTATATCTGGCAGCCAGGCGGTATGGCCGACAGCGTCGCCGAATCGCTGATGGCCGCCGCCCGTCGCGGGGTTCACTGTCGGTTAATGCTCGACTCTGCGGGCAGCGTGGCCTTTTTCCGCAGCCCGTGGGCGGCGATGATGCGTAACGCCGGTATTGAGGTCGTCGAGGCCCTCAAAGTTAACCTGATGCGTGTGTTCCTGCGCCGGATGGATTTGCGTCAACATCGCAAAATGGTGATGATCGATAACTATATTGCCTATACCGGCAGCATGAATATGGTCGATCCGCGCTACTTTAAGCAAGACTCGGGGGTCGGCCAGTGGATTGACCTGATGGCGCGGATGGAAGGCCCGGTGGCGACCTCGATGGGCATCGTCTACTCCTGCGACTGGGAAATCGAAACCGGAAAGCGCATTCTGCCGCCGCCACCGGACGTCAATATCATGCCGTTCGAAGAGGCCAGCGGGCATACCATCCACACGATCGCCTCCGGCCCGGGCTTTCCGGAAGATCTGATCCATCAGGCGCTCCTCACCGCCGCCTACGCGGCGAAAGAGCATCTGATCATGACGACGCCCTACTTCGTGCCCAGCGACGACCTGCTGCACGCGATCTGTACCGCAGCCCAGCGCGGCGTCGACGTGAGTATTATTTTACCGCGCAAGAACGATTCACTGCTGGTGGGCTGGGCCAGCCGGGCCTTTTTCACCGAGCTGCTGGCAGCCGGGGTCAAAATTTATCAGTTTGAAGGCGGACTGTTGCATACCAAGAGCGTGCTGGTGGATGGCGAACTCAGCCTGGTGGGAACGGTGAATCTGGATATGCGCAGCCTGTGGCTCAATTTTGAGATTACGCTGGTCATTGATGACGCCGGTTTCGGCAGCGATCTGGCGGCGGTCCAGGATGACTATATCTCACGTTCGCGCCTGCTTGACGCCCGTCGTTGGCTAAAACGACCGCTCTGGCAGCGGATCGTCGAGCGACTGTTTTACTTCTTCAGCCCGTTGCTGTAAAACGTGCCCATCAGATACCGAATGAGTAGCAATCATGGATATGGATTTAAACAACCGCCTGACCGAAGACGAAACGCTTGAGCAGGCTTACGATATCTTCCTCGAGCTGGCGGCCGACAACCTCGACCCGGCGGACATCATTCTGTTTAACCTGCAGTTTGAAGAGCGCGGGGGCGCCGAGCTGTTCGACCCGGCAGCAGACTGGGAAGAGCATGTGGATTACGATCTGAATCCGGATTTCTTCGCCGAAGTGGTGATTGGCCTGGCGGATACCGATGGCGGGGAAATCAATGACATTTTCGCCCGTGTTCTGCTGTGCCGCGAAAAAGATCATAAGCTGTGTCATATTCTATGGCGTGAGTAACGCTCACCAGCCAGTGAAAAGCCTGCCGCGATCCTCCCGGCAGGCTTTTTTTATGCTGGCAGCTTATTCCGGCAACGCATGCCCGCAGGCGTGACAAAAACGGGCGTTATCGTCATGGTCGCCCTGCTGACACTGCGGACACAGGCGACGCTGACGCCGACGATTCAGGGCGCTGGTCATATGGGTAGTGATAAGCCCGGTCGGTATCGCGATAATGGAGTAGCCGATCAGGATGAGGATAGACGCCAGAATGCGGCCCAGTGGGGTATGCGGGGTGATATCGCCATAGCCGACGGTGGTGATGGTCACGATGGCCCAATAGACCGAGGCATTGAGCGTCGTAAAGCCGTATTCCGGCCCCTCGATCAAATACATTAGCGAACCGAAAATCACCATCACAATGGCGATAAACGAATAGAACAGAATCAGCTGGTGACGCGCACTGACGATTGCTCGCCAGAACACGTTGAGCGAAGGCATAAAGCGCAACAGTTTGAGAATACGCAGCGCGCGGATCGCCCGCATTGCTCGCCAGGCAAAGACATAATTCAGGCTAATCTCCGGCCACAGCCACATTACATACAGCGGTAAAATCGTCGCCAGGTCAATCAGCCCCCAAAAACTGAAAATATAGTGGAGCGGATTGGGCCAGGTGGCGATACGCAGCAGGTACTCCACGGTAAAAACCGCGGTCACCAGCAGCTCCAGCCAGACGAAGATATGCCATTCATCTAATGTCAGATGATATTGCGTGCCCAGCCCCGACTCGATAAAAATCACCAGCACGCTGAGCAAGGCGAAAAGTCCGCACAGCCCTTCGAAGCGGCGGCCGGAACGTCGATTCTGATCAAAAAGTAAATGATAAAGCCGCAGACGAGCGGCAGAAAGCATACCCACTTCGTTAACCTCGCAAAAAAAAAAGGGCTGACCTGCGTCAGCCCCTGAGATTATAACGGGTCTACCTTAAGGCAGGAAACCGCATGGCGGAAACTGCCCTCCAGTACCGGGCGGGTTTTCGCACACTCTGGCCCGGCGAGCGGGCAGCGGGTGCGGAACACGCAGCCCGACGGCGGGTTAATTGGCGAGGGTAATTCGCCCTCCAGCAACTGAATAGTTTTCGCTTTCTCGAGATCAGGATCGGGGATCGGTACCGCCGACATCAGCGCTTTGGTATAAGGATGCAGCGGATTATGATACACCTCGTCGTAGGTGCCCAGCTCCACCGCATGGCCCAGATACATCACCAGGACGCGGTCGGAGATATGTTTAACCACCGCCAGATCGTGGGCGATAAATATCAGTGACAGCCCCATTTCACGCTGCAACTGCTGCAGCAGGTTGACCACCTGAGCCTGAATCGACACGTCAAGCGCAGATACTGGCTCATCGCAGATAATCAGCTTCGGCTCAAGGATCAATGCCCGTGCGATGCCAATACGCTGGCACTGACCGCCGGAGAACTCGTGCGGATAGCGGTTGATCAGATTAGGCAGCAACCCGACCTTCATCATCATCGCTTTGACGCGATCGCGAACTTCCTGACGCGACATCTTCGGATGATAGGTGCGCAGCGGTTCGGCGATAATCTCCCCGATGGTCATGCGCGGGTTCAGCGATGCCAGCGGATCCTGGAAGATCATCTGGATATCGCTGCGCACGTCGCGCCACTCTTCCTGCTTCATGCCCAGCAGATCTTTCCCAAGCCAGGCCACTTTGCCATCGGTCGCTTTCACCAGGCCAATAATGGCGCGGGCGAAGGTCGATTTACCGCAACCTGACTCCCCCACCACACCGAGGGTTTCTCCCTCATAGAGACGCAGCGTCACGCCATCCACCGCTTTCAGCGTTTTCGACGGCTGCCAGAACCACTGCTTGCCATCTTTGATATCGAAATGCACCTTCAGGTCGGCAATCTCGAGCAGAACTTTTCGTTGTTCAGTTACGGCGTTCATAGCAGATCCCCCACCGGTTTAAAGCAGGCGCGCAGGCGGCCTGGCGCGAACGACTCCAGCGGCGGTGCGCTGCTGCACTGCTCCATGGCGTGCGGACAGCGCGGCTGGAATGGACAGCCTTTCGGCAATCGCAGCAGGTTTGGCGGGTTGCCAGGGATGGTTAACAACGCATCGCCTTCGGCATCCAGGCGTGGAACCGCATTTAACAGGCCAATAGAGTATGGATGCGACGGCTGATAGAAGACATCGCGCGCCTGACCGTACTCCATGGTGCGCCCGGCATACATCACCAGCACTTTATCGCAGATCCCGGCCACCACTCCGAGGTCGTGGGTGATCATGATGATAGCCGTATTAAATTCGCGTTTAAGCTCATTCAACAGCGTCATGATCTGCGCCTGCACGGTGACGTCCAGCGCGGTAGTGGGTTCATCCGCTATCAGCAGCCGGGGCCGGCACAACAGCGCCATGGCAATCATCACGCGCTGGCGCATCCCGCCGGAGAACTCATGCGGAAACATCTTCATACGCTTGCGCGCTTCCGGCATTTTTACCGCATCGAGCATCTTCACCGACTCTTCAAACGCTTCGGCTTTGCTCAGTCCTTTGTGCAGCATCAGAACTTCCATTAACTGCTCGCCCACCCGCATATACGGGTTAAGAGAGGTCATCGGATCCTGGAAAATCATCGAGATTTGCTCGGCGCGCAGTTTGTTCAGTTCACGCTCGGGCAAATTGAGGATCTGCCGGCCGTTAAAGGTGGCGGAGCCCCCGATACGACCGTTGGCCGCCAGCAGTCCCATCAGGGCGAAGGCGGTTTGCGATTTACCGGAGCCAGATTCCCCCACAATGCCGAGCGTCTCGCCCGCCTGCAGGGTGAAGTTCAGGTCATTAACGGCGGTGACATCGCCATCCGGCGTTTTAAAGGTGACGCGAAGATCTTTCACGTCCAGCAGCAGGCCGCTGTGACTCTGCGCTTGCGGCGCTTTTGCCGTTTCAATCATGGTCATGGCAGCGCTCCTTAGCGGTCTTTCGGGTCGAGGGCATCACGCAGACCATCGCCGATAAAGTTGAAACAGAACAGGGTCACCACCAGGAAACCCGCCGGGAACAGCAGCAGCCAGGGCGAGACCTCCATTGAGTTGGCGCCATCACTGAGCAATGCTCCCCAACTGCTGAGCGGCTCCTGGGTTCCCAGCCCGAGGAAGCTGAGGAAGGATTCGAAGAGGATCATGCTGGGGACCAGCAGCGAGGCGTACACTACCACCACCCCCAGTACGTTGGGGACGATATGGCGCAGCACGATGCTAGCCGTGGAGACCCCACCGACCTGCGCGGCTTCGATAAACTCTTTACGCTTCAGGCTCAAGGTCTGTCCGCGCACGATACGCGCCATATCCAGCCAGGAAACCATGCCGATGGCAACAAAGATCAGCAGGATATTCTGACCAAAAAAGGTCACCAACAGGATGACGAAGAACATAAACGGGAAGGAGTTGAGGATCTCCAGCAGACGCATCATCACCGAATCCACTTTGCCGCCGAGATAACCGGAAAGCGAACCGTACAGCGTGCCGAGGATCACCGCCACCAGCGCCGCTGCCACCCCGACCATCAGCGAAATGCGCCCGCCGATCGCCACGCGCACCAGCAGGTCGCGCCCGGAGGAGTCGGTTCCGAAGTAGTGGCCTGAAGCCATATCCGGTGCGTTGGACATCATGCCCCAGTCGGTATCGAAGTAGGAGAACGACGACACCATCGGCGCAAAGGTGACAAACAGCGCAATAAGCACCAGCATTATCAGGCTGGTCACCGCGGCGCGGTTGTGCATAAAGCGGCGACGCGCATCCTGCCAGAGGCTACGCCCCTCCACTTCCAGCTTCTCACTGAAGTTTTCCAGCGCCTCGCTATTTTTCTTACTTAACATCATGGCGAACTCCGGCTTCAGTAGCGAATCTTCGGATCGATAACGGCGTACAGCACGTCAACGATGGCGTTGAACAGGATAGTCAGGGCGCCAACGAGGATCGTCAGGCTCAGCACCAGCGAGTAGTCGCGGTTAAGCGCCCCGTTAACGAACAGCTGGCCGATCCCCGGCAGGCCGTAAATGGTTTCAATGACCATTGAGCCGGTGATGATGCCCACGAAAGCTGGCCCCATATAGGAGAGCACCGGCAGCAGCGCCGGCTTCAGCGCATGGCGCAAAATAATGCGGCGCATCGGCAGCCCTTTTGCCCGCGCGGTGCGGATAAAGTTAGAGTGCAACACTTCTATCATCGAGCCGCGGGTGATACGGGCGATACTGGCGATATAGGCCAGGGAAAGCGCCACCATCGGCAGGATCATAAATTTCAGCGCTCCGCCGTTCCAGCCGCCGCCCGGCAGCCAGTGCAGGGTAATGGCAAAGATCATCACCAGCAGCGGCGCGACCACAAAGCTCGGAATAACCACGCCGGTCATGGCTACCCCCATCACTGCGTAGTCCCATCGGGTGTTTTGCTTCAGAGCGGCTATCACCCCGGCGGCGACGCCGATCACCACCGCGAGTAAAAAGGCGGCGAAGCCCAGTTTCGCAGAAACCGGGAAGCTGGCAGCCACCAGATCGTTGACCGAATAATCTTTGTATTTAAACGAGGGACCAAAATCGCCATGCGCCAGTTGCTTCAGATAATTGAAGTACTGCGTCATGATAGGGTCGTTTAAATGGTATTTTGCTTCAATATTCGCCATGACTTCCGGCGGCAGGGTGCGCTCCCCGGTAAAAGGACTTCCCGGAGCCAGACGCATCATGAAGAATGAGATGGTAATAAGAATAAATAGCGTCGGAATCGCTTCCAGACAGCGACGTAAGATAAATTTTAACATTGCCCGTACCTTCTGGCGTGTGCCTTTGCACTGCTCTCAAATAAGACACGATGGAGCGAGCACAGGCCCGCCCCACGTATTGCCATTAATGTTTGATAACGTAGAGATCTTTGGTATAGACGTTATCCATCGGGTCTTTACCGGTATAGCCCCCAACCCACGGTTTCACCAGGCGGGCGTTGACGTAGTAATAGACCGGTACGATCGCGCTGTCTTTGTCCAGCTGCTGTTCCGCTTTCGCATAGGCTGCCGTACGCTGCGCTTCATCAGACGCTTTTACGGATTCAGCCATAATCTTGTCGAACGCCGGGCTCTTATAGTGCGCAGTGTTCATTGAGCTGTCAGAGAGCATGGTGTTCAGGAAGGAAGTTGGCTCGTTATAGTCGGCGCACCAGCCCGCGCGTGCAACATCATAGGTGCCCTGGTGACGGGTATCGAGGAACGTTTTCCACTCCTGGTTAACCAGCTTCACGTCAATGCCCAGGTTTTTACGCCACAGCGAGGCGGCAGCAATCGCCAGCTTCTTGTGCAAATCGGAGGTGTTATACAGCAGGTTAAAGGTTAACGGTTTATCCGCGGTGTAACCGGCTTCGGCCAGCAGTTTCTTCGCTTCTTCGTTACGTTTTTCCTGCGACCAGGTGAACCATTCCGGCTCGCTCAGCTTCGCGCCATCGGTGTAAGGCGGTGTGTAGCCGTAGGCCGGCAGATCGCCCTGTCCTTTCACCTTGTTAGCAATAATGTCGCGATCCAGACCCAGCTTCAGCGCGGTACGGACACGTACGTCGGTAAACGGCGCTTTCTGGTTGTTGATTTCGTAATAATAGGTACACAGATACGGGTCAACATGCAGCTCGTTCGGGATCTCTTTTTTCAGCTTCTGGAAGAGTTCGATCGGCAGTTGGTTATAAGTCATGTCCAGTTCACCGCTGCGATAGCGGTTAACATAGGTCACTTCAGAAGAGGTCGGCAGCCAGGTGACGGTGTTAATGACGGTTTTAGCATTATCCCAGTAGTGCGGGTTGCGCTCCATCACGATACGTTCGTTGACCACCCAGTCTTTCAGCGTGTAGGCACCGTTGGTGACGATATTGCCAGGCTGTGTCCATTTCTCGCCAAATTTTTCAATGGCCGGTTTGTAGACAGGAGACATCGCTGGGTTAACCAGCAGCTTATAAAAATAAGGGACTGGCTCGCTGAGGGTGACTTCCAGCGTGTGGTCGTCAATGGCTTTTACACCCAGTTCGCTCGGGGCTTTCTTGCCGTCAATGATTTCGTCGACGTTAAGGATATGACCATATTGCGGATAGCTGGCATAAGGAGACGCTGTTTTCGGGTCCACCAGACGCTGCCAGCTGTATACGAAGTCCTGGGCGGTAACCGGCTCGCCGTTAGACCATTTCGCATCTTTACGCAGATGGAAGGTCCAGACTTTAAAATCTTTATTATCCCAGCTCTCCGCCACGCCTGGGATCGGGTGTCCATCTTTCGGCGAAGTATTCAGCAACCCTTCGAAGAGGTCGCGGCTAATATTGGCCTCGGGTACCCCTTCAATTTTATTCGGGTCCAGCGATTGCGGCTCAGCGCCGCTATTTCGTACCAGCGTTTGCTTATCCGACAGCTGCACACCGGCCGGGACATCCGCTGCCATAGCCATATTGCCGGCAATGAGTGCGGATAGCACTCCCGCGGCGATCAAACGTTTTTTAGTGATGATGGTCATTGTGTTGTAACTCCAGTCATTATAATTACTGGTTTTTTAACCAGCCTGTTTTTTTTCCCGTTTGCGGGGATCTGTCCAACGCAGGAGCGTTTGCGATTGGCAGATTGCTATCACCGACTTATTTATTACGACCGCTCGAACGGCAGCCTTAACGTCGATTCTTTGCCCCCTCGCTGGAGGGCAGTTCCGGCGCAGTGAGATTATTAATAATGATTCTCATTTACGCATATAATTCAGCAGACGATAACGGCGGAAATTACCAAAAGGTAAACACCTCCGCCAATGCAATTTGCAAATATGTTACCGGATTCTCTTTTATCGCCGATATTGCCCGCGATGCTCAAGATCTTCGCGGACTACCGACAAAAAAATATCATTGTTAATCATAGTGATATGATTTTTTAATCGCGTTGAGAATCGAGCATCGGCTAAAAGGTGCTTTTTTGTACAAAAATTTAACAACAGGTTACTTTTTAGCACATTCATCTACTGCCTTGTTAAAATTACTAATATCATTTCGATGATCCGACAGCAAGTGCCAGAGAATGATGTGAAGAAAATAACATCGCAGGCAGGAAGAGCGTGAGGGGAAAACAATGAACAAAAACAGATATCTTAATGAAAAATATGGATTTAAAGATATTATCGCAAAACGTTATCTCAACGGCCGATCTCGCGCTGGTTAATAGGTTTTGCTAATAATCGCGCAAGCGCGAAGTGAAGCCTCCACGCTTGCATGGTGTTCCACTAATTAAGCAGTCCGGGGAACAGCGCTTTAATACCGGTTACGATAAATTCGATCCCCAGGGCCATCAGCAACAAGCCCATGATACGGGTGATGACGTTGATTCCCGTCTGCCCCAGCAGACGAACCAGCCACGGCGCCATTCGGAAAATGCCCCAGCAGCAGAGAGCGAATACCGCTATCGCCAGTGAGAACCCGACCAGGTGCACCCAGGAATGATATCGGGTACCCCAGACGATGGTTGAACTGATTGCCCCCGGTCCGGCCATTAAAGGGAGCGCGAGAGGCACGACGCCGATGCTCTCCCGGACCGCCGTCTCCGACTTCTCCTGCTTGTTCTGTTTATCTTCGCCGAGTTTGCCGCTGATCATCGACATCGCAATGGTCACCACCAGGATGCCGCCGGCAATGCGGAAGGAATCAATCGAGATGCCAAAAATCTGCAGAATGCCATCGCCGAGAAACAACGACGTCAGGAGGATGATCGCTACCGACAGGTTTGCGGTCAGGTTGGTCTTGTTGCGTACCGCTGCCGGTTGGTAGCTGGTCATACTGATGAACACCGGAATGATGCCAACCGGGTTGACCAGGGCAAATAAGCCAATGAAAAACTTGAAATAGGTAGCAAAATCGAACAGTGGTTGAGTCACAATGGGCTCCGCAGCATCATCAAAATTGGCGGTTGACTATTAACAGCATAAAATAACTGCGCGAAACATACGCTTTTTGCATGCAATATTCATTATAAATATGCATAACCCGGTGATATGTATCGAATGTTAGTTATTTGTAGTTTTAATGCTAATCGTTTTTTTAATTTCAAAACCCGTCTATTACACTTGATCGAACCGGTTAAAAAGCAGCCAGCTGAAAGGTATCAGCCACGCCAATACTTGATCTAAATCACGTATTTTGTACTCAGAAGTGAGTAATCTTGATGACACCAACAGAGTGGAAGGCAGCAGTACCTGAAAGTTAAAGAGATAAAGCTTTTTTAGTAAATCGGTAAAACAGTGTCCTGATTTTTCTACATAAACATTTACATGCAAGCTGTTAACAGCCTGTCTATAATGTCGAATCGAGCGACTGATTTACTAAAAAAGTTTAACATTATCAGGAGAGCACTATGGCTGTTACTAATATCGCTGAACTGAACGCGCTTGTTGAGCGTGTCAAGAAAGCCCAGCGTGAATATGCCAGTTTCACTCAAGAACAAGTCGATAAAATCTTCCGCGCCGCCGCTCTGGCCGCTGCAGATGCTCGAATCCCTCTCGCCAAAATGGCCGTTGCCGAATCCGGCATGGGTATCGTTGAAGACAAAGTAATCAAAAACCACTTCGCTTCCGAATACATTTACAACGCATATAAAGACGAAAAAACCTGTGGCGTCCTGTCAGAAGACGACACCTTTGGTACCATCACTATCGCTGAACCTATCGGCATCATCTGCGGTATCGTACCGACCACGAACCCGACTTCAACAGCCATCTTCAAATCGCTCATCAGCCTGAAGACACGTAACGCCATCATTTTCTCCCCGCATCCGCGTGCTAAAGAAGCCACCAACAAAGCAGCTGACATCGTACTGCAGGCTGCCATCGCAGCTGGCGCGCCGAAAGACCTGATCGGCTGGATCGATCAGCCGTCCGTAGAACTGTCTAACGCGCTGATGCATCACCCGGACATCAACCTGATCCTTGCGACCGGTGGTCCAGGCATGGTGAAAGCGGCGTACAGCTCCGGTAAACCAGCTATCGGCGTTGGTGCCGGTAACACCCCGGTGGTCATTGATGAAACGGCTGATATCAAACGCGCTGTTGCTTCCGTGCTGATGTCTAAAACCTTCGATAACGGCGTTATCTGTGCTTCTGAGCAGTCCGTTGTTGTCGTTGATTCAGTGTATGACGCAGTTCGCGAACGTTTCGCCAGCCACGGCGGCTACCTGCTGCAGGGTAAAGAGCTGAAAGCGGTTCAGGACATCATCCTGAAAAATGGCGCGCTGAACGCCGCTATCGTTGGTCAGCCAGCGGCAAAAATCGCTGAACTGGCAGGCTTCACCGTTCCGGCTACGACTAAGATCCTGATTGGCGAAGTCACCAACGTTGACGAAAGCGAACCGTTTGCTCACGAAAAACTGTCTCCGACACTGGCGATGTATCGTGCAAAAGATTTCGAAGACGCAGTGATCAAAGCGGAAAAACTGGTCGCCATGGGCGGTATCGGTCATACCTCTTGCCTGTACACCGACCAGGACAACCAGCCGGCTCGCGTGGCTTACTTCGGCCAGATGATGAAAACCGCACGTATCCTGATCAACACCCCAGCTTCTCAGGGTGGTATCGGTGACCTGTACAACTTCAAACTCGCGCCTTCCCTGACTCTGGGTTGTGGTTCCTGGGGTGGTAACTCCATCTCTGAAAACGTTGGTCCGAAACACCTGATCAACAAGAAAACCGTTGCTAAGCGAGCTGAAAACATGTTGTGGCACAAACTTCCGAAATCTATCTACTTCCGTCGTGGCTCCCTGCCAATCGCACTGGATGAAGTGATTACTGATGGTCACAAACGCGCGCTGATCGTGACTGACCGCTTCCTGTTCAACAACGGCTATGCCGATCAGATCACTTCCGTACTGAAAGCAGCGGGTGTTGAAACCGAAGTCTTCTTCGAAGTTGAAGCTGACCCGACCCTGACCATCGTACGTAAAGGTGCCGATCTGGCGAACTCCTTCAAACCAGACGTCATCATCGCGCTGGGCGGCGGTTCCCCGATGGATGCGGCGAAAATCATGTGGGTCATGTACGAGCACCCGGAAACCCACTTCGAAGAACTGGCGCTGCGCTTTATGGATATCCGTAAACGTATCTACAAGTTCCCGAAAATGGGCGTCAAAGCCAAGATGGTGGCGATCACCACCACTTCCGGTACCGGTTCTGAAGTCACTCCGTTCGCCGTGGTGACCGATGACGCGACTGGTCAGAAATATCCGCTGGCAGACTACGCGCTGACCCCAGATATGGCCATCGTCGATGCCAACCTGGTGATGGATATGCCGAAATCGCTGTGTGCGTTCGGTGGTCTGGATGCGGTGACTCACGCCCTGGAAGCTTACGTTTCCGTGCTGGCTTCTGAGTTCTCTGACGGCCAGGCTCTGCAGGCACTGAAACTGCTGAAAGAGTACCTGCCGGCTTCCTACCACGAAGGTTCCAAGAACCCGGTTGCCCGTGAGCGCGTACACAGTGCTGCGACTATCGCCGGTATCGCGTTTGCGAACGCCTTCCTCGGGGTGTGTCACTCCATGGCGCACAAACTGGGCTCCCAGTTCCATATTCCGCACGGTCTGGCCAACGCCCTGCTGATCTGCAACGTTATCCGCTACAACGCGAATGACAACCCGACCAAGCAGACCGCGTTCAGCCAGTACGACCGTCCGCAGGCTCGTCGTCGCTACGCTGAAATCGCCGATCACCTGGGTCTCTCCGCACCGGGCGACCGCACCGCAGCGAAAATCGAGAAACTGCTGGCATGGCTGGAAAGCATCAAAGCTGAGCTGGGTATTCCGAAATCTATCCGCGAAGCTGGCGTTCAGGAAGCTGACTTCCTGGCCAACGTTGATAAGCTGTCTGAAGATGCATTCGATGACCAGTGCACCGGCGCTAACCCACGCTACCCGCTGATCTCCGAGCTGAAACAGATTCTGCTGGATACCTACTACGGCCGCGAATTCGTCGAAGGCGAAACTGCTGCGAAAACCGAAGCTGCTCCAGTGAAAGCTGAGAAAAAAGCGAAGAAATCCGCTTAATCAACAGCCGTAAACGCTCTGCAAGCCCCGTCAGATGACGGGGCTTTTTTTATGCCTGCCTGTAGCCATTCCTGAGCACAAGGCTTCCTGGATATAAAAAAGGCGCCCACAGGCGCCTGTACGAGCTTCTGAGCGGCTCAGCAGGAGTGACGCTGGTTTTGTACCTGGGTTAAAGAACCCACGCTCAGCGCCTCTTTATAATGCTTACGACAGACGGAGACATACCGCTCATTGCCACCGATGACGACCTGCTCGCCTTCATTATAAGGTCGCCCCTCTTGATCGAGACGTAGCACCATGCTGGCCTTACGCCCGCAGAAGCAGATGGTTTTCAGCTCCACCAGCTTATCGGACCACGCCAGTAAATACTGGCTTCCGGTAAAGAGCTCGCCGCGAAAATCCGTCCGCAGTCCATAGCAAAGCACCGGAATATCCAGTGTATCGACAACTTCGGACAGCTCATGAACCTGTTCGCGCGTCAGAAACTGGCTTTCGTCCACCAGCACGCAGTGAATCGGCTTGAGCTTGTGCTCTGCCGCAATATCGTTAAAGAGTGACGTCTGCGGATTATACAACCGGGCCGGCGAGGAGAGACCGATACGCGAGCTGACTTTTCCAGCGCCAAAGCGGTCATCTATCTCAGCGGTATAAACGACGGTACGCATCCCCCGCTCCTGGTAATTGTACGAAGATTGCAACAGAGCGGTCGACTTACCTGCATTCATTGCAGAGTAGTAGAAATAAAGTTGTGCCATCGGCTGCGTGACCCCAATCAAAGTGTTTTATCGCGGCGGCGATTGTACCATATTTTATGCGTACAGCCGCCCTTTCAGCAGGGGTATTGTCGCGGCGCTGAAGGGCCTGGAAACAGAAAGGGTTAAGATGATGAATTGAATTTACAGGGCCATTATTTGTACGCCCCGTTACGCTATCAGCGCGGTAACCATTGTCTTTTCGTGCTTATAGGGCCAGTACCCATGGGCTATAAGCGGTCTTGCGCATTGTTTTATATTAAGACGCGTAACCAAAAATGCGCTAATACTGACGAGGGTTATTTACCCATGTAAAGGTTAATTTTTCTCACCGAACCTCAGAAAAAGCATACGGTCTCAGTGTTTTAGCCAGCCTTCCGCTCATGGCTATAAGGAGGAAAGATGTGAAGCAGCACGAGAATTTTAACTTAAATTAATTAATTCCCGCGACAAATAACCAGTAATTTTGAATTCCTTACATTCTCCCCTATTGCACAACGCATTTTATCGCTCTATTATTAGTTCAACAAACCACCCCACAATATAAGTTTGAGATTACTACAATGAGCGAAGCACTTAAAATTTTGAACAACATCCGTACTCTTCGTGCGCAGGCAAGAGAATGCACCCTTGAAACGCTCGAAGAAATGCTGGAAAAATTAGAAGTCGTTGTTAACGAGCGCCGTGAAGAAGAAAACGCCGCCGCGGCAGAAATTGAAGAACGTACGCGTAAGCTGCAGCAATACCGTGAAATGCTGATTGCTGACGGTATTGACCCGAATGAACTGCTGAGCACCATGGCTGCCGTTAAAGCCGGTACCAAAACTAAGCGTGCTGCACGTCCGGCTAAATATAGCTATGTAGACGAAAACGGCGAAACCAAAACCTGGACTGGCCAGGGCCGTACTCCTGCGGTGATCAAAAAAGCAATGGACGAACAAGGTAAATCACTGGACGATTTCCTGATCTAATCTCCGTTGTCGCAATATTAAAAATCCCGCTCCGGCGGGATTTTTTTTGCCCTCAGGCTCGACAAACAAAAACCGGGAGTCGCTGACGCGCTCCCGGTTTCAGGCTTTCAATAGCACTGCGGATTACTTCGTCACCGCGGTTTCCAGCCAGGCTTTAAAATCTTCACCAAGCGTCTTGTGACGAATGCCATATTCGACAAATGCCTGCATGTAGCCGAGCTTATTGCCGCAGTCATGGCTCTTGCCTTTCATATGATAAGCTTCAACCGTCTCTTTCTCGATCAGCATATCAATTGCGTCAGTCAGCTGAATTTCATCACCGGCGCCCGGAGGGGTCTTCGCCAGCAGCGGCCAAATATCTGCACTGAGGACATAGCGCCCTACTACCGCCAGGTTAGATGGCGCAACGTCAGCTTTTGGCTTCTCGACCACGCCCACCATCGGCACGCTTTCGCCCGGCTTCAGGGATTCACCTTTACAATCGACCACGCCATACGCGGTCACATCCGCGACAGGCTCAACCATGATCTGGCTGGCGCCGGTCTCATCAAAGCGAGAGATCATCTCCGCGAGGTTATCGCGGCTCAGATCGGACTCAAACTCATCCAGAATAACGTCTGGCAGAATAACCGCCACCGGCTCATCACCCACTACCGGATGAGCACAAAGTACCGCGTGGCCAAGGCCTTTCGCCAGGCCCTGGCGAACCTGCATAATTGTCACGTGCGGCGGGCAAATAGACTGCACTTCTTCCAGAAGCTGGCGTTTTACACGTTTTTCCAGCATCGCTTCCAGCTCAAAACTGGTATCGAAATGGTTTTCGATAGAGTTTTTCGACGAGTGCGTTACCAGAACAATTTCAGTAATTCCTGCAGCTATACATTCATTAACAACGTACTGAATTAACGGCTTATCTACCAGCGGCAGCATTTCTTTTGGAATCGCTTTGGTGGCAGGCAGCATCCTGGTGCCTAATCCCGCTACCGGGATAACCGCTTTTCTGACTTTAGAATTAAGGGCAGCCATTGAAATCTCCTGGACTGTTTGTTTTTTAAACTTCTCGTTACAAATAACGTGTCGAGTATATCAGCCAACCGCGTATTCACTGGTCTGAAAAGGTTCCGATAGCCTCGAATTAGGACTTTTACGCATAAAACTGCTAGATGGTACCACCAGTAAAGGGCTACAGGTAATGCCGTCTGCTTAGATATAAACGCAATTGCTCATTCCGCAGACAACATTAAGCGTAAACGCCCTCCGGCCCCCCAAATTTGGCACTGCCATGAGGCGCAGCGCTGGCTAATTTGATTAAGATAGGCATCACCTAGCGTCCCTAAAGGAACGCCATTACTTATCTGAATTTGATGCTCACCGGTATTCAACGTGCCATTGAGGCCTGCTGACACCAGAATTAAATTTTTCAAACCGCTGTGGTAATAACCCACCAGCAAAGGGAACTGACCGGGAAGATTCGCCTGACGCAGCAACTGATTGACCTGTTTTAACAAACTCCCCATTTCAGGTAGCCGTTGCCCCTGATGCGCCAGTTGCTCCTGCAGCAGACTATTGAACAACGCGCGCAGTAATAATGCTGCCAGCACGCCATTATCCCCTGCTCGTGTGACATCCAGACAATAGAAAGCCAAATCATTTTCCGAGAGCGGCGCAATATCGAGCACCAGACCCGGTTTATCTGCCGACACCAGCTGTCGATAATGAATGCGGCAATGCGACATTTCCTGTTGCACTGGAGGTTGCAGCTCCTGCAGCAGCCTCGACGCGGCGGTCGGATTACTGACCAGCGCGTCCCAGTCCTCAAATAAACGCTCTTCCTCCTCAACACGTGAACTAAACATCGCGGGATACAGGCAGGCATAAACGGTTTCACGCAGGCGATCGAAATCTTTCACCGGTTTTAACAGCACATCCTGGACGCCCAGCCGTAACGCTTTGGCAATATCCGCCATGTTTTCGGTGGCGGAAATCATCAGAATCGGCAGCTGCTCGCCGCGATTACGCAGCGTCTCGACCAGTTCCAGACCGTTCATTCTCGGCATTGAGATGTCGCAAATCATCAGGTCTGGACGCACCTCGGTCATTTTATGCAGGGCATCCATGCCATCTTCCGCCAGCCAGGTTGTTGCTCCCAGCGAGGTCAGCCATCCATGCAAGAGTGAGCGGAAAACGGGTTCGTCTTCAACTATCAGAATCTGTTTCCCCGCCAATGGCTGCGTCATGATATCTCCCCTGGCTGACGATAATTCAATAGTGGCACGCTATTCTCACTATCGCCTGTCAGATTTTACTTAAGTCAGGTACTTGTACGTCAAACCGCTGTACGCACTAAGGGTAATAGTTCATCCATTTTCTTTTCCACGGCCAAATGGCCCGCGGCAATCGCCTCTCCTGCGCGATGGAAGTCGAGCGTCGACACTTGCGGACAGTATGGCTGCAGCAGGATATCCGGCGGGTCACCCGCCATGCGGTTGCGTTTAAGACGGTTCTCCAGAACCTGGATAGACGTGGTCATGATCTCCATCGCCGTCGGCGTCACGGCCGTACGACGGGAGCTCATTTGCGTCAACCGCGCGCGCAGACGAGTATGCCATGGGCCCTCCTTCTCTTCGGCTTCCGGCCGCGGCGTTTCGAGGGAGAATAAATCTTGCTGCATGAGATGGGCATCATGTTGCAGGTCAACGGCAATCACGATGTCGGCCCCCATTGCCCGCGTCAGCGACACGGGAACCGGGTTGACCACTGCGCCATCGACCAGCCAGTAACCATTATGCCTTACCGGCGCCATCAATCCTGGCATACTGCAGGAGGCTCGAACGGCTAAGTGCAGATCGCCTTCAGTAAACCACAGTTCCCGGCCGGTGCTTAAATTGGTCGCGACGGCAGCAAACCGACGTTCGCAGCGTTCGATATCGGTCACCGGCATGATGCGACGGTAATGATTAAATACCTTTTCACCGCGCAGCAGACCCCCACGTCGCCAGGAGAGGTCCATCAGCTTCAGGACATCCCAGTTGCTGAATGAGCAGATCCATGACTCGAGCGCCGGGAGCCGGTTGCAGGCATACGCCGCCCCTACCAGCGAACCGATAGAGCACCCCGCGACGATATCAATCTCGATACCAGCCTGACGGAGGGCATTGATGACGCCAATGTGCGACCATCCTCGGGCAGCTCCCGCCCCTAACGCCAGACCAATTTTAAGCTTTCTCATTATTACTGATAACTATCCTTCCACTCTGAGCGTGGCAACATTGTCACGGCTCAGTTAACATAAACACCTTTGGCGTTGAAGCGCCGTAACTCTTTCTTCCATGGAGGCAGTCTTGTCGCAATTATGCCCCTGTGGCAGCGCACTGGAGTATAGCTCATGTTGCCAGCGATATCTGTGCGGCGCAGAGCTTGCACCAGGCCCGTCACAGCTTATGCGCTCCCGCTATAGCGCGTTCGTCATGAAAGACGCCGACTATCTGATTAAAACCTGGCATCCGTCCTGTCAGGCACAGGCGTTTCGCGCCGAACTGGAGAAGGGGTTTAGCCAGACCGAGTGGCTTGGCTTAACCCTGTTCGCCAGTGATGAAGGGCGAGCACCACATGAAGGCTTTGTCAGCTTTGTCGCCCGCTTTAATGACAATAACCGTCCGGGCGCCATTATTGAACGTTCCAGATTCTTAAAAGAAAATGGACAGTGGTACTATATCGACGGGACACGACCGCTGATTGGTCGTAATGACCCCTGCCCTTGCGGCTCAGGTAAAAAATTTAAAAAATGCTGCGGCCAGTAACGCTGCCGTAGCGCTTGCAAACACTACAGGATTTTCCTCGCGATGCATTCATTACAACGTAAAGTACTACGCACTATTTGCCCTGATCAGAAAGGCCTCATCGCGCGTATCACCAATATCTGCTACAAGCATGAACTCAACATTGTGCAGAACAATGAATTTGTTGACCACCGTACCGGTCGTTTCTTTATGCGCACCGAACTGGAAGGCATTTTTAACGACGCTATTCTGCTGGCCGATCTCGACAGCGCCCTGCCTGAAGGCTCTATCCGCGAACTGAATCCGGCAGGCCGTCGCCGCGTGGTCATTCTGGTGACGAAAGAGGCGCACTGCCTCGGCGACCTGCTGATGAAAGCCAACTACGGCGGACTGGATGTCGACATCGCCGCGATTATCGGCAACCATGACACGTTGCGCCCGCTGGTAGAGCGCTTTGGTATTCCGTTTGAGCTGGTCAGCCACGAAGGGTTAAGCCGCGAAGAACACGACAAGCAGATGGGAGATGCCATTGCAGCACATGAGCCGGATTACGTAGTACTGGCCAAATATATGCGCGTCCTCACCCCGGAGTTTGTCGCCCGCTTCCCGAACAAGATCATCAATATTCACCATTCGTTTTTACCGGCGTTTATCGGTGCCCGTCCCTATCATCAGGCCTATGAGCGTGGCGTGAAGATCATTGGCGCCACCGCCCACTACGTGAATGACAATCTGGATGAAGGCCCAATCATCATGCAGGACGTGATTCACGTCGATCATACCTATACCGCAGAAGATATGATGCGCGCCGGGCGCGATGTCGAGAAAAACGTCTTGAGCCGGGCGCTGTATCAGGTACTGGCGCAGCGCGTCTTCGTTTACGGTAACCGGACGATTATTCTTTAATCGACTGAGAAATGAATTGGTTAGCTTTACGGCGTTACGCGTAAAAATCAGGCAACCAGTTTATTTTTGTCAAACGAATGCTTTACAGGGGCGCATCATTTGGTATGATGCGCCCCGCTTCCCGAGAAGGAAGCAGGCCAGAACAAAGCATTACCCCGTGGTGGGGTTCCCGAGCGTTCATTAGGGAGCTGACTGTCAATCTGCAGTCATCGACTTAAAGGTTCGACTCGAGCGCCAGCGAGAGAACGTTGCCAAGGGCAACGGCCCGAAGGGTGAGGAGCTTTAGCTCCGAATAATCCTTCCCTCCTGTTGAATGCATCAGAAGTGAATATTCCCCGTGGTGGGGTTCCCGAGCGGCCAAAGGGAGCAGACTGTAAATCTGCCGTCATCGACTTCGAAGGTTCGAATCCTTCCCCCACCACCATTATTCACTACAGTGATATGGTTTCCCCGACAAGCGTAAACGATGTTTGCACTTAGCGGGAAGGGTAAGAACCTTCGACTAAGGTTCGACTCGAGCGCCAGCGAGAGAACGTTGCCACAGGCAACGGCCCGAAGGGCGAGGAGCGATAGCGACGAGTTATCCTTCCCCCACCACCATTCATTTTGCTGAATAGCCTACAATGTGATTTTACCCCTGGTGGGGTTCCCGAGCGGCCAAAGGGAGCAGACTGTAAATCTGCCGTCATCGACTTCGAAGGTTCGAATCCTTCCCCCACCACCATCTCTTCATGTATTACCCAGCTTACTCCGCCTGCGATACTCTATATTCTGCCCTACGGGGAAGGATGAGAAGCTTTGACCAAGGTTCGACTCGAGCGTAGCGAGAGAACGTTGCCACAGGCAACGGCCCGAAGGGCGAGGCGCTTTAGCGCCAAGTTATCCTTCCCCCACTACTGTTGCACTCTCTTCAGCCACCTGTGCTGCTATCTCCTCGCTCGCGCTTCGCTTAGCGAGGCTACACGCTATATTCTACCCCACGGGGAAGGATGAGAAGCTTCGAC